>NZ_JAGQDC010000004.1 GCF_023282985.1 Serratia silvae | reverse complement strand
CTTCATGGGGATGTCCTCATGTGGCTTATGAAGACATTACTAACATCGGGGTGTACTAATCAACGGGGAGCAGGTCACATTGTATTAATAGCTATTAAACTCAAAAATCACAGTGGCGTACAAGGGCATTTTGTTTCTCTGTAACATAGATCGCATAATAAGCTCTCGGCGATTTCACGTTGTTACATCCTACTGTTACCCAAGTGGATATAGCCCAAGTTCAGCCTACTTGCTAACACCTACACATTGCGTTCATGTGGACAAGTGTCTAAAAAAAGACATTTGAGAGATGGCGAGTAATGCGTATCTTCAGCCCATCTAAAAGACCTGCTTGCCGGTTATCAACAGCAGCTGCAAGGTTATCTCGACCAACATGATATTGAGCTGCTGATCCCCACCAGTGAAGAGATCTTCCTCTCCCACGCGTTTGCTGCGTATATCGGGCCTACCAAGTGGCTGCTGCCCGAACGGCGGTTGCTATTTGAACTGCATCATAAGTACCAAAGCCTGATGAGTTGAACGATCAGCAGCCATTGGCAATCCCTGGATACCGACGCATTGCGGCAACAGGCATTACAGCGTTATTCCCAGCATACTTTGATGATCCGTTCGCCAGACCCTCGAGCTGTTGGCGCAGCTCTCCCAGCAAGGTTGGCTGCAACTGTACGGATTGTTCCACCAGCAGCAGATGGTGGGGGTGTTGGGAATGGTTAGTTGGAGCAGACGGTAACGGTGCCCATCGTCGACCTGCATCATTGGCCCTGCATCGTCGCCTGATCGCTTTTAGTCTCTGTTTCAGAATCTGAGTTCGGCTTCTAGCCCAATAGAATAGGCGTTCTCACTGCGAGGGCTGTGGGGGCTACTGGCAGAGGTAAAGCGTTTGGATGGAGAGAACATTCCGACGATAGCCTCAACCTTGGTGTTATCCGTTGGCTTCCACCCTAAAACCATATCGACTCCAGAACCCAGATAGCGGGTATTCTGGCGATCGTATTTGCTGGATAAATCAGTCTGGTTGTTGGCAAAATCGCTTAGTCGGGCCTGATGATAACGGTGGTAGACGACGTCCAGGGTTGCCTGCTGGGAGAGGTCCATTCCCAGGCTGGCGGTGAAGATATGGATATTTGTCAGGTCGGGATTTAATGTTTCACCGTATATCTTGAATTTGCTACCGCCACCTAAGGTGGCCTCATTGGAATGTAAACCCGTTTGCCGGTAGTCTTGGCTACCGAAGGCATAGCCTAGCGTCACTCGTGGTTTTAGCGCCCGATCTTCAAATCGATAGGTTCCCCCTAAATCGACTGCATAACCTCGTTTATCGCTATCTGATTGACGCTTTTCAGACATACCCAGCTCAAACCAGTGCTGCAGTCCCTTTTTGGCAGGGTTATGGGAGCGCAGGCCGATATTGAGCTGCCGATCGTGATTATCGCCATGGTATTGGGCGACCGTATAAGCCCCCACCTGCCACTTACTCGCTATTTTTTTGCGTAATATCAGGCTACCGATATTCACCGGCTCGAAACTGCGGGTTGAGCTATCGAGCAAATCTTTCTGCCAGTAGTTTACCCTGCCCCCCAGAGCCTCCAGATGCCAGTCACCCAGCTTGCTCTGTGCAACTACCCCATCCAGATTTTCATCAAACAGCCACTCGCGTTCATCACGGTATAGCCAACGCCCAAGACGTAGATGGGTATAAGGAATGATATCTTCGGTCAAACCCACGTAAGCCTGATTCAGCTCCAGCTTGGTCTGCCTTTCCGGCTGTGCCGCCGATTTTCGTTTGGTTTTTCGTTGCCATTCGATTTCCGCGCGGCCATAAATCGGGTTATTTTCCATCACCCCCACATTCATCCGCAGCGACGGCTCGTGGGCCAGTTCGTTTTCTCTTTTATCCCCGTGTCTTAATTTCTTGTTGCGCAGATTGAACACCTCCATCTTGGTCCGGAGATTGATGCTGATCACCTTCACGGGTTCGGGGCTTTGGGGTGGTCGTTTGGTGTCGTTATTGGAATCAATAATTTCAATATGATCGTTGCTATCCAGTTGGAGAAGACCCGGGATGTCCTGTTCTATAATGGCCGCCAGCAGAGCACTTTTTTCCTGATCTTTATAGAAAAGGCCAGGCACCTCATCCGCCAAGGAAAAAAGCGGTGTTAACAATAACCCCAGCCCCATCGAGTGGGTAAAACGATTGCAACGTATCAACATATCCCTATTCCTGTTTTAGTTCCTTAGCCAGGGCTTGTTCACACAGAGCGATCAACGTCGCTGTGGTATGGTGCCGCTCGGTAAACTGCGTGCTTAGAAAAATATGGCGGGTTAACGCCAAGGTGGTAAATGTCATAATGGATCGCGGAGCCACCTCCGGTGAATCAGTGAGAAAGGCGGTGGTAAACGCCTGCTCATGACTATCTAACGCGTGAATATCACCATACCGGCGTAACGCCAGTTCTCGCACATGTGCCAGATAGTTGCCTGCATCCAGAGCCGGGGAACTGGTGCAGCACAAATCAAAATCCAGCAGGGTAAGCCGTAGAGGGTGTTGGTTATTTATCAGGACCTGATCGGGGTAAAAATCGCGATGAACGCAGGAGGTTTTTTCCCTGTTTAACGGCAGGCTTGCATGTTCACAAGCACGCAGCAGGCGATCTAGGCGGATTTGCCAATGTGGATATAACGCCGCCACTTTGTGCAAGCCTTGCTGTAATACCGCCAGTTCGTCGGCGATACGCCACGTTTTTGCCGCTACGGCAAGTTGTAGCCCTCGATGCTGGTGTAATGCGGCTAATGCCTTACCTACCTGTGTTCCCAACTCGGCTAGCCGTGGCTCGCTGGGGATGAGCAGTTCGGTTAAAGCAACGGCATCGACCTTACGTTGCAGCCAGATATTCCACTCGGGCAGCAGGGCTAGTGGCTCGGGGACGGTGAAGGGGGCTGCGCCATGCCAACCCTGTCGCCAAAGGCGCTTTTGATAGTCAAAGGCGGCACGGTTTACCCCCTTTTTACTGTATTTCCCCAATACCTCATGCGGTTGGCGATGGTCTGGATCGGCGATCTGATAGTGGATAATGGCACGTCGGCCCGGCTTATGCCGTACTATCCTACAAGCCTGTAATCGGCTTTGTGGGGGCAGGTTCAATGCCGCGATCAGCGGTTGTGCCATGATTGATGGGGTACTGAGTTGCACCAGCAACTTTTCCGCTGGCAAAAAGACTGTCGAGGTGGGCTGGGCTAGCAGTTGTTGTACACGATCGAGTAATGCCTCGATCTGCTCAGGCCAATCCTCAGCCCGTGTACGAAATGGCTCAGTCGCCAGACACATTAGCGCCCAGGCGGCGTACCAGGCCAGAGCCTGCTTATCCACCGGGCTGGTACGGGTGACCGAATAACCGGACAAAAAAGCGTTCATCACGCTGTCAACCGAGGGGTATTGCAGGGTTTTATCAATGGCCTGGAGTTCCAGACGTGCCTGAAACGAGGCTAAATCCATCAGGGGAGCGCCGTAAGTACAACGATCCCAATCGATAATGTGCAGTGCGCCACCGTCGGCGGGTTTCACCACCTGATCGGCGGAAAAATCACCGTGGATCAGTACCGGCTCGATTCGGCAAGCCATCAGGTATTGAGCGATTTTGGTGGCCAATTCATGATAGCGTACGGCACCCGATGGGTGGATAACGGTAAGGATATTCAGCACGCGCCATAATGCCTGGATGTTCTCATTGCTGCCCGATGCCTTGGGAAGCGAAAACGGTGTGCAATGGACTTGAGCCAAGGCGCTACCGGCCGCCTCCATGGCGCTCAGAGAGAGCGTTCCGCTATGTTCTGGCCCCAGGCTCTCGCCTGCGATCCAACGCGTTGCCAGCATCCGCTGATTGCCGAGGCTGCCAAGCAGTGAGATATGACCTAAAGCTGCGCCTACCGCCGTTCCCTGTAGCATTCGCCCATACTCTTTTGCACAGGCGCAGCGCAGTATGGCAATGGGCTTATTCTGGCAGGAAAGTTGGATGATGGTACGGCGCTCTGGTTTATAGCGTAGAAAACGCCAGTCGATATGCTCCACCTCGTTGAAGGAGGGTAAAAGCTGGCGAAATAACGCCTGACGCGTCTCGTCATGTTTGAGTAAATGCAGAAAACGTAGGGTACGATCGTGTAACGGATGTTGCAGCAGGATGGCACTCGCGTGCAGAGCCAGTGGGGCATCTGGATCGCCAGCGGCGATCAGAGCCTGTCGTTTGGGATGTTGCCAGGACTGAATAAACCGCTCGGCGGTCAACGCTTTGGCAAAATAGGTTTTGCGTTGCTGTGAACCCAGCGTCACTGTCAGGCTTGCGGCACAGCTATTGCCGGGTTTATAGCGTAAATAGTCTAGCGTTACGAATTGGGCATCTTGCAAGGGGGGCAGACACCGTAGCGCTTGGAGCAGGGCGTCGTTATCCAGCAGCAACGCCAAACCGGGTAGCTGGGGATCCTGAGCTATGATGCGAAGTTCGGCTGCATGTTTTGTCATAGGGGTTACTTTGCCTCCTGGCTTGATTCAGACTGTCCGTTGTAACTGCCACAATTCCCAATAACGGCCCTGCTGGGCCAGCAGCTCGTCATGTGTGCCTTGCTCAACGACCGTTCCCTGATCCAGAAACAGGATGCGATCGGCTCTGCTGGCGAAAGACAGGTTGTGCGTGATGACCAGGCTGGTGCGGCCATGCATCAACCGTGACAGGGCCTCTATGACGGCATTTTCGTTTTTGCTGTCCAGCCCGACGCCAGGTTCATCCAGTATCAGGATTGAATTTTGTCTGATGGCAGCCCGGGCGATAGCAATGCGCTGGCGTTGCCCGCCAGACAGCGAGCTTCCTCTCTCGCTGATGACGGTGTCGTACCCCTGCGGTAGGGCCATGATAAAATCATGGGCATTGGCCAGGCGTGCGGCCGCGATAGTTTGTTCTTCTGTGACCTCACTATGGGCTGCCAGATTGATATTCTCGCGAACCGTGACGCCAAATAGCAGGTTATCTTGCGGAACATAGCTTATCCGCTGGCGAATGCTGCTGAGGGTATAATCGCGAATATCCCGGCCACCGATCTCGATGCACCCGGAGCCTGGATCGTACAAGCGTAGCAATAGGCTGATCAGGGTGGACTTACCCGCGCCAGAAGGCCCGGTTACCGCAACGCTTTGACCAGGGGGGATATAGAAGCTAGCCCCTTGCAGCGTCTGTGTAAACTCTGTCTCTGCTGTTGTTTGATAGCTGAAATGGATGTTGTCAAAACGGATATCCCCAGGCGCGGCGGCCAATTCGTTCGCATTGGGGCGTTCGATGATCGCTGGCTGGTGGTGCAGCAGATCGACAATACGCTCTCCTGCCGTGATCGCTTTTGATAAGCGCCCGGTGTACTTGGCGTATTCTCTTACCGGACGGAAGGTATTCTTCAGATAGGACAGGAAGATCAGCAGATCGCCCGGTGACATGCGGCCAGCCAGGACTTCCATGGCGCCGTTTAACAACACTAACCCGGTGGTGAACGCGATCAGGATATCTACCCGGCGTTCCAACCCGGCGGACAGGCGCTTGGTTTGCACGTTCTGTTGTAGGCTTTGTGCATCGTCGCCGCGAAAGCTTTTCATCGTCGCCGACTCCAGCGACAGGGCTTGCACCGTCGCGATGCCACCGAGGTATTCCGCTGCCTTGGCGGCCAAAGCCCCTTCCCGTTTACGTTGCCCACGGCTGACGTGGCTGATTTTCTGGCTGGCGCTGCGGGTCATCCATACCAGCAATAGCAACGGCAGCAGGGTGATCAGCGTCAGCTTCCAGTCAAGAAACAGCATAATGCCGAACATGCCTAGCAGGATCACGATGCTCGACAATAGCGGCATGAGTGCGGTAACGGTCACCTCGCGCAGCATGGCGATGTCGTTGATCAGGCGCATCGTCAAATCGCCGGTTCTGGCCTGATGATGAAACTTTAGGGGGAGGCGTAACAGGTGTGCAAACAGATCCAGGCGGATCTCGCTGAGCACTCGGCTACCTGCCAACGCCAGGCCAATGGTGCTGAAATAGCTGATGGCGGCCTTAAGGATGGCAATAACGAAGACGCCGCCTGCGCACAACCACAGCCCGGTCTGGATGCTCCAGTCACCATAAGTGGCCAACTTGCCGGACACGGGTCTGTCTGAGACTTCTGCCAAAATGAGATCGATGGCAAATGCCAACGGCCAAGGCTCCAGTAAACGTATACCGGATGCCAGCAACAGCGCCAGAAAGGCGCTTTGGATCAACCTTCGCTGTTTACGGATGTAGGGCAGGAAGAGGCGTAACATTTTTGCTTTGTGGCTATTCACTTCAACCCCGCCAAGCGCCAGATTAGCGCAGTGATGCTCTGCCAACTCTGGTTTTGTTCTACCTGTTGCCGCCCTGCATCCCCCAGCTGCTGGCAGAGCGGAACATCGTCCAACAGGTGCTCAATCGCAATGCACAGCGCCAGGGCATCATCCGGTGGAACCAGCAGCCCGGTTTTGCCTTCTGATACCACCTCAGGCAGATGTCCGACCCGGGTGGTGATCACCGGTAGTCTGGCGGCCATGTACTCATAGATTTTCAGCGGTGAGAAATAGAACCCGGCCAGCTGCGGATAGGGAGCGACGGCGATATCCATCGCTGCCAGTAACGTTGGCACGTTGAGGTGATCGACGGCACCGGTGAAGTGACAGAAAGAGAGTAACCCATACTGCGTCAATTGGGTGCGCAGTTGCAGATATTCGGGGCCGTCACCGACGATGGAAAGCCGGACAGGGCGGCCACGCTGGTGCAGGAGATGAAAGGCTTCAACCAGAGTCTGAACGCCATGCCAAGGCTTCAGTGAACCTACAAAACCAATCACCGCCGGATTATTCCGTACCGCTTTTCGCGCTGGGTATCTTGCCGGATCGACGCCGTTGGCCACCACATGGATCTTATTCCCTGACTCTGGGAAATTCTCCAGCCAGGTTTTTACCCCAGGGGATACAGCGATGATAGTGTCGGCGTTCGTGAGCACCTGGCGTAATGTTTGCTCGGCCTCCTGCTCCAGGGGGAGTTGCCGATATTTACGCTGTTCTTCGATCAATGGCGCATTCACTTCCAGAATACCGGTGATGCCCGCTTTACGGGCAAAGGTCATACCCGCATGGCTCCACAAAGAATAACGCTCATAGATCACATCGTAAGGCCCGGTAAGCGCCAACTGTTCGGTCACCCAGCTATTCGCTTCCAGTGCCTGGCGTGCACGCTCCTCCCTGTGGGTATTAGCTGACAAGGGCGGCAGTGGCTCAATGTTGATCTCTTGAAACTCAGCGGGTACCGGCCCGCCAAGGCGTTGGGCAAACAGCGTAATCGTCATCCCTTGAGCCAGCAGGGCGCGCAGGACTTCCTGAATATGTATCGATGCGCCCTTGTGGCCAAATACCGGAATGCCGGGATCGGCACAGAGATAAGCGACTTTCACGATTGGCCTCCTTGGGTAGCAGGTATGGGTCGAGCGCTGGCTCGAAAGATGGCGCGTAGCTGGGTGGTGTTTTTGTCGATGTCATAGTGCTGCTCAATACGCTTTCTGGCCCGTAGCGATAAAGCAAGACCGGTGGGGGCTTCATCGAGCAGGCGTAACATTGCTTTGGCGAGGGCATGAGGATCCTGAGGAGCGACGCAAAGCCCGGTTTCACCTTCTGTGACCAATTCTGGGATACCAGCGACCCGCGTTGAGATGACGGGGGTTCCCAGCGCCATGGCCTCCAGCAAGATGGTTGGCAAGCCATCCCGGTCACCCTCTTCACTCACAACACAGGGAGCCACTACCATCGCGGCATTTTGCATGGCGTAAATGATGCCGGGCTGAGGTAATGGACCCGCCAGAGTGACCTTGTGTGCTATCCCTGCTGTTTGAATCTGTGTCGCCAACGCATCTTGTAACGGGCCATAACCTACTATCGTTGCGCGAAATTCAATGCCGCGTGAATGTAGCAGGCTCAGTGCTTCAATCAGGATGTCGAAACCTTTCTTGGCGACTAGGCGGCCAACCGCCAAAATATGGCGGGTTTGGTTGGCGGGTGCCTGATAAGGGAATTTAGCCAGATCGATGCCGTTATAGACTCTGATTGCCTTATCGGCATCTCGGCCATATTGCTGTTTGAGGTAGGCCAGGTTGTAATCGGAAACAGTAATCGCTCGGGCACTATCGCGCAGCTTGCGGGCCATATCCGTGGTTTCCTCATACGGATAATAGATATCTTTGGCATGGGCGGTAAAGGTATAGCTGATCCCGCTTAGCCTGGCCGCCAGCCGTGCTACAGTGGTGGCGCGAGTGGCGAAATGGGCATGCAGACACTGGATACCTTGTGCACGCACCGCCAGGGCCAGCATGATGGCTTGGGCAAACTCGTGAATGTTGTGGTGCTGTGCCAGGAACAGGTTGTTGGCAAAGTCGGGCAGTTGCTGATGAGCCTGCTGCAATAGCGCCCAAAAGCTTTCGCAATTGCGCTGCTTGTCGTTGAGCCGTGTGACCGGCGCCCGTACTTCGGCAATATCGTGCTGGAAGTGTGGCTCGTCCACAGGGCCAAGCGCAAAAATAGCGACTTTTGCTCCAGCACGTTCATGCGCCAGGATCTCGTTCACCACGAAGGTTTCGGAAAACCGGGGGTAACGTTTGACGACGTAACCCACATAAATTGGCGGTGTCTGTGGGTCAGATTTCATGGAGCGTCTCCTGTCTGGTTTTTGCTACGGCGTTGCTGGATTGGAACAGCGCTTTAACTTTGTTGGTAAAGGTCTCCAGCCCATTAAAATTCAAAACATGACGTGGATTTTGTGGCGTACTTTGTTCTGTCAGCCAGTGGTTGAGGATCGGTAGACTTAGGTGGTCAGGATGTAGGCAAGACACCAGTTGCATCTCCGCCAACCGGCTAGCGCGTAGCCATTGTTCCTGGCGAGGGGTAACGCGGGGGACGATCAAGGCACGCTTGTGGAAGGATAAAATTTCTGTGGTGGTGTTATAGCCCCCCATGGCCACCAGGCATTCCGCCTGACGCAATAACTCCAAAGGTTCGGCCACAAACCGTACCACCAGCAGGTCATGACGTTTGGCGGCGATCCTTTGCAGCTCTTCCCGTTGCTCGACGGGCATCATTGAACCGGTAATCAACACTCCCATCATGCCGGTGGGAAAGGTGGCGTTGGCAAAGGTGGTGGCCAGCTCAAAACCATCCTGGCCTCCGCCCACCAGGCAAAGTGCATAGGGCTGCCGGATACCGGGCACGATTGCCTGGGGTTTGGCTTGCTGACGTGGGCGACGGGTGGCATCCAGGTAACCAAGAAATGAAATTTTCTGGCAGGTATCACCATCAAAGTGATAAGCCTGAGCTAAATTATAAAATGATTTATCGCCATATATCCAAATAGAGGAAAAGTAATTGCGAATAGTCTCAATGTTATTTAATTTTTCCCATTGTCGCCTTACGGTCGCAGGATCGTCAACAATATCACGTAAGCCTAGTACCAGATGGGTACCATTTTTTACCAGTGTCGGTAATACGCTGTCTAATTCAGACATTGCGCCCCTGGGAACGTTGTCGACAATAAAAATATCGGGTTTGAATGTTTTCATTGCCGCCTGGATAATGTCAGCTCGCAGAGATGTCAGGCGCTGGACATCCCTACCTAGGGAGCGGGGGTAATACTCGCCTTCAGCGGTTTTAAAATAGGTGGGCAAGGTGATAATGTCCGCTCCCTTGGGTAAGTGAAAGCTGCCGGACTCATGGACGCCGCTGATTAATAGCACCTCGGCTTCCGGCATGACGGACAGTAACTCACTGGCCAGCAACAGGTTCCTTCTGACATGCCCTAGCCCCATAGTGTCATGAGAATAAAAAACGATTTTTGGAACTTGATATTCACGCATTCAGCACTCCCTACTGTAAATCCCTTTATCCCTGAATAGGAATTGTCTCTTTTTAAATGAATGACTAATGACTATGGTTGTTAGTGAAAATTTACGTTGATAATGCATGGTGTGGTTATTTTAATAATCTAACCTACCGCTACGCCCATCTGCAATTATTTTATTTCTGTTGAGCTTTTGTTTATTGACTTTTGTTATTTTTTGAGGCGCTTTTGTTAGGGGCTTTGCTTGGGAATAAACTGATTATTGGTCGGTGTTGAGTTATTTACGGTAATGATTTAATGGGTTTTCTCTTATACTCATCAAGCGTCGTTAAGGTCGAAAAGAATAGCGGTGAGGCTGTTTTTTTATGGGGTTTCTGGGCTTTTTTCTAGGAACGATTGCGGTGTTTTCTGATAAGCGGTGATTATCCTATATGGATAAGCTAATTCTTCTTTATTTCTAGGAGTGATCCTCTTGTTGTTGTGTGAATGACTGTCATAAAAATGTCATATTTAGTACATTTTACTGTCACCAAACTGTCCTATTTTCCCTCCTGCAGCAATACTTACTCTGATGAAAACGACCCAAGGTCGATTTTGAATATCCCATTAGGAGGGATTATGAAACTGATGCGTACCACCGTCGCCAGTATTGTGGCAGCGACTTTCTCTTTGGCCTCTGTGTCCGCCTTCGCTGCTGCTAGCCTGACCGGTGCAGGTGCGACATTCCCCGCTCCGGTGTATGCCAAGTGGGCAGATTCTTATCAGAAAGAAACCGGCAACAAGGTTAACTATCAGGGGATCGGTTCCTCTGGTGGTGTGAAGCAAATCATCGCCAACACCGTTGATTTTGGTGCTTCTGATGCCCCGCTGTCCGATGAAAAACTGGCTGCGGACGGCCTGTTCCAGTTCCCTACCGTGATCGGTGGCGTGGTACTGGCGGTAAATATTCCGGGCATCAAATCCGGTGAGCTGACTCTGGATGGTCAAACCCTGGGGGATATCTACCTGGGCAACATCAAAAAATGGAATGACCCGGCGATCATTAAACTGAACCCAGGCGTTAAGCTGCCGGATCAGGCTATCGCCGTGGTACGTCGTGCTGATGGTTCTGGGACTTCTTTCGTGTTCACCAGCTATCTGGCCAAGGCTAACGCGCAGTGGAAAGAGAAAATTGGTGCGGGTTCAACCGTTAACTGGCCAACCGGCCTGGGTGGCAAAGGCAATGACGGCATCGCCGCGTTCGTTCAGCGTCTGCCTGGCTCCATCGGCTATGTCGAATACGCTTACGCCAAGCAGAACAACCTGGCCTACACTAAATTAGTGTCTGCCGATGGCAAACCGGTTAGCCCAACCGAAGAGAGCTTCAGCGCCGCAGCCAAAGGCGCGGATTGGAGCAAAACCTTCGCGCAGGACCTGACCAACCAGAAAGGCGACAACGTCTGGCCAATCACTTCTACCACCTTCATCCTGGTGCACAAAGAGCAGAAGAAGCCTGAGCAGGGCGCTGAAGTACTGAAGTTCTTTGACTGGGCTTACAAGGCCGGTGCCAAACAGGCCAGCGAACTGGATTACGCCGCCTTGCCTGCCGAAGTGGTTGAGCAAATCCGTGCTGCCTGGAAGACCAACGTCAAAGACAGCTCCGGTAAGGCCTTGTTCTAACAACGCAGGGGGTGCGGAAGACCGCGCCTCAACCTGATTGTCGGGGGCCTGGCGTGCCGGGCCCTCCAAGCTTTAAACAGAAGAGTAATCTATGGCTGAGTACAAGCCGACCATTAAAGCACCGGGTAAAAACGGTGACATCATCTTCAGCGCGCTGGTCAGACTGGCGGCGCTGATTACCCTATTGTTGCTGGGTGGCATCATTGTCTCGCTGATTATCGCCTCCTGGCCAAGCATGCAGAAGTTCGGTTTTGCCTTCCTGTGGACCAAAGAGTGGGATGCGCCAGCCGAACAGTTTGGTGCGCTGGTACCGATCTACGGCACGGTCGTCACCTCGGTGATTGCACTGATTATCGCCGTACCGGTCAGTTTTGGTATTGCCCTGTTCCTGACCGAGTTGGCCCCTAACTGGCTCAAGCGCCCATTGGGGATCGCGATAGAACTGTTAGCGGCGATCCCGAGCATCGTTTACGGCATGTGGGGTCTATTCGTGTTTGCCCCGCTGTTCGCCAAATATTTCCAAACCCCGGTGGGGGAAGTGTTGTCCGGTATCCCGATCGTTGGCGAGCTGTTCTCCGGCCCGGCATTTGGTATCGGTATTCTGGCTGCCGGGGTGATCCTGGCCATTATGATTATCCCTTACATTGCGGCGGTAATGCGTGATGTGTTCGAACAAACCCCGGTGATGATGAAAGAGTCGGCCTATGGCATCGGCTGCACCACTTGGGAAGTGATCTGGCGCATTGTGCTGCCGTTCACCAAAAACGGCGTGATCGGCGGTGTGATGCTCGGCCTGGGGCGTGCCCTGGGGGAAACCATGGCAGTAACCTTTATTATCGGTAACACCTACCAGCTCGACAGCTTCTCGCTGTATATGCCGGGCAACAGCATCACCTCGGCGCTGGCCAACGAATTCGCCGAAGCGGAATCCGGGCTGCATACCTCTGCATTGATGCAACTGGGCCTGATCCTGTTTGTGATCACCTTTATCGTCCTGGCGCTGTCGAAGTTGATGGTGATGCGTCTGGCCAAGCGTGAGGGTCGCTAACATGGCAACGATGGATATGCAAAACCCGGTAGCACTGGCGGAAAGCCGCCGCAAAATGCAGGCCTGGCGTCGGCAGAAAAACCGTCTGGCACTGTTCCTGTCGATGGCGACTATGGTCTTTGGCCTGTTCTGGCTGGTGTGGATCCTGTTCTCGACCATCACCAAGGGCATCGACGGCATGTCGCTGGCGCTGTTTACCGAAATGACGCCGCCGCCGAATACTGCGGGCGGTGGTCTGGCTAACGCCATCGCCGGTAGCGGCTTGCTGATCCTGTGGGCAACCATCTTCGGCACTCCGCTGGGCATCATGGCGGGTATTTATCTGGCGGAATATGGCCGTAAATCCTGGCTGGCGGAAGTGATCCGCTTTATCAACGATATTCTGTTATCCGCGCCATCGATCGTCGTGGGCCTGTTCGTGTACACCGTAGTGGTGGCGAAGATGGAGCACTTCTCCGGTTGGGCCGGAATTATTGCGCTGGCTCTGTTGCAGATCCCAATCGTGATCCGCACCACCGAGAACATGCTCAAGCTGGTACCGGACACGCTGCGTGAAGCGGCCTATGCGCTGGGGACACCGAAATGGCGCATGATTTCCGCCATTACGCTGAAAGCGTCGGTCTCCGGCATTATCACCGGCGTGCTGCTGGCGATTGCGCGTATCGCCGGGGAAACAGCCCCATTGCTGTTTACCTCGCTGTCGAATCAGTTCTGGAGCACCGACCTGATGCAGCCGATCGCCAACCTGCCGGTCACCATTTTCAAGTTTGCTATGAGCCCGTTTGCCGAGTGGCAACAACTGGCCTGGGCCGGGGTGCTGTTGATCACCCTGTGCGTACTGTTACTGAATATCCTGGCGCGTGTGATTTTCGCCAAGAAAAAGCATTCATAAAAATTTAAGTGCCGCTCAGGCGACACCGTGAAAAGAGAGAAGTCTTGATGAGTATGGTTGACTCCAGTTCCAGCAGCAAAATTCAGGTACGCGATCTGAACTTTTACTACGGCAAATTCCATGCGCTGAAAAACATCACGCTGGATATCGCCAAGAATAAGGTGACCGCGTTTATCGGCCCGTCTGGCTGTGGCAAATCGACGCTGCTGCGAACCTTCAACAAGATGTACCAGCTCTACCCGGAACAACGCGCCGAAGGCGATATCCTGCTGGATGGGCAAAACATCTTGACGGATAACCAGGACATCGCGCTGCTGCGTGCCAAGGTGGGCATGGTGTTCCAAAAGCCAACGCCGTTCCCGATGTCGATTTACGACAACATCGCCTTTGGCGTGCGCTTGTTCGAGAAGCTGTCCCGTGCGGATATGGACGAGCGTGTCCAGTGGGCGCTGACCAAGGCGGCACTGTGGAACGAGACCAAGGACAAGCTGCACCAAAGCGGTTACAGCCTGTCCGGCGGCCAGCAGCAACGCCTGTGCATTGCGCGCGGCATTGCCATTCGCCCGGAAGTGCTGTTGCTGGATGAGCCTTGTTCGGCGCTGGATCCGATTTCCACCGGCAAGATTGAAGAGCTGATCAGCGAGCTGAAGTCTGACTACACCGTGGTGATCGTGACCCACAATATGCAGCAGGCGGCGCGTTGTTCCGACTCCACCGCATTTATGTATCTGGGTGAGTTGATCGAGTTCAGCGATACTGACACTCTGTTTACCGCGCCACAGAAAAAGCAGACCGAAGACTACATTACTGGCCGCTATGGTTGATTAGGATGCATCATGGATAACCTGAATTTAAACAAACACATTTCCGGCCAGTTCAACGCTGAACTCGAGCACATCCGCACCCAAGTGCTGACCATGGGCGGGCTGGTGGAGCAACAGCTGACCGACGCCATTACCGCGATGCATAACCAGGATGGTGAACTGGCCAAGCGGGTGATTGAGGGAGATGCCAAGGTCAATATGATGGAAGTGGCGATCGATGAAGCCTGTGTGCGCATCATTGCCAAACGCCAGCCCACCGCCAGCGATCTGCGCCTGGTGATGGCGATCATCAAGACCATTTCCGAGCTGGAACGCATCGGCGACGTAGCGGACAAGATCTGTCGCACCGCACTGGAGAAATTTTCGCACCAGCATCAGCCGTTGCTGGTCAGCCTGGAGTCACTGGGCCGCCACACCGTGCAGATGCTGCACGACGTGCTGGATGCCTTTGCGCGTATGGATCTGGATGAAGCGATCCGGATTTACCGCGAAGACAAGAAGGTCGATCAAGAATATGAAGGCATTGTGCGCCAGTTGATGACCTACATGATGGAAGATACGCGCACCATTCCAAGCGTGCTGACGGCGCTGTTCTGTGCCCGCTCTATCGAGCGTATCGGTGATCGCTGCCAGAATATTTGCGAATTCATCTTCTACTTCGTCAAAGGCCAGGACTTCCGCCATATCGGTGGCGACGCGCTGGACAAGCTGTTGTCAGACGGTAAAGACGAGAAAAAAGCGTAATTCAACCAGTGATTTATCCAAGAAGGCGCTGAAAACGGCGCCTTTATGCCATTTAAAAACCATAAAGTTAAAAAGGTTATAACTATAGCGTTTAATATTATTTCCTGACCTAAGTGAGGCTTGCTAGCTTATCAGCCAGCGGGACATCAATCACTTGGGAGCCTTTCATGAAACAGCGCGTCTTAGCCTTATCTCTGTTAGCCAGCCTTGCCACTGGCGTGGCACATGCCGATAAACTTGATGATATTCAAAAAGCGGGCGTGGTGCGTATTGCGGTATTCGACAGCAACCCACCGTTTGGTTATGTCGATCCGCAAAGCAAAAAGCTGGTGGGTTATGATGTGGATGTGGCCGAAGCCATCGGTAAGGCGCTGGGCGTCAAGGTTGAACTGCGTGCTACCAACCCGGCTAACCGTATTCCTCTGCTGGTGTCCAAAAAGGTCGATCTGATCGCAGCCAACTTCACCTTCACCGACGAGCGTGCCAAAGAGGTGAATTTCAGCGTGCCCTATTTTGCTACCGGCCAGAAATTCATTGCTCATAAGGGCGTGCTGAAAACCCCTGAAGACATCAAGAAGCTGCGCATCGGTGCAGATAAAGGCACCGTGCAGGAAATCACCTTGCGTGAGCACTACCCAACGGCCAAAGTGATCTCTTACGACGATACTCCACTGGCGTTTGTCGCCCTGCGTAATGGCAACGTTCAGGCCATCACCCAGGACGATGCCAAGTTGGTTGGCCTGCTGGGCAACCTGCCGGCGGCGCAAAAAGCCGACTTTGAAATCTCTCCGTTCAGCATCACCAAAGAATATCAGGGCGTTGGCATCCCGAAAGGCGAAGATCGTCTGACGGCTACCGTTAACGATACCTTGATCAAACTGGAAAAAGACGGCGATGCGGTGAAGATTTACGATCGCTGGTTCGGCCCGGAAACCAAATCCGCCCAACCGCGTGGCGATTTCAAGATCGGCCCGTTGGATCAGCAACCTAAAGCCTAATCTCCCTGCTCCCTCTCCCCGGTTTTGTACCGTGGCGGAGAGGGTTGGGGTGAGGGGGGAAGTACCTCGTATGAATCTGCAACAACTCTCAGACTGGCTGTTGGCGCCGCAGTATCTGAGCTGGCTATGGAATGGCTTCTTGATGACCTTATGGCTGTCGGCCTGTGCCGGGCTGGCGGCAACGCTGCTGGGTTTTGGCCTGGCGGCGATGAGAGACAGCAGCCTGCGCCCCTTGAGCTGGCTGGCGGTGGCCTACAGCGCACTATTTCGCAATACTCCTCTGCTGGTGCAACTGTTCTTCTGGTATTTCGCCGCCGGGCAAATCCTGCCCTCCTTCGCCATGCAATGGCTGAATACCCCCCATCAGTTAGGTTTGCTCGAGTGGCCCTCGTTTGAATTCCTGGCAGGGTTCTTCGGCCTGACACTTTATTCCACCGCGTTTATTGCCGAAGAGATCCGTTCCGGCATCCGTGGCGTCGCCAGTGGGCAAAAGCATGCAGCCTACGCGCTAGGGCTGACCGGCTGGCAATCGATGCGCTATGTGGTGTTGCCGCAGGCGTTGAAAATCGCTTTCCCGCCGTTGCTGGGGCAGTACATGAACGTGATTAAAAACTCATCGCTGACCATGGCGATTGGCCTTGCTGAGCTGTCTTACGCTTCACGTCAGGTGGAAACCGAAACTCTGCGAACCTTCCAGGCGTTTGGCGTGGCGACGGTGCTGTATATCGCCATTATTGCCCTGTTGGAAGGTTGGGGCATGTGGCGTCAACAGCGCAAACCGCTGGGGGGACACTAAGATGGACTTTACCGTTATCCAGGAAAACCTGGGTTACCTGCTGTGGGGCACCTTCCCGGATGGGCCTTTGGGCGGTGCTGCGTTGACGTTAGCGATCAGCCTGATGGCCGGGCTGGCGTCGGCGATCCTGGGGACGCTGCTGGGTGTCGCATTGACGATGTCACGCGGTGTGTTGGCTGGGTTATTGGCGATGGTGCTGGGGTTCTTCCGCGCTATTCCGGTGATCATGCTGATTTTCTGGACTTACTTCCTGCTGCCGATAGTGTTTGGCGTTGATATCCCGGAAATTACCACCGTGGTATGTGCGCTGGCGCTGATCGCTTCGGCCTATCTGGCCCATGCGGTAAAAGCGGGCATCGTAGCAATCGGTGCCGGGCAGTGGCAAGCGGGGCTATCGCTCGGTTTAAACCGCTGGCAGGTGTTGCGGATGATCGTCTTGCCGCAGGCGCTGCGCATGATGGTGCCTTCGTTTATCAATCAGTGGATCTCGCTGATTAAAGACACTTCTCTGGCGTACATTGTCGGCGTGGGGGAGTTGACCTTCCTGGCTACGCAGGTTAATAACCGCAGCATGGTTTACCCGATGGAGGTGTTCCTGTTTGTGGCGCTGGTCTATTTTATTTTCTGCCTGACGTTGGACCTGCTGGCGAACGGACTGAACAAACGCCTTAGCCCGCAGACCAAAGCGCTAAAACGCAGCTGGTGCTGGTGGCGTAATCGGCCACCGTTACCGGCTAGTTAATCAGGCTACAGTAGTTATACCCTGGCTAATTAACATGGTCGGGGGTGCTTGACGTATTATAAGGATTAATAATTTTTATCGTTTTACGTTAAATTTATGATTAGGATCAATGCATTGCGCTTTTGTCATGCAGCTCGAATTATTTAGAGTATAAACAAGAGTGATTTATATATTTCCATTGGATGGTTATCATTATGAAAATTAGTGCGTTATTTATAAAAACGGATCCAAGTCGGCGGCGCTATGGCGTTGCCTTGTTTGTTGGCATTATTGGCGGGATCCTCTCTGCTTTTGTCAAGTGGGGGGCTGAGGTTCCGCTACCGCCAAGAACCCTCAGTGATGGTCGGGCTGAATTTAACCCGCCCTATCTTTTTTTAAGAGATTATCTTGGGATAGATCCAACCGGTACGGTATATACCTTTTCTGAGCATATTATTAATCCGGTTATGGTTACGCACGTCATATTTTCGTTGGTCTTTGCTATCGGTTACTGCTTGGTTGCCGAAGTTTTTCCAAAGATCAAACTTTGGCAGGGGGTGTTGGCGGGCATCATTGCCACCGTTGCCGTGCATGGCATTAGTTTCCCTCTGCTTGGTTTGACTCCCCCGCTTTCAATGCTGCCCTTTGATGAGTACCTTTCAGAAATTTTGGGGCATATATTTTGGTTTTGGGTGATTGAGATAGTACGCCGGGACTTGCGTAACAGAATTACCCATGAGCCTGATGCCGAAGTTCCGCTGGGATCCTATCGTTAATGGATATAGTTCAGCGGGGTGTTTTCCCGCTGAATATTAACGTGGTTTAACGGGTAAGCTGCCAACCCCGCTGTTGCCACAGCGCAGGCAGCTGTGCCAGATCGTCAAACGTCGTCACCAACGGGTGATCGATCGGTTTATTATGAGGATCGGCACAGAAGTAGAACACGGGAATGCCTGCCGCGATCCCTGCCTGTGCACCGGCAACAGAATCATCCACCAAAATACAGCGCTCTACGGGCACCTGCATCTGTTGGGCGGCATGGAATACGATGGCCGGATCGGGTTTCCAGCGTTGAATATCGTAGCCGCTGAACAACCGGTCATCAAAATAGGACAACATGTCGGTTAACCCTAAAGAATGTTGCATTTTGCTCACCGGGCCGTTAGAAACGGTGCACATAGGGGCATTTATCTGCGCCAGCAGCTCGCGCGCACCGGTAATCGGCTGGAGCTCGGCATCAAACAGACGGGCCACTTCCTGGCGAAAAATCGGCTCCAGATCGCTGGCGGGTAAATTTACCCCTTGCTCGGCGTTAACCCGCTCAATGATCTCGTAGAGCTTGATCCCTTTGTACTTTTTAAATGCCTCTTCCAGCGCCAGCTCGACGCCGTAGTGGGCAAACATATGTACATAGGCTTTGCTGCACAGCACTTCGCTGTCTACCAGCGTGCCATCGCAATCAAATAAAACACATTCAACCTGATTCATTGGGGTAAGCGCCCTCGGTTAAGTCATGACTGCTGTTACTTTAACCGGATCGCCGCAGATTGTCCCTCTTTGGCGAGCAATCTCAATAAATACAAGTTGTTGGCAGTTTTAGCCGTAAAGATGGCGAAAAAAACCTGTGAGCGAGGTCAAAATCCGGGCTTTTTGTTATAGGATAGCCAGCGACAGTCCTAATCCCTCTTCGGAATTCTATAATGAGCAAACAAGATCTCAGCCTTGATGCCAATCAGGGCTTGCTTGAGCGCGTGTTTAAACTCAAGCAGCATGGCACCACGGTACGTACGGAAACGATTGCTGGCATCACCACCTTTTTAACCATGGTGTATATCGTGTTTGTTAACCCGCAGATCCTGGGCGCGGCGGGCATGGACACTCAGGCGGTGTTTGTCACCACCTGCCTGATCGCCGCTTTTGGCAGTATCCTGATGGGTTTGCTGGCTAACCTGCCGGTGGCGTTGGCTCCGGCGATGGGCCTCAACGCGTTCTTCGCGTTTGTGGTGGTCGGTGCGATGGGTATTTCATGGCAGGTCGGCATGGGCGCTATTTTCTGGGGCGCAATCGGTTTCCTGCTGCTGACTATTTTCCGCATCCGCTACTGGATGATTGCCAATATCCCGCTGAGCCTGCGCGTGGGCATCACCAGCGGTATCGGCTTGTTTATCGCCATGATGGGGTTGAAAAATGCCGGTATCGTGGTCGCTAACCCGGATACGTTGGTAGCGGTAGGCAATCTGACCTCTCACAGCGTGCTGCTGGGAGCCTTGGGCTTCTTTATTATCGCGGTGCTGGCTTCGCGTAATATTCATGCGGCGGTACTGGTTTCTATCGTGGTGACCACGCTGATCGGTTGGGCATTGGGCGACGTGAAATATGGCGGCGTGTTTTCCATGCCGCCGGATGTCACCTCCGTGGTCGGCCAGGTGGATATCGCCGGAGCGCTGAATATCGGCCTGGCAGGCGTGATCTTCTCCTTTATGCTGGTCAACCTGTTTGACTCCTCGGGTACCCTGATCGGCGTGACCGACAAGGCGGGCCTGACGGATGAAAGCGGTAAGTTCCCGCGTATGAAGCAGGCGCTGTACGTGGACAGCATCACCTCGGTCGCCGGTGCTTTTGCAGGCACCTCTTCGGTTACCGCCTATATTGAAAGCTCCTCCGGGGTGGCCGTCGGTGGGCGTACTGGCCTGACCGCCGTGGTGGCGGGCATTCTCTTCCTGCTGGTGATTTTCCTGTCACCGTTAGCGGGAATGGTGCCAACCTATGCAGCTGCGGGCGCGCTGATTTATGTGGGGGTGCTGATGACCTCCAGCCTGGCGCGGGTGAAGTGGGAAGACATGACCGAAGCGGTTCCGGCCTTTGTGACCGCCGCCATGATGCCTTTCAGCTTCTCGATCACCGAAGGGATTGCCCTGGGCTTTATCTCTTACTGCATCATGAAGTTGGGTACCGGCCGCTGGCGTGAGATTAGCCCTTGCGTGATTGTGGTGGCGCTGCTGTTCGTGCTGAAAATCGTGTTCGTTGACGGGCATTAATGCCCGTCAACGAAGGGGGCGCAAGCCCCTTGTTACTCTCAAGCGCCTGGTGAGGCATCCTGTTCTCTACCCATTATCCAGCGTAGCGGCCGGTTATAACGCGTCTGCCAGCCACCTATCCTATCTTCCCCCTCGGCAAAATTGGCAATCTCGACCTGATTTTTGCATCTGAACAAGTCAGCAAAATTAAGGGCCAATGCCCGATCGTTGAAATTCTGCCGATCATAATAGGCAATCATGATGCGTTTATTTTCTGCCAGTGAATGTTTCGCCGGGGGAAGGTGGCCCTTCGGGGCAATCAGCAGTGCTCCGGAATAAAACTGCGGATAATTGGCCATCAGGTTAGCGGCGTGTAGCGCCCCCTGACCACGGGCGGTCAGGTAAACCTGTTGGGGATTAAGCTTCAGCTTGGGGCCCAGGCTTTGTAGGGTGCGTTGAATGGCGTTCTGGGTGCTGGTAGAGCTGTAGTTAGACCAGCGAAAGCTCCCTTCCTCCAGCATCTGGGTGCCGTTTATCTCAATATAGGCGACCCCGGCCTCGGTAAACAGCAACCGATCCTCTGGGATGATAGTGGCGGCTTTCCCGTAGGGATGAAGGTAGACGATGGTTGGCCAGCCTCCGGTTGGGGGCTCGCCACTCGGTACGGCATAGTGAGGTTTACCTTCAAACTTTGCGGCGTGTTGCTGATAGCGCGCTTTGGTGGTTGCCAGAATTGAACGGTAGGTGTCACTTTGCTGAATGCTACTGAACGCGTTATCTTCCAGCAGGTTGTAGTAATACCACAATCCTCGCTTGGCGCTAAGTTGCAGATAACGTTCGGCTAGCTCGGTCTGGCCCTGTTCGGCCGAGGATGCAGCCAGTTGAAAGGGGGCCCAGATATTACGGCCATCTTCACGCATCAGCGTCAGGTATAACGAGGTGGCTCCGGCTTTTTTATCTTCCTGACTGTAGGCTGAGCGGGGCAATGGCTTACTCAGCGGACTATGGATAGGCAGCTCTAGTGGCTCTTCTCCCTCAGGATAAAGCATTGGTGAGGCAAACAATGGACTGGTGGAAAAAGCCAACAATATGGCTAAAATAAAAAAAGGCATAATTTTATAACTTTATTTTTCAATAATATTAATGAGAAAACGATTAAAAGCGGCGCCTTCGATAGTGTTATCTCGGCGCGCCGCCTGGCAGCTTATTTTACACGGCGGATATAGTCACTGAATGCGGACAGTTGACCGGTCAGGAAATCCCGCGTGCCTTGGTCCACCAGTTCACCTGCTTGCTCATCAACCTTATTCTGTATCACTCCCCCCATAAACTCAGGTTTGTTGATCACCATGGCATCCAGGAACACCAGGATCTGCCGCAGGTGATATTGGCAACGTGCACCGCCAATCGGCCCCATTGAACTGGTCTGGATCGCCACCGGTTTGCCGGCCAGCGGTTGGTTAGGCAAACGGGACAGCCAGTCGATGGCATTTTTCAAGCCGCCTGGCACAGAGTAGTTATATTCTGGCGTTACGATGATCACGCCGTCAGCCTGGCGGATTTGTTCGGCAATGGCTTCTACCGTGGCTGGGAAAGCCTCTTCTTGCTGGAGATCTGCGTCGTAAAGTGGGATATCGCGGATGGAGGGAAGGGCTTCGATAGTGACACCCTGAGGAGCTAACTGAGGTAAAGCGCGTGCGACTATGGCGTTATAAGAGCCTTTACGCAGGCTCCCCAGTAGCGTAACGATCTTTAGTGCTTGCTCTGACATTATGATTCTCCCTTTTCTGATGAACAGACTCAGCTTAGAACAACCAGCAGATAATAGGGCAAATAGGGGATGTATCCTAGGTAGAGTCTAAGTCTTTATCTGTTTTTACAATTCAAAGCAGTAAGTCATGCGTTAAGGAAAGTTTTGTTTCGTATATTCCCCCGAAGGCAGACGTTAAATCGGTGCTTTCAACGTGTAACAGAAGCGAGGCTGGTCAGTTTTAAGAAATGTGTGGAGAGGGGCGGGTTGCGCGGTGAAATTTCGTCGCATTTCTGTAAGCCCTGGCTTTCGTCATATTGCCAGCAGATCAGCCGATCCAAGCCAGGCTGATGGGCGCAGGCCCAGCTGAGATACTCACCGGCATCACTCATGACGTGCACGTTGGGCAGGGTGTTGCAGCGTAATTGGCCCGAAAAAGGGTGCAAATTCAGCAAGCCCTGGCCGCTGTTACCCAAGCCAGCCAGTTTCAGCACGCATTGGCGGATGCTCCACAGCTGGGTTTCGGCTTCCAAGCGGTCGTGCTGTGCCGCAATCCACGCGTTTTCCGTGGTGCTGGAGTATTGATGCAGTAGGTTGTGGCTCCGTGCGCGCATCACCTCAATATCCAACCCTACCTTGCCTTCCAGGCTCAGTAGCACGCCTATGGTATTGCCTGCATAGGCGAGGCTGAAGTCAGGCAAATGATGATCGGCAAAACACGGGCGTCCGGTCGGTGCCGTAGCAATCGGGGGAAGTATCGGGATACCATACAAATAAAATATCATTTCGGCCAACAGGATACGGCCTTGCAAAAAACGTCGGCGGCGCTTAACAGAAAAACTGGCAGTTCTTTCAATCAGCTCGTTAGATAGCCGTTGGGTCTGTAAATGCTCTGCAACCGTATCCCATCGGATAAAATGACAAGCCATTGTTCACTCCATGACCGAGGCTTATGAAAAACTGGAACGTTAGAGTAAGCATTACGTTAAGATTTTTCATTAAAAATTCGAATAATCCTTTTCTTAATTATTCTTCTCTTGAATGAAAAAATGGCGGCGCAGCCGGAGTGCCGTGCGGTGGCTCTTGGGGCTGATTTGTCGCGCATAAAAAAGCCAAGTATTAACAGTGAGTTAATGCTTGGCTTTGGACGCTGGGTTACTTACCAATACAGAAGCTGGAGAAGATGCGCCCGAGCAAGTCATCGGAGCTAAATTCCCCGGTGATTTCGCTCAATGCCTGCTGTGCCAGCCGCAGTTCCTCGGCCAGCAGCTCCCCCGCGTAAGCGCTCACTAACTGTTCTTTACCCTGCACCAGATGCTGTGCCGCCAGCTCTAGTGCCTGCAAGTGACGGCGGCGGGCCAGGAAGCCGCCTTCCATATTGCTGGTGAAGCCCATGCTCTGCTTCAAATGGTCGCGCAGCAGGTCGATCCCCTCACCGGTACGCGCCGACAGGCGAATAAGTGAGTGACCATTTACTTCGCTCAGACCTAATGGCTCGCCGGTGATATCGGCCTTGTTGCGCACTACGGTGATCGGTAAGGTACTTGGCAGGCGTGCCATAAATTCTGGCCAGATCTCGGCGGGTTCGGTGGCGGCGGTGGTTGTGCCATCCACCATAAACAGCACGCGATCTGCCTGTTCGATCTCGTTCCAGGCACGTTCGATGCCGATACGTTCAACTTCGTCGCTGGCTTCCCGCAGCCCGGCGGTATCGATAATGTGCAGTGGCATGCCATCGATATGAATATGTTCGCGCAATACATCGCGCGTGGTGCCAGCAATATCGGTAACGATAGCCGCTTCACGCCCAGCCAACTCATTGAGCAGGCTGGATTTCCCGGCGTTTGGCCGCCCGGCGATCACCACTTTCATCCCTTCACGCAGCAGGCTGCCTTGACGCGCCTCGGCCCGCACGCCGTCCAGATCGGTCATCACGCCGTTCAGTTGGGCTTCGATTTTGCCGTCTGAAAGGAAGTCGATCTCCTCATCTGGGAAGTCGATTGCCGCTTCTACATAGATGCGCAGGTGAGTGAGCGCTTCCACAAGCTGATGGATGCGGATGGAAAAAGCGCCTTGCAGCGAGTTCATGGCTGAACGGGCAGCCTGTTCGGAACTGGCATCGATCAGATCGGCAATGGCTTCGGCCTGGGCCAGATCCAGCTTGTCATTGAGGAAAGCGCGCTCCGAGAACTCCCCAGGGCAGGCAATCCGCATGTCTGGCAGCGCCAACACGCGTTTGAGCAGCAGATCGAGGATCACTGGCCCACCGTGGCCCTGCAGTTCCAGCACGTCCTCACCGGTAAAGGAATTGGGGCCGGGGAACCACAGTGCTATCCCCTGATCCAGCGTGCTGCCTTCGGCATCACGGAACGGCAGGTAATCGGCATAACGCGGTTTTGGCAGCTTACCGAGCACCGCCATGGCGACGTCTTTGGCTCCGCGGCCTGAAATGCGCAGAATGCCGACACCGCCGCGTCCGGGCGGAGTAGCAAGAGCAGCGATGGTATCGGTGGTGTTCATAGCGGCTATCTCTCTGACAATATGCAAAAAGGCGGTCTAATGACCGCCTCTACTGGCAACGTGACTTGTGTCGTAGGGGCATAAGCCCCTACGGGTGTTGCCTAACTCAATACTAGACTTTCTTCTTGTCGCGGCTGTGCAGACCACGTTTTTCCAGCCCGCGGTAAATCAGCTGCTGCTGGACGATGGTCACCAGGTTACTGACGATATAGTACAGCACCAGACCAGACGGGAACCACAGGAAGAACACTGTGAAGATCACCGGCATAAAGGTCATGATTTTCTGCTGCATCGGGTCAGTGACGGTGGTTGGTGACATCTTCTGGATGAAGTACATGGTCACACCCATCAGCACTGGCAGGATGTAGTACGGGTCTTGCGCCGACAGGTCATGGATCCACAAAATGAACGGCGCATGACGCAGCTCAACCGAGCCCATCAGCATGTAGTACAAGGCCAGGAAGATTGGCATCTGGATAACCAGCGGCAAGCAACCCCCTAACGGGTTCACCTTCTCAGCTTTGTACAGCGCCATCATTTCCTGGCTCATACGCTGCTTGTCATCACCGATACGTTCACGCATTGCCTGCAGTTTTGGTTGCAGCATACGCATCTTGGCCATCGAGGTGTACTGCGCTTTGGTCAGCGGGTACATGATGCCGCGCACGATGAAGGTGATGATGATGATCGAGAAGCCCCAGTTGCCGATGAAACTGTGAATGAACTTCAGCAGTTTAAACAGCGGTTGGGAGATGAACCACAGCCAGCCGTAATCGACGGTCAGATCCAGATGCGGTGCCAGTTGGGCCATCTGATCTTGCAGCTCCGGGCCAACCCACAGGGTGGCATTCAGCTGCTTCTCAGCGCCTGGCTGTACAATCACTGGTTCAGCTTTAAAGCCGATGGCAGACAGGTTGGTACCTGGCTTGGCTGTATAGAAGGTGTTGTTGCCCTGAGTCTGCGGCACCCACGCGGTGGCGAAGTACTGTTGCAACATGGCAACCCAGCCGCCTTGAGTGGTGACGCTCAGGTTCTCATCCTTGTCGAACGCATACTTTTGGTATTTGTCTTCGCTGGATGAGTAAGCCGCACCACGGAAGGTGTGCAGCGCAAAGTTGTTGCTGCCGGTATCACGATGCTTAGGCAATTCGGTAGTCTGCTTCAACTGGCCAAACAGGGTCAGTTCCAGCGGAGTTGCGCTTTTGTTGACGATGGAGTAGTCCACGCCAACGGCATAATGGTTACGCTTGAGCACGAAGGTCTTGGTGAAGACCGAGCCGTCTTTGCCGGTAAAGGTCAGCGGAATACGCAGTTCATCCTGGCCATCAGCCAGCGTGAAGGTATCCTGCGCCGTCTCAAACAGAGGACGCTCGCCGTTGGCCGGGTTATCCGGGCCGTCTCTGCCGGTCAGGCCGCTTTGTGCCTGGTAAACGAATGACGGAGTGGATTCCAGCAGCGTAAATGGAGTCGATGAACCCAGGGTATCCGGGTAGGCCAACAGTTTAGCCTGCTCGATATCGCCACCACGGGTATTGATGGTCAGCGACAGTACGTCAGTGTTAACGGTAATCAGTTTACCCTGGCCACTGCCTGGTACAGCTGAACTTGCGGCATCACCGGTTGCTGGGTTCGCAGTCTGTTGCGTGGTCTGGGTGGCTGCTGGTTGCGGAGCGTTGTCCACTTGCCAGGCCTGCCAGATCATGAAAGACACGAACAGCAGAGCGATGAGGAGAAGATTGCGTTGCGAATCCATCGTTAGTGTTCTCTGTTATCGTCGATTTTCGGCGGCACGGGATCATCGCCACCTGGGTTCAAAGGATGGCATTTTAATACGCGTTTCAATGTCAACCAACTGCCTTTTAACATGCCAAACCTGCGTAATGCCTCAATTGCGTAATGAGAACATGTTGGCTGGAAGCGACAACGTGGCCCAAGCAGCGGGCTGAGAACGAGCTGATACGCCCGAACCAGCCCGATCAGGATGCGGGAGCCTGGCGACAATGGCGACGCCATAATTTTTCCAAAGCTTCCGTCAGTGCATGGTTATCCAAATCCGCTATCCCTTTTTTGGCCACCACCACAAAATCCATCGCCGGTAGCTCGTGCTGACGTAAACGGAAGCTTTCGCGGGTTAGGCGTTTGATCCGGTTGCGTTCATGCGCGCGTTTGACGTGTTTTTTAGCGACGGTAAGACCGATGCGGGGATGCCCCAGCTGGTTCAGGCGGCCGAGGATGGTGATTTGCGGCGTGCCAGCCCGTTGTGGCTGCTGGAAGACGAAAGTGAAATGAGTGGGAGTTAACAAACGTAACTCCCTAGGAAAAGCGAGCTTAACCACTCAGCAGATTAGCTTTTATTACTTAGAAGCAGTCAGACGAGTACGGCCTTTCGCACGACGGCGGGCCAGAACTTGACGACCATTCTTGGTGGCCATACGAGCACGGAAACCGTGGCTACGGTTACGCTTCAGTACGGACGGTTGGAAAGTGCGTTTCATAGCGATTTCTACCTAAACTTAAATGAAATACTGATAAGTCAAATGCGTTTGGCTACTCGGCGTGAAGATGACCGACGCCTCAATCGCAATACATAAAGAGGCGGGATTGTAATAATTGTACAGTCCTGAGTCAATTCACATCGCGCTAGCCTACCTGGTTGTCTGCCAATTCGGAGTAAAATCCGGTGTTGGCCCGTGGTCACCGCAGAATCCTGTCTTGGCTAAATGACTCACCATTAAGGAACCAGGTATCACACGTGGGCGAAGATTATACGGACTCGGGGGTAAATCACAAGGATCTCCGTACGATCCTGCGTGTTTTCTGCAAGGATCCTCGTGGATAACCGGGTATAACCTGTGAAATGCGCTAAAACACGGCCTGACAGGCTCAGATCTCATCGGTGTCGATCCTGGGTTGGTTAAAAACTAGGCACTCTTCATGGGCTGTGGATAAAATGGATCTAATCTGTGATGAAGGGGAGGATCTCTTGCTCGGATTGCGCTATGATCCGTCATTCCGATCACGATCCGAAATCAGGATCGTTAAGGGCGTAAACCGTGAAAGGCGGTTCGCATACCCTACAGGTTTTTCAGCCGATACCGGGCGTGTGTCAAAAATCATGAGTTATAAAAAAGTAGCCTGATTCTTTTCTTTTTATTGATCTTGTTCGAGTGGAGTCCGCCGTGTCACTTTCGCTTTGGCAGCAGTGTCTTGCCCGATTGCAGGATGAGTTACCTGCCACAGAATTTAGTATGTGGATACGCCCATTGCAGGCGGAACTGAGTGACAATACCCTGGCGCTGTATGCGCCCAATCGCTTTGTGCTGGATTGGGTTCGCGATAAGTACTTAAACAATATCAATGGCCTGTTGAATGATTTCTGCGGTACGGATGCGCCGCTGTTGCGTTTTGAGGTGGGCAGCAAACCACTGACACAAACCCTCAGCCAGCCTGTGATGGCCAGCGTCAACAGCGCTCCGGTAGCCCCGGTGGTGCGCACGGCTGCACCGTCCCGCCCAAGCTGGGACAACGCGGCACCGCCGCCTGAGCTTTCCTATCGTTCCAACGTCAACCCCAAGCACACCTTCGATAACTTCGTTGAGGGTAAGTCTAACCAGCTGGCTCGTGCTGCGGCGCGGCAGGTGGCAGACAATCCAGGGGGCGCTTATAACCCACTGTTCCTGTATGGCGGTACTGGCCTGGGTAAAACGCACCTGTTGCATGCAGTAGGCAATGGCATCATGGCGCGTAAGGCCAATGCCAAAGTGGTCTATATGCATTCGGAACGCTTCGTGCAGGACATGGTCAAGGCGCTGCAAAATAACGCCATTGAAGAATTCAAACGCTACTACCGTTCGGTGGATGCGTTGCTGATCGATGATATTCAATTCTTTGCCAACAAAGAGCGTTCACAGGAAGAGTTCTTCCATACCTTTAACGCCCTGTTGGAAGGTAATCAACAGATCATCCTGACCTCGGATCGCTATCCAAAAGAGATCAACGGGGTGGAGGATCGCTTGAAATCCCGCTTCGGCTGGGGCCTGACGGTGGCGATCGAGCCGCCGGAACTGGAAACCCGCGTGGCGATCCTGATGAAAAAGGCTGATGAGAACGATATCCGTCTGCCAGGCGAAGTGGCGTTCTTTATCGCCAAACGCCTACGTTCCAACGTGCGTGAGCTTGAAGGGGCGCTGAACCGGGTGATCGCCAACGCCAACTTTACTGGCCGTGCCATCACCATCGATTTCGTGCGTGAAGCGCTGCGGGATCTGCTGGCGTTGCAGGAAAAGCTGGTCACCATCGACAATATTCAGAAGACGGTGGCCGAGTACTACAAAATCAAAATCGCGGACCTGCTGTCTAAACGGCGTTCGCGCTCGGTTGCCCGCCCGCGCCAGATGGCGATGGCATTGGCAAAAGAGCTCACCAACCACAGCCTGCCAGAAATCGGCGATGCGTTTGGTGGCCGCGACCATACTACGGTGTTGCACGCCTGCCGGAAGATCGAGCAGCTGCGTGAGGAAAGTCACGACATCAAAGAAGATTTCTCCAATTTAATCAGAACATTGTCGTCATAGCCCATATGAAATTTATCGTTGAACGTGAGCATCTGCTAAAACCGCTGCAACAGGTGAGCAGCCCACTGGGTGGCCGCCCGACGCTGCCAATTCTGGGTAACCTGCTGCTGCAGGTGACGGAAGGTTCCCTGTTGCTGACAGGTACCGATCTGGAGATGGAGATGGTGGCCCGCGTTGCCCTGTCTCAGCCCCATGAAGCGGGCGCGACGACCGTCCCCGCGCGTAAATTCTTTGATATCTGCCGTGGCCTGCCGGAAGGTGCGGAGATTACGGTGATCCTTGAAGGTGGCCGTATGCTGGTGCGTTCTGGCCGCAGCCGTTTCTCGCTGTCCACGCTGCCAGCGATAGACTTCCCGAATCTGGATGATTGGCAGAGCGAGGTGGAGTTCACCTTGCCGCAGGCGACGTTAAAGCGCCTGATTGAGGCCACCCAGTTTTCGATGGCTCATCAGGATGTGCGCTATTACCTGAACGGTATGCTGTTTGAAACCGAAGGGGAAGAGCTGCGTACCGTGGCTACCGATGGCCACCGCCTGGCGGTGTGTTCGATGCCGATTGGCCAGCAGTTGCCTACGCATTCGGTGATCGTGCCGCGTAAAGGGGTGATGGAGCTGGTTCGCTTGCTGGACGGTGGTGATACGCCGCTACGGGTGCAGATTGGCAGCAACAACATCCGCGCTCACGTAGGTGATTTTATCTTCACCTCCAAGCTGGTTGATGGCCGTTTCCCTGATTATCGCCGCGTATTGCCGAAGAACCCGGACAAAACGCTGGAAGCGGGTTGTGACCTGCTCAAGCAGGCGTTTGCCCGTGCGGCTATTCTGTCGAACGAAAAGTTCCGCGGTGTGCGCCTGTACGTCAGCCAAAACCAGCTCAAGATCACCGCCAACAACCCGGAACAGGAAGAGGCGGAAGAAATCCTTGATGTCAGCTATGATGGCACCGAGATGGAAATTGGTTTCAACGTCAGCTATGTGCTGGACGTGCTGAACGCGCTCAAGTGTGAAGATGTGCGCCTGCTGCTGACCGATTCCGTCTCCAGCGTGCAGATCGAGGACGGTGCCAGTAAGTCTGCCGCCTACGTCGTCATGCCAATGCGACTGTAGAAATTATCGGGCTATCTTACTTGCCCCTTTGCGATTGGGCAGTGCTCGCAATCCTCACGTACTTTAAGTACGCTGCGGTTGCTGTGCGCTGGCCGCACGCAAATGACCTGCGACGATAACGCCCTGGATTGTTAGATGATTAAGACAACTACAGTATGGCTCTGACGCGCTTACTGATTAAAGATTTCCGCAATATCGAAGCTGCCGATCTGGCGCCTGCGCCGGGGTTTAACTTCCTGGTGGGGGCAAACGGCAGCGGCAAGACTAGCGTGCTGGAGGCGGTTTATACCCTTGGTCATGGGCGCGCGTTTCGCAGCCTGCAGGCTGGGCGAGTGATCCGCCACGATCAGCCGGAGTTTGTGTTGCATGGCCGGATCGAAGGCAGTGGGCGCGAATTATCGGTAGGACTAAGTAAAAGCCGTCAGGGTGATAGCAAAGTGCGCATCGATGGCAGCGATGGGCATAAGGTGGCAGAGCTGGCACAGCTACTGCCCATGCAGTTGATCACTCCCGAAGGTTTTACCCTGCTTAATGGCGGGCCGAAGTATCGGCGTGCTTTCCTGGACTGGGGTTGTTTTCACAACGAATCCGGTTTTTTCACTGCCTGGAGCAACCTGAAAAGGTTACTGAAGCAGCGCAATGCCGCGCTGCGCCAGGTCAATCGCTATGCGCAGATCCGCGCCTGGGATCAGGAACTGATCCCGTTGGCAGAGCGTATCAGCGAGTGGCGGGCAGCTTACAGCGACGCAATCGCCGCGGATATCACCGCGACCTGCGCGCAGTTTTTGCCCGAATTTGCCCTGAGTTTCTCTTTCCAGCGCGGCTGGGACAAAGAGAGCGACTACGGAGAACTGCTGGAGCGCCAGTTTGAGCGCGACAGGGCGTTAACCTATACCGCAGTGGGGCCGCATAAAGCGGACTTCCGCATTCGTGCCGAAGGCACGCCGGTAGAGGATTTGTTATCGCGCGGTCAGCTTAAACTGCTGATGTGCGCATTGCGCTTGGCGCAGGGTGAGTTTCTCACCCGCCAGAGCGGGCGGCGTTGCCTGTATCTGATTGATGATTTTGCCTCCGAGCTGGACACCGGCCGTCGCCGGTTGCTGGCCGATCGCCTGAAAGCCACCCAGGCTCAGGTATTTGTCAGTGCGGTAAGCGCTGAACAAGTAACCGACATGATGGGTGAAAAGGGCAAGATGTTCCGCGTGGAACAAGGTAAAATAGAGGTTCAACCACAGGACTAAAATGAGCGAGAAACGTTGATGTCGAATTCTTATGACTCCTCAAGTATCAAGGTATTAAAAGGGCTGGATGCGGTACGTAAGCGTCCGGGCATGTATATCGGTGATACTGATGACGGCACCGGTCTGCACCACATGGTATTCGAGGTCGTGGACAACGCTATCGACGAAGCACTCGCTGGCCACTGTAGCGACATTCAGGTGACGATCCACGCCGACAACTCTGTCTCGGTGCAGGATGATGGCCGTGGTATCCCAACCGGTATCCACGAAGAGGAAGGGGTGTCTGCGGCGCAGGTCATCATGACCGTACTGCATGCCGGCGGTAAGTTTGACGACAACTCTTATAAGGTTTCCGGCGGTCTGCACGGCGTAGGCGTTTCGGTTGTTAACGCCCTGTCAGAAAAGCTGGAACTGGTGATCCGCCGCGAAGGCAAGGTCCATGAGCAAACCTACAGGCATGGTGAACCGCAGGCTCCGCTGAAAGTCGTCGGTGAAACCGACCAGACTGGTACCACCCTGCGTTTCTGGCCGAGCTTCCAGACCTTTACCAATAACACCGAGTTTGAGTACGACATTCTGGCCAAGCGCCTGCGTGAACTGTCGTTCCTTAACTCGGGCGTTTCTATTCGCCTGAAAGACAAGCGCAACGACAGAGAAGACCACTTCCATTACGAAGGCGGTATCAAGGCGTTCGTTGAATACCTGAACAAGAACAAAACCCCGATCCACCCAACGGTGTTCTACTTCTCAACCGTGAAAGACGATATCGGTGTGGAAGTGGCACTGCAGTGGAACGATGGTTTCCAGGAAAACATCTACTGCTTCACCAACAACATCCCGCAGCGTGATGGGGGGACTCACCTGGCCGGCTTCCGTGCCGCGATGACCCGTACCCTGAACACCTACATGGATAAAGAAGGCTACAGCAAAAAGTCCAAGATCAGCGCCACCGGTGACGATGCGCGTGAAGGTCTGATTGCCGTGGTTTCGGTGAAAGTGCCCGATCCTAAATTCTCTTCCCAGACCAAAGACAAGCTGGTGTCTTCGGAAGTGAAAACGGCGGTCGAATCACTGATGAACGAGAAACTGGTCGATTACCTGATGGAAAACCCATCGGACGCCAAGATCGTGGTCGGTAAAATCATCGATGCGGCCCGTGCTCGTGAAGCGGCGCGTAAAGCACGTGAAATGACCCGCCGTAAAGGCGCGTTGGATTTGGCTGGTCTGCCAGGTAAATTGGCTGACTGTCAGGAACGTGACCCGGCGTTGTCCGAACTCTACCTGGTGGAAGGGGACTCCGCGGGCGGCTCAGCCAAGCAGGGCCGTAACCGTAAGAATCAGGCGATCTTGCCGCTGAAAGGGAAAATCCTCAACGTTGAGAAAGCCCGCTTCGACAAGATGCTGTCTTCACAGGAAGTTGCCACGCTGATCACCGCGCTGGGCTGTGGCATTGGCCGTGACGAATACAACCCGGACAAACTGCGTTATCACAGCATCATTATCATGACCGATGCCGACGTCGACGGCTCGCACATCCGTACGCTGCTGTTGACCTTCTTCTATCGTCAGATGCCGGAAATCATCGAGCGTGGCCATGTGTATATTGCTCAGCCGCCGCTGTACAAGGTGAAAAAAGGCAAGCAGGAACAGTACATCAAAGACGACGAAGCGATGGATCAGTATCAGATCTCCATCGCCCTCGACGGCGCGACCCTGCACACCAACGGTTCTGCACCAGCCTTGGCGGGTGAACCGTTAGAGAAGCTGGTGGCTGAACATTACAGTGTCCAGAAGCAGATTGGCCGGATGGAACGCCGCTACCCGCGTGCGTTGCTGAACAACCTGATCTACCAGCCAACCTTGAACGAAGACGATCTGGGCGACCGTGCCAAGGTGGAAAGCTGGATCGAATCGCTGGTGAAATTGCTTAACGATAACGAGCAGCACGGTAGCAGCTACAGTTCTGTGTTGGTTGAAAACCGTGAGCGCCAGATGTTCGAACCGGTGTTGCGTATCCGTACACATGGTGTCGATACTGACTACCCGCTGGATTTTGAATTTATCCGCGGTGGTGAATACCGCAGGCTCTGCGCGCTGGGCGAAAAACTGCGCGGCCTGTTGGAAGAAGATGCCTATATCGAACGCGGCGAACGTCGCCAGCCGGTAGACAGCTTCGAACAGGCGTTGGAGTGGCTGGTGAAAGAGTCGCGCCGTGGCCTGTCGATCCAGCGCTATAAAGGGCTGGGCGAAATGAACCCGGACCAGCTGTGGGAAACCACCATGGATCCCGATCAGCGGCGTATGCTACGCGTGGCGGTGAAAGACGCCATTGCGGCAGACCAGCTGTTCACCACCCTGATGGGCGATGCGGTTGAACCACGTCGTGCCTTTATCGAAGAAAACGCCCTGAAAGCGGCGAATATCGATATCTAACGCCTTATCTGGCAATTAAAAGTCCGCGCCGGTTCGCTCGCGCGGATTTTTTTATGCCGTTTTTAGCACTAACATGGCAGGCTGAAACGCGTTAGCATGAGACAAAACCACTGGGAGACGCTCGAATGGCTATTGAACTGATTGCAATTGATATGGACGGCACGCTGCTCAATCCGCAGCACCAGATTACGCCAGCGGTAAAGCAGGCGCTGACCGCTGCGCGCGCTAAAGGCGTGCATGTGGTGCTGGCTACCGGGCGGCCTTATGTTGGCGTGCAGGACTACCTGCGTCAGTTGGATATTCAGGGTGAGGGCGATTTCTGCATCACCTATAACGGTGCCCTGGTGCTGAAGGCGGTGGATGGGGCCTGCGTGTTGCAAGAAACCCTCGGCTTTGACGACTACCTCTATTTTGAGCAGTTGGCACGGGAGTTTGGTGTTCATTACCAAGCGTTTGATTTCGATACCCTCTACACGCCGAATAAGGATATTGGCAAATATACCGTCCATGAGTCGCAAATGACCGGTATCCCGCTGAAATACCGCAGCGTGGAAGAGATGGATCGCACCATGCGTTTCCCGAAGGTGATGATGATTGATGAGCCAGCCTTACTGGACAGCGCGATAGCCCGCTTGCCCGCAGAAGCCTGGGATCGCTACACCATTATGAAAAGTGCCCCTTACTTCCTGGAAATCCTGCATAAGAATGTTGATAAGGGCGCGGGTGTCAGAATGCTGGCCGAACATTTGGGCATCAAGCAGGAAAATGTGATGGCGCTCGGCGATCAGGCTAATGATATTGCGATGATTGAGTATGCTGGGCTGGGTGTGGCGATGGGCAATGCCATTCCAGAATTAAAAGAAATTGCCCAGCATGTGACCGGCGCCAATACTGAAGACGGCGTAGCTCGCGCGGTGGAGAAGTTTGTGCTGTAGGTCGCCAGCTCTCAACGGGCAGGCTTACTTCTTGTGGCAAGCATAGGGGCGCGCATGTGCGCCCTTCTACTCAGTTATTACCGATAGCCTTCAAGTATTTTTCCAGCACGATATTTTTCCCGCATAACACTACCGCCACTTTTTTACCCTGAAACTCGGGAGCCAATTTGCAGGCGGCAGCCAACGCTACACCGGCAGCGCCTTCGATAATCCATCGGTCGCTGGTGGCGATCATACGCATGGCGCGCTTGATTTCCTCTTCGCTGACCAGCACCTTCCGGTCGATCACCTGCTGGCAAAGTGGAAAGGTGATCGCATCAGGTTCGACACCGCCCGCCGTGCCATCAGACAGGGTATCTTGCTCTTCCACCGGGTGGATATGCCCAGCTTCCAAGGCGCTGTACATGCTGGTGGCATTTTCTGGCCAACAGGCCACGATCTGCGTTTTTGGCGACAATTTTTTTAAGACAGTGCCAATACCCGCAATATAGCCACCGCCGCCGACGGCAATGAAGACCGCGTCCAAATCGGGTTGCTGTTCTACCATTTCCATGCCACAGGTGCCTTGCCCGGCAATCACTTCGGCGTCGTTATAAGGAGAGATATAGGTTTTATGCTGCTCGCGAGCGGCTTTTTCACCGACCAATTCGGCATTCAGCGCATCACCAGGCACTAATTCGACCCGACCTCCCAGCGCGCGGATGGTATCGAGCTTGATAGTGGCGGCGCTTTCTGGAGCATAGACTGTGACGTTCCCCCCCATCAGTTTGCCTGCCAGCGCAATGGCCTGACCGTGATTGCCGGTAGAGGCCGCAATCACCCCTTGCTGGCGTTGTTCATTGCTCAACAGGCGCAGCTTGTTGCTCGCCCCGCGGAACTTGAACGAACCGGTATGCTGCAGATGGTCGCATTTTAGATACAGTTCGCAGCCTAATTGCTGCGAAAGCAATACGCTGCGTTCCAAGGGAGTGACGCGCACTTGCGGGCGCAACTGCTGGTGCGCGGAAGCGATCTCATCGAACAGGTTTCTCATAGTGATTCCTAAAGGTTTTCGGCGGAGCACGGTTAATGTCTAGGATCGTTGTAAATGACAACAAGTTAAAAAACAACCTTGGTATGAACAACAAAAAGCCAGGTCCCCCAAACCTGGGTGATGTGAAACGGGTTGGCCGATCGGGTACTATGGCGGTTCTATGCCAGCCGGTATACAGGAGCCGCCATGAGCCATCAGGAACGACAGCTGACTTTTGATCTGCGAGGTCATCAGCTCACCAACATTAACGTCTGGACGCCGTGCAGCCAATGGCTGGCGTATGATGTACGGCCAAGCGGTGCGTCCTTTACCGGGCTGAGCATTGAGCGGGTGAACGTTGCCAGCGGCCAGGTGGAAGTGGTTTATCGGGCGCAGCAGGGTGCCCATGTTGGAGTGGTGACGGTGAGCCCAGATGCGCCAGTGCGCTATGCGTTTATCCATGGGCCGGAACACCCGGACAGCCACTGGCATTATGATTTCCACCATCGCCGTGGCGTGATCGTCAGCGAGCCGGATCGTGAATTGGCGATCACCCTCGACGCATTGGACATTACTGCTCCTTATACCCCTGGCGCGCTGCGTGGAGGTACCCATGTTCACGTCTTCAGCCCGGATGCCAGCCGCCTGAGCTTCACCTATAACGATCATGTGATGCACGAACTCGATCCAGCACTGGATTTACGCAATGTTGGCGTCGCGGTGCCGTTGCAGGGCGTGAATCCCCCTAAGCAGCATCCGCGTGAATATGACGGTAGCCACTACTGCGTAGTGGTCAGCGCAACGACGCCAACCCCGCAGCCGGGCAGCGATCAAATCAATCGGGCTTATGAAGAAGGCTGGATTGGCCTGCAAGGCTATAGCAAACCCGATGGCAGCCGCCAGCGTTGGGCGTTGGCGTTTATCGGCGATACCCTCTCGCAGCAGGGGGAAAAGCTGCCGGAAGTGTTTGTGGTGGATTTGCCGGAAAACAATGCCGACTATGCTAAAGCCGGAGATGCTCCCTTGCAGGGAACGGCAACGACCTTACCTGCGCCACCGTTGGGGGTTCAACAACGGCGGTTAACCTATACCGGCCAACGCAAATATCCAGGGGTTGCCACCACGCCACGCCATTGGTTGCGTAGTTCGCCTGATGGCAGCGCCATCGCCTTCCTGATGCAAGACGATCGGGGCATTGTGCAACTGTGGACCCTCTCTCCCAACGGTGGGGAAGCACACCAGGTCACGCAGGGGGAACACAGTATCCAGTCGGCCTTCAGTTGGCATCCGCAGGGGGGGGCGATTGCGCTGGTGTGTGATAACAGCGTGATGCTGTGCGATATCGCTAACGGCAATATGCAGCGCTTGACCAAACGGACTGCGCAGCCCCCACAGGGGGACGCCGTGGTGTTCTCACCGGACGGCAAACAGGTGGCCTTTATGCGTGAAGTCGCTGGATTCAACCAGATTTTTGTAGTGGCGGCTTAACTACAGCCCGGCAGATGTTGGCGAGGTTGCCATACCCTGGCCTGGATTGCCGCTGGCAGCCAGATTTTGTTCTTCGTCATGCTGGATACGGGCTTTGGGTGAGGCTGCCGCTTTATCGCTGCCTGAGCGCAGGTAGTCGTAAGGCAGCAAAAGGGTGTCCATCGCCGCCGACAGGGGCAGGTCGATTGCCAACAAGGGAATCATGGCCCAACTGGTATCTTCGCTCTTCATCATATCTACATTGGCGCGCGTACCGGAGTAATAGCCCTGGTCGGCCCCGGTGTGGCTGGCTACGCTGGAGCAACCGTTAGTGGTCAGCAGCAGGCAACCGGTGGCTATCATTTTTTTTATTGGTACCATTCGTCCATCCTGAAGGGGCACATCCCCTGAAATTTGCTGATTTATACCCGTCGTCTTTCAAGCTGCAGCGTTGTTACCTGCACTTTACTCACCCCAGTCACTTACGAAAAGTAAGCGCCTGGGGTGAGTAAGCTTGTCGCCTAGCTGCAGCTTGAAATCCATAGGGTGTATAACATCCAGTCAAAGCATTAAAAGATGCAAAACTCCGCACGGTGGCGGCTCTCTCACTTTGAGTGTACGTGATAAACAAATTTTCGCCGTTTCCGTTGGCAATAATTTAATCATCGCCAGTTGAAATGTGGAAAGCAAACCCCATCTTCTTTACAAGGCCAAATTAAGAATTTGCCGTAAGGGAATTCAAGCCTCGTAGCCTGTCCATGATGGAAGGCTGAATTATCAACCTCGCTGAAGTGCCTTAGGAGGCTGTGTTATGCGCAACTTTGATCTTTCCCCGCTGTACCGTTCCGCGATCGGTTTTGATCGCCTGTTCAACGCCCTTGAGGCCGGCCAAAGCCAGGGTAACGGTGGTTATCCGCCGTACAACGTTGAGCTGGTTGATGAAAATCATTACCGCATTGCCATCGCGGTGGCCGGGTTTGCCGAGCAGGAACTGGAAATCACCACGCAAGACAATCTGTTGATTGTGCGCGGGGCTCATACCAACGAACCTGCTGAAAAAACCTATTTATATCAAGGCATTGCCGAGCGTAACTTTGAACGTAAATTCCAGCTGGCCGAGCATATTCAAATTAGAGGCGCCAAACTGGAAAACGGCCTGCTGTATATCGATCTGGAACGTATCGTGCCGGAAACGTTAAAGCCACGTCGGATCGAAATTAAGTAATTGTTGTTGTATCACCGTGCCTGCCGTTAGGGGGCAATGTTTGATTTACCCTATGAATTTCAAGCCGCAGCTAGGCGACCAGCTTGCTCAGCCCCAGGCGCTTACTTTTGGGTGAGCAAGTGCAGATAATAACGCTGTGGTTTGAAAGGCAACGGGTAAAAATCTCGCTTCTTGGAAGGAGTTTATACTATGCGTAACTACGATTTATCCCCACTTTTGCGTCAATGGATCGGTTTTGACAAGCTGGCCAGCTCGATGGGAGGCCAGGAGCCGCAAGGGTTCCCGCCCTACAACATTGAGAAAAGCGACGATAACCACTATCGCATTTCCCTGGCGTTAGCCGGGTTCAAACAAAGCGAACTGGATATTGAAGTGGAAGGCCCGCGCCTGACCGTGCGTGGCAACCCCACACCGCCGGAAAAACAGGTGGAGTATCTGCATCAGGGGCTGGTGTGCAAAGAGTTCACCTTGACCTTTACCTTGGCAGAGCACCTGCAAGTGGCCGAAGCCAAATTTGAAAACGGCCTGCTGCACATCGATCTGGTACGCCACGTACCGGAAGCTTTGCAGCCACAACGCATCAACATCGGTAGCACCCCGGGGCTGGAAGCCAAATAACCGGCTGAAAAAAAACAAAAACTTGCGGGGGAGGTCCATTCGGGCCTCCCCCGTTGCATTCTGTGGCATACCCCACATTACCCCCCCGCGCCTTATGTCAGAATCCCTAATGATTGCAGGTGTTTAATTGCATAGTGATTGTTAAACTTTGGGTAAGGATGTGACGTATGAGTGATATCGCCCTGACCGTCAGCATGTTGGCGTTGGTGGCTATTCTCGGGTTATGGATCGGCAACTGGAAAGTGTATGGCGTGGGTTTAGGGATAGGCGGCGTCTTGTTCGGTGGCATCATCGTCGGGCACTTTGCACAAACTTACCAAATCACTCTTAACGGCGACATGCTGCACTTTATTCAGGAGTTCGGTCTGATCCTGTTTGTTTACACCATCGGTATTCAGGTTGGCCCTGGTTTCTTCTCGTCCCTGCGCGTTTCCGGCCTCAAGCTCAATGGCTTCGCCATTCTGCTGGTGCTGGTGGGCGGCGTGGTGGCGGCGATTGTCCATAAGCTGTTTGCTGTGCCGTTGCCAATCATTCTCGGTGTGTTCTCCGGCGCGGTTACCAATACCCCGGCGCTCGGTGCCGGGCAGCAGATACTCACCGATCTGGGTTCCGATCCGGCGCTGGTTAATCGCATGGGGATGGGCTATGCGATGGCCTACCCGTTCGGTATTTGCGGCATTCTGCTGGTGATGTGGCTGATCCGGCTGTTCTTTCGCATCAATATCGATAAGGAAGCGCAGGAGTTTGAAGATAGCCTGGGGAGTAATCGCGAACTGTTGCAGACCATGAACGTGGCGGTGCGTAACCCCAATCTGCAAGGTATGGCCATCAAGAATGTACCGCTACTCAACAGCGACGATATCATTTGTTCACGCCTGAAGCGGGGCGATTTACTGATGGTGCCCGCTCCGCACGAAACGCTGGAACTGGGGGATTTTCTGCACCTGGTCGGCAAGCGCGAAAAGCTGGAAAACGCCCGGCTGGTGATTGGCGAGGAAGTCGACGTTTCGCTCTCCACCCGGGGGACTTCACTGCAAGTGGTTCGTGCGGTAGTGACCAACGAAAAGGTGCTGGGTAAAAAAATCCGCGATCTGGAGCTGAAACAGAAATATGAAGTGGTGGTCTCGCGCCTCAACCGTGCTGGGGTCGAGCTGGTAGCAGGCGGCAATGTTACGCTGCAGTTCGGGGATATCCTCAACCTGGTGGGGCGGCCAGAATCTATCGAGGCGGTGGCGGCGATTGTCGGTAACGCCCAGCAGAAGCTGCAACAGGTGCAGATGCTGCCGGTATTTATTGGTATTGGCCTTGGGGTGCTGTTGGGATCTATTCCGCTGTTTATCCCCGGTTTCCCGGCGGCCTTGCGGTTGGGGTTGGCCGGTGGTCCGCTGGTGGTGGCCTTGATCTTGGGGCGTATCGGCAGCATCGGCAAGCTGTACTGGTTTATGCCGCCAAGTGCCAACCTGGCGCTGCGTGAACTGGGTATCGTGCTGTTCCTGGCCGTGGTTGGCCTGAAGTCTGGCGGCAACTTTATTGAAACCCTGTTGCATGGCGATGGGCTGGCGTGGGTCGGTTACGGTGCATTAATCACCTCGATCCCGCTGATCAGCGTAGGTATTCTGGCGAGGGTGGTGGGTAAGATGAACTACCTGACGCTCTCCGGCATGCTGGCTGGCTCAATGACCGATCCACCGGCGCTGGCCTTTGCCAACGGCCTGCACCCTACCAGCGGCGCTGCGGCGCTCTCTTATGCCACTGTCTATCCGCTGGCAATGTTCCTGCGCATTATGTCACCTCAGCTGCTGGCGGTGCTGTTCTGGGCGATGTAGCCAGCAAAAAGGGGCTCCGCAAGCGGAGCCCCAAGATACTGCTGACAAAATCTCAACTGGCTATGCTTCTTGATGCGCGCGCTCAACCTCTTCGGCCAGGATCATCACGCCACGCTCAATATCTTCCGGATTAGGGACATAGTTCATGCGCATACATTGATGCGTATGCTGCCATTCATGTTCCAGCCCCGGGAAGAAGTAGTGGCCTGGCACCATCAATACGCCACGCTTTTTCAGCCGTTGATACAGTAGCTCGGTGGTGATGGGCAGATCCTTGAACCACAACCAGAGGAAGATGGCACCTTCCGGCTTATGGATCAGGCAGCGCTCCGGTGACAGGTAGCGGCGAATAATGCCGATGGTCTGCTCGACCCGCTGCTTGTAAAACGGCCGGATCACCTCGTCGGATAAACGCAGCAGATCACCACGCTCAATCATCTCAGTGGCCAGCGCCGGGCCAATGCTGCCAGGGGAGAGGCTGATAATGCCGTTCATATTGGTCAGCGCGGTGATGACCTTCTCGTCGGCGATCACGATGCCACAGCGTGAACCAGGCAGGCCCAGTTTTGACAGGCTCATACACAGGATGATATTCGGGTTCCACAGCGGTGTGGCTTCGCTGAAAATAATGCCGGGGAACGGTACGCCGTAAGCGTTATCGATCACCAGTGGAATATCACGCTGCTGCGCCAAAAGATCGAGCTTCATCAGCTCTTCGTCGGTGATCACGTTGCCGGTCGGGTTGGTGGGGCGCGACACGCAGATCATGCCGATGTCGTCACCGACGTTCAGATGCTCAAAATCGACGTGATACTTGAACTGGCCATCTGGCAGTAGTTCGATATTGGGCTTGGCGGAGACAAACAGCCCTTCATCAAGCCCGGAATCGGCATAGCCAATATATTCTGGTGCCAGCGGGAACAGCACGCGGCGGCGAGTGCCGTCGGCGTAGCGACCAGCGAACAGGTTAAACAAGTAGAAAAACGCGCTCTGGCTGCCATTTGTTAGAGCAATATTCTGTGGTTCGATCTGCCAGCCAAGCTCTTCTTGCAGCATGGTAGCCAGCGCTTTCAGCAGGGCGTCTTTGCCTTGCGGGCCGTCGTAGTTGCACAGAGCCTCGGTCAGCTTGCCTTGATCGAGCATCTCTTGGCACAGCTGTTTGAAGTAGCTGGCCATCTCTGGGATTTGCGCCGGGTTACCGCCGCCAAGCATGATGGCACCTGGCGTGCGCAGGCCTTCATTCAGATCGTCCATCAAGCGGGTGATGCCCGCGTAACGGGTAAATTTGTCGCCGAAAAGTGAAAAATTCATAGCTGCTGCAATATAGTTGTAAGCGGGTAGACGCCCACCATACCGCCAGATAAAAGCGGGTGCAATGCGGCTGATATCTTGCCCTCCGGGTATAGATGTTGCTCGGCGGGCTTTTTACAGCATAACGCGCTGAATTATTGCGACCGATCGCCAGCCCATACCACCATCACCTTATCGCCTTCATGCTGGCGGCTAAAGGCATAGTAATGAGGCGTTTGTTGAGATTGCTGCGTACCGGCACCGACTGCTGGGTGGCGCTCGCGGAACTGGCCTAGCCGCTGCCAATGTGCCAACAACGGCGCTTTGGCTCCTTGCAGTTCACCCCAGTTCATATCCGAGCGCGTGCCTTGTAAAGGATCGGAACCGGTAGGGCCAAACGGCCGGCCGCTTTCATCACCGTAATAAATCTGTACCGCGCCCGGAGCCAATAACAGAAGGTCTGCTGCTCGTTGCTGCAAAGGCAACGAACCTTTGGCATCGCTGGCGAAGAACAGGCGAGTGTCGTGCGAGGAAATATAGCTCAGCACGTTGAAGCCCTGCAGCCTGTCCGCCATTTGCTGATAGGTGGCATCGATATTGGAGAAGCAGCCCAGCGCCTGCGCGGCCTGATCCTGAAAATCGAAGTTGATCATCGCATCGAAGCCGTGCTGGTAATAATCGCTTTTCATCACCCCGTGGCCCCAGGCTTCACCGGTCATCCAGAACGGCGCATTATCCAATGCCTGCTTGGGATTAGCCGCTTTCCACTCTGCCAGCGCCTCGGTGGCACGCTGCTTTAGCAGGTCCAGCGTGGGTTTGTCGACGTGCTTGGCGGTATCAATGCGGAAACCGTCAATGCCGTAGTCGCGCACCCATTGGCTGAGCCAGACCGACAGATAATCGCGGGTGGTGGCTCCTGGGATTTCGCGCGCTGCGGTATCAGGTTTATGGCGGAAGAACAGCGGTAGGCCGCTGGCTCCAGGGGCTTCAGTTTTGATGTCCGGAAGGAAAGCCAGTGACATGGTCAGGTCGTCAAAGCCCGGTGAGTCGTAATCGCCGATATCGGTGCGGATCCAGTTTTTCCCCCACCATTGGCTCCAGCCCGCTTTATCGCTGAAGTTGATGTAGTCGTTAAAGCTGTGCCAGTTCTGGCCTGGCCCCGGTTGCCAATCGCCCCAGTTTTTGCCGAGGGTTTTTGCGGCTTCGTCTGCCTTCAGGTACAGCGAGCCGAACTGAAACTGCTGCATATCGGCCAGCGTGGCATAGCCGACGTGATTGACCACCACGTCAAACAGGATGCGGATCCCACGAAGATGTGCCTGTTCTACCAGATTACGCAGATCCTGCTCGTTGCCCATATTGGCATCGAGCTTGGTCCAGTCCTGATGGTAGTAACCGTGATAGGCATAATGTGGGAAATCCCCTTTGGTACCGCCGCCGACCCAGCTGTGGATCTGCTCCAACGGGGAACTGATCCACAGGGCGTTGACCCCCAGCTGTTGCAGATAATCCAGCTTTCTCGTCAATCCGGCGAGGTCGCCGCCGTGGAAGGTGCCGATCTCCTGCATGCCATCGCCGTGGCGGCCATAGCTGTGATCGTTGGCCGGGTTGCCGTTTTCAAAGCGATCGGTCAGCACAAAATAGACCGTGGCGTTGTGCCAGTTGAAAGCTGCCTGTGGCGGCGTATTGGCTGATTCCAGCAATAGCAGCCCCCCGCTGTTGGCCGCCGGTTGTAGGGTGACCTGGCCCTGAACCACCGTGGCGGTCTGGCCCGAGTAAAAATCGCGCACCGTTTCGCCTTCGGCAAAGGTGTCCTTCACCGCGATCGTGATCGGTTGGCCATCCCAGCGTTGGCAGGTGCGGGCCACGGCGGCGACGGTTTTTTCCGGTTCGGCCTTCTGGCTGAGCTGCAAGGTGGGTGTGCCGCTGCGGGTGTCGATCCGTACCTGATAATCGCCATCGCGAAATAGCCGCCAACTGACCGGATTGCTATCGCTACAGGGTTGCAGCGACAACGTCTGGTTCAGCTTAACCGTGTCGCTGGGCTGCCAGCACTGTTGGTTCTGATATAGCCGCAACGGCAGTTGGCCTTTGGCCAGGGTTGCCTGGCTGGTAAATATACCGCTGGTGGATTCGCTGAAGACCGGGAAGCTTTGCAGCGTCCAGTTAGCCAGCGCTGCGGGTGAAAGCAGCATCAGCAGGGGAAGGGTCAGGCGTTTCATAGGCTCTCCTTACTCGTGGCAGGAAGCGTTTTTATCGTAGGGTAGCCCAGTGTGCGGTATGGGGAAAAAATCGCCTCCTCCCAGGGTAAGAATTTGGGGGCGGAGGGGGAAGGGGGAGAGATTTGACTATGCGCTGTTGGTTTTTTAATCTATATTGTCATGTATACATTGTAGTGTGAGGTAAACTTATGAGCGTGATGTCTGTTCGGCTATCCGACGATCTCAGTGAGCAGCTTGAAGCCTTAGCAGAAGCGACCGGCAGAACGAAATCATTTTTGGCGACTCAGGCGATACAGGATTTTTTAAACCGCGAGGCATGGCAGGTTGCTGAAATTCAACAGGCAATCGTTGAAGCCGATAATGGTGACTTTGCATCTGATGATGAAATGGCGGCCCGTTTTAAGAAAATGGGGGTGACTATTAGCAATGAAAATTAAATGGCTAAGGAAAGCTGCAACAAATTTTGATGATGAATATGAATGGCTTTACCAAGAGGATCCGCAAGTAGCGACAGAATTTGCTAAAGAGGTGGTTCGCTCGGTGAACTTGCTGGTTACGCAACCTGCTTTAGGAAGACCTGGTCGAGTAATGGGTACCCGAGAAATTGTCATGCAAACTTTCCCTTACTTGATCCCTTATCGGATTAAAAATAAGGAAATACATATTCTTAGAGTATTTCATACCCGAAGGCGACCGCCGGAGAAACGCTGGTAACTGAGGTTATTATGGTTTTCAACGACCCGCTAGAACACCAGAAAGTGAGTGATGAGTTTGTCCGTCAGGCTGTGATTAATGGGGTAGTAAGTGACGAAAGTCCATTATCACTGCTGGAAATCGCCGAACATCGTAAGCACCTGCGTAATAGTGAAACGCTTACAGGTTCTTTTGATGAGATGCCAGTTGGTAAACGCTGGCATCTCATCAGGGTTACTTGTTCAGCAACTGCGGGTTAACGCAGTTTTCTGTGACCGTACAGGTCAAGGCGGCAATCAGGTTATCCACAGCACATTCGGCCATGCCATAGCGAGTCTCATGGGTGGCGGAACCGATATGCGGCAAAGCCACCACGTTGGCCATTTTCAGCAGTGGCGAATCGACCGCGACCGGCTCTTGCTCGAACACGTCCAATCCAGCGGCGTGAATGGTGCCGTCTCGTAAGGCTTCAATCAGCGCTTGCTCATCCACCACCGGGCCACGCCCCGCGTTGATCAAAATCCCGCTCTGCTTCATCTTCGCCAGCTGTTCGCGGCCAATCAGATGGAAGGTTTGCTCGGTGAGCGGCAGCGTAATGCACAGGAAGTCCGACTCGGCCAGCAGCGTATCAAGATCGCAACGGCGGGCATTGAAGCGCTGCTCTGCTTCTTCATGGGGGCGGCGTGCGTTGTACAGTACCGGCATACCAAAGCCGAAGTGCGCACGCTGCGCCAGCGCCAGGCCGATGCGGCCCATGCCGAGAATACCGATGGTTTTATGATGAACATCGATGCCGTACCAGTCAGGCCCGATGCTGCCCTGCCATTCCCCTGCTTTGACCCGCTCGGCCACCTCGACCACCCGGCGTGCGGTGGCCAACACCAGGCTCATGATGGTATCGGCCACGGTTTCGGTCAGCACGGTTGGGGTATGCATCAACAGCACCCGGTGGGCGTTGAGCGCTGCAACGTCAAAGTTGTCGTAACCGACGGAAACGGTGGACGCCGCCCGCAGTTTTGGGGCGCGTTGCAAAAAGGCTGCATCAATCTTGCCGCCGGAACCCAGGATGCCTTCGGCCTGTTGTAGCGCCTGATCGAAGGCGGCGTTGTCCAGTTGCAGACCGTCAAAGGCATGAACGGTAAAGTGCTGGTCCAGCTTGGCACGCAGATCGGCAGGAATACTTTTGTACAACACGATTGCAGGCTTCATCAAAAAATCTCCATCTGGCGAACGAGATGTTCAACATAACATATTGCAGGAGAGTGAAGGGCTGACCCCTCACTCGAAAGATTAGGCCACTTGTGGCTGAGCTTCGTTACGTGCAGGCTTGACGATTAGCGTCAACCCCACCGAGGCCAGCAGCGCGATAGCCATAAACATATAGGAGGCTGCCGGACTGCCGGTTGCCCCGTTCAGGTAGCCGACGAACCAGGAACCGAAGAAGGAGCCTAGTGCACCCATGCTGTTAATCAGCGCCATGGCACCTCCGGCGACGTTTCTTGGCAGCATCTCCGGAATGATGGCGAAAAACGGACCGTAAGGCGCATACATTGCCGCACCGGCGACCACCAGCAGGCCATAGGAGATCCAGAAGTGGTTCGGGCCAATGGCGTAGGAGGCGAAGAAGGCCAGTGCGCCGATCAGCAACAGCGGCCAGACAAACAGCTTACGGTTCTGCATTTTGTCCGACGCCCAGGAAACCACGATCATCGCAATGGTGGCGGCCAGATAGGGCACCGACGACAGCCAGCCCGCTTCAACCATCCCCATCTGCATACCGCTGCGCAGGATTGAAGGTAGCCACAGCACGAAGCCATAGACGCCGATGCTCCAGGCAAAGTACTGCATACACAGCAGGATCACGTTACGGGAGCGGAAGGCTTCGCCGTAGTTACGTACCGCCTTGATGCCTTTCTGCTCCTCGGCCAGCTGTTGTTGCAGTGCCAGCTTCTCCTGGTCGCTCAGCCAGCCAACCTGTGAAGGCTTGTCTTTAACCAGCACCCACCAGCAAAATGCCCAGATCACCGCAGGAACCCCCTCGATGATAAACATTTCACGCCAGCCAAAGGCGTGGATCAGGTAGCCGGAAACCACCGACATCCACAACACCGTGACCGGATTGCCGAGGATCAGGAAGGTATTGGCGCGGGAACGTTCAGACTTGGTAAACCAGTTGCTGATATATATCAGCATCGCGGGCATCACCGCCGCCTCTACCACGCCGAGGATAAAGCGGATCGCTGCCAGCATCGGGATATTGCTGACCATGCCGGTCAGCGAGGCACAGCCGCCCCACAGGATCAAACACCAGAAAATCAGCTTCTTGACGCTGCGTCGTTCGGCGTAGATGGCGCCGGGGATTTGGAAGAAGAAATAGCCGAGGAAAAACAGGGCACCCAGCAGAGATGACATGCCTTTGGTGATGCCAAGATCGTCATTAATCCCGGCGGCAGAGGCAAAGCTAAAGTTGGCGCGATCCAGATAGGCCAGGCTGTAGGTGATAAACACGATGGGCATGATGTACCACCAGCGTTTAGCCGCAATAGTTGCTTTACTCATGTTCGTAACCCTTCAGTGGAGTTTTTTCGCCAGCGGTGGCTTACAGCCATCCGTTGGGGTTTGTGCTTTCACGGCGTGCCTCGGTTGTAGGGACAGAGGTGGGCGCTTATTGGAGCAAATTATTATTCCGCCAGTGCGGCACGGGTTGGCAGCCCTTCGCTGTCGCCGATGGCCTGGATGGCTAGAGAGCCGATCTTATTGCCGCGTTGCACCGCCTGTAGCAGTGTTTTGCCTTCCAGCAGGGCGCTCAGTGTCCCCACGGCGAATCCGTCTCCGGCACCGACGGTATCTACCACGTTGGTGACTTTGACCGCTGGGACCGCAGCTTGGTCACCCGCGGCGGTTTTAAACCAGGCACCCTCTGGCCCGGTTTTGATGATCACGGCCTGTACGCCGCGCTCCAGATAGAAATCGGCGATACCTTCTGCGGTGGATTGCCCGGTCAGGATCTGGCCCTCTTTTAACCCTGGCAGCACCCAGTCGGCCGCGCAGGCCAGCTTGTTGAGCTGTTCGATCATCAGCTCCCGGCTAGACCACAGCACCGGGCGCAGGTTGGGGTCGAAGGAGATGGTTTTGCCCAGGGCGCGCATCTCAGCGGCGGCGAAATGGCACAGCTCCAGCGACTCGGCAGAAAGGGCGGCAGCCACCCCGCTCAGGTGTAGGTGGCGCGCCCCGGCGAAATAGTCGCGATCAAAGTCGGCGGTGGACAGATGGCTGGCGGCGGAGCCTTTGCGGAAATACTCCACACTGGGATCGGTTCCATCGGTATTTTTTGATTTCAGCTGAAAACCGGTTGGATAGCGGCCATCGACGGTGACCCGTAGGGCGTTAACCCTTTCTTTCGCCAACTGTTGCAGGGTAAAACGGCCAAAGGAGTCGTTACCTACCCGGCTGACCCAGCCGACGTTCAGACCCAGGCGGGCCAGCCCGATCGCCACGTTCAGTTCGGCACCGGCGATGCGCTTGGTAAAGCTTTCAACCTCGGCCAGATCGCCGGTTTGTGCCGCGACAAACATCGCCATGGCTTCACCCAGCGTTACGACATCTAAAGAATTTTGCGTGCTCATCATGCCTGCTCCTCGCGTAACATATCCACGTAATGGCGGGTTACCGCCTCCAGATCGCTGCCCTGTAGTGGGAACTCGATGCCGCGCGGCACATCCTGCGGCAAGCGGGCCAGGACTGCGCGCCAACTGCCGTCGGTGTCATCCAGGGCGATGGCGCGCCAGCCGCGTGGGCCAAGGGTTGCGGCTTTAACATGAATATAGCCGACGTGTGCGGCCAGTCGTTCGGCAGCGGCCAGGGCGTCTTGCCCCACCCAATGCCAGTTGGCCATATCGAATGTCATACCGATCGGCAACTGGCTCTCTTCCACTGCTTGGAAAAAGGCGTGCATTAGTGACAGGATGCCGCAGTCTGGCGTTTGATCGTTCTCGACTACCAGTTGGGTCGCAGATTGCCCCAGCGCGATTTTTAACTCGGTAAAGTCAAAGCCCGGCTGGTAGTGGCCCAGAGCCAGCTTGAGACGGCTAGCTTGCAGGATCTTCGCCTCAGCCAAAAAGGCGGGCAGGTTCGGGTTCAGGGTATGTTGTGGCGTAAACAGTGACTCAGGAGCGGAATAGACGGTGGCCAGTTGGTGTTGCTGCATGGCCTGTGCCAAGGCGGGTAAATCGTCCAGCTCCTGCGGGGAAAGTAGTTCACGGCGGATTTCCACGCCGTCTGCGCCTGCTTTGGCGATCAGGGGTAATAACGCTGCCTGGCCACCTGACTGCTGCACTATGTCGTTGCCGTAGGCGCTGGTTACTACAATAATCTGTTGTTTCATCTTTTGGCTCCTGAGGTGACGTATCACCACCGCTACTGTTGTCGTAACGTTAAATGGAACCGGTTCCATTGAAAAGCAGCAGCATGCAGAACTATGATCGCAATCACGGAGTTGGTTAAAAAACGGCCCTCACCCCGACCCTCTCCCACAGGGCTGTCTCTTATACACATTTCCCCGATGCGAAAATCGGGGAATTTTTGAACCTTTTCCCCATCTGCTGATCTCTCTTTATATTCTCCTCTTCTTCGGTTTTTAGTATGGTGCTTTCTGATTGTTATTCATGGGCTAACGACACTTTTGGACTCGCTCAACTTGGCGACTATCGGCGAACTCTGCGTCTCGTACACCTCACTGCCTCGTTGGCTAAAAAAACAGGACTTTCTAGGGGGCTGACGCTCAGTGGAACGAAAACTCACGTTAAGCAATTTTCGACACAAATCATCACGGAGGAGATGAACAATACTGGTTTGTTACAATGCGAATGGACGTTAGAATTGCCAGATAAATTTTATCTGGCATCTACTACGCTAACTTAAATTGAGGAGGGCTCATTATTTTAAGTTAACGCAAAGAAAAATGGTTTATTAAATCGTGTATTTTACGCGCCAAAAGATAAAATTCACTCAATCACTAAACGTGAAAAGGCGTTATTAAATGAATTTGCTTCTGCTTTGCGAGCCGCCAGCCCCTCAATAATAGGAGAGTCACCGCGGGGCATAGCCATAACAAAACTACTACCATTATGATTTGTAACCTTGAGAAGGTTACCGCCCAAAGTGGATGAAAAAAAAGGCTTTATTTGACGTGGTTTTTCACTTTTGAGAGTTTTTTCAATTTCCACTAGGCGAGATTGTGAATTATTTGTTGTGCTTATCATGTGTTTATAATACTCCATGGATTAACTGTTATAAAAAATCATTAATATATAAATACCATTATTTTTATGCTGATTTCTTTCAAAAAACGCTCAGGTTTCTTTTAAAATAAAAAGGAATATTGGCAGATTACAAATGCTTTTCCGCAACCATGCCGTATAAGACAGGATTCTCTACACAGCTTTCTCGTCTTCCTGAATTTTATAGACCATGGAGCGGGCAATATTCAGTCGGCGGGCTATTTCTGATGCCCCCAGGTCCTCCTGCCGTAGAGCCAGCAACTGTTCCCGGTTTATTGTTCGCTTGCGGCCGAAGCGTATGCCTTTCAGTTTTGCTTCCTGCCTACCTTCGTTTGTACGTTCCAGTATTCTCTGCCGCTCGGCCTGGGCTACAGCCGACAGAATGGTGACCACCATTTTTCCCATGTCACCATCAGTGCTGATCCCATCATCAATAAACCGGACGGCCACGCCCTGGGCATCGAATGCTTTAATCAGCTGGATCATATCGGCAGTGTCACGGCCAAGACGACCGAGCTTCTTTACCAGAATGACATCACCTTCCTCTACCTTCATCCGCAGCAGATCCAGCTCTTCCCGATCGGTTGAACTACCGGATACCTTGTCGGTAAAGATGCGGTTGGCTTTCACCCCTGCTTCTTTGAGAGCCTTGATTTGAATATCAAGGCTCTGCTGACTGGTTGATACCCGTGCATAACCAAAAAGTCGCATAAAAATGTATCCTAAATCAAATATCGGACAGGCGGTGTCTTTTATAACAAAAAAACGATTTATCAATATGCTCGGCCATTATTCCTTTACGCTGGCAGAACAGGTGACAAAAGGGCATCTGAGGCCATTAAAAGAGGCGTCAGAGGAGGATAATATTGCTTAACGTGAGTTTTCGTTCCATTGAGCGTCAGACCCCTAAAAGAACGGGACGAGCAGGATGGGTAGTGATGTGGGAGGCATGGTTCAAGCTTCAGGATATCATCGAAGGGTATAAACTGGCGAAGGGGTCAACGCAGGGTGGAACCACGAACGATCAGCTCACCGGAGAATAGCCGCTCGCTGACGGGAGCATCGAGACCCTGGATACGCTTTACCAGCAGTTCCAACGCAGTGTGCCCTATCTGGTAGGTGGGCTGTTTCAGGGTGGTGATCCCCACCCCGGCCAGTTCGGCCCAATCCAATTCGTCAAACCCAAGCAGGCCGATATCGTTGCCCCACTGCATACCCAGGTGGCGCATGGCGCGCGCAACTTGCAGCGTTAAGGCACCGTTGGCGGAAATCACCGCTTTGCGCATTCCGCGATGGTGAGTGTTGAAGGTCTGTAATACCGTTGCCAGCTTTTCGCTGTCGTTTAACGGGGTTTCGGCCTGTTCGGCGGATAAATCGGGATGTTTGGCCATGGTCTGGCGAAAGGCGTGTAGACGCTCAAGCCGGGTATTCACGGTGCCAATCGGCTCACTGAGGAACAGGATAGCCTCGAAACCCTGTTGCAACAGGTGCTCCGTCGCTGCGGTGGTTGCCTCGTGGTTATTCAAACCCACAACGTCGCAGGCAAAGTCGGGAATTTTACGGTCGATCAGTACCATCGGCAGCATCGACTGTTGCAGCATGGAGAGCGCATCTTCACGCATCCCGACGGCGTTCACCACAATCCCTTCCACCCGGTAGCTGCTCAGCAACTGTAGGTAGTGCTGTTCCTGATTGATCTCGTTATTGGTGTTACAAACCAGCAGGGTAAAGCCATGCAGGCGGCAGGCGGCTTCGATTCCGCGCATCACGTCGACGGAATAGGGATTGGTGATATCGGCGATGATCAGGCCGATCAGCCGCGTTTGTCCGCCCTTCAGGCTACGTGCCATCTGGCTTGGGCGATAGTCGAGCTGCTGGATCGCGATGTCGATACGCTGTTTGAGGGCGTCGGAGAGCAGGTGTTGTTCACCATTGAGATAGCGCGACACGCTGGTTTTGCCGGTTTGGGCGTGTTTTGCCACATCACTGATGGTGGCGCGCCCTGAGGCGCGCGTTGCTTTATCACTGCTCACAGCCAATCTCCCCTGCGGTTCAATGCCAAGGAGACTAACACACCCGGCATAACGCCGGAAATGACCCGTGTCAGGATGTGGGCTGTGGCAGGATATGTGTACCGGCGGGGTCAGGACCCCGCACGGTATTACTGCAGTGGGCTGAGGGTGATCTCAACGCGGCGGTTTTGCGCCTTGCCTTCGGTGGTGCTGTTGGAGGCAATCGGGTTATCTGGGCCAGCACCGGTTGAGCGGATGCGGTTGGCGGCGACCCCTTGGGTGATCAGCGCGCCAGCCACACCGTCTGCACGTTGCTGGGACAGCGTCATATTATGCGCGCGAGCCCCGGTGCTGTCGGTGTAACCCACCACGTTAACGGCGGTTTTTTCATACTCTTTCAGCACCATTGCCACGCCGGTCAGGGTGTTGGCACCTGCCGGTTTCAGCGTGCTGCTGTCGGTATCGAAGGTCACGTTGTTCGGCATGTTCAGCACGATATTATCGCCCTGACGGGTGACGCTAACGCCGGTGCCTCTCATTTTGTCGCGTAGCTTGGCTTCCTGCACGTCCATGTAGTATCCGGCCCCACCGCCCAATGCGGCACCGGCGGCGGCGCCGATCAGCGCACCTTTACCACGGTCTTTTTTCGATGAAGAGATCATGCCGATACCGGCACCTAGGGCTGCGCCAACGCCAGCGCCAATACCGGCTTTGCTGGCTTCTGACTCCCCGGTGTAAGGGTTGGTGGTACAAGCCGATAGCGTCATGGCAACGGCTACCGCACCAGCAATTATCGCAATGCGTTTTTTCATTGTTAGTTCCTTTAAGAACAGGGATATCTGCGTGCGCTACTCCAAACTGGAGGCGCTAAATCATCGGCATTCAGCCGCGAGCCCCAAACGGGCCGCGTAACTATGACGTACCTTTTGGCCAGCAGTTCCGGTAAAAATCGTGACAAATTATAAACCAGTAAGCCAGGCTGGCCGGAAGATAGCCGCCAAATCGCCGCTTGGGAACCAGAACAAACTGAATTAATGCGGGAGTAATAGATCTTTCGGAAAAATACGGGGCGGAGAGTTCCGCCCCGATGAGATGCGGTTAGGCTAACGTTTCGCCATTGCTGGCGATCACGCGGCGATACCAGTCGAAGCTCTGTTTCTTCGCGCGGGCAAAGGTGCCGCTGCCGTCGTCGTGCTTATCTACGTAGATAAAACCGTAGCGCTTACTGTATTGCCCGGTGGTGAATGACACGCAGTCGATACAGCCCCAGGGGGTAAAGCCCATCAGCTCAACGCCGTCGTCGATCACCGCTTTTTTCATCTGCTCGATGTGCGAACGCAGATAGGCGATGCGGTAATCGTCGTGGATCTGGCCATCAGCCTCGGGCTTATCCAGTGCGCCGAAGCCGTTCTCGACGATAAACAGCGGCTTCTGGTAGCGTTCATAGAGGATATTGAGCGTATAGCGCAGCCCCACCGGATCGATTTGCCAGCCCCAGTCGGACGCTTTCACATAAGGGTTCGGCACGCTGCCTTCAAAACCGGCCAAGGCCGTACCTGCGCCGATGGAGCCAGCTTGCACCGCGTTACTCATGTAGTAGCTCAGGCCGATATAGTCGGCGCAGCCTTCACGCAGGATCTGCTTATCTTCCGGCTGCATCTGGATGTGGTAACCCTTGCGCTCCCATTCGTGCAGAATGTAGGACGGGTAATAGCCACGCATATGCACATCGCCAAACAGGAAACGTTCACGCATCGCCTCTTGCGCATACATCACATCGTCCGGATTGCAGGAGAACGGATACAGCGGCACCATGGCGATCATGCAGCCAATCTGCAGTGCTGGGTTGATGGCATGCCCCAGTTTAACCACCTGTGCGCTGGCGACAAACTGATGGTGCAGCACCTGATACATGCACTCTTCCGGGTTCGGTTCCTGGGTGTAAATCACCCCGGAACAGCAGTAGCCGAACAGTGGAGTCTTCCAGTTGCGTTGGTTGTTGATCTCGTTGAAGGTCATCCAGTACTTCACTTTGTGCTGGTAGCGAGCGATGACCACTTCACTAAAGCGCACAAAGAAATCGACAACCTTACGGTTTTTCCAGCCGCCGTACTCTTTCACCAGATGCCATGGCATCTCGAAGTGGGAAAGGGTGATCACCGGCTCAATGCCATATTTCAGCAGTTCGTCAAACAGGTTGTCGTAGAACTGCAATCCTTCTTCGTTCGGCTCCAGCTCATCTCCCCGCGGGAAGATGCGCGACCAGGCAATTGAGGTGCGGAAGCACTTGAAGCCCATTTCGGCAAACAGTGCGATATCGCCTTTATAACGGTGATAGAAGTCCACCGCGTCGTGGTTGGCGTAGAGGTAACCTGGTTCAATGCCGTCGGTGATCACGCGATCGATGCCGTGGGCACCGCTGGACAGCACATCGACGATGCTTGGGCCTTTACCGCCCTGATCCCAACCGCCTTCAACCTGATGCGCCGCTACCGCGCCGCCCCACAGGAAATCATCCGGTAACTGTTTTTTCATAACGTTGCTTCTCTTGGTAGATGAATTTAGGCCATTTCAGTCTTGTTGAGCGGTGCCGTTGGCGCGGGTTGTTGTTCTTTAAAACCGACGATATAGGTCAGTACCGCACCGAGCACAAACGCCACGCAGATGGATAGCAGGAAGCCAAGGAACTGCGGCATATGACCTTCTTTAAAGAATACCGGCAACACGGCAATCCCCGGTAGGCAATAGCTCCATGACACCGCGTTGAAGGCCCCGGCAATGGAACCTCCGACCGCCCCGGCGACACAGCCGCAAATCATTGGGCGTTTCAGGCGCAACGCTACGCCGTAGATGGCGGGCTCCGTGATGCCGAACAGGGCGGTCATGCCCGCAGACAGCGAAACGCGCTTCATCTCCGGGTCTTTGGATTTCAAATAAACGCCCAGCACGGCACCTGCCATGGCAAATACTGGGGAGGCTTGCAGGCCGGTAAAGGTGTCATAGCCCAGTGTGGCATAGTTCCCCACGGTGACTGGCGTGATCCCCCAGTGTACGCCCAGCGTTACCAGTGGCATCCACAGTGCGCCTACCACCGCTCCGGCGATGGAAGGGCTGAGGTGATACAGCGTGTTATAGACGCCACCGATGGCACCGCCAATCATGTTGCCGATCGGGCCAAAGGCCAGCAGCGTCAGCGGCACCATGATCGCGATACAGAACATTGGCGTGAACAGGTTGCGGATCACCAGCGGCAGGATACGTTCAAAGAAACGCTGCACATAGGACATGATCCAGACCATCAGGATGATGGGGATCACCGAGGCGGTGTAGCTGAGATACTGCACCGGCATACCCAGAAAGGTGAGCGGATCGGCGTTAATCGGGATACCGGCCACTTCGGCCAGTACCTTGGCAATCTGTGGGTTATTGACGGCTTCCTGCATCAAGGCCTGCATGGCCGGGTCGGCAGAGTTTACTAACAGGATTTTATTGGCGGTGAGCATGTTCATATAGTCTGGAGAGACCAGCGCACAGGCCGCGATAACTGCGGTGAACGGATTGACGTTGAATTTTTTCGCGGCGGTGAAGGCCACCATCACCGGCAGGAAGGTGAAGCCGGTCCAGGAAACGAAGTTGAGAATGCGGTAGGTGCCGCTTGCCGGGTCCATCCAGCCTAAGGCAGCAAACAGCGAGATGAGCCCCTGCAACACCCCACAGGCCGCCAGCGGATACAGGAAGGGAGCAAAGATACTGGAGATAATGTCCATCAGGCGGCTGACGATGCCGACGTTCGGCGCGCTGACCGCGACGTTCTCATCCATATTGACCAGCTTGAGCACTTCCCGATAGGCGTCGCCGACGTGGTTGCCGATCACCACCTGCAATTGGCCACTGGATTCGAGAACGGTAATCACGCCTTGGACGCGTTTCAGCGTATCTTTATCGGCCTGGCTGATATCTTTTAAAATAAATCGCAAACGCGTTGCGCAATGTGTGACATTAATCACATTATTATCGCCACCAATCAGGCGCACGATCTCTTTTGCTGAATCAGCATAATTAATTGCCATCAACGTAACTCCATCTATGAGGTACAGATATATCGGGCTTTAATGTCAGTGTTTGGGTTATAGCTGAAGGGATAGTAGCAAATAAGATGAGGAAGTCACGATATAACAAAACGACGAAAAAGTGATTTGTCACATTAAAAAAACAGGGTGTTATTTAATGTGTTTTAACTAAAGAAATTAATGGCCGAGACTTTTGGCCAGCTTTTTCCCTATCGCCTCCAACATATACATCACCGGTACCTGGGTAGTGATATCGTACTCGCTGGCAATGCGGATTTGCGGCATGTGGTAAGAGAGGTTAAAGTCTGCCATACGCGCCAGTGAAGAGGTTTCGCTGTTGGTAATGCTGACGATCTTACAGTTATGCAGGCTAAATTGGCTGGCCAGTTTGAGAATTTCCGGCGTTTCTCCAGAAACCGATAAAATAATGGCTACCGCGTTTTTATACATATCGCTGCTGATAGGATAATAAGGGTCATCGATATAATTACTGAATTTACCAACGTTAGAGAAAAAACGAGCGCCGTACTTACCTAATGTGCCGGATGTTCCCGCCCCGACAAAGATGATCCGTTCTGCGGCGGTAATGTGTGCTGTCGCATCCGTAATTAACTGTTCAAACTCTTCATTGTTAATACTCTTGAAGAAGCTGACAATTTCACTGACGCCGGAGGTTAACAGCAGCTTGTCTTCCTGTTCCAGATAGAGTTTAAAGCGAATACGGAATTCCGAATAGCCGCTGAAATTCATTTTCTTACAAAAGCGCAATACCGTGGTGGTGGAGACCTTGGCACCATCCGCCAGTTCGCGAATGGTCATATACATGACCTTGTCCTTATTTTTGATGACGTAGTTGTACACCATCAACTCGAGACCGTTGAGTTTGGATAAGGCGATATGGGTAAACATGCTGGATCTCGTTGACAAGGTTGGCTGCCAAAGTACCAGAAGCGGGGAGGGATGACAAAGCCCGCCCGCCGCCTCTTCAGGGGTAGCGCAGTTCGGCGACGGCCCAGTTCATGATCAGCGTATGGGCCTGGGTTTCCTGATTGAACTGGCGTTGCACCTCACTGAACCCAAGCTTGCGGTAAAAGGCGCAGGCCCGCAGATTCTGCTCGTACACCTCCAGGCTTAGCCAGCCGTGCTGTTGTTGCACGCGCTCCATCAGCGCGGCACCGACGCCTTGGCCATGGAAGCGCTCATCAACAAACAGCGCGCCCACGAAGCGTTCATCCAGCACGCTGATAAAACCGGCGATCTGCTGGTTGTGCAGATAAACCCAGGTTTTAGCGCGTGGCAGATAGCTTTCACGCACCAACTTTGCGGTTTGCTGCCAATAATCGGCCGCGATAAATGGATGGGCCTGGGTGGTGCTTGCCAGCCACAACGTCATCAGCGGCTCGATATCGGCCGGAACGGCGGTGCGGATCATGCCTGACGCTGCTTTGGGTGGCAGAAGCAACCGGTGAGATGATCGTTCACCAGGCCGCTGGCCTGCATAAAGGCATAGCAGGTAGTTGAGCCGATAAATTTAAAGCCGCGCTTTTTCAATGCCTTGGACAAGGCATCGGACTGTTCGGTTTTGGCGGGGACTTCCCCTAGCGCCTGCCAGTGATTGAGCAGCGGCTTGCCGGTGACGAACTGCCAGATAAAGGTGACAAAATCCTCTCCGGCTGTCTCCATCGCCAGATAGGCTTTGGCGTTGTTGATAATGGCCTCGATTTTGCCGCGATGGCGGATGATGCCGCTGTCTTGCATCAGCGTTGCCACGTCTTGCTCGGTCATGGCGGCGATGCGCTGTGGATCGAAGTTGTGGAAGGCACGGCGATAGTTTTCACGTTTTTTCAGCACGGTGATCCAGGAAAGACCGGCCTGCTGACCTTCCAGGCACAGCATTTCGAACAGCTCGCGTGCGTTGGTGGTGGGGACGCCCCATTCCTGGTCATGATACTCAAGATATAACGGATCGGCGGTAACCCAACCGCAACGTTCGTTGGCCATGCTGAGACTCCTTGTGCTGTATTTATTTACAGGTAATCATCGCCGGAAGCTGCCTGCTTGGCAACCCTTTGAGCGATTTATCGTCTACCGCCTTGACGTTATGTGAAATCCCGCAATATTTACTACATAGCTATACCCGTCGTCTTTCAAGCTGCAGCGTTGTTACCTGCGCTATCTCACCCCAGTCACTTACCAAACGTAAGCTCCTGGGGATGAGATAGCTTGTCGCCTAGCTGCAACTTGAAATCCATAGGGTATAAAGCGAGATTGGCCAACGATAAGAACAGTGATTGAGAATGATGACAAAGTGGCAATAGGTCGCACAGGTTCGACCGTAGGGGCGCTGCATACTGCGCCCGTCATAGTTTGTCAGCAGTCTCAGATTTCCTCTATTTCTGACTCTCAGGAGTCTATTTATGCCTCTGAAAAAACAGGGTAAGCACGCTCCAACGGTGCTTGCCGTGGCTTTAGCTCTTTGCCTCAGTGCTACGGCGCAAGCCTATGATCAACTTTACGTGTTTGGCGATAGCCTGAGTGATACCGGCAATAACGGCCGCTTCACCTATGACAGCCACCAACATCAGCTGTATGACGAAATACTGGGCCAGCGCATTGGCGCCGCGCTGGTGGCGTCCGATAACGGGGGCTACAACTATGCTGCCGGTGGTGGCGTGGCCGTACCGGTGTTAAACCCTGCGGACAACACCGAGGATCAGGTACAAAGCTACCTTGCCCGGGTTAACGGCAGGGCCGACGGCGACGGTCTGTATATCCACTGGATTGGCGGCAACGATCTGGCCGCTGCGGCGATGAATGTGGCAACCGCACCGGAGGTGGCCTATACCAGCGCCTTGGCTGCGGCGACGCAGGTGCACGCTTTATTGAACGCCGGTGCCGGGACGGTGATTGTGCCGACGGTGCCGAATATCGGTTCAACCCCGCTGTTGATGGAGCTGATTATCCAGCAGGCGCTGGGACCGGTGCAGGGCGCGGCCATACTGGCGGCTTACGGCAAGCTTAATGCCATCGCCACGCCGGATAACGCTTCGCGCCAGCAGGCGATCCATCAGGCATTAGGTGCCGCGGCACAGCAGGCCAGTAGTGATCCACTGGTGCAGCAGGCCATTGCAGCCCAACTAAGCGCGGCTTTTGACAGCTTCAGCGCCCAGGCTGCCCAGCTTACCGATTTTTATAACCAGAGCGAAGATCGCCTGTTGGCTCAGGGCGGCGGTAATATCGTGCGCGTTGATGTCAACAAACTGTTCAGCGAGGCGATCGCCAATCCGGGCCAGTTTGGTTTTACCAACACCGCCGGTATGGCTTGTCCTGCCGGCGTTTCTTCGGCGGTATGCAGTTCCGCCATGCCAGGCTTTAACAGCGAGCAGGCTTATCTGTTTGCCGACCATTTCCACCCAAGCCCGCAGGCTCACCAGTTGATCGCCGATTATATTCAGGCGGTATTGGATGGTCCGGCGCAGGCGGTGGCGCTCAACCAGGCAACCGCCGCCTTTGCGCGTGATAGCCGTGCCACCCTGGACAGCCGTTTTCAGCAGTTACGCACCAGCAGTAATCCGCAGGGGTCATTGGGCGTGTTCGGCGGCTATGCCGGGCAACGTTATGATTACTCGGCCAATACGGTTGCCGGAGATGGCGACGCCACTACGCACAACCTGACGCTGGGCGTGGATTACCAACTGACGGATGAGTGGCTGATAGGTGCGCTGATCTCGGGTTCCAACGATAATCAACAGCCTTCCAGCCGTTACGATTATAAGGCGCGCGGTGTGCTGCTATCGGCCTTCAGCTCCGTGACGCTGTTTGAACAGGGATGGCTCAATGCCGATTTGCACTATGCCCGCGTGAATTACGACGATATTAACCGTAGTATGCAGCTTGGTTCGCTAACCCGTACAGAAACCGGCGATACCGATGGTAAGCAGTGGGGTGCACGCGTTACTGCGGGTTATGACTTCCCGATTGCTTCGTATCTGACCACCGGGCCGATGGCGCAGTTTGCCTGGGATTACAGCAACGTCTCCGGTTATAGCGAGAATGGCGACGACAGTACGGCGATGCGTTTCAACGATCAGACCTATCATTCGCAGATCGGTGCTGTAGGATGGCGATTAGATAGCCAGCTCGGGATGGTTAACCCTTATGTGGAGGTGAGCTATCAGCATCAGTTTGGTGATGACGTTTACTGGGCAGGCGGTGGATTGAAGTCGACCCAGACCTCATTCACCCGCGATAGCGCCAGCCAGGATAAAAACTGGATGGATGTGACCTTGGGGGCGAATATGCCACTGAGCGATCGGGTGGCGGCGTTTGCGACGGTTTCGCAGACCAGCGGCTTGAGCAGTGGCGAGCAATTTATGTACAATGTTGGGGTCAGCGCACGCTTTTAAAGGATGGTTTTAATCCTAATTGCCTGGTGCCAGACGGTTTGGTGCCGGGAAGAAAATGGGGGAACGGCACTTACTATTATTACGGGACAGTGCCTGATATACGGGGCTGTCCGCCCTGTTCACTACCGTCTTGCCAAGACATTCACCGAAAAAGTACAGTACCTGACTGTACTTTAGTATAACTATCATTTGCCCATAAAAGACTTTATTGTTGCGGCATAAGAGCAAAGAATTTAAATATAAAAAAAACTGATCCCGTTTAAAGGATCAGGAGCCATTTGGCCAACACCAGGGAAAGTTTGTTGTATTATTATAAATAACAGGTTGTCTGTCAATTGTTCTCTCACGCGTTAACTAGCGTGTGGGAGGCATTTGCGTGCCTGTAATGATATAAAATATTTATTATTCACTGTCTGTCCCATCAATTTTTTATCTTTAATAGCCTGTTAATGATAATAACAGCGGTTTTTAGAGACACTTATCGTGTACTCCATTCAAGCTAGCAACATCTTTAGTCAGAAAATACCCCTTAAACACAACACTTGAGTAACTTAAATTTTACCCCCATCCAGGTATGTCTAACGCATTAATCTTTTATTGATTAAAAATTATCCGCAATATCAAGATTATTCCGAGATAAAATAGGCTCATCGTCTTTGATATGCAAAAGATGATTATTATAACTAAGCTATTTATTATAAATTGATAAGTTATTTCTTACTCTAGATTAGTTTTCTATGATAAACTATGGCTTTATGTTGTGCTCTGAAATTTGTAACGGAGATTTCTACAAGGAGATTATTACGTGTCAAGTTTATTCTTTAATAATGAGTTTATTAACTCAGCTATAAAGACTTATTTAGAAAAAAACTTAAGAGAATATCACAACATAAAGTACGCCTATGCGATTATGAACAAACGCAATCCTGCCGATTTTGCCATAATTTCCAACAGAACAGAATGGTTCGAGTTTTATACCGCCAATAACTATCAATTTATCGATCCGGTACTTATTACCGCCTCCCACCGGGTAACCCCTTTTTCCTGGGATGAGAATATCGTGATCCGATCCGGGTTAAAGTTGCCCAAGATTTTTGATATGGCCAAAAACTATAATGTCATCAATGGTTATACGTTAGTATTGCACGATCATAATAATAACCTGGTGGTACTATCGTTGATCATCGATGACTCCTGTGATGAAAATATCGAAGAGTCGATCAAAGAGAACCAACATAAGCTGCAGATGCTGCTGATCACCGCCCATGATAAATTGACCGCGCTGTATCACGAGCTGAATAACACCAGCGATTTTGACAAGATCAGCCAAAAAGAGCTGTTCTCCAAACGCGAGAATGAGATTATTTACTGGGCAAGCATGGGAAAATCCTATCAGGAAATCGCGCTTATCTTAGGGATCAAGCTCACCACAGTAAAATTTCATATTGGCAACGTGGTCAAAAAGTTAGGCGTTACTAACGCTAAACATGCCATCAGGCTTGGCGTCGAGCTGAAGCTCATCAGACCGGTGCTTCCTGATCGGGAATGACAGTGGCCAGCAGTCTAAGGTTGCATTGCGGCTCGGTGATTTCTGATTGATGCGGTCGATCATGATTTGCTGATTATGGCTATCTACCGGCATAAAAATCAGATAAATATTCTGTTTCTTTTCCGACAGGCCGGTTTCAACAATGGAAATCTGCCAGCCAGAGCGTTGGAAAATGATCATCATCGGATGGCTGACAATCGCATAGATACCTTCATAGCCACGATCTCGCGCGTAGTTAATCATCGACAAGAAAAGTATTGAGCTAATCGGGTATTGCCGCAGCTGCAATTCCTGTATTCGTGATTTATCAATGAATAAACGGCTGGCTTCGGTAAAATTGCCATCGGGCAGGTTTAACTGAGGGAAGTAAGGTTTGAACGTATCGATGATCATCGTCGGGTGTTGGGTCTCGATAAACCGCAGGCTACAGACGATCAGCCCCTGATAAACACCAAATAGATAGGTGGTGTTTTTATTGTCGTAGACATCAAACTCCATGTTTCTTTCGCAGTTTACAATCCAATTCAGGCGATCTTTAAAGGTGGTCTTTCTGAGGGAGAATAATTCATTGGATCTATTATCTGGCAATAAATTATAATCCACATCAAAGAACTCTATCATTTTCATCCTTCCCTAATAAATTTAAAAAATTTACTTTACATGATGCCGTTATCTTTCCACTGCGGATGATCGTATCAGAGCCAATTCAAGAAGCAATGAATAATGCCAGGTTGCCGATGTGGCTTATAATCGCTCGATGCTAAATAGCTGCGGTTAGTTAATAGTGCAATAGGTGGAAGCCTTGCAGAACGCCGACATGCCGCGAACCCGTTCCTGGGACTCGTATCCCGCGTCCATGCACTCAACGGTCGTAACCGCCAAGACTCCCATCTGTCTCAAGCTAAGGGGTATCGCGGTATTAAACTCCGATCCCGCCTTAAGTGGCCGCGAAGCGCGCTTTTTTCTCGAAGATTGACACTTGTTGCGGGATTCTGGCTGTATATCTTACGGTCAACGGGTATACTGGCCCATTCTATTAAATCCACTTGTATCGCGTGCGAAATCAACATGCAAAAGTTTGATACCAAGACCTTTCAGGGTCTGATCCTGACACTACAGGACTATTGGGCGCGCCAGGGCTGCACCATCGTGCAACCGCTGGACATGGAAGTTGGCGCGGGGACATCCCACCCGATGACCTGCCTGCGTGCACTGGGCCCGGAGCCAATGGCCACCGCCTATGTGCAACCTTCACGTCGCCCAACCGACGGCCGTTACGGGGAAAACCCGAACCGCCTGCAGCATTACTACCAATTCCAGGTGGTGATTAAGCCATCGCCAGAAAACATTCAGGAACTCTACCTGGGTTCCTTGAAGGAACTGGGTCTGGATCCGACCATCCACGATATCCGCTTTGTGGAAGACAACTGGGAAAACCCGACGCTCGGCGCCTGGGGTCTGGGTTGGGAAGTATGGTTAAACGGCATGGAAGTCACGCAGTTTACCTATTTCCAACAGGTTGGCGGTATGGAGTGCAAACCGGTCACTGGCGAGATCACCTACGGCCTGGAACGCCTGGCGATGTACATCCAGGGCGTAGACAGCGTTTACGATCTGGTGTGGAGCAACGGCCCGTTGGGCGTTACCACCTACGGCGACGTGTTCCATCAGAACGAAGTGGAGCAGTCCACCTATAACTTCGAATACGCCGATGTCGATTTCCTGTTCTCCTGCTTCGAGCAGTATGAGAAGGAAGCACAAACGCTGCTGGCACTGGAGAAACCGCTGCCGCTGCCGGCTTATGAACGTATCCTCAAGGCTGCTCATACCTTCAACCTGTTGGATGCACGCAAGGCGATCTCGGTTACCGAGCGTCAGCGCTATATTCTGCGTATTCGCACGCTGACCAAAGCCGTTGCCGAGGCCTACTACGCTTCCCGCGAAGCGCTGGGCTTCCCAATGTGTAACAAGAAGTAGAGGCAGCTATGACACAACAGACTTTCCTGGTGGAAATCGGCACGGAAGAGCTGCCGCCGAAGGCTCTTCGCTCACTGGCAGAAGCCTTTGCTGCCAACTTTACCGCTGAACTGGACAACGCTGGCCTGGAACATGGCGAAGTGAAGTGGTTTGCCGCTCCGCGCCGCCTGGCGTTGAAAGTGGCGGATCTGAGTGCTGCGCAGGCCGATCGTGAAGTTGAAAAACGCGGTCCAGCCATTGCCCAGGCGTTCGATGCCGAAGGCAAACCGAGCAAAGCGGCCGAAGGTTGGGCGCGAGGCTGCGGTATCACCGTCGATCAGGCCGAGCGCCTGGTGACCGATAAAGGCGAATGGCTGCTGTATCGCGCCCATGTGCCAGGCCAATCTGCCCAGCAACTGCTGGCCGGTATGGTGAGCACTGCGCTGTCCAAGCTGCCAATCCCGAAACTGATGCGCTGGGGCGATAAAGAGACCCAGTTCGTCCGTCCGGTGCATACCGTGACTATGCTGCTGGGTGCAGAACTTATCCCTGGCACCGTGCTGGGTATTGACTCTGCCCGCACTATTCGCGGCCACCGCTTTATGGGTGAAGCTGAGTTCACTATCGATAACGCCGATCAATACCCGCAGATCCTGTTGGAGCGCGGCAAAGTGGTGGCGGATTATCAAACTCGTAAAACCTTGATCAAGCGCGATGCCGAGCTGGCTGCACAACAGATTGGCGGCAAAGCCGATCTGAGTGAGAGCCTGCTGGAAGAGGTCACCTCCTTGGTTGAATGGCCAGTGGTGTTGACCGCCAAGTTCGAAGAGAAATTCCTGGCGGTGCCGGCGGAAGCGCTGGTGTACACCATGAAGGGCGATCAGAAGTATTTCCCGGTGTATGACGCCGCGGGCAAACTGCTGCCGAACTTTATCTTCGTCGCCAATATCGAGTCGAAGGATCCACAGCAAATCATCTCCGGTAACGAGAAGGTGGTACGCCCACGTCTGGCGGATGCCGAATTCTTCTTCAATACCGACCGCAAGCAACGCCTGGAAGACAACCTGCCGCGTCTGGAAACCGTGCTGTTCCAACAGCAACTGGGCACCCTGCGCGCCAAGACCGACCGTATCCAGGCCATGGCGGGCTGGATTGCCGGCCAGATCGGGGCTGACGTCAACCACGCTACGCGTGCGGGGCTGCTGTCGAAGTGCGATCTGATGACCAACATGGTGTTCGAATTCACCGACACCCAGGGCGTCATGGGCATGCACTATGCGCGCCATGACGGTGAAGCCGAAGACGTTGCAGTGGCGTTGAACGAACAGTACCAGCCACGCTTTGCCGGTGATGAACTGCCGCAATCGTTGGTGGCCTGTTCGTTGGCGATTGCCGACAAGATGGACACTCTGGCCGGGATTTTCGGCATCGGGCAGCATCCAAAAGGCGATAAAGACCCGTTCGCACTGCGCCGTGCTGCGCTGGGTGTGCTGCGTATTATCGTTGAGAAAAACCTGCCGCTGGATCTGCAAACCCTGACCGAAGAGGCTGTCCGCCTGTATGGTGACAAGCTGACCAACGCCAAGGTGGTGGACGAGGTTGTCGACTTTATGCTGGGCCGTTTCCGTGCCTGGTATCAGGAAGAAGGCCACGCGGTGGATACCATCCAGGCTGTATTGGCACGTCGTCCAACCAGGCCTGCCGATTTTGACGCACGGGTAAAAGCGGTGACGCATTTCCGTACGCTGGAAGCCGCTGCGGCACTGGCGGCTGCCAACAAGCGCGTTTCCAATATCCTGGCCAAATCCAGCGATACGCTGCTGGATCACGTCCATGCTTCGGTATTGAAAGAGCCGGCCGAGCTGAAGTTGGCAACCCACTTGGTGGTGCTGCGCGATAAACTGGAGCCGTTCTTCGCTGAAGGCCGCTACCAGGAAGCGCTAGTGGAGCTGGCCGCATTGCGTGAAACCGTGGATGCGTTCTTCGACAGCGTTATGGTGATGGCAGAAGATGAAGCGGTGCGCGTGAACCGCCTGACGTTGCTGAGTAAGTTGCGTGAGCTGTTCCTGCAAGTTGCGGATATCTCCGTGCTGCAATAATGGTGTAAAGCCCAAGAAAAAGCGCCTGCGGGCGCTTTTTCATCTGTGATGGCGGCCGCGAAGCGATAGGTTATTCTGAGTACTTCGCACAATCGCATTTCGTATCGCTGGTAGTTGATCTATTCTTTAGACGCACGGAGGGCGGCAGACGGCATGGAATCTGATAAAAGACACGTTTATAACAGGAGTTATGTCACATGGCGGTAGGGATCCAGAGCAGAAGTTTCGCGCGTTGGCTGGCACCAGTGTTGGCATTGTTGGTGGTTATGCAACTGACCGCCTGCGGCGATAAAGAGCCGGAGCAGCGCAAGGCATTCGTTGATTACTTACAGAATACGGTCATGCGCAGTGGCGTACATATTCCGACGTTGAGCGAAGATCAGAAACAGAAATTCGGTGCTTATACCGGCGATTACGCCATTCTGGTGGGTTTTTCCCAACAGTTGGCGAAGTCGGTAGACGCCAGCCTGACCCCGGCGCTGGAGCAGGTTAATCAGATCCGCACCGCGCAGGACTACATGAGCAAGCGCGATAGCCTGCAACAGTCGATCGGCGCGTTAAACTTGCTGGGCCAGCAGATCCAGACTGCCAAGGCGCAGGCGGATACCGCTCGTGCGGTACTGAAGCAGCCGGACGATCTGAAAGCGGTGTACAACCAGGTGTATGACAAGATTGTCACCGCACCGGCCAATGCGCTGATGCCGGCGATCCCAACTACTGCCGGTTTTGTCCAAGAGCTGGTGCAGGTAGGGGATTTCCTGCAGGCCCAGGGCAATCAGGTCAGCTTCAACAACGGCGGCGTGCAGTTCCGCACCCAGCAGCAGGCGACGCAGTACAACACCATGATGTCTAATCTGGTGGCCAAGCAGCAGGACTTGTTGAACGCGCAGAAAACCGTATTTGCGGTCATGCAGTAACCCAAGACGTATCATCGTTGGCTGTTGACTACCCTTGGTTATTCGGCTCATCCATGAGCCTCACCCCAGCCACTTACTTAAGTAAGTGGCTGGGGACTCACCTTGATGTTGCTTTCGTGCAACTTTGGGTATAGTGAGTAATTATTTATTGTATTGAGATAGGGCCATCAATTTTACCCAGGTTGATGAAACTATTTGGGTTTTTAAGCACGAGATTTAAGCCATCAGGACTGTCAACAACACCGGTCTTAAAGTTGGTGAACCCCAGACTGTTAATCGTTGTCAGGCCATTATCGGAAGATAGGGTACCGTAATTATATACAATGCCTTGTGTTGCATTGATATCGATCCCTTTTTTACCACTCAGTTTGCCATGATGTACATAGCTACTTGATAAGTTTAACGTTGCGTGACCTTCTGCGCTAATATTGCTATTGTTACTTAGGGCCATGTCTGCGGTGATCTCGGTATCGTTGGCCGATTTGATCAGGCCATTCCCGTTCTGGAAACGTTGGGTGTTAATCACGATATTCTTATCGCTTTCGATAAAGCCATTGTCATTTATCATTGTAGCGGAACTATTGGCTACAATATTACCCTCTGATGCAATTCGCCCATTATTATTAACGATAGAACCTCCTTTGACACTCAGCTTCATGCCGCCTTTGCCACTGAACAGTCCTTTATCATAGGGGCCTGGGCCCATGCCGCTATTGCCGATACCTTCAGCAGAATTGATCTCCAGGTAATTAGCTGCCTTTATAAGGCCGTCAGTGTTAGTGACGCTCGCACTATTAATTAGCATATCATTCTTGCTAAGAATAGTCCCTTTGTTATTAATGAGGTTATACTGAGTATTAATGGTGACATCGTCTAAAGATTGGATTAATCCTGATTGATTATACAGGATGCCAACATCAAGATTAATTTCGCAACAGGCTTCAATGGTGCCATTGATATTGCGTAGTGTATTGTTGACAGTGTTGATGTCAATACCTCCCGCATTTGCCTGGATCAAACCATTTGTATTGTCTAAATCATTAGATGAGAGTACCACCCCATTATAACCGCTAATAACACCGTTGTTGTTGTTTATTACTCTTTTATTCTCGGTGGCGTACGGATCATGGCGCATATTTACTACGCCTTGACTTTTAATATTGCCCGAATTGTTGTATACGTCACCGCTGATGATGTTGATATTGCCATCGGCCATAAGGGTACCATTAATATTGTGCAGCCTACTTTTTCCAATATCGATATTGATGTCGTTGACGGCTTTAATAGTGCCTTTAGCCGAGTTGTCCAGCATATAACCGGAGGTTGTTTTACTGTTAACTATTTTAGCTCGCAGGGTGTCGATATTGACGTCATGTTGAGCACTGATGACCCCTTTATTCACTAACTGACCGTTGGTGGTTATGCTGACATCACCGACGGAGGCTCCAATGGTTCCTCCATTGCGAACACCGACGCCATTGTCGGTGCTCACCAGTGTAATCTTGTTGGCGTACATGCCGCCCAAATTAGCAACATCAATACCTACATGATAACCAGCGCTGGCAGGTGCCAGTTCAGTGATCTGGGTATTGTCGGCATTAACGTGGTTTTTACCGACGGTTACTTTCAGGTCTTTTGCATTAATATTCCCATTAATCTGCACGGTACGTGCGATTATGTCGGTATAGTTAGTCTCCGAGGTTTGCAGGCCGTTACCATTAACGATGATGGTTCCTTTATCCACGGTATAACCAAGCAGTTGACCATTGACAACTTGTGCTTTACCGGTCGTCAAGGTAGCGCGGTCGGCATTGATAAAGCCACAACCATTACAGGAAATCCCTGACGGGTTAGCCACGATAACCTGAGCCTTTTGGCCAGCCACATCTATCATACCGTTCAGTTGGCTTGCTTTGGTTGAGTTGACTTCATTAAGGATAATTGAAGCAGAACCTCCGGCCAGATTCGCATTTCCTGCAATATTTCCAGCTAGTTGTGACGTGGAGCCAGCTGCACTGTTGTTAAGAACAACACCCCCTCTATCTACGTCAAATTGTGAGTAGATATTGTGGGAAACGCCGCCTTGGCCTGCCGCATTGATATTAACAATGGTGCTCCCATTGGCACCAGCACTTACAGAAGGGCCACCGGCTGACGGGTTGACCGCTGCATGGGAGACTGCCCCCCAAGCAACCAGGCTAAAAAAGCAAATGGGAGATAATTTAGCGATGAGCTGTTTTTTTTCTGTATTCATTAGAAATATTCCTTTTTATTTTTGACGTATTGGCAACTCGTAACCCCACTCATATTAAATGTAGGGCTATTATTCTAAATAATGATGTGGGCAGGAAGTTTTTATTAACTTCTTTTACATGTTAATTTATTATATCATCCTGTTTTTAACTTAGTAAATATAATGAAATTAAAATGGATTATTCTTGTTTTTTATAAGATAATAATGATTATATAATTCAGTATTATTCTTATGCCTAATAAGTAGCGTTGTATTGAGGTTGCAATAGAGCATTTCTTGTTCAGAGGGAAATAACTACGGCCAGCCAACGACAATGCAACTTGAAGTATGACGGGTACAAATAGCCACACTTATAGAAAATGCGCTAAGCAATAGGCGTTAATATAAAATATTGATGCCGCAACCTGGGCTGTCAAACAAGATTTATTAATTGAGTGTTTAATACAGTGAAATTTACTGGATAATAAAATTTCATTAAAAGACTCAATCGCTACCGTAGATTCGCTAGCGATTTAATTGTTTGGTAGACTTAACGCTAAATTTCCAGTTATCGACCATCAAATAAGTAGGTGACAGTTTTAAGACTGGTTTTCAGGCTAGTGGTACGAGGGGGCTGAGCTGCTGCGTTGATCTGCGAGCGGTTCCCCCATTTCTTAATACTTCTGTACTACACTTCAACTATTCATGACTTTCTGTAATGTAGTTTTCTTTCATCCACGCCATGGTTATTTCCCGACGGTGTGGATGCTCACAGGGAAGATGTCATTTCAGGCCACGGCCCGGTGGTCGGATGTAAAATAAATTGTGATTCTTGTCACATTTCAAAAACAAACAGCAAGGTTTAAAGTGTGATTGTGGTCACGTTTTTGGTGCATTTGGCCGGTATATCTTCTCGTTGTATTTTTTTTACACCGCATAAGTGTGATGTATATCACTAAATACACCAGGGTATAGGGGCAATGTTAGTGATGGTGATCACAAAAATTCCGTGAAGTTCGCGTAGTAAAAAGAGCGTGGTAGAGTCCGTTTCGCAAACAGCATCAACAGGGCTAGAACGTTACAACAATTATCGCGCGCTCTTATTGTCAGCGCGTAACAATAGGGGTGTGTTTATGTTTTCACCAGACATCAAGGTTAAAGTGCAAAACTTTGGCCGTTTCCTGAGTAATATGGTGATGCCCAACATTGGCGCATTCATCGCCTGGGGTATCATCACTGCGCTATTCATTCCTACCGGCTGGCTGCCAAACGAGACGTTAGCCAAGCTGGTTGGGCCAATGATCACCTACCTGCTGCCACTGCTGATCGGTTATACCGGCGGTAAACTGGTGGGCGGCGAGCGTGGCGGCGTGGTCGGTGCCATCACCACCATGGGCGTGATCGTCGGTGCAGACATGCCGATGTTCCTCGGTTCCATGATTGCAGGCCCGTTGGGCGGCTGGGCGATCAAGCACTTTGACCGTTGGGTTGACGGCAAGATCAAAAGCGGCTTCGAGATGTTGGTCAACAACTTCTCCGCAGGCATCATCGGTATGCTGTTGGCAATCCTGGCCTTTATGGGTATCGGGCCATTGGTCGAAGCGATATCTAAAGTGCTGGCGGCTGGCGTGCATATCATGGTGGTCAACAACCTGCTGCCATTGACCTCGATCTTCGTTGAACCGGCGAAAATCCTGTTCCTGAACAACGCCATCAACCACGGTATCTTCTCACCGCTGGGCATCCAGCAGGCGACGGAAACCGGTAAATCGATCTTCTTCCTGATCGAAGCCAACCCAGGCCCAGGTTTGGGCGTGCTGATGGCCTATATGTTCTTCGGCCGTGGTAGTGCCAAGCAGTCTGCTGGCGGTGCGGCGATCATCCACTTCCTGGGTGGTATCCACGAAATCTACTTCCCATACGTGCTGATGAATCCACGCCTGATCCTGGCGGTTATTCTGGGCGGTATGACCGGCGTATTCACCCTGACCCTGCTGAACGGCGGCCTGGTATCTCCTGCTTCCCCTGGCTCTATCCTGGCGGTGCTGGCGATGACGCCAAAAGGCGCCTACTTCGCTAACCTGGCGGCGGTATTTGCGGCGTTCGTGGTCTCCTTCGTGGTTTCAGCCTTCCTGTTGAAAACCTCAAAAGTGAAAGAGGAAGACGACCTGGAAGAAGCGACCCGCCGTATCCAGGACATGAAAGCCCAGTCTAAAGGCGGTGCCGCGGTAAACGCAGCCGTAGACGGCGATCTGAGCACCGTGCGTAAAATCATCGTGGCTTGCGATGCGGGTATGGGTTCCAGCGCCATGGGTGCTGGCGTGCTACGCAAGAAAGTGGCGGACGCGGGGCTGAAGAATATCTCCGTAACTAACAGCGCGATCAACAGTCTGCCGGAAGATGTGGATCTGGTGATCACTCACCGCGATCTGACCGAGCGTGCGATGCGCCATGCGCCGCAGGCCCAGCACATCTCGCTGACCAACTTCCTGGACAGCCATCTGTACAGCGATCTGACCGCTCGCCTGGTGGCCGCTAACAAGACCAGCGAAACCCAGCAGAAGGTTATCTCCACCCTGGATGACAGCTTTGACGCCAGCGAACAGAACCTGTTTAAACTGGGTGAAAGCAACGTGTTCCTCGGCTTGCAGGCCATTGATAAAGAGCAGGCCATTCGCTTTGCCGGTGAGCAACTGGTGAAGGGCGGCTATGTCGAGCCAGAGTATGTTCCGGCCATGTTGGAACGTGAAAAGCTGACTTCTACCTACCTGGGCGAATCCATTGCCGTGCCGCATGGCACCATTGAAGCCAAAGACCGCGTGCTGCGTACCGGCGTGGTGTTCTGCCAGTATCCGCAGGGCGTACGTTTCGGTGACGAAGAGGATGAGGTGGCACGCCTGGTTATCGGTATCGCGGCGCGTAACAACGAGCATATCCAGGTGATCACCAGCCTGACCAATGCGTTGGATGATGAAACCGTCATCGAGCGGCTGGCGAATACCACCAGCGTCCAGGAAGTGTTGGATTTGCTGGGCGGCAAGAAGGCCTGATAACAGAATTATTTTAAAGGGTGCAGCTTGCTGCACCTTTCTACATTAAGAAAGGGTGGAATATGAAAGCATTACACTTCGGAGCCGGCAATATTGGCCGTGGCTTTATTGGCAAACTGCTTGCCGACGCGCACGCCGAACTGACTTTTGCTGACGTTAACCAGACGGTGCTGGACGCGTTGAACCAACGCAAAAGCTACCAGGTACATGTGGTGGGTGAGCAGGCGCGCGTTGAAGAGGTGAATAACGTCAGTGCCGTTAACAGCGGTAGCGAAGAGGCGGTGGCCCTGATTGCCCAGGCCGATATCGTCACGACCGCCGTTGGTCCGCAGATCCTCGCCAGAATTGCCGGGACTATCGCCAAAGGCCTGATCCTGCGCCATCAGCAAGGCAATGCTCAACCGCTGAATATCATCGCCTGTGAAAACATGGTGCGTGGTACCAGCCAGCTCAAACAGCACGTGTTCGACGCGCTGCCACAGGATGAACAGGCCTGGGTTGAGCAGCATATCGGCTTTGTCGATTCCGCCGTAGACCGTATCGTGCCGCCAGCCGAGGCGGGCAGCAACGATCCGCTTGAAGTGACGGTAGAAACCTTCAGCGAGTGGATCGTCGATCAGACCCAATTCAAGGGGCAACCGCCAGCCATCGCCGGCATGGAACTGACCGACAACCTGATGGCATTTGTTGAACGTAAGCTGTTTACCCTCAATACCGGCCATGCGATCACCGCCTACCTGGGCCAGCGCGCCAAGCTGTTGACCATTCGTGATGCTATCCTCGATCCGGTCATCCGCCAAGTGGTCAAAGGGGCGATGGAAGAGAGTGGTGCGGTGCTGATCAAGCGCTACGGTTTTGACGCCGACAAGCATGCTGCCTATATCAACAAAATCCTGTCCCGCTTCGAAAACCCGTATCTGCATGATGACGTAGAGCGTGTGGGCCGTCAGCCGCTGCGCAAACTGAGCGCGGGCGATCGCCTGATCAAGCCGCTGTTGGGCACGTTGGAATATGGCTTGCCGCACGCCAACCTGATTAAGGGGATTGCCGCCGCCATGAGCTACCGCAGCGAACAGGACCCACAGGCACAAGAGCTGGTAGACTTGCTGGCAAAACTGGGTCCAAAAGCCGCGCTGGCGCAAATTTCCGGTTTACCGGCCGACAGCAAGGTTGTGGAAGAGGCGGTTGCTGTGTATAACGCCATGCAGTAAACGCTGTGATATCAAACCAGTGTAAGCAAACTCATTCCCTTTCCCCACGGATAAGGGGTAGGGTGAGGGGGCAAGGCGTCTTTGCCCCCCATTCGGGGCCACTCCCAGTAGTTAACGGGGAGCGCCTGAGTGAACACACCACCCACGCGATTCGAAAAGCGAAGATGATCGAGACACAGGCATTCGAAAACAAGGTTCTGGAAAAGCTGAACGCTGGCAAGACGGTGCGCAGTTTTCTGATCGCAGCGGTTGAACTGTTGGCAGAAGCGCTTAATGTCCTGGTGGTGCAGGTTTTCCGTAAAGATGACTATGCGGTGAAATATGCCGTCGAACCTCTGTTGTCCGGTGCCGGGCCGCTTGGTGAACTTTCGGTACGCCTGAAGCTGATGTACGGGTTGGGGGTGATTTCCCGCCACGAATATGAAGATGCTGAACTGCTGATGGCGATGCGTGAAGAGCTTAACCATGACGGTTCGGAATATCGCTTTATTGATGATGAGATACTCGGCCCCTTCGGTGAGTTCCACTGCGTCAGCGCCTTGCCGCCGGTTCCCACTTTTCTACAGCCCGGCGAGGCGGATGAATCACTGATCGCCATGCAACACCAGCGTTACCAGCAGATGGTGCGTTCCACCATGGTGCTGTCGATCACCGAGCTGCTGGCGGAGATCGGTGCCAAACAGCCTTCCCGGCTCTCTCCGCTCGGTGCTCAAAAGCCTTAAGCCATCAGCGCACGCCACTCGTCAAACAGCAACCATAATGCGGTGGTTGCCATCAAGCCTGCCATCACGCCGTTAAATAACCGTAGTTTCCAGGTCACACGCAGAGCGTGGCGTAGCCGATCGCCCATCAATGCCCAGATCAAGATGCAGGGGATATTCACCGCGGTGAAGCTTGCTATGGTTAACAGCGTCTGATGTAGCGTCGCTCCCTCGTGCGGAGTGAACAAGATCGCCACGTTGATGGCCATCAGCCAGGCTTTCGGGTTCACCGCCTGGAACAAGGCTCCGCCGATAAAGCGCATTGGCCGTGCCTGCTGTTTAGCATCCGGTGAGGCCGCTTTAAACAGCTTCCACGATAGCCACAGCAGGTACGCACAGCCCATCACCGCCAGCGGAAAGCGGATGGTATCGGCCCAGTTAAGGATCAGCGCCAGCAATAGCGTGGTGAGAGCTAGCTGTGTCGCACAGCCCAGACTGATGCCAAACATCATCGGCAAGGTACGCCGCAGGCCGAAATTGACGCCGGACGAGGCCAGCAGCAGGTTATTGGGGCCAGGAGTAATCGACATCACGGTTACGTAACTGATAAATGCGGAGTCCAGCATGAGGTTTTCCATACATGATTGGGGGTGATCACCAGCATAAGGGCAGTTGGCAGATGGTGACAGAACCAGAAACCAGCTATTGTCAGGGTTACAGTTTCGGTAATTTCGAACTGTACCCATTACCTGGAGAGAAACTGTGACCCTGCTCGACGAGATCCCGGAAACCCGCTATCTGCAACTGGCGGAGACATTGGCGGCCGCTATCCACCGTGGCACTTTACCGCCCGGTAGCCGCCTGCCTTCGGTACGCCGCTGCGCACAGAGCCACAGCGTTAGCATCAATACCGTGGTGGCGGCCTATCGCCAGCTGGAAGACCGGGGGCTGATCGAAGCGCGGCCACAGTCTGGTTTTTACGTGCGGGCGACCTTGCCTGCGCTGAAAACGGCATCAGCACCCAGCAACCGGGTAGAGCAACCGGCTGATGATGTGCTGGCCCTGATCGATACGGTGTTTGCTGCTCAGCAGAACCCGGTCTTCACCAATTTGTCGCTTGCCTGCCCGCAAACCGTGGATTTTTATCCCGGTGGCAAGTTGGGGCGGATGTTGTCATCACAGTTACGCCGCCAGCCTAATCTGATTGGCCAATACGCCTTGCCGCCGGGCAGCCTGCGGTTGCGCCAGCAGATCGCCCGGCGCTCGATGACGTTGGGCATGTTGCTGGAGCCGAGTGACATCACGCTGACGCACGGTTGCATGGAAGCCTTGCAGCTGGCGCTCAGGGTGACCACCAAGCCGGGCGATTGCGTGGGGTTGGAGTCGCCGACCTATTTTTATCTGTTGCCGTTGCTCGCCAGCCTGGGGCTGAAAGCGCTGGAAATTCCCACCGACCCGCAGCATGGCCTGTCGCTGGATGCGCTGGAGTTGCTGTTGCAGGAGAAACGGCTGAATGCGGTCATCGCCATGCCGACGATACAGAATCCGTTGGGCTGCACCATGCCGCTGGCATCGAAAAAACGGCTGGCACGCCTGATGAACGATCATCAAGTGCCGCTGATCGAAGATGGGTTATATGCCGAGCTGCAATTTGGCAGTGCGCTTAGCCCGGCGGTGAAGGCGTTCGATAGCGACGGCTGGGTGCTGTTTTGCTCCAGTTTCACCAAAACGCTGGCACCGGATTTTCGCATCGGCTGGGTGGTCGGTGGGCGCTTCAGTGAGGCGCTGCGCAAGCTGAAGGCAGTGTCTTCGATGTCGGAGTCGCACTTGCTGTCGGAGACGCTGGCCATGTTCCTGGAGGCGGGGGGATACGATCATCATCTGCGCAATTTACGCAAACGCTATGCGGCGCAGGTGGAAGAAGCCAGGGCGCTGATTGCCCGCCATTTCCCGCGCGGGACAAGAGCTACCCAACCTGCCGGTGGGTTTGTGTTTTGGGTGGAGTTCCCGCCAGGGGTGGACACGGTGGCGCTGTTCCATCAGTTACTGGATGAGCAGATCTGCCTGACGCCGGGTACGCTATATTCTCCAAGTGGGCGTTATCATAATGGGCTGCGGCTCTCCTGCTGCTATCCATTTAACGCCCGTTATACCCAGGCGCTGGCGCGGGTGGGGGCAAAAGCCTGCGAGATGAGCGGCCTGCCTGCGGGAATTGCGCAAGGTGGGGAGTAACCTGTCGTGCATTTTGCTACACTAGCGAAATATTTTTTACGCCATAGAACAAAACAGGCCAGAGACGATGAAAGAGAAAGAAAAAGCCGAGATTAAGCGCCTGAGCGATTTGCTGGACGCACTGAACCACAAAGACACTGTGGTGATCCAGCAGGGTAACACCGACCTGATTACGCAACATCTCAAAGAAAAAGAGAAGTTGAAGACCGAGATTGAGCGCCTGAAAAACGTGCGCGTGGAAAAACTGAGTGCGGAAGCGCAGAAGTTGAGCCAGTTGCCGTTCAGCCGTGAGATCACCAAGAAAGAGCAGGCGGATATGGGCACGCTGAAGAAAAGCGCCCGTGGCCTGATCGTGGTGCATCCAATGACCGCACTTGGCCGTGAGATGGGCCTGAAAGTGGTTACCGGCTACGCGAAAAAAGCGTTCTGATAACCAGCCCCAGAGAACATCGTCTTAGCCAGACGATGTTCTCTGGGTTGTTTTATCCGGCCTTGGTCGTAAAGAACGCGCAGGTCTGGTAAGGCACCGTGAGCGTTTCCTTCCCCCGCAGCTCCTCTTCCTCTGCCACCAACTGGCGGATCTGTTCGATCACCTGTTCCTGCTGCTGTTGCGGCAACGCGGCGATAAAGCTGGTGGATCGCACACGGTTATAAATCACATCCTCCGGCGCTCCGCTATGCCCCAGCATAAACACTTGCTCCTGTAGCTGGGTAAAACCCGGGTAAGGGAACAGCCTGCGCCATTCACCGGTATAAAAACGCGGCGCATCCCCTTCGTGGCGATCGACTATCTGATTGAGTTTGCGTACCCAGCCAACCCGCGCATCGCGCATATTCCACACCAGGCCAAGCTTGCCGCCGGGTTTCAGCACGCGCTGAATTTCCGCCAACGCCTGACGCGTAGCAAACCAGTGAAAGGATTGTGCGCACACCACGGCATCCACCGATTCATCCGGCAACGGGAGTGATTCGGCGGTACCTGCTAGCGTTTTCACCTGAGGGAATGCCGCCGCCAGCTTTTCCAGCATCTGCGCCACCGGTTCAACGGCGATAACGTTGGCACCGGTCTCCAGCTGGCGCGGAGTGAACTGGCCGGTGCCTGCGCCCAGATCGATGACGGTCTTACCGGGCTGTAGATCGAGTACCTCACGCAGCCAATCGGCGATCTCCGCCGGATAATCCGGGCGGCCTAAAACGTAGCGATCCGCATTGGCCTGATAGCCAGTCGCAGCCGCGTGATGAATGGAATGAGGTGATGTAGCCATAGCGCAACTCCCTAATCCAGGTCGATGGATGTCTTCTGCCTAGCGCCGGTTAACGGCCAAGCAGACGGCGGTTGAGGTCTTCGATTTTGCCGCTGGTGATGCGCGTCAGCATGGTTTTGCTCCAGCTGGCCGACAGCCCGGCTACCGACAGTAAACGACGGTATTGCTCTTCATCGAACGGCATGTGCCAGGCGATGCTGATGGCTTCTGCGACGGAAACCTCGCTATTGCGGGTCACCAGCGCCAGCGGTTGGTCACCACTTACCGATCCGGTCGATACTACGCGATACAGCCAACCGCAGCGGCCGGTTTGCTGCATCAGCACCGAAATATCGTCGATAGCGAAATGGTAATTGAGCTTGAAACACGGGGAGCGCGGTTGGGTCACCTGGATCAGCGCTTCGCCCCAGCGGTAAATATCCCCCATAAATACGTTATGTTCGGTCAGGCCGAGGGTCGAAATATTTTCACCAAAGGCTGGCGCGCAGAACTGTTCGGCTTGAGCGGGGAACTGTTCACGCCAGTGGTCGTAATGCTCGCGTGGGTAGTGGCAAAGGGCGCGATCTGGCCCGCCGTGATAGCTTTTTTCTGCCTGCTCATCACCTGCCAGACCCAGTGGGGTAAGCTTCAGTGTGCCCTCCACCAGGCGCTTGGCGATAGCGCTGGGGCGGCCGCCTTCATAGGGTTGAATCGAACCGAGATAAACGTCAGGGTGGTGCATGCAAGCCTCCATTCACGCTCGTTAATGCTGCCTAGCATAGCCTGAGTCGAGGGGGAGGAACAGAATAACCCGCCCGGAAATCACCGGGCGGAGGAAGATATTAGAAGGTCGTCCAGTTGTCTTCGGCGCTGGTGCTCGGTTTGACCATCGACGGTGTTTTGAGCTGGGGGGTTTTCGTTTCCACTGGTGCAGCTTTATCCGCCAGACGGAATACCGCGACGCTTTGCAGCAGCATCTCGGCCTGCTCTTCCAGCGAGTCAGCTGCAGCGGCAGACTCTTCTACCAGCGCGGCGTTTTGCTGAGTAGTGTGATCCATTTCCACGATGGCCTGACCAATCTGCGCGATGCCCCTGGTCTGTTCGTCGGAGGCTGCGGCTATTTCAGCCATGATATCGCGCACGTGGGTGACCGAGCGGACGATTTGCTCCATGGTGTTGCCGGTGTCTTCCACTAGTGCGGTACCGCTCTGCACTCGGTTTACCGATTCGGTGATCAGCCCTTCGATTTCTTTCGCTGCCTGGGCACTACGCTGAGCCAGATTACGCACCTCGCTGGCGACAACCGAGAAACCACGCCCTTGCTCGCCTGCTCGGGCGGCCTCTACGGCGGCGTTCAAGGCCAGTATGTTGGTCTGGAAGGCAATGCCGTTGATCAGGGTGGTAATTTCGGCGATCCGCTGCGAACTGTTGGAAATATCCCGCATGGTGCTGACGACGTTGTTGACCAGTTTGCCGCCCTGCTGTGCGGTTTGCGAGGCATCGGTCGCCAGCTGGTTGGCGTGATGGGCGTTGTCGGCATTCTGCTTCACCGTAGCGGTGAGCTGTTCCATGCTGGCGGCGGTTTCTTCCACCGCGGCGGCCTGCTGTTCGGTGCGTGACGAAAGATCGGTATTGCCCGCAGCGATTTCTCCGGCGGCGGTGGAGACCTGGCTGACCCCCATCTGGATTTTCTCAATCATATCGCGCAGGTTTTGGCTCATCGCCGCGACGGCATTGAGCAACTGGCCCAGTTCATCGCGGCGTGTGCTGGTTTGTGCCTGGCGTAGATCACCCTTGGCAATCCGTTCTGCCAGCTCCAAGGTGCTGTTGAGTGGGCGAGTGATCTGCAATGTGATACGCCATGACACCAGCAGGCCGGCAAGAATAGCGATCGCCGTGGTGATCCCCATCTGCCACTGTGCGGTATTGATATTGTTATGCGTCTGCGTCAGCTCATCCTTCATGAAATTGTTAACCAGCGTACCGATCTCGTCAGCGTAGCCGCCGAGCTGTTTGCTGATCTTTATCTCATTCTCAAAGGCAGGTAAGTAGGCAGTGATATGGCCTTTATACTCATCCAGCGTGGTCAACAGAGGTTGCAGCAACGGGCGCTGTGACTCGTTCAGGTGTTGGCTGAGCGTGTTGGCGGCGCTACGGGCGTCGTCGATAGCGCTGAGCAACGGAGTTTCGGAGCTGGCATTGGGTTGTAACACCAGGCCACGGGCATAGTAGCGGATCTGTGTTAACTTCTGGTTCAATTGGGTAAACGCCAGTTGCAGATCGGCAGTACCCAGTTGACGTTCAACCTGGCTCAGGCTGTCTTGCACTTCAGACATGTTCCAGCTTGCTCGCACCGCGTCTTTATCCGCCACGGCTTTGGCAAACATTTTCTGTTGTTGCTCATAGTTACCCAGCAACACCACCAATAGCTCCAAATCCTTGCGGCTTTGCGTATCCCAATTCAGATTCTGTGCATGGCTGGCCAGCTGTAAGGCGTTCTCGATATGTTTACGGTTACGCTCAAGGAATTCGGGATTGTATTTTTGGCTAAACATGGCGCGGTAGTATTTCGCCTGACTGATTTCACCCGTCAGCTGATAGCTGAAATCGATGCGGTTACTGCGTGATTCGATAATATTGAGGTAGGTTATCCCGGTGCCAGCGATCACAATCGCCAGTATTAACATCAGTGAAAATCCGAGTCCGAGTTTTTTACCTACAGTGAGATGAACGATTTTTCCTGCCAAAGCTTTCAATGCCGCCATGATTTTTCCCTCTTTAGGCGTTAGTCAATTGAACAAAGCATCGGCAAGGAGCGGTTAAACTTTAGCGGCAAATAGGCAAAAAGATACCCGCATCAGCGGGCATCATCAGAGATATCCCCGTCGTCTTTCAAGCTGCAGCGTTGTTACCTGCACTTACTCACCCCAGTCACTTACTAAAAGTAAGCTCCTGGGGATGAGTAAGCTTGTCGCCTAGCTGCAACTCGAAATCCATAGGGGAACGCCAAATTATTTCTTGGCTTCGGCGAAGCGTTTGGCCGCTTCGTCCCAGTTCACCACGTTCCAGAATGCCTTGATGTAATCCGGGCGACGGTTCTGGAATTTCAGGTAGTAAGCATGCTCCCACACGTCCAGGCCAACGATTGGCAAGCCTGAAGCACCGGAAACGGCTTCGCCCATCAGCGGGCTGTCTTGGTTAGCGGTAGACACCACGGCCAGCTTGTCGCCTTTCAGCACCAGCCAGGCCCAGCCAGAACCGAAACGGGTGGCGGCGGCTTTCTCGAACTCTTCCTGGAATTTCTCTACGCTGCCGAAATCGCGCTCGATAGCGGCTTTCAAATCGCCACCCAGCGTGGTGCCGGTTTTCAGACCTTTCCAGAACAGGCTGTGGTTAGCGTGGCCGCCTGCGTTGTTGCGCATGAAGGTGCGCTTGTCAGCAGGGACTTTATCCAGATCCTGGATCAGTGCTTCTACGCTCAGCGAAGCCAGCTCAGGGTAAGCTTCCAGCACGGTGTTGGCGTTGTTAACGTAGGTCTGGTGGTGTTTGGTGTGATGGATTTCCATCGTCTGCTTGTCGAAGTGCGGTTCTAGTGCGTCGTAAGCATAAGGTAGGGATGGCAGTGAATAACTCATAATCATCATCTCCAGTAGTGTAGGGCGGCGCAAAATGTGAGCACCGCGTAAGCAGTATGATGCATTATAATTAATTAAATGATATTGAAAATGATTATCAATGCCCTACAGAAATTGTGGCTTATCCCTTAATCGACAATACGCTGCGGATGAGTAAACACCGTTGCCCGGCCTGGCTTGCTAAAGCCAACCAATGTCAGGTTGCTGCGCTCGGCGATTTCCACCGCCAGTGAGGTGGCGGCAGAGACCACGAACAGGATCTCGGCGCCGCACATGGCGGATTTTTGCACCATCTCGTAGCTGGCCCGGCTGGAAACCAGGATAGCCCCTTGCTGCCATCCCTGTTTGGCGCGCACACCGATCATCTTGTCTAGCGCCACATGGCGGCCAACGTCCTCGCAGCCGCCCAGCAGTTCACCTTGTGGTGAGATCCACCCTGCAGCGTGGGTGCACCCCGTCAACTGGCCGACGTTCTGCACTTGGCGCAACTGGCCGAGGGCGCGATCGAGATTGGCCAGCGAGAAGGTTTGGGTAAAGGGCAGTGGAGTGACTGGCCGGAAGATATCCGCCAACTGCTCGATGCCACAAACGCCGCAGCCTGTACGGCCCGCCATTGCCCGGCGGCGCTCCTTCAGCCCGGCAAAACGGCGGCTGGAAAGCTCAATTTGTACTTCCATGCCGTTGCAGGTGGGATTAACCTCTATACTGAAGATATCCCGTGGCGAGTCGATAATCCCTTCCGAGAGGGAAAAACCGAGGGCGAACGCCTCCAGATCCTTTGGCGTACACATCATCACCACGTGAGAAATGCCGTTATACACCAGCGCGACCGGCACCTCTTCGGCGAGCCAATCTTGCTCTGTGGTGGCCAGTTGCCCGCGTTGGTACACCGGAGCCTGGATCAGGCCCGTGAGCGCGTTCACATTTGTGGGCTGTTCTTGGTTAATTTTGTTCACTTTCTTGGCACCTGTTTGTAACAACCCTACGCCTGCTATGGTATTATTGCGGCGCCGTTGCGGCCCATTTGGCCAATACCCACATAAGAATAGTAATTTTAGCGCTTCCCGCTTTGAGGGGGAAAGCGTCATTTGAAACAATGTGACAACACGAGAGAGAAAGGAGACCCCCATGCAGGTCAGCAGAAGGCAGTTCTTTAAGATCTGCGCTGGCGGTATGGCAGGCACCACGGTGGCCGCACTGGGCTTTAGCCCTGCGGTGGCGCTAGCGGAAACCCGGCAGTACAAGCTGCTGCGCGCCCGTGAAACCCGTAATACCTGCACGTATTGTTCCGTCGGCTGTGGGCTGTTGATGTACAGCCTTGGTGATGGCGCCAAAAACGCCAAAGAGAGCATCTTCCATATCGAAGGGGATCCAGACCATCCGGTAAACCGTGGTGCACTGTGCCCGAAAGGTGCAGGTCTGGTGGATTTCATCCACAGCGAAAGCCGTCTCCAATACCCTGAATATCGCGCTCCAGGTTCAGACAAGTGGCAACGCATCAGCTGGGACGACGCCTTTACCCGCATCGCCAAACTGATGAAAGAAGACCGCGATGCCAACTTCGTCAAAACCAACGATCAGGGCGTTACCGTCAACCGTTGGTTGACCACCGGTATGCTGTGCGCTTCGGCCTCCAGCAACGAAACCGGTATGCTGACCCAAAAATTTAGTCGCGCTCTCGGCATGCTTGCCGTAGATAACCAGGCGCGTGTCTGACACGGACCAACGGTAGCAAGTCTTGCTCCAACATTTGGTCGCGGTGCGATGACCAACCACTGGGTTGATATCAAGAACGCCGACTTAATTATCGTCATGGGTGGGAATGCGGCAGAAGCGCATCCAGTGGGATTCCGCTGGGCGATGGAAGCCAAAATTCATAATAAAGCCAAGCTGATCGTCATCGATCCGCGCTTTACCCGTACTGCATCCGTGGCGGATTTCTACACGCCTATCCGTTCAGGTACCGACATTGCTTTCCTGTCGGGCGTCTTGCTGTACCTGATCACTAATAACAAGATTAACCGCGAGTACGTGGACGCCTACACCAACGCCAGCCTGCTGGTGCGGGAAGACTTCACCTTTGACGACGGCCTGTTCAGCGGCTACGACGCAGATAATCGCAAATACGATAAAACCACCTGGAACTACCAGCTCGACGAGAACGGCTTCGCCAAGCGTGATACCACGCTACAGGACCCGAACTGCGTGTGGAATCTGCTGAAAAAGCACATCAGCCGTTATACGCCAGAGGTGGTGACCAACATCTGCGGCACGCCAACCGAAGACTTCCTCAAGGTTTGCGAATATATCGCCGAAACCAGTGCCAACGACAAGACGGCCTCGTTCCTCTACGCCCTGGGCTGGACACAGCACTCGGTGGGGGCGCAGAACATCCGCACCATGGCGATGATCCAGCTGCTGCTTGGCAATATGGGCATGGCGGGTGGTGGTGTGAATGCCTTGCGCGGCCACTCCAATATCCAGGGTCTGACCGATCTGGGTCTGCTGTCACAAAGCCTGCCGGGCTATATGACGCTGCCTTCCGAGAAACAGACCGATCTGGAGACCTACCTGAAAGCCAACACGCCGAAGGCGCTGCTGCCGGGTCAGGTAAACTACTGGAGCAACTACCCGAAATTCTTCGTCAGCATGATGAAGAGCTTCTACGGCGACAAAGCGCAGAAAGATAACAGCTGGGGCTTTGACTGGTTGCCGAAGTGGGACAAAGGCTACGATGTCCTACAGTATTTCGAGATGATGTCGCAGGGGAAAGTGAATGGTTATCTCTGCCAGGGCTTTAACCCGGTTGCCTCATTCCCGAACAAGAACAAAGTGGTGGCCTCGCTGGCCAAGCTGAAGTTCCTGGTAACTATCGACCCGCTGAACACTGAAACCTCCAACTTCTGGCAGAACCACGATGAGTTCAACGACGTTGACCCATCGAAGATCCAGACCGAAGTGTTCCGCCTGCCGTCCACCTGCTTTGCCGAAGAGAACGGTTCAATCGTTAACTCCGGCCGCTGGCTGCAATGGCACTGGAAAGGGGCCGATGCCCCAGGGGAAGCGCTGAACGACGGTGAAATTCTGGCGGGGCTGCTAATGCGCCTGCGCGAAATGTACACCCGTGACGGCGGCGCGGTCCCTGAGCAGTTGCTGAACATGTCCTGGGATTACCTGACCCCGGAAAATCCGAAGCCAGAAGAAGTGGCAATGGAGAGCAATGGCCGGGCGCTGGCAGATGTCCTCGATCCAGACGGCAAAGTGTTGGCGAAGAAAGGCGAACTGCTCAGTACCTTCGCGCACCTGCGTGATGACGGCACCACGGCGAGTGCCTGCTGGATCTTCGCAGGTAGCTGGACGCCAGCGGGCAACCAGATGGCGCGCCGTGATAACGCCGACCCTTCTGGCCTTGGCAACACGCTGGGCTGGGCCTGGGCATGGCCGCTGAACCGCCGCATCCTGTATAACCGTGCGTCTGCCGATCCGGCGGGTAAACCGTGGGATGCCAAACGCCAGTTGCTGGAGTGGGACGGTGCCAAGTGGGGTGGGGTCGATATCCCGGACTACAGCGCTGCCGCACCGGGCAGCGATGTCGGGCCGTTTATCATGCAGCCGGAAGGCATGGGCCGCCTGTTTGCCCTCGACAAAATGGCCGAAGGGCCGTTCCCGGAACACTACGAGCCGTTTGAAACGCCGCTCGGTACCAACCCGCTGCACCCGAACGTGGTGTCCAACCCGGCGGCGCGCGTGTTCAAAGACGATCTGGCCGCGATGGGCAAATCCGACAAGTTCCCGTATGTCGGTACCACCTATCGCCTGACCGAACATTTCCACTACTGGACCAAGCATGCGTTGATCAACGCTATCGCTCAGCCAGAGCAGTTTGTGGAGATTGGCGAGAAGCTGGCCGAGAAGAAAGGCATCAAGCAGGGCGATACGGTCAAAGTCAGCTCCAACCGTGGCTATATCAAGGCCAAGGCGGTGGTGACCAAACGTATTCGTACCTTGCAGGTGAATGGCCAGGACGTGGACACCATCGGCATCCCGATCCACTGGGGTTACGAAGGGGTGGCGAAGAAAGGCTTTATTGCTAACACGCTGACGCCGTTTGTCGGCGACGCCAATACGCAAACGCCAGAGTTCAAGGCGTTCCTGGTTAACGTGGAAAAGGTGTAACGGAGACGAATTATGGCAATGCAATCTCAAGACATCATTCGTAAATCCGCCACCAATGGCTTCACCCCGGCACCGCGCGCGCGCGATCACCAGGAAGAAGTGGCCAAGCTGATTGATGTCACTACCTGTATCGGCTGTAAAGCCTGTCAGGTGGCCTGTTCTGAATGGAACGATATCCGCGATGAAGTGGGGCACAACGTCGGGGTTTACGATAACCCCGCCGATCTGACCGCCAAATCGTGGACGGTGATGCGCTTCTCTGAAGTTGAGGAGCACGGCAAGCTGGAGTGGCTGATCCGCAAGGATGGCTGTATGCACTGCGCCGATCCGGGCTGCCTGAAGGCGTGCCCATCGGAAGGGGCAATCATCCAATACGCCAACGGCATCGTCGATTTCCAGTCCGAACACTGTATCGGCTGTGGCTACTGCATCGCCGGTTGCCCGTTCGACGTGCCACGCATGAACCAGGAAGACAACCGGGTGTACAAATGTACCCTGTGCGTTGACCGCGTTGGCGTTGGCCAGGAACCGGCCTGTGTGAAAACCTGTCCGACCGGGGCGATCCACTTCGGCACCAAAGAAGCGATGAAAAATGTCGCGGCGGAACGTGTCGATGAACTGAAAACCCGTGGTTACCAGAATGCCGGTCTGTACGATCCGGCTGGCGTGGGCGGCACTCACGTGATGTACGTTCTGCATCACGCCGATAAACCGCAGCTGTATCACGGTTTACCGGATAACCCGACCATCAGCCCGGCGGTGACTTTCTGGAAAGGGGTATGGAAGCCGTTGGCCGCCATCGGGTTTGCTGCCACCTTCGCGGCCAGTATTTTCCACTACGTTGGCGTGGGGCCAAACCGCGTTGAAGAAGAGGAAGAGCAGGATCCGAAGGACGAGCATCATGATGAGGAGACGCGCAAATGAGGAAGGAAAAGCCAATTCAGCGCTACAGCGCGCCGGAGCGGATTAATCACTGGATTGTGGCGTTCTGCTTTATTTTTGCCGCCATCAGCGGGCTGGGATTCCTGTTCCCGTCCTTCAACTGGCTGATGAATATCTTTGGTACGCCACAGCTGGCACGCATCCTTCACCCCTTCACCGGGGTGTTAATGTTCGTCGCGTTCTTGCTGATGTTCCTGCGCTACTGGAAGCACAACCTGATCAACCGGGAAGATATCGTCTGGGCGAAAAACATCCACAAAATTGCTATGAATGAGGAAGTGGGTGACACTGGGCGTTATAATTTCGGTCAGAAGTGCGTATTCTGGGCGGCGATCATCAGTCTGGTGCTGTTGCTGGCCAGTGGTATCGTTATCTGGCGGCCATACTTTGCCCCAGCCTTCTCCATTCCGCTGATCCGCATCGCGCTGGTGGTGCATTCGTTGGCAGCGGTGGGGTTGATCATCGTGATTATGGTGCACATTTACGCCGCGCTGTGGGTAAAAGGCACCATTACCGCGATGGTGGAAGGTTGGGTGCCGGCTGCCTGGGCCAAGAAGCATCACCCGCGCTGGTACCGTGAGGTCCGCGAGAAACAACAGGAAGACAAACCCAGATGAGTATCCGCATCGTTCCTAAAGAGCAGTTAGGGGCACAGCGTGAAAAGTCTTCAACGGCGGAAACTATTCCGCCGTTACTTTTCGCCAATTTGAAGAGCCTTTATACCCGCCGAGCCGAACGTCTGCAGCAACTGGCCGCAGACCATCCGCTGGGTGATTACCTCAATTTTGCCGCCAGCATTGCGCAAGCGCAGCACAACGCCTGCCACGATAATCCGCTGGAGCTGGATCTCGGCGAAACGCTGACCCAGAGCGCGGCCAGCGGCAAGCCGCCGTTGGACATAAACATCTATCCGCGCAGTGAACACTGGCACAAGCTGCTGGCATCGCTGATCGCAGAACTGCGCCCGCAGGCACCGGAACACGTGCTGGCGGTGTTGGATAACCTGGAGAAATCCTCGTCCCATGAGCTGGAGCTGCTGGCCAGCGCCCTGCTGAAAGGCGAGTTTGCCAAAGTCGGCAGCGACAAAGCCCCGTTCCTTTGGGCTGCGCTGTCGTTGTACTGGACGCAGATGGCCAGCCAGATCCCTGGCAAGGCACGGGCCGAGTACGGCGAGCATCGCCAGTTTTGCCCGGTTTGCGGCAGTATCCCGGTTTCCAGCATGGTGCACCTTGGTACCGTGAACGGTCTGCGCTATCTGCACTGCAACCTGTGCGAGAGCGAATGGCACGTGGTGCGGATAAAATGCAGCAACTGCGAGCAAACCGGCGATCTCAACTACTGGTCACTGGAAAGTGAGCAGGCCGCGGTGAAAGCGGAAAGCTGTGGCGATTGTGGCACCTACCTGAAGATCCTCTATCAGGAGAAGGACCCGAAGGTTGAGGCGGTGGCCGACGATCTGGCTTCGCTGATCCTCGATGCCAAGATGGAAGAGGAAGGCTTTGCGCGCAGCAGTATCAACCCGTTCCTGTTCCCTGGGGAATAATGACAGTTGGTTTTTTCGTTCGACCCTTGCCACTGTAATTGCCCAACTCAACTCCATCACTTTTGCAGCTCCCTCTCCCTGTGGGAGAGGGTTGGGGTGAGGGGGGTAGGCCGCGACTTTCGGATTAGACATCTGGCAAACCGGGAAGCGAGTTGCTACCGTTACGCCAAGACGCGTAACGCGAAAGGAAGAGATGATGTTGAAGACCCTTGCCAAAGGCGCGGCGCTGGCCGTGCTGCTTACCGGGCTGGTAGCCTGCGATAACCAGGACAGCAAAAAACCGGAAGTCCCCGCACCCGCGCCAAAGCCGGTCGTGACACAACCCGTAACGCCAGCCCCAGCGCCACCGGTGGAGGAACCCAAGCCTGCCCCCGGCCTGAACGTCTCGTTGCAAAAGGGCAAGATCACCTTTGAACTGCCGCCGGGCTTCAGCGATCAGACCAAGCTGAGCGGGATTATCAACGACAATAAATCGACTATTCAGCTGTTCCTCGACAGCAAATCACGCCAGCGCACCGTCGCTTCGGAAGTGATCCCGCCGGAAGACATGAAGATCAATACCAGTGATGCGATGCTCAAAGAGCTGACGCAAAGCATCATTACCGAGCTGTCCGACCGTTATCAGAACATCAAGAAAACCAAAGAAGAGAATTTCACCGTCGGTAAGCAGAAGTTCCATCGTCTGGATACCGAACAGACGGTCAACGGGCAAAAACTGGTTTCCACCATTGTGTTGACGGTGTTCAATAAACGGGTTGTCACATTGCAGCTGTTAACGCCGGCTAAAACACTGGATCTACATCATGCACTGGTACAGCGAATTATTGATACCATGCAGGTTAAATAACCTGACTGGTTTGACTCAGCACGCCAATAAGCCAGTTTGCCGAAACCGGACATTGAAAACCGAGTGACCATGAGCACTGAATCCCAGCATCTTTACAGCCAGTTACCTGCCATTGACCGCCTGTTGCGCGATCCTGCCGTTGAACCTGCCGTCGCCAAACACGGCCAGACGCTCATCAGCGAACTGCTGCGCCAGATGCAGACGCAGGCGCGTGAAGCCATCAAGACGCAGCAACAGCTGCCCGCCTGGTGTCAGGACTGGCCGCAGGCGCTACATGCCCGCCTGGAGCAGCAGCAGCGCCCGGCATTGCAACCGGTGTTCAATCTCAGCGGTACCGTGCTACACACCAATCTGGGGCGAGCGCTGTTGGCGCAACCGGCAGTGGATGCGGTGGTCAGTGCCATGAGCAGCGCCGTGACGTTGGAATACGATTTGGATGGCGCAGGCCGTGGGCATCGCGATCGGGCCATCGCGGGTTTACTCTGCCAACTCACCGGGGCGGAAGATGCCTGCATCGTCAACAATAATGCGGCGGCGGTGCTGCTGATGCTGGCGGCGGTGGCTCCGGGCAAGCAGGTAGTGGTATCGCGCGGCGAACTGGTGGAGATTGGCGGCGCGTTCCGTATCCCGGACGTCATGCGCCAGGCGGGCTGCCAACTGGTGGAGGTCGGTACTACCAACCGTACACATCTGAAAGATTATCGTGCCGCCATCAACGAGCAAACCGGCCTGTTGATGAAGGTGCACACCAGTAATTACAGCATTCAAGGGTTTACCGCTGCGGTCGATGAAAGCGAACTGGCGGTGTTGGGCCACGAACAGGGTATTCCTGTGGCGACCGATTTGGGCAGTGGCTCGCTGATCGACATGGCGCAATACGGTTTGCCAGCCGAACCAATGCCGCAACACCTGATTGCCGCCGGTGTCGATCTGGTGACCTTCTCCGGTGATAAATTGCTGGGCGGGCCGCAGGCCGGGATTATTGTCGGTAAAAAGGATCTCATTGCCCGTCTGCAACAGCACCCACTCAAGCGCGCTCTGCGCGTCGGCAAAATCACCTTGGCGGCGCTGGAAGCCACGCTGCGCTTGTATCAACAGCCTGAATTGCTGGCAGAACATTTACCGACCTTGCGCTTACTGACCCGTCCACAGCAACAGATGCAGGAAGCAGCCGAACGTTTACAGAGCCAGTTGGCTCCGCGGTTTGCTGGCCGCTTCGAGCTGTGCAGCGAGCCGTGTTGGTCACAGATTGGCAGCGGTTCGTTGCCGGTAGATCGCCTGCCGAGCTACGCTCTGACCTTTGCTCCACTTGATGGGAGAGGCGCAACGTTAGAAGGTTTGGCCCAGCAATGGCGCGGTTTGCCGCAGCCAGTCATTGGCCGCATTAACGACGGCAAACTGTGGCTCGATCTGCGTTGCCTGGAACAGGAGGGCGCACTGGTTGAGGCGCTGAGCGCATGATTATTGCCACCGCAGGCCATGTCGACCACGGCAAAACGACCCTGCTACAGGCGATCACCGGCATCAATGCCGATCGTCTGCCGGAGGAACAACGCCGTGGCATGACCATCGATCTTGGTTATGCCTATTGGCCACAGCCAGATGGTCGCGTGCTGGGGTTTATCGACGTTCCCGGCCATGAAAAATTCCTCGCGAATATGCTGGCGGGCATTGGCGGCATCGATCATGCACTGCTGGTGGTGGCCTGCGACGATGGCGTCATGGCACAAACCCGCGAGCACCTGGCGATCCTGCGCCTGAGTGGCAGAGCGCAGTTGACGGTGGCGCTAACCAAAGCCGACCGAGTGGATCCTGCACGAGTTGCCGAAGTGCAAACCCAGGTGTTGGCCGCATTGGCGCAGCAGGGCTGGCATGATGTGCCGGTATTTATCACAGCGGCGGCACTGGGGGAAGGTATTGATGAGCTGCGCCAGCATTTGTTGGCGTTGCAACCCGGTGAGCACTTACTATCGCGCCGTTTTCGTCTGGCTGTGGATCGCGCCTTCAGCGTCAAAGGTGCCGGGCTGGTGGTAACAGGGACGGCGCTGGGCGGCAGCGTGGCGGTAGGCGATACGCTGTGGCTGACCGGTGCAGATGTGCCGGTGCGGGTGCGCGGCTTGCATGCGCAGAATCAGGCGGCAGAACAGGCGATTGCCGGGCAACGCATTGCGCTGAATATCAGCGGTGACGTCAGCAAAGACCAGCTAACGCGCGGCGACTGGCTGTTGGCGCAACAACCGCCAGCGGCGGCAGAGCGTATTCTGGTAGCGATAGAGGCCGATGTGCCGATCCAGCACTGGCAGTCGCTACATATTCATCATGCTGCCAGCCATATCACCGGGCGTATTGCGCTACTGGCCGACAACCTGGCGGAACTGATCCTCGATCGTCCGCTGTGGCTGGTGGAAAACGATCGGCTGGTGTTGCGTGATATCAGCGCTCGCCAAACACTGGGCGCTGCACGCGTGCTGGGGCTTTCTTCGCCGAAACGGGGTAAGCGTCAGCCGGAGTATCTGGCCTGGCTGGCAGCGTTAGCTCAGGCATCCAGCGATGGGCAGGTGCTGGATTTGCGTTTGCCGGGGAGCGCACTGGATTTGGCTGCGTTTGCCTGGGCACGACAGCTGACGGATGACGGCCTACAGGAACTGCTGGCCGGTTATGCCCTGATGATCTCCGGCGAGATGGCGTTGGCCCCGGCCAACGTGCAAGCGCATGAGCAGCGTCTGTTGCAGGTATTGGCCGAATATCATCAGCAACATGCCGATCAACTCGGCCTGGGGCGCGCTCGCCTGCGCCGTATGGCATTACCGGCGCTGCATGAGCCGTTGGTATTTATGATGATCGATCGGCTGCTGGCGGCGGGTTTGCTGCGCAATACGCGTGGCTGGCTGCATCTTCCCGAGCACGGTTTGGCGTTCAGCGGCGAACAACAGGCCCTGTGGAGCCGCATTGAGCCGCTGTTTGGTGAAGAGCCATGGTGGGTGCGCGATCTGGCCGCCTCGCTGGGCGAAGAGGAAAACGGCGTTCGTGCCACGTTGCGCAAGGCGGCACAGCTTGGCTACGTCACCGCCGTGGTGGTCGATCGCTACTACCTCAGCCAGCGTATCGAACAGTTTGCCGCGATGATCCGAGAGCTGGACGCCACGCAAGGTAGCACCAATGCCGGTGACTTCCGCGATCGGCTGGGGGTTGGCCGCAAGCTGGCGATCCAGGTATTGGAATTCTTCGATCGCAGCGGCTTTACCCGGCGCAAGGGGAATCAGCACCTGCTGCGGGATCGCGGGCTGTTTGGCGGTTGAAAGTTTGGGGGCGCACTGTTGCTCCCAGTTTAAAAAATTGTGACATCCTTCATGCGTTTGAGCATTGTTTCGCCATTTCTCCTCATAAACCCCTATTATCCTGGCTAGGGATAGTTTACCGCTTCTTAAGTTTGATCACTGGATCTGCGGCCATGGTGCCGTGAACCTGCTTACCGTCTACGGGCGGTAAGGTTGCAGCCACGTTAAAAGGAGATACAAATGGCGAATACCACTACGGCAAGTCACCTCACGCCGGAAAACACCGGGTTTCCTCTCAAGCTAAAAAAACGTTACGACAACTTTATCGGTGGTGCCTGGGTGGCGCCGGTACAGGGCGAGTATTACACCAACCTGACGCCGATCACCGGCCAGACGCTGTGCGAAGTGGCCAGCTCCTCCACCCAGGATATCGAGTTGGCGCTGGATGCGGCCCACGATGCCAAAGGGGCCTGGGGGAAAATGTCGGTACAGGCGCGTGCCAACTTGCTCAACCGGGTCGCCGATCGCATGGAGCAGAATATCGATCTGCTGGCGGCGGCAGAAACCTGGGATAACGGTAAACCGATCCGCGAAACTACTAATGCTGACGTTCCGTTGGCTATCGACCATTTCCGCTACTTTGCCGCCTGTGTGCGAGCGCAAGAGGGCGGTATCAGTGAGATCGACTCAGAGACGGTGGCCTATCACTTCCATGAACCGCTGGGCGTGGTGGCACAAATTATCCCGTGGAACTTCCCGCTGCTGATGGCCTGCTGGAAGATGGCTCCGGCGCTGGCTGCGGGTAACTGCATTGTGCTGAAACCGGCCAAGCTGACGCCGCTGTCGGTGCTGACGCTGATGGAACTGATCCAGGATATCCTGCCGCCAGGGGTGATCAACGTGGTCAACGGCGCAGGCGGCGAGATCGGGGAATATCTGGCCACCTCCAAACGTATCGCCAAAGTGGCCTTTACCGGTTCGACCGAAGTGGGCCGCCAAATCATGGGCTACGCCACCCAGAACATCATTCCGGTGACGCTGGAACTGGGCGGCAAGTCACCCAACATCTTCTTTGCCGACGTGATGGATAAAGAGGACTCGTTCTTCGACAAGGCGCTGGAAGGTTTTGCGCTGTTTGCCTTCAACCAGGGGGAAGTCTGTACCTGCCCGAGCCGGGCGTTGGTGCAGGAATCGATCTACGAGCGCTTTATGGAGCGGGCGATCAAACGGGTGGAGAGCATCCGCAGCGGCAACCCGCTGGACGCCAGCACCCAAATGGGGGCGCAGGTTTCCGAAGGGCAGATAAAGACCATCCTCGATTACATTGAGATCGGCAAGCAGGAAGGGGCGAAGGTGCTGACCGGTGGCCGACGCAAGGCGCTGGAAGGCGGGTTGGCACAGGGCTACTACATGGAACCGACCGTTCTGTTCGGCAAGAACAATATGCGGGTCTTCCAGGAAGAGATTTTCGGCCCGGTGCTGGCGGTGACCACCTTCAAGGACATGGATGAAGCGCTGGCGCTGGCCAATGATACCGATTTCGGCCTGGGGGCCGGGGTGTGGAGCCGCAACGGCAACATTGCCTACCAGATGGGGCGTAACATTCAGGCGGGCCGCGTCTGGACCAACTGCTACCATGCCTACCCGGCACATGCGGCGTTCGGTGGCTACAAACAGTCAGGGATCGGGCGGGAAACTCATAAGATGATGTTGGAGCACTATCAGCAGACCAAGTGCCTGCTGGTGAGCTACTCCGAGAAACCGATGGGGTTGTTCTGACCCGGCGGACCAACTTAAACCGGCTTGAAACGTAGGGGGGGCGGCGCTCCCCTACATAGCGGGAGTGGCGCCACCACTGTGTTTGCTGAGGAACAGCACCGCCAGCGTCAGCCAGCACAGACCGCTGATCAGATTGAACAGGCTAAATAACCCGTTACCGCCCCAAACATAGGCCACCTTGGCCAGCTCGATCCCCACGGTGAACACCGACATGCTCAACACCCCCATTACGGCCGAGACGGTACCTTTACTGACGTTGCTGGAAAACAGCGTCAGGCGGTATAAACCAGCGTTCGCCAAGCCAATGCCGTAAGCATAAAGGCTCAGCCCGACGGTCATCCACAGGTAGGCGTGGGCGGAAAACACCGTCGCCAGCGCGGCGATAAGCAGGCCCAGCAACATAGGCCATGCGCCGAGCTTAATCGGGCGTTCAATGCTGAACTTGCTGGTGACGCGTGCCAGCGTCAGGTTGCCGAGGATCAGCGCGCCAAACACCGGGATCTGCAACAGGCCATAGTCCAGCGCCGAGAGTGACTCCCCCTTAATCAGGATCACCGGAGACTGGGCAATCCATGCCAATAGCGGCAGGCTGGCAAAGCCGATAGCCAATGAACCACAGATAAAGCGGCGATTGACCAGCACCTGGCGATAGTCGCGCCACAGGTTGGCCGCCGAGAAGGCTTCCCCTTGCAGCGTGGCGGTTTCAGGCATGGCTTTCCACAGGCCAACAAAGGCAATCGCGGCCAGGGCGGCAAACAGCACAAACATGCTCTGCCAGGGGGCAATGTGAACCCAGGCTGCCCCGGCCAACGGCCCTAGCAGCGGGGCGATCAATGCCACGTTAGCCATCAGTGCGGTGATCTTGATACATGTCGCCTCTTCAAAGGACTCCTGAATGGTGGCATAGCCCACCGCGCCGATAAAGCACAGGCCGATCCCCTGAAGGAAACGCATCACCATAAACAGTTCGATATTGGTGACCAGCAGAATGGCCAGGCAAGTGACGATAAAGAACAGCACCCCGGCCAGCATCACCGGGCGGCGGCCACGGCGATCCGACAGCGGGCCAAGTAACCACTGTAAGAAAATGCCGCCAGCCAGATAGGCGGTCATTGAGGTAGGAACCCACTCCACACCGGCGTTGAAATCGGCCACGACCGCCAGCATACCGGGCTGGATCATATCGTTGGCGATATAGGTCGCGAATTCGAACAGTACCAGACAAAGTGGGAATAAAAGCGCCTGTCGGCCCAAAAGTGCCGCAGGGGGTAATGCTGTTTTCATTTTTATTTTACTGATAGTAAAGAAGAAATAAGGAACTGCCAGGGCGGGGATGCGCAAACTGAGCGAGTTATGGCGGCTATTTTGCCGCCAATTGTTCACCTTGGCAATCATAAGGTGATGTTTACGCACATTCTTAATATTGCGTTTAAGCGTTGTGCTGCGCCCCCCTGAGCTATAACCTCTGATTAACATTTCTCTATACCCGTCGTCTTTCAAGCTGCAGCGTTGTTACCTGCACTATCTCACCCCAGTCACTTACTAAAGTAAGCTCCTGGGGATGAGATAGCTGGGCGCCTAGCTGCAGCTCGAAATCCATAGGGTATATGACAGAATTATAGGCAACTGACGGGCAGCAATGAGCAATAAAATTGGTTGGATAGATAATTTGCGTGCGCTGGCGTGCATGATGGTGGTGATGATCCACGCTACCACCTACTACGTCACCAACGGTATGGCAGTGGGTGAACATAACTGGGATATGGCTAATGTCTTGAACTCGCTTTCACGGGTTTCGGTACCGCTGTTCTTTATGATTTCCGGCTTTCTGTTTTTTGGTGAGCGCAGCGCCAACCAAAAACACTTTATCCGCATTATCTGCTGTATTTTGTTCTACAGCGCCATAGCCTTGATTTATATTGCCTGCTTTACCCGCATCGGCTTTTGGCCCTCGTTGCATGCCATCCTGCAAAAGCCGGTGTTTTATCACCTATGGTTCTTTTACGCCATTGCGGTGGTCTATCTGCTCTCACCGCTGATCAGCGTCAAACCGGTTTCTAGCCGCTATCTGGCCGGGGTGATTGTCATTCTGGCGATTATCGCCAACCCCAATACCAGCAAGATGACCCTGGATAATGTGCACCTGCTGCCGGTGAACCTGTATATCTATGGTGATACCTTCTATTACCTGCTGTATGCCCTGGCTGGACGGGCGCTTGGCATGATGGCCACCCAACGGCGCAGCGTGAGCCTGCTGGCGGTACTGGGTTTTGTCGCGAGCGTGGTACTGATTATCCGCGGCACCAAAAGCCAGATGTTTATCAACGGCAGCTTCGCCGATACCTTTTATATGTACACCGGCCCCTTGGTGTTTGTGGCGGCGGTCTCGTTGCTGGTGTGGTGCAAGAACTGCCTGCCGAACCCGATAGGCTGGTTAGGCGTGATCTCCCGTCATTCGCTGACGATCTACGGTTTTCACGCCCTGATCATCAACCTGATGCGTAACCGCCACTGGGAGTTTCCGGCCTATCCGCTGCTGGATATCTTCTGGGTGTTTGGCGTGGCACTTGGCGTGAGCCTGCTGTTGTCGATGGGGTTACAGCAAGTGGATACCCGGCGGCTGGTGTCTTAAGCCTGCCAGCGCTGCTGCGCCCGCCGCAGTTGGCGACCAGAGGAGAAACCTGCGGTCAGCGCGGCTTTTTCCAGACCGTAGCCCTGTTGCAGCCGTTGCTGTGCGACCGCCAGCCGCAGTTGTTCATGATATTCCCGTACGCTGAGGCCAATATGCAGACGGAACAGCCGGGCCAGATGGCGGCTGCTGACGTGGGCTTTCTCTGCCACCAGGGGGACCGACCACTCGGCCTCAGGCTCGGCGGCCATCACATCCTGCGCCCGGTGCACGGCAGGATGCAGATGATTGCGATAGCGTAACCATGGGGAAAGCTGCGGATCGTCGCCGGAGCGGCGGAAATAAACCACCATCTCACGGGCAACCTCTAGCGCGCGGTCAGCACCGCAGTGTTGATTGACCAGGTGCAGGGCCAGATCGATACCGGCGGTGATACCCGCGCTGGTAAACACGCCGCGATCCTCAACAAAAATCCGGTTTTCCTTCACCAGCGCGGCTGGTGCCTGCTGGCGCAGACGGTCGATTACGGCGTGGTGGGTGGTGCAATGATAGTCATCGAGCAATCCTGCCTGGGCGGCCAACAGTGCGCCGGAACAGACGCATACCAGGTCAACCTGCCGTTGGGCCAAAGCCGGACTCAACGTACGGAGCCAAGCTAGAGCCTGAGCTGCCTCCTCGGTAGCAAAATAATGCGTTGAGTCCGCTACACCCGGTATCACCAGAATATCCCCTTCGTTCCACTGTTGCGGTAAGGGAGCCAGTTGGCCGATGGTCATGCCGATGGAACAGGTAATTTGTGGCACCGGGCTGACATAGTGCTGTTGGAACAGCCCGGCAAGCCGCAGTACCTCTGCCGGGCCGCTGACATCCAGTAACAGCACGTTGGGGAGCATCAGAAAGTAAACGGCCTTGGGCATGATTATTCCTGTGAAAGTTGCGTCAATGCTTCATCGACGCTGGCAATGGTGGCAAAGCGGTCGACCAGCACGGTTTCAGTATGCCGCTTTAGCTGCTCGGGGGTAAAGAGGCTGCCGTCCGGGTGATGCATCGGGAAAGTGAGCGTGGCTTCGGTCACAAACGTCACTTTATAGCCCAGATCCGAGGCGACGCGGGTGGTGGTTTCACAGCATTGCTCAGTGCGAATACCGCTGATGATCAGATGGTCGATCTGGCGTTCACGTAACCAGGCATCCAGGCCAGATTCGGTCAGCGCGTTATGTACCTGTTTGTGGAACGTAATGTCGGCCTGATGGCTCAGAAACGGCAGGTGTTTCACATAGCCGGACGCTAAAGAGAACGGCCCTTCAGGCGAGATGTGGAACACGTCGACCAGCGGCACCCCTTGCTGCTGGCAACCCGCGATCAGGCGAGTAAGAGCCTGTTGAAACGCAGGCAGATCGTCTTCCTGCCAGAACGGGCGGTGTTGAAAAGATTGTTGAACATCGATGATCAATAGCGCGCTACGTGACATTTTCGGCCCTCCTCAATTTGGTATAAGACCATACTGAGCCAGTAATCAGTCTGAAAGAAGGTCAAAAACGGCCATCATGATGGCAGCAACGGACGGGATGAGGCTGCATGACGTGGCGCCCAGACCCTATTGCTGCAGCTATAGGCAGAGTTGCGGCACATAATATTTCTGTCATTACGGCTCCCTATAGTGGCGTTGCTTTTTACCTTTGGGCAAAACCATCACCAGGGAATTCATAATATGCATAATTTACCATCCCGCCTGGCACTGCTGACCAGTTGCTTGGCATTCAGCACCACGCTATGGGCGCAGGCTCAGGAGGTTCCCGCCGTGCTGGCCGGGCACGCCGTATTACCGGTGAAGTCCAGCGTCACGGCCCCCCAGGATGCACCAACCGATCTGCAACAGAGCGGTAAATACACCAGTGGCAAACGCATCACCGAACTGGGAAGCGTAGCGGGGAAATCTGCGGATCGGCTGACCGGCATCGGGCTACCCATCAATGGCCAGCCGTTGCAGGGGCACTCCGGTATCAAACACATGCCGGATGGCACCTACTGGGTGCTGACCGATAACGGCTTTGGCAGCAAAGCCAACTCGCCGGACGCCATGCTGTATCTCAACCATTACCGTATCGACTTCAAGCAAGGTACGGTAACGCCGCTAAAAACGCTGTTCCTGCACGATCCCGATAAAAAGGTCCCGTTCCATATCGTCAATGAAAGCACCGACAAACGTTACCTGACCGGCAGCGATTTCGACCCGGAAAGCTTCCAGTTTGCCGACGATGCCCTCTGGATCGGCGATGAATTTGGCCCTTACCTGGTTAAAGCGGATCTGAACGGCAAGGTGCTGGCGGTATTTGATACCCAAGTTGACGGCAAGGTAGTGAAATCGCCGGATAACCCGACGCTGACGCTGCCAGGTGCGCCGGACGGCAAGCAGAACTTCCAGGTTGCGCGTTCCAAGGGCTTTGAAGGAATGGCGGTATCACCGGATGGCAGCAAGCTGTATCCCCTGCTGGAAGGGGCGCTGTGGGACGGCGAACAGTTTGAGAACGTGGCGGGCAAACGCTACCTGCGGGTGCTGGAGTTTGATGTCAAACAGCAGGCATGGACTGGACGCAGCTGGCAGTACGTATTGGAAGATAACCAGAATGCTATCGGTGATTTCAATATGATCGATGCCACCCACGGGCTGGTGATCGAACGTGATAATGGTGAAGGCACCGCCAATAAAGCCTGTGCGGCAGGCGCACCGACGGATAACTGCTTCAGCCAGATCGCCAAATTCAAACGGGTCTACAAAATAGCGTTTTCCGACGACAACGTCGGCAAACCGGTCGAAAAACTGGCGTATATCGATTTGCTGAACATTCAGGACCCACAGAAGCTGGCGCGTAAACCGCTGAATAACGGTGTCCTGACCTTCCCGTTCTTCACTATCGAGAATGTCGACGTGGTGGATGGCAGTCATATCATCGTGGGGAACGATAATAACTTCCCGTTCTCTTCCAGCCGCGAACCCAACGTGGCGGACGATAACGAGTTTATTTTGCTGGATGTGAAGGCGTTACTGAGTCAGTAATAACAGAAAGCGCGGTAACAATTTTCGTTCCCGGTAAACGACCGGAAAGCGCAAACTGTGCCGCGCCTAGTTAGCAGCAGTAGCGATTAATGCACTGCCTGTGGGGCTTGCCAGTTTTCGTGATAGATATGTACGGCTTGCTCTTGCGTGGTAGTGCGATCGCCGGTCAGGCGGTAGGCCACGGTGAAGGCAAAATCAAACGCGGCCCCCAACCCTTGGCCACTGATCAGATTGCCATCTTCCACAACCCTTTCAGCCACGTAGGTACCATCTTCGATCTCCTGATGCAGATCGCCAGAACAGACATAACGGCGACCTTGCAGCAGTTTGTTGGCAGCCAGCACGCGAGCGGCGGCAGAACACAGCGGGCATATCAGCTTGGCGGCACGATCGTGGCGGCGGATAAACTCCACCACCAGCTCGTTTTCCGCCATTGCGGCGGTAGCCTGCGGCCCACCGGGGATCACTACGGCATCGTACAGTTGATCCATACGGCGTTCCAACAGAGCATCGGCAAACATACGTATCTGGTGATAGCTGCGCAGCTCCAGCCTATCCTGGCAGGACAGCAGTTCTACCTCTATCTCCATACGACGTAACACGTCGATCACGATAACCGCCTCGGCCTCTTCAAATCCTTCGCTCAGCAGGACGGCAACTTTCTTGGTCATAGCATCTCCAGCAATGTACGGGTTAATAACCCGGGCTCGGCTAGGGTAGCAGATAAAAGGCGGGAGTTTTGTGTGGGAGAGCAAGTGTAAGAAGGGGATCGCGGAAACATGAATTCCTCCTTAGCACCGTGGGGGATTCGCGCTATAATCTGCGACTTGCTTCCTGTTTCCAGAGGAAGATCCTCGTCCCCGGTGGGGCGGCTGGACTTCAAATCCAGTTGGGGCCGCCAGCGGTCCTGGGCAGGTTCGACTCCTGTGATCTTCCGCCAAAGCTTGTCCGAATACCTCCCGATAAATCCAAAAAACAACAATAAAACCAATGGTTACCGTGATTTTATGTCCGAGGATGTCCGAGGGTTTCTCTCTAAATCCGTGAAAAATGTGTATACTGATGGGTATAGATTTTGACTATACATCTTTGAGCTATACACATGCCGCTAACTGACTTACAAATCCGCCGTGCCAAACCCCAAGAGAAAGCCTATACACTCAACGACGGCCAAGGCCTTTCACTCCTGATCGAACCCAGTGGTAGTAAAGGTTGGCGTTTTCGCTATCGCTATGCCGGTAAGGCTAGGCTGATGTCATTTGGCACCTATGACTTAGTTTCCCTTGCTGAAGCGCGTTCAAAGCGTGAGGTGGCGCGTAAACAAGTTTCTGAAGGGATTGATCCAGGTGAAGTGAAAAAGGCTGCAAAGCTGGCTCAGAAACTCTCCGCCGAGAACTCATTTGAAGTTATCAGCCGCGAATGGCATACGGCTAAGGCAGATCGCTGGTCACTGGGTTATCGTGAGGAAATCATGAGCACCTTTGAGGCTGATGTTTTCCCCTATATCGGCAAGCGGCCGATTTCTGAAATTAAGCCCCTGGAACTGTTAGAAGTGCTTCGGCGCATTGAGAAGAGGGGAGCACTAGAGAAAACTCGCAAAGTGCGCCAGCGGTGCGGAGAAGTGTTCCGCTATGCGATTATCACCGGTAGGGCGGAGTACAACCCCGCTCCAGATCTCGCCAGTGCATTGGCTGTTCCAAAGCAACAACACCACCCGTTCCTTTCAGCCGAAGAGCTGCCTTACTTCGTAAAAGATTTAGAAGGCTATACCGGTAGCATTATTACCAAGAACGCCGCTAAGATCGTGATGCTGACCGGCGTGCGTACACAAGAAATGCGCTTTGCTACCTGGGGCGAAATCGATTTTGAGCGCGCAATCTGGGAGGTTCCCGCCGAACGTATGAAAATGCGCCGCCCCCATATTGTGCCGTTATCCACGCAGGTTATGGAGCTGTTCAAACAGCTACAGCCGATCACTGGTCACTACCCTTATATTTTTATTGGACGCAACAACCGCAGAAAACCTATAAGTAAGGAAAGTGTGAATCAGGTAATTGAGCTGCTAGGATACAAGGGACGAGCTACTGGTCACGGTTTTAGACACACAATGTCTACTATCCTGCATGAGCAGGGGTTTGATAGTGCGTGGATTGAGCTACAATTGGCGCATGTGGATAAGAATAGTATCCGGGGAACATATAATCATGCTCAATACTTGGAAAAAAGACGAGTAATGCTTCAATTTTATAGTGAGTTTGTGTTAAAAGGAGTTAAAGATGAATTATGAAAAACATTCAAAATCTAATCACCTATTAAAGAGGGTCGGTCAAAGTTATGAAAATAGGTCTGTAGTTATTTTAGGGCAAAATGGTGAAGGTAAAAGTAGACTATTGGTTGATTTAATTGAACGTGCTGATGATTATAATTATAAAAACGTCATTGCTGTATCTACTAGTCCATTTGACAAGTTTCCAATTAGGAAAAAATATAATAACATTACATATAACTATGTTGGTGTGAAAGGTGGAGGGGCTGGAAACTCTATTTTATCCTTGATAAGTTCCGCTTCAATAGGATTGTTAGATCAACATAAGAACAATTATAGGCATATTGAAAGGATTCTTTCATTTCTAGGCGCTTCTTCAGAGGTGGAATATGTTTTCAAAGCCAGTCAAGGGATGTTTAACTATTATGATCTCGCTAATAATCCTACAGATAAAGTTATTTCTAGCCTAGGGCTAGGACTTGGTGAAAAAACGGTTGAACTCACTTATGATGATTTGGAAAGAATAAAGTGGGCGGCCGATTTTTTGATTTATTCTACCGACTCGAACAAAAATTTCAAGGTGGGGTTGAAAATAGGTGGTGGAGCGTATTTAAAAAGTAAAAGAGGCCATGCCGATAATATTAATGCTAATCTTCTAACATTATTAGAGTTTAATTTAATAAAACTGATAGATTTCAGAATAGAAAAAAAAGCTTTGGCTGGATGTCACTAAGACTTGCAAGTTCAGGAGAGCAATGCATTCTCTTATCTTTGTTAGGTATAGCAACAAATATTTGCAATAGATCTTTAATCCTCATTGATGAGCCAGAGATAAGTCTACATCCAGAATGGCAAGAGAAATACATATCTTTATTGATGAGAATTTTTGAAAGATATAACTCTTGTCTCTTTGTTATTGCAACTCATTCGCCTCAAGTCGTTTCCAAACTGGATCCATTTAGATCTTATATTTACACGATAAAAAATGATGAACTGGTAAGCGCATCAGAATATGTTAAAAAATCTTCCGACTTTCAGCTAGCTAATCTTTTTTTAGCTCCTGGGTATAAAAATGAATACCTTACTCGTGAGCTTATTACTTTTCTGACATCACCTAATGAATATATGAAAAGCAATAAGGCTGATGAGATAAAGAAAATAATCTCTTTACGTGAAACTATAGACCCATTAGATCCAGTTTCTAAGTTGATTGAAATAGCTCAAAAAGTTATTGCGGAGATTTGATTATGCCATTAATTCATATTACTTATAATGGTGAAATACTTGGTACTTTCCAGCGTTTCGAGCGACTACCAGATATTGAAAAGAGTGGGGATGTATGGGACTCAAAAGCTAGAGATATTTGTGATATAAAAAAAGCCATAAAGGACCATTATATAATAGCTCAAGACTATACTTGCCCATATTGCAAGCAAAGGATAGAGGTGAATCATAATGCATCATGGGATGCTGAACATATTATACCTAAAAGTACACACCCTAGATTTCTTTTTGAGCCTTTGAACCTATGTGTGTCATGTAAAGATTGTAATAATGAAAAAAGAGATAAGCCAGTACTAGTTAATAATAATAGAAGAACACTACCTGTAAATAGCGGGGATTATATAATTTCCCACCCCCATTTCGATGATTTCAATGACAATATTAGAGTGATTGAAATTGCTGGATATTATTTGCCTCTATCAGATAAAGGGCGAAAAACTATTGAAATTTGTGGCTTGTTAAGATTTTCTTACAAATATGCGAATTATGGGAATACCTCACAAGAAAACAAAGAAACTATTTTAGAACTGGCGAATAGTTTAATGGGGGCTAGTTCTCCAGCGGAAGAAAATGCCTACCTTGGTATAATTTCAGATACTGCAAGAGCAGGCCAAAAACTCTCTAAAGAGGCTTTTCTTAAACAAAAGGAAGCTAATAAATGAAAAACCGCTCAAACTTCTGGGCGCGCAATGCTATCCCCGCCTCGCCTGCCCGCTTTATGTATCGCATTTCATGCAGTTGCATGCAGGGCTTCAAGCCGCGCCAGCACTGGGGCAAGGTAGGCTAAACACGCGCATTTTACGCATGCAAAATCATGCACTCTATGCATGCACGCGCAGTTTGAGGCAGGCTAGCCAGAAAAAAGGCTGTTTTCGGGAGAGCGGTAGAAAGCAAAAAACCGCATCCTGGTAAAGATGCGGGGTGGTTAATCAATGCAGGCAATTATTACTGCCGTAGCGGTTTAACGTTCGGCGTTCCGGTGGGGGTGGTGCCGGAATAGTTTCCGGTGGCAAGGGCCGCTGAATAACATGCTCAATACTTTCCCGCGTTTTAAAGGTGCTGGAACAGTCGATATTCTGGCACTGGTAATACGCCTCTTTGGTCTGCTCGGTTAAATAACGGCTGGTGCGGGTATGTGAACCACTGCGGCAAAAGGGACAACGCATCATGATTTAATCCCCCGTTCCTTAAATTTCTTGCGTTTTTCCGCTATTTCCGTTGCCAACTGCCAGCGTTTGACTGGGCTGTCGCGCAGCGCCGGTAATACCCCCGTTTCCTCAGGCTGTGTCAGACCGATATCGCTCAGCACCGGGTGCTCAATATTCTTTTGCGCCGTAGCCGTAATAACATGCGCAGTCAGCGCCCCCAATACGCTCTGTTCAATCACTCTCATCGGGTTATCGTGGTAAACACTGTAGGCTTTCTTTGCCAATGAGCAGGCATTGATAACATCGGCGCTCAAGAGCGCTTTCCCCAGGGCGTCGACGGCCTGGCTCATTGCGTGCTCGGCAAAGGCGTTCAAAGCCTCTCGGTGCGCGTCGACCAGCTTGGGGGCCGTCGTTCCACAGCAAAGGTGGAGGTACATTTTATCCACCTCCATTTCTTCAATCAGGCCGTCAAACTCTTTGGTCAGTTCCCGCTTGGAGATCCGGCTGTGGTGCTGCGCTTGCAGCTTTTGGGTGATGGACTTGGGTAGCGTGGTACTCATTGTGGTGTCTCCGGTGTTCGTCAATGTGTCGCCATTCTGTTGATAACCGCACAACATCGCTATCAATCCCCGTTGGATCACCGGCAGGACAACACCCCGTGAAATTGCCCAGAAAACCATCACCAAGATTTTAGTTTTTATATAAACTATTCACTACTGTTCACTTTAATAAAAAATAGAGTTAAATCAGTAAGTAAAGTAGTGAACAGTTACTGTAAAACTCATCACTCACTGTTCACTACTGTTCACCCTGCCCAAAATTGACCTTTTCCCTGGCTAGCCTCTTTATCGTCTTTTTAAATGCTTTTACCTATTAATTATTATTGATTTACCACTATTTATTTAAGATTGAATTCCTTCTCCCCTTCCTCACCCCTTATCACTATTAATCACATAATGTGTATATTTTTCAGTCAATTGCGTAATCCACCACACAACAAGCCCTTGTTGCCATCATGAAAAATATTCACATAATCCCGCAGACCTTGCGCGAATATGAGATCACCTTACTTAAGCGCAAGACCAACCAGGGGATACAGACTAACCTGGTACTGAGTGAGGATTGCGAGGCCGATTGGCTGCCGAAGTGTGACTTTTCATAAATAGACCCTGGAGAAGCTAAAAGAGCTTAGTTTCTCCAGTAATTAAGAATGGCTATCAGCATAAATAATCACTGCTACTGATTATCATTATTCCTTCCTACTTGAAGCCTTCCTCCCTTAAATTGAATGTTTGAACCTGAAACACCCTGTAGGAAAATCTCATAGGGATGTTTTGTTTTTTGCTCTCTCTGAGCTCTATTTGTCATGATTGACTTAATAAGTGCAACATCATTTTCGTTTAAAGTCTCTTTTAATTTTATTGTATTAATAAGGTTCGTGAGAAGGTTTTGTTTTGACCAGTCCTCTCTCAACGCTAGTATGGTCAATGTTCTAGAATTAGCAAACTTAATGACATAAATTACAAATGCAGCAAAGCTGATATAAAGGCCTGACATAGTTAGTGCTAATTGAGTTGGAAATGAAAAGTTAGGGTTTTGTTGACTGCCCCCTATTACAACATAAGTAAAAACGATAACTAGCAACAACATGGCTATATTTACAAAAACAAATAAATTAACCAGTATTGCCTTTAGTTTTATTGAGTTTTTATATTCATCATCAAGTAAATACTCATAGTCTTTTTTCGCACTCAGATTAATCCCATCATCTATATCTGAGCTTATTCTACCTATCATATCTTTGTTATTTGTTGCTTTTAATATTTCGTTCCTAACCATGCTTTCAAATTCAGCACTTACATCTGATTGTATAAAATCAGAGTTGCTAATTTTTTCATGTAGTAACTCTTTCGACATTTCAGATATAACACTTTCAACTTTATCTTTTAAGTCATCACTTAAGTTAATTGTATTTATTTTCCTTAATTCTGATTTGACTTTATCAATAGTCCCTATCACACCAACTAACTCAGCATCACCATTAATAGCAATGGTTAACTCATTGACTTTATTCTTTAATTCATTAATCTCACGCTGGTTAGAATCAGCCTCACTATCTTTAAAGAAAAAATTACCCTTCCCAATAGCCCTAATCGAAATAAGCAAAGTCAATGCTATAAATATCGACCCTATGTTACTGAGTAACAAATTTGAAATCATTTCAAAATTAAAATCCATAATATCCCTCGGTCATTATTGTAATTATAATAATTAGCATGCGTATATTAATTAAAAGATACACTAAAATTAATATGTACTTAATGTAACTTATCCCAACTAACTAGTGCAACTGCATGTTCTACCGCTTATAAGGGAATACTGCCATCAACACCCAATGAACCTAGCTATGAACTACAGTGGGTATGTCACGATCGTTTCTGCCGATCAATACGCAGTTATTGATCTGTCAAATCCATTGGACGCTGCCGCAGTGAGGCATTTATAGTTTCAGGCGGCTTTGTTGAATAAATCAGATTTGGACAAAAGAACCCCTTGAATGTGCATATACCTCAGGCAACGCGCACACTTTTTGGCATACCCGCGAGCGTCATCTTGTTCAATGCACGGATCATCGCCATAGCCTCACCGACCTGCGCATCATAGTCACGCAGCGTAAGGTACCCGCCTAACAGTTGTTTGACTCGGTACATCGCCGTTTCGGCCACCGACCGCTGGTTGTAAGCCGTGTTCCATTTCCAATAGGCATTACTCCCTGTAAGCCGCTGCCTTGCTACCGCCTGATTTCTGTCCGTGTACTCCGTTGGCCAGTAACTTGCGCCGGCTCGCGGCGGGATCAGTTTTCCCCTGCCACGCTGTGCCGATCTACCGCCGTGTGGCTGTCGGGGAATTGTGCACTCAGTAACTGCCCCCGCGCATCATAGCCGTATTCCCTTGGGGCATTGCCCGTGATGCTCGCCAGCTCTCCCTGTGCCTGGTAACGGTAATGCTGCTCCCACAGTGGCGGCAGTCACCGCATGGTTAGATTGCTGCTATTTTATTGAAATGGTAGTTATTCCATTTAAAACGTATCAGGTCGTCATCTGTCGCTTCGACAGCTTCAAAATCGGCGAGTAACGTCAAGAAATTATTGACGTTTTTATCAGCATCATCAGGGGTCAACCACCCCATTTCACACTCTTCACAATGTAGGTATAACCTATTGTTAGTTGTATCTTTGAAAATAAATAGGCGACCTTGATGACAAGCTGGGCATTCTTTATAAAAAAACATACTCATGTGTTGTATCCTTATTAATTAGCTGGATATGACGTAATAATTTTGTTTGTTCCAGGTACTAATTTTATCTCTATAGAATAAAACAGCTCTCCTGTATCCGCAGCCATCCCTCCTGCACGGCCTGTCAGCTTATCCATTTTTACTTTAAGTGTACCGGTAGAGTCAGGAGTAACACCTGTTCTTGCGGCCTGTTCCCACGCTTGGTTAGTTACATCAACACCATCGCCATAGAAAACGCCATGATTAGGTTTTGCAGGATTATCAATATTATGCAATCTCACATGATCTGTTCTCACTTGACCGGCATACGCTCCTTTCTTGGGAACAACGGCATCCCAATCTAGTGGCGAATAATTTGTTGGTAGCGGTGGTAATCCTCGATCAGGTGATGTTTTTGGTTCAGGGTTTCTATCCCCTGTAGGTTTGCTATCCGACCCCGGCATTCCTTTAAGCCCTAGTGGATCTACCCAGCCAACCGGGTTCCCATCAACATACTGATAAGAGTTCAGCCCACCATCGAGTTTTACCGGATCCGCCGTCAAATACCGCCCAACACCCGGATCATAATACCGGTTCAGGTTGTAATACAGCCCGCTTTCCGCATCTTCGTACTGCCCCTGAAAACGCAGTGGGTTGTTCACCTTAGGTTGTGGGTGTTCATACGGATCATCCGGTGGCGTCCATTCCTCCGTCAGTTGCCCATAGGCGCTGTACTGCCCCCGCCATACGGTGTTGCCCTCGTTGTCCGTCAGGCTGTGCGGCGTACCAAGGTGGTCATTTTGGTACCAATAGGTCCTGACCTTCGGGCTGTTCACCCGTGCTGAACCTACTATCGTCGCCATTGGCCGGTGGCTGCCCGGCTCATACAAAAACGTCTGCCAGTGGTGTTGATTGTCCGTTTCCGCAATCAGCTTATTGCCCTGCCACAGGTATTCTGTGGTCTGGCCCTCTACTGTTTTACTGGTCCGGCGGTTAAACGCATCATAGGTGTAGGTGCTCACGCGCCCGTGCGGATCGGTCCGCTTTATCAGCCGGTGCCGACAATCATAGGCAAAGGTGGTCACCAATTTGTGGGCCTTGCCGCGCCGCTCTACCGCCAGGTTACCAAAGCGATCGTACTCGAAGTGCCTGTCACCAAAAAACGCCAGCCGGTTGCCAGGGGCGTTGTCCCCCTCGCCATGTTCACTGACCCGGTTACCGGCCCCGTCGTACAGGAAGCTTTCCCCTGCCACGCTGTGCCGATCTACCGCCGTGTGGCTGCCGGGGAATTGGGCACTCAGTAACTGCCCCCGTGCATCATAGCCGTATTCCCGTGGGGCATTGCCCGTGATGCTCGCCAGTTCACCCTGTGCCTGGTAACGGTAATGCTGCTCCCACAGTGGCTGTAGCCCCATCTCGCCGGGCCCCTGCAAGCGATGCTCCACCCTACGCCCAAGGCTATCGTACTGGTAGCGGTTGACCAGCCCGTTGCCCTGCCGCCGCTCCTGCTCGCGCCCGGCGTTGTCGTGGCTGAACGCCAGCAGCGGCTGTTCATTCAGCGTGATCCCCTGCACCCGGCCATGTTGATAGTGGTAGTTCAACTGTTGGCCGTCCGGCAGTCGGCTGCCTTTCAGTAACCCGCTATGTGGATCGTACTGATAACGTTGCGTTGCCCACCCTTGATGCTCTGCTACCAGGCGATTGGCGATGTCGTATTCCCAGGCCAGCGGCGTCTGCCCGTCATTGACGGCAATTAACCGCCCCAGTGCATCATAGTCGTACTGCTCTACCTGCCCATCCGGCAGGGTCTTACGCAGCAGTTTTCCCTGCCAGTCGCGCTGGTAGGTGGTGACCAGTGGCTCCGCATCTGGCTGATTGCCGTACTCTTGCTTTTCAATCAGCCTGTCGTTCAGATCGTACGCATACGCGGTTTTAACCCCGTCAAACCCGATCTCTTCACTCAGCAGCCCCGTCGCCGTGTAAGCCAGGCGGTAACTTTCCCCTTTCGGGTTGAGGATCTCACTGACCTGCAGGTGCGTGTTGTCGTAACGATACTCCAGCGCACTGCCATCTGGCAGGATCTTGCGCGTCAGCAGATGCAGGGGGGCGGCGTACTCGTAGCGGGTCACCAAACCGGCCGGATCGCGCGATTCGGTCACCTTGCCATAGGCATTGTAACGGTATTGCTGGGTGCGGCCGTCCGGCGTGGTTTGCTCCAGCAACCGCTCCAACGCATCCCAGACAAAATGGGTGGTATTACCTGCTTCATCGGTGACGGCGATCGGCTGGGTGCCAAGAGGGGTATAACGGTAACGGCGCACGCTACCGCCACTGGTGGTACTCTCCAGTAAACGCCCTACGTTATCCCAACGATACGTTTGTGTCACCCCGTCAGGATGGGTAACGGCGCGCATCTGCCCGTCCGGGAAATAGTCGTACTCGGTCACCTGCTCCCCAGGTGAGCGCGCCGCGTAGATATCCCCATGTTCATTAATGCTGTTGAGCCACACTTGCTCCAGGCGACCACTGCCCTTGGCCACCCGCTTGAGCTGACCGTCCAGATAGGTGTAGCGTGTCATGCTCCCATCCGGGCTCAGTTCGAGCACCAGGTTACCCGTGTCGTCATAAAAATAACGGGTCTGCTGGCCCAACGCATCGGTGGTGCTGACGCGTAACCCCTCTTCGTTGTACGTATGGCGGGTTTCTGCTCCGTTCGCCGCCTGCCGGAAAATCAGTCGGGCCTGGCGATCGTATTGATAGACCTCTTGGCTGCCGTCGCAGCGCCGTAGCGTCACCTGCCGCTGGTTATCGTCCCACAGGTAATGGGTATCTAACTGGGCGAAATTACCATCCTGGCGGATACAGCGTGATGCTGGCCCCACGCCTTCCCAGGTCCAGTTAAAACAGGCCCCGCCCGCCAACTGGCGCTGTGTGATGACATGGACTTCATCGTACTGGTAGTGCTCTTGCTCCCCACAGGCGTTCAGGGCGCTGACCAGTTGCCCGGCCGCGTTGTAGGTGTAATGTGCCAGCACTTGCTGCGTCACCCAGGCCGCATCACGATAGGCCTCTTCACGGATCAGTGCCTGCAAATGGACCTGCGCGATGTGCGCCGAGTCGTCATCCGTGTACTGGAACAACAACCGGCCCTGCGCATGCTGTAGGTGGATCAGGCGCTGCTGGCGATCGTATTCCAGTTGCAGACGGTGGTGATATTTGTCGCTGAGTGCGGTCAACCGCCCCCATTCTCCCTCACGCACAAAGGTATACACCCCTGCGCCACCGCCAAAGGTGAGGCTGTATTCGTTCTCGTGGCTACCTAGGGCCAGCACCGCGCCCCCGAGCACATTGGTCAGGATAGGGTGTTCGGCATTCGGATAGGGGAAGGCGGTCCGCTGGTTTTCATCGTTATGCCAGACAATGGTGTCGTCGGTAAAATGCAGGCGATGGGAAAGGCTATGGCTCCAGCCGTACCCCAAACCCAGATCCCCCTCACAGGCGCTGGTGCGATAAAAACGCTGCCAGGTGAACGGCAACAGCCCCGGCAGGCTGCCTTCGACGATTGTCAAAAGTTCTTCGCCCGTACACAACGACACCGGATCGCCGTCCATATCCGCGTGCTCGCTTCTTGGCGTCGCCTTGCCCTGCGGATTGTGACCACTGCTGTTGGCCTGGGTGACCGGCGATTCAATCTTGATTTCATGCAGGTTATTGGACCCAGTGGGTAGACTACTCTGATTTTCCAGGCTCTTACCTAAGCCAGCGGAGTTGATATTCGCAGTTTTTTGGGTATTTAACGGAACAGCCCCTGCCCGAATAGGCTTCTTGGTTAAATAATGAGGGATGTGTTCATTGATCAGGGAAATGATGTCTTTAATTCCCCCCATGATCGCTTTCCCTGCACCGGCATTGGCACGAAACAACGGTTTCATTGACTCTCCTTGATTATCAGGCCGGGATCATACCGGCTACGAAATCCAACCCGTCCAGGGCTAATTTGGCTACGGGGCCCGGTAGCACGATGTAGAGCAACAGCATCACGACCAACTCGCCTGCCGCGCCCCCGGCAAAATCGGCGATCTGTTGCGGTGTCAGTAGGCAAAAGTAGCTGTACAAGGCGTGGGCACAGATAAACATCAGCACCTCATCGGAGAGGATCACCAACGTATTGGCAATCTCTTGTCTGCCGGTTTTATACATCTCTTCCATTTTCGCCACCCCCTTTTCGCCGATATAAGCCAGCATGGCATCCAGGTTCTCGCTGGTGACCCATTGCACGATCTTTTTGGCTGTCTCGTACAGTTCGAGGATTTTGTCGCGTAACCCGGCAAAAAACGCTTTGAACGCCTGGGTAAAGTCCACGTGAGAGCCTCTGTCTGTAAAATCCTTCCAGGCTGCCTGCTGGTGTGTTTTCCACTGGGTTTCCAGCAGGTTGGTACACTTGACGATCAACTCGCTGTAGGATTCATCCAGCCGCTGGAGGTTACTTTCACTGCTGGCCTGGGCGTTGATAACAACGTGATAGGTGTAGGCATCGTCGCACTCGGGCAGTTCGATGGTGGCCATCCCGTTGTCATCAAAGGCCAGGCCATCCAGCACCGTGATGTCCTCAAAGTCCGAGGACGCCATGTTGTTGTAGTAAGGCCCGTACGCCTGGTTGACACTCATGTAGGCTATCTGCTGAAACTGTTCCGGGGTCTTTTTCTTACGTTTGATGATCTTGAAGGGCGAACCCGCGATTGGGATATACCCCTTGGCTTCAAAGGCGTGTGTCAGGGTAATGGGTTGATTAAGGGTGCACTGCATGATGCCGTTAAACTTTTCATCGTCTATCCGCTTGGTGGCCATGACAAAGTCCCCGACCTTCACTTCTTGATCCATCAACAGCAAGCTGCCTAACAGCGGAAAATCTGTCGTATCGTGGTAGCGTTTCAGGCAATTTTTAAAGCTGCTGACGACCTGTTGATAACGTGTTTCAGGGGTTAGGGGGTCAGCAGGGATCGTCACCCGTTTGTTGTAATTCCCGTATGCGCTGCTGGTATACGTCGTCGAGTTGTTGCCATACCCATAATAACTCATCACTCACTCTCCAATGTGGTGACGATGCGAGCCATCAGCCCTTCACGCTGTCCATGGCTTTGCACCAGTAAATGGCGGATCTTCATCTCCAGCAAGGCAGGGGAAAAACGCCCATAGAGATCGGCACGGGTTTCCTGCAATTGCTGTAATGCCTGGGCAATCACCGGCCCAGGATCCGTTTTCAGAAGTTGGTCAATCAGACGTTGCGGCACCTGCCACCAGGGGCTAACTTGGGCTTGCGCCGTGGGATCTACCGGGCAGGTAAACACTTCGTCGTTTATCCAGTAATCCGAGAACACCGGCAGAACATCTATCCAGTGCTCCCCCATATAACGCAGGTGTGCTGGCAGAAAACGTCCATCCCAGTAGCGGAAAAACACCGCTTTACCCCCAGGCATGATCACCTGAGTCAAACCGGCAAGGTGGGCAGCCAGGGCCGCCTGCGGCAACGGTGAACGCGCCAACCAGCCCCAGTTGCGCAGGGGCGTTTCTGCCACCCAACGCAGGAACGGGCTGCCATCAGTGAGCGGCACCAGCACCGGCATCACCTCGAACCAGTTGGCATACGGCGTATTGGCATAAAGCCCGTACGGCGTGCGGCTTCCATCCTCCCGGTAATAGGCCTTGATACCTTGCGCACCGTTGGTATTGGCCAAGACGGCGTACAACGGTGTTCCCGACGTGTTTCTTGCCCAGTCCTGTACACTATTTGACATGGTCATCTTCTCCTTGATTTAAGAAAGCCCCTATATTTCACATTCACGCCATAGATATTTAACTAGCACTGCATTCACTGCACCGATAATAAAGTCAAACGTCACAGCAGATGAAATGAATATATGAAAAATCATATAATCAACAAATCCACGAACGCCATCGTTAAGAATCTTAAGAAAACCACTATAGTCAGTGATAATAATTGAAAAAACCCATGAAACACTGCCAACTAAGAAACCTATCGCTATCCCCAACAGAAATACGATGTAATATCTAAATCGCAACATCCCTTTTAAATAGAGGCCAAAGGTCGTTACACAAAGAGCTGGGTACATAAAAAAATAGTACGTCAGGTAGAAAAAACCTGAAACATTGAACTTTCTTGTTGTAAATAAAAGCCAAAACAAGCTCACCAAACACAGCAAGAGGCTGAGCACCGCCATAGTGGCCCCAATCTTTAATTTTTCTGTGCCACAGAACAGAGTTGGTGAGCTGTTTTTCATTGTAAACCACCTGCTGTTTTTCCAGGGTTTTTAGGTTTGCACCAGAAGTATTTACTGATTGCGGAAATTACGGCTCCGATTAAAAAACTAAGTGTTAGCGCGGCGGATAATGGTACCGTAACTATAAGATAAGAAACTAACGTCTCTCTTTTAAGTGTGTTAATGAGAATCTCACGAGAATGCTCCATCGATAAGACGGATGCTTCCCAGGCAATAAAACCACAAATTGTTCCAATTAAAGCACCAAAAATAAATGTCGTGATATATGAGCGGTTACGCACTAAAAGATTAAAGAAAATCTTAACGAATAGAAGGTTAATCGTCAGCATAATCACATAATACAGGATGCGAAATTCTGAAGAGATATTCATCTTCCTAGATGAATATGAAAACCAAAGATACCCTAGCACGCACAATGACATGCAAAGTAAAATGTATAAACAAAATGACCATGGCGATTTATTGAGTTTTAGCATGTCATCTCTCCTTAATAAGATTTTTTTGTTCAATTTCATCTACAGCCTCATGGAGTGAACCGGGCAATGTATATGTTTCGTTAAAATAATATGGACTTAGAACACGAGAGATAGTCCTGGCACATAAGCCCGGTGTAGCCTCTCCAAATTCTATTGCTGCATCTATTACTTTATCTGCATCCTCTATAGATAAAGTAATATTGGTTTGTATTACTTTCGTGCTGATCATCTTTTGATAACCCACATATGCAGCTAAACTGGCCTCTTCATCAACAAAGAAGCCACCAGACCCTCTCATCCCTTGTCGATAGCTACCACCTGGATCATAGAGAAATGCTCTTTGTTTAGATGTTTCAATATATAATGCCGAATGATCACCCATCTCAACCAGATAGTCACCGTATGCGGTAATTAGCACCACTTTGGCATTCCCGGTGCCAGTATTTTGCTTTTTTGCACTTTGGGCATACTGCGCAACAGGAGCTTCATCTATCGCACAGCCTCCCTCTTTGCATTTCTCACACTCTTCGCAATAAGGGGTATCACTACTAAGCACCCCCTGCTGGATCAGCGTGGGGGCGGCCAGCAGTGGCACCACACCCGGCATTTTCAGGTTGACGCCTTGTCCGCTGCCCGCAGAGCCACTGCCCACCTGGAACGACGACGACGTGAAAATGGCCCCCGGTGCCAGTTTGATAAAGCTGCCCCCGGCCTTGAGCGTCAGCTCACTGCCTGCCGAGAGAGTGATTTTGGCCCCGGCTTCTACCGAGACCTCCTGCCCCGCTTTCACCACGTAGGCACTACCGACCTGCAAATGGGATTCGCCGTCGGCCAGTTCAGACTTTTTGCCGCTGGTATGCAGGGTGAGTTCACCCTTGATGCGGGTTTCCTGATTACCCTCGATGTCGCTCAGGCTGTTGCCGCCAATCTTGCTGTTCTGGTTGCTGCGAATGTCCCAGTGCGCATCGTTGTTGACCAGGGCCTTGAGGTCTTTCTGCGCATGCAGGTAAATCTCCTCGCTGCCCGCCTCATCCTCAAACGACAGTTCGTTAAAGCCCTCGGCCTTGTGCGATTTGGTGCGCCAGACCGATTTGGTCTTGTTGTCCGGCAACGGATACGGCGGTTTGTTCAGGCCGTTGTAGTAACGCCCGCTCACCACCGGGCGATCGATATCGCCGTTCAGGTAGCTGATCAGCACTTCCTGGCCAATCCTTGGCAGCGTCACCGAGCCAAAACCGTCCCCCGCCCACTGGTTGGAGACGGGTACCCAACAGGAGGCCTTTTCATCCGCCGGGTCGTAACGGTTCCAGTGGAAATGCACCCGCACCCAGCCCAGCTCGTTGACGTACAGCTCTTCGCCCTTTGGCCCGACGATCGTGGCCACCTCGTCCCCGTCGGCCAGCGGTTTGTAACGGTAGCTTGGCCGCCAGTCGATATTCCCTGGCGCAAAGGTCAGTGAGTTGGTGAAGGTGGTGCCGCTGCCGTTACTCTCTTCTTCCAGCGCGGCAGGCTGCTCCCCACGGTGGCTGACGGTGATCACCTGCCAGCGATCGTTACGCGCCTGCACCGGGTGGCCCTGCAAGGTAAAAATCGTGCCCGGCATCAGCCGGATGCTGTTGGTTTCTGCTGCGCCCTGTTGTGTGCCCGCTTGCATGGCCTCCAGCCGCACGGTGCTGAGCTGCGGCCCGGTCTGGTCATCCTGATAACGGCCGTAGCTCTCAAATACCGAGTACTGGGTGGCTTCACCGCCCAATGCAGGGTCGCTCTGCTTAAACTGCAGAGGATGGTCGGGCCGCCGGTGTTCGCGATCTTTCAGCACGCTTTCCCGTGACTGCATGTACGCCCCCAGGGTCAGCCGATGGGCGATGTCGCCCTGGGTTGGCGACTGGATATGCGGGTTGAAGGTCAGCGGGATACCTTCCGTCATGCTCAGGTGCGAATCGCCATACACCAGCTCGTTGTCTTCAAACCAGAAGCTGATCCCCACCTCGGCCATCAGCCGCAGGATGAAGTCCAGGTCGCTTTCGCGCTTCTGGGTCACGTACTCACGCGGTGGATAGGTCTGCTGGATATGGCTCTGGTAAGGGATGCGGTGTTCGTCCAGTACCTGATTGACGATGTCCGGCACCGACAGGAAATGGAAGATCCGGCTGTCCTGTTTCAGGCTCAGTACCCAGACATCCGGGCGGATCACCGCCTGATAGTAGGTGCGGCGAAAACCGCTTTCCCCCTGAGTCAGGCTGGCGATCAGCCCTGGGATCGTGCGCTGTTCCTTGCCACTGACGGTGACGGTCAACGCCCCCGGCTGCAGCAACTGTGCTTCCAGTTCGATGTCTGACCGGGTGCTGACCAGGTTCACCGTCAGGGTAAACAGGGTCGACAACCCTTCTTCCAGGGTAAAACCGGCCACGTCAAAGGTGTCCGGAGGCAGTTCACCGAGTTGGCTGCTGAAAAATAATCCGCTGTCCATCGTTCACTCCTTGTGGTGTCTCACATCATGGCTCGTTGGCCGCGCGCCAGGGGCAATGCCCAGCGCCGCTGTGAAGGTTCGGTTATCACATCCAGCAGCAGGAAGCTGTTGGTGGTCAGGCAATGGGTAAAGAAGACGCTCAGCGCCGCCGCAAAGGTGTAGGCTTCGCCGGGGCTGTCGAACGCCTGGTCATCGAGCGTCAGGGTCATCTGCAAACCGCGCCGCAGCCGTTCCCCCATCAGGGTATTCACCGGTTCGGTCTTGACGGCGGTGATGCCCTCTACCGCCCGGCGAATGTGCCGGACCTGGGGCAGGTTATGTCGGGCGTGCAGGCAGAAATCGTCGATCGCCCGCTGCACCGTTTCCCGGTGGTTGAGGAGCGCGGGGCTGAACGACAGGCAGGCCATCAGCCGCCAATGGTGATGGCTGTCCACCACTGCCGGGTAAGGGGTCGAAAAGCGGGTGACGGTAGTGACGTCCAAGGTGTCGGTCACCGCCATGCCGAGTAAGAAAGGGGAGCCAAGCGGTAACGTGGGCGATTGCGCCGAGGTGGTGAGCAAATCGCAGACCACGGCCCGGCAAGGGGGCTCGGTCAGCGGTTCCCCGGCACTGTTGCACAACACCAGTTCATGCTGCATCCGCCCCAGGACATCACCGCTGACCCGGACGGTGTAAAACAGCGCCAACGCGGCGTCGGGGGCATAACGCGATCCCGGCGTCAGTTCGCTGTCGGGCTGGAATTGCACCCGTCGGCCCCGCCGCAGGGTATCCGGCTCTTCCAGCATGCTGACGCCGGTGATGGCATACACCCAGCGATCGTCGGCATATGGCAGCGGGTAAACGCTCTGCCCAGGTAGTAGCCGTAGGGGGGCGCTTTTCTGTGCCGCCAGGCTGATCACCGGGACGCAGTGCAGCATAAAGGCCGACGCCAGTTGGGCCTGGGTGAGTGGGATCTCCCCGTTGAACGTGAGGATGACGGTAAAGGTACGGCTGTTCCCCAACGTCAGCCCTGAATGCATCGGGCCAAAATCCAGCGTCAGGAAATCATTCACATGGGGCAGGTACAGGTATTCGGCCAGGCTCTGCAGCGCCCAGGTGGTTTCCCCCTCGTGGGGTAGGATGCATTTATCCGCAGTGGGCCGTGGGGAGGACAACACCGTCTCCAGCACCCATTGTCGTCCTTCCACCTGTAGCACGGGCCGGTCCTGATGCTGTTCACACCACAGGGTCAGCGTCGCTGCCACCTGTGGATCGTCGCCCAGAAACAGCGACAGCGGCTGGGTTGGCCAAGTGTCACCCGGCCCCTGATACTGAAACGTCAGGCGGATCTCGCTGTGGGAGTGGGTGACCAGCAACTGCCGGTCAATCAGGGCCAGCGGTTGCAGCGTCAAGGAATGGCAGGTCTGGAACACCTGCGTACGTCCATCGGACAACAGGGAGAGCGATTCGCCCGCGGGCAAGGTCAATGGCGCATCCAGCGTGCTGGCTTTGGCGCTGACGTTCACCACGCCACAGGCCGGAATAGGCCGCAGGGGGAAGGGCCAGGTGCGTGCAAGATGCCCCTGTGTGACTTCGGGGAAGCCGTCCTCCAGACGTTGGCGCAGCCCGGCATTGAGCATTGCCGCCCCCTGGACCAGGCATTCCACATCCGGATCGCCCGCATGGCGGCCCAGTTGCGCGGCCAGTGAAGGCGTTTCCTGCCCCACCTTGTCCGCCAGCGCACGCAGGTAGGCATGTTCCTCTCGGAGATGATCGGTAAAGTTCATATCAATCCTTGACGTTGGCTACCTGCGCACAGGCAACAGGGTGTCCGGTTTCTCTTCGGGCTGCCCCACAAAGGTGGTCCACCCCAACTGGGTCCGCTGTGTATCGCCGAGCTTCAGTCCCCCGGCCTGATGCCGTGCCAGCGTCAGGCGCAGATCCCAGACCAGGGGTTCGCGCAGGATGTACTCGACAAAATTGACCAGCAGGTGATGCTGCGCCCCCTCAGGCAAGAACGACAGGTACTGTTCCTGCGTGAGTTCATTGATCGACAGTTGAAATTTGACGCTGCGATCGCGCATCCGGCTGCCGATCACAAAGTTACCCCCCAGCAGCGAACGAGGTTGATGGCGTTGCCCGCGCACGGCGGTGACCTGCCCCAGGCGATTTTGCTGCTCGTCACTCAACGTCATGACGTGGGGCATACAAGACTGCACCGTCACGTCCGGGAGTGAAAAGAAGTGGCCGACCAGGCGAGCGATCACCTCCGGTGAACGACCCGGTGAGGCCAGCAGACCGGCGTAGGCCAGCATGGCTTCGGCGTTGAGCCCCAACTGCTCTCGCGTCTGCGGATGGCCCAGGCCTATCAGGGCAAAAATACGCCCCGAGGTGGCATCGCGGCCCCCCGGTTTGAAGGTGATCTCATAGCGGTATTTGCGCCAAATCTGGTGCGCCAACGACAGGGGCCGATGGTTGAACACCGCCAGAAAATCGTTGAGCCGCGTCTCTCCCTGCGCCGTGCTCCCGGCAATGTCATCCAGATAGTAATAGGGCAAGGGCGACTGGCTACCCTGCAAGCCCAGAAAGCTCACGGCCAGGCGCAGCGGCCCACCTGGCTCATGTTGCAACGCCACCACATCACTGGCGGCAAAGCCCAACCCGGCCGCGGCGGTAAAGCGCAACGCCTCCCGGTTCGGCGGCAGGCCGAGCGTGCGGGCCGGATCGATGCCTGCCAGCCGGTTCAGCCCTTCCACCAGGCGGTAGAAGTCATACTGGCTAACGTTATCGGCGATAACCTGGAGCTGCTGCTCCTGCTCTGCACTGGGGATCATAGAAAGCGGTAAGACTCCTGATTATCTTGGTTAACCACGGTGAGGGTATGGAAATGGTTGACGCTGGCGCGCTGGGCCAGGAACCGTGCCAGTACCCGGCCATACAGATAGAGCTCGCCTTCCGAGTCAAACGCCCCTTGGAGCCGCACCGTAAGCACTGAGGCCAGGCCATCGATCGGCACACCGTCGATATGGCGTTCAGCCGGGCGTACGGTCAGGCTGAGTAACCCCGCTCTGCGCCGCCGGGAGACGCCTGCCGCCAGTTCACTGTGCCAGGCGGGCAGATCGCAGGCGCTCAGCACCTGCCGCAGCGCCGTCAGCGTCAGCAGTGAGCGGCTGTTCAATGAGAGGTTGCGCAGCAGGGCCGCCTGCAAGGTGGCATCCAACCTTGGGCTCAGGGGGACCGACGGGCGGGTGATATTGTGTACGCGCACCCCCGGTGGGCAGCCGGTGGCCGGTTGGCGGAGCTCTCCTACTTTCAGGTGCAACGGCAAGCGGCGGTGGCTGCATGTGAGCCGTACGGACACCGATTCCGGCGGCAGGTTGTCCAGGTTTTCACCGTGGCGGATCAACGCCAGGTGATGGTTCAAGCCCCCCACGGGCGACGATGTGACCCGCACGTGGTAATACCCCGCGTCTTGTTGCTGGCTGAAGCGTTCAAACGGCGCATAGCGGCGGGGGGTATCACTCAGGGCTGATACGCCGGTCACTTCATCTACCGAGAACACGTCGTAATCCTCGGGATGGCGAACGCTGGGGAATAGCGGCAGCTCTGACTGCGTGCCATCGAGGTTGACCCCGTCAGCGTAATGGCTAAACAGGTTGATGGCGGGCGTGCAATGCAGGCGCACTGTCTGGCGGTTGATAACCAGGGCGGACGGTAAAGGCCGGGAGAAGGTGAACCGCAGGGTAAAGCCGTGAGAGGCCGATAGCGGAGGCAGGTTAGGGAACCCCGTCACGTCCATAAATAAAAAGGTGTTGGGGAAACAGGCGTGTTCCTGCAACAGGCGATAGCCGGGATCGGCATTCTGTGGCCAGGGCAGCAGCGCCTCTTCGTCGTTGAAACCGACCGGGGTGAGCGCCAGCTCAGGCAGCGGCCACGTCTTTCCCCCCACTTCCAGCGTGGCGTGGCTCAGGTATTCACTCAGCCACAAATGCAACTGTTGCCCGGTGTGCAGGTCTTCCCCCAGATACAGCCGCAGGCCGTTCAGGCTAGTGAGATCCAGCGGCCGATCCGCCGTGGTAACCAGTTGCAGACACAGGCTGTCATGGCCGTGCCGTTGCTCGCGGCTTACCGCCTGCACCTGTAACGGCCACAGCCGGGTATCACGGCAGGTGCGGAAATGGCAACGTAGCGTTTCCTTACCGGTTGTCACCGGCAGTGGGATACTGACCACCGTGGCCCCCTTGGCGATCTGGGGGCAGGCTTGCGCGGGATCCGACAGGTAATCCTGCTGCCATTCCAGCACGGTCATGCTGGGGGTAGGCCGCAGAAAATAGGGCCACAGCAGGGCCAGCATATGGTGGGTGAGGTTCGGTAGCTGGTCTGCCAACTGCCCCTCTAACTGCCCGGTCATCCAGGCCATACCCTCCAATTGCCGCTCCACATCGGGGTCGTGGTTGGGTGCGGTCAGGAAGGAAACCAGCGGGGCATGTGTTTGTTGCAGCACCTCGGCAGCTTGGTGTAGCGCTTTGCGCCGACGGGCTGGAGGGAATGGCCGATGTTTATCCCGGTTCATGCTGAAGACATCCTGTCTTGGCGGTTATTTATCCAGACGCCCGGTCAAGGCGAGGACGAAGTTGGAGCCCATGTGTTTGAAATGCGGCTGCACATGCAGCTGTGTCAGATACCAGCCGGGATCATTCGCGACTTCCTGCACCTCAATGCGTGCAGCGCGTAACGGGCGGCGGCTGCGTACGCTGGCGGGTGGGTTCTCCTGATCGGAGACAAAGCGTTTTAACCAGTTGTTGAGCTGATGCTGCAGGTCGCCCCGATTGCGCCAGCTCCCCAGCCGCTCACGCTGCAATACCTTGATGGTGTGCGCCAGCCGGGTGATGATAAACAGGTAAGGCAGTTGCGCCCCCAACTGGTCATTGACCCGGGCGTTCATCCCCTCAGGCGTGAGGTCGGTATATTGCGGTGACTGGATTGAGTTGGCCGAATAAAACACCACGTCCTGCCCTTGCTTGCGCACCCCAAGCGGAATAAACCCGGCCATCGATAAGGTGTATTGCCACTGGTCCGACAGCAGCGTTTCGGTTGGGATCTTTTCTTGCCAACGCCCCAACGCCCCAGCGCCGCAGTGTAGCGAGCGGGCAGGTGACGGAACGCTCCGCCGCTGTCCGCCCCGATAATATTCGGGCACCAGCGATAACGGGCAAAGCTACCCGCCAGGCAGAGCGCCAGTAAAAAGGCGCTGTTGCCCCACAGCAGGTGCTGATGTGTTCCGATCTGTTCCTGATAGACAAACTGCCGGACCTGCTGTGACGCCGGGGTATAAGGCTCACGCTGCAAGAAACGGCACACGGTCAACCCCAGATAGCGGGCATCCGGGGTAGCCCGGAGCGCCTGCCAGCGGATATGTGTCGGTGCAGCCATGACCGCGTCCAAATCAAGAATGGCGGGCAGGTCGGCCAATGAATCAACGCCGAAGAAGGTGGCGCCTGCCGCCGACAGAAACGGCGCGTGCGCCATGGCGCTGACCACGCTGAGGTAGTGCAGCAGTTTGATATCGGCGGCACCGGGGGTGAAATCATAGCAGCCAATCACCGCCGCTACCGGCACCCCACCAAATTGGCCGTAGCCTGCCGAATAAACATGCTGGTAATAGCCCGAGGAGGTAATGTCTGGGGAGAATTCGAAATCCGCCAGCAGCTCTTCCTGGGTGGCATGGAGCAGCGTCAGTTGAATGTTCTCGTGAAATGGGATGTTATCGACCAGCAGAGCCAGCCCGCGCCAGGTCGATTCCAGGCGCTGAAACGCCGGAGCATGCAGGATCGCGTCCATCTGGGCACTCAGGCGTCGATCCAGTTCCCGCAGCAGGCGATCAATCAGCAGAATGTTGAGGGTGACGCCACGGCCTTGTTCCGGCAGGGCGCGTAGCAACAGTGCGATGTCCGCGTGGCTCACCGCATATTCACTGCCGTTCAGTGTTGCAAGTAGCCCAGCGGCGAGTGAGGTGCGCGGTGGGGAAATGTCTGAATCGGTCTGTAGCGTATCTAACGTAGCCACGGCATCCTTGCTCCCTGGTAAAGCGTCTTGTCCATTATTTTGCGACTCTGCCGCTTCTGGCGGAGTGATTAGCGCTGAACGACGTTGCCGTCAGGCATTACATTCATGTTGTGAAGCAATAAGGGCGGCTCCGCAGGCGGTTTTCATGCCTTCCAGCGCCACAGGCACCCCACCGACCCGTGCGGTTTCTGCGCCAGTGACAATGGGGAAGACCCCTTTGCATAGCGGGCAGGAAACCAAATGCCCTACCAGCGCTACGTTCGTCCCGCAGAATTGCATCACTGACGAACCCTGTAACACGACCCCACCATGAGAGGTTTTGTCGCCTTGTAAAATCACGGCCTTCCCTGCCATATGCCCACCATAGTTAGTATTTTCTTATCAGATTACAGGATGTATACATTTGAAAGAAGTCGAAATATAACAACGAGTAATGAATCTGTGAGCCGCATAGGGATAATGTGAGGTTTTTAGCATCAATCTGGGGGCATTGATAAAGCGACCATTGCATTGCTTTAACTAGGATGAGGTCAGCTGGTTGTTTCTGCGTAACTGCACGCAAAATAAACGCCATTCGTGTAATGAGCTCCAACAGGTATCTCTGGCATACTAAGCAGATACAGCATGGTAAGTCAGATTAAAGCGGAGGCGGCATGGCAGATAAACACTTAACCCAATCCCCGGCAGGCGAATTTGTGATGTTTGCCAGCGGCGATGGAAAAGTGCGCGTTGAATGTCGCTTTGAAAGCGATACCCTATGGTTATCTCAAGCAATGATCTGCGAGCTATACGGCAAAGCTAAAGCGACCATCAGCGAACACATCAAGAATATCTTTGAAGACGGTGAACTGGTCGAAAATTCAGTTGTTCGGTTTTACCGAACAACTGCCAGTGATGGGAAAAACTATCAGGTTCAATATTTCAGTTTGCCGATGATACTCGCCGTTGGCTACCGCGTCCGATCAACCCGAGGCACCCAATTCCGCCAGTGGGCCACCCAAACCCTCCAGGAATACCTGATCAAAGGCTTCGTGATGGACGATGAGCGGTTGAAAAATCCGCCCGTTGGCACATCGGCTGTACCTGACTATTTCGACGAGATGCTGGAACGCATCCGCGATATCCGCGCCAGCGAGCGCCGGGTTTATTTGCGGGTGCGGGAGATCTTTGCGCTAGCCGCCGACTACCAGCCCTCACTCAAAGAGACCACGCAGTTTTTTCAAACCATCCAGAACAAGCTGCATTTTGCCTGTACCGGCCATACCGCTGCCGAACTTATCCATCAGCGTGCTGATGCCAGCCAACCGCATATGGGATTGAGCAGCTATAAAGGCGAAGAGGTGCGTAAAAGCGATGTGACGGTGGCGAAAAACTACCTCAATCAGGATGAGGTCAGCGAACTCAACCGCGTGGTCAATATGTGGCTGGATTTTGCCGAAGACCAGGCACGGCGTCGCCAGCAGGTGTTCTTGCATGACTGGCAGGATAAGCTGGATCAGTTCCTGCAATTTAACGACCGCGATGTGTTACAGGGCGCAGGTAGTGTCAGCAAGAAAGAGGCAGATGAAAAAGCACAGACCGAATACGTCCAGTTTGCCGAGCAGCAGCGCCGCTTAAAAGAGGCCGAAGGGGAAAAGGATATTGCCGGTTTACTGCAGTGGAAAATCGACGCTAAAAAGTAGCTCTGGATGCTACAGACTTTACATCTGTACCCGAACACAGCGCTGGACGGCTCCCTCTCCTTTTGGGAGAGGGGGAAATGCTTTACATCCAACTTATTGATTTAAATATAGTAAACTATGCAGATGGCAACGAGACAGGCTGGCGTTTTTGACGAATATTCTTGATCAGCAGAGCCGAAACGCAAATCCCGGCACAGGCAAACACCGCCATTAAACCAAAGACAATCTGGTAGCCCACGATCCCCGGGTTGGCGTCTAACACGTGGCCATACAGGCTGTAGCAAAACATGGCTGGCGCGTAACCAATGAAGCTACCCAACGCCATCGCAGCACCGGTATTTTTCTCACTGATCTCTGCTTCACCAATGGGGGCAAAGAACACCGCCCGCTGGGTAAATATCACTGCACCGAACACCAAGGTACACATCATGCCTAAATAAACCGGCATCTGCTCATGGGGCAGGACAATCAGCACCAGCAGGAAAATCGCGCTGATAATAAAGGTATAAAATAGGTATTTACTCGGTGATTTCAAAACCTTGTCGGCAATTAAACCGCCGATCGGCCCACCCACCATCTTCAGGCAGTATTGATTAATGATCCCATAGGCACCAACTAGCGCGATAGGCAATGCATAGATATTACTTAAGAACGGAATAAAGAAGGTGAGACCACAATACACGGCGTAAACACAGAACACGCTAAAGGCGATGAGCCACACCGTTTTATTCTTTAATATACTGCCGAAGCCAGCTTTTTCAGTCTTATCCTGCTCCTCTTTCGTCACTGGTTCCTCCGCGTTGCCTTTCATGGCAAAGAAAAGGATAACGCCCACCAGAATGGCAATGGAGGAGTAAAACAGAATGCCCGCCTTAAATCCTAAGTAGCCGCCACCGAACCAGGCGAAAACGGCCAGCGCACTGAAGGCAATCACCGTATCGACAATGCCGCGCCCGGTTTCGAAGAAGCCAAACAGCCGCCCTTGCTGAGTATTGTCACCCAGCAAACTGACCGACTTCAACAACACCGGCCAGTTGAGCATGTCGCAGGTGACACCAAACAGCGCCCAGACGAACAGTATGCCCCAGTAGCCCGGCATGGTAGATAAATAAACGCCCAATAACCCTGTCGCAATCAATGAGAAAGACATGGTAAACCGGCGGGGTAAACGATCGGAGATATAGATAGATAAAAAGAAGCCGATGGTGGTGACGATGGAGTTAACCGACATCGCATTACCAATTTCTCCATTGGTAAGATGAAAGTACTCTTGCATCGGGACATAAAAGGCATCTTTTAATGAAGGCAGTTTATAAATGGTCCCGCCGCATAGAACTAACAGACTAAATATAGTCCACTTCTTTTTTGTTAGCATAGTTCCACCTCACCACTGGATATCGTGGTGTTATTAACAGTTTTAGATATACCCGTCGTCTTTCAAGCTGCAGCGTTGTTACCTGCGCTTACACACCCCAGTCACTTACTCAAGTAAGCTCCTGGGGATGAGTAAGCTTGTCGCCTAGCTGCAACTTGAAATCCATAGGGTATAGAGTCATCCCATCTCAAATGAGAGGATCCGCCCTGGTTGGTTAAATTTAATTTATTTTAATACGGCTAATGCATCCTGTTTTAATTCATTGAGGATCTCACGGACGTAATTTATTTGCTGTAATGCGTCGCTTAGCTCTTTATCCAGTCTTCGGTCTATATCTTGCTCGGGAAGCGGGGTTTCGCTCATTTCTCGCCAAGGTATCCACGGGTTGTGATCTTCACCGTCAAAGCGGAACGGTGGCGCATAATAGTCCACTTCTTCCTCCAGGCCATAAGCCATAACCTGCGGTTGGTTTTCACCCAGGCAAATAAGCTGCAACAGCAACTCCTTGAATGGCAAATCCCCTTGCCCTGAGATACAGGCTTTATGGCCTAACCCGTTAACTTCGTGGGTGATCACCGCATCTTTAATATGCACCTGCGTGATTTGGCTGGCCATCGCGGCCAAGGCAGGCAGAGGCTCTTCGTTGGCGTTGATCATATTGGCAAAATCAAACAGTAACGAAAGCTGGGGGAAACCCGCCTTGGCCAGCAGGCTCATCAACTCGTGGCTTTTCAGATCTTCATGCTGTTCGAGCGTAAAGCTGAGGCCGCTATGCTGGTAGTTTTGTTTAATATACTGAATATCTTGTGCAATCTTCACCATCACGTCATCCAGATGCCCTTCATAACGGGGATAAAACCTGACAGATGTTGCACCGGATTTGAGGGCAATAGCCACCGCCTGATCGATGGTTTTGGCATCAGAGGCGCTGGTTTCGATATGCACATCCAACCCTAGCTGGCGTGCCTTGTCACCAAAACGGCCCAACTGCTCATCGCTCGCGCAGCCTAAAGATTGGCTCTCGCCGTCAAGCACGTGGATCTTCACGCCCTTCAACCGTTGCTGGCTGGCAATAGCCAATAAATCTTCCGGCAGTATCTTTTCCATTCTCATATTCAGATGGAATGCGTAGGCATGCAGATACAGTGGAATATCCGCTACACGCTGCAAAATCTTGTTCGCTTGTAAACGATCCATGATGTTCCCTATAGGTCGATAAAAAATTCCACGGACTCAAAACGCCAGTGCTCGATATCGATCTGCACGATGCGGTTTTGTTCATCGGCGCGATATTTTTTTACCCGTATGGAAGGGGTACCCACAGTACCGCCCATCCCTTGGCTGGCGCCGCCCGAAAGGCGGGTCGGCTTAAATTCCAGATGCCGGGTGTGCGTTTTTTTGGCAAAGGTTGTCGCCCAGACTTCCGCAAACGAGCGCTCACCCAGTTCATCGATAAAACCAGGTGCAACCTGCGTATTGATATAGGTTTCGTGGTAGAACACCTTGTGGCTATCCAATGCCCCCCAACCGCAGATCTTGTAAAGCTCAGCGCCTTCTTCAACTTCAAGCAGGGACAAAATCTCCGGTGGCGCAGTGAGAACGCACTCTTTTGCCAGATAGCCCCAGGAAGGTAAACGTCCTTGTTCCATCGCGGCCTGTTTGAAACTGGTGGAGCTATTAGGGCTGTAATTAAAGCGCGGCAACGCAACAAACCAGCCGCGACGATCCTTACGAAAGATCTTCGATTCGCCTTCCAGAAAGAGTAGCGCCTGGCGTAACGTCATGCGCTTAATCCCCAGCAGCTCTTCCAGTTCGCGCTCAGAAGGCAGCTTGCTCCCTGGGGCGACAACCCCTTGGCTCAGCCACTCGTTGAGCCGGTGCTTCGCCAGTTCTACGGTTGAGGTGTTTTCCATGAATTAACCCATTTGGTTTAAACCAGATTGCAGACAACGTTACTCTCAGTCCGCAATGATGACAATGGGCGTGCTGTGGGCTAGCGATTGAATTGTGAACTCTCTCGCAGAATCCAGGGGATTTGTCGTTATAAACGCTATTCCTGCCGCAGGAAGAACTGCTTGATGGTCTGCCGCAGCCATTGATGCGCCGGATCGCGGTCCAGACGCGGGTGCCAGGCCTGAACGATAAATACCGATTCCAGCGCCAGAGGCAGCTCAATCTCCTCCAACGGCAGGCCGATACCGCTCACGCCTTGCAACACATGGCGCGGCAGTGGCAGGATAAAATCCGACTTCATGGTCAGCATCATCGCCGAATGAAAACCGGGCAGGGTCAGGGCGACATTGCGTTGCAGGCCGAGATCCCGCAATGCGTCATCGATTGGCCCCTGCGTTCGCCCGCGCCGTGAAACGCTGATATGCGGGTAATGCGTCAGCGTTTCGGGCGTAACCTGGCCGATGATCGGATGCCCCCGGCGCACCAGTGCCTGGAAGGTGCTGGTAAACAGGCTTTGGGCCTTGATTTCCGGATGCCAGTTGCGCGAAGAGCCAATCACCAGATCAACCTTGCCGCTGCGTAGCGCGTCATCATCAATGTCGCTTTCGGCAATAAACTTCAGGCTGCTCAACGGCGCCATTTCCCGCAGTATCTCCAGTAACCCACCCGCCAGCGCACCGATAAAAATGTCATTGGCCCGAATGATAAACGTCCTTTTCAGCCTGTTCGGATCGAACGACTCACTCGGCGCGATCAACGCCGTGGCTTGCTCAATGATGTCGCCGAGCTGCCGTTTCAGCTCCAGCGCGCGCGGCGTGGGCACCAGGTTTTTACCGGCTCTGACCATAATGGGGTCGTCAAACTGTTGGCGTATCCGCCCCAGGATGCGGCTCATTGCTGGCGCGCTCAGGTTCATCTTTTCTGCGGCTCCGCTCACGCTGCCCTCTTCGAGCAGCAGGTTAAGCGCATAAATCAGATTGAAATCAATTTTTTGCGGCATCGCCTCTCCTTTCGCAGTTCGTCTGTGGATTGCGTTTTATGCAATTAGTTAATTACATGATTTCATTTTAAACAATCGAAACAAGTCTGGATACTGCCACTGACGACAGAGAGTAATGACAACACGGCAGGAGTAAGGAATGGTTGATGCGGCTTTGACGCCACAGCTTAAGAATAAGTGGCTCACCAGCGCAGGCGAAATGAGTGGCCGCACCTGGCTGGGGTTATTGGGGGTGTTTTTAGCGGTTATGGCCAGTGGCGTGGGTGAGAATGCTAGCAAGTTTGCGCTGGCGGATATTCAGGGCGGCATGTTGCTGAGCCTGGATGCTGGCAGTTGGCTGACCACCTGTTATGTCGGCGGCTTTGTGATTGGATCCGGGTTCACCCCCTGTTTTTGGCCGACCTTTTCGCTGCGCCGGGTGGCGTTGGTGATGTGCGGCATTTACCTGACCGGTGGGCTGATAACGCCCTGGTTAGCGGGAGATTATCCGGCGCTGCTGGCGGTACGTAGCCTGCAGGGTTTTGCCGGTGGCGCTCTACCGCCAATGTTGATGACCGTGGTGCTGCGCTTTATGCCACCGCTGATCAAAGTGCTGGGTTTAGGTGCCTACGGCTGGGTTTCTGCCTGGAGCGCCACGCTCGGTGCTACTGCTGCCGCCTTTGCGTTTCATTGGGGATGGGGCGGTTATTTCTACTGGAACCTGCCGCTGATGGCGATTGCTGCCGTTTGCATCGGCTTTGGATTACCGCAGGATCCGCTGCGTTTGGAACGCTTGCAGCAGTTCAACTGGCGCGGTTTGCTGCTCGGCGTCGTCGCCCTCGGCATGCTGACGATAGGTATTTCTCAGGGGGAGCGGTTCGACTGGTTCAATTCTCCGCTGATATATACCTTGTTATTAGGCGGCGGCGGGTTATTGGCCCTGTTTTTAATCAACGAATGGTTTCATCCGCTGCCTTTTTTCAATCTGCAGTTATTAAAGAAAAGGAACCTGTCTTTCTCATTAATCACGCTGGGCGGCGTGCTGCTGATTATGGTGTCGCTGGTGAATATCACCTCGGGTTATTTAGCTGTAGTCCAGGGATATCGGCAGGAACAAACCTCAGACATGATGCTGTGGGTGGCGTTGCCACAGTTGATTACGCTGCCGATTGTCGCCGTTATCTGCAATACGCCACGGGTTGATTGCCGTTGGGTGCTGGCAATCAGCCTGCTGTTGATGGCCAGCGCCTGTCTGTTGGCCACCCAACTGACGCCAGAATGGAACGGTGAAAGCTTCCGCGCCATTGCGCTGTTACAGGCGGTGGCACAACCGATGGCCATTATACCGTTGCTGATGTTGGCAACCGGCGGACTACTGCCAACCGACGGCCCCTTTGCGGCGGCATGGTTTAATGCAGTGAAAGGCTTTGCAGCCACTGCGGCCAGCGGGGCTATTGCTTTACTCAGCCGCCAGCGCGGCGATTTCCACCACGCCGTGATCGCCGATGGTTTTGGTTCTACCTACCGCGATACCTCACCGGTTTCTGCGGAACAGCTTTCACAGATTGCCGCCAGGCAGGGCTACGTTTTGGCCAGCGCAGATCTTTATATGCTGGTGGCGGGCCTGGCGTTATTGCTGACGGTGTTGATCGTTGTTATGCCGACACGCATTTATCCACCGCGCCCGGTTGCCGCGTAGCAATTTATTATCAGGAATGAATCATGATGGGAATTAAGTTTATGGCGCATAAAAAAGCCACTTTTGCGGTACTGACCATTGTTGTTATTACGCTGGGGTTATTAATTAACAAGTTTTTTATTAATGCCACCCAACAGCACACCAACGATGCCTATATTCGTGCCGATATCTCGCGTATCTCTCCGCAAATAGCCGGTGAAATCGCCCAGATTTTGGTTAAAGACAACCAGTGGGTCAAACAGGGGGAATTGCTGGCCGTCATCGATCCGCGCGAATTCAATGTTGCTCTCTTGCAGGCGACGGCGCAGGAGCAATCCGCTCGAGCCCGCCAGGACGATGCCAAAGCCAATCTGACGCGGCAAAACTCACTGATAGACGGTGCTCAGGCGCAACGACAGGCGGCACAGGCTGAACTGGAGTTCGCCCGCCAGGAACAGAACCGCTATCAGAAAATGGCCAACATCGGTGCGGGTTCCTTGCAGGCGGCACAGCAGGCAACGACGCGCGTGCATACCTTGTCGGCCAATGTGGCTCAGACGGAAGCGGCGCTCAAAGCGGCGAAAAACATGCTGCAAGTGCTGCAGGCAAAGCTGGCGGACAGCGATGCCGAACTGGCGTTGGCACAAGCTCAAAAGGCGATGGCTGAACTGAACCTGTCCTACACCCGCATTACCGCCCCGATCGCTGGCGTGGTTGGCAAGAAAAGCCTGCGGGTTGGTGAGTTTGTCAAACCGGGCGATGTGTTGCTGGCCATCGTGCCGCAGGACAAGCTGTACATCATTGCCAATTATCAGGAAACCCAGTTGGAAAACATCGCCCACGGGCAGGAGGTGGATATCCACATCGATACCTTCCCGGGCCAAACGCTGAAAGGCTTGGTAGATAGCATTGCCCCGGCCTCTGGCGTCAGTTTTGCGGCCGTAGCCCCAGAAAACGCCACCGGTAATTTCACCAAAATCGTCCAACGTATACCGGTAAAAATTGTTTTCGATATCAATAACGAACACGAAACGCTACTGAATGCCCTGCGCGTTGGCATGTCGGTAGACGTCAGCATCAATACGCTGGACGGCTGGAAACCCGCCCATCCATCAGCAGCGTTAAAGGAGAACGTTTATGCACAACACGCTGAATAAAATCGTCGACAACATGCTGGAAAGAGATCCCCGCCGCAAGCGGGAAGCCAGAGTCAGCGCCGTCCGGCAATTAACGGCCAAAACCAGGCGCATTACCCTGAGTGGTGACGACGTGGATAAGTTTATCGCCGATCCGCGCACGTTGGAGCCAGCCAGCTGGGTCAAAGTCTTTTTCCCGTGGCGCGATACCTTGGCCGGGCGAGCTTACACGTTGAGCGGTATTGATAAACTCGCCCGCACCTTTGATATCGATATGGTGCTGCATGGCGAAGGGCCTGCATCCAATTGGGCCTATGATGCGATGCCGGGCGATAAGCTCGGTTTCGCTGGCCCCTGTTCCGGCGGCTTTCGGCTGTTGCCACAAACCCGCTGGCTGCTCCTGCTGGGGGATGAAACCGCTCTGCCTGCCATGCGCACCATCCTCGCTTCGCTGCCAGAACCTTTACCGGTGTTGTGGTTCGCCGAAGTGGGTGACGCGCAGGAAATTCAGGACGTCGATTACCCGTTGTTGCGGGTTAACAGCTGGCAGATACGTACCCGACATTTTGACAGCGTAATGAACAGCCCGCTGGTGCAGGCCGTTAGCCACTGCGATCTGCCCGCCGGGCAGGGCCAGGCATGGATAGCCTGTGAGCAACAGGTTGCCGCTTATCTGAAAGAGCGCTTTATCAATGAGATGGGTATCCCCAAAGCCGCGCTGTTCGCCAAGGGTTATTGGAAAAAAGGGGAGTCAAACTTCAAGGGGGCGGTTTGAGCCGTTCGTAAGGGAGGCAGTGCGGGGTACGTCCACACCCGCACTTACCAACGCTTAATTCGACACCAACTGCACCACCACCAGCCTGCCGCCTTCCTCGGTAGAAAGCACGAACTGAACGCCGTCGTTCAGCGCCAGCTTGTCACCGATTGCCACCGGGGTTTTATCCGGCAAGGAGAGCAGTCCGCTGATGCCTTCATTCACCAGCCACCACTGATCGTTATGGAACACGAAATAGCCCACGCGTTTTTTCTGCGCGTCTGGCGTACGTTCGTTGGGGGCGATCAGGCGGTTAACGTGCCAGGCATAAATTGACTGGCCGCTCCATACCATCAGGCGATGATCGTCGGGGCGGAAGCTCCCGGCTTTACGCGAGGAATAAAGGTTCAGGATCGGCAGTTTGCCCTTGAACGGCGTACCACAATACGGGCAGGCCGGGCGGTTTTTACCGGAGAACACGTACCACTTCTGCTCGCAGGCATCGTTCTGGCACGGCTGGATCAGATCGACCGTTTTCACCAGCGCCGTTTCCCACTCATCGGCGGTTGGCCGCCTGGTGGGTTCGTGCAGGCCTTCAATAAACGCCCGTTCAAACAGTGGCGTCAGGTAGGGGCCCATAATGGTGTAGGGCACTTTCTGCGGATCGGCCCAAGGCAGTGAAGAAGGGCTGACCTGGTTGAGTTTGACTGCGTTGCTGTGATCGGTCGGGTGCTCAATAAATAGCGCCCTTTCACCCATCGCCAGCGATTCATCGCGCATCTCGTCGTCCATGTCATGGATCTTGCCGCCGCGCAGTGGGTGGCGGAAGAACAGATACATATAGATAAGGACGGATAATGCGTGCCTGTCGGTGGCGATGCTTGGCAGTATGCGCTGCGGATCTTCTTTCGGCAGATGGCTGGTTTTCACCACTTCCGGGGCAATAAAGTCCGGCGTGCCAACCACGTCCGGTGGGTATTTGCCTGGTACCACTAACCCGTCGACGTCAATGATACAGGCGTGGCCCTGCTCGGGGTCGATCAGCACGTTTTTATAGCTCAGATCGCTATGGCACAGGCCAGCGGCGTGCATACGCCGGACGGCTCTGGTCAGCAGCAAGCAGACCTTCAGGTAATTCAGGGTGTTGCCGCGTTCGCGCGGATCCAGGAACTTGTTCTGGTTATTGGCGCTGGCAAACCATTTACCTTCCTTCTCGCGGCCTTTAATCCCCAGGAAGTCATTATTCTTTGAGCCGTACTTGAAGAAGAAGTGGCTCTGGTAGGTAGGCACTACGATGCCGATTTTGCCGTCGTGTTCCACTATGCTGGTGGGCCAACAAAACAGCCCTTGCCAGTAATCGCCACCGGCTTGCTCAAAGATGTTCTGGCGGTAGCGGCCAGTGATCATCTCGATGCGTTCTTTCGCCTGCTCGTTCTGCGGCTTTTTATAGAACGCCACCACGTAGGACTTATCCGGTGAAAAGTAGACGTCCTTCATCGAGCCAGAGCCGATGATTTCATCGACATACTGGATGGTTTCGCCATCCCTGGTGGTACAGGTAACAATATTTGCCATTTTACTCACCCGCTATGTAGTCCAATCCATTCACCACGCCACGATTAGGGTCCGATCATCGTGATTGCCCGGGGAGAAGAAGTTGAGCCATTCGGCCAGCCGCTCTGCGGGCTGTGAGGGATCGCTCAGGCAGGGCGTCAGCTCTGCGATCAGTTCATCCCACTTCTGGCTATTTTGCAGGCCATTATCCGTTTCAAACCGGGGATCGGAGACGCCGTCGGTCATCAGCACCAGATGAGAGACCTCGGTCCATTTACCGATGCTGATGCGTTTACTGAAGTTCGCATCGTTCACGGCATCGGCATCCAGGAAACGCGTTTGGCCCGCATATTCGCCGCTGTCTGGCGTGCCCAGCACGCGCACTTTACCCACCGGCCCGTAGGCCGCAATGGCACCGTCGCCCAACCAGAATGAGGCGGCGAACAGCTCGGCCCCGGTACGGAAGGAAACGGTGACCAGCAGCGTGGTGGAATAGGATTTGGCGCTCTCTTCGGCCTGGATAGATTCATTGCTGATATTGTTGACGGCCATGATTGAAGCTTGGCGGAATAGGCGATTAAACGCCTCCCAGACTATCCGTTGATCGTTGGTTCCCCAGTTTTCAACGCAGGCTTTGAGTTCCTGCCCTTTGTCGCTATTCAACAGGGTTGTCAGGTAGTCGCCCACGGTTTGGGTTGCGATGCGGGAACCCTCGCGCGAGTTTTTAGCACTGCCCGCACCGTCGGCTACCAACATGATATTCCAGCCAGTATCGCTATTGCTGGCGATGTAAAAGTCGTCATCCCGGAAGGTGCCCGCATGTTCATGTGAACGCCCTCTGCGGCTGGCCGCCACGATGTTCACGCCAGTCTCCAGGATCTGCTGATGGGCGATATGCGGTTTGAAATAGCGCGAATCGGCAGGCGGCTCGAGGATTTTCCACAGGCTGCGCGGGTCAGGATTAACGATAAAGGGTACTTGGGTGGAGCTTTGCGGCGCGGTAGGGCAAGACCAGGTGACCGTGATGTCAAAGTCGCCGCTTTCGGTAGCGGTTCCTGTCAGTGAAGAGGTCGCCGGATCAAAGGCGATGCCGATATCTTTGGAGAACGCGACGGCCAGCACTTCGGCAGTCGTTCCATCATCCAGCACGATATCGATTTCAGAGTGGAAGGGGACGCCGGTACGGGCATTAGCCACGTTGATTTTTGCCTGCGGCTGAATGTTCTGCGGCGTGCTAATCGGGGTAGCGGTGCCGGAAGGGATCTGGCCTGGCTTCAGGTTTTCTTTGGCGGTTTCTTCAGGCAATGTGGCATCTCCTTGCACTTCCAGCGGCTCAAACGGTGCTTTCTGCCAGTCGTCTGGTGTTGGCAGGTCTGCGGTTTCTGGGGCGGCAACAGGGTTGTCATCGTCTTTGGTGAGGACCACTTTAGGTTCGTCGGCCAAGGTATCGTCATTGGCAACCCGCGGCGGAGCTTCTGTTGTCTCAACCGTTGCGGGGGTCTTGGCCGTCACTTTGGTGATGAGGTTGGTCAGCAAGGCACCGATCTCATCATCGGCTTGCAGGCTGGCAAGCTGAGCGGCATCCGTCGTTGCGCCCGTTTCTGCCAGGATCAGCATGAGTACGTTTTGGCGCAGTTTTTCCACGTCTTGCATCAGCCTTTCCCCCGCGTCACGTCAAAATCAGAGTCGCCGCCGTTATCCCTGAACGTCAGCCCCTTATCGCACCACGGGCAGATAACGTCATCTGGCCCGTTGATACACAGCAGTTTACCGCAGCTACACATTGCAAACGCACTAGCGTTACCGCAGTACGGGCAACCCGGCACGCCGTGCAGTTCGCTGGTATTGACCTGAATGGCCGACGCCGATTCATCGCTCCAGGCAAAATACTCCTCATCGATCGGGAAGCAGCCGTTGAGGTTAAAGCCGTTGATATTGAGCTTGAAATCCAGCGAGGAAAGTTTGATGGCCGGGCGTTCGTATTTCATCAGATAAGGACGGCGTGATTTGCTGCAACGACCCGTCAGGGTGACGCAGTTTTCGTCGTAGGCTCTGGCAATATCGTCTTTGGCCAGCCGCACAATGTGATCGGTGTGGGTGATCAGCGGAGGCGCGTCTTCCCCCACGCTGCGGCTGTGCGCAGAGACAGACGCGGTGATCCACTTAATGAACTGGGCGAAATCCCCTTCCTGACTGTCGGTGAACAGTAGGACGTTGTCGGTCAGTTGCCGCAGAATGTTCATATCCGCCGAAGGGCCAAGGCCGATGGCGATCAGGTTGACCTTATTGGCGTAGTGTTCTTTCCAGCGCTTGATTTCGGGAGCGGTATCGTCCGTTGGGCGGCCATCGGTTAGCAAGTACACCACCGGTTTCCAGTCGCCTTTGCGTTCCTGGGTGGTTTTTCTGACCTGTTGATCCAACTGACGGGTCAGTTCCCGCAATGCTGCCCCCAGGTTGGTCCCACCGCCAATTGGCAGGCGAGGGGGATAAAACGACACCACCTCCACCAGCGGAACGATGGTTTTCGCCACCCCGGCGAAGGCGATCACCGATATCCAGGCGGTCTCAAGCGCGTGGGGATCTTTTTTCAGGTCGCTGACGATCCTTTGCAGGCCATCATTCATTTTCTTCAGGCTTTCCCCGATCATGGACTCTGAGCAGTCCAAGACCAGGAAGATGGGCAGTCTTCTCATGGTTAAAAACCTCGTCAGGCGGATGCTTCTTGCAATGCGCGTCATGGGGCAATGAAAAAAACAGGCAAAGCTCCGGGTAGAGGCTTTGCCTGTTGGCTACAGAACCAGCTGTATTTCCGGTGGCGGTGGCGGGAGGTTATCCTGCCCGGCGTTGACACCTGCACTGGAACTGCCTGACGCAACGCTGGCCGACACCCATTTGAAGAAGCCGGAAAAGGCCGTTGAATCCAGAGTTTCGAGAGCCACAACTTGAGAGGTCAGTCGCTTGAGGTGTTCATGTTTGGCCTTCGGCCCGACCGCACAGGCGATAATGGAGCCGAAGGAACGTTTTTTGACTTCTTTGATCGCCTCGCCATAAGCATAGCTGTCTGACGGGGTGCCATCGGTCATCAGGAACACCAGTGGTCGCCAGTCGCCTTTCTGATCGCCATCGGAGCGGTGGATATCCCGATCGACACATTTGATCAGGCACTCAAGCGCGGCTCCGGTGAAGGTGCCACCCGCACTGGGGACGACGATGTCGTTGAACTGGAACTCTTCCAATGAGGTTAGCGGGATAAACTCTCGGGCTTCGTTATCAAAGGTGATGATGGAGATATGCACGCTTTCCAGCGCATACGGATCCTGGCGCAGCGCGCTCATCATTGACTGAATACCCACGTTCACGGCATGGATAGATTCCCCGCGCATCGACCCGGAGGTATCAATCAACAGGTAAACGGGTAATCTTCTCATGGTAGGTAATTCTTCAAGTGGGACACGAAGGAGTCGGACTCGGAAGGTTCGCCAATGGCGTTCAGTTTCCAGCCGGTGCTTTCACGCACCAACTCGGCAAACAGCATGGAACGCTGGCCATCAAAGGCGGCCCCGCCCGAAAGATCGAAACGCGCCATCTCAACGTTTTTGGCATCCACTGCACGGATAAAGGCGTTTTGAACTTTGCCGAAGTGCTGCTTCAGCTCCTGGCCGTTATAAATCTGCACGATAAAGACGATTTTTTCGTACTTGGGATCGAGGGAGTTCAACTGGACGATAATCTGCTCGTCATCCCCATCGCCCGCGCCGGTACGGTTATCACCAGTCAGCCAGATATGGCCAGACTTATGGCGCAGGCTGTTGAAGAAAATGATGTCCCCGTTAACCAGTGAAGGCCGGCCGTTTTCCACATCGCCCAGATCGGTGACTTTGCCTTGGGCATTACACAGGAAGGCGATGACGTCGAGATCATACTCCGGCTCTTTCTTGCCAAACAGACCACCCAGAATGCCTTTCTTCTCTTCATTGATATCCCAGCCGAGCCCAATGGTGACTGAGGAAAGGTCGTGTTCGTTTTTACGCAGGCTGACGCTTTGTCCTTTACGCAAACTGACTGACATAAAATCTCCTTGAAAATGTTTTATAGAACAACGTTAACTTCGGGTGGTGGTGGCGGTAAATCGTCCAGGCCAATAACTTCCTTTTTACCTGATTCGACTTTCTGGCTGCCGACGGAAATGCTGGCCGACACCCATTTAAAGAAGGCTTTGATCGAGGTGGAGTCCGCCGTATCCAGCTGGAGCACGATCTCGGTGATTTCCTGGAGTACTTTGGTTTCGGCGCTGTGGCCGGCGGCGCAGGCGACGACCACGCCGGTTCTGGCGGCTTTAAAGTCGCTGACGCCTTTGCGCCAGTCATCCGTTGGCGAGCCATCGGTCATGATGAACACCAGCGGGCGCCAATCGCCTTTGGTCTCGGCGGTGGTTTTCTGCACTTCGTTGCTGATGCTGGTGGCGACCAGTGAGAGGGCTTCACCCAGCGCAGTGGTGCCGCTGGCCACCAGTTCTGGCAGCTTGAAGCTCAACAGATCGGTGAGGGGCACCGCCTGGCGTGCGGAGGAATCAAAGGTAATGACGGAAACATAGGCGGTTTCGAGGGCATAGGGATCTTGTCGCAGGGTGGAGAGCAGCGTTTGCACCCCATTTTTGACTGCTTCAATAGGTTCGCCCGTCATGGAGCCCGAAGTATCAAGTAGCAGATAGACCGGAAGTCTTCTCATAGTATTCCCTTATTGAGTGCCGAGTTTTTATACCCGTCGTCTTTCAAGCTGCAGCGTTGTTACCTGCGCTTGTTCACCCCAGTCACTTACAAAAGCAAGCTCCTAGGGATGAGCAAGCTTGTCGCCTAGCCGCAACTCGAAATCCATAGGGTATACATAATAAGTGTTCTGGTCGTTATCTCAACAGAAATACCCAGAGGTTTTGTGATGGCACAGGCTAAACGGGCGCAGCATGTGAACTGACCCCAAGAAGTTGGACGGTTTAAAATTAAGCTTGGAGTGCCTCTACGACGGCGAACCGATTCCCCACCTACATTGACAACTGGCGAACAATGTAGGGCTGACGAAGAGTTTGATGCTAAAAATCAGGTGTAGGTTTACCATCCCTTTATTGCAATTAGCGGTGACGATTTATCTACATTAGTTTATATTGAAATAATACTCATGATGATAAGGAACGTCTGTAATGATAAATAAATTTTGCAAAATAAATTCAATGTCAAACTTTCCAAAATGGGATGGTGGTGATTTCGCCCTATGGAAGTTTTTTCCTGATGATGAAGTGTTGGTCACAGGAGAACCTAGGTTATGGGCATACAAAGCTGCATTCCTTCAATACAATAAAGACAAAATATTAAAGTATGCACAGAAAGAAAGAATACCAGCGTTGCTTTTAGGTGGGGTGGCAGTAGCAGAAGTAGCAGGCACCCCCGAGCGAGCTAAAGCCTATGGTGTGCTCCAAGCATATCAACTCATAGATTTTTTCAAAAATACTGGGAATACAAAATCCAATGCAACATCGGTTGGAAGCTTGGCAATTCAACTTAGGGCTGCTGCGGAAACGCTTGGCATTGACCCAAGAACTTTATCATCAACCCAACAGTTACAGTTGGCCAATTGCCTCTTAGATGATGAGTTTAATATAAGTGTGGTCGCCAAGCATCTTAGGGAACTTATAATATATGACAATCCAGGTATAACTGATACGATAAATATAACAGACGAACAACTGATCATCGCTGCATCAAGGTATAACCGAGGAATAGAAAGAAATAGAGATGACTTTGTGGCATCAATGAATGCAGAAATAGGAAGCCCGATAAGAGATTATTCTTCTTACGGAAGAACTATAATCAAAAGAAGATATATTATAAAGAAAATTCTCGGGATATAAAAATGAAAAAAATAACACCAACTTCAATTATAGTAGTGATATACATTTGGTTTCTAATGTTCTCATCAGTCATTTTCAGCTCTTTCAGTGAAGAGTCCTTTATTGATGGTGATGAAATTAAGAACATTTGTGACGTAGTTAGGGTTTTTGTTGTAGACGACTACAGGGGAACCATGGCAATAGCGATATTGTTGGCATTCTCTCCGGTTGTTATTTACAGTGCGGTAAGAAAGTTTCGAGGAGTGATTGTTAATATTAGTATTGCGGCTTTTTTACTTTCCTGGGTGTATCTCTTTATTATAAAGTATAAAGACTGCCTTTGGTTTTGATTTTAGAATCCGCCCTAGTGAATAGGGCGGATTTTATTTACATAACCCTTTCATCCCAAATGCTATAACCAGAAGTACCAGCAATGTGATGCTCCCATGTGATACTTTGGTATTTTAAAGTAATCATTTCTTCAGGTTGGTTGTTTTCATGATCAATGGCATGCGGGTATATAGTGTTAATCCTACTGATATAAGCTTTAGTTAATCTAACTGAGTAGTATAATTCTTGACTACCTGATGCTGATGTTCGATAGAAATCGAACCGCACATCTAGACACTCGTTACTTGATATGGACACTCCCCAAAGTGGAGAAGACTTATCTATCGGCTTAACAAATGAAATAGGCCCGTGATTAACATTTTGCTCTCTTGATATAGCGTGCTCGAAAGCATGCGCTAATATTTGATCTTCATGACCAGTTTGATATTTATTGCCAATAGATGCAAAGGTTGAACATCCGCCAGAAATCAACCCTTGTCTTTCACCTTTAACACTTACATAAATCGAATTACCCATATATAAAATCCTTTTATAAATGCATAGTTATATAACACAATCAATGCATTATCTCTCGCTGAGAGGTAATTACATCAAGTTCCTGTCTAATTGTGATTAAAGTCACAAAAAATACGCATGGACAGAATTACCTGAGTGTCTAGGCGGTGGGTCAAAAAGTAAAGACAAAAGTATCTATTTACAATGATGATGTTATTGAAATAAATACATATAAAATTTCTATATATCTGGCTACCTATTCATATATTTTGTGCTTCTTCTAGCGAGGTGAACTCCTTCGCTTTTGCAGGATCTGGAAAGTATGGCGCAGTTGGTAAAATTGCCCATAAGAAGGGAAAGAGCATTCCCATGAGTGGTGAAGGAAAGGCCGTGGAAATACCCCAAAGCGCAGAAGAAAAACAGCCAGTCAGTTGCTTAACTGACTGGCATTACTCCCTGTGGGAGAGGGTTAGGGTGAGGGGATTACGACTTCTGTTTACTGGCCTGAATGCTGCGCACCAGGTCATCGATACAGCGCTCGACAACCATATCCACCGCTTCGCTGCGGGTCGTTTCCGTCACTCTGGATAAGCGATCGATTTTGCGTAGCACCGACATTTTTAATGACAGCGACACGGCTTTCTTCTTCTCTTTATCCAGATAGACCCGGCTGACGGTTTCGCTGGTTTTCAACTCCGAGTTAGCTGCCAGCGCATCTTGCATACGGCGAAACGTCTTCTTGTCTAAATGCCCAGGTACAGTCAGCTGATAGGAGTGAGTGGCCTTGCGGTACTTGATCTCCGCCTCGTAGGATTCTCTCAGTTCCTTAAGCACGCGTGTCAGGGTTGGCCCCGAGCAGTCTAACTCGGTGATGATCTTGTCTGCGGATACGGCTTTACCCGCACTGAGTAAAATGGCCAGCTTATAGATCCGTGCCTGTCGCGTATTAAGTTGCATGATTAATGACTGCCTGCGTTGATGCTAAACCGGTGGCTTTCCTGAGATGACTCGCTGGCAATTCCATATACCTGAGCACGCGCCAGGATCTCTGACGCCCAACGGCGATGGGTTGCCGGTTCGCACATGGTTCCCTGCGATTTAAATACCGCCTGCGAGGAGTTAAGGATCCGCAGCGCATCGGTATGATCGTTTGCCTGCACCATCAACGCCTTTTCGATCTTGCCGATCTGATTCGGGTGGATCGCCGTCTTGCCGACCAGGCCATGGGCGATATCGAGCGCCAATTCCCGATCCATGATCTGGTGATCGTCAATATGCTCACAAACCGGTGCCGTCAGGGCAAAATCACGCGGGGAAAACACGGCGACCAGCATTTTTATCACGTAGCCCATCGGGCCGTCATACAGTGTCAGGTTGCGCGGCCTTCTGAGCGCCACCACGTTCATCAGATCGTTGCCACCGATACGCAGGGCGATGATGCGCCGATAGCACGGGTGGTGATGCAAGGTCGTGGCCAGCTCTCGCATTTGCAGCACGTCAAATACTTCTTCTGTCTCGAGCGTGGGCATCATGCACAGGTGCGAGCCCTGCATCATGTTCCACCAGTAAGGCAGCGAAGCCAGCGTGAATTTGGGTAGTACAAAGCCGTCCACCGCGCTGAAATCCATGCTCGCCATCAGCTGTTTACCCATCTCTTTATGACGAGGCCGTACGAATACCAGCGGCCAGTGGTCATTGCCCTCCGCTGCCTTGGCTTGGGCCAACGTCTGGGTGAGTTCGCGCAGGTTGTCCAGCGCCTGGGGAATATCTTCGTCACTGACCGCGTCTTCCAGGCAGACGATCAGCGAGCGTAAACCGGCGATCTTGTTATTGAGGATCGCATCGGCGATATCTGTTCTGGTAGCGGGCATATAGAGTGAAGCACCCAGCCGCCAAGGGGAAAGTCGTTGGTTCATTAGAGCACCTTCTTGATAATTGTCACCGCACGGTACTGCCCGATCTCATCACCGACTTCGGTAATGGTCAGCCCCTTTTCGCGCGCCAGATAGACCAGCAGCGCGACGTCAGGATCGTCTACCGCACGGACCAAGACGTGATCCGGTACTCTGCGTAGCACGGCTCGCGTAGCCTCTGCGATCCCTGGTTTAATTCGGTTAATGCTGGCAACCTGATATTTTTCGGCGAGGTGGTTAACCACCTTCTCACTTTGTTGTTTCAGGTAAGCCTTTCTCTCTGCATCCTGTGTGCAGGGCTCAAGCGTCGCTGTGTCTAGCGTTGCGCGATACTGTGCCACGGTATCCACCAGCAGACGGCTGCATTCAAACTGGGCGAGATGATCGCATTGTACGCAGCCGTGCAGGCCTTCGTTTGACCAGATAGAGCGTGAGATCATGCCGGAAACCGGCGCGCCCATAATGCCAAACGGGATCAGCCAGTCGTCGTCGCTGGCTGCCAACCACGAACACCCACAAGGATCGGCAAGTACCACCAAGTGCGGCTGGGCAGGATAGCCAGGCCGGTTGTTGAGGGAGCGGATCAGTTCGCCGGTAATGGCACCTTTGCCCGTCCAACCATCGACAAAGACTATCCCTTCGGTGCCGTGGCGTGCCTCAATCCAGTCGAGTGCCACCGAGTCAATGCCCCGGTCGCGGATGATACTTATGCCGTAGTGATACGACTCTTTGCCCATGGCCCGCAGCGTTTGCTGGAGCATCACCCCCAGAGGAACACCGGCACGTACCAGGCTGGCCAGAACTATCGGCGTATCGCCGAACCGTTCAATCAGCGCAAGGGCCAGCATTGAGACTTCTTTTGCCAGGCGTCCCGCTCCCTGATCGAGTGCGCGGGCAAACAGGTCGAGGTGTGAAGGGGTTGGCTCCGGCTCCTGGCTCAACATCTCCGAGTAGTGACGGGCGCCGGACTGGATCAGTTGTTCTTTCTGATCGACCGGCGTCATTTCCATTTCTACCGGTTGCAGCAGAAAGTGAACGTCCTCGGGCAGGTATGAGCCGGAAAAGGGCACAAAATCAGACATATTACTGCTCTCCGAAAATATGGCGGGAGATCGCTTCGGCGAACTGGCTCTGGCGCGGTAGGCCAAACCAGGTGCAAAGCTTCATAAAACGATGATCGCTGAGGCTGTCGCCTAACCCGATAACCGGGAACACGCCGCGTTCAAGGCGCAGTTTTTCCAGCAGGAAGGACACTGCCAGCCCTTTCTCTACCACGGTCGGCAACCAGGCCACGTTGTTGCTGTTACGGTGGACGTAATAACCCTCGGTCGGGAACAACTGCTCAATCTCATCGGCGATGGCGTAAAGTTCGTCCAGGCGGGTGCTGTCGCGGTGTTTCATCACCAGGTAGACCGGCGTGTCGCCGTATTCATAGTTGATACGCGCCCAGCCATTGATGTTGCGTTCGGCCATCAGCTCGGTGATTTTACGCTGCATCGCCAGCAGGTTATCAGCGTAAGGTTGCAGTTTTTCCAGCATCAGCGCCTGCCATGCCGGGTCTGCCTGCCCCTGTGGGTTGAGGATCACCGCACCGTGCGTGGTAACCGCCCATGACTTGAACGGGATACTCACCCGGGCAATCTCTTCGGTTCCCCGTGCGGTCACCGGGATAAGCTCTGCATGCTCCAGCATCCAGTCCACCAGCATTGACTGCTCTTCGGTCATAAAGCTGCGTGGCTCCAGGCTACGATCCAAGGCGCCGGTGCGATACGGGGCCAGGTCGAGTTCATCGACCATCTTGCGGCGCGTCTGGAACAGGGTGTCGTCCAGATCGGAGAAAATGACCGGCTTACTCATAGCAAACGACCTCAACGGCAGGGGCGACCTGTTTTAACGCCTCAATTAACGCGGGATCAACGCTTGCCGCAGGGGTTTCGATACACAACAGGATCCGGTCAAACTGCTGGTGGGCCACGTTGTAGACAAAGTTGGGGATGCCCAGCCCATAGTTATCGCCAAAGGCGATGGCGGACTGGATGGCGAACCCGGTGGCAATCGGCGAACGGGTGGTGGAGCTGAATTTAACCTCGGCCCCCTGTTTTTCCAGGCGTTCTGCCAGCAGGAATGGCTCCCAGACAAACTCGCTGCTGCCCAGTACCAATAATTTCTCCCCTGGATGCGTCTGAATATCGCGCCCAAGATCCGCACTTGGTGATGAGATACCCAAGCGGCCCCAGCTTTGTTTACCGGTGATCGGCACGCTGCCGGTCGCCGTAACGTTGACGGCTGGCATCACCGGTACTGGAGCATCGGGATTTTTTTCCCAGTGCCAGTCACCCTGAACCAATGACACATACTGGATAGGGATTGGGCTGCGTTGGGCGAGCGCGTCGCCGCTCCAGTCGGTCAGCGTGACGGTGATGGCGCGGGTAATGTTGTGTAACCCGGCATCCTGTTGCAAAGCCTGTAGCAGGTTGATAAAGGTATTGCCGGTGGTGGCCTCATCGTCGATCAGCACGACGGTTTTAGCTTCCAGCACGCGGCGGCGCAGTTCGGCATTCTGTGGCAGATAAATCAGGTGGTCGGTGGCGTGGCTGTGATTTTCTTTGAATTCGCACAGCAGCTCGCCCCCCTCTACCGGGTGACGGGTGGAGGTCAGGTATACCGGGTCGCTAACACTGCCCCGGACTTCGTCAAACACACCAGCCCCGAATCCGACGGCGGTTTCCGCCATGCCGATAAACAGCACCGGGCCTTGATCACAGGCCGGGAACAACGCGGCCAATTGCTGGTAGACGGCGCGCATGACGCTTGGCTTCACCGGGATATGGCGGCCCAGCACTTTGCTGACGAACAGAAACGCGCGTTTCGGGTTGCGCCTTTCGGCCACGTCAAACAGCTCATCCAGCGCGGTAGTGCCGCCCGTTGGTGTCACCTTCAGCGTGCCGCAGGACAGCGTGCGGGAATAAGTTTTCATCATGGGTTAGCCCTTCACCAGCAAGTTGTCGAGCACGGGGTGATATCTGACGACATCGGTAATGGAGCGGACGATTGCTGGGGAGAATGCGGCTTTAGCCTCATCAATCACTTCCTGCTGGCTCATTACGCCTAGCTTATACAGGGCGAATAGGCCCGGCAGATTGACGCTGCTGAAACGGGTATAGCCGATACCGCCAGACGGGCGCAGGTTGATTTCCAGCAGCACCGGACGCCCGCTGGTGTCGTTGCGGGTTTGCACGTTGACCAGACCGTCGGCCTGCATCGCGGTGGCACAGGCAATAGCCAGTTCAAACGCCTCGCCGTGGTTCTCCAGATATTGCAGCGCCCCTTCTTTTCTACGTGCGACAGCAGCCAGCACGGCACCCTGATCAACCAACATGTCGACGGAGTATTCAGGGCCAGGCAGGTAAGGCATCAGCACCAGCGGCTCAAACTCGCCAGCGTCTGCCAGCGCACTGAGGTAGCGCTGCGGGTTCACTTTGCGGTTTTCCGGATGGGTAAAGGCGGCCATCGGGCCCACGCTTTCATCGAAACGCCAAAATCCCATGCCATAAATACCCTTCACCGGTTTGACGCACAGCTGCGCGCCAGGGAAAGGGGAATGGCTAATCAGATCGCGCAGTTCGGCCACCGACTCAATGCGCAAAGAGGGGACGACTGGCAACCCCTGCCGCTCCATAGCCTGGGCAAATGCCACTTTGTCATCGGCCAGCTCAAACATCGCCTGGCTTTTGGCGCCGGTGGTCAGTGTGACACCGGCAGCCTCGATCTGTTGGCGATGGGCTTCAAACCACTGCGTGTTGCGGCCCGTGTGGATGGCGTTAATGCCGCACTGTTCCACCGTAGACAGAATGAAGGGTAGCCGTTGTTCGTCTTCTTTCGGTTCGAACAAGGCGACGTCTGCCTGGGAGAGGATCTCGTTACGTTCATTACGGTGTGAGGCAACCACCGTCACGGCAGTTTGCTTGGCTTTCACCAATGAAACGATGCCCTGAATAATATCCCGCTGGGAAGATAAACCTTCCATAAGCCACATTTTGAGTGTCATTTTTTTGATTTTTACCGTTCAAGGCTTGATGGTTAAAAGGATCGCTGTGGGTTGAGGCCACTCTGATGGCGATGTCAATCATAACATGATGTCAGTCTAGAAGTGAAAAGATACGTTGATAAGTGGCAAAAAATGAAGGTTAAAATCAAAAATTTAAACCATGTTAAAAAAATAATATTATTAAAAATATAGATTTAAAGTAAATCAAGATAAAGATAGGCAAAAATAGGCTTGTGCGCGAACACCATCATGATATGATTTTCTACTCATGGAATTTGGTGTAAAAAATCACTATTTTCAATACCAACTTGAAGGAACTTAGACCATGGTGTCATTAACCAAGAACCAGACCGTTTCGCTCAGCAAGCAGTCATCTGCCATCAACCAGCTGCACTTCGGCCTGGGGTGGGATCCCATCAAGAAGAAAGGTGGCCTGTTGAGCAAGATGTTCGGCGGCGGCAGTGATGCCATCGATCTCGATGCTGGCTGCGTATTGCTGGATAAAGATGGCAATACCATCGACACCATCTGGTTCCGCCAGCTTAAGTCTCGCTGCGGCGCAGTGGTGCACAGCGGCGACAACCTGACCGGTGAAGGCGATGGCGATGACGAAGTCATCCTGGTAGCGCTGGCAAAACTGCCAGCGCAGGTGGAATACCTGGCCTTTACCGTCAACAGCTTCCGTGGGCAGTCGTTCAACGATGTGGAAAACGCGTTTTGCCGCGTGGTCGATCAGGCTAACAAGGAGCTGGCGCGCTATGGGCTGAAAGAGCAGGGTGCGCATACCGGTATCGTGATTGCTTCACTTCGTCGTAACAACGGCCAGTGGGATTTTACCGCGCATGGCAAAGCGTGCAGCGGCAGAACCATTGATGACATGCATGCAGACATCGTCGCTACCGTGGTGCGCTAATGAATATGACTCCAGGGGCCAATGCCCCAGTTCCATCTAAATTATTAACGGTGCGCGTGCTGTCCGGCGCATCGGTCGATGCCTCCGCTTTCCGCCTGTATGCCGACGGTAAAGTGAAGGGCGACGCGGACATGATCTTTTATGGTCAGCCCAAGAGCGATGACGCCACGGTTGCCCTGACCCAAGAAGGCCATAACTCCAGTTTCGCGGTAGACGTCAGCCGCCTGCACCCAGACGTGCAGAAAGTCGCCTTTACGGTGACCTGTGAAGGGGCTCAAACCGTCGCGGGCCTGCAACGTTTGCTGATCCAGATTGAAGCGGACAACGAAGTGTTGCTGGTGGGTACCGTTGAGCTGAATGGCCGCCAGGAAGCCGCCTTGATCCTGGGTGAGCTTTACCGTCGCAACAGCGAATGGAAGTTCCGCTTTATCGCTCAGGGCTTCAACGGCGGGCTGAAACCGCTGGCTGAGCATTTTGGTGTGGATGTAGCGGATGCTCCTGCCCCGGCAGCGGCTCCTGCGCCAACGACTGCACCGGTCCCAACGCCGGAGCCAGCCAAAATCAGCCTGAGCAAAGTGTCATTAACCAAAGAAAAACCGGCTATCAGCCTGACCAAGCGGGATAACTTTGGGGAAATCCGTATCAACCTGAACTGGCATCGCGGCAGCGGCCCGACGGGTTTACGGGCGATGTTCAGTTCGAACAAGGGCGTCGATCTCGATCTCGGGGCGTTTGTCGAAATGGCCAACGGGGAAAAAACGGTGATCCAGGCGCTCGGTAAGCGTTTTGGTGACTACAACCGCGAGCCGTTTGTCCAACTGCAAGGCGATGACCGCACCGGTGATATCTCGGACGGCGAATGGCTGCATATCAACGGGCGCGAATGGAAACATATCCGCGAAGTGCTGGTTTATGCCTTCATCTACGAAGGGGTCGCGAGCTGGGATAAAACGGACGGCGTGGTGACGTTGCACGTGCCAGACCAGCCACCGATTGAAACCCGCATGTCGGAAGGCCAGAACAACCGCAACATGTGTGCCATTGCGCGCCTGGTTAACGAGAACGGTAGCATCAAGGTTGAGCGTGTTAACCGCTTCTTTAACGGTCACAGTGACATGGATCAGGCTTTCGGCTGGGGTTTCAGCTGGAGAGCAGGGTCAAAGTAATCAATTTCACAGAGGATTTCACCATGAGTTTTTTCAACAAGGTTAAAGGGGCATTCAGTGCCAGTCGCGACGAGCTGACCAAGCAGGTTAGCCGTTTCAAGAACAAAAAGTTCATGCAGGGTACCGTGGCCGTTTGTGCACGTATCGCCGTGGCCAGCGACGGCGTCAGCTCTGATGAAAAACAGAAGATGATTGGGTTCCTCCAGGCATCTGATGAGCTGAAAGTGTTCGAGACTTCTGAAGTCATCGAATTCTTTAACAAACTGATCGCCAGCTTTGAGTTCGATGTCGAAATCGGCAAGGGCGAAACCATGAAGTACATCCTGGCGCTGAAAGATCAGCCAGAAGCGGCCCAGTTGGCCATCCGTGTAGGTATCGCCGTAGCTAAAAGCGACGGTGACTTCGACCAGGATGAGCAAAAAGCAGTACGCGAAATTGTGGCTGCGCTTGGCTTTGATGCGGCCGAATTCGGTCTTTAATGTAATATCCTCAAAAGGTTAACTATGGTATCCACGCACATCGGCTTCCCGACCGAAACCGTCATTGTTTTCATTGTATTGGCTGTCGGGGCCATTTTTATCGACTTGTTTATGCACCGTGATGACAAGCCTATTTCGCTCAAGAGCGCAGCCTTGTGGTCTGTTTTCTGGGTTGCCATAGCGATGGCCTTTGCAGGCTTCTTGTATATCCACCACGGTGCCGAAGTGGCCAGCCTGTTTGTCACCGGTTATGCACTGGAGAAAGTGCTGTCGGTTGATAACCTGTTTGTCATGATGGCTATCTTCTCCTGGTTCGCCGTGCCGGATCGCTATCGTCACCGTGTGCTCTACTGGGGCATTATCGGGGCTATCGTGTTCCGGGGCATCTTTGTTGCCATCGGTACCGGTTTGCTCAGCCTCGGGCCGTATGTTGAAATTGTCTTTGCGCTGATCGTGGCCTGGACGGCGGTGATGATGTTGCGCAGCGGCGATGACGGTGATGAGATCGAAGACTATTCGCAGCACCTGGCGTATCGCATGGTTAAACGGTTCTTCCCGATTTGGCCGAAGCTCAGAGGCCACGCTTTCTTGTTAAACCAGAAAGAAGTCGATGAAGAACTGGCCAAGCCGGAAAACAAGGATGTCACTATTGGCCGTGGTGCCAAGGCTTGGCGGTATGCGACACCGCTGATGCTGTGCGTGGCCGTGGTTGAGCTGTCCGACGTGATGTTTGCGTTTGACTCGGTGCCTGCCATCATCGCGGTGAGCCGTGAGCCGCTGATTGTTTACAGCGCCATGATGTTTGCCATCCTCGGTTTGCGTACGCTCTATTTTGTGCTGGAGGCGCTGAAGCAGTACCTGACGCATCTGGAAAAAGCCGTTATTGTGTTGCTGTTCTTCATTGCGGTGAAACTGGGTCTTAATGCCACCGACCACATCTGGCATCATGGGTACAGCATTTCAGCAACGGCGAGTCTGTTTGTCGTGCTGGGCGTTCTGGCGGTGGGTATTCTCGCGAGCGTCATGTTCCCAGGCAAATCCGACGCCGAGGAGAAAAAGGAGAGCTGATCTCCTATCCAGCTGAAATCTATTTAAATAAGTTTAATTTTTGAGAGGTTAGAACAATGAGTGTTTCTTTATCTAAAGGCGGTAATGTTTCCCTGAGTAAAGCAGCTCCAACCATGAAGAACGTGTTGATTGGTTTGGGTTGGGATGCACGTTCCACCGATGGTCAAGACTTTGACCTGGATGCCTCTGCATTCTTGCTGGCCGCAAACGGGAAAGTGCGCGGCGATGCTGATTTCATTTTTTATAACAATCTGACTTCTTCAGACGGTTCCGTTACCCATACCGGTGACAACCGTACTGGTGAAGGTGACGGTGATGACGAATCTCTGAAAATCAAACTGGATATGATCCCAGCTGATGTCGACAAAATCGTGTTTGTGGTCACTATCCACGATGCACAGGCTCGTCGCCAGAGCTTCGGCCAGGTGTCCGGTGCCTTTATCCGTCTGGTAAATGATGACAACCAGACCGAAGTGGCCCGTTATGACCTGACAGAAGATGCGTCCACCGAAACCGCCATGCTGTTTGGTGAGCTGTATCGCAACAACGCCGAGTGGAAATTCCGCGCGGTAGGTCAGGGTTATGCCGGTGGCTTGGCTTCCGTGTGTGCTCAGTACGGCATCAACGCGTCCTGATCGACAAGCTAGTTAATATGACGGGCAGTACACCACTGCCCGTATCATCCCCTACAAAGCAGGAGCTTTAAAATGGCAGTTTCTCTCGTAAAAGGCGGTAACGTATCCCTGACCAAAGAAGCACCAACCATGAATATTGCCATGGCTGGCTTAGGTTGGGATGCGCGCGTCACCGACGGCCAAGGGTTTGACCTGGATGCCTCAGTATTTATGGTTGGTGATGACGGTAAAGTGCTGAATGACAGCAGCTTTATCTTCTTCAACAACAAGAAGAGCACCTGTGGTTCCGTTGAGCACCAGGGCGACAACCGCACCGGCGAAGGCGATGGCGACGATGAGCAAGTCAAAATTGAGTTGAGCAAAGTGCCTGCTGAAGTCAAGAAACTGGTTTTCGCTGTCACCATCTATGATGCCGAAGCGCGTAAACAGAATTTCGGCATGGTCAGCAACAGCTACATGCGTATCTTCAACAACGATAACGGCACCGAAATCGCTCGCTTTGACCTGTCTGAAGATGCTTCTACCGAAACCGCAATGGTATTCGGCGAGCTGTATCGCAACGGTGCCGAGTGGAAATTCAAGGCCGTGGGCCAAGGTTTTGCCGGTGGCCTGTCCGCCCTGGCCTCGCAGCATGGCGTGAATATCTAAGACACTGAATTAGCTCCCTCTCCCTGTGGGAGAGGGTTGGGGTGAGGGGAACATGTATCCCCCTTGCCCTGCTCCACCCGCCAATATTACCGTTATGGAAAAGCTATTTTAACAGGAGGTTATCCTGATGATGTTACAGTCCGGCCAGAATCTGGTAGTCAATGGCACCCAGCTCAACCTGACCCTGCAGTACCCCGCCAACCCTGGTTTTAAGAGTGAGCCTGATACCGCAGTATTCCTGCTGAATGCCGAGGGCAAAGTCCGTGGCGATGCCGATTTTATCTTCTTCAATCAAACCGCTACCCCCAACCGCAGCGTCGTTTTACAAACCACCCACCAAAGCAGCTCTCTTTCACTGGATCTAAGCAAGATTGACGCCAATGTCAGCAAAATTGCCATCACTTTGGTGATTGATGGCCCTGATGCAATCTCTGGGCTGCAACACCTGAAAATGGATGCGCAGAACGTTGCCCAATACAGCGTAGAAACCCCAGGTCGTCAGGAGAAGGCGCTGATTGTGGCCGAAATTTATCGCCATGCCGGTAACTGGAAGCTGCGCGCGCTGGGGCAAGGGTTTAACGGTGGCCTGGAGCCGCTGGCGTTAAACTATGGCGTTGATGTGGCTCAGCCAGCTGCGCCTGCCTCCCCGCCGCCGCCGCCGACCATCAGCCTGGAGAAAAAACTGCAGGATAAAGCCCCGCATTTGGTGAGCCTGGCGAAGAACGTCACCGTCAGCCTGGCTAAATTCAACCTGCAATCGGTAAAGGCCAAAGTTGCGTTTGTGCTGGATGCTTCAGGATCGATGACTGGGCAGTTTAAAAAGGGCAATGTGCAAGCCGTGCTGGATCGCATCGCCGTGCTGGCCGTGCAGCTTGACGATGATGGCTCGATGGACGTCTGGGGCTTTGCCGAAAAACATGCCAAATATCCCGATGTGACGCTGGATAATCTTGATGGCTATATCAAGGCGATCCAGGGCAGCGGCAAGCGCTCAATGTGGGAGATCCTGCCAAAGCTGGGCGGCACCAATAATGAACCGCCGGTGATGGAGGAGCTGATCGAGACGTTTAAACACAGCGATATGCCGGTATACGTGGTGTTTATTACCGACGGTGGCATCAGTAAAACGCGCCAGATCAAAGAGGCGATCAAACGTTCGGCCAACTACCCGATTTTCTGGAAGTTTGTCGGCCTGGGTGGCTCGAACTACGGCGTGTTGGAAAATCTGGATACCTTCACCGATCGTCGGGTGGATAACACCAACTTCTTTGCGATTGACGATTTTGCCACGATGAAAGAAGACCGTTTGTACGATCTGCTGCTGGAGGAGTTTAAAGATTGGTATGACGCCGCCAAGGCGGAGCGGATTATTGTTTAACTTAGTAATACCAGAGAGTTAAGCAAAATATAGACGTACAGTGACGCCCTCACCCTGGTTCTCTCCTTTAGTGAGAGGGTTGGAGGGGGCGAAACTGATTGCCAGGAATTCCTACGCTTATTGATCGGTCTTGCTGATAACGTTTGGCTCCGCCACGCGCAGCCTTTTGACCGCAGAACGGCGCTTTGACCAGGCCGGATGGAAATGCCGCCAGTGCGCGTCCTGGGCAGCCGCCAACAGTTCGTAGTCCCCACGGGTATCGCCCCAGGCTCTGAGATGATAGTTCCCCATCGGGCCGTAGATATTTTCCAGGCGTTCAACCTTCTGCCCACAGCGGCAGTTATGGCCGGTGATGCGCCCAGTGAGCTTCCCGTCAACCACTTCCAACTGAGTACCAATCAGCTTGATGCCCAAACGATCGGCAAACGGCTGTAGCACCAGGGCTGGTGAAGCGGAACAAATCGTAACCTCAGCGCCGGAACTGACCTCCATGGCAACCGCAATCAGCCCGGAAGGGCGCATCAGCTTGGTCCAATAGGCTGAACAAAATGCTTCCGCCTGCTGACGGAACCAGTGCTCATCCACCCCCGTCAGGAAAACCTTAATCAGGGTTTCTTTTAGCTCGTCGCGGGTGAGCTTTTTACGCAAATGCTTAAACGCAGGCTGCGCCAGCTGCAACAAGCGCCGGGCAAAGACCCGTCGCCCAAAAGCGAAACGCAGAAATGGGATAAAACTGTCGTGGTGCGTCAGCGTTCCGTCAAAATCAAAAACCGACAAAACTTGCGTTGTACGACTTGCCTCTGTATCCATCTTTAAATCATACCTCTACTGTGCAACACCGGGCGTTTTCCCAATCTTGTGGATGATAGCAGAACTGCCCCGCAGGTTGAATTTTTGCCAACCTGGCCTGCACCAACCTCTAAAACACGATCGTACCCTCAATAACCCTCCTCTTTATGTGATTTATCTGTCTCTAGCGAGTAAAATGCCTGCGCCCTACCCAGGGCAAGCTGTTTACAATCTGGATATGGCATAGCCATAAAAAAGGAGTTTTTCCCTTATGACAGGTCTGTTTCTGGGGTTCCTTCTTGGATTTATCATGCAACGTGGGCGCTTTTGTGATTGCCAGCTGGTATATCCGCCAGCCGGGCGGTAAGCAGCTGTTTGCCTCTATCAATGCTCCGGCCTTACCGGATGCTTCGCTGATGCAGACGTTCGGCATGTCTCCCTGGCCTGCGGTGGTGCTGTTAACCGTGCTGACCGGCGTGCTGGTCTGGCACCATTTGAAACGTAAATCTTTCCCCGTTCCACAACCCAAACCGCGCAAGCAGGGCATTACCCACTGGCTGTTCGAAGCTCGCTGGCATCCCTTCGTCAGCGCGGTGCTGATCGGCGTGATTGCGCTGATGATTTCTGGCGAGTTTTTACGCGGCCTGGGAAGTATCATCGTCGGCGGGGTATTCATCCGTGTCTGTTTTGAAATGGTGATCATCGCCTTTAAAAACAACGAGTATCCGCGCAAGATTGCTGAAAAGCCGTAATGTTGTGAACGCTGGCGGTGGCATCATTAACACCACCTCCCAGCAAATAAGACTACTGGCAAATTCTCACCAGCTTACAAGGGGCGCTGTATACTTGCGCCCGCTTAGCTAAACCCGAGCAGGGTAAACGCATCGTCCTCGGGGTAGTAATCCAGCAGGCGTGTAGTTTCTTCCAACGACAATCTTTTATAGCGGTTGTTAGAGATGCCATGCACCACCGCATGCTGCACACCAGCAATGCGGATGCAGCGATCAAGTAGATTGGCGGCATCGCGGTGGCTCAGGAATGCGCTCATATCCCGTGCGCTGATCTGCTGGCCTGCTTCCAGCGTCGTGAAGTTGGCAATCCGCACCGACAGTGCAGAAAGCCCCTCCTGATGGGCAAAATAGGCGGCGATCCCTTCGCCAAACGCCTTGCTGGCCCCGTACATATTCTTTGGCTTCGGCGCATCGCCCGGGCGCACCTGGTAATCTAACGGATAGCCTTCCACCGCTTGTGCGCTGCTGGCAAATACCACGCGCTGGCAACCCGCGTCTTTCGCTGCACGGAAGATGTTGAACGTACCAAGGATATTGTTGTTCATCAGTGAGGAACAGAAGTCGGCATCCGCGGAAGGATCGGCGGCCAAATGCAGCACGGTATCGATGTTGGCGCAGGCCGCTCGGCAAGCCTCGAGATCGGTAATATCAAACGTCAGCGCTTCATCATTGGGCCGTAGATGGGTGAGCAAGCCAGTTTCTCTTTCGGCCAGGCGAAAGTCATAACGGTGGCCAGCGAACTGCTTGAACGCTGTCGCCACTCGGCCACCGGCACCAGTGATTAACACCCGCCCAAGTTCTGTACGTAATGCCATGGTCACTACTTTTCCTAAAACAAATTCTCTGGAGACTAGTAATAATACTCTGAGCTTTTTTTGTCCAGACTTTAGTTAGTTTTTCTGATGTATTTGTCTTTTTTCGTTAAGACATTTCTTTGTTTTTTGGTGGTTTGCGTCTGTTTTTTTGGGCGTGCACTCACCTTAAAGCGTTAAGTTATTAGCAATCAATAAGTAAAATTATAAATTTAATTATTTGTTTTATATGCTTTTTAATGGTTTTATCTCAGCGTGAAATGGTTGGTCAAACATACCTTTACGGTAACTTACATATAAAAAATAAGTTAGATTATCTAATATTTTGCCTGATCGTGTTGTTTTAACCGGGGGGCTAAGCCTGTGGGGTCAGGAGGGGGGATTTTGTATACTGGATCACACTTTGGCAACTTTATGGCGGAAAGCCTTGCCGCACTGAAAAACAGAATGTTACCGTCATAGCTCAACCGATTTAGGGTTGTCACTGCTTTGGCAGGCAAAACCTAAACCTCGAGTTTCTGTTTCCCCACGTTGGGATCAGAGGCAGCGAGGTTTAGGTTTTTTTTTGCGCTGAATTCCTCCACGACGATTGGCCATCGCCGTGGTTGGGGGCAGCAAGGTTAAGCATTAAGGATACTTTGATGAAATATCAGGAATTAGCCAGTGAGATCTTGGCCGGCGTCGGTGGCCGCGACAATGTGAAAAGCCTGGTGCATTGCGCCACCCGCCTGCGTTTTAAACTGCAAGAACACGGTAAGGCAGATGCGGAGGCGCTGAAGAAAAATCCGGGCGTCATCATGGTTGTGGAAAGCGGCGGACAGTTTCAGGTGGTGGTGGGTAACCATGTCGGAGAGGTTTATAACGCCTTGAATGCGCAGCTTGGCGCGGGTGAAGCCGCTCCCGCCAGTGCACAAGAGGATAAAAAGGAAAACCTGCTTAGCCGCTTTATAGACGTGGTTTCCGGCATTTTTACCCCATTGCTCGGTGTGATGGCGGCCTCGGGGATCCTGAAGGGCTTCCTGGCGTTGAGCCTGGCCTGCGGTTGGCTGTTGGATAGTAGCGGTACCTACAAGCTGCTGTTTGCGTCCAGTGATGCGCTGTTCTATTTCTTACCGATCATGCTGGGTTACACCGCCGGTAAGAAATTTGGCGGTAACGTCTTTGTCACCATGGCCATCGGAGGGGCGCTGACGCATCCATTGATGATGGGGGCTTTTGACGCGGCACAGCTTCCGAGTAGCCAGCCGGAGTATTTCCTCGGCATCCCTATCACCTTTATCAACTACAGCTCGTCGGTCATTCCGATCATTTTTGCCGCCTGGGTGTCCTGCCGCCTGGAGCCGTTATTTAACCGCGTGTTGCACAGCGCACTGCGGAATTTTGTGACGCCACTGATGTGTCTGGTGATCACGGTGCCGCTCACCTTCCTGTTGATTGGCCCGGCGGCCACCTGGTTGAGCCACATGCTGGCCAACGGCTATCAGGCCATTTATGCGTTTAACCCGATTGTTGCCGGTGCCTTTATGGGGGCAGCTTGGCAGGTTTGTGTGATCTTCGGCCTGCATTGGGGGCTGATACCGCTGATGCTCAACAATATGAGCGTGTTTGGCCGTGACACCCTGTCTCCGTTGCTGCTGCCAGCAGTGATGGGGCAGGTGGGGGCCACGCTGGGCGTGATGTTGCGTACCCGCGATGCCAAGCTGCGGGTGATGGCGGGTTCTGCCGTTACCGCCGGTATCTTTGGTATTACCGAGCCTGCGGTGTATGGGGTTACGTTGCCAAATAAACGGCCGTTTATTTTCGGCTGTATCGGTGGCGCGCTGGGCGGCGCGGTGATTGGTTATTTCCACACGGCAACCTATTCGTTTGGTTTGGTCAGTATCTTCACCTTTGCCCAAATCATTCCGGCGGGCGGTTTTGACTCTACGGTCCTGGGGGCGATTGCCGGTACGTTGGTGTCGTTTGTGTTCGCGACCATTGCCAGCTATCTGTTCGGTATCGTACCGCCAGCGGAACAACCGGCTGAAGCGGCACCTGCCCCGGCTCCACAGGCACCGCTCAACCGTAAGCAGCAGATCACCAGCCCGATTGCTGGCGACATCATCCCGTTGGACCAGGTTCAGGATGCCACCTTTGCCAGCGGCTTGCTGGGTAAAGGAGTGGCCATTGAACCGCACCAGGGCCGAGTGGTAGCACCGGTTAATGGCTGCGTGGCATCGCTGTTCAAAACCAAGCACGCCATCGGCATTGAATCGGATGAGGGGGCCGAGGTGCTCATCCACGTGGGCATCGATACCGTCAAACTTAACGGCCTGCATTTTACCGCGCATATCAAAGAGGGCGATCGCGTCAAACAGGGCGATCTGCTGATCGAGTTTGACCAGGAGGCGATCCGCGCTGCGGGCTTTGATACCACCACACCGATCATCATCAGCAACAGCGACGACTATGTCGATGTGCTTACCAACGGCCAAAGTCCGGTGCAGGAACAGGCACCGCTGCTGACACTATTACGTTAATCAGGTTTATTGAGGAGAAGGCGATGAGTTGCAAATTTCCACAGCATTTTCTATGGGGCGGCGCGGTCGCGGCAAATCAGGTTGAAGGAGCGTATCTGGAGGATGGCAAAGGCCTTTCAACGTCAGATTTGCAACCCCAAGGGATCTTTGGCGGGCTGACGCCGCGCGTTGCCGGAGACAGCGGTATCAAGGATGTGGCGATCGATTTCTACCACCGTTACCCTGAAGATATCGCACTGTTTGCCGAAATGGGCTTTAAGTGCCTGCGTACCTCGATCGCCTGGACGCGCATTTTCCCGCAAGGGGACGAAGAAGTGCCGAATGAGGCCGGGCTGGCATTTTACGATCGGCTGTTCGATGAGATGGCGAAATACGGCATTCAGCCGTTAATCACCCTGTCGCATTACGAAATGCCCTATGCACTGACGCAAAAATACGGCGGTTGGGGTAATCGCAAACTTATTGAGTTTTTTGAGCGTTATGCTCGCACGGTGTTCGAGCGTTATAAGCATAAGGTCAAGCACTGGCTGACCTTCAATGAGATCAACATGTCGCTGCATGCGCCGTTCACCGGTGTGGGACTGCCAGAAGACAGCAGCAAAAGCGAGATTTACCAGGCGATCCACCATCAACTGGTGGCCAGTGCCAAGGCAGTAAAAGCCTGCCATGAGATTGTGCCGGACGGTAAGATCGGCAATATGTTGCTGGGCGGTATTCTTTATCCGCTGAGCTGCAAGCCGGAAGACCTGTTGGAAACCCAGCGTCAGAACCGCGACTGGATGTTCTTTGGTGACGTGCAGGTGCGCGGTGCGTACCCGGCCTATATGAAGCGTTTCTTCCGTGAGAATGACATTCAGGTGACGATCACTGAGGAAGATAAGCAGGCGCTGCGCGAAACCGTCGATTTCATCTCGTTCAGTTACTATATGAGCGGCTGCGTTACCACTGACGAAGAAAAGAACCAGACCGCCCGGGCCAACATCCTCAACATGGTACCTAACCCGCATCTGGCAAGCTCGGAGTGGGGCTGGCAGATCGACCCGGTGGGGCTGCGCTATCTGCTCAACGTGCTGTATGACCGCTATCAGAAACCGCTGTTTATCGTCGAGAACGGGCTGGGAGCGAAAGACCGCATCGAGGCTGACGGCAGCATCAACGACGATTACCGCATTGACTATATCAACGACCATCTGGTGCAGGTTGCAGAAGCGATCGATGATGGGGTTGAGGTTATGGGTTACACCAGTTGGGGGCCGATCGATCTGGTCAGCGCTTCCAAAGCGGAAATGGCGAAACGTTACGGCTTTATCTATGTTGATCGCGATGACGCAGGCAACGGTAGCCTGGAACGCCGCCGCAAGAAGAGTTTTTACTGGTATCGCGATGTGATCCACAGCAATGGTAGCAGCTTGAAAATAAAGTAATTACTCAGGAAAACAGGCCCCTCACCCTAGCCCTCTCCCACAGGTAGAGGGCTAGGGTGAGGGGCCATCACAGTGCTTATGTCTCCCACCCATCTCAAGCTTACGCCACCTCGTTTTCCTGATAGCGCTGACGAGCATGTTCAAACCAACGGGCCGGAACGTTATGCGGTGGCAGCAGCAGCGACTGTAAACCCTGTTCGATGATACAGCTAGCCTGCTTCCACAGCTGTGGATCGCCTTCGGTCAGCACTTCCAGCAGACGCTGTTTCTCCACCAGGTAGGTTTTGGCGAAGTGGCTATCGTATTGCAGCAGGGAGCGGGTGTTGTCGATCAAATCTGCCAGCTTGATGGTTTTGGCCTGTGGGGAGGCGGCGGCGCTATGCTGGCGATCGCGGTTCTTGCGTTGATAGCGATTCTCCCCGCTGCCGACGCTAACGTTGGTCAGCATAGCGACCAAGCCCGCAACCTGCGCCCCAAAATGGCTTTCGATGTCGGCCAGCGTGGTGGGGGTATCTTCTACGGTGTCATGCAACCAGGCTGCAGCTAGCATAGCTTCGCTGTGCGGCACGCTGCTGACAATCTCCATCACCGCCTGTGGATGCACAATATACGGGGCGTTAGTGTATTTGCGACGCTGATCGATCGCTCCATGCGCTTTTGAGGCATAGCGGCGGGCGCATTCGGCCAATGTGTCAGTCATGCTTTTGATTTCCCTGCGGCATCCGATAGATAAAACCTAGCATACCGAGCCGCTAGCAGAAAGACGATCGCGGGTTGTGGTCTACACTGGATCGGATGCATTACTACATATCACCAACCCGAAAAGGAACGATCTATGTCTATCGAGAAAGTAGTTTATCGCGCCCATGCCAAGGCAACCGGCGGTCGTGATGGCCGTGCAATCTCATCCGACGGCGTGTTGGATGTGAAATTAGGCGTACCGAAAGAGATGGGCGGGGCAGGGGGAGAGGTCACCAACCCGGAACAGCTGTTTGCCGCAGGTTACTCTGCGTGCTTTCTGGGGGCATTGAAGTTTGTCGCCTCGAAAGAAAAAGTGAAAATTCCTGCCGAAGCCTCTATTGAGGGCACCGTCGGTATCGGTGAGATCCCCAACGGTTTTGGCATTGAGGTTCAGCTGGATATCAGCCTGCCGGGCGTCGAACGTAGCGTCGCGGAAGAGTTAGTGAAGAAAGCCCATGTGGTATGCCCATATTCCAATGCCACGCGCGGCAATATCGATGTAACCCTTAAGATTAAGTAATGTTTCCTGCCAAAAACCGGTGAAAGTGGGGGAGCCATGCTCCCCCATCGCTGGCCCTGCCTGCGTAAATTTCAGCAAAAAAGTGGCAAAAAATGCCTGTTTGGTGAGATTTTTCTTGATTCTGTTCGGCAGAATAGTGCTTATTGCCCATCGGCTGAACCTGAGGGCATATCGATTGTCTGATGGTTTCAGAACTTGAAGCTCGGAGCCACTGCGTTACATGAACAAAGTTAAATCGCTATCACAGCAGAATTTATCGTTATTGTTAGCGATCTATATCGGCATCTTTTTAAACCTTTCCGTTTTCTATCGTCGCTTTGATTCCTTTGCGCACGGCATTCAGGGGATCAAGGTTGTTTCTGCGGTGACAGAAGTCATCGCTATTGTCCTGTTCACCTTCTTTATCATGCGGCTGGTATCCCTGGGGGGCCGGCTGTTCTACCGCATCGTTGCCTCTTTGCTGGTGCTGATTTCCGTTGCAGCCAGTTACTACATGACGTTCTTCAACGTGGTGATTGGCTATGGGATTATCGTTTCGGTGATGACTACCGATATCGATCTCTCCAAAGAGGTGATTGGGCTGAACTTTGCGCTGTGGATGATTGTGGTCAGTGCTTTGCCGCTGCTGTGCATCTGGAGCAATAACCTGCGTGACACCCTGATCGAACAAATGAAAACGCCAGGGCAGCGGATTAAGCCACTGCTGATCATGTTGGCGGTGGTGGCACTGGTGTGGCTGCCGTTGCGTACCCTGGATAAAGAGCAAAACGCACAGGAAAAGATCACCAATATCGATCTGCCAAGTTACGGTGGCGTGGTTGCACACTCTTATCTGCCTTCCAACTGGCTTTCGGCGCTGGGGCTGTTTGCCTATACCCGCTACGATGAAAGCACTGACGCGGCCAACCTGTTCGACCCAAGCAAGCACTTCACCTATGTTGCCCCTGAGGGCATAGATGACACCTACGTGGTGTTTATTATCGGTGAAACCACCCGCTGGGATCATATGGGTATCCTGGGCTATGAGCGTGATACCACGCCTAAGCTGTCGCAGGAGAAAAACCTGGTGGCATTCCGGGGGGAATCTTGTGACACCTCTACCAAGCTTTCGTTGCGCTGTATGTTCGTGCGCGAGCATGGCACCTCGGATAACCCGCAGCGAACCCTGAAAGAGCAGAATATCTTCGCCGTACTTAAAGAGCTGGGCTTCACTTCCGAGTTGTTCGCAATGCAGAGCGAGGTGTGGTTCTACAATAATACCGATGTGGATAACTACTCATTCCGTGAAATGATCGCCTCAGAGAAGCGTAACGATGGCAAATCGGTGGACGATATGCTGCTGGTGGATGAGATGAAAGAGTCACTGGCTCGTTATCCGAACGGCAAACATCTGGTGATCCTGCATACCAAAGGGTCGCATTACCTCTATTCGCAGCGCTATCCACGCAGCTTCGCCCGTTATCAGCCGGAATGCATGGGCGTGGATGAGTTTTGCTCCAAGGAGCGCTTGATTAACGCCTATGACAACTCGGTGCTGTACACCGATACCTTTATCGACAGCGTGATCGATCAGGTGCGTGATAAGAAAGCCATCGTGTTTTATGCGGCCGATCATGGTGAATCCATAGGTGAAAACTCGCATCTGCATGGAACACCGCGTGAAATGGCCCCGCCGGAGCAGTTCCGTGTGCCGATGATCGTCTGGGCTTCTGACAAATACCTCGAAGACCCGCAGCATAAGAGTGCGTTTGAGCAGTTACAGGTTCAACAGCGGGTTGGCCAACCGCACCGCCACGTTGAGCTGTTTGATTCCATCCTCGGCTGCCTGGGTTACACTTCGCCAGACGGCGGTATTGTCGAGAGCAATAACTGGTGCCACCTTCCGCAGAGCAAAGTGGACGCCAAGGCGCTGTAAACCACCAGCAAGGCCGTATTCGCTCAGATACTGGCCTTTCTGGCGCTTTTAGCGCCACTTGGCAGGCAGTGATGAAAAAGAGATTGACGCGTATACGGCCCGGCAGTAAGATGCGCCCCGCATCGGCGAGTAGCGCAGCTTGGTAGCGCAACTGGTTTGGGACCAGTGGGTCGGAGGTTCGAATCCTCTCTCGCCGACCACATTCAAGAAAGCCCGCTTTTTAAGCGGGCTTTTTTACGTCTGGAATTTATGAGGATGAGAACCTCCGAAGGAGGCCGACAAATCTGTCGGGAACAGATTTGCATATCGCGTCAGCGATACCCCCGATAGAGATTAGTTATTGGTGCAAAGAAGCATTGGGAACCCCCGCCCTCTGAGTAGAAAAATACCGTCATCGAGCTTATGGAAAGTCATGTAATAGACAGACGTTCTATTCCTAAGATCACCCCATGAGTTATCCGGTGTGTTGTCATCGTATTTTTTTACTGTTTTATTATACTCGACCGTATAGGTTCCATTTTTGTCGGTTTCATTATAAATGAAAAAGTTATCATTATCGATGGTGTGTTTTTTCCCCTTTATCTCCATTTTTCCAAAAGCGCTTTGAAATCCTGAGTTATCATCGTAAAAGAAAACGTTAACTTTTTGAAATATATTGGTGTTTACTGACTTGAAATGTAATTCAATGTTGTAATTACACGTGAATAGTAACTTCCTAGCCTTTATTTTTTTCTCGTAGCTATAAATTGAAATAGCTATAATTAATATGATTCCGGCTATTAATATGGCGTTTTTTTTCATGTTATTCATACTTGATGCTGAAACATTTTGTTTTTTGGTCCCCATGGGATTTAAGACATGCGCCAATAAAAACATAGTCATCTATTGATTTTAAATCGCTGTAATATATGCTGTAGCCCTTCGTTTTACACTCGTCTTTAAAGTTTGCTCGTTCAAGTACATTATCCAATATTTTATCTCTAACATGTAATAATGGGTTGTCTAATGAGTAAATATGACATTTCTCATAAACCTCCACTAAAGAAGTAGTGGACTTTTTCATTTTTATCTCCTTCTGTTGTACAATTGAATAATAAAGAATTACAAATGCTGCTATGCAGAATGCAAAAAACGATATGACCCATTTTTTACCTTTTACTGATATCGCTTTTATTTCCTCGTTTTCATCTTTTGTTGTATTTGTTTCTGTGGGTAAAATATCAATATTGCAATTAAACTTGAACCCTACCTTTGGGATGGTGATGATAACTTTCTCTGTAATGCCAAGGCTTGATATGGCTTTCCTTAACTCACTTACCGCGTTGTAAAGGTTGTTGTTTGATGGTGTGAGTCCAAAATCCTCCCAAGTATGTTTCAGCAAATAATCACGGCTTAAGTCATTCCCTGTGTTTTTTATCAACTCCATTAGTAACCGTGAGGCCTGATTAGACAAGACCAATGAATTTTGTTCCTCTTGAACCTGTGATAGTTCTTTTGATTCCGGTGAATATTTAATCACCTTATTGATGATATAAAGCATAAGAAATACTCATTAAGTGTGCGAGAAAGGGTTTTTTATAGGTAATCCCCACGCGAGTCAAACCATTAAGAACACTTCGTATTTATAGATGGGATACTTAAATCTAGTAATGTTTGTTAACCCTTGGTTTTTTTATGAGTAATCTTGAGTAATTCTTATTTTTTAGAGTAAAAATCTAAATAAGTGCTATTTTTTAATGCAAATATCTAATTTTTGTTTTTATGGTAGCTTTATCCACATCGGCAGACTTGAGGCTGCTTGTGTTTTACTGGCCTTGCCAAAGACACCAAGGAAGCAGTTTTAGGGGGCTGACGATAAAACACATGGATCTCGCATCCATTGAAACTGAGACTTATGGAATTTAAATTTTAAGGACTTTTTGCATGAAACTGAACAAGATCATGATGGTAGCAGTGATGGCTTTTGGTATGTCTTCTCTGGCTCACGCAGCGGTAAAAGATCAGGGGCACGGTAAAGTGACCTTTACCGGTTCTATCATCGATGCACCATGTTCTATCACCCCTGATAGCATCGATCAGACGATTGAGCTAGGCCAGATTTCTAAAGTAGCGCTGAAAGACGGCGGTAAATCTACCCCACGTAATTTCTCCATCGATTTGGAAAACTGCGAAGTGGGTGAGAAAGACAACAATAAAGTCACCGTGACCTTCACCGGTATGGAGTCTATTGCTAGCAATGGTCTGCTGGGGATTACCGGTACGGCAAAAGGAGCTAGCGTCGCGATCACCGATGGTTCAGGTAAAGTGATTGAACTGGGCAAGGCAACCAAGGCGCAACTGCTGCAAAATGGTAATAACACCCTGAGCTTTGCCGCTTATATGCAGGGTGATGGCGCCTCTGCTGCCGTGACTGAAGGTGAATTCCAGACGGTTGCCGATTTCACGTTGGCTTACCAGTAAGTATTACTCCCTTTATTTTAAGTTACGCGTTTTGCATGCGGAGAAATCCGCATGCTTTTCCTAGGAGAGAAGTGGAATAAGGATCGGGCCATGCTGGGCATAAAAAATATCACGATAGTGTTTTCTTTCATATTTCTCATGACTCCCTTTACTTCTCAGGCGGTAAATATTGCTCAGGGATGGGGACGGGTCAATATGCAAGGAGCCATTATTGATACCGCTTGTGCGATTGCCGTAGAGAGTCGCGATCAGACTATTGATCTGGGTATTGTTCCTGTGGCAGATATTATTCGTGATGGCCATGGCCGTAGTAAACCCTTCACCATTGAACTGGTGAATTGTGATTTAGAACGTGATGGTAATAAATTCCCGGACTGGAAAAATTTTCAGGTGACTTTTGATGGTGATGCCGAGGGGGCATTATTTGGTGTGCAAGGGGACGCATCAGGCGTAGCGCTACAAATTAATGAATCTGGCGGCCATGCCGCCATCCCGGGAAGTCCTTTGCCACTGAGGAATATAACGCCTGGCGCTATGCAGCTTAACTACACCATGAAGTTGGTAGCGAATAACCATGCATTGAAAGCCGGGAGTTACTTTTCATCCATCCGTTTTAAATTGGATTATTTCTAAACGACGTTAATACATCGCCGTCGTAAGCAGGCATTAATAAAAAGGTTAGGGATATGGGATTGTCACCTGCAGGGAAGTTGGCTCGTCTGCAAGTCTTGGGGCTGTGTATTTCCCTTGCGCTGGGCACACCATCGATGGTGGTGTTTGCTGCCGAGGAAATTCAATTTAATACCGACGTGCTGGATGTGAATGATCGACGGAATATCGATCTCAGCCAGTTTTCCCGAGGTGGTTACATCATGCCAGGCACTTACGGCATGGCGGTACATGTCAACAAGAATGACCTGCCAGAGCAGCAGATCCCGTTTTATGTGCCGGAGGATGAACCGAGCGGCAGCCGCGCCTGTATCAACCAGGCGCTGGCGAACGAGCTGGGATTCAAGGAAGGCGTGCTCAAGGAGGTGACCTGGTGGCATGGCGGCGAATGTCTGGACGAGGGCAGCGTGCAGGGGATGGAAGTGCGGGGCGATCTGGCCACCAACGCCCTGTACCTGAATATCCCGCAAGCCTTCCTGGAGTACACCGCAGAGAACTGGGATCCGCCGTCGCGCTGGGATGACGGGATCCCCGGGCTGTTACTGGATTATAACCTCAATACGCGGACGCAAAAGCAGTCGAAGCAGGGGGCGAGCAGCTACAACCTCAGCGGCAATGGTACCGCAGGGGCCAATCTGGGGTCCTGGCGTCTGCGGGCAGACTGGCAGGCCAATATCAACCATCAGACCGGGTCGGGGCGACCAACAGACAAGCAGTTGCAGTGGAGCCGTTATTACGCCTACCGCGCCATTCCGACATTGCGCTCGAAGTTGATGATGGGGGAGAACTACCTGGATTCAGGCATGTTCGACAGCTTCCGCTTTAGCGGGGTCAGCCTGTTGTCGGATGACAACATGCTGCCACCGAATCTGCGTGGCTACGCCCCGGAAGTGGTCGGCGTGGCGAAAACCAACGCCAAGGTGACTATCAGCCAGCAAGGGCGGGTGCTGTATGAAACGACGGTCGCTTCAGGGCCGTTCCGTATTCAGGACATCAACGATGCGGTCAGCGGCGAGCTGGAGGTGCGGGTAGAAGAACAGGATGGCAGCGTACAGACGTTCACGGTGAACACAGCCAGCATCCCGTATCTGACGCGCCCAGGGTCGGTGCGCTTCAAATTGGCAGCGGGTAAACCCTCGGACTGGCAACACCATTCGCGTGGCCCGCTATTTGGTACTGGGGAGTTTTCCTGGGGGGTGAGCAACGGTTGGTCGCTGTATGGCGGCGCACTGGCAGGCGGGGATTATAACGCACTGTCGATGGGCCTTGGACGTGACCTGATGGCGCTGGGGGCGCTGTCCTTTGACGCTACCCAGTCACGGGCGCGATTGCCACAGGAAAGTGGCACGCTCAGCGGCGGCTCATACCGCCTGAGCTATTCGAAGAACTTCGATGAGTACGACAGCCAGGTGACCTTTGCCGGCTACCGCTTCTCTGAGCAGAACTTTATGAGCATGAGCGAGTACCTGGATGCGCGCTATTACGGCACCCGGACCGGTAGTGGTAAGCAGATGTACACCATCACCTTTAATAAACACTTCCGTGATTGGGGGCTGAGCAGCTACATCAATTACAGCCATGAGACCTACTGGGATCGCCCGGCCAATGACCGTTATAACCTGACGATGTCGCGCTATTTCGACGTGGGGCGGTTGCGTAATCTGAGCCTGTCGTTGTCGGCATACCGCAACCAATATAACGGCATCAAAGATGATGGCGCTTACCTGTCGCTGTCGCTGCCGTGGGGCAATAAGTCAACGGTCAGCTATGACACTACGGTGAACCGCAAAGACACCACCCACCGCGTGGGGTACTTCACCCGGGTAGATGAACACAATAACTATCAGCTCAATGCCGGTAGCTCGCGCAGCGGGGTCAACATGAGTGGCTATTACAACCATGAGGGGGATATTGCCCGCATGAGTGCCAACGCCAGTTATCAGCAGAATAGCTATAGCGCTTTCGGCTTGTCGCTACAGGGCGGGATGACGATGACCGCCGAGGGTGGTGCCGCGCACCGTTCCGGGATGCCGGGCAGTACCCGGATGCTGATTGACACTCAGGGGGTGCCGAATGTGCCGGTGCGCGGCTATGGCAGCACCAGCCGAACCAACCTCTGGGGCAAGGCGGTGATAGGCGATGTGAACAGCTACTACCGCAACAAGGCGAGCATCGACCTGAATCAGCTGGGGGATAACGCAGAAGCCACCAACTCGGTGGTGCAGGCCACGCTGACGGAAGGGGCCATTGGCTATCGCCAGTTTGATGTGATTGCCGGTGAGAAGGCGATGGCGGTGATTAAGCTGGCCGATGGCAGTGAGCCACCGTTTGGTGCCACGGTAATCAATGCCCGCAAACAGGAAACCGGCATTGTTAATGACGGCGGTAGCGTCTATCTGAGCGGCATTAAAGCGGATGAAACCATGACGGTGCAGTGGAATGGTAGTGCCCAGTGCGAAGTGCGCATGCCAACTCCACTGCCAGCGGACATGCTAATGAATACCTTGCTGCTGCCGTGCCATCTGGTGAGCGCGAAAGCGCCTGCCGGTGATAAACCGACGGCTGCGTCATACGACGATGTGGAGGCATAACCTTCACCGTTGCATGACGAGAAAGGCATACGGTTTTAATCAACCACATTCAGAGGCCCAAAGGCCGGGAAAGAAATGATGCAGAACGATATGTTGAAAACGAACAACCCTTTACCGCGTGGCACGCGAATGCCAGCGTTGCTGACGGTCGCTCTGTTGAGCGCAATGGCTGCTCAGCAGGCGCAGGCCGCGATTGCCCTAGACCGTACGCGGGTTATTTTTGACGGCAGCCAGAAGTCGGTGAGCCTGAGCGTCAGCAACCAAAACAAGCAACTGCCGTATCTGGCGCAGGGCTGGATTGAGGATGAGCAGGGCAACAAAATCCAGACTCCACTCACCGTGCTACCGCCGGTGCAGCGTATTGAGCCAGGTAAACCGAGCCAGGTAAAAATCCAGGCGCTGCCCGCGGCCAAGCTGCTCAAGCAGGATCGTGAGACGGTGTACTACTTCAACCTGCGGGAAATCCCACCGAAGAGCACCAAGGCGAACACATTGCAAATTGCGTTGCAGACGCGCATCAAGCTGTTCTACCGCCCGGTGGGTATAGCGATAGACACAAATGCCGCGCCGCCGCAGGAGCAGATGACGCTGAGCAAGCAGGGTGACAAGTACCTGGTCAACAACCCGACACCGTATTACGTGACCATTGTGGACGCCAGCAGCAAAAAAGACGGGGCCGGGGTAAAAGGCTTTGAACCGCTGATGGTGCCGCCGAAAGGTAGCCTGCCGCTGACGGTGAGCGCGGCCAGTGTGGGCGGTAGCCCGGTGCTGACCTATATCAACGACTACGGTGGCCGGCCGCAGCTGAGTTTCAGTTGCAACGGCAGCACCTGCACAGTGATACCGGAAAAGAAAGCATAGCAGAGCAATATCTGACGGTGCCGGACACCGGCGAAGCGTAGGGAGAAAGGGCATGAGCTTGACATACACACGGTGCGAACATCGGCAGCGAGGGTCAGCCGAATTAAGGTACTACAGCACGTTGGGCGTGTTGGCGCTGGGTGCGATAGTGTGGCTGCTGCCACCGGCGCAGGCGGCGGTGGACAATTATGTCGAAGGCGCTAACGGCACGCTGTATGTGCATGGCGCACTGACGGAGAGCGCCTGTCGTCTGGAGATGACCAGTGCGTATCAGGATATCGCGCTGGGTGAGATCGGCACGGGACGCCTGCAAACCATGGGTGCCCAGGGTGAACCGGTACGGTTCGAACTGCGCTTGACCGATTGTTTGCGCAGTTCGGCGGGCAGCCGGAATGTGCGTACCGGCGGCCTGACCTGGGCAGACAATCAACCGGCGGTGACGGTGAGTTTTACTGCGCCGCGTGATGCGGATAACCCTCAGCTAGTGCAGGTGCGGGGCGTTTCTGGCCTTGGGTTGCGACTGGAAAACGGCTACGGTCAGGATGTGTGGTTGGGCAGCCGGGGCAAGCCGCTGCTGTTGACGCCGGGGCAGGACAGCCTGAGCTATACCGTCACCCCTGAACGTACGCCAGCTGCTCTGGTGGCGGGCAGTTACCGGGCGGTAGTGGATTTTCAGCTGAGTTATGACTGAGGTGGTCGGGACGATGAAGGGAACAGTAACACTGCATCGACTTGCTTGGCGAACGCTGGCCGGCTTACTGACCGCCCTGCCGATGCTGGCATTGGCAGCGGGGTCGGGGTCAATCACGATCAAGGTGACCGTGCTGGCGCCGCTGCCCTGCGTGATAAACGACGACCGACCTATCGAGGTGTGGTTCGGTGATGACCTGCTGACCAGTAAGATTGACGGTAGCAACTACCTAAAGTCGGTGGATTACAGCTTGGATTGTAAGGCGAACACCAAAAATGCGATGAAGCTAAAGGTGGAAGGCAATGCCACAAACTTTGAGCGCAGTGCGCTGAAAACGAATATGCCGGATCTGGGCATCGCATTAAAAGCTGACGGCAGTGCATTAACGATCAATAACTGGGTTAACTTTAATTATCCAGATAAGCCGGTCTTGCAGGCTGTGCCGGTCAAACGCCCCGGCACCACGTTAAGCGGTGGTGATTTTACGTCTACGGCTACGCTGATGGTGGGCTATCAATGAAACAGCATAACAGAACACGGCGTGGTGCCGTGGTTGTCGCCAGCATGCTGCTGAGTTTGGCAGCGCAGGCCAGCAATATGAGCTTTTACGGCACCTTGGTGGAGCTGGCACCTTGTACGGTCAACAACGGTGAAAATATGAAGATTGAATTTGATGATATCAAGGTGGGGGATGTTAATGGTGTTAATTACAATAAGATTTTTTCTGTGCCATTAAGGTGTGATGCTAATACAAAGATTGTACTTAAGCATTTAGGGACTGCGACATCATTTAATTCTGCTGCGGTGCAAACGAACATTGCTGATTTTGGTATCCAGCTTTCAGAACTTCATTCTCAAGAGGGGAAAGCCACGCCAATTACCGTAGGGAAAAGCGTGCTCCTATTTGATGGACAAGAGGTTCCGAAGAGTATCGTGTTAGGTGCCATTCCCGTGAAAAAAAACGGCGCGAAATTAAAAACAGGGAATTTTACTGGCGTTTCAACTTTGCAATTGGAGTATCCCTAGGGAGCTGTTATGTGGTTGACGGATAAAGCATCAGGATACTGTTTAGTGCTGCTGCTGACAGGTATGGCGCAGGCTGCGCCGCAAAGCCACACCAATGTGACGTACAGCGGCACCCTGATTGATATACCACCTTGTACTATTAATGACGGCAACCGGATTGATGTGGACTTTGGTGAACGGGTGGGCATCAACAAAGTTGATGGGGTGAACTACCGCCAGAGGTTGAACTATCAGATAACCTGCGAGGAGACCGCCAGCAACAGTGTGCTGACACTGAGTTTGAGCGGTGGTGCGACAGGATTCGACAGTGAGGCGCTGCGGACGGATAAGGCGGGCCTGGGTATCCGGGTGTATCAAAACGACCAGCCGTTTACGCCGAACAGCTCACTGAAGATAGACCAGACCAATCTGCCACGACTGGAAGCGGTGCCGGTGAAGAATGCCGGGGCCACCTTGACGGAAGGGGCATTTGAGGCCTGGGCAACGCTGCGAGCCGACTACCAATAAGGAGCTCGAGATGAAACGCAAGACAGGCTGTTATTTTGACTGTGCAGTGAAAGTGTCGGGGCTTGTTCCCTTGCTTGCCGCGCTGGTGGCTGGCCCGGCGCAGGCTACCGGGAAAAACAACGTACGTCTGTACGGTGCCCTGGTGGCGGAACCCTGTGTGGTGCAGCCAGGCGATGAAGAGATCACGCTTGATTTTGGCACGGTCATTGACAAGTACCTGTACCTGAACACGCGTACCCTGGGGCAGTCGTTCGAGATACACCTGGAGGAATGTGACCTGACACTGGGTAAGACGGTGAGCGTGACCTTTACCGGCACCGAAAGCAGCGCCTTGCCGGGACTACTGGCCCTTGACGGCCGCAGCGAGGCCTCGGGGATTGCCATCGGGCTTGAGACGCGGTCGGCCAAACCGCTGCCGCTCAATAAGGCAAGCGATAAACTCCTGCTGCAGGAAGGGAGCAACATTATTGCACTGAAGGCCTATGTACAGGGTGAGCCGGATGCCATCAGGAACCACCGTATCGAACGCGGACCCTTCAGTGCGGTGGCAACCTTCCACCTGGAATATGAGTAAAAGCGGGTGAGGAATGATTGAACCCATCCTCATACGGACGGCTCGAGCGCAATAGTGTGTTCGGCTGATCTTTTGCGACGCGCAAAGAGATATTTTATGGCCGATATATGGATGACTTTGCTTACCTACTGACATTTACGTAGGACAATCAAACGACTGCATGAATTTTTTGATGTGGGTGGCTTTGAAACACACCCAGTTAAAACACAACTGAGGAAAATTGAAAAATGGCTTTGATTAGCTGGGGATATGGTATGCCCCAAAGAGCCCCTGATAGCTCCGAGATAAATAGAAAACCATTGGGAACGTATTGCGCGCCTTTATGAGTAAACACAGTGGCGGAAGCTGTCGACGGCAGAGACCGACCTGCGTGTGCGGGAATTCGAGGCACGGTGGGTTAATTGGGTAAAACACCTATTACAGAACGTAAGGTGATTGCCCACTCTATTAAACAAATTAAAATCGGTACCTTTCTAATGCGTAATCACATGGTCTCAATACGGGGTGTGTCCCTAATAGGAACGCTATTAATCGCGCTAAACAGTTACGGAGGTCCTCCAACCCAAGTTATCGGCGTCGGTAGCCCAGACTTCACCAATCTCACCGGAATCCCCAATAGTTTTCCTAATGGGATCTCCTTGGGGGGATATGCCACTTTCTCCGGATATAGCAATCCCTTGGACGAGGTTATACCACCAGGGATGATCTACATGAGTCTTTATATATATGGGAGAGGCTATGAGGCGTCGGCGTTTTGCACCATCGGGGGGCAGCTGTGTAATATACCTGTGGTCCCCGGACAATCATTATCGTCTGTCATTACCTCAATACCTCGTCAATTCAATCCCAGGCCGCCTTACTGGATTACAGCTAATAGTACCGCAGGGGTGTGCGGGGGGTGGGTTTTGTCAGACGGGAAAGATGCGTCGCTGGCACAATACTCGATCGGTACCTTCCGATGTGGTGTACGACCACCGGATACACAATGTGAAATAACGCCTAATGATCTTAGTATAAACATAACAGTAAACAAGGGTGATAAAGCGACGGGGACGGTACGTGGGAGCGTGCATTGTAATCGGACTGCCAACGTGCGCATTCGTACGCCTGACATACCTGACAGCCGCCTGTATCTTGGACCTAGAGGGTACGCGCCGGTAGCGACTCTAACCATTAACGGCCGTCCCTCAGGGTTGGGTGCTGATATGACTGTGGGAATAGGCTCAGATCTTACGATAACTGCTAACATCGATGATACCAATAATGCTGGAGAATATTCTGGCAGTACCGCGGTCATAATCGAATACCGATGACATGATTTTGTTAGCAATCCCCACTAACTGGTGGGGGCATCTTCTTTTGGCTGAATGATGAATTTTACCTGATGGAGACAAAGTGGCATCAGAACAGGACGCCGGCTGCAGATCTTCACATCTTTGAAGGAAAACTCAGTACCAAGGCAACCTGGAAACTACCCGGCACGCTGAAATAACCTACCGGGCGTTATGCAACCATCCGCTTACTTCACCCAGTCCTCCAGCTTCAGGTCCGGTACCCGCGCAAATTCCCGCGTATTATTCGTCACCAGTATGGCGTCTGCCGCAATGGCATGCCCGGCAATCGCCGTGTCGTTGGGACCAGACAGCGCCGCCTTAACTTCAGTGGTGGCGTCCCCAGGCCTGGACGGCATCCAGGCGGGCGCAGAATGCGTCAACCAGTTGCGCGGGGAGACCTTTTTTCCGATAGCGCTGAAGCGCATCTTGGCGTAGGTGATGGCCGAGACCACGATGCGGTGATTGCGCAATACGGCCTGCTCAAGCCGCTTAATTACGGCTTCCGGCTGCTCGCGCATGATGAACGAGCAAATGTTGGTGTCCAGCATATCGGTGTCTTTTACCGGGATCACAAAAATAACCGTTCAGATATTCATCATTCAGCAATAATCTTTTTTGGTTTTTTATTGGAGGTTAATGCTGGTTAGCTACTGATAGCTGGTTCATGAAGCTGATAATCATCCTGTAGCACAAATTTTAATGCTGTAAATGTTGCTGAAAGGTTTTTTTTATGTTTGCTTGCTGTTTCTCACAGTCTATGTAAATCCCTACTGGTTATATTGACGGCACCCCAAACAGTTGGCAATTTGGTACCCTCAGGGATAAGAGCGAGAGGTGTATGAGTGATATTCACGCGCTCAAACGCTCTGCCACGATGCGTTCCATCCGGTATTCTCGCGCTTTTTATTCCTCCTGCCTTCGGGCACTGACCGCACAGGCCGCGTAACAAAAAATATTAGGCTCTGGCGGTAATACACACACCACATCACATACGGAGCACTAGCGATGACAAGTTCCTTGGGTAAATCAGGGATTCTGAAATTCGGTATCGGCCTGATTGCGCTGACCGTTGCGGCCAGCGTACAGGCAAAGACGCTGGTTTACTGTTCTGAAGGTTCTCCTGAAGGGTTTAACCCGCAGTTGTTCACCTCCGGCACCACCTATGATGCCAGCTCAGTGCCAATCTATAACCGTCTGGTTGAGTTTAAACTGGGCACCACCGAACTGGAACCCGGCCTGGCAGAGAAGTGGGACGTCAGCGAAGATGGTAAAACCTATACCTTCCACCTGCGCAAAGGCGTGAAGTGGCAGGACAGCAAAAATTTCAAACCTACCCGTGATTTTAACGCCGACGACGTGGTGTACTCCTTCATGCGTCAGCTCGATCCGAACCACCCTTACCACAAGGTTTCTGGCGGCAGCTATGAATACTTCCAGGGTATGGGCATGCAGGATCTGATCAGCAAAGTCGAGAAAGTGGACGACAACACCGTACGCTTCACGCTGACCCGTCCAGAAGCGCCATTCCTGGCTGACCTGGGTATGGACTTCGCTTCCATCCTGTCTGCGGAATATGCCGATAAGATGATGAAAGCCGGTACGCCAGAGAAAGTAGACCTGAACCCAGTGGGTACCGGGCCGTTCCAGCTGGTGCAGTACCAGAAAGACTCCAAAATCCTCTACAAGGCCTTTGACGGCTTCTGGGGTACCAAACCGAAGATCGATCGCCTGGTGTTCTCCATCACGCCAGACGCCTCGGTGCGTTACGCCAAGCTGCAGAAAAACGAGTGCCAGGTCATGCCGTACCCGAACCCGGCAGACATCGCTCGCATGAAGCAGGACAAAACCATCAACCTGATGGAACAGCCTGGCCTGAACGTCGGCTACCTGTCGTTCAACACCGAGAAGAAGCCGCTGGATAACGTGAAGGTGCGTCAGGCACTGACCATGGCGGTGAACAAGCAGGCCATCGTGGATGCGGTTTATCAGGGGGCGGGTCAACCTGCCAAGAACCTGATCCCACCAACCATGTGGGGCTATAACGACGAGGTCAAAGACTACGCTTACGATCCGGTCAAGGCCAAAGAACTGCTGAAAGAAGCGGGTATGCCGGATGGATTCTCCATCGATCTGTGGGCCATGCCGGTACAACGTCCGTATAACCCGAACGCACGTCGTATGGCTGAAATGATCCAGTCCGACTGGGCGAAGATTGGCGTCAATGCCAAGATCGTCACCTACGAATGGGGCGAATACCTCAAGCGTGCCAAAGACGGTGAGCATCAGACGGTGATGATGGGTTGGACCGGTGACAATGGGGACCCAGATAACTTCTTCGCCACGCTGTTCAGCTGTGCGGCCGCCAAAGATGGTTCCAACTATTCCCGTTGGTGCTACAAGCCGTTTGAGGATCTGATCCAACCGGCCCGTGCCGAATCGAACCACGACAAACGCGTTGCACTCTACAAACAGGCTCAGGTAGTGATGCACGATCAGGCTCCGGCGCTGATTGTGGCCCACTCCACCGTTTACGAGCCAGTGCGTAAAGAAGTGAAGGGCTATGTGGTCGATCCGCTTGGTAAGCATCACTTTGAGAACGTTTCTCTGGACTAAGCCTGACCAATAAGGCGAGTTAAAAGACGAGGAAAGTTAATAGGCAGGGTCGCAATACGTTGCGCCCCTGCATTCCCGTCTCCAGAAGAATGTCGTGAAGCGTGTGAGTTTTAATAAGCCTGGCGGACGATGAGCTGCCGGGCACTTTATACAGAGAGTTCGGGATATGTTGCAGTTCATACTCCGACGTTTGGGGTTAGTTATCCCAACGTTTATCGGCATAACGTTGCTGACTTTTGCATTCGTCCATATGATCCCCGGCGATCCGGTGACCATTATGGCCGGGGAACGCGGGATCTCCGCAGAGCGCCATGCACAACTGATGGCAGAGATGGGGCTGGATAAACCGCTCTATCAACAATACTTCAATTACGTCACCAACGTGCTGCATGGCGATTTGGGGACGTCCCTCAAGAGCCGTATCTCCGTGTGGGAAGAGTTTGTGCCGCGCTTTAAGGCCACCCTGGAACTGGGCCTGTGCGCGATGCTCTTCGCGGTGATTGTCGGTATCCCGGTCGGGGTGTTGGCGGCCGTCAGGCGAGGTTCGGTGTTTGACCATACCGCCGTGGGTATCTCCCTGACCGGTTATTCAATGCCGATCTTCTGGTGGGGCATGATGCTGATCATGCTGGTTTCGGTACAGCTCAATCTCACGCCCGTATCGGGGCGAATAAGCGATACGGTCTTCCTCGATGACAGCCTGCCGCTGACCGGCTTTATGCTGATCGACACCCTGATCTGGGGTGAACCGGGTGATTTCATCGACGCCGTGATGCATATGATCCTGCCCGCCATCGTATTGGGCACCATCCCGCTGGCGGTTATCGTGCGTATGACTCGCTCCTCCATGCTGGAAGTGCTGGGTGAAGACTATATTCGTACCGCGCGCGCCAAGGGTGTGAGCCGTATGCGGGTGATCGTGGTACACGCATTGCGTAACGCCTTGCTGCCGGTGGTGACGGTGATCGGCTTGCAGGTCGGCACCATGCTGGCCGGGGCGATCCTGACCGAAACCATCTTCTCCTGGCCGGGGCTGGGCCGCTGGCTGATGGATGCATTGCAACGCCGTGATTACCCGGTTGTTCAGGGCGGCGTATTGCTGGTCGCCTGTATGATTATTCTGGTTAACCTGCTGGTAGATGTGCTCTACGGCGTAGTTAACCCGCGTATTCGCCACAAGAAATAAGGGGCGCTCTGATGTCTCAAATTACCGAGTCTGTAGTGAAAGGTGCGCCGAAGCCAATGACCCCGTTCCAGGAGTTTTGGCACTATTTCAAGCGCAACAAAGGGGCCGTCGTTGGCCTGGTTTATATCGTTATCATGCTGGTGGTTGCCGTGGGTGCCGGGTTCCTCGCTCCACATGCGCCCGCAGAACAGTTTCGCGATGCTCTGCTTCGGCCTCCGGTCTGGGAGACTGGTGGCAGCTGGAAGTTTATTCTGGGTACCGACGATGTAGGGCGTGATGTGCTGTCGCGTCTGATGTACGGTGCCAGGCTCTCACTGCTGGTAGGCTGCCTGGTGGTGGTGCTTTCGCTGGTGATGGGCGTGGTATTCGGCCTGTTGGCCGGTTATTTCGGCGGCGTGGTGGATGCCATCATCATGCGCGTGGTCGATATCATGCTGGCACTGCCAAGCCTGTTGTTGGCGCTGGTGCTGGTGGCGGTGTTTGGCCCCTCGATTGTTAACGCCTCGCTGGCGCTGACCTTTGTTGCTTTGCCGCACTATGTCCGCTTGACCCGTGCTGCGGTGCTGGTGGAAGTGAACCGCGATTACGTGACGGCTTCCCGCGTGGCGGGGGCTGGGGCGGCGCGTCAGATGTTCGTCAATATCCTGCCAAACTGCCTGGCACCACTGATCGTGCAGGCTTCTCTCGGTTTCTCGAACGCCATTTTGGATATGGCCGCTCTCGGCTTCCTGGGTATGGGGGCGCAACCGCCAACGCCGGAGTGGGGCACCATGCTCTCCGACGTACTGCAGTTCGCGCAAAGTGCCTGGTGGGTTGTGACCTTCCCAGGGGTGGCAATTCTGCTGACGGTTTTGGCCTTTAACCTGATGGGGGACGGCTTGCGTGATGCTCTCGACCCCAAACTCAAGCAGTAACAGAGGAAGAGAGAATGGCGTTATTAAATGTAGACAAGCTTTCGGTGCACTTCGGTGACGAAAGTGCGCCGTTCCGCGCGGTAGACCGAATCAGCTACAGCGTAGAACAGGGGCAGGTGGTTGGCATCGTCGGCGAATCCGGCTCCGGTAAATCCGTCAGCTCGCTGGCGATCATGGGGTTGATCGATTATCCCGGCAAGGTGATGGCCGACAAGTTGGAGTTCAACGGCCAGGACCTGCGGAAAATCTCGGAAAAAGAGCGCCGCCAACTGGTGGGCTCCGAAGTGGCGATGATTTTCCAGGATCCGATGACCAGCCTGAACCCGTGCTATACCGTGGGTTTCCAGATTATGGAAGCGTTGAAGGTGCATCAGGGCGGTAACCGCCGCACCCGTCGTCAACGTGCTATCGATCTTTTGACCCAAGTGGGTATTCCCGATCCGGCCTCGCGGCTGGACGTTTACCCTCATCAGCTTTCCGGCGGGATGAGCCAGCGTGTGATGATCGCCATGGCAATCGCCTGCCGGCCCAAGCTGCTGATTGCGGATGAACCAACGACCGCACTCGATGTGACCATTCAGGCCCAGATCATTGAGCTGCTGCTCGAGCTGCAACAGCGCGAAAACATGGCGTTGCTGTTGATCACCCACGATCTGGCGCTGGTGGCGGAAGCCGCACACCACATCATCGTGATGTACGCCGGGCAGGTGGTGGAGTCTGGCAAGGCGGTAGAAATTTTCCGTTCGCCGCGCCACCCGTATACCCAAGCACTGCTGCGTGCATTGCCGGAATTTGCCACCGACAAGGCGCGTTTGGCCTCGCTGCCTGGCGTAGTGCCGGGCAAGTACGATAGGCCAGAAGGCTGCTTGCTGAACCCGCGCTGCCCGTATGCTACCCAACGCTGTCGCGAAGAAGAGCCGGAACTGCGCAGCATTCCCGGCCGTCAGGTTAAATGTCACACACCGCTGGATGATGCGGGGAGGCCGACCGTATGAGCCAGAACCACCCTTTATTGCAGGCCATTGACCTGAAAAAACACTACCCGGTCAAGAAGGGGCTGTTTGCCCCGGAACGGCTGGTGAAGGCGCTGGACGGGGTTTCCTTTACCCTTGAGCGCGGTAAAACCCTGGCGGTGGTTGGGGAGTCTGGCTGTGGCAAGTCCACGCTGGGCCGCCTGCTGACCATGATCGAAATCCCTACCGGTGGTGAGCTGTACTATCAGGGGCAAGATCTGCTTAAGCCGGACGTGACGGCAGAGAAGTTGCGCCGACAGAAGATCCAGATCGTGTTCCAGAATCCTTACGGATCGCTTAACCCACGCAAGAAGGTGGGGCAGATCCTCGAGGAGCCGCTGTTGATCAACACCTCGTTGAGCAGCGCCGAACGGCGTGAGAAAGCGCTGGAGATGATGGCGAAGGTCGGTCTGAAAACCGAACATTACGACCGTTACCCGCATATGTTTTCAGGCGGTCAGCGTCAGCGTATTGCTATTGCGCGTGGGCTGATGCTCAACCCGGACGTGGTGATTGCCGATGAGCCGGTCTCTGCGCTGGACGTGTCCGTGCGTGCGCAGGTGCTGAACCTGATGATGGATCTGCAACAGGAGCTGGGGCTGTCTTACGTGTTTATCTCCCACGATCTGTCGGTGGTTGAGCACATCGCCGATGAAGTGATGGTGATGTACCTCGGCCGCTGCGTGGAGAAGGGCAGTAAAGAAGCCATTTTCAACAACCCGCGCCATCCGTACACTCAGGCACTGCTATCTGCTACGCCGCGCCTGAACCCGGATATGCGCCGTGAGCGCATCAAGCTGACCGGCGAACTGCCAAGCCCGATGAACCCACCGCCGGGCTGTGCGTTTAACGCCCGCTGCCGCCGTGCCTTTGGCACCTGCACCCAGCTGCAACCGCAGCTCAAGCAGTATGGCGACCAGATGGTGGCCTGCTTTGCCGTCGACCAGGATGAAGCCACGGGGTCTTGAGCCTACTCTCAGGGCTGACAACTTAGCGGCGCAGCAATTGCTGCGCCCGTTAACCTCAACAACGTTGCCATTTTGTCCTCAACCTCACGCCGGTAGCGATACTGGCGTTTTTTGTTTGCCCAGCGAAGCTGGCAAACCCGTCGGGCGGCAAGAAGCCGAACAGCCTCGACTGAGGGGAAGGTATATTCCTGATATGATTGAAAATAGTCATGATCAATCTTAAATAAATGAGAGATAACACTCAGATCTTGTGAGTAGCAAAAAGTTCCATTAAAAGTGGGATCCGGCCCTGACACTGAGGGGGAGGGCCTTACCCGGCTTTCGAAACAACAGGAGCGCTATATGATAGTTATTTATTTAATAATACCGTAATTTAGTAATTTCAATGTTCAATGGAGAGATTTTATGAGCACCGTACAAGGCCTTAATTCATCATCATCCGTTATGCCAGAATGCCCTGTCAGAGGCCAAGTCGGATAGCAAGGTAACAACAGCCATTATTTCCAAATTGAAAGCCGTTTGTAACACCCCAAATGGTATCTCAACTCATTCTTCTGAATATAGGGTAGTTAAGTATTGTTTGAATGAGTTGAAAACCGTCTTGACTTCTCAGGACACGAAGGGAGCAACGAAAAAATTAGAGACCATGGGCAAGATCGAGGCCCGTGTTGAGTATCAGCACGCTGACAAAGTTATTAATGAAAAGACGATTAGTTCTTATAGCAATAATAAGCGTCAGGAGTCATTTTAAGATACCTTGGCGGCAAATGAAAGTAAAGCTCGGACAGAAGGTTACCATCACAAAAAAGAACGTTCGCGCGTGTATAACGAAAACGTAAAAAATAACACCGAGCATAAAGATGCTGGGATGTGGAAGTAAATTCGGTTAGTCAGGAATAGGTTGATAAAAAATGCTTATCATCGGAGTGTAGGGAACCTACCAATCACGCTGTATCATTGTCAACTTATTAACGGTGATCGTTTTTACCCGTCATACTTCAAGTTGCTTGTGTGTTGGCTTTCCTCGTTTACCTGAATCACTGCTCATCGGGATTCGCTGTATTGCACTTTCATGCAACTAGAATTATTTTGGGTATAGACGGTCACTGCACTCGATAATAAAACGGCTCATTGTCAACCGGGTAGCGTGTTGAGTCCTTTTCTTGGTCGTTGTGCGTATAAATGGGCAAAGGTGTATATTTTTATATCTTTCTTGTTAGGCGCGGAATAGCTCTTATTGCACCATCGGCTGAACCTGCGGACACTTCGACTGTACGATGGTGTCAGAACTTGGAGCCCGGAGCTACTGCGTTAACTATTAAATCGCTATCACAGCAGAATGTTTCAATGGAGAGGTTTATGAGTACCGTACAACGTAGTAATTTATCATCATGGATTATTCTGGATACTTTTAAAACAGCTGAGTCAGAGGCTAAAATGAATAAAAAGGTAACGAAAGCCTTAATTTCAAAATTGAACGCTGTTTGTAACCACAAAAATACCATCTCAAATAATAAATGGGAACATGTGAGCAATAGCTCCGGAGTTCCGGAATGGTATCAAGATAGAAACAAAATCAAGGGGTGTTTGAAAAGCATTAAGGAAGTCTTAAACAAGCAACGTTCGCAGGAAAGAACAAAAAAATTAAGGAGCCTGAAAAAGCTCGATGCTATGGTTGACAATCTATATGCTAAAAAAACAACAAATAAAAAAACGATAAATTCTAAAGATATAAAAGAACTGCTGGTGAAGCTAGATAAAATTAAAGAATGCGAGAATATTCTTAAAAAGAAAATAAAAGTAAATGGTTCGCTTAAATTTGACTCCGGTTCTTTACTCTTGCTGAATAAAAATAAAAATGTTTTGAAAGAAAATATCAAGAAAATGATGGGTGAATTAAATTCTTCTAGCTATAAGCATAATCCCAAAAAAGCTAGCGCTCTAATAGATATATCATCTAAACTGAATAAAACTGTACATAAGGTAGTAATAGCTTATAACAAAGACCCTTCACAACAATCAGTAGAGGATCTCATGTTAGTCAATACATATAGCCGCGGTGGTATTGTATCGCGTCAAAAAAAGACTCGCTAGGCTAGAGCTTGTCCATAATTCTGTGTAACTGCCAACGTATTAAAGGTCGGCGTTTAAACACTCACCGAACTCGATAATAAAATGACTCATTGCCAACCGCCAGTTCTGGATCGGCATATTCCATTTTTCGATGCCGCTTGGATCACCATATAAATCATGTTGCGCACTGAGTCATCTGTCGGGAACACTTTACGTTTCTTTATCGCCTGCCGATCACGCTGTTCAGTGACTCGGTAGCATTGGTTGTGTAGATAGCTTTGCGGGTATTTTTCATCCCAGATGCCGACCACTTTGTAGTCTTTCCATCATTACCTTGAATGTGGCGACGATTTCCCTCGTGGTCATCCCTTTGGCATATAAGGATAAAATCTGGTTATCCATCTGCGTGATACGCGTCTGGTTTTACTTTACCAGTTCGGCAGTAAGTGGCTTAAATTTCTTTTCGTCCCTCCATTGTCAGGAAGAAAATATCAAAAACAGGCAATTACACAATTTAAATTACAGTTTCCCTTTAGCGGGTTATTTTTTCCAAATCTGATTTTGTTGTTCGGTCATTTTTTTTGCACTGCTTTTTCTATGGCAGTGTTCAGCTCAACATTATTATTCAAGGCTTTTTTATACTAAAATCTTCTTTGATTATTAGTATTTCACTATATTACCACATGATTTTTAGCCGTTGTCAAAAAAATGATTTAACTATTCGTCGCCGGTATCAATTCTCGCTTGCCACGGCGAATTTTCTCATTGGATTCCCATCATGATTCATCCCGACCAAGGTGTGATACTCATGAGATGATGTTGCATTTTTACTCCTGGTTCTGGTGCAGCGTGCTATTTTAATGAGAGTGCAAGATAAAGAACTGGGTTATTTATATAAGGGATGTAATGGATACTCGACATTATTGGCCAGTAGGGGATATTTACTTTTCACATGGGGTGTCCAGTGTGATGGAGAAAGCTGGTTTGTTGGCTGAAGAACAGGGGTATTTGTTCATCAACCTGGACGGAAGTTCATTGGTTGACTTTCTTTCTTGCTTTGGCGAGCTCCGTTTTTCAAAGCGTGCTGTAGTTATTATTGTTAGCCAAAAACTAAAGCCGTTGGCGCTATTTTATCTTGCCGAATTAGAAAGTGTGATTGCCGTTTTTTATAACACAACCTCAGAAGAAAAAATTGTTATGTGGTTAAGTGATACTCTGAACGGTAAACATAAAATGAAACCCCAGGACTTCAATTCGTGCTTCCTGAATCAACAAGATGTCTTACTGTTAACATTTGTCCTGAAGGGCTACAGCATCAGGTTTATTCAGCGTTATTTCGCACGTGGTTATTCGACGATCTATTGTTGGAAAGCAAAATTGGCCAGTAAACTGGGTGTCAAAAAAATAGAGCATCTCTTACTTAAAAAAGTATCTACTCATGATATTACAACGCGTTATCTCAATGACGCTGCATAACGTGCAGCATGATTCTGTGGAAACCTTATGAAAAAAAATCGCAGGGACAATGTTCCGTTACGCCTCAGGCTTTTTACGTGGCTGAATATTAGTGTTCAAACCGTGTTTCCCGTGGCCTATTCCATCACCCCTTCCGTTGCCGTAGCGAAAAGCGAAGGCCGACTGCTTGAACAGGTGGCTTCTCCTCATAGACCGGAAACAAAAGTATACATCCTGAAGGCCGGAGAGTCGGTAACGACGGTTGCCAGTAAATTTAACATGACTGTTGACGGTTTGCGTAAATTAAACTTCGCACAGGGTTTTGACCGTCTCCAACCGGGAGATGAACTGTATGTGCCTCTGGCACCGCTTCCTGCGGTGAAATGGGACGATATAGCGAAAGAACCACAGCAGGATAATGCGCAACAGCAAAAACTGGCAGGCTTCGCTTCACAGGCTGGTTCTACGTTTGCCACACAGTCCGGCAGTGATGCTGCGACTTCTATGGCTCTGGGGATGTTCTCTGGCGAGGTTGGTAACCATATTCAGCAGTGGCTTAGCCAGTTTGGGACTGCCAGAGTACAACTGGATGTGGATAAAAATATCACATTAAAAAACTCGCAGCTCGATCTGCTGGCACCTCTATATGATCAAGATAACAATCTCGTTTTCACCCAAGGGAGCTTGCATCGTACCGATGACCGCGCTCAGGCGAATCTGGGGATTGGCTTGCGTCAGTTCCAGCGCGATCAGATGCTGGGCAGCAACATTTTCTTTGATTATGACTTGTCGCGTAACCATGCCCGTATGGGCGTGGGGGCGGAATACTGGCGTGATTTTGTTAAGTTGGGTGCCAACGGTTACCTGCGTTTGACAAACTGGAGGGATTCTGCCGATTTTAACGATTATGAGGAGCGCCCAGCTAATGGCTGGGATCTTCGTTCTGAGTTTTGGCTTCCGGCATGGCCCCAGCTTGGCGGTAAATTGATGTATGAGCAGTACTATGGCCAGGACGTCGCACTGTTTGGCAAAGATAATCGACAAAATAACCCGCACGCGTTTACTGCAGGTATCAATTACACACCGTTTCCGTTAGTGACGCTTAGTGCGGAACTGCGTCAGGGTAAATCGGGTGAAAATGACTCCCGGCTTGGGGTACAGATGACGTACCAACCGGGTGTACCGTGGCATCAACAAATGGAGCCTGATGCGGTTCGCGCGCAGCGTAGCCTGGTAGGGAGCCGTTATGATCTGGTGAGCCGTAACAATAATATTGTGCTGGAATACCGCAAGAAAGAGGTTATTCGTCTCCATATGACGGGTCAGGTGACGGGCTACGCGGGGGAGACTAAGTCATTGAATGTTTCTGTGAATAGTAAATATGGTCTGGAACGGATTAACTGGTCGGCTCCCGAACTGCTGGCGGCTGGGGGGAGGATTGTCAGTGAAGGTATCGGCAATTACAACGTGGTACTACCTGACTACCACCCTGGTTCACTGGGCGTGAATACCTATACGGTAAAAGGTGTTGCTGTTGATAAGAAAGGAAATGTCTCCCAGGGCGAGACAACGCAGGTCACAGTCACTCAGGCTGCAATTAATGGTACCAAAAGTACGCTGACGCCTGCTGATATCATACTCCCCGCCGATGGTAAAACGCAGCAAGCACTGGTACTGAAGGTGAATGATATGGCGGGCCTCCCTGTTGATATTCGCGAGGATGAAATTAGCCTGAAGCGTGAAGTGAAAATTCGCGGTACCAGCAGTGCGACTATTTCTGGCTTTAAGCGCCGTGCCGCAGGCGAATATGTCGCCATGATCACTGCCGGAACGATGCCGGAACTTTTCAGCGTAACCGCCTCAGCGCGTGACACGACGTTTTCTTCGGCCAGCGTCATGATGACGGCTGATGTGACCACGGCGCGTCTTGACAGCCTGACGTTGGTGGCCAATGAGGCCCTTGCTGATGGGATTGCGCAGAACAAAATCCACATGCGCGTTATTGATGGAGAGGGGAACCTTGTTGCGCAGCAGAGCGTCAACCTGAAGGCCGATAATCAGGCGAACATCGCGAAAACGGCGACGACGGATGACAAGGGCGAAGCGATCGTGGTTGTGACCAGCACTCGTGCTGGGGAGAGCCTGATCACCGCAAATATTGATGGCAAAGGTGAACAGCAGGTTTCGCTGACATTCTTACCGGACGGTAGTTCGTCACAGATCAGCGAAAGTAATATGACGATAACGCCGGAGATTTCTATTGCGGATGGTCGCACCAAGAAAACTATCGCCGTTGTGGTGACCGATAAGCACGGCAACCCGGCTGCGGATGTCAACGTGGCATTTTCGGCGGATAACAGTGCTATCCTCGGCCAGAAAGAAGTGAAAACTGATGCTAAAGGGCAGGCTTCTATCACGCTGACCAGCACGGTAGCGGGCAATGTTCTGGTGACCGCGCAGGTCAATAATAACAGAACAACCCGTAGTACAACTTTTATCGGCAATAGTGCCACGGCGTTGGTGGCATCGGTTACTCCACAGGAAGGGCCGTATAAAGCGGATGGGACGACGGGGGTTATGTTCAGTGCGTTGATTACCGATAAAAGTGGTAACCCGTTGCCGGATGTCGCAGTGGATTGGACGTCAGATCGTGATAGCAGTCAGGTAAGGTTCAATAATGCACAGAGCGTAACGGGTAAAGATGGGATGGCGAAAGCGAGTATTACCAGTACGCGAGCTTTCCCTGTATCGGTTACGGCATTTACTAACTCGGCATCACTTACGGCAGCCCCTGTGGCATTTGAAGCCGATAGTCAACAAGGGATCATCAGCCAACTGAGCATCAGCACTCAGGCTATCATTGCCAACCAGCATGACAGCGCGGAACTGCTTGCCAAAGTCGCCGATAAGTATGGCAACCCGTTGAGCAATGTTGATGTCACCTGGTCGGCAGACCTAGGGGCAGAGGTGTCAACCTCAACGCCGAAAACGGATCAAGAGGGTGTTGCACGGGCCACCGTTGTGGCTGACCGTGCGGGTTCGTTCACGATTAACGCCGCGCTGAAAAATGGCCAGACGAAGGGTACCGTAGTCAAGGCAATGGCTGATGCACAAACGGCTTCGGTCGTGGTGGCATCATCAGCAGAAGACACCATGGTCGGGGATCCAGATGGCATCACGCTGACCGCCACAGCGATTGATGAACTGGGTAATCCGGTTGCGGATACCAGTATCGCCTGGCGTGCTACACGCAACACGCTTGCCTCAGATGTTTCCATGACGGATAAAAACGGTAAGGCGACCGTTAAGCTGAGCGGTGTCGTGAGCGGTGAAACTACGGTGACCGCAGTGCTGTATAATGGCAACACTGGAACGAAAAATATCGTCTTTACCCCAGCAGTACCTGTCTCAGAGCACAGTGAACTGACGGTTACGCCTCAGTCTGTTACCGCAGACGGCACTACCCAGGCTACGGCAACCCTGACGCTGCGAGATGCTTGGGATAACCTGGTTCCAAGACAGCAGGTGGCATTCAAATCTGATGAGAACACGATTGCTTTTACGACAGTGAAAGATAATGGCGACGGAACTTACCAGACTCTGGTCACGGGTAAGAAAGAGGGAACCTGGACGTTAACTGCACACAGCCAGTCTGTTTCCAGAAGCACGGTCATTGGTCTTCTGGCGAATGCTACGTCGTCTGTCGTAGAGAGTGTCAGTGTAGTTGGCACAGATACCGCGAAGGCTGACGGTAAGGAAAAGGTGATCCTGCGGGCTCAGGTTAAAGACAAAAATGGTAATACCCAATTGCCGGGTGTCGCCGTGGGATGGCAGGCCACAGGTGGTGTGCTCTCTGTTCCTGTCAGTAAAACCAACGCCTATGGTGTTGCGGAAATGACGTTAACCAGCAAACAGGCCGGGCAGGTCAACGTCTTTGCCGTATTGGGGGGAAACCAGCCGGTTGATGCCGATAAAGTGGTGACCTTCACGGCTGGAGCTGTGGCTACCGAACGCTCAACGATAGCCATTTCGCCTTCAACGATCGTGGCGGATAAAGAACGCGCCATCGTCCGCGTGGCGGTTAACGATGCAGAAGGTAACCCGCTTTCCGGGCTGGAAAAAGCGATCACACTCAGCTATTCAACCGATCTGGCGATGGAAACAGCCGTTTTTTCTCAAAAGACGCCAGGTGTTTATGAAGCACAGATTACCGGGAGAAAGGTCGGTACGACTAACGTTACCGCTCTAGTTAATGCTGCTGCGATTAAACAGCGTGCCACTCTGGTTCTGAAAGCGGATGACAGTTCTGCAAAAGTGAACGGTCAGATTGCTGTCACACCTACATCGGCAACGGTGGGACAGTCGGTTACCTATACGGCAACGTTGGTCGATAAGAACGGCAATCTGTTGGGTGCGGGCATTCCGGTGACCTGGAGCGCCAACAAAGGTAGCCAACTTGCCTCGCAGGTAACCTTATCGGATAAGGCTGGCAAGGCACGCGTGTCTCTGACCCGCCTGTTGGCTGGCATGGCAGAAGTCAGGGTGATACTGCCATCGGGTGAAACGCTAGCGCCGAAAGTGGAATTCAATGCCGATAGCGCAGATGAAAGCCACTCTGAGCTGACGCTTGCCCCTGCGGCGATTGTGGCCGGACAAGAGGTCGCAATTCTTTCCCTGGTGCTGAAAGACAAGAACGGTAACCTGCTGGTTAAACAGTCGGTTGAAGGCCTGAGTGACAACAATACGGTGACAATTGCCAAGAGTAAGGAAGAAAAGGCTGGGTATTACACCCTGGTAGCTACGGGGAATCGAGCCGGTAAGGCAATACTGTCGGTGAAAGTTAACGGTGTCACCTTTAAGCAGACCAAATCTCTGGTCGTAAAAGGTGATACCAGTAGCTGGAGCATCGACCAGGTCACAGCGGATAAATCCAGTTTTATCGCCGGTGATAATAATGGTGTGACTTACCGTGCCAGTGTTGTCGACAGTTATGGCAATAAACTGCAAGGTGTCGTGGTTTCCTGGCAACTGATTGGCCAGGCAGACAGTTTTATGCCGACTTCACGTACTGACGCTGAAGGGATTGCGACCACCACAGTGAAAAGCCGCACGGCAGGGAAATTGGCCATGTCTGCCTATCTTGATGAAAAAAATCATCGCGACGCCGCTGTGGTGGAGGTAAAAGCGGCAGCGATTGATGGCGGCAAATCGACCTTCAGCGCAGACAAAGCCAAAATCGGTTCAGATGGAAAAGAAGCCTCAACACTAACCGTGACGTTAAAGGACAGCTATGGCAATGCGATTACCGGGAAAACGGTTAGCTTTGAAGGAGCTTCAGCACTGGAGGGCTTTACCGTATCGAAGGTGACGGGCAACGATGACGGTACTTACCGCGCACAGGCAACAGCAACCAACAAGGGAAAAGTCTTGTTGATGGCGAAAGCGGATGGCAAAACCATTGGCAACAAAATTGAGGTTACCGTTGGCGCTATAATGCCAGATCTGAAGTTTGACAATGTATTGCAGCAGGAGGTCTACACCAAAAGGTTTAACCGCTCGCAAGTGGTAAAAGGGATGCCCGCCGGCGTTGCGCAGATGTGGTCCAGTTCCGATGCCGCCGTCGCAACGGTTGATAAGACAACAGGTAAAGTGACGCTGTTAAAGGCGGGAGAGGCTAAAATAACCGTCTATACGCCCGGCAACGCGCAATATGAGCCCGCGTTGGCGAGTTATATGCTGACGGTTGACAAGGCTGCACCGGGGATTAACGTTGACAATGGCAAGCCGATCTCGGCAGTGTGGGCGGATGGGAAAATCTATTCGATCGCTCCGTCGTTCAACAATAATGACGTAGGTACGGCATTGACCCCAGCTTACCGCAGTGAAGATCCGAAGATTGTTACCACTGGCAAAGATGGAAAATTAACGGCGGTAAAACCCGGTACGGCACTGGTCACTATCAGCACCAGTGAAACGGAGCAGTTTAAAGCAGAAAAGTTGAATGTGACCTATGTTTTGGCCAAGGCGAATATTGATCTGAGTTTTTCGAAAGCGGAAGAACAATATCGTTTTGATGACAAGGTAGAAGTCCAGCCGTTAAAAAAGGAGATCCCAAAGGATGCGGGCGGATACCTTCAGTGGAACTCCAGTGATAACACTGTTGTGACAATCAATAACGGTATTATCAACGGCGTGAAGCCAGGGAAGTCGCAAATCACGGTAAGGGTCACTGCCAATGATTTCTATGAACAATCAAGCTCGTCGTACCATATTTCTGTTTTCGATAAACCTTCCGTCAGTACGGGACTACAAGCTACCGAGTTGGGGCGGCGTGTAGTGCTGTCTGGCAGTTGGAAACCAGTCTACAACGATGATACGCTGATATTCACTTGGGTAGCCAATATGGGAAATGGGACTTCTCCGATTAACAGTGCAAAAATCGAGTTAGTGAACTCATCTGGTTACACTGTTGAAAGTAAAAGCCTGAATGCAGGCGAATTGGCAAAAGGTAAAGGAGAGGTGAAATTCTCCAATTCCCGCAACAGATTCGGTGAAAAATTTTCTGTTAGAAGCGACTGGGAAGGGAAATTAGGATTGGCGAGCAAAGGCCAAGAGCAGCGCGCCACGACTTACCCTGCCGGGCCGGAAACACTCTATACTCTGCAATACCGTGTAGCGCAACAGCTTTGGCATCACGGTGATGCCGTGGGAGCGACGACTGGCCATCGCACGACTGGACACTGTACCGGATCTGATTGGGCGATGCTTAGACTGGGTTATACTATGGGCTTCAAAGGGATAGAGTCGAAATATTTAAGCGAGTATAAAGATCCGAGCATCAAGATCTCCTTCACTAAAAGGAGTGGGATTGGCGCTATTACTATTGGACATCCAGAATATTACTCTAATAAAACCAAAGAGGTAGATACTTCACAATATCAATCTCATCCTACTTATCGTATTATGGCAAATTGTCGTCATGCAAATTCATCTGTTAACGATGGCTATTACACACCCACTGTCAGTATTAGAAATTATGGTGGGATAACCGATGTGGAAGTGCCAACGGAGTTTAAATGGAATAACGGATGGAATGCTAATAATGGTGAGGGGTGGGTACACCAGGACTGGTCAACCGTTAAGGTGTGGTGATAAGCGCCCCGGTGTCTATACCCAAAATAATTCGAGTTGCATTGAGACGACAACCGCCCGAATCCCGATGAGTTTACTCCGGTAAGAGATTCGGGTGAGTAAGGGCAACCAACAAAGATGCAGCTTGAAGAATGACGAGTATAAACTATCGCTGTTGCCGTAATGTAAAGAGGATCAAGACCCGGCTTCCATTTATCTGGTGGAGCCGGTTTTTTACGCCGTCATGCAGCAGTATAAGTTATACTCAAGCATCCTATGCCACACAATAAGCCTACAGAAAAAATGCAGCATTCCTGATAGTTTTCGGGATTTTTCTCCCACCAATGGATCAATAAACGACGATATCGCTTGAACCAGCTATGCGTCCGTTCTCACGCCTAGCCAGCTTGGCCAGCTTGGCCAGCTTGGCTGGCTCGTTTTTTCAACGCATCTGATTGATGTCGAGAACGTTCACCTCCGAAATAACATAGGACAGAGGCATCTATTAGTGTCAGGCGAACCGCATTTAGGCTTTGCTGAATAATAGGGAATCATGTTGTTCGACCATGCCTTTTTTGGCTGGAAATGCTAACCTCTCCAGATCTCATGGCCCTGCATATGGTGTAACTGTATGATGTTACGTAATGGGAATCCACCGGATTCATGGATAATCAGATAAAATAGATTTACTCAACAAAGCCTCGCATTTATGGCAGTCCTGTTATCGACTCGACGACGATGGTGAACCAAGAGGGATAAATCTGATGTCTTGGGAGTAGAAGACCATTTTCCCCATAAGGTGTCAGAAATTAACCAACTGTTTCATGTTCAGTTGATGTCTATTTTACCGTTTTCCGAAATACTTTATAGGTAATGCCAATTGGGATAGTTGCCAAGTCTGGTTTTTACTAAATATAGTAATATTTACAAAAATGTAGTTAGAGGTTAAGTTCTAATTAACTTGCCTGTAACTATATGATTTTATTTGTGTTTTTATTTTTTATTTTTTTAATTAGATTAATTTTTATTATAACTGCATAAAATTATTGATTATAATGCTGTGAATTTCACTTCCGATCATGAGCAAAAATGATGAAAATATACTTTCAATGTCACTGCCTATGAAGATAATGGCTTTTCTCGTAGGCGGTTATGAAATGATTTGTGAGATGGTTAAAGTGAATTATAGATATTTTTTTGATGACTACATTGTGGATGAAGGTAATTCGCTGTCTAGAAATGGTCAGTATGTCAGAATACCACCCAAGGAAATGATGTTGCTTGAGCTTTTTCTTGAGAGAGCAGGGGAGATTATAACAAAGGATGAGATTATAGAAAGGGTGTGGCGTGGCGGGGTTGTCTCCGATGAGTCATTAACACGTTGTGTATATAATCTAAGAAAGATCCTTTTAAAGACTAAAGATATAGAGACACTATATGGTAAGGGATATCGATTTGTTGGTCAGGTCAGCCGCGGGCATGTATCAGAACCGATAGGTGGACATCACGAAAATACGATAAGAACTGCTATATTTCCATACCAGATGGCAAATAAGCTGTATTCCATAGAGCTTAATGATCAGATCATTGATATTATTCATTTGCATTTTTCTAATGAATGTGAAAATTATGTTCTTGCCTCTCTTGCATTTAATCAGATGGCGAATAAATATCATGAGATGCTAAATATGGTTCAGGTAGGAGAGATCGATTTTTATATTACCGGTTCCGAGATTAATTATAAAGGAGAGAAGAAGGTACGGCTCGAATTAACTTGCGGAGCAAACCATGGGGTGATAAAGCGCGTCGTGTTACCACTACATCAACGTTTGGATGATGATCTTATTTGTCACTCCAATGAGATTGTGAATATGCTATCGTTTATTGATAACGGCAATGATAATTTTCCAAGGGGCAGCGCATCGCTGCCATCGGTTAGATAGATAGCTATCAGCGAGTAGTGAAAGTGAGGGTGTTATTGCACGATTCTGATGTTCTACGCATGATTATTTTTTAGTAATGATTGTTTTATTAAAGTGGATTTATGATGTATGAGTATAGTGTTACTCCATATTTAATGGAGGCATGATGCAAAACATAAATGGCATTAGTTGTTATAAATTTTCTGGCTACACACTATATCCAAATATTCATTTGGAAAAGAGTGGTGAAATTATCCCCTTACCACCAAAAGAGTTAAGGGTGCTAACTTGTTTAGTGGAAGGTGCCGGAAGAATTATTAGTAAAGATGATTTGTTGAATTATGCCTGGGGGTTTTCAGGGGTTAGTGATGAATCGCTAACGCGCTGTATTTATGCATTACGACGCTATCTTGGAGATAAAGGAGTCAATAAATCCATCTGTACCATTTATTCCCGAGGATATTATTTTAGTTCACCTGTCAAGATTTGTGCCAATGAGGATGATGATGACTCAGCTCGGTATGAAGAGGGTGGGATAATGTTTCATGACGAGTCTCGAGTGCTGGATGTGAATTTAGATTGCGATAGATTTTTTAATAAAAAACTGCAAAATGATGTTTATAGTATAGAGGATATGAAGGGTATTGTTGATGATTATCTTTATGTATACATTTTGAGAGATTCGCTATCACATTACAGAACCATTAGCATGATCCAGATTCAGGCCAAAGAGATTCTGTTATCTGACCCTTTAAATGTTGATGTTTTGGCGATGCTTGGTATTATCTTGTCATTAGGCAATAATGAATATCGCTATTCTATCTATTTATTGCAGGCGAAAATTTTAGCACCAAATAATCTGACGGTTAATTACTATTTGGCATGTTTAGCTTATCTTAGTAAAGACTATTTTTCAGCGTATGATATCTTGCAGAAAAAGGTGGCGACATCGTTAGCTATTCCCAAATTCAATTGGTTACTTAAACTGGTAAAAAAGAAGTTTAATAGTGATAGGTTTAGCGCGGTTGACTCATTTTCTGACCTGAATAAAATGGCTGTCATTGAACGGTCATATTTACATCAGAATGGAGCCAATGGACAGGTAAATAAAAGCATACTTGGTAATATAAAAACACTTAGAAATGTAGAGAAATCAAAGTCGATAATAGTGAGGAAGTTAAAATGTGTGGGGATTTTTTTTCTATGAAAATGAACAGACTTCCCATCATCTTGATGTTTATATTGCCGGTGGCAAAGGCAGATTGTTGGATTTACGCAGAGCAAAAATTCGGGATAGAAAGTAAGCTTCTTACTGCCATTGCTCAGGTTGAATCAGGGATGAAACAAGAAGCTAAGGGTGTTAACAAAAATGGTTCCGTTGACTATGGCCTGATGCAAATAAACAGTATGCATTTACCACGTTTACAGCGTATTGGTATCAGTAAAGATCTGCTATATAAAGATCCCTGTGTTTCGGTATTAGTCGGGGCTTCTATATTATCTGAGATGATGAAAATCTATGGTTACTCTTGGGAGGCGGTGGGTGCCTACAACGCTGGAACAGGGAAGGGGCGTCATAAATTGCGTATGAAATATGCCAGCAAGGTATGGCGGGTCTATAATAAAATGGAAGTCACCAAGAACTAACCAAGGTGATGGGATTATGATGGATTTCTGGGTGGAGGAGGGGGATTCATTATATTTTGGTCATGATTTGTTGTGGTGTTGCTTGTATAGTCAGATTGTGTCTAACATTGACTATAAACCAAGTAGGTGAGCAATGAAAAGGATAACGACAAGTAGTTGTTTAGGTTTTGATGAGGTGATTTCTCTCAATTGTCCTGGGCTATTATTAATTAATAGCACTGGCGAAAGTGTTGTCGCCGCCTCATCAAAGAATAAATATGATGAACATCTACTGAGTGCAGGAAGTACATATCTCTTGGTTGCCGACTCTGCAAAAATTGAGGTGCTGCAAGGGGAAATACATTATAGAGAACTGGACTGTTCACGACTGGTAAAACTACAGGTTTTTTTAGACCAGGCTGCAACAGAGAGTGTTGATTTCTCTCGGGCAGATTTATCCGCAGTGCTTGCGACGACATTAGACAAGCAATCTGAAACACGCAGTATAGAGTACTGGTATGTTAATCAGGTGCTAAATTCTGGGCCAGAGCAAAAAAAATTTGTTGCGGTATTACGTAATACCGAATGGTATCAACTGATTTGTTTCCTTCTCGCTGAATCGGAGGATGTGCTTGGTAACCGCATTCAGGACATGTGCGTAAAATATGGATTATCATTGGCACACTTTCGCCGTCTGTCAAGGAATGCATTAGGAAAGTCAACGAAAGTTGGCTTGCGTGACTGGCGTCTGATCCGGGCATTACTGGAATTATCCGGGGGTGATAAAAACATGACGACCATAGCAATGGATCATGGTTATTCATCACTTTCCCATTTTTCCTATGAAGTAAAAAATACTTTTGGCATTTCAGCTAGAAATATGAAGCAGATTATCACAGATGGTTAATAAAAAATGAATTTTTTATGTAAGTCCCTGGTTGGTGCCAACCTTATTGCTGTCGTATTGATGATGGGTAGTCCACAAACATTTGCTCGGCAGCCAATAGCTCATTCTGATTCCGCTGGATATATGGCTCGAGATGAAGGAGTCAAAGGCGTATTTGACGCGCTGTCAACGGTGATGAGAAAACCGGTTATTCTGAGTAAAAATGCCGCCAGAAAAAAGGTCACTGGGCAGTTCGATTTTACCATGCCGGCAGATACGCTAAACGACCTTACTGAGCAGTTGGGCTTAATTTGGTACGACGATGGCAATGCGGTGTATGTTTATGAAACCACCGAAATGCGCAACGCTGTAGTGGCACTACGCAACACCTCTTTTAAAGTGGTGCATGATTTTCTTATGCAATCCAGGCTTTACGATCAACGCTATCCGTTGCGTGCCGATAGTAGAAATTCGACATTCTATGTCTCCGGGCCACCAATGTATGTTGAAGTTGTCACCAATGCCGCTCGGTTCCTGGATGAAAAAAGCGACGGTTACGACGGGCGTGAAATGGTGGCGGTGATCCCGTTGAGTAATACTTTTGTTGCGGATCGTCGTTTTAAATATCGCAATGACGAGATTATTATCCCCGGGATGGCGACAGTGATCCAAGAATTGCTTGGTACTTCATTGGGGGTGGGCAAGGTACAAAAGTCGTTATCAGAAATGGATGGAAGCGCTAGAAAAGCGCTTGAAATGCCAACATTTCCCGGCAGCAAAAGTATGCCCCCTTCTTTAGGTGCTACGACTCTTGAGGATGCGGTGAAACAGCGTAGCGTGCAGAGTGGGCTGAATATTGTCGCCAACCCAGGCAATAACAGCTTGCTGGTTCGAGGGAGTGCAGATCAGGTGGCCTATGTCCGTAACATTGTGCATGAAATGGATCAGCCTAAACGTCACGTTGAGTTATCGGTCTGGATTGTGGACTTACAAAAGGAAGCACTTGACCAGCTAGGCGTTCAGTGGAATGGTTATGTTAATTTTGGCGATAAGTTTGGTCTCTCTCTGAATAATAGCGTCAGCACGACAATTGATGGTGCAACATTTATGGCTGCAGCTAAAGCATTGAGTGAAAAAAATAAAGCAAATATTGTCTCACGGCCAATGATCCTGACGCAGGAAAACATACCGGCTATTTTTGATAATAATAGAACATTCTATAGTAAGCTTATCGGTGAGCGTAGTGTAGAGCTTCAGAATGTCACTTATGGCACCTTGGTGAGTGTATTACCCCGTTTTACCCAAAGCAACGAAATTGAAATGATGATCAACGTTGAGGATGGTAATCAGGATAATAAAACCAAAGATACAGTCGATGGTCTGCCGGAAGTCGGTAGAACCAATATCAGTACCGTAGCTAGAGTACCGCGCGGTAAAAGTCTGTTAATTGGCGGCTATACACGCGACGAAAATACGCTATCGGATGGAAAAATCCCCGGCCTTGGTGATTTGCCATTTATTGGTAGGTTATTTCGATATAAATCTGAACGCAATGCCAACTTGATAAGGGTCTTTCTCATTCAACCCAAAGAAATAGAGTCACCGCTGGAGCCGGATGCTAATATCATGATTGATAAATTAAAGGGAAATCTGGCGAGTGGTGAACTTAAAGATTGGATGGCTAACTATATCGATACACAAAAATGGCAATAGGCATTGGTGGTGGAAATACCAACTTTAATTATATATCGGATCAGCATGGGAAAAAACTTGCTGCGAAACAAGAGTCACTTTCCACAAACGATACCGGTGTTTCCGATGAGGTATTGCCGGTAGAGGATGAGTCTCCGGGCGCGTTATTACAGCGCTTTGCTGACTCGACGGATGAAATGTCCGCAGTGCTGGCGCAGTTTCGCAATCGTCGCGATCTGGAAAAAAAAACCGGCGCAGGCGCTGAGAGCAGTTTCGATCGTGTATTAGATGAAGATGTTCACGAAAAAGTAGACCAAATCCTGAAGGCGGTAAAAGGGACTGCCGGACTGAATGTTAATGACCTGCTACGTTTTGTGAAATCCCTTTTTCCGGATGACAGCGATCTGATCCTGGTATTGCGTGAAATGCTGCGGCGGCGCAACCTGGATAAAGTCACGAAAGGCAAGTTGGAACATTTACTGCAACAGGCCGAGCAGCAAGCCGACCCTAAAACGCTTAAGGCAGGTATTAATGTCGCACTCAAAGCGCGTTTATTTGGTAAGGCATTGGATATGTCCCCAGGATTAATGCGGGAAAGCTATCGTAACTTTATTAGCAGTGAGCAGCATGAAGTTTTACTTTATCAAGACTGGGTTGTCTCTTACGGCCCAGAACACCGGACGATTGTTGTTGACTTTATGGAAAGTGCGTTAATATCAGATATTGATGCCCTCGACCCTAGTTGTTCACTTATTGAGTTTGGGTCATTGCTCAGCCGTATTGGTCAGGTGAAATTATTGCGTTCCAGTGATATTTCTTTCGTGAAAGCATTAATGAATTCCACATTAGTCAAATCACTGGGTACCTCCGAGCGTGATTGGCTGTTTATGATGCTGGGAGTCTTGCAAAGTGCGGAACTGTTTGAGGAATATTTCAAGCATATTATTAAGGATCCGCAGGGGGTAAATAAGAAAACATTATCACAATTGATTAATCTTATTTATAGATTGTATCAAAAAATACCCGAGCAGCTTTTTTTAAACGCTACGAATAAAACGGTATTGGAGCAGGAACTTAAGCGATGTGCGCAAGAATACTGGCTTGAAGAGTCTATCGAGCAGCGTCGTCGCATTGCGCAACAACGTCATAACGAAGAGCATGATCAGAATGAATAAATTTTTAAACCGCATAGGCAGACATCCGGAATTATTTATTCTACTTCTGGTTGTTGTGATTATCACCATGCTGGTTATTCCTCTGCCAACGGTATTGGTTGATTTTTTGATCGGCATGAATATTATATTGTCGGCGCTGGTTTTTCTGTCATCTTTCTATATCGACAGAATATTGAGCTTTTCAACATTTCCGTCGGTACTGCTGATAACCACGCTGTTTCGATTGGCGCTGTCGGTCAGTACCAGCCGTCTGGTGTTAAATGATGCCGATGCTGGGGAGATTATTGCCACTTTTGGTCAGTTTGTTATTGGTGATAATCTTGTCGTGGGTTTTGTTATTTTCGCCATCGTCACCATTGTACAGTTCATGGTAATCACCAAAGGAGCGGAGCGCGTTGCAGAAGTGGCAGCGCGCTTCTCTCTTGATGGTATGCCGGGCAAACAGATGAGTATCGATGCGGATGTGCGCGCAGGCTCGCTGGATGCGGATGCGGCCAAAGAGCGCCGTAGCGTGCTGGAGCGAGAATCCCAGCTTTATGGTTCGTTTGACGGTGCGATGAAGTTCATAAAAGGTGATGCAATAGCCGGTATCATTATTATCTTCATCAACCTGATTGGCGGAATTAGTGTTGGCGTAAGCCAGCACGGCATGGACGTTTCTACGGCGCTTTCTACTTATACCATGTTGACCATTGGTGATGGGCTGGTCGCCCAGATCCCGGCGCTGCTGATTGCCATTGGGGCCGGCTTTATCGTCACCCGTGTGAACGGCGATGGGGATAATATGGGACGCACCATTGTTGAGCAGTTGCTGGGAAACCCGACCGTATTGATCATTTCCGCTATTATTGCTCTGGGCATCGGTGGCCTGCCGGGTTTCCCATTTTTTACTTTTTTGCTGTTGGCGCTGATGTTAATTAGTATCTATGCGCATAAACAGTGGCAGAAAAGAAAAAATGATCCGGAGCACCTGGCAAAAAAAGAGCAGACCAAAGAGCATATTGAAGGCAGTGGGGATAACCTGACTCAAGGGCTGATTGAAAATGTTGAAGCGGTGGTGGCAGAAACCATTCCACTGATGCTGCTGGTACCTGCAAGCTGTCAACCCATGCTGAAAAACAGCCAACTGGCGGAACGTCTAAAAAGCCAGTTCTATATTGATTATGGCATCAGCCTACCGGATATCATTATTCAGTACTCCGAGAGTATTGCTGATAACTGTATCACGTTGCTGGTGAATGAAATTAAGGCCGATCACTTTTATATTTATTTCCCTGGTTATCGGGTAATTAGTGATGTCAGTGAATTACCGGGGCTCGGTATTAACACTATCGACATTGAAGGGGCCGTCTGGGTCGAGCATGACGTTAATAAGTCATTGCTTGAGATGGGATTTGAAACCCGTAAAGCGGTAGATGAAGTTTATCTCTGTATGGCGTCAATACTGGTACGTTTCGTCAATGAATATTTTGGCGTCCAGGAAACAAAATCCATGCTTGATAAACTGGAAGAGAAATACCCAGATTTGATGAAAGAGGTGACTCGTCATGCTACGGTGCAGCGCATATCTGAGGTGCTACAACGTTTGTTAAGCGAGCGTATTTCGGTGCGTAACCTGCGCATGATTATGGAGGCGCTGGCGCAATGGGCCCCCCGAGAAAAAGATGTCATATCGCTGGTTGAGCACGTACGCGGTGCGATGGCTCGCTATATTTGCCATAAATTCTCTTATGGCAACAAGCTTAATGTCATCATGCTTTCCCACGAATTTGAAGAGCAGGTGAGGAGCGGTGTGCGTAGTACGTCATCCGGCGCGTTCCTGAATCTCGAACCGGCCGTGGTGGATGAATTAATGGATCGCTTCTCGCTGGGGTTGGAAGATATTTCGATCGCCAATAAAGATATGGTCGTACTTTCTTCGGTAGATATTCGCCGCTTTTTGAAAAAACTGATTGAATCAAGATTTAAAGACCTAGACGTGCTTTCGTTTTCAGAACTCACAGAATCAGTGTCTATTAATGTTGTCAAGACAATATAACCAGGAGAGATAATGAGTATTGATATCGCAATTTTGCTGCGTGAGGCATTAACGGAAAGTGGTTGTCAAAGCGATGTTATGGGTGATTTTGACAGTCACTCTACGATTGCGCTCGAATTTGACGGCCACCCAGGCATTTTAATTACGCAGTTGCAGGATGAAGTCTGGATATGGTCGCGTTTGATTGAAGACAATGGGTTGACGATCTCGCAGTGCAGTGCCGCGCTACTGGAAAAATTAATGCAGGGCTGTGAGTTTGCCGCGAATGGTCAGCTTCAGCTTGCCTCGAATGAGGGCTTTGTGGAGTTAAAAGGGTTGGTACATGCCCAGTATCTTGAAACTTCCGCTAAGTTTGCCAGCGCGCTGGATGAGTTCTTTGCACTATCAGAAGATTTTTGCAGGATCTATCAGTAATGAAAAAGCTGTCGTTGTTAAACCACCAGGCCCATTTGCAATATATTTCTGCTCCGGTTATTGAAGCACAGTTGCCCGGTTGTGTTATCGGTGAAGTCTGTGAGATCAGAAAAAGCTGGCGCGATAGTCAGGTGATGGCGCGCGCCCAGGTGCTGGGATTTAACAAAGAACGCACAGTATTGAGTCTTATTGGAAATGCCAAGGGGCTATCGCGTGAGGCAGTCATTGTCCCTACGGGTACTACCATGTCGGTGACCATGTCTCCAGCGCTGCTGGGGTGCGTGATTGACCCTTCCGGCAATATTGTACAGCGTCTCGGAGAGGAAGTGGCGAGTACGACGGTTGAAAATAGACCCATTTCCGTCCAGGCTCCGTCATTTACCGAACGCGTGGGGATCCGACGGCCGTTTTACACCGGGGTGAGGGCTATTGATGGGTTAATGACTTGCGGCATCGGGCAGCGTCTGGGGATATTCGCTTCTGCGGGATGCGGTAAAACCACGTTGATGCATATGCTTATCGAACAGGCCGATGCGGATGTGTTTGTGATTGCCCTGGTTGGTGAAAGGGGTAGGGAAGTCACGGAGTTTGTGGAGGAGCTGCAACAGTCTGGACAGGTACAAAAGTGTGTGCTGGTCTATGCTACGTCTGATTATTCCTCACTAGATCGCTGTAATGCGGCTCTGGTGGCGACCACTATCGCAGAATATTTTCGCGATGCTGGCAGCAATGTCGTGTTGTTTATCGACTCTATCACCCGCTATGCCCGGGCATTGCGTGATGTTGCCCTTTCTGCTGGGGAAACGCCTGCGCGCAGAGGCTACCCGGCATCGGTGTTTGATGCTTTGCCTGCCATCCTTGAGCGCCCGGGCTGTATGCGTAGCGGCAGTATTACCGCGTTTTATACCATCCTGCTGGAAAGCGATGACGAGCCGGATCCGATTGCCGATGAAATTCGTTCCATTCTGGACGGGCATATTTATCTCAATCGCAAACTGGCAGCACGTAACCATTATCCGGCAATTGATGTATTGCGTAGTATCAGCCGCGTTTCCAGCCAGGTGTGTGAAGCTGGTCATATTCAACAGGCTGGGGAGGTACGCCGTATTCTGGCCAAAATCGAGGAATTGCAAATATTCGTCGACTTGGGGGAGTATAAACCTGGTGAAAACCCAGAGAACGACCGCGCGATGCATAAAAGGGAGCCGTTGTTAAACTGGTTATGCCAGTCTGTACACGAGCATTCTGATTTCCAGACAACGCTTGCGGGGTTATATGAGTTTGCTGCAACACGTTAACTCTCTGAAACAACGCTGTGTTATTCAGAAGCAAAAAAATGATGTTTTGATGGGCCGTGAAGTAAGAAAAATTCGCAGCCTTGAGGAACAGATGAATGAGCTGGATGAGGCCGTCGCTTTGGTAAAAAAAATACGCGATGGTTTATATCCTCATGGCGATTATTCACGCGAAAAACTTTTTGCGGTACAGCGTAGTCAGGCAGTATTGCGCCGAAAAATGGCCGATCTGGCCATGCAGCGTTCACAAAAAGATATTGAGTATGAACGCAGCGGAAATGAGTATCAGAAACTGATGTTAACGCAGCGCCAGTTAGCGAAAAAGACTGATAAATATGAGTTTTTGCGAAAGCAAGAAATTCGCCAGTATTATCTTAAAAGCGTTCGTATTGAAGAGAATGAAGCAGAGGAAATAATAGCATGTCTCAAGTAGCTCCTGCCGCCGTGAAAAACGGGCTGGTTGAACTTCCGGTAGACGAAACCCCGTCTTCACTGAAAGACAATTTTGATGATGCACAATTTTGGCAGCAGGATGAAGAAAATCCGCTGGCCGTTCAGCAGATGTATCAACAATGGGTTCAACATTTACCCCCTCTGACCATTAAGGCAAAAACGGGACAGCGAACCAGTAATGACGCTGTCCAGGTTGTCTCACGACCCAATGGGCGTACCCAGGCTGATATCCAACCGATGTTGCTCACCTCCCGGCTCAATGGGCGTTTCAGTCGTGCTGATGTCGAACCGATGTTGGTGACTTCTCAGCCTAAGCGGCGGCTCACCCAGACTGATGTAAAACCTACCTTGGCTGTGGGGGAGACAGAGAAAGTTGTACGGCTGCCACATGCGCCAGTGCAGCTAAAAAATGGGGAGACAGAAGCACCGTTGGAAAAAGCCGTGCCGTTGCTCCAGGCCACTGCGGTGCAAGGTAAGGCTGAACCCCGGCGACAGCGTGAAGATAAAGCAGAGGTTATTCTGGACGTTCAGCCAGATACTGGCCCCAGGCATTCACTGGATGGGTTACAACAACATCGCAGAAAACCTGAAGAGGTGAACATTACCGGGGCATTTAATCAGGGGGCGGCGGTAAAAAGCCCGGCACATGATGCTGAACAAGGGGCTACCCACACCGGCCATAAAAAATCACAGCCAGTGACTGTGCTGCAAAAGTTATCCGCGCCAGCTGAGGTGTCGAGCAAAAGCGGCGGTGAATTCAAATATCAATTTTCCCGTTGGGGGGGCGATCATCATGTCAATGTTTGGCAACCCTCTGCGCTCGGTGCTGCCGCTTTGCAACCGTCGGATCTTCTGGTACAGCAACGTTTATTTACTGCCATGAACCGGGAAGGCGTGCCGGATAATCTCCAGCGCGATATGCAAGATGAGCATAAACAGCAACATTCGCAGCAGGATAAACGGCAACAGCGTGACCAGGAGGAGTGATGTTAAAGCAAAGAGTGCCGACCCGGGAACGCCATATACAGCAGTATGAACGGCTGTCGGCGCTATGGCAGGAGCAAGGGTTAGGACAGGCGGAAAACACCTTGCCGATGGGGGGATCGTTACTGCGTTTTACAACGGATAGCGGCTGGCAAGGGGTGATTGATGTTGTAGCATGGTTTGGTGCGGTGGCACCAGACCTGGCAGCTCAGGCATCACAGGCATGGTCGTTGCCACAGTTAATCACGCTATTTGAAAATAGCAATCTGCCGCTGGACACTGCCGTTTTACCCGAAATGCTGCATTATCAGCGTATCGTGGCGCAGGGATTACTGAGCGATGATAACGCTGAACCCACAGCCAGCTTCCACCGATTTACCGACAAACATGGTGATATCTGGTTTTGTGGTATGGAGGTATTACCGGAATATCATCATTGTGGTGAGCATGTGGACGCTGCCTTGATCCCATTAACGCTGAATTTCCGTATTGGTCTGAGCACGTTGAGTTATCAGGGGATAAGAAGTCTCCAACCCGGTGATGCCTTGCTTATTCAGCGGCAGGTTAGCGACATTGTTATTGATTGCCACAAAATTGGTCATTTTATTCATCATGAGGAGGGGATTATGTTTGAGGAAGCGGAACAGACTGAAACGCAGACAACAGAGCATGATAGCGGGGAAATACATCATTCTGAACAGATCCCGGTCACTTTGGATTTTATTTTTCAACAAAAATCCGTCACGGTTGGCGAATTAGCCGCCATTTATCAGGGTAGTATTATGAAATGCGACCCGCAGGCGGTGAATAATATTATCGTGCGAGCCAACGGCCTGGCTATTGCCAATGGACAACTGGTCTGGTTTGAGGACTGCCCAGCTGTCGAGATAACGAAAATCAATCCGGAGGTCAGTAGTGGCAAGCAGTAACGATATTTCGTTAATTGCGTTGCTGGCCTTTTCAACGTTATTGCCGTTTCTTATTGCATGTGGCACCTGCTATATCAAATTTTCCATCGTTTTTGTTATGGTACGTAACGCGTTAGGTCTGCAACAGATACCGTCAAATATGACGCTAAATGGCGTGGCGCTAGCCATGTCATTCTTTGTAATGTTCCCAATATTTAAACAGGGGTACGAAGAGTACTCGCGTATCGAGGACAAGAATGCCAGCTCAATGGCCTACTTTCTGGATAATGGGCTAGAGAGCTATCGTAGTTATCTGGTGAAATATACCGATCCAGAACTCGCCAGTTTTTTTGAGCGTGTGCAAATGCAGCGCGACAGTGATACGCCTGATTATAATGAGGAAGAGCAGCGAATTTCTATTCTCTCACTGCTACCGGCCTATGCTTTAAGTGAAATCAAGAGCGCCTTTAAGATTGGTTTCTATCTGTATTTGCCATTTGTTGTGGTGGATTTGCTTATCTCCAGCATCCTGCTGGCGTTAGGGATGATGATGATGAGCCCGATCACCATCTCGGTGCCGGTAAAACTGGTACTGTTTGTTGTACTCGACGGCTGGACCTTATTATCCCAGGGACTGATCCTGCAATATATCGACCTTGCGGGAACCTGAACAGGAATCGCCATCTATGAATGAAATAACCTTTGCCGGAAATAAGGCGCTCTATCTGGTGTTAATACTGTCCTCCCTGCCGATTGTGGTGGCTACGGTGGTGGGGCTGATTGTCGGGCTTATCCAGACTGTAACGCAATTACAGGAGCAGACACTGCCTTTCGGTTTGAAATTATTAAGCGTCATTGTGACACTCTTTCTGCTAGCTGGCTGGTATGGCGATACGCTACTCGGATTTGCTAGGGAAGTGCTGTCGCTGGCACTATCGCGCTAATCGGCTATGCAAACACATCTTTTTTTTCAGCTACATGACGGGTTATTTGCGATGGCGCTGGTGATGGCGCGCATTATGCCCGCATTTATGATTTTGCCGTTCCTGAACAATAGCGTTCTCACGGGGGCGATTCGTATGCCGGTGGCGGGGCTGATCGGTGCCGCATTATGGCCAGGTGAGGTTTCATCCATTGCTTGGAGCGGACAAGAGGGGATGTTGCTATTCCTGGTGGTGAAAGAGTTGGCGATTGGGTTGTTTATCGGGTTGTTTCTGGTGTTTCCCATCTGGGTAATGCATGCCGCCGGTAGTATTATCGATAACCAGCGAGGGGCAACGTTGAGTAGTAATATGGATCCGGTGAGCGGCGTCGATACCTCGGAACTGGCGAATTTGTTTAACCTGTTTGCCGCTGTGGTGGTGCTACAAAGCGGCGGAATGTTGCTACTGCTGGAAGTCTTTGAACAAAGCTATAAATTATGGCCGCCGCAGGTACTGGATTTTCCGTCAATAAAAGTTTTGCTGCCGTTTATCGTCAAACTGGTTGAAGCGGCTATCGTATTGGCCAGCCCTTTGGTCGCGTCGTTTATTTTAACCGAAATCCTTCTTGGGATGTTGGCACGCTACGCCCCCCAACTTAATGCCTTTTCTCTGGCACTGACAGTGAAAAGCATCGTGGCATTTTTCTTACTTATTTTATATTTTTCGCCGGTGTTTCCGGACAGGATCCAGTCATTGCAGCTATTACCAGAAATGATGCGCAGTTGGTGATCAGTTTATGTGGCTGAGGGAGAAGACCGGTGTCAGGAAATAAAACAGAAAAGCCAACGGCGAAAAAAATCAAAGATGCCGCGCAGAAAGGCCAATCCTTTAAAAGCAAAGAGCTGGTGATCACCTGTTTGTTACTGGTGGGGATGGGATATTTATTGCGTTTTATTGACTTTTCGACCCTAACCGACGTTTGGCGGCTGGCGATTGTCAATAATTTTAGCCAGGACTTTCACAGCTATGGCAATGTGGTGGTACTGGCTGGTTTAAAAATACTGCTTCCGTTTATCGGGTTATGTGTGGTTGCGGCAACGCTGCCGACGTTACTACAAACCGGTTTTTTACTGGCAAGTAAGGCGCTGAAGTTGAATTTTTCATCATTAAATCCGGTAAATGGATTTAAAAAAATGTTCAGCCTAAGAACCGTAAAAGATGCCGTAAAGTCAATTTTATTTCTTACCGGATTTTGTTTTGCTGGTGTTGTTTTTTGGCATAATGAAAAAGCCAAGTTGTTTTCTCAAATAAATATGCCAATAGGGCAGCTGTTTCACGTCTGGGCCGGTTTTTTATCATCAATGGTCATGACGTGCCTGTTGTTTGGCATGATGGTGGTGGTGCTGGATGCATTGGCTGAATATTTTCTGCATATTAAAGATTTAAAAATGGATAAGCAGGAGGTGAAGCGCGAACATAAAGAACAGGATGGCAACCCGGAAATCAAGTCAAAACGCAAACAGGTACACTCGGAGCTGCTTTCCGAGCAGGTGAAATCCGATGTGAAGAACTCCAAAGTGATTATTGCCAACCCAACCCATATTGCGGTGGGCATTTATATTAATGCAGAGATGATGAACATTCCGTTTATCTCGGTTATGGAAACCAATCAACGGGCCTTGGCGGTGCGGGCCTATGCAGAAGAAGTCGGTGTGCCGGTGGTTGAGAATATCGCCTTGGCGCGCCACATCTTTAACACCCATAAACGCTACTCGTTCGTTGGCCTCGACGAAATCGACGATATTTTCAAAATTCTTATTTGGTTGGAGCAGGTGGAAAGCGCCTGGATGTACGAAAATCAGCCCGATGATGAAGCCACGGCGGCGGGATCGGTTGTTGATAAGAAGGAGAGCACAGCGCCAGTGACGAGTAAAACAGAATGAGCGTTCTTTGAATGATCGCTTGTGGGCCGTGTGTTCTAATACTGTCATTGCAGGTGCAGTGACGAGTCCAGATAATTTAAGGCAATTATATGATTCAGAAAACTGGTGATCTTTCCGCAAACGAGATGGAACAGATGATTCTGTTGGTAATGAATGGGGGGGCGACGCTAAAAGAAGTTCACGGTATTTCTGAGGATGCCATGGAGAATATTTATGCGCATGCCTATCAGTGTTACCAAAGCGGAAAGTTACACGAGGCTGAACGTTTTTTCAAATTTCTCTGTATGTACGATTTGAAAAATCCTGATTACTTTATCGGCCTTGGTGCAGTGTATCAGCTAAGCAAAAACTATCTTAAAGCCTGTGATATTTATGCATTGGCATATGTTCTAGCAGATAAAAATTTCATTCCGGTATTTTTCTCCGGTCAGTGTCAGTTGCTTCTTGGTAATATCGCCAAGGCATTGCAGTGTTTCGATATTATTATCAGGCGTTGCGAAGATGAGACACTGATAAAACGTGCGGTGGCCTATTCTGAAACCATCAGAAAAAACCACGCTGAGAGTATGCAGAGTAACAATGGATCACCGTCTGAAGAAGACGCTGACTAATGATGAGGACGCTATGGCTGCAATCGTAACTAAACCCCAAATAGAACAATTAATCCCTGCTAACCCTGGTGACTCGGCCTCCCTAGAGTTAAAGCGGGTAGCCTACGGGAAAGGCCGAATTGAACCGGCGCAAGCGCAAAAGATTAATGAACAGGCACAGGAAGTGATTGCCGAGAGTACGGAGGAGATCTATCTCGCTGATGAAATCAATCTGCAAGGACCGGCACTGCGTAAACCGGATAGCCAACTGAGTAACAGTGGCAAGTTGCTTTTAATGCTGACCAAGCTGGGGCTGCTCTCGAACTCTATGGCCACCGATACGCTGAAAAACCGGCTGGCGATATTCAGCGCCCAGTCAGAAGCGAATGCCAAGGCAGCAGAAAAACTCTCCGCTGAACTGGAAAAGATGACGGAAGAGAACGAGGCGTTGCAGAAGGAGCTGAAAGATAGCACCAGTACGTTAACCTCGGCCAAAGCGTCGCTCGACAAAGCGAAAGATAGCCTGAACGACCTCAAGGGAGACCTGGCGGAGCTTAAAAAGAAACCTGAAACGTCCAAAAACAAAGAGCAGATCGATAAGCTGGAAGGGCAAATTGCGCAGGCTGAAAAAGATGTTACCCAGAAAACCGCACAGTATAACAGTGCCAAAGCAACGGTAGTGGAAAAGAAAGATAGCGCGCAGAAGAGTCTTGAAGACTTAAATAAAAAAGTTAAAGAGATGAATAAGAAGTATGGGGATATTCCTGCGACGAAATTGGGCGTTCAAAAAAGTGCGGTGGAGCATTCAGAGTCTGTGCTGAATGCTACCGGCATCATGATCAAAATGCTTGCCGTTTTGATTAAACAAATGGGTGAAAGCAGCGTCGACAAGTTGAAGTCCGATATGGCTATCAACAATAAGCGTGCGGCGGCCCGCCAGGAGGAGATGCTGAAGAAAGCCGCTGAATACGACGAGCAGGTACGCAAAGCGGAAGAAGCGCAAAAGACCGCTGGCTGTATCGGCAAAGTCCTCGGTGGGCTTGCTATTGCCATAGGGGCGATAACCTCCATTTTCGGCGGTGCGGGTGTGGCGCTGATGGCCGTTGGTATTGGCCTGATGGCCGCCGATGCGATTACCGAAGCTGTAACCGGAAAATCGCTTACCAGTATGGTCATGGATCCGTTGATGGAGTATGTGATATCCCCATTAATGAATGTGGTTCGCGATATCGTCAGCGCAGTGCTCGATTTCGTCGTGGGTGGCATCCTCGATCTAATGGAAGCCGCCGGGGGAGTGAAACTGGATCGGGAGAAAATAATGGATTCATTCGATACCATTAAAACCATCGTCACCGTCGCGGTTTCGCTGGCGGCGGTGGTTGCACTAACGATGGTGGCCAAATCTGCGGCGAAGTTTGCCTTTCAGAAGATGGGGAACGTATTAACCAGCGCGTTGGGACAGTCGGTTAAGACGGCGGTGTCACAGGCGGTGAAAAAAGTCCTGCCCAAGTTTGTGCAAAACGGAGCGAAGCAACTCTCTGCCGTGGCATCAAAAGCCGCCACGCAGCTCAGTCAACAGCTTTCCAAAGTCGCCGGTAAGGTGAGTAACCAGTTTGGCAAGGTATCGTCCTCGATGAAGGGGTCTATTTCAAAAGCGATGCGTATTGACTCACCGGAAAAAATGAATCGTTTGTTACAAACGTCAATGAACGGGCTGGGCTATGCCGAGCAAGGGCTTAATGTCACAAATGTTGGCGTTAAGGGGGTGATGGATATCAGCGTGGCCAATGTTGAAAAAGAGATGGCGAACACGGTTGCTGAATTCAATATGGCGAAATTCGATACTGCATTGGTTAAAAAGGATATTGATAATGTCTTGGCCGTTTTCACCCAGCAGGAAAAAGTAGCACAGGATATGCGTTCGGTACTGACGACCATGTTACAAAAGAGCCAGGATACTGGAATGCAAATTTTACGTAACGTTCACGCTTAATAACCAGGAGAGAATAATGTCTATTTCAAATACTTCCGCCAGCTTGATTACTACGCAATATCAGTCGGCAATCAGCCATGCCGAAACTATGGAGCCCGGTGCACTGAAAAAGAGTGATGCCGTTAAACCCAACTCGGCGGTAATCATCAAGGACGCCGAGAGTGCTAATACCAAAGCGCTGACTGGAGCTGGCATCAGAGAGCCGAAAAAGAACGTAGATAAGGATCAGCTTGCCCAGACCACCGCGCAGATCAGCCAGTGTCTGAGTCAGGTTACGGTTGCTGGCGATAAAACCCTTACCCAGCATAAAGCGGATGCGCCGATCTCTTCTGCAGCGAACACCACGGCCAACGCTGCTACTCGCAGCAGCGCCGCAGCGCAAGCGACGCTGGGGCCGGTAGCTGCCGAAGGGAGTCGTGGATTTAACGTCGGCAAACTAAATGAAGGTTATGGCAGCAAATTTGATGAGATTGGTACTCTGATCAGGGAAACCCTGAAGAAATTCGGTGATGCGGAAGTCTCGCAGCAGAACACGGCGACCAAGCTGGCGCGCGAGAGCACTGAGGGCGGCGTTGATAAATTAAATGATGCAGCACAGAAACAGTACAATTCTAACGTTACCAGTTTTACTACCAATTTCTCGGCGTCGTTGGGTGGGGCGGGGCTGGCGTCGAAAAGTATTCATACCAATGCCCGCAGCGTCAAGCTGAACCAGACGCCGGGGTTGATGGATAAAGCTAATGCTGGGCGTTTAATGAATGAAGCTAAGGGGAGTGCGACTCTGATGAAGAACGCGGAGCCGCTGCTTAACCGTTCAAGTGATCTGTTACAGCGTCATGCCAAGAAAGTCGATCAAGCGAATTATATGTCTCAGGGGGCCAATGCCTTGACGAGCATGTCCGGTAGCATGGGCAATATGGCGGGGAGTAGCTTTGTGGTTGGGGAGGCCGCCGATAGGGGCGAAGCAAGACTGCGTGATAATGACGCGAACACCATGAGTGAGATGGCCGATGCCAAACGTAAGAATTCGGAGGCTATTCGGGAGTTGACTCAGGAGCTACTGAAGTTAGAGTCTGAAAGCAAAGCGCGCGTTGATGCCGGATCGTTCAGAGTATAAGAATGCCCCGTGAGGTAATACCAGCCAGTTAAGGCTAACTCGATGGTATTGCTCAAAGCAGAGTTTCTCACTATGCCCCCTGCCAAAAGGAGAGGGGGCGTTACCATAAGTATGGTGCTGTAATTATTGCGCCTGTGATTGCCTAACTGACAGGCATTATCCCGTAAGGGATCGTTACTGATTTAAAGGAGAGATAAATGGCTACTGTTTCCGCCACACTCCATCAATTTGTGCTACCCACAGTTATTGATATTAATCCCTCTGAGTGTGAAACATCGAGTAATACGCTGGCGGATACCCCCCCTAGCGCTACTGCTTCACATGCTATTCGCAACAATACTCCGGCGAGCCACGGTTATCGCACGGCAAATGAAGGTTATTCCCAGCGATTGGACGCTTATTGTCATCAGCCCACTCTGGGGGCTAACGATCTAACCAAAGCCGCCACGCTTATCGGCGTTTTACACCATTCTCAACAGCTGGAAGCCCGCCATCTCATCAATGAATGGAATACCACGTTGCTGGAAAATATGGATGAAGCACAGTTGTCGGGAGTGATTGAGCAACGTGCAGGCAGAAGTACGGCACGTTCATCGGCGATCCCTCCTGCAATACCCAGGGGGGCAGATAAATACCCCTTATCCAGCTGGGAGTTGGGGGACAAGCTGGCCGATAGTATTAAAGATATGAATGAAGAGTATCTAAAAACCTTCCAGGAAGGGGTGGCTAAATATAATGAATTCTTTGCTGATTTTAGCAAGGATATTGTTAATATAATTGCTAATAATGTAAAAGTAGACGAGGATGGTGATATACAATTTGAGGGAGGCAACGTTTACAAGGCACTTAATAAGCTTCTCAAAAAATATGATGTTTCTAAACCGACAAAAAGTGCAACCCTTTTTCCTAAACAGAGTGGCAACGGCAGCGATAGAGTAACATCGGGTGGCAGCAAGGCTGAGGCCGAAGCATGGGCGAATCAGTTTGGTCTGCCTGCCCACTGTGTTAAGAAACTGTCTAATGGGCAATATGTTGTGACGATGGATACTTCCGCCGTTCAGAATATAAAAGATAAGCTTCCGGTGAGGTACCCTGAAGCGCCAACTAGTTCTTATGTCAAGTTCATGAGCACCGTTGAATGGTCTGCGTGGCAGAGCAGTTTTGATCAGCAGAAAGGTAATCTTCAGACTGGGCTGCAGACTGTCGTACAGAAATATGCTGGCGCTAACTCGACTTATGAAAACCTGGTTAAAATATTAAGCGGGACGATCAGTAGTCTCCTTGAGTCAGATAAATCTTTCTTTAATATTTGAGGCGTTCTATATGCAACCACTGAATAGCGCAGGGGCGAGTACTTTTATTAGAGCTCTTGATCTTGCTGGACATAAAAATGAGCCCACGGATCTGGCAAGCAGGCTGAAATCTTCGGGGAATGCTCCTGAAAAACCACTTTGTCAGGGGAACGAAAAAACGTTGCGTGAGTGTATGGCCGGTTCCCTTGAACGTGCGAAATCTGGGCCGATAGTGTACCGTGGTGCTGATTCAAAAGCCGAGCTGGCTAAACTCATCGACGTGTTACCGAATAAAGAAAAATTAAAAACACAGCTCCTCACCAACTCGTTAGAGACCTTGTTTGGTAGCGGGGGCAACAAGGGCATTACCTCGCAGAAGACTAAAAGCGGGGAGGAATACCTTAAGCAGATTAATTCTGCCAAAGCGGAGTCTGCCAAGGATGGGGTTGGAAATATGGCTATCGCGCTGGCAAACCTCTATAAGCACCATGCTGGCGATGAAGGCGTCAAATCGACGGTGGTTGGATTCAGCGAGCGTCTGGCTAAGCTTCTGGATAAAGATCCTCAACTGGATGTTGATAGCCGCTTTGCAAAGTCGGAAATACGTGACAATCCCGTTAACCAGCTCAAGAAAGAAATGGCTAATTTTGCTGATAGCCTGGGCGGTTTTTGTATAGATAAAGATATTGCCGATGTCATTGCTGGCGAAGCCAAAAAAAATAACATCAATATTGATGTGAATACGGCACTCCACGGGGATATTTTCAAGAAAGATATGAAGAGTCTTCAGGGGCAGCTTGATATTATTTCGACGCATACGAACCAGTGTCCTTTTACCAAGTGGGCAGACACATTTGGTGCGCAGCTATCGGCTATCGAGTTATTAAAAAATACCACTATCGATGTCGACGGGAATAATGCACGGGCACCCGATGCCGTGGTGCCACAGCCTGCGGTTCCGGAAGCCTTACCTGCGGCGGTACACTATGGGGCTCCCGCAGTGCTTCCTCAGGGGCAACCTTCTAACCCGCTGTCCGGCAACCCGGTTAACAGTAACCATCAAGTTTTCAATCCTGTTAACAACGTTAACGTATCGGTTGACTTCACTAAGCTTACAGATGCGGTTGACCGGCTGAGTGGTATCATGGCGGAGCGCATGACTGCGGTCACTAATGTTGATACCTCTGGGAAGGCGCAACATACGCAGCCCGCTGAACAGGTTAAGACGAGTGCTGCCAGTCCCCTGCAATCAGTCATTGCGCCAGTGGTTGAACGCCAAAACCCCGTTTCCGAGCCTACAGATGCATCACGGTTAGAGGGTATCCCAGAGGGCAGGCCGGATGTCATGGCGGAGACCGTATCGCGACTCGAGAGGAGTATTCAGCCGCAGTTGATGGCCAGCCACGAACAAGTCCACACACAGTCTCCTGCACGGAGTCACGCGATAAATACTACTCCCTTTAATGGCAACTCATTGCGATCTGGGGATTCTCTGTCTGTAGTAGGGAAGGATACAGCAGCTAGTCTGGAAGGGCAGGATACGGTCAAAGCAGATACACCGCGTTCATTGGAGGAGAGGCTTAGAACCACTTTTGTGGGTTCAGTCGGTTCGTTCAGCCAACGCTCTGGCAATTTCTCGCGCAGTAATTCAGTGAGCACTGCCGATCTGCTTGTCAACGAGAAACCGGCTACCTTGCGTAGGAGCGTTTCCGCCCCGGACTTGAGGTCATTGAGCCGCGGAACTCAGTTCGTAACGGATGTTGTCGACAGTAGCGTTGGTCTCGCTGGACGGAAAAACGCGCTCAACACCGCTGGAAACATGAAAGCTAACGATAACAAGGGGATGAATACAGCTCGCCCTGAAACGATGGCTGGATGGTCGCGCAGCATTGATGCAGAAGGAAAAACACATTGGTCAGTAGCGGCCAAAAGCCCATTGAGTGCTGGTGATTTGCAGCCCACTGGCAACGACCGTTTGCAGACTCAAGATATATCAAATCGATCAGCTGCGACGGGGAAATATAATCTCACCAAGGTTGTAACGTCAGCCCCTGACTTCCGGCAGGAAAGTGACGCTAAAGCGATTGACGATAACAGGGAAATGCCTGACTTCTGGCAGAAAAGCAATGCCAAAGTTATTGATGATAACCGGGAAGCGTCTGAAGTTGCTGGGAATACAGCCCCTGACGAAAGCCGTACTAAGGGTGGGTGGTCTCGCTCCTCCCAGGGTGGATGGACTAAATCCACCGCCGACGCGACTGTTATCGGCTCAGTAGGCTCGGCTGGGCAGAAAGTCTGGAACTAGCCAGGTAACGGTAAATCATTTTTGCCTGCAATGTGTTGCCCAGGAGGAGAATTGAAGGAAGTTGATGAGATCCTGATGCGTTGTACCGGTGTGGATATTGCGAATATCACACCGGAGAAACACCTGGTTATTGACCTGATGGCCGATTCGATTGCACTGATAGATATCGCTATTGAGTTGGAAAGTGCGTTTGGATTCGTGTTTACGGAGCATGATATGCAGTCTGTTAATACAGTGGCAGACATCTATGATCTGGTAACGACACGTTCTAGTTCAGGGGAGTAGAAATGAAGGTTGGCGGTCCTCAGGGCATAACGGATACCATGGTCTCAAACCTGTTACTGAAATATAATCTGTTTCAGGACGTGAGGCTAAAGAGCATTTCAGTGGCGGCAAATGTTTGCCGGCGTAACATTATCGATCATGCTAATGACGTTGAGTATGATATCGAGGATGATGAGTTGTCTTTTGATGAAGAACGGCAACTTTTCTTTCATAAAAAAATGGTTATTGCCAGGCAGCATTTAACCCATATGGCGGTATTAAAAGACTATCAACCCATTGAGTCTCATTCTCAGGTGATCGCTCTATATGTAACGTATCTTTTGAACCGAAATGTCATCAGAAAGGGACAGTTATGCTTCTGAGCGAGTGCCCAAGTGTACCACGCCCCGTGGGTGTAATGCTTGTTAGTTAAGCTGTTAAGAAGGCCGTAGCAGATAATGTTGCGGCTTCTTTTTTAGCGTTGTTGAAATGGTTGATCAGACGATAAGCTCATATTCGTCAAGAATGGTCAGTAACCGCTTAAAAACAAGACCGGTTGTCCAGGAGAGTAAGAGCCATGGCGCAGGACGCACCGGAACAGATAATCCAAAAGTATTCCCTTTATGACACTGCGATGCCCAAGTCAGGGCTGGTCCGCAGTGTGCGAACGTGATCAATTCCCAGGCGAGTCAGGAAAATCGTAACAGCGACATGCGCTATTTTTCGGATCACGTATGACGTTATCACTTCACTGATAATTAAGGGGTATAGCTTAATTATTTGAGTTTCATGACTGTTCTTCATTATTTTTCAATCAGGATTGAGGCGGGGGTTATTGTTACGCTGATTTAAATATTCCTTTGAGATACCCTTGATTGGGCGTAACGGTTACGATGATAATATCTGATAGTTCCCCGGAAAAAAATAATGTCATCATTCGCCTGCTCAGTGGTGTACTGCGCGGCTGTGAGTTTCGCTTGCCTATCGGCCGCACGCTCTTTCTAGTGACGGATGACAACGAATTACAGTGCCATCATCAGGGAACCGTGCTGGCGGAGAATATGATTTTTATTCCGTCAAAAACGGAATGCTTTAACTTTGAAGTTGATATTGAAGATGTTCCGGAGGCGGCGATAAGGCTGCGACAGCTGGAGGATGATGAAATCCATGAGTCCGCGTTGTCGGTTAACCAGATTATCTGCGTGGGTTCATTAAAGTTGGCGTTGCGCTATGCCGATGAACGCTTTAGCGAAGAGATTGAACATTTTCAACCCTCAGAGCCGCAAGATAATGACTTGCCTGACGTGTCTCGCAAAGCGCGTTACTGGTTGGCTGCGCTGGTGATGGCGGGTAGCCTGGTGATCGGGGGGGCGTTCTATGCCACCAGTGAGCAGCGCGAAGTAACCTCCGTGGCATCACGCCTTAACGCGGGCATTGGCGACTATGACGTGATTTCGGGGCGAGATGGCGTGATGTATGTCATTGCCAGCGAGGTGAAAGGTAAGGCGTGGGCCAGCCAAACGCTGGCGAAATCGCTGACCGATAAAACCGTTAAGGTTCTCACACGACAAGGGGTAAGCGATGAGGTCACACAGTGGTTTGCCACAAAATACCCTCATTATCCGTTGCACCGTGTGGTTTATGATGTCCCGCGTCAACCCTCCATTGAAATAAGTCGTGAGCGCACGACGCTGAATAGCCTAAACGAAGCGGATATTGTTCGCTTTGCGCGGCAGGCATTCCCTTATCTGGAAAGGTTACAGTTTAACTTTGTTTCAGACGCACTTGTCAGTGATATCGCAGAGCAGGGATTACGGAAAGTGTCCGTCCCTTATTCGCGGGTAAACAATAAAAAGAGTGTCACTTTCGTTATTCAGGGGAGCCTTGACGATAGCGAATTTGAACGGCTAAAAACATTTATTGATAGTTATTATTCATCATGGTCAGGTGAATATGTTCAGTTTGCAATTGAAGTAAAAGATGACTGGCTAAAAGGTAAATCATTTAAATATGGTAGCCGTGGTTATGTCAAGATATCACCAGGACACTGGTATTTCCCTAAACCTTTATGAGGATCACCTATGTATAAAAATACGCGCGTTGGCGATGTCCGCGAAAGCGGCTGGAATGGCTTTCTGAGTGGAAAAACTGAACAGTTTGACGAGGGTGTGACAGAGTTAAATAAGCTATTGGATAAAACGCTTGATGATCTGGTCAGCGATCCCTCTAACCCGCAGTTGCTGGCACAATATCAGTCGAAACTGTCAGAATATACGTTGTATCGTAATGCGCAGTCCAACGTGGTAAAGGTGTATAAAGACGTGGCCTCCGCTATCATTACCAACTTCCGCTAATATATCAGGAGAAACCTTATGGATATGTCTCGCAGTGGGGCAACTGGGGCACTTAAAGAAATTGCTGATATCTCAATGGAAGACAGCAATGTGCAAAGTCTTGAGGAATTAATGATTCGGGCCTATGCACAGACCGCCTCTGGAGCACAAATTGAACAAAAGGCTGTCCTGAGTAAGTTACAGCAGGATAGTGTGACATCAGATCCGGCAGAGCTGTTTAAATTACAGCAGCGGACTGCGGATTATAACCTACAGGTTTCTCTTATCAGTACTCTGACGCGTAAAGGCGTTAGTGCAGTTGAAACGTTATTGCGTTCGTAATATGAAAAAGTATATTTTTATTATACCTGCGTTACTATTCCTGCTAACCGGCTGTAAGCAGCAGGAACTACTAAAAGGGCTAGATCAGGGGCAGGCTAATGAAGTGGTAGCTCTGTTACAACATAATAATATCCGCGCAACCAAGAGCATGGTTAATAAAGAAGGGTACATTATTAACGTCGATCCGACAGATTTTGCGGCAGCCGTTGATTTAATGAACATCTATCAACTACCTGCCCGGCCACGAGTGGAAATTGCGCAGATGTTTCCCTCTGATTCTCTGGTGTCCTCGCCTGTTGCCGAACGTGCCAGACTTTACTCTGCGATTGAACAGCGGCTTGAACAATCGTTGCTGAATTTGCAGGGCGTCGTTAGCACCCGTGTACATGTGAGTTACGAGCTCAATGCATCAGAAGCAAGAAATAAATCGCTGCCGGTGCATATCTCATCATTACTGAAGTATGATGAAAGCATAAAAGATGCGACATTATTGATCAATGATGCGAAGCGGTTTATAAAGAACAGCTTTAATAATGTTGAGTATGATAATATTTCCGTCGTGGTTTCCCGTATTCCTGACATTCAGAGAATTTCGGCAGATGCTCCGATCGATAAGGGTGTACCCTTAACCGTTTGGATAAGCATTATTGCGGGGGGGATACTATTTATGATTTCAATCACATTCATTGTGATGAATAGTCGTTACCAACATCGAATTCCGGGTCGGTTGAAGAAATATATCCCTGTACATAAGTTGAATGAGAGCGGGCATTCCAGGGAAACGACGGAGACGGGAGATGCACCAACAAAAAATTAATCAATTTTTGTATGATCCTCTGTCATGGATCCATCCTCAACGATTCAAGATGGATAGCATCTTCAATAATGTGCGTTGCCAGTCAGTTATTAATGATATTTTGATCTCACAGTTTATGCTGCCAATCGATGGCGTAAATAAGAAAAATAACCTGGAGGCATTGTTTATCCAGAACTGGTCTTTGTTGCCGCAGGCGGCATTGAGGATGGCTTGTTTACGCTTACGTAGCCTCCTGGCCATTTCTGGAAACATTATCTCCCTGGATACTCGAGTACGGCAATTTGCCATGTTGGACTGGGTCAGCAGTTCAACGGCTACCGATGCGAGATTTAATCATGAAATATTGTGGAATCAAGCATTTAAAGAGTTATTGGTTTACCAGGGGGTGCTTTCTCAGGCCGTGACCCAGCGTCTGCCGTTGTTATTTTCTGAGGCAGCTGTTGTTTGTTGTGAACTGGATGAAATGCTCCAGCCCGATCCTTTGTTGTTACGATTGGCAATTCAACATGCAAAATAAAAAATCACCGAACTTCCTCGATAATGCTAGCGAAGGGGTCTTACTGAAACGAGCTGGTGTAGCCCAGCAGAAACAGAATAATGCCCTGATAGCTGAAGCCCAGCGACGTGCGAAAATGTTGGTGAAAGCGGCCGATAATGAAGCGCAGGAGATTTATCACCATGCCAGGGCGATGGGCTATGAACATGGGATACTGACTGCGACGGATGCGGTGGTGCATTATTTTCGCGAATCTAATAGCAGGGAACTCGCATTTTATAAACGAATTAAAGAGGAAGTAAGAACATTATTATCTGGAATTTTCAACTCCAGCGATATTTTTCTTGCGGTTCTGGAAGAATGGAGCAGTGGTTTTGAAGCGTATAATGACGCCAATGAAACGGTTTCGCTGCTTATTCCTGAAAGTTGTCATCAGTTTAAACCTAAAATGGTAGAGTTGCTAAAAAAAGAACGTAATTGGAAAGTCCACGTCGAATATCACGTGGAAAATCGTTTTGTTATCCGTTTTCAGAATAATATCGCTGAGTTTTGTCCTGAGGATATTACGTTGGAAATCACCAATCGCGTCATTAGCCACTATGCTAATTTCTCTATTAATACTTTGTCTGATGATGGTATCACTAAGTTAAGGGAAATATTGTTATGTCACTCTGTACAAGAAACGCCAGATGAATAATATCCAAAATATTAACAACCTCAAGCAGATAAATGAAGAAACTCAAGAGATTGACAAGGTATTGTCGCTGGAAGAACTCAGTCAGCTTTCTCCAGCCAAAGTTGATCTGAATTTAGGGATGATCTTCATGATTGAGCAATGGAAAATGGAGATCCTCACATCGGATGGAACTACGGATGAGTCGAGTAGGGAGTGGTAAGATGCGCGCTGTTCTCACTGGATTGATATTGGGGAGCGCGGTTATTGTTAGCGGCTGCCAGATGGATAAATTTACCGAAAATCGTGGCAGGTTAGTGACCGGTGTGACCTGGAGTTGTTCCGGTAGCGCAGCGCCAGAGGGGGAAATTATGCCTCCTCAGTGGTATGACAATATGATTCAGTGTGCCTCGCAAAATAATTTTAAGGCTGCGGCGATGAGTTATCTCTTTGCCGGAACTTATAGTTGGTACGATGCTCGGATGCTGGACACGCACTATGCCCGTAACTTGCATTCAGCATTGCCGGAACGTTCGTTGGTCAAACTCACCTATGCGCAGCAGACAAAGCTAAGGAGTGCTCTGGGGGATCTGATGGGAAGTAATGATAGTAAGCAGGAGATCTGTAGGGTTATTGCTAAAGCGGGCAGTCCACGCTATCAACCTGATTACATGATGAAAAACAGCATTTCGCTAACTCGCTTGGGGGCGGATAAAGAAGCCCGTTTTTCGGAGGCGCTGCGTAATTATCTTCATTGCACGTGAGGAGGGGGGAATGTATTCAGTGTTGGTTTGTCATCCGTTGTCCCTGATGGGGTATATGCCTGCCATACTTCAGGATGTATCCTTGTTGGCTACACCCACCTGAGTCTTTGCGTCAGTTTATTGGGTGTCGGGTCGCTATTTGGGCGTAACTGGCAAACCGTTGCTTGTTTGGCGTATTACGTCTGAACTTATTCCTATCAACCAAATTTAATGTTAGCATCTTTGTTAAGTTTTTATTTTATGCTGAAACCCGCCGTAAGATGACAATAGATTTTGTAGATTTTAAATTTTTTGATGGGAATGTTATGGCTACCCGCTATTTGATCAATAAAGAAGTGCTGTTCATTCCAGGGCAGAGGCGTTTGGCTGCGATAAATTCAACCCATTCTGTCACCCTGTTTGCTCCGGTATGCAACTGTCTGCGTATTTTGATAGAAAATAGGGATTGTGTCGTTCCACAGGATGAACTGCTGCAACGTGTTTGGGGGAATAAACGTCATGAACTCTCTGCCAACACGCTTTACCAGAACCTTTCATTGCTCAGAAAGTCTCTCAAGCTGGCAGGATTAAACGGCAAGGTTGTTAAAACGATACCGCGTAGAGGTGTGATTCTGGAAAGGGATGTAGTTATTGATAGCTATAACGGAGATGATACTGATGAGGAGATAGCGATAACTGCTTCTCACTCACTCAGTGGCAAAGGGCGTAATCTACACTTGCTATGGCTTCTGCTCATATTGATTATGGTAGGTATTTATGTGAATTTGTTCGTTGACTATACCTTTAAACATCCTTCTGGTGATTTTTTCACCAACTACACGGTGTTAGTGACGAAATCTGGATGTGATTATTATGCGATGCCCGCAGATAAAGAACGGCGGAAAGATCGACTCGATAATGCGATCGAAAAGCTGGATATAACTTGTTCCTCCCCTACCCATGTTTATATTACCTTGTCTGAAAATGATCCTTATAAAAAAGAGGGTTTAATATGATATCTGTCATTTTTTCTTTCTGATTTATCGCTTTTAAACTCTGTGTTATTTATATTTCCAACTGGGAGTTAAAAAGGTTGTGTATCAATTTTTTTAGGATGACTAAGCAACGTTTATTTTCGAATCTGAAACTGTTCGTGCCGGTTATTGTTGCGAAAAATGTCCTTGATGTGATAGCCCCGAGGATTTGCCGAATAATAGCTGTCCATCCTGCTTTATCTGGATTTTTTGGTGAAAGACGTCAATGTATCCAAGTCTAGTGGCCATTTACATGGTGTGATCATGTGATTTTACGTAATGGAAATTCACTGAATTTATGGATGGCCAGCATAAAATCTATTTATTCAACAAAGCCTGGTTCCGATCTTTCATTAAGGCGTTTTTTAGCCGTAGAATTTGTGGGCAGGGACAGAAGTATAGTCATGTTATGGGAGCGCTACGTGGTTCCAGATGGCTGCAAAACCTGACACTTTGTCGATTTATTTATTATTCTATAATGGAATTTCATGACCTAAAAAACTCTAAGTGAGGTGGGTGATAAACGCCCAGGGAATATCGTGTATGTATAGGATGGATTTGAGCTTTTAATACTTGTCTGTAATGGAGGTGTGAAAATGGTCGATAAAGTAATGACAATATTAAAAAGGAGGGTATGGCTGCTGGTGCTTGTTTTTTGCTCATTATTTTGGGGGGCGGTAATTATTGGTGTATGTAGTTTGTAAATCACAGCGTCTAAATATCCCCGTATGTTTGATTTTTTGATAAAGAGGATCATGCTTTCATCATATGAAGATATTTATCATCACAGAAGGGCTTTGTTGAATAAATCGAACCTTTGTTGTTCAGTAGGATCAGAGCACTCTCCTTCTGACAAAACAGCGACGTACTGTGGCAAATAAAAAGTTAAAGGTCACCACTTGGAAAGCTTACAACAAAGCCCTCATCACGTCACACGCAATCACCGTTGCCGGATGATGTGTCAATTGCTGAAAGATGTGGGTGAGTTTATAAAAGCAGCTTCACCATTCTTAGGCAATAAACCTAGGGTGTGTACCGTAACTATATTTTGTACAATATAGTCATGTTTAACCGACAGTAAGCTTTCGAATGGTGTGGTGGTCTTGCTCGACCAACCAACTAGCCTGGTAATTTTGCTACTAGCTCAAGACGGTATCAATCTGTTCCAGATAGCGGATGATAAATCTACCGGTTTTCTAGCCATACCCGAGACGATGGCCAACAAAATGATTTAAACAACGGGTATGCCGCTAATGTGTGAAGGATCCCACCGTCACCGAAAATGAGGAGCCTTTAGTCCCTAAAGGCTCCCCCACCGCTTACTGAGGATAAGGTACCCAATCGCCGCCATTAAGGCGAATATACGCCTTGCCCTGATACTGCATCACAATGGCATTGTCATTCTCAGAGATCACCGCAGTCTGCGGCAGGCCCTGGGTCAGCACTTGCCAATCGACGCTTGGTGCGCTGAACAGCTTGCCATCCACCAGTCGCGAGACCAGCTCGGACAGCGCCAGATAGCTGCTCGGCGTTTTAATCTCCAACGGGCTGCCTTGATGCGGAGCCTGCATGCCGATCAGTTTAACGCCGACCGGCGTATGGGTAATGTTCAGGCTGGGAATATCCCGCAGGCCAGACATCTGCATTTTGTCGCCCGTCAGCGCCGCACCGTGCTCCGGTACGATCACCACCATCACCTTACGCCCGGATTTCTGTAGCTCATCAAGGAAAGTGTTCAACTGATCGAACAGTTGTTGCGCCCGGGGCTGGTAAGCGGCGATCTGTTTGCCACCCACAAAGCGGTTGCCATCATGCAGCGGGATCAGGTTGAAGAAGGTGGCGGTGCGGGCATCGCCGCCCTTTTTCAGTAGATCGAGCCAGCGGTTAAGCAGTTGCAGATCGTTATAGATCGGTTCACCGTCGAACGAAGCCAGCTCATTGCCGATCCCGGCCTGTGACATCAGCGGAGCCTGCATATCACCTTGCTCACGCACTTCTTTCAGGAAGTCACCGAACACGCCGGAGTGATCGAGCATCAGCTGTTGCTTAAAACCCAGCTTTGCCAGGTTATCAAACAGGTAACACTGCTGATTGGCAGGCTGATACAAGTCGTGATGCGAAGTCTGGCCGCAACTGGCGCGTAACAGGCGGATAGCCGCCGGGCCGCTGTAGGCGGTGGCCGAGTTGAAGTTGGTGAACATGATGTCCATCTTGGCCCACAGCGGGTGGTTGCGCAGGTTGACGGCATCCAGATCGGCCCAGGCCAGCGAACAGATGTTGATGATCAGCACGTCAAACGGCTGGGCATCGGCAGGTAAGGCGGCCGGGAAGGTGGTCGCGCGAGCTTTTTCCTGCTGGTAGAACTGCTCCAGATAGGCCGTGAGGTTGGCATTGGTCGGTGGGCCATTGGCTGCAGGCAGATTGCCATCCGGTGTCGTCGCCGTGGCAGGTGCAGACGGGGTAGTCGTCACCGTAGCGGTGTTGGTGGCAGGCATCAAGGACACCGCCGGGCCAGCAATATTGACCACGTTCAGCCACACCAACGCCGCTACGGTAAACACCGTGACGCGTATCCACTGGGCCAGGAACAGGTAGGCAATTAACAGCACGAAGGCGGCACCAATCATCTGCCAGTTGATAAAGCGGTTGGCCAGCTCCAGCAGGTAATCCGCGCTGAAACTGGTGAGTTGCGAGCCTTGGCTAAGGATGCTGTTAATCCCCGGCAGCCAGGTGTCGTGGTAGAACAAACCGATACCGATAGGAATGGCGATCAGGTGACGCCAGCGGTGCAAGCGCGGCGACGGGATCGGCATCAGTAAAAAGGCCATAAACACCAGGTTAGGCAACGCATGGAAGTTCAGATAGCCGAACCACAGCAGGCCGAACTTGGCCAGGAAATAGAAGTTCCAGCCGCCAAGACCGCGCCAGTATCGCCATAAGGTATTGCCCGGTTGCGTTATTTTTTCGTCACTCATGTTCATTTTTTACGCTTGATTTGAGAGGTGGAACCTGTGCGTACCCATAGCCCTGCCGACTTTAAATAGCGCGGTGATAACAACAAATGTTGCCAAGAACGGTACCCGTTGGGGAAACGGCGATGTAGCAGGTATCCCGTAGGGATAAACACTATTGCGCACAGGATCACCAGTTGCACGATATCGTCAAGAGTGTTCATGTCTGTTCCTCTTGCCCGAGGCTCATCAGGGTGAAGGGAATGGGTTCCCGGCGTTCGGTCAGGTGTCCCGTTGCTGCGGCGGTGGTTTTGGCTGTGGCCGGTTGCAGCTTGGTAGCGGGTAGCGAAAACTCAATGTTTTGCCGCAGTAGACTGATTTCATGGATAATATCTATATCCTGATGCCACACCACCTGATTAATGAATGCTTCGCTGACCGGCAGGCGGAAGATGAATTTTAGCGCGGTATCCAGATCGTTAATCCGGCAGGTGGAAAGGAACAGGAACAGCCGATTCTGCGCCACGGTCATGATGTCGCCAAAACGCCGCTGATGGCACAGCGTTATCGACTGGCGGGCGGTCAACCCCGGCGCAGGTCGCAGGGCGATCATCACCCCTTTGCCATCTTCCGGCAACAGCGTGTTTTCCATCAGTGAAGTCACCGCCCGGCTGAAATCCTCCAGTGGCAGGTAGCCTTTCATCGGCAGTGGTCGCAACCCGGCCAAGAGAGTGTCGATATTCTCCGGGACATAACGCGACAGGCGCTGGCCCTGAATACCTTCCAGCATGGTCAAAAAATTGGAAAGCGGTGCCACGTGGGGCACGATCAGGTTGGCACCGCAGGCCAGCAGCAGCCGTTCATCGCTATAGCGTAGGCTGGCGCTCATCTCTCGTACCACAATCTTCAACCCGTTGCCCCTGCTGCGGCGCAGGTTATGGATTTGATGGGCCAACTCGTCAATTTCGTCACTTTGATACAAGGCGAAGATCAACGTGGCGGCAATGGTCAGCATGCCGCGCTGCATCAGCTTGGCATTGTTCTCAAACAGTTGCCAACTGGCTGACAGCGGCGGGGCACCTTCCAGAATGCGTTGTTCAGCCAGGCACAGGCTCTCGTCGTTGCGTTCCGGGGTAGGGGAAGGCTGGTCGCTGTCGTCTGCTCCTTGCCAGCCTTCCGGGCCTTCGGTCAGGGTGAACAGTTGATTGGCATTGATGCCGTTTGCCGTGCTCCACCAGTGCACCAGATACTGGGCACTGCCTTGTTGCCCCTGCAGGCTGGCCAGACCGTTGAGAATACGGTGTTCAGCGGCTAGTTGCCCTTTGAGTTTGTTAACGCCGCTGCCGTGGCTGAGGATCACCAGCGTGCACTGTTGCTGCTGCAACCATTGGCCGATCCGCGCGGCCCAGGTGCGTAATTCATCGTTGGTAAAGGTCTGCCACAGGCTAGCGTGGGCCAACAGGATCAACAAGCGGTTGCTGGGTTTTAGTTCACGCATCAGATCGTCGGCCAAATGCAACAGCGCCGCTTTTTTTTCCGGCAGGCTATATAAAGGGAGTTTTTTAATCCCAGCGGAAAGAGGCGTTGCCAATAATTTGTCGGCCTGGTCGCCACTGCCAATTAGTGCCAACCGATCGTTTTTTGCCTGGGCGGCAATGAGTTGGCGGCAAAGCAGGTTCGCATCGCTCTGGCGATCGATATTCACCCAGTATAAGCCTGGGGATTGCATAACCGACAATTCTTGCCAAATATGTCGGATACCTAATGAAAATGAGTGCGCCATGGATTTATTCTACTTTCGTTGAAAGTGTCGAAGACCAACCGGATCGGGTCACTTTAAAAGCGTAATGTCAGAGTTAGCATAGCAAATCTAGCCATTAGAGGGATAATACCCGTTAAGATTCATCTTATTGGCCCAATTTTTTCCGAACGTTGCTATAGTCATTTAACATTAGCCTATTTTATGAGGCGGCAAGATGAATAATGATGCGTTAAGAGGGCTTCGGGAGAAAGCACCAGTAGAACTTCAGGACGATCTGCAGGCTTTAAGCCGTGCTTTTTCGTTGCCCAAGTTAAACTACATCGATATTTCACGCCAGGAACGGCTAGCACAAATGATGATCCGCTGGCCGCTGCTGGCGGAGCTGGCCAACAAGACGGGGAGTGTTTGAGTCATGCCGGTCATTGCACTGCAAGGGGTTCGGGGCGGTATTGGCACCACGTCAATCACTGCGGCGTTAGCCTGGGCGCTACAGCTGTTGGGCGAGTCGGTGCTGGCGATTGACCTGTCACCGGATAACCTGCTGCGATTACACTTTAATATGCCCTTCGAATTGAACCGGGGCTGGGCTCGTGCAGAGTTGGATGGTGTCGGTTGGCAGCAAGGGGCGATGCGTTACTGCAAAACACTCGATTTTCTGCCGTTTGGCCGCTTAAACGCGGCCGAGCGGTTAAAAGTGTGGCAACAAGAGAGTGACACCCTGCAACGTTGGCCGGATTTTTTGGCGCAACTCCGTGCTTCTGGGCACTATCGCTGGATCCTGCTGGATATCCCGGCGGGTGATGCTCCCCAGATTGAACAGCAGCTGGCGCTGGCCGACCAGATTTTCCTGTTGCTTAGCCCCGATGCCAACTGCCATGCGCGTCTGCATCAGCAACCGTTGCCTACGGGTTGTCACCTGCTGATTAATCACTTCTCCTCGGCTAGCCCGTTGCAACAAGACCTGCATCAGCTGTGGCTGCAAACGCTGGCAGGTCTGTTGCCGTTGGTGATCCATCGCGATGAAGCGCTGGCGGAAGCGATGGCGGTCAAGCAGCCCCTGGGAGAGTATCGGCCGGAAAGTCTGGCGGCCGACGAAGTGCTGACGCTGGCCAACTGGTGTCTGCTCAACCTACAGGACGCCGAGGTATGAGCAGGGTATTGAGCCTGCTGCTGGTGCCTCCCGTTCATCGGGCGGTGCAGCAACGCTATCGCGCCTATCGCCGTGCGGGGGCCCCGGCATTTACCGCTGGCCTCACGACCCTGATGGTAGCCATCGGCTGGCTGTTGCTGCGGTTTGAATCCCCTGGCTGGCAAAAGGTGCAGGCAGGCCAAAGCTATTGGTTCCCCCACATTTCCCCCCAACGTCCACGCCCGGCAGATACGCTGCGTTATCTGTTGCAGGGTTTTTGGCTGCTAGTGACCCACAGCGGCCCGGCTCCGATGGGGCGTTCCTACTTTGCCGGCTGGCACCGTTTGCAACTGCGCTATGCCAACTGGCTGCAAAGCTTGCCGCAGCGCCTACAGAATGCCGGTATGGAGGAGCATACGGTAGAGCGGCTCAACCGGATGAATCACCGCGTGCGTCGGGTGTTGTTTATTGTTGCCGGTATATTAGCCGGGCTGCTGGCTCTGCTGTGTATTTCCCAACCCTTTGAATTGCCCGCCCAGTTTATTTTTGTGCTGCTGCTGTGGTGCATTGCCATGGTGGTGCGGCGTATTCCGGGCCGGTTACCCGGCCTGATGCTGATTGTGCTGTCGCTGACCGTTTCCTGCCGTTATTTATGGTGGCGTTATACCTCAACGCTGAACTGGGACGATCCGCTCAGCCTGACCTGTGGCCTGCTGTTGCTGGCGGCAGAAACCTATGCCTGGGTGGTGCTGGTGCTGGGCTACTTCCAGACCGTGTGGCCGCTGAACCGCCAGCCGGTGCCGATGCCTGCCGACAGCAACACCTGGCCGACCGTCGATCTGATGGTGCCCACCTATAATGAAGATCTGGGTGTGGTGAAGCCCACCCTCTATGCGGCGCTGGGCATCGACTGGCCGAAAGATAAAATCAACATCTATATTCTCGACGACGGTAATCGGCCGGAGTTCAAAGCCTTTGCCGCAGAGGTCGGGGTGAAATACATCGCCCGGCCGACCCATGAACACGCCAAGGCGGGCAATATCAACAATGCGCTCAAGCACGCTAGCGGTGATTTTGTTGCCATCTTCGACTGCGATCACGTTCCCACGCGCTCGTTCCTGCAACTGACCATGGGGTGGTTCTTTAAAGACAAGAAGCTGGCGATGCTGCAAACGCCGCACCACTTCTTCTCGCCCGATCCGTTTGAACGCAATCTGGGGCGTTTTCGGCAGACGCCGAACGAAGGCACCTTGTTCTACGGGTTGGTGCAGGACGGCAATGATATGTGGGATGCCACCTTCTTCTGCGGTTCTTGCGCCATCTTGCGCCGTACGGCGTTAGATGAAATCGGTGGTATCGCGGTGGAAACGGTGACCGAAGATGCTCATACCTCACTGCGTCTGCATCGTCTTGGCCATACCTCTGCCTATATCCGTATTCCACAGGCCGCCGGGCTGGCAACGGAGAGTCTGTCGGCCCATATCGGCCAGCGTATTCGTTGGGCGCGCGGCATGGTGCAGATCTTCCGGTTGGATAATCCGTTACTGGGTAAAGGGCTGAAGTTTGCCCAGCGTCTGTGCTATGCCAACGCCATGCTGCACTTCCTTTCCGGTATTCCGCGTCTGATCTTCCTGACCGCGCCGTTGGCGTTTTTGTTGATGCATGCTTACATCATCTTCGCACCAGCCTTGGCGATTGCGCTGTATGTGTTGCCCCATATGATCCACGCCAGTCTGACCAACTCACGTATTCAGGGCAAATACCGCCACTCCTTCTGGAGCGAAATCTACGAAACCGTGCTGGCCTGGTATATCGCCCGGCCGACTACCGTGGCCTTGTTTAACCCGCATAAAGGCAAGTTCAACGTCACCGCCAAAGGCGGGCTGGTCACGCAAGAGCACGTCGATTGGGTGATCACCCGGCCTTACCTGCTGTTGGTGATACTCAATCTGGCCGGTCTGGGGTTTGGCGTGTGGCGCTTTTTCTACGGCCCGACGGACGAAATGATGACGGTGGTCATCAGCCTGGTTTGGGTGATCTACAACATGACCATCCTGGGTGGTGCGGTGGCCGTGGCGGTGGAAGCCAGGCAGATTCGGCAGTCGCATCGCGTGGAGATCTCCATGCCAGCGGCGGTAGCACGGGCCGACGGACATCTGTTCCCCTGTACGCTGCGTGATTACTCCGATGGTGGGGTAGGTATCGAAATGCGCGTGCCGGATCGATTGCAAGAGCATGATCAGATAGCGCTGCTGCTTAAACGTGGCCAGCAGGAGTTCAGCTTCCCTTGCGTGGTGACACGATCCCATGGCCGCTCGGTGGGGGTTCGCCTGGTCGAACTATCGACCCGCCAACATATCGAATTTATTCAATGCACCTTTGCCCGGGCCGATACCTGGGCACTGTGGCAAGACGGATTCCCGGAAGACCGGCCAGTGAACAGCCTGCGTGACGTACTGATGCTAGGTTTTCATGGTTACCGGCGCATGGCGGACTATGCGCCACCAACGATGCGCAAGATCCTGGTCGGCTTGACCTCGCTGGCAACCTGGATCCTGTCGTTTATTCCGCATGGCGTAGGAAGGGACCGCGCTCCAACGGCTCCAGAGACTGTGGCATAGGCTAGGCTGTGTATCGTAACTGCCCGTTCGCAAGCTCTGCGAGCTGGCCCCAACATTGATGATGATACGATGACGAGAAAAATAAACTGGTTTACCGCGCTGGCCTTAGGCATCAGTAGCTTGTCTCAGGCACAAACGGCCCCCACACCAGCGGCTGGTGCGACTCCGCCTGCGAGCACGGTGGCCGAAGCTCCGGTCACCGTACCTATGGGAGTGGCGGCGCCGCAAGCGCCCGATGCGCCGGTGCGTGATGTAAAACTGCTGTTTAGTGAGGTGGCACCACCGCCTGGCAGCTTTACCCTGCGCGGCACCCGCCCAGAAGGGCAGATTGAGTTTGGCGTGCGCAGTGACGAAGTGGTTTCACAGGCGTTGCTGGACCTGGAGTTTACGCCTTCACCGTCGCTGATCCCGGTGGAGTCGCACGTCAAAATCTACCTCAACGATGAGTTGATGGGGGTCATCACCATCACCAAAGAGCAGTTGGGTAAGCCTAATCATGTCCAGTTGCCGATTGATCCACGCTATATCACCGATTTTAACCGTATTCGTCTGTTGTTTGTCGGCCAATACCAGAATATCTGTGGGAATCCGGCCAACAGCACGCTGTGGCTGGACATCAGCAAATCCAGTTCGTTGAGCCTGCGTTACCAGACGCTGCCGGTGAAAAATGAGCTTTCCCACTTCCCAGAACCCTTCTTCGACAGCCGCGACAATCGGCCATTAATATTGCCGATGGTGTTTGCCGGGCAGCCGGATCTGGAACAGCAGCGGGCAGCGGGGATCCTGGCCTCCTGGTTCGGCACCAAAACGCAGTGGCGCGGCCAGTCCTTCCCGGCGCTGTTTAACCGTTTACCGAGCCAGCACGCCATCGTGTTTGCCACCAATTCACAGCGCCCGGACTTCCTGAAGGATTACCCGGCGGTCAACGGGCCGACGGTGGAGATGATCAGCCACCCGGATAACCCTTATGTGAAGCTGCTGCTGGTGCAGGGCCGTGATGATAACGATCTGATCACCGCGGTGAAGGGCATTGCTCAGGGCAATATTCTGTTCCGTGGCCAGAATCTGAGCGTGGATCAGGTTGAGCAGTTGGCAGCCCGTCAGCCGTACGATGCGCCAAACTGGGTACGCACCGATCGGGCGATGAAATTCAGCGAACTGCAGCAATATGCCGAGCAATTGCAGACTAACGGCGTCGAACCTGGGCCGATTTCACTGTCGATGAATCTGCCGCCGGATCTGTTTCTGATCCACAGCTCCGGCATCGATATGCAGCTGAAATATCGCTACACCTCGCCGCGTATTGAGGACGGTTCTCGCCTGAGCATCAGCCTGAACAATCAGTTTGTGCAGTCCTATACCCTGGTGCCAGAGCATGAAAAGGGTGCGCAACTGCTGCGTCTGCCGCTGGCTCAGGGGCTGCTTGATTCAGACAAGGCAGTCAATATACCGGCGCTGAGGCTGGGGGTGAACAACCAGTTGCGCTTTGACTTCGATTACACCACGCTGCTGGCCAGTGGTGTTGGGGGGCGCTGCGAAACCTATTCTTTGGTGCCGAACCATGCGGTGATCGACGGCAACTCCACCATCGACTTCTCCGGCTATCGTCACTTTATCACCATGCCCGATCTGCGCGTCTTTGCCAACGCCGGTTTCCCTTTTAGCCGTCTGGCGGATCTGTCGCAAACGCTGGTGCTGGTGAACAAACAGCCGCAGCCCGTCCAGGTGAGCGCCTTGCTTAACGCCATGGGTAACATGGGGGCACATACCGGCTATCCGGCGCTGGCTTTCTCGCTGTCCGATGACTGGTCGCAGGCCAAAGATAAGGACGCCGATATCCTGCTGATCGGTACCATTCCGCCAGAGCTGCGCGATGATAAGAAAATTAATCTGCTGGTAGAAACGACACTGAGCTGGGTGAAAATGCCGATGCGCCAACTGTCGCTGCCAAGCATGGATATGCCGCCGGATGACGCCACGCCAGACAGTAAGACCACCATCAGCTCGGAAGGGGCGATGGCGGCGGTGATAGGCGTGCAGTCCCCATTCCACGATCAACGCAGCATTGTGGCCCTGCTGGCGGACAGCCCACGGGGCTATGAACTGTTGAATAATGCACAGCTAGACAGCGGCAAGCGTGCGGCGATGTTTGGTTCGGTGGCGGTGATCCGTGAGTCCGGCGTCGATAGCCTGCGCGTGGGGGATGTTTACTACGTTGGCCATCTGCCGTGGTGGGAGCGTATCTGGTATGCGTTGTCGACGCATCCGCTGATGCTGGGTGCGATAGCCGCGCTGGTGGTGGTGATCGTGGCCCTGTTGCTGCGGCGTGGTCTGAAGGCCTTTAGCCGTCGTCGTCTGTCACCGGAAGATCGGGATTAATTGCCATGATGGGGATCTGCCTGCGCCGCCTGTTGCCTGGCCTGATGCTGCTGTGTGCGTTCAGCACGGCGGCAAGCTGTGATTGGCCTACCTGGCAGCAGTACCAGCAGTTTTATCTCAGCGATGAAGGGCGGGTGATCGATCCCAGCAGCCCGAAGCGCATCACCACGTCCGAAGGGCAGAGCTATGGGATGTTCTTCGCGCTGGTGGCCAATGATCGGCCTACCTTCGATAAGCTGTTGGCGTGGACGGAGAACAACCTGGCCTCCGGCGATCTGAGCGCGCATCTGCCCGCCTGGCTGTGGGGGCAGGATGATGCCCAGGCCTGGAAGGTGCTGGACAGCAACTCGGCTTCCGATGCGGATCTGTGGATCGCCTACAACCTGTTGGAAGCGGGGCGGCTGTGGCAAAGCCGCCGCTATCAAACATTGGGCACGCTGTTGTTGCAACGGATTGGTCGCGAAGAGGTGGCGAATATCCCCGGCTTGGGGCTGATGCTGTTGCCGGGAAAGGTGGGTTTTGTTGCCGAGGATCGCTGGCGCTTGAACCCCAGCTATTTACCGCCGCAGTTGCTGGCCCGCTTTGCCCAATTGAACGGGCCATGGCGAGCGATACAGAAAACCAGCCAGCGGTTGCTGCTGGAAACGGCTCCGCAAGGATTTTCACCAGACTGGGTCGAGTGGCAATCGGGCAAAGGTTGGCAGCCCGATCCCGTCAAACCCAATATCGGCAGCTATGACGCCATTCGCGTCTATCTCTGGGCTGGGATGTTGGCGGACGACGATCCCCATAAAGCGGCGCTGGTGAAGCAGTTCCAACCGATGGTGCGCCTCACCGCTCAGCTTGGCGCGGTGCCGGAGAAGGCCGATACCGCCAGCGGGAAAACCAACGGTACTGGCCCGGTAGGCTTCTCCGCCGCGCTGTTGCCGCTATTGGCCGCGCAGCCTGATGCTCTGGCGGTGCAACGCCAACGTATTCAGGATAACCCTCTGGGTAATGATGCTTATTTCAGCGCTTCTTTGCTGCTGTTCGGCCAGGGATGGGATCAACAACGCTATCGTTTCAATCGTCAGGGTGAACTTCAACCCGCCTGGAGTAGCCAATGCGCAACTTCACACTAGGCTGGCTCAGCCTGTTTCCTTTAAGCCTGGCTCTGTTGCCACAGGCGCAGAGTGCCGAGAGCGTTGCCCCGGAGCAATGGCTGTTGGAGCAGGTGCGCATCGGCGAAGCCAGCAACAAAGATGAGCTGGTGCGTCAATCGCTGTATCGCCTTGAGCTGATGGACCCGAATAACCCTGACGTGATAGCGGCGCGTATGCGTCTGGCGCTGCGGCAGGGTAATCAGGTCTTGGCGCAGCAACAACTGGATAAGCTTAAGGGGGTGGCACCGCAATCGCCGGTGTTCCGCCAGGCAGAAATGAACATGCTGCTGACCCAGCCGGAAACCCGTCAGAAGTTGCAACAGGCACGCCTGATGGCGACCGCAGGGCGCTTGCCGGAGGCTAAAGCCCAGTACGACGAGCTGTTCCACGGTAATCTGCCGACGCTCGATCTGGCGGTGGAGTATTGGCGTCTGGTGGCCAGGCTACCTGGCCAGGAATCGGCAGCGATACAGCAACTACAGACGTTGGATCGGCAATATCCCGGCAACATCACGCTGCGCATGGCACTGGCGCGGATGCTGTTCAGCCAGGATCGCGATGCTCAGGCCTATGAGCTGTTACAAAAGGTGGCCGCCGATCCCGCAGGCCGCGGTTCTGCGGCGGACTTGTGGCTGGAAAAGGTCAAAGCGCTACCGGTCAGCCCGCAGAGCGTGGCGGCGTTGAACCGTTTTCTCGGCGTGTTTGAAAGCGGTGAGCAGGCGTTGAGTGCGCAACAGGAACTGGCCCGGCAGCAGACGATGCTGGCCGATCCGGCCTATCGCGCGCGCATGACCGGGTTGGCGCAGGTGAATAAAGGCGGTGGTCGGGCGGCGATCCCTGAGCTGAAAAAAGCGCTATCGAGTGCGCCCGATGATGCCGAAGTGCTGGGTGCACTTGGCCTGGCTTATTCCCGTGCCGGTAATCGGCAGCAGGCGTTGAGCCTGTTCCAGCAGGCGCAGAAGGCGGACAAGGATAACTATGACAGCAGCAAATGGCAGAGCCTGATCAAAACCACCCGGTACTGGCTGGCGATCGATGCGGGCGACAAAGCGTTAAAAGCCAATAACCTGCCGTTGGCACAGCAACAATACCAACTGGCACGGCAGATTGATAACGGCGACAGCGATGCGTTGATCGGTCTGGGCGACGTTGCCGTGGCCCGCAAAGATGATGCTGCCGCCGAACGCTATTATCAGCAGGCTCTGCGCCTGGAACCGGGCAGCGGCAGCGCGGTGCGGGGCTTGGTGAATATCTACCAGCGGCAGTCGCCACAAAAAGCCTTGGCCTACCTTAATAGCCTGCCTCGCGGGCAGCAGAACAAGCTGCGCAGCACCCTTGACGGACTGCAACTGGATATGCTCAAACAGCAGGCCGACGAACTGGCCCAGCGCCAGCAGTGGCCAGAGGCGGTAGAAAAATATCGACAGGCGCACCAGAAGGATCCTGATGATGTCTGGCTGACCTATCACTATGCGCAAACGTTGCGTCAGGCCGGGCAACCGCAGCAGGCCGACGTGCTGATGCATCAACTGGCCGCGCAGAAGTCCGGCGATCCGCAACAGGTTTACGCCTATGCGCTGTACCTGGCCGGTAGCGATCGTGATAACCAGGCGTTGGCGCACTTGAATACATTACCCAAAGCGCAGTGGAACGACGGGATGCGTGAGATGGCCCAGCGCTTGCAGATGCAGAGCACGCTCGAACACGCCGAACGGTTCCGAACTGCCGGTGATGAAGCCGCAGCAATCGCCTACCTACGCCAGCAGCCCCCGGCAACGCGCATCGATTTGACCTTGGCCGATTGGGCGTTGGAACGGGGGGAATATGACGAGGCGCTGGCGGATTATCAGCGGGTACGCGCACGTGAGCCGAATAATCCGGATGCACGGCTGGGTGAAGTTGAAGCCTATGTGGCGCAAGGTCAATTGAGTCAGGCTCGCCAACGGCTGCAAACGGCACCAGCGCAACCGGACGAGTCGATCAACGGCCAGCGCCGAGTGGCCAATGCCTGGACGGCGGTAGGTGACCCGCAGAAAGCGACCGATATCTTCAAGCAGCTAAAAGTGGCCGCCCAGCAAGAGCCGCCGGGGCAGGCTAAAGCCTTGGTGTATCGGGATGCCGCAAGGCTGGAGCAAGCACAGTTGCAACCGCAACTGGCGCAGCAGGATTATCGTCAGGCGATGGTCGCCAGCGGCATTGCACCAACGGTGCCCGAGGATAATGACGGCTATACCCGTCTGACCCGCAATAATGCGACGGATGACTGGTTAAAACGCGGTATCCGTTCCGATGCCGCCGATCTCTACCGCCAACAGGACGTCAGGGTCACGCTCGATCATGACTACTGGCGCTCAAGCGGTACTGGTGGTATTTCGGATTATCAGGCGCATGACACCATGTTACAGGTGGATACGCCGCTGTATGACGGCCGGGCGTTCCTGCGTACCGATACCGTCCAACTGAACGCCGGCAGCTTCTCGACCGATAATAATGGCAAGTACTTCGAAACCTTTGGCACCTGTAACACGCAGGGTTGCCGCGGTGACGAACGGCAAAAAACCACCGGCACCAGCGTGGCGGCCGGTTGGGCCAACGACCATTGGCAAACCGATATCGGCACCACCCCGATGGGATTTGAGGTGGTGGACTGGGTCGGCGGCGTGGCCTATAGCGGTGACTGGAACCATGTCGGTTGGACGCTGGGCGCCTCGCGGCGGCCGATTACCAGCTCGCTGTTGGCCTTCGGCGGGACTCGCGATCCGTACACCGGCACCACCTGGGGGGGCGTGCGAGCCACCGGTATCAACCTGAGTGCCAGCTACGATCGCGGTGAAGCCAACGGCGTGTGGGCCGATCTCAGTGCCCATCAGCTTACCGGCCAGAATGTCGAGGATAACCAGCGCCAGCGATTAATGGCCGGTTATTACTATAAGGTAATTAACGAAGATAACCGCCGCGCCACCGTTGGGCTGAGCACCATGCTCTGGCACTATCAGAAAGACCTGAGCGGTTATTCCCTTGGGCAGGGGGGCTATTACAGCCCGCAGCAATATGTTTCGCTGGCGGTGCCGGTGAACTATCGCCAGCGCACCGAAAACTGGTCGTGGGAAGTAGGTGGCTCGGTGTCTATCTCGCACTCGAAGACCAATGATGAGAAACGCTATCCCCTGCAAGGGCTGATCCCAGACTCCCTGCCAGACAAGGATGCGATGGAAAGCGGTGGCTCCTCCTCCGGTGTGGGCTACACGCTGCGGGCCCTGATTGAACGCCGCCTCAGTTCCCATTGGACGCTGGGGGCGGGCATTGATATTCAACAGGCAAAAGACTATACCCCGAGCCATGCGTTGATTTACCTGCGTTATTCGCTCGCCGGTTGGCAGGGCGATCTCGATCTGCCTCCGCAGCCGCTGACGCCATACGCCGACTTTAAGTAATGTGAATTGGTCGATTCGTGGTGTCACCCACAGGGTAGTTTTGCTACCCTGTGGCTATTCCGGCTAGGATAATACCGAAACCAGTGCTTTTCCCGCTGCCACCAAGCGGTTGGTAAGGTAAACACGCGGAGCAATCGAGTATACTCAAGCCGCTTATCCAGCAAGCATTATTTCCCCTAACTTCAGCCCTTCTTTAAAGGCGCTGATACGGAGCTGCGGTCAGGCACAAGAGTTAAGTTTTAGCACATTCAATCCCTTCTCCCTGCTGGAGAGGATTAGGGAGGAGGGGCGTCATAACGCTCTATCCGTCCTTATTAATTTAGGAGTGCAGGTTTTTGCGGGTCAGGCGTTCGTTAACGATTAAGCAGATGGCAGCGGTGTCTGGTGTGGCACTAGTAACGATCTGTATCTTCATCGTGATCCAGTTATTCCACTTTGTGCAGCAGCGCAGGGATGACTATGCCCAGCAACTGGAGAATGTGGCCCAGGCCGTGCGCCAGCCTCTGGCTGAAGCCGTGCTGCGGATGGATGTGCTGGAAGCCAAACGCGTGCTCAATGCTCTGCGGCCGGTGGGGATACTCACCCGGGCGGATATCGTCCTGCCGAACGAGTTTCAGGCGCTGCATGCCGATTTCCCGCCAGAACGTCCGGTTCCTGCGCTAGTGGCGCGTATCTTTGAGCTGCCGGTACAGATTTCGGTGCCGCTCTATTCGCTAGAGCGGGTGCCTGTCAATCCCCAGCCGCTTGCCTATCTGGTGTTGCAGGCCGATTCGCACCGCATGTATCAGTTTATCCTCAGCACGCTATCGACCATGTTGTCGACTTATCTGCTGTTGGCGTTGATCCTGTCGATTGCCGTTAGCTGGTGCATGAACCGGCTGCTGGTTTACCCGTTACGAGCCATGGCGCGCGAACTGGAAAATGTCCCTCAGGAAGATATCCCTTACCACCAATTGATGCTGCCTACCCAACATCAGGACGATGAATTAGGTTTGTTGGTCCGCAATTACAATCGTAACCAGCAAACGCTGGCCAAGGCGCATACCGCCATGAGCCGCCTGAGTACCCATAACTCGATTACCGAATTACCCAATCCGGTGCTGTTTGCCGCGCTGCTTGAACAGCATATCGCTGCCAGTATGCGGCCACCGTGCTTTAATCTGCTGGTGGTGGGTATCGAAACCCTGCATGAAGCCTCCGGCGTGCTGAACCCGTCTATGCGTGAAGCGCTGTTGCTGACGCTGGCGAAAAAGCTGCGTCAGGTTATCGGTGTGGACTGTGTGCTGGCACAGTTGAGCAACGCCGAGTTTGCCATCCTGGCGAAAAATATCGAGCAGCCCATTCACGCCATGCAGTTGGCCAGAAGTGTGATGGCAGCTATCAATGCGCCGCTGAACCTGCAACAGAAGATGCAGCTGCGGCCAAGCGCCAGTATCGGTATTGCCCATTACCCCAATCAGGGGGAAAGTGCGGAGCAACTGCTGCGTAGTGCCACCTCGGCCATGATGTCGGCGCATCGTGAGGGTAAAAATCAGATCCTGTTCTTCGAGCCTTGCCTGACTGAAAAAACCCAAAAGCGCCTGACGCAGGAAAGCGAGATCCTGCAGGCCTTGGAGCAACGGCAGTTCGCACTATTCCTGCAACCACAGTGGGATATGCAAACCAATCAGGTGACCGGCGCGGAAGCCCTGCTGCGTTGGCAACTGCCCGACGGCCAGGTTATTCTCCCGGCGGATGTGATCCCGCTGGCGGAGGAGCTGGGCGTGATTGTGCCCCTGGGTAACTGGGTGCTGGAAGAGTCATGCCGTATTCTGGCCGCGTGGCAGTCCCAGGGCATCACGTTGCCGTTAGCGGTAAATATTTCGCCGATCCAGTTGCATCATAAAGGCTTTGTGCCTCACCTGAAACGTCTGCTGGACGAGCACCATATCGACCCGCATAAGCTGCTGCTGGAAATCACCGAGACGGTGCGTATCCACGATCTTGATGGAGCGATGGAATTGCTTCGGGAATTGCATGAGTTAGGCGTGTCGATCGCCTTGGATGATTTTGGCATGGGCTATGCCAGCCTGAATTACCTCAATCGTCTCAAATCCCTACCGATCGATCTGATTAAAATCGACAAAAGCTTTATTGATGGCCTGCCAGAAGACGATGCGATGGTGCGGATCGTCAGCTCGATTTCCGAGGTGCTTAACCTGCCGGTGATGGCGGAAGGGGTGGAAACCGCAGCGCAGCGAGACTGGTTATTACAGTACGGCATTCGTACTGGCCAGGGCTTCCTGTTTGCCAAGCCCTTACCCCGTCAGGCGTTTGAGGCGCAGTTTGCCTCTGTTGCCAAAGCGTGACCTGGTTTATCAGATGCTGAGTTTTTATCCTCCCGCCTGGTACTTTTCGGACGGGAGAACCCGCTTTATTTCCTAGAAAAAACCAGTTTCTATCGCTACCCATTCTGAGTTAATTCAAAGAAAAGTTGACGTAACGCAGGAACTTGTACACTGACTGACGCGTTTCAGCTCTTAAATTCACACCAATATACCTGGATCACGGCAACAAGTTATTTCCATGTTGTTATGGGGGTGTTATTTTCCGCGCAAGCAATAAACAGGACGGACGATTGATTGCCCGCCTGCTGCGTTATCTCCCTCCAAAGGATGTGCTGATGAAAACAACTATATTTAAGAGCCTCTATTTTCAGGTGTTAACAGCGATTACGCTGGGGATCCTGCTTGGCCATTTCTACCCTGACCTCGGTGCCCAGATGAAGCCCCTGGGTGATGGATTTGTTAAATTAATCAAAATGATTATCGCTCCGGTGATCTTCTGTACCGTGGTGACCGGCATCGCGGGCATGGAGAGTATGAAGGCCGTGGGCCGTACCGGGGCAATTGCCCTGCTGTACTTTGAAATCGTTAGTACCATTGCGCTGCTGATCGGCTTGGTGATCGTTAACGTGGTGCAACCGGGTGCCGGGATGAACGTCGATGCGGGAACGCTGGATGCCAAAGCGGTGGCGGTCTATGCCGAGCAGGCTTCACAGCAGGGCATCGTGCCTTTCCTGTTGGATATTATCCCGGGTAGTGTGGTGGGTGCCTTTGCCAGCGGCAACATCTTGCAGGTGCTGCTGTTTGCGGTGCTGTTCGGTTTTGCCCTGCATCGCCTGGGTGAGAAAGGCCAAGTGATCTTTAATGTGATCGACAGCTTCTCTCGCGTCATTTTTGGCATCATCAATATGATCATGCGCTTGGCGCCGCTAGGGGCCTTTGGTGCCATGGCGTTCACTATCGGTAAATACGGTGTGGGTACCCTGTTGCAACTGGGCCAGCTGATTGTCTGCTTCTATATCACCTGCGTGCTATTTGTGGTGGTGGTGCTGGGTTCGATTGCCCGTTACAACGGCTTCAACATCTTCAAATTTATTCGCTATATCAAAGAAGAACTGCTGATCGTACTGGGTACCTCGTCTTCCGAATCGGTGCTGCCACGCATGCTCGATAAAATGGAAAATCTGGGGTGCAAGAAATCGGTGGTGGGCTTGGTGATCCCGACGGGCTACTCGTTCAACCTTGACGGCACCTCGATCTATCTGACGATGGCGGCGGTGTTTATCGCTCAGGCAACCAACACCCATATGGACATCATGCATCAGGTGACCTTGTTAGTGGTGCTGTTGCTCTCCTCGAAAGGAGCGGCAGGGGTAACTGGCAGTGGCTTTATCGTACTGGCAGCGACCATTTCGGCGGTAGGGCATTTACCGCTGGCCGGTCTGGCCTTGATCCTCGGTATTGACCGCTTTATGTCGGAAGCCCGTGCCTTGACCAACCTGGTCGGTAACGGTGTGGCGACGGTAGTGGTGGCCAAATGGTGTAACCAACTGGATGAAAAGCAGTTGCAAGACGTGCTGAACAACAGAGCAGAGACGGTTGCTACTGACAAAAAACTGCCTTCTGCCTGAGTTTTTTCCTTCCCTCTGCATCGGCTGCCATGGCTGCCGATGCTATTTTCCCTTGCTTCTTGTTCATTTTTTCTCCATAACACCCTACCAGCTATTATTTTTCACTGTGATGAGTGACATCCGCCAAGGCGCGCGGTCTAACAGGATGGTACACTTTACGCTTTCCGCCCTACGGTGAAACTCAGGGTGTGATTGTGCCTGTGATACGCACAGTTCAGGCCGTACTCGTCAGCATAGCGGCGGGGCGATGCCTTATATTCCAGTGATCGGAATATCCGTATTTGCATAAAAATTGGCTAGTCATTAAGTAGGGGTTCACATGCAGGGCACCAGAATTCGTCTTTTAGTGGGTGGGCTGCTGTTGGTTGCGGCCAACGGCGGCGTGCACGCTGAAGCGCTACAACCTGATCCTGCCTGGCAGCAGGGGCAGCTGAATAACGGTTTTTCTTGGCAGATCCTTGATACGCCACAGCGCCCTAGCGATCGCGTTGAGTTGCGGTTGATGGTTAATACCGGATCGCTGGTGGAGTCGGCCCAGCAGATCGGTTTTGCTCATCTGCTGCCACGTATTGCGATTACGCGCAGCGAGAGTTTTACCCAGCCGCAGTTACAATCGCTGTGGCAACAGAGCGTGGACAGTGAACGGCCATTGCCGCCAGCCATCAGCTCTTATGATTTCACCATCTACAACCTGAGCCTGCCCAATAACCGCCCCGATCTGCTGAAAGAGGCGCTGGCCTGGCTGGCGGATACCACGGGTAAGCTGGCTATCGATGAGCCAACGGTAGAAGCGGTGATGAATGCCAATAGGGATCCTATCGGTATCTTCCCGCCGAATCCCAAAGACAGCTGGTGGCGTTATCGCCTGAAAGGCTCAACGTTACTGGCACACGATCCGGGCCAACCGGTCAAGCGGCCGGTCAATATTGAGCAGTTGCAGAAATTTTATCAGCAGTGGTATACCCCGGACGCCATGACGTTGTACGTCGTGGGTAAAGTTGATAGCCGTAGCCTGACTGAACAAATCAACAAGGCATTCTCGCCTCTCCAAGGCAAGCGCGAAGCGCCGGCAACCATGCCAACCCTGACTCCACTGCCACAGCAGCCAGTCAGTCTGATCAGCGATCAGGTGAAGCGGGATACGCTGTCGATTATGTGGGATACGCCATGGCATCCAATTCGCGACTCGCAAAACCTGAGCCGTTACTGGCGCAGTGATATGGCCCGTGAAGCCCTGTTCTGGCACATTCAGCAGGTGCTGCAAAAGAGCGAGCAGAAAAACATCAAGCTGGGCTTCGACTGCCGGGTGCAGTATCAACGCGCCCAGTGTGCGATCCATCTGAATTCACCGAATGACAATCTGAACAACGGCCTGGCCTTTATTGCCCGCGAGTTGGCCAATGTGCGTAACAACGGCCTGTCTCAGGATGAGTACAATGCCTTGCTGGCACAGAAAACCGACCAGTTGAGCAAACTGTTTGCCACCTATGCCCGCACCGATACCGACGTGCTGATGAGTCAACGTCTACGCTCACAGCAAAGTGGCGTGGTGGATATCGCCCCGGAGCAATACCAGAAGTTGCGTCAGGCCTTCTTGTCGTCGCTGACGCTGGAATCGTTGAACCAGGAACTGAAGTCGCAACTGTCGCAGGATGCCACCTTGGTGCTGTTACAGCCGAAGGGGGAGCCGGAGATGAATATGAAGCAGCTACAGGAAACCTATAACGGCATCATGGCGCCAGCACCGGCCGTGGTGAGCGAAGAGCCAAAGCCAGCGGATCCTGTTACCGCAGCACCGGAAACCAGCGCTCAGTAACTCTTGGCGCTCGATAAGCTCTCACCCTCTTCCAAAGGAAGAGGGTGAGAGCTTAGCTGCGATACAGCACTTTGATGATGTGATAGCCGAACTGAGTTTTCACCGGGCCATAGGGCTTGAGCAACGGGATGCTGAACACCGCCTTATCGAAGGCTGCGACCATAGTCCCCTTGTTGAATTCACCCAGGGAGCCGCCGTTGCGCTTGGACGGGCAGCTCGAGTATTTGCGTGCCAGCGTATCAAAGCTGACGCCACGTTTGAGTTTGGCCAACAGCTCGTTGGCCAGTGTTTCGTTATCCACCAGGATGTGCAGCGCGCTAGCAGTCTTTGCCATTATTTTCCCATTACCGTCATGCAGAATTTTTCGCCATTATACCCGTTTTACCCTATGAATTTCGAGTTGTAGCTAGGCGACGGGTATAAATCTGTTTGGCGCTTTCTGCTACAATCCTTCTCCTTTGTACACCAATATTGAGCAATAAAGCGCCATGCGATTAAACCCCAGCCAACAACAAGCCGTCGAATTCGTTACCGGGCCTTGCCTGGTGCTGGCCGGTGCCGGTTCCGGCAAAACGCGTGTGATCACCAATAAAATCGCCCACCTGATCCACCAATGTGGCTATCAGGCCCGGCATATCGCGGCCGTGACCTTTACCAACAAGGCGGCGCGTGAGATGAAAGAGCGTGTGGCGCAAACCATGGGGCGCAAAGAGTCGCGTGGCCTGATGATCTCAACCTTCCATACGCTGGGGCTGGAAGTGATCAAACGCGAATATGCCGCGTTGGGGATGAAGTCCAACTTCTCGTTGTTTGACGATCAAGACCAGCTCGCGCTGCTGAAAGAACTGACCGAGAAGTGGCTGGAAAACGACAAGACTCTGGTGGCGCAGCTGATTTCGACCATTTCCAACTGGAAGAACGATCTGGTGGATCCGCCACGGGCAATGGGGCTGGCGCGCTCCGAGCGGGACAAACTGTTCGCCCACTGCTACGGGCTGTATCACGACCACATGAGGGCCTGTAACGTCCTGGATTTTGACGATCTGATCCTGCTGCCTACCTTGTTGCTACAGCGTAATGAGGAGGTGCGTGAGCGCTGGCAGAACCGTATCCGCTATCTGCTGGTGGATGAATATCAGGACACCAACACCAGCCAGTACGAACTGGTGAAACTGCTGGTGGGTAACCGCGCACGCTTTACCGTGGTGGGGGATGACGATCAGTCAATCTACTCCTGGCGCGGTGCGCGTCCGCAGAACCTGGTGCTGCTAAAGGAAGATTTCCCGGCGTTGCAGGTGATCAAGCTGGAGCAGAACTACCGTTCCAGCGAACGTATTTTGAAGGCTGCCAACATTCTGATTGCCAACAACCCGCACGTATTTGAAAAACGCCTGTTCTCTGAACTGGGCTACGGCGAAGAGTTGAAGGTAGTCACGGCAAACAATGAAGATCACGAGGCCGAGCGGGTGGTGGGGGAACTGATCGCCCATCACTTTGTGAAGAAAACCAATTACGGCGACTATGCGATCCTCTATCGCGGCAACCACCAGTCGCGGCTGTTTGAAAAAATGCTGATGCAGAACCGCATTCCGTACAAGATTTCTGGCGGCACGTCGTTCTTCTCGCGCCCGGAAATCAAGGATTTGCTGGCCTATCTGCGGGTTTTGACCAACCAGGATGATGACAGCGCCTTCCTGCGTATCGTCAACACGCCCAAGCGGGAAATCGGCCCGGCGACGCTGCAAAAGCTGGGGGAGTGGGCCAATCAGCGCAACAAAAGCCTGTTCCGTGCCAGTTTTGACCTCGGTCTGGGCCAGTATCTGACTGGCCGGGGGCTGGAATCATTACAGCGGTTTACCCACTGGATGGAAGGCATCATCCAGATGGTAGAGCGTGAACCAGTGGCGGCAGTGCGCGATCTGATACGCGGCATTGACTATGAAAGCTGGTTGTTTGAAACCTCGCCCAGCCCGAAAGCGGCCGAAATGCGCATGAAAAACGTCAACACGCTGTTTGGCTGGATGACCGAGATGCTGGAAGGCAACGATCTGGACGAGCCGATGACGCTGACCCAGGTGGTCACGCGCTTTACGTTGCGTGACATGATGGAGCGCGGCGAAAGCGATGAAGAGTTGGATCAGGTACAGCTGATGACCCTGCATGCTTCCAAGGGGCTGGAATTCCCCTATGTGTTTTTAGTGGGGATGGAAGAGGGGTTATTGCCGCATCAGAGCAGCATTGACGAGGATAATGTCGATGAAGAGCGGCGTTTGGCCTATGTGGGGATAACCCGTGCCCAGAAAGAGCTGATTTTTACCCTGTGTCGCGAACGTCGCCAATACGGTGAGTTGGTGCGGCCTGAACCCAGCCGTTTCCTGTTGGAACTGCCGCAGGACGATCTGGCCTGGGAGTCTGAACGCAAAGTAGTTAGCCCGCAGGAGCGGATGGAGAAAGGCCAGAGCCATTTGGCCAGCGTGAAGGCGATGCTGGCCAAGGCCAAAGGCGGTAGCTGAGGGGGCGTTCTTAGGGCTGTTCTTCTAAAAACAGTGGCCAGTGGGCATAGCTCTGCCAATGGCTTTCCTGATCCAGCGCTTCAGCGCGCAGCGGATGTCGTTCCAACCAGCTGTGCGGCAAAATCACATGCAACTCTTCATCGTTGGCGCGTAAGCGCACTGCTGGCAGGGTATCGTCACGGCGGCGGCTGGCAAAGATGATGGCCAGACGTAACAGACGGCACATACGCTGGGCCATGCGGGGCGGCACGGCATTTTGTTGGCTCAGCAGCGGCAAATCGAGGGCGTTGCTCTGGTTTTGCAGCAGGGTGGCTAACAGTTTTTTCTGTGCCGGGGTAAAGCCGGGTAAATCAAGATGGCTGACCAGATAGGCAGCGTGTTGAGGAGCCTGTTTGAAATCGACGCTCAGGCCGATTTCGTGGATCAGGCAGGCCGCGTGCAGTAGCTCGCGACATCGCGTATCCAATTGCCATTCATTGGTCGTTTGCAAACAGAAGTTCGCAGCCAACTGGCTGACGCGTTCGGCCTGATCGATATCCAGCAGGTAACGGCGTTGCAGGTTACGTAACGTGCGGCTGCGGATATCCTGCTCGACTGGCAGATGCAGCATGCCATACACCAGCCCTTCACGTAGAGCGCCACCGGCCAGCGTCATGCTTTCAATGCCTAACTCCTGGAAAATGGCCAGCAGTATTGACAGGCCACTTGGGAATACCAAGGCACGTTCTAGCGTCAGCCCTTCAATTTCCAGCTCTTCCAGCTTGCCACACTGGATGGCTCGCTGTTTTAGCTGCCGCAGTTTAGGCAGGGTAATACGTTCATCCATCCCCTGCGCCACCATGATTTCCTGTAGCGCTTGCACGGTACCGGATGCGCCGACGCAAATCTGCCAGCCATGTTGACGAAGTTGTGGGGCGATTGGCCGCACCATTTCACGCGCGGCCTGTTCGGCGGCTTCGAAGTTATCCCGCTCCAGATTGCGATCGCTGAAGAAGCGTTCTAGCCAGGTGACGCAGCCCATTGAAAGGCTATACAGTTGCGCGGCTTGCGCACCCGTACCGACAACCAACTCTGTGCTGCCACCCCCGATATCTACTACCAGACGCCTGTCCGGGCCGCCAGTGGTGTGGGCGACGCCGTGGTAGATCAGACGGGCTTCTTCTTCGCCGCTGATAACCTGAATGGGGCAGCCAAGGATGGTTTCGGCGGTTTGCAGGAATTCGGCCGCGTTGTTGGCCAGGCGCAGCGTCGCGGTGGCGACGACCCGAATTTGATCGCGCGGGATATCCTGCAGGCGTTCCGAGAACAGCCGCAGGCATTGCCAGCCGCGCTGCATGGCTTCCTGTGACAGGTGATTGTGCTGATCCAGCCCGGCCGCCAGGCGCACTTTGCGCTTGATGCGAGCCAGCGTCTGGATACTGCCAGCCACCTCACGTACCACCAACATATGGAAACTGTTGGAACCCAGATCGATGGCGGCATAGAGGGTGCTGGAACCTGGCATAGTTATCTATCAGCCCGAACGTTTACGGTTGTTACGCGGCGCACCACCACGACGTGGCGCGGAAGAGTTCCGGCGTGGGCCGTTGTTGCCACGTGGGCGCACAAGGCGCTTCGGTGCTGGCAGATCGCTCAGCAGCGCATCACTGTTGTACTTGCTCACAGGAATACTGTGGCCGGTATAGGTTTCGATAGCGGGCAGATTCAGCGCGTACTCTTCACAGGCCAGGCTGATGGAGTGACCGCTTTCGCCCGCGCGGCCAGTACGGCCAATGCGGTGCACGTAGTCTTCGCAGTCGTCCGGCAGATCGTAGTTGAAGACGTGAGTCACCAACGGAATATGCAGGCCGCGTGCGGCGACGTCGGTGGCGACCAGGATATCCAGATTGCCTTTGGTGAAGTCGTCCAGAATACGCAGGCGTTTTTTCTGCGCCACGTCGCCGGTCAGCAGACCTACGCGATGACCGTCGGCAGCCAGATGGCCCCAGATGTCTTCACAGCGGTGCTTGGTGTTGGCGAAGATAATGCAGCGGTCCGGCCACTCTTCCTCGATCAGCGTCTGCAGCAGGCGCATTTTTTCTTCGTTGGAAGGGTAGAATAGCTCTTCCTGAATGCGGTGGCCGGTTTTCTGTTCCGGTTCAACTTCCACATATTCAGCATTGTTCATCTGCTCAAAGGCCAGCTCGCGTACGCGATAGGACAGGGTGGCAGAGAACAACATGTTCAGGCGTTGATCGACCGCAGGCATACGGCGGAACAGCCAGCGGATATCTTTGATAAAGCCCAGATCGTACATGCGGTCGGCTTCATCGAGTACCACAACCTGGATAGCCCCCAGATCGATATAGTTCTGTTTGGCGTAGTCGATTAGACGGCCGGTGGTACCCACCAGGATATCCACGCCGCTTTCCAGCACTTTCAGCTGTTTGTCATAGCCATCGCCGCCGTAGGCCAGGCCAAGCTTCAACCCGGTAGATTGCGACAGGGCTTCTGCATCGGAATGGATCTGCACCGCCAGTTCACGCGTAGGCGCCATGATCAAGGCGCGCGGCTGGTTGGTCTGGCGACCTTCTTTCGCCGGGTGGGACAGCAAATAGTGAAAAGTAGACGCTAAAAATGCCAGCGTCTTTCCGGTACCGGTTTGCGCCTGACCTGCAACGTCGCGCCCACTGAGGGTGAGCGGCAATGCTAACGCCTGGATGGGCGTGCAGTTGTGAAACCCTTTTTTCTCAAGGGCTTCAAGGACTAACGGGTGCAGGGCGAAGTCGGAAAACTTCTGTTCGGTCAAGTGTGTTTTGCTCATAGTGTGGTAGAATATCAGCTAACTATTGCTTTACGAAAGCATATCCGTTGAAATAAAAGCGGTGAAATAAAATCACCCAAGTTGGTTTGATGCTACACCAACAAGGTAGACCTAATCCTGTGGAGTCGAACATGAGCGATAAAATTATTCACCTGACTGACGACAGCTTCGATACTGATGTACTGAAAGCCGAAGGGCCTATCCTGGTCGATTTCTGGGCTGAATGGTGTGGTCCGTGCAAGATGATTGCTCCGATCCTCGACGAGATTGCCGAAGAGTTCGCCGGCAAACTGACCATTACCAAACTGAACATCGATCAAAACCCGGCTACCGCGCCTAAGTACGGCATCCGTGGTATCCCGACGCTGTTGTTGTTCAAGAACGGTGAAGTGGCAGCGACCAAGGTCGGCGCGTTGTCCAAGGGCCAGCTCAAAGAGTTCCTGGAAGCGAATCTGTAATTAGGGCGGGAAGCCCAGTGACGGGCGTCTGGAGGGGGATTTTCATTCACCGCTAGACGCCTGCCAAGAAGCGTGTTAAGTTTAACCACACTGCATTTAGAACTTGCCATAAGTATTAAATCTAAAGAGTCTGAATCTAAGCATTACTCTACGTTGAACCATAGGCACTTGCATTTCACTGTGAACCGAGTCCGTGTTTTGACGATTCAAGCGGTTTTACAAAAAAATCAGTTTTAAGGCACCTTCGATCTTAAACCGTCAGCGTGTGCGCCCCAGCTAAGCCATTTCTTACTGCGGCGGCTCAGCAGCCCGGCGATCGAACGTCCAGTAACAGGCACGCATACCCTATGAATTTCACGTTGTAGCTTGAAAGGTTATGGGTAAACACGCTGCCATACCATTCACGATACTAGTTCGAGACACACCCCGAGTTTAAGAACCCCCACTATGAATCTTACCGAATTAAAGAATACGCCGGTTTCTGAGCTGATTACTCTCGGCGAAAATATGGGGCTGGAAAACCTGGCCCGCCTGCGCAAACAGGACATTATCTTCTCTATACTCAAGCAACATGCGAAAAGCGGAGAAGATATCTTCGGTGATGGCGTGCTGGAGATATTGCAGGATGGATTTGGTTTCCTCCGTTCCGGAGACAGTTCCTACCTCGCAGGCCCCGACGATATCTACGTTTCTCCCAGCCAAATCCGCCGCTTCAACCTCCGCACAGGTGACACCATTTCCGGTAAGATTCGTCCGCCAAAAGAAGGCGAGCGCTATTTTGCCCTGTTGAAAGTTAACGAAGTCAACTACGACAAACCGGAAAACGCCCGTAACAAGATCCTGTTCGAAAACCTGACGCCGCTGCACGCCAACTCACGTTTGCGTATGGAGCGCGGCAACGGCTCTACCGAAGATCTGACGGCTCGCGTACTGGATCTGGCAGCGCCAATCGGTCGTGGTCAGCGTGGCCTGATTGTGGCACCGCCGAAAGCCGGTAAAACCATGCTGCTGCAAAACATTGCGCAGAGCATCGCATACAACCATCCAGACTGCGTGCTGATGGTATTGCTGATCGACGAACGTCCGGAAGAAGTGACCGAGATGCAACGTCTGGTAAAAGGCGAAGTGATCGCCTCTACCTTTGATGAACCCGCATCCCGCCACGTACAGGTTGCCGAAATGGTGATCGAGAAGGCCAAGCGCCTGGTCGAACACAAAAAAGACGTGATCATCCTGCTGGACTCCATCACCCGTCTGGCGCGTGCCTACAACACCGTAGTACCCGCCTCAGGCAAAGTACTGACCGGTGGTGTGGATGCTAACGCCCTGCATCGTCCGAAGCGTTTCTTCGGTGCGGCTCGTAACGTTGAGGAAGGCGGCAGCCTGACCATCATCGCTACCGCACTGGTCGATACCGGTTCGAAGATGGACGAAGTGATCTACGAAGAGTTTAAAGGTACGGGTAACATGGAACTGCACCTGGCGCGTAAAATCGCCGAGAAGCGCGTGTTCCCAGCTATCGATTACAACCGTTCCGGTACACGTAAAGAAGAGTTGCTCACCACCTCTGAAGAACTGCAGAAAATGTGGATCCTGCGCAAGATCATTCACCCAATGGGCGAGATTGACGCGATGGAGTTCCTCATTAACAAGTTGGCGATGACCAAAACCAACGATGAATTCTTCGACATGATGAAACGCTCATAAATAAGTAAAATATTCGAGGAACGCCACGCCTAGTCGTGGCGTTTTTTGCTTTTGGCGGATACGATAAGTAACAGTAAAGGAAAGTAAGTTATTCTTGTGACTTATTGAGAAATTATCTTATTTGCGCCTGTTTTTGCGTTAATGCGTTGAAGCAAGACACGTTTTAGGCATTGATAAGTGTCTATGTCATAGGAAATGACTGAAAGGTCGCTTGGTCATGTGGCGCGGTTTTTTACCCATGTTAAGCTGCCTCATCTTCTTCAGAGATTTGTTAACCGTGAACTTACTCACTATGAGTACTGAAATTCTTTTTGTTTTTCTGTTTTCTCTGGCTTTTTTATTTGTTGCTCGCAAGGCAGCAAAACCTATTGGTTTGGTGGATAAGCCTAATTATCGCAAACGTCATCAGGGGCTGATCCCGTTGGTGGGTGGGATTTCTGTTTATGCTGGCATCTGCTTTGCCTTCCTGATCACCGACCAGACGATTGTGCACAGCAAACTCTATCTCACCTGCGCCGGTGTCCTGGTATTCGTCGGGGCTTTGGACGATCGCTTCGATATCAGCGTCAAGATCCGCGCCACCATTCAGGCACTGGTCGGCATCGCCATGATGGTGTTTGCTGGCCTTTATCTGCGCAGCCTCGGCTATGTGTTTGGTGGCTGGGAAATGCAGTTGGGGCCGTTTGGCTATTTGGTGACGCTGTTTGCCGTTTGGGCGGCGATTAACGCCTTTAACATGGTCGATGGTATCGACGGCCTGCTCGGTGGTCTCTCTTGCGTGTCGTTCGGCGCGATGGGGATCCTGCTGTATCAAGGCGGTCATAGCGAGCTTGCCTTCTGGTGCTTCGCGATGCTGGCGGCTATTGTTCCCTATATTCTGCTTAACCTCGGCATCCTTGGCCGTCGCTATAAGGTCTTTATGGGTGACGCCGGCAGTACGCTGATCGGCTTTACCGCCATCTGGCTGCTGGTGCAAAGCTCGCAAGGGCCAAGCCATCCGATCAAACCGGTCACCGCGTTGTGGATTATCGCCATCCCGCTGATGGATATGATTGCCATCATGTATCGCCGTCTGCGTAAGGGCATGAGCCCGTTCTCGCCAGACCGTCAACACATTCACCATTTGATTATGCGCGCGGGCTTTACGCCTCGTCAGGCCTTTGTGCTCATCACCTTGGCCGCAGCGCTGTTGGCAGCGATTGGCGTGATAGGTGAACGCCTGACTTTCATACCTGAATGGTTTATGTTGGCATTATTCTTGCTTGCATTCTTCTTCTATGGCTATTGCATCAAACGTGCATGGCGGGTCGCGCGCTATATCAAACGTCTCAAGCGCCGTCTGCGAAATGCAACGAACAATAAGCAAGTACCTTAACCTGAGGCTTTAGGGCAGTGATGAATCCTGAAACAACGTCTGACAAGAATACCCCGGTGGTCGATAACGAACTCGATATCCGTGGTCTATGCGGCACCCTGTGGCGTGGCAAAAAATGGATTATCGGTTTTGCGGTATTGTTCGCTGCCGTCGCGCTGATCGTATCCTACCTGGTGAAACAGGAGTGGAGCGCCACGGCGATCACTGATAAGCCAACGGTGAATGCGTTGGGGGGATATTACTCTCAGCAGCAGTTCCTGCGTAACCTGGACCAGCGGACGCTGCCTGCGGTTGCCAGCGATCAGCCAGGCATCGCCGATGAAGCCTATAATGAATTTATCATGCAGTTGGCCGCCTATGACACGCGCCGTGATTTCTGGCTGCAAAGCGATTACTACAAACAGCGCCAGGAAGGGGATGCCCGTGCCGACGCGGCGTTGCTTGATGACTTGATTAACAATATCCAGTTCACGCCGCGCGACGACAAAAAAGTGCTGAATGACAGCGTGAAACTGACCGCCGAGACCGCGCCAGACTCCAACCATTTGCTGCGTCAGTATGTTGCCTTTGCCAGCCACCGTGCGGCGCAGCATCTGAATGAAGAGATCCAGGGAGCCTGGGCGGCGCGTACCACCTCGATGAGTGCACAGGTCAAACGCCAGGAAGCGGTGGCCGATGCGGTTTATCAGCGTGAGCTCAAGACCGTGCAGCAGGCGCTGAAAATCGCCGAGCAGCAAGGGATTAGCCGTACGCAGACCGATACGCCAGCCGAACAGTTGCCAGACTCCGATTTGTTCTTGCTGGGCAAACCCATGCTGCAGGCGCGCCTGGAAGGTTTACAGGTTTCCGGCCCGGCTTACGATCTGAGTTACGATCAGAACCGGGCCATGCTGGCAACCTTGAACGTCGGCCCGACGTTGGATGCCAAATTCCAGACCTACCGCTATTTACGTACGCCGGAAGAGCCGGTGAAACGTGATAGCCCACGCCGGGTATTCTGGCTGATTATGTGGGGCGCAATCGGTGGCCTGATTGGTGCGGGCGTTGCCTTGGTACGCCGGGAACAACGTTAACTCATAATATAATAATTTCGCTGTTGGGCACTGAGTGCCCAACTTTGCAGGTTCGCCTGCGCTTCACCGACCAAAAGAGATTCGCTGTGAAAGTGTTGACTGTTTTTGGCACCAGACCGGAAGCCATTAAAATGGCACCTCTGGTACATGCTTTGGCTCAGGATGATGCCTTTGAATCAAGAGTCTGCGTTACGGCACAGCATCGTGAGATGCTGGATCAGGTACTGCGTTTGTTTGAAATCGTACCGGATTACGACCTGAATATTATGAAACCGGGCCAGGGGCTGAGTGAAATCACCTGCCGCATTCTGGAAGGGATTAAAGGCGTACTGGAGGACTTTAAGCCGGACGTGGTGTTGGTTCACGGTGACACGACGACCACCATGGCGACCAGCCTGGCGGCGTTTTATCAGCGTATCCCGGTGGGGCATGTGGAAGCGGGTCTGCGTACCGGTAATCTCTATTCTCCGTGGCCTGAAGAGGCCAACCGCAAGTTGACGGGGCATTTGGCGATGTATCACTTCTCGCCAACCGAAAACTCACGGCAGAACCTGCTGCGTGAATCGCTGCGGGACGACCATATTTTCGTTACGGGCAACACCGTGATCGATGCGCTGCTGTGGGTGCGCGACCGCATCATGCACAACTCAGAGCTGCGTAGCAGCCTTGACCAGCGCTATCCTTTCCTAGATGCCAACAAAAAGCTGATCCTGGTGACCGGCCACCGCCGCGAAAGCTTCGGCGGTGGGTTCGAGCGCATCTGTAGCGCCTTGGCCGAGATTGCCCTTCAGCATCCTGAAGTGCAGGTGGTCTATCCGGTGCACCTCAATCCGAACGTCAGCGAGCCGGTCAACCGTATTTTGAAGGGGATCGATAACATCATTCTGATCGATCCGCAGGATTACCTGCCGTTTGTCTATCTGATGACGCGATCTTATCTGATCCTGACCGACTCGGGCGGCATTCAGGAAGAGGCGCCATCGCTGGGTAAACCGGTGTTGGTGATGCGTGATACCACCGAGCGGCCAGAAGCGGTAGATGCCGGCACGGTACAGCTGGTGGGAACGGACGTAGCTAAAATTGTTGATGCGGTAACCCGGTTATTGACAGACGAAGGCGAATACCACGCCATGAGCCGGGCGCATAACCCATACGGTGACGGGCATGCCTGCCAACGTATCCTCGAAGCTTTAAAGAATCATCAGGTGACACTATGAGTTTTAACACTATTTCAGTTATTGGCCTGGGTTATATCGGTTTGCCAACGGCGGCGGCGTTTGCTTCCCGCAAGAAAAAAGTGGTGGGCGTAGATGTTAACCAGCACGCGGTAGATACCATTAACCGCGGTGCCATCCACATCGTCGAACCCGATCTGGATCGCGTGGTAAAAGAAGCGGTGGAAGGCGGTTATCTGCAGGCGGTGACGAAACCGCTGGCGGCTGATGCGTTCCTGATCGCTGTACCAACGCCGTTCAAAGGGGATCACGAACCCGATCTGGCCTATGTTGAAGCCGCCGCCAAGTCATTGGCACCGGTACTGAAAAAAGGCGACTTGGTGATCCTGGAGTCTACTTCACCGGTGGGCGCTACCGAGCAGATGGCCCTGTGGCTGGCAGAGGCGCGTAGCGATCTGAGCTTCCCGCAGGATGCCGGTGAGCAGGCTGACGTGAACATTGCCTACTGCCCTGAGCGCGTGCTGCCTGGGCAGGTGATGGTTGAGCTGATCCAGAATGACCGTGTGATCGGCGGGATGACGCCAAAATGCTCCGAGCGCGCCAGTGCGCTGTACAAGATTTTCCTCGAAGGTGAGTGTGTGATCACCAACTCGCGCACCGCCGAGATGTGCAAACTGACGGAAAACAGCTTCCGCGACGTTAACATCGCGTTTGCCAACGAGCTTTCGCTGATCTGTGCCGATCAAGGCATCAACGTGTGGGAACTGATCCGCCTGGCCAACCGCCATCCGCGCGTCAACATTCTGCAACCTGGCCCAGGCGTGGGCGGGCACTGTATCGCCGTTGATCCTTGGTTTATCGTGGCGCAGAACCCGCAACAGGCTCGTCTGATCCATACTGCGCGCCTGGTTAACGACGGCAAACCGCTCTGGGTGGTCGATCAAGTCAAGGCTGCTGTGGCAGATTGTCTGGCGGCCACCAACAAGCGCGCTTCTGAAGTGAAAATTGCCTGCTTCGGTTTGGCGTTCAAACCTAATATCGACGACCTGCGTGAAAGCCCGGCGGTTGAAGTAGCCCACCTGATTGCCGATTGGCACGTGGGTGAAACCTTGGCGGTCGAGCCTAACGTTGAACAACTGCCGAAGTCACTGGCGGGCCACGTTACGCTGAAAAAACTGCCTGAGGCCTTACAGCAGGCGGATGTGATCGTGATGTTGGTCGATCATAAAGAATTCAAGGCGATCAGGCCGGAAGAGATTAAGCAGTCCTGGATCGTGGACACCAAAGGAGTTTGGCGTTGAAACGTATTTTGGTCACCGGTGGTGCCGGATTTATCGGCTCTGCCGTGGTAAGACATATCATCGAGGGGACCCGCGACAGCGTGGTGGTGGTTGATAAGCTCACCTATGCCGGTAACCTGGAGTCATTGGCCGGTGTGGTTGACAATGAACGCTATGCTTTCGAGCAGGTTGATATCTGCGACCGTGCCGCTTTGGACCGCGTATTTGCGCAGTACCAGCCGGATTTCGTGATGCACCTGGCGGCGGAAAGCCACGTTGACCGTTCTATCGACGGCCCGGCGGCCTTTATCGAAACCAACATCGTGGGCACTTACACCATGCTGGAGGCCGCCCGCCATTATTGGCAGGCACTGGCGGCAGAGAAAAAGCAGGCTTTCCGCTTCCATCATATCTCTACCGATGAAGTGTATGGCGACCTGCACGGCACCGACGATCTGTTTACCGAAACCACGCCTTACGCGCCAAGCAGCCCGTACTCAGCCTCCAAGGCATCGAGTGACCACCTGGTGCGTGCCTGGCTGCGTACCTACGGTTTCCCAACCGTTGTGACCAACTGCTCTAACAACTACGGCCCTTACCACTTCCCAGAGAAGCTGGTGCCGCTGGTGATCCTCAATGCCATCTCCGGCAAACCGCTGCCGGTTTACGGTGATGGGGCACAGGTGCGTGACTGGCTGTTTGTGGAAGACCACGCACGGGCGTTATATCAGGTAGTGACGGAAGGCGTGATTGGGGAAACCTATAACATCGGCGGCCACAACGAACGCAAAAATATCGAAGTGGTACAGACCATCTGCGATCTGTTGGAAGAGCTGGCACCGAACAAACCGCAGGGCGTGGCGAAATATCGCGATCTGATCACCTACGTCAAAGATCGTCCTGGCCACGATATGCGCTATGCCATCGATGCGGGCAAAATTGAACGTGAGCTGGGTTGGCACCCACAGGAAACCTTTGAAAGCGGCATCCGCAAGACGGTTTCCTGGTATCTGAACAATGAAACCTGGTGGCGCCGCGTGCAAGACGGTTCCTATGCAGGAGAACGTTTAGGCTTAAGTCAGTAATACCCTTCATCTTTCAAGCCACAGCGTTGTTGGCTGCGAACGTCAACCCCAGTCACTTATTATGTTATAAGCTCCTGGGGACTGACGTACTTGCCGCCTGGCTGTGACTCGAAATCTATTGGGTATGTTTACTTAACGTATGGCAAAAAGAACTTTCGCGTAACGAAGGTGAGTCAGGAGTGACGATGAAAGGTATTATTCTAGCCGGCGGTTCGGGGACGCGTTTACACCCGATCACCCGCGGCGTCTCCAAGCAATTGCTGCCCATTTACGATAAACCGATGATTTACTATCCGCTCTCGGTGCTGATGCTGGCCGGGATCCGCGATATTCTGATTATCTCTACGCCCGAAGATCTGCCCTCGTTTCGCCGTTTGCTGGGCAGCGGTGAAGAGTTTGGCATCAACCTCAGCTACGCCGAACAGCCGAGCCCGGACGGGTTGGCACAGGCCTTCCTGATCGGCGAAGAGTTTATCGGCGGTGAGCCGTGCTGCCTGGTGCTGGGCGACAATATCTACTTCGGTCAGGGCTTCAGCCCGAAACTGAAAAGCGTGGTTCAGGGTCTGAAAGGTGCCACGGTATTCGGTTACCAGGTCATGGACCCAGAGCGCTTTGGTGTAGTGGAGTTCGACGATAACTTCCGCGCACTGTCGATTGAAGAAAAACCGCTGAAACCGAAGTCCAACTGGGCGGTCACCGGTCTCTATTTCTATGACAACCAGGTGGTGGATTTCGCCAAGCAGGTGAAGCCATCCGAACGCGGCGAGCTGGAAATCACCAGCATCAACCAGATGTATCTGGAGCGTGGCGAACTGAGCGTCGAGCTGCTGGGGCGTGGCTTTGCCTGGCTTGATACCGGCACCCACGACAGCCTGATCGAAGCCAGTACCTTTGTGCAGACGGTAGAGAAGCGTCAGGGGTTCAAGGTTGCCTGTCTGGAAGAGATCGCCTGGCGTAACGGCTGGCTGGATGATGATGGCGTAAGACGTTCGGCGCAGGCGTTAGCCAAAACCGGCTATGGCAAATACTTACTGGATTTACTGCATGTCCGTCCACGCCAATATTGAGCCTTTGGGCTGGGAAAGCGAGTATTTCCAACTCACCTGCGCCAAGCTGCATTTTGACGATGCGGCTCCTGCGCTGACGGCAGCCGAACTGGATGCGTTTGCGCTGGTTCAGGCCAAGATCCCGGCCCAGCGCCTGGATTTGGCCGATGGCTTGGCTGGTGTGGGATTTCGGCTGGTAGAGGGCGAAGTAGACTTTGCCCTGGCGATTGGCACGGATTGTGCATTAGATTTACCGGCCATCCGCATCGCCCAGCCTGATGATATTCCACTGCTGCGTACGGTGGCGGCCAAGGTTTTTGCCGCCAGCCGTTTTCGTGCGCCTTGGTATCAGCCGCAGGACAGCGGGCGTTTTTACGCCACCTGGATTGAAAAAGCGGTGCTGGGAACGTTTGACCATCAATGCCTGCTAGTGCTGGGCAGCGATGGGGAGCCAGAAGGGTTTGTCAGCTTGCGTGATATCGGCCAGCAAGAAGCGCGTATCGGCCTGTTGGCGGCATTCCCGGGTGTACAAGGTAAAAGGACCGGTTCTCGGCTGATGACTGCCGCGATTGCCTGGTGCCAGCAGCAACGGCTGCAGCGCCTGCGGATCGCGACTCAGATAAGTAATATTGCCGCGTTACGGCTCTATCAACGGCACGGTGCCATCCTAGAAAGCACCGCGTATTGGTTCTATAGAGGTTTACATGATCCCATTTAACGCTCCACCGGTTGTTGGCACAGAACTCGATTACATGCAGGCTGCGATGAATAGCGGCAAACTCTGTGGGGACGGTGGTTTTACCCGTCGCTGCCAGCAGTGGATGGAACAGCATTTCGGCTGCCCGAAAGTGCTGCTGACGCCGTCTTGCACCGCGTCACTGGAAATGGCCGCCATCCTGCTGGACATCCAGCCAGGTGATGAAGTGATCATGCCGAGCTACACCTTTGTATCCACCGCTAACGCCTTTGTGTTGCGCGGTGCGGTGGTGGTGTTTGTCGATCTGCGTCCAGACACCATGAACATCGATGAAACCAAGATTGAAGCGGCGATCACCGATAAAACCCGTGCCATCGTACCGGTGCATTACGCTGGCGTTGCCTGCGAAATGGACACCATCATGGCGTTGGCGAAGAAGTACAACCTGATGGTGGTAGAAGATGCTGCGCAGGGCGTAATGTCGACCTATAAAGGCAAAGCCTTGGGGACCATCGGCCATATCGGCTGCTTCAGCTTCCATGAGACCAAAAACTACACCGCTGGCGGTGAAGGTGGCGCGACGCTGATTAACGACCCGGCCCTGATCGATCGTGCCGAAGTGATCCGTGAAAAAGGCACCAACCGCAGCCAGTTCTTCCGTGGTCAGGTGGACAAATATACCTGGCGCGATATTGGTTCCAGCTATCTGATGTCAGATCTACAAGCCGCTTATCTGTGGGCGCAACTGGAAGCCGCCGAGCCGATCAACCAGCGCCGCCTGAAGCTGTGGCAGAACTATTACGATGCGTTCAAACCGTTGGCGGCTGCGGGGCGTATCGCCTTGCCGACCATTCCGGCCAACTGCGTACATAACGCCCATATGTTCTACATTAAGCTGAAAGACGTGCAGGATCGCACCGCGTTTATCGACTACCTGAAAGAAGCCGAAATCATGTCGGTGTTCCACTACATCCCACTGCATGCCTGCCCAGCGGGTGAGAAGTTTGGCCGTTTCTCCGGCGAAGACCGCTTCACGACCAAAGAGAGCGAGCGCCTGGTGCGTCTGCCGCTGTTCTTTAACATGTCAGACGTCAATCAACGCACGGTGATCAATACCATCCTGAGCTTCTTCGCCTGATATGTCGCTGGCAAAAGCATCGATTTGGACCGCAGGCTCCACGCTGATCAAGATCGGCGTGGGGTTGCTGGTGGTAAAAATGCTGGCGGTGGCCTTCGGCCCCAGCGGGGTCGGGCAGGCGGGTAACTTCCGTCAGTTGATCACCGTGCTGGGCGTGCTGTCGGGTGCCGGGATTTTTAACGGTATCACCAAGTATGTGGCGGAGTACCATCAGGATCCGCAGCGGTTGCGGATGGCGGTGGGTACCGCATCCAGCATCGTGCTGGGCTTCTCAACCCTGCTGGCGCTGGTGTTCTTGTTCGCCGCCGAACCGATCAGCCGTGGGCTGTTTGGCCATGGCGACTATGTGAACGTGGTGCGGGCGGTGGCGTTTATCCAGATGGGGATTGCCTACGCCAACCTGTTTCTGGCGATCCTCAAAGGTTATCGCGATGCGATGGGTAACGCCCTGGCGGTGATCGCCGGTAGCCTGATCGGCGTGGTGGCCTTTACGCTGTGCTTTAAGCTGGGCGGTTATGAAGGTGCGTTGGCCGGGCTGGCTCTGGTTCCTGCCTTGGTCGTGCTGCCTGCCGGTTTCATGCTGTGGCGGCGCAAGGCGCTGCCGCTGCGCTATCTGGCGCTGGCCTGGGATAAAGCGCTCGCCAGCCATCTCGGTAAGTTTACCCTGATGGCGCTGATCACCTCCGTGACCTTGCCGGTCGCCTATGTAATGATGCGTAATCTGTTGGCGGAACATTATGGTTGGGACGAAGTGGGGATCTGGCAAGGGGTGAGCAGTATCTCTGATGCCTACCTGCAGTTTATTACCGCTTCGTTCACCGTTTATCTGCTGCCAACGCTATCGCGTTTGCAAGAGAAAAGCGCCATTTCGCGGGAGATCGTGCGCTCGCTGAAGTTTGTGCTGCCTGCGGTCGCCGCTGCCAGCTTTACTGTCTGGCTGCTGCGTGACTTCGCCATCTGGCTGCTGTTCTCTGAGAAGTTCGTTGCCATGCGCGATCTGTTTGCCTGGCAACTGGTGGGGGACGTGCTGAAAGTTGGGGCCTACGTCTTCGGTTACCTGGTGATCGCCAAGGCGTCGCTACGTTTTTATATTCTGGCAGAGGTCAGCCAGTTCGCCTTGCTGACGCTGTTCTCGCACTGGCTGATCCCGCTGCACGGCGCATTGGGGGCGGCACAGGCTTATATGGCAACCTACATCGTGTATTTTGCGCTCTGTAGCTGCGTATTTATTCTTTATCGTAGACGAGTATGACCATACTAATCCACGTACTGGGATCTGATATCCCGCATCATAATCAGACGGTGCTGCGCTTCTTTAATGACGTGCTGGCCGAACGCCTGCCCGCAGAACAAGTGTGTCACTTCATGGTAGCAGCCAAAGACGTGGCCGCGTTGGGCCACTTTCCCAAACTGACCATCGAGGCTTTCCCCGGCAAAAAGAGCCTTGCAGAGGCAGTGATTGCCCGTGCCAAGGCCAACCGTGATACCCGCCTGTTCCTGCATGGTCAGTTTAACGCGGCGCTGTGGTTGGCCTTGCTGAGTGGCAAGATCAAGTCGCGCCAGGTGAGCTGGCATATCTGGGGGGCCGATCTGTATGAAAACGCCACCAGTTGGAAATATCGCCTGTTCTACGTGCTGCGCCGCATTGCCCAAGGGCGGGTTGGCCACGTGTTTGCCACCCGAGGCGACCTGATCCATTACCAGCAGCGGCACGCGCGCGTTCCGGCCTCGCTGCTGTATTTCCCGACGCGGATGGACCCTGCTTTGACAGGTATTGAAGTCGAAAAGAACCTGGCTGGGCCGATGACCATCCTGGTGGGCAACTCTGGCGATACCACCAACCGCCATATTGAGGCGTTGCAGGCGATCCATCAGCAATTTGGTGACAAGGTGCGGGTGATTTTGCCGATGGGCTATCCGGCCAATAACGACGCCTATATTGCCCAGGTGCGCGCAGCGGGCCTGAAGCTGTTCCCCGAACAGAATCTGCAACTGCTGACCCAGCAGGTGGCGTTTGACGATTATCTCAATATCCTGCGTGAGTGCGATCTCGGCTACTTCATTTTCGACCGCCAGCAGGGGATCGGTACGCTGTGCCTGTTGATCCAGTTTGGCGTGCCTTTTGTGCTCAGCCGCAAGAACCCGTTCTGGCAAGACCTGGCCGAGCAGCATCTACCGGTGCTGTTCTATGGCGATTCGTTGGACGAAGCGGTGGTACGCGAATCACAGCGCCAACTGGCAACGCTGGATAAGCAGTCCATCGCCTTTTTCAATCCGAACTACGTGGATGGCTGGCAGCAGGCATTGGCGCTGGCGGCGGGGGAAAACCCATGACGCTGGCACAGTTTGGCGGGTTGTTTGTCGTCTACCTGATCGGGGCGCTGTTTGTGCTGACTCTGACCTATCAGGAGTTTCGGCGCGTCCGCTTCAACTTTAACGTCTTCTTTTCCTTGCTCTATCTGCTGACGTTTTACTTTGGCTTCCCGCTGACCTGCCTGCTGGTGTTCCAGTTTGACGTGGCCGTGGTGCCGGTTGAGTTCCTGCTGTATGCCATTCTTTCTGCCACCGCCTTCTACGCGATTTACTACGTCAGCTACAAGACGCGGTTGCGTAAGCGTAGCAGCCAGCCGCATAAGCCAGTGTTCACCATGAACCGGGTAGAGACGCATATCACCTGGATATTGCTGGCGCTGGTGGCGATCGGCACCGTGGGCATCTTCTTTATGCAGAACGGCTTCCTGCTGTTCAAGCTCAACTCCTACAGCCAGATTTTCTCCAGTGATGTCTCAGGGGTAGCGCTCAAGCGCTTCTTCTACTTCTTTATCCCGGCGATGCTGGTGGTCTATTTCCTTAAGCAGGATTTGCGTGCCTGGTTCTTCTTCCTGGCGGCCACGGTGGCGTTTGGCATTCTGACCTACGTGATCGTAGGCGGTACCCGTGCCAATATCATCATCGCTTTCGCTCTATTCTTGTTTATCGGCATTGTGCGCGGCTGGATCTCGCTGTGGATGCTGGTAGCCGCCGGGGTCTTCGGCATTGTCGGCATGTTCTGGCTGGCGTTGAAGCGCTATAGCCTGGACGTCAGCGGCCCGGAAGCGTTCTACACTTTCCTGTATCTGACCCGTGATACCTTCTCGCCGTGGGAGAATCTGGGGCTGTTGCTGCAAAATTACGACAAGATCGATTTCCAGGGGCTAGCCCCGATAGTGCGTGATTTCTATGTCTTTATCCCTGCCTGGCTGTGGCCGGGGCGGCCTGAGCTGGTGCTGAATACTGCCAACTACTTTACCTGGGAAGTGCTGGATAACCACTCTGGGCTGGCGATTTCCCCGACGCTGATTGGTTCGCTGGTGGTGATGGGTGGGGTGCTGTTTATCCCGCTGGGCGCCATTGTGGTGGGCCTGATCATCAAGTGGTTCGACTGGCTGTATGAACTGGGCAAAAGTGAACGGAACCGCTTTAAGGCGGCGATTTTGCAAGGATTCTGTTTTGGCGCGGTGTTTAATATCATCGTGCTGGCGCGTGAGGGGGTAGATTCTTTTGTCTCACGCGTGGTGTTCTTCTGCATCATTTTTGGTGCCTGCCTGGTATTGGCAAAATTACTGTACTGGCTGTTTGATGCTGCCGGGCTTATCAAGACTCGAATGATGCGCAAGCGTGCGTTGGCCCCCGTTGCCAACTCCCTTGTGCCAAGGTAACTGTGACAATGGAAGCAAATATTTCGGTTCCCACGTATGAGCTGCGTGGTTTCAGCCTGTGGGGGTTTCGCAGCATGGCGCAGTGCATGGATTTTCTGTTCGACGGTGGCAGGGTAAAGCAAGGTACCCTGGTGGCGATGAACGCCGAAAAAATCCTCAATGCAGAAACCGATCCGGCGCTACATGCCCTGTTGGATGAGGCGGAGTACAAATATGCCGACGGCATCAGCATGGTGCGCTCCATCCGCCGCAAGTATCCTGGCGCGGAGGTGTCTCGCGTGGCCGGGGCCGATCTGTGGGAAGCCATGATGCAGCGCGCCGGTCAGGAAGGCACGCCGGTGTTTCTGGTTGGCGGCAAGCCTTCGGTGCTGGCAGAGACCGAGCAGAAGCTGCGTAGCCAATGGAATGTGAATCTGGTGGGTAGCCAGGATGGCTACTTCAAGCCGGAACAGCGGGATGCGCTGTTTGCACGCATTAGCGCCAGCGGCGCGGCGATCGTGACCGTGGCAATGGGATCGCCAAAGCAGGAAATTCTGATGCGGGATTGCCGCAAGGTTCATCCACAGGCGCTGTATATGGGGGTAGGCGGCACCTATGACGTGTTTACCGGCCATGTGAAGCGTGCGCCCAAGGTGTGGCAGAATCTCGGTCTGGAGTGGCTCTACCGCCTGCTCAGCCAGCCGAGCCGTATTCGCCGCCAACTTCGGCTACTCAAGTTCGTCGGTTATTACTATACCGGCAAGATGTGATCCTTCGGCTGGAGCAGCCCCTCCGTTGCTCCAGCGTCTGTCTTGCGCAAATAATCTCCCTATCGGCCATAACGTGGTCAAAGCTATAACCTCGGTTAATCATTCCCTCGTCACTTATTCCATAAGGTTTTAATTTGCGGTTTGCTTATGGCGGCAAAATGCGAAACCATAGCGCCCGAAAATTTCCCCAGGCCGCAGCGGCACTTCCCCGCAATTAAATTGTGCGGATGACTCCTTAAGTTCCGTTTTGCCCGGCGGGGGATGAATTACACTCAACTTGTCTAAAACAATAATGACCGGCACCGATCGGCAGGCAAACAACATCATAAAAAATATGACTGAGGATTTATGGCAAGCAAAGAAAAGCCACCGGGTTTACATCGCGGGTTAGAAGCGCGACATATAGAGCTGATCGCCCTGGGTGGCACGATTGGCGTGGGTCTGTTTATGGGATCGGCCAGTACGTTGAAATGGGCCGGGCCTTCGGTGCTGCTGGCCTATATCATCGCCGGCCTGTTTGTATTCTTCATCATGCGTTCGATGGGGGAGATGCTGTTCCTGGAGCCGGTGGCGGGCTCTTTCGCCGTCTATGCGCACAAATACATGAACCCCTTTTTCGGCTATCTCACCGCTTGGGGCTATTGGTTTATGTGGCTCGCTGTGGGAATATCGGAAATCACGGCTATCGGTGTCTATGTGCAGTTTTGGTTCCCAGAGATACCGCAGTGGTTGCCTGCGTTAATTGCGGTAGCTATGGTCGCGTTAGCCAACCTGGCGGCGGTGCGCCTGTACGGTGAGCTGGAGTTCTGGTTTGCCATGATTAAGGTCACCACCATTATCGTGATGATCCTGGTGGGCTTAGGGGTGATCTTCTTCGGCTTCGGTAACGGCGGGCAGCCGACGGGCTTTGCCAACCTGACGGCTCATGGCGGCTTCTTTGCCGGTGGCTGGAAAGGCTTCCTGTTCGCCCTGTGTATCGTTGTGGCTTCTTACCAAGGGGTTGAACTGGTCGGCATTACCGCCGGGGAAGCCAAAAACCCGCAGGTGACGCTTAAACGTGCGATCAACAACATCCTTTGGCGCATTCTGATTTTCTATGTCGGGGCCATCTTCGTGATTGTCACCATCTTCCCGTGGAACGGCATCGGCACCGCTGGCAGCCCGTTTGTGCTGACTTTTGCCAAGATTGGTATCGTCGCCGCCGCCGGTATCATCAACTTTGTGGTGCTGACCGCCGCGCTCTCCGGCTGCAACAGCGGCATGTATAGCGGCGGCCGCATGCTCTATGCCTTGGCCAAGAACCGCCAACTGCCTGTGGCATTGACCAGGCTTTCCGCCAGCGGCGTGCCGGTCAACTGTATCGCCATCACAATTATTTGCCTGTTGGTGGGATCGGCGCTGAACTACGTTATCCCCAATCCTCAGCAGGTGTTCGTCTATGTCTACAGCGCCAGCGTGCTGCCGGGCATGATGCCGTGGTTTGTGGTGCTGATCAGCCAGATCTACTTCCGCCGTGCCCATAAAGAAGCGATGAAGACACACAGCTTCAAGTCATTTATGTTTCCTTACATGAACTACCTGACCATCGCTTTCCTGATTTGTGTGCTGGTTGGCATGGGGATCAATCCGGATACGCGGATTTCGTTGGTGGTGGGGATGATTTTCCTGGCTGCGGTGAGCCTGTGCTACTTTGTATTCGGTATGCACAAAGTTCATCATCAGCCTGAAAAGCGGACAGAAAGTCAGCGCTAAGCTTAAGAAAAGAGCCTTGCCGGGCCCTTTCTGCTGCAAGAGTGAGCAAAGGGTCAGCGAACTCAACATTTCTGAGAAAAAGCACTAGACAGGATGGGCATAAAACCGTAGTATCCCCACCCGAAACGGCGCTACGCGCCCGTAGCTCAGCTGGATAGAGCGCTGCCCTCCGGAGGCAGAGGTCTCAGGTTCGAATCCTGTCGGGCGCGCCATTAATTTTGTGCGCAGGAGCTGCGGTGGTATGATTACCGCGTGAAGTAAGCAGTAGATAAAGTAGTTATGGTGGCTATAGCTCAGTTGGTAGAGCCCTGGATTGTGATTCCAGTTGTCGTGGGTTCGAGCCCCATTAGCCACCCCACTTTACCTAGGGTAAAGTAAAAGAATTGAAAGCTGTTTTGTGACAGTGCGAAGGTGGCGGAATTGGTAGACGCGCTAGCTTCAGGTGTTAGTGTTCTTACGGACGTGAGGGTTCAAGTCCCTCTCTTCGCACCACACACAAAATGTCTGATAAATTTAATATTTACATAGACATAGGCTGGAAAGTTCGGTAGTATAGGCAACAAGAAATCGGCGAGTAGCGCAGCTTGGTAGCGCAACTGGTTTGGGACCAGTGGGTCGGAGGTTCGAATCCTCTCTCGCCGACCAATTTCAAAGAGACCTGCTTTTTAAGCAGGTTTTTTTACGTCTGAAGTTTATGAGTATGAGCAACCTCCGCGGAGGTCGACAAATCTGTCGGGAACAGATTTGCATATCGCGTCAGCGATACCCCGAAGGGGCGAGTATCATGGACGATACGAGTGAATCCTCTCTCGCCGACCACATTCAAGAAAGCCCGCTTTTAAAGCGGGCTTTTTTACGTCTGGAATTTGTGTAGCCCGTTCAGCAATGAGCGGGCTTTTTGCTTTTTATACTGGATGAAATTGTGGAGGCGTGAGGATAGTTGGGCCTTACAAGGGTATGAACGGAAGCAAGCAGGAGAGCAAAGCTGGGAAAATGGCAGGGTATGAAATGAGGTAAACAACGCAGCGACTTCTGGAGCATATCGGCTTCATGCCAGCATCGCCCCAGATAACAGCTACACTTGGCCGCCAAATCGATCAAGTATTTTGTGATGTATCTCATAAAAATATTAAACTGGCTCTTTATTTTAAAGAGCGGCTTTCTCTTGGAAAAACCTGAGAAATTTCAACCTGTCTCCTTTTGTCCTTTATGGGTATGCCTGTTGTCGTCAGTTTGAGACATTTAACCTGATGATTTTAATAAATAAAAAAGACTTCTCGCTAACCCGTCGTTTTAAGGCGACAGGATCCGTAGAGGGGAAAATTGCAGCGAACAGACAGGAAAATCAGAGGGTTCAACGTTAATCATTTTAAATCCTTTATATTCAATATGATGAGTTTATTTTTTACTTATTGGCTCCCATTAGTCAGAAGTTGGCACGCCAAGTGCATTATCTCTATCGTAGATGCTCATTCCACTTCTTATGTTCGCCTTAGGCCTCATAAACCCAGGAATGATGCAGAGCCGATTTTAGGGTGCCTATTGCCCACCTGAACGATGAAAGGGTTGCTTGCAACGGCTTCATCACACTCCGGGCAAAACGTTGAGTGAGGCACCACCCCAGTTGTCCTAGACCTGATTGCTTTTTTTATACACTTGCCTTGCGGCAAGTGTTTTTTTTTGCCCCAAGGAAAGTTTCAGGCAAAAAAAAGGCCCAGCACGGTATGCTGAGCCCTGACAAAGCCAACCGACGTGCTACTCGCCGTTTTGCTTGAGCGTTAACATCAGCCCTTCACGGCGCATCTGTGTGGCTTCATCGCTGCGGTGCAGTTTATCCAACGCATCTGCCAGCCAGGCGTAGTCATACGCATCTGGCCGCTGTTGCAGTGCCGCATGGAACGCATCGCTGGCTTGCTGCCATTCACCGTGCTTCATCAGTAACTGACCCAGCGTGCTGTTAAGCAACGGTGTCGCGCCATGCTGCTTGATCTGTTGGCGTAACGCTTTTTCCAACTGCTCCGGGTTGCCAGACTTGATGCGTGGGATCAACAGCACCAGCCGCTCGTCGTATTGGCGTTTCAGGCCGTCCAGCACAATGCTTTGTGCCAGTTCATGGTCATCACACTCAATAAGATGTTCCACCATCGCCACCTGTAGCGGGATTTCGTGGCGAATTTTACGGCTCTGATCTTTCCACCAGCGCTTCAATCCTTCACTGCCTTCATCGGCCATAGCCTGATTCATCAGGCCGATATAGGCCTGCTGCTGTAAAGCTTGCAGTTCTTCTTCACTGTGCAGGTTGATTTTGCTCATTGAAGGCAGAATTTCCAGCAGTGAGGCATAAGCACCGGTGCGCAGATAAGCCTGCTCCGCCAGCCGCAGTACTTCCGGGTGACGCGGTGCCTGATTCAGCAAGCGATCGACGCCGTGCCGTGCCGCATGGGCTTCACCCTGGGCCAACTGAATACGTACGCGGGTAATGTCTACCGGCAACTGGTCGGTATCGGCGGCCTCTGCGGCACGCTCCAGATACTGATTGGTGCGGAAGTCATCGCCACGTTGCTGCGCCGCTTCTGCCGCCAGCAGGTAGTTCACTACCGGTTGCTCCGCATGATCGGCATTGCGGGTCAGCAGTTTCTCTACCTGCTTGTAATCCCCTTCCGCCAGTTTGATCAGCGCCGCTTTGGTTTGCTTACGGGCGCGGCTGCGTTTGCGGCCAAGGAACCAGCCGCGGGTGCGCACGCCAGTGCGGAAGACGCGGCGCAGGATCCATTCGATGACAAACAGCACCAGGAACAGCAGCACCGCCATAATCACCAGACCGGTCACGCTGGTTTCGACATTGTAATTATCGGTCTGGATCAGCACATAGCCTTGGTGCCCGGCCAGCATCGGCCCCAGTACCAGGCTGGCAATCAGCACCAGAAACAGGAATAACACGCGTAACATGGCTTATCCCTCCTGGTGAGTGGCAGGGGCCTGGGCCAACAGATTACGTACCCGGGTCTGCATCAGTTTTTCCAGCATCGGCTGGCTTTTCAGCTGGCCTGGGACGTCCATGGAGATCGATTGCTGGCTCAGGTTATCCAACTCTTCCAGGAATGCCTTGGTGGCTGGATCGGTAGTATCGAAGTAGGCGCGTACCCAGGTCGATACCGTTTCCAGCGACTGCTTGAACACTTCGTTCTGATGACGAGGGATTGCCTGCGCGGCAACCAGCAGGCGCGAACGGATATTCTCACGCAGGTAAACATCCTGATTCGGCGCCAGTAGCGGTTCGGCACTGCTATCACGGCGACGGACGGTAATAAAGTCCGCCATAAAGTTGTGCCAGCTCTTGGTCAGGTTTTGACGCCATTCGCTCAATGAGCTGGACAGTTCGCCGTCGTCTTCATCCATCGGCCGTTCGTCACGGTTATTATCCGCCAGACGCAGGTCGTCGACCTGATTGGAGAGTTGGTTGACCTTCAGGATGATGCCGTCAAAATCTATCTGCGCCACGGCGGAGAGGGTGCTGACATCTTCGGTGATGGCGCGGCGAATATCGATCAGGCTCGGATCGTTCATCTCTGCCAGGCTGGCGTCGGCGCTTTTCAGCAGCGCGGCCGCGGTGGTGACATCCTGATCGCCCCACAGTTTGCGGCCCGCCATTTTCACCAGGAAGTCCGCCTGTGCCAGCAGCCAGGTTTTGGCATCGCTGCCGGAAATGGTGGCAACCTTATCTTGCAGTTCATTGAGCTGACGTACCAGCGAGGTTTGCTCGCGATCGGCGGCCTCCAGCGTTTTACCCTGCTGTTGCAGCAAGCCTTCCAGCGCGCTCTTTTCCTGCTGCTGGCTCTGCTTCAGCTCTGCCAACTGTTGCTGCAAGGCCTGGTTGGCGGCGATCAATGTCTGCGCCTGTTGGTGCGTGTGGTAATAGCCGCCAGCACCCAGGGCGATGACCAGCACGATGGCAATCGCACCCAATACCGGGCCGGTATTCTTACCTTTCCGGTGGTCAGCGGCTGGCTGCTGGGGGCTCTCAACCGCTGGGTTTGATTCTTCAACCGCGGCGGATGGAGTGTTTTGTTCCGTCATAGTGGCACATCCCATAGTCAGGTTATTGTAGCGCGCGGATCAGCGCGTCATTATCTGCGTTTTCAGCTACCCGAATTGTGCTCCAACCCAGCTCCTGGGCCAGGGTAGCAAGACGTTCACTGACCACTATCAGGCGACAACGTAACAGCCACGAAGAACGATAGTAATCAGGAACTAAAGTATAGAGCTGTTGTAACATTTCACCGCTGGTCACCACCAGCGTATCGATACCGGCGCGTTGCCAGTGGGCGCTTTGCTCACTGCCATCATAGTGCACCGGGCTGCGTTGATAACATTCATAATAGCTTACCGCCGCACCCCGCTCGGCCAACGTCTCGCCCAGCAGTTCACGGCCACCATTGCCCCGCATGATCAATGCCTGTTTACCGGCGAGCTGCTGCAACGTGGGCAGCAGCAGCAGCATTTCGCTGATTTCACGTTCACGCGGATAGTCTACCGGCAGGCTGCTGATGCGATGCATTGCCAATGCGGTGGTGCGGCCAATAGCATAATAGGACAACTGGCCAGACCATTGAAGCCCGGCACGATTGATGACCGAACTGGCATAGCTGACGGCGTGCTGCGACAGGGCAAATACCAGATCGCCTGCCTGCAACTCTGCCAGCCCCTGAGGTAAGCGGGCAAGATCGTTACCGGGGGCGAAGTCGATCAGCGGTGCATGGAAGGCAACCCGGCCAAGTGCGCGCAGGCGGCTCACCAGTTGTTCCCCGGCGGGAGAAGGGCGGGTTACCAGAATGGTCATGCAGGAGGGTTTCCCTGATAAACGTCATGCAGGATCTCACGGGCACCGGCAGCCAACAGTTCTTCTGCCAGTTCTACGCCCATTTGTTCAGCCTGTGCTGACGGGCCACGGCGTTCACCGCAAACCATCTGGCTGCCGTCCGGGGCGCCGACCAGCGCACGTAACCACAGCTCATCGCCTGTCAGTTCGGCATAGCTGCCGATAGGAACCTGGCAGCCACCTTCCAACCGGGTGTTCATCGCCCGTTCGGCGCGGACACGGATTTCGGTTTCGCGGTGGTTGAGAGGGGCCAGCAAGGCGCGGGTGACGTCATCGTCAAGGCGGCATTCGATACCGACCGCGCCCTGGCCGACAGCGGGCAAGGATTCTTCCGCGCTCAGCGGGCAACGGATACGCTGTTCCAGGCCCAGACGTTTTAACCCGGCCACGGCCAGAATAATGGCGTCGTAATCGCCGTTATCCAGCTTGCCTAACCGCGTGCCGACGTTGCCCCGCAGATCGCGCACGATCAGATCCGGGCGATGGCGACGCAGCTGGCATTGACGGCGCAGGCTGGAGGTACCGACCACGCTGCCCAGCGGCAATTGATCGAGCGAGGCAAAGTTGTTGGAAACGAAAGCGTCACGCGGATCGTCACGTTCGCAGATGGTGACTAGCCCCAAGCCGGCGGGGAAGTCGACGGGCACGTCTTTCATCGAGTGCACGGCAATGTCTGCCCGGCCTTCCAGCAGAGCCAGCTCAAGTTCTTTGACGAACAGGCCCTTACCGCCAACCTTGGCCAGCGGCGTATCCAGAATGATGTCGCCGCGCGTGACCATCGGCACCAGTTCCACCTGCAGGCCCGGATGGCTAGCCATCAGGCGCTGCTGAACATAGTGTGCTTGCCATAGGGCAAGTGGGCTCTGACGGGTGGCAATTCGAATAATTTTGTCTAACATGCTGGTTACCGTTTTTATAATTCGCCGTCCATCCTACCACTGAGGATCAAAACTGTCAGTGCAAGAAGCCACAGGCGGAGAAAGGACAACGGAATCAAAGGGGCATGAGGGGAAGTTGGCGACAGTTCACACTACAGGTAAATCGTTTATAGAAGCGCTACGATAAGTGTGTCGCTTTACCTCCTTTACGGTCAATCAGCAAGGTGTTAGATTGATCACGTTTCCAGCAATAAGTCGTCAAATATTCTTCTAAACTAAAGACGCTGCGGGAATACGGGTTTTCTTCAAGCATCAGGATAATCAGGCGAGACGTCTTGTACCTCTACATCGAGACACTGAAACAAAGACTGGATGCGATCAACCAACTACGTGTCGATCGTGCCCTGGCGGCCATGAAGCCCGCGTTCCAACGGGTCTACAGTTTGCTGCCTACCTTATTGCACCACCATCATCCACTGATGCCGGGCTACCTCAACGGTAACGTTCCCCATGGCATCTGCCTCTACACGCCTGATGAAACCCAGCAAGATTATCTCAATGATTTAGAAGATAAATGGGGCAGCCCGTTTGAAAAAATGGCCACGGGCGAACTGCCGATTACGGCGCTTTATTCCATGGGCAGCACCTCCTCGATCGGCCAGAGTTGCACTTCGGATCTGGATATCTGGGTCTGCCATCAATCCTGGCTGGACAACGAAGAGCGCAACCGCCTGCAGCAAAAATGCAGCCTGCTGGAGAAATGGGCAGCCTCGATGGGAGTGGAAGTCAGCTTCTTCCTGATCGACGAAAACCGCTTCCGCCATAACGAAAGCGGCAGCCTGGGCGGTGAAGACTGCGGCTCGACCCAACATATTCTGTTGCTTGATGAGTTCTATCGCACGGCAGTGCGTCTGGCGGGGAAACGTCTCCTGTGGAACATGGTGCCGGGCGAAGAGGAAGCGCATTACGATGAATATGTGCTTTCGCTCTACTCCCAGGGCGTATTAACCCCGAATGAGTGGCTGGATCTCGGCGGATTGAGCACGCTCTCCGCCGAAGAGTACTTCGGTGCCAGCCTGTGGCAGCTGTATAAGAGCATTGATTCGCCCTACAAGGCGGTGCTGAAAACGCTGCTGCTCGAAGCCTATTCGTGGGAATACCCGAAAACTCAGTTGCTGGCGATGGGGATCAAACATCGTCTGCACCGGGGTGAGATCGTCTGCTTCGGCCTTGATGCCTATTGCATGATGCTGGAGCGCGTCACCCACTACCTGACCGAAATCAACGATACCACCCGCCTTGACCTGGTTCGCCGCTGCTTCTATCTGAAGGTCTGCGAGAAGCTGTCGCAGTCCAACAACGTCAGTACCGGTTGGCGGCGGGAAATCCTCAGCCAGGTGGTCAGTGAATGGGGCTGGGACGAAGAACGGTTGGAGATCCTAGATAACCGGGCTAACTGGAAGATCGAACGGGTGCGCGAAGCCCATAACGAACTGCTGGATGCGATGATGCAAAGTTATCGCAACCTGATCCGTTTCGCTCGCCGCAACAATCTCAGCGTCAGTGCCAGCCCGCAGGATATCGGGGTGTTGACCCGTAAACTGTACGCGGCCTTTGAGGCACTGCCGGGTAAGGTGACGCTGGTGAACCCGCAAATTTCACCAGACCTGTCAGAAAACGACCTGACCTTTATTCACGTGCCGATTGGCCGCGCTAACCGCACCGGCTGGTACCTGTACAATCAGGCTCCAGAGATGAGCTCGATCGTCAGCCATCAGCCGTTGGAATATAACCGCTATCTCAACAAGCTGGTAGCCTGGGCCTATTTCAACGGCCTGCTGACATCGCGCACCCGCTTGCATATCAAGAGCGGCAATATCTGCGATACTGCCAAACTGCAGGAACTGGTGACCGACGTGTCGCACCATTTCCCGTTGCGCTTGGCGGCACCAACACCGAAAGCGCTCTACAGCCCGTGCGAAATCCGCCATCTGGCGATTATCGTCAATCTGGAAAACGACCCGACGGCGGCCTTCCGTAATCAGGTGGTGCATTTCGATTTCCGTAAGCTGGATGTGTTCAGCTTTGGCCAACAGCAGCAATGCCTGGTTGGCAGCATCGATCTGCTGTACCGCAACTCATGGAACGAAGTGCGTACCCTGCATTTCAGCGGTGAGCAGTCGGTGCTGGAAGCGTTGAAGACCATTCTAGGCAAGATGCATCAGGATGCCGCACCTCCGGAATCGGTGGAGGTGTTCTGCTACAGCCAGCACCTGCGTGGCCTGATCCGTACCCGTATTCAGCAGTTGGTTTCCGAGTGTGTTGAGCTGCGTCTTTCCAGCACCCGCCTGGAGCCGGGCCGGTTTAAAGCCGTGCGAGTGGCCGGACAAACCTGGGGCCTGTTCTTTGAACGCCTGAGCGTGTCGGTGCAGAAGCTGGAAAACGCGGTGGAGTTTTACGGGGCGATCTCCAACAACAAACTGCATGGGCTGTCGATCAAGGTCGAAACCGATCAGGTGCATTTGCCACCGGTAGTCGATGGTTTTGCCAGTGAGGGGATTATCCAGTTCTTCTTCGAAGACACCACGGATGATAAAGGCTTCAACATTTACATTCTGGATGAGTCGAACCGGGTTGAGGTTTATCACCACTGTGAAGGGAGCAAAGAGGAGCTGGTGCGCGATGTCAGCCGCTTCTATTCCTCCTCACACGATCGCTTTACCTACGGCTCCAGCTTTATCAACTTCAACCTGCCGCAGTTCTATCAGATTGTGCATCTTGATGGCCGCACCCAAGTGATCCCATTCCGCAGCAATGTGCTGTCGAACCTGTGTATCACGGTCGCCGACGGCAATGCCGCACAGCCTCTGAAGCAACAGTTCCAGCTGCATTAATGCTTGAGGGCGCAGTATTGCGCCCCCTCTGCAAAACTCAGCTAAAACTGACCGTCTCGCCGGACTGTGTGCTGGCCGCTTCACTCAGCAACTCATAAAATTCCCGGCCGCTGCGATCGCACTGCCAGCTCTCGTCACGATAGTTAAAGTGATAGCCACCGGCCTTGGTAGCCAGCCACACCTGGTGCAACGGCTCCTGACGGTTGATCACAATCTTGCTGCCGTTTTCGAAGCTTAGCGTCATCACCCCGCCGTTGGTTTCGTAATCGATATCCGCATCACCATCAAAATCGTCCAGGGTCTGTTCAATATTCAGCATCAGTTGGTCGGCCAACTGGTGAAACTCGCTATCGTTCATAATCGATTCCTATTGCTTTTCATGATCCACCTGCGATTATAGTGAGCTTGGACGCATGAATTACAGGCATTAATGCAAATGAAAAAACAACTACGCTATGCGCTGATGGCCGTTTTGCTGGTCGGGCTCTCTGGCTGTGGCCTGAAGGGCCCGCTGTATTTTCCACCGAAGGACAAACCGGCAGAGCAACCGGTAACCAGCGCCGATACCGTTAGCAAAAACCAACAAGAACCCGCTGGCACTCAGCAGCAACCGTCGATGAGCAATCAGTAATGAGCCTTTATGGTGGCTGATGCCACCATAAATATCAGACGGTACGTCGTCCAGATAGCGGAGTATGATATGCAGTTCTCCAAAATGCACGGTTTAGGCAACGACTTTATGGTGGTCGATGCCGTTACACAGAACGTCTACTTCTCACCTGAGCTGATCCGCCGCCTGGCCGATCGGCATTTGGGTGTGGGCTTTGACCAGATGCTGGTGGTAGAACCGCCGTACGATCCCGAACTCGATTTTCATTACCGCATTTTCAATGCTGACGGTAGCGAAGTGGCCCAATGTGGCAACGGCGCCCGCTGTTTTGCCCGCTTTGTGCGCTTGAAAGGGTTGACCAACAAGCGTGATATCCGCGTCAGCACCCAGACTGGGCGTATGATCCTGAGCGTCACCGATGATGACCTGGTGTGCGTCAATATGGGTGAACCGAATTTCGATCCGCAGATCGTACCGTTTCGCGCCACCAAAGCGGAAAAGACCTACATTATGCGCGCGGCGGAACATACGGTGCTGTGCGGCGTGGTCTCGATGGGTAACCCACACTGTGTGTTGCAGGTGGACGACGTGAAAACCGCCAAGGTGGAGCTGTTGGGGCCGGTACTGGAAGGGCACGATCGCTTCCCTGAACGCGCCAACATCGGCTTTATGCAGGTGGTTAGCCGTGAGCACATCAAACTGCGGGTTTATGAACGTGGTGCAGGTGAAACGCAGGCCTGTGGCAGTGGTGCCTGTGCCGCCGTGGCGGTGGGCATTCAGCAAGAGTTGCTGGCGGAAGAGGTGCATGTCGAGCTGCCCGGCGGTAGCTTGCATATCCGCTGGAAAGGGCCAGGAGAGCCGTTATTTATGACCGGCCCGGCCACCCATGTTTATGACGGATTTATTCACCTATGAAGCAGGTTGACGATCGGATAGCCACGGGCGTTGAGCTTGATGATGAGACGGTGATGCAATTTCTGATGCAGAATCCGGACTTCTTTATGCGCAATGCGCGGCTGGTAGAACAGATGCGAGTGCCTCATCCGGTGCGGGGCACGGTATCGTTGGTGGAGTGGCATCTGGCGCGTCAGCGCAACCAAATCACCCAGTTGGAAGAAGAGATCACCTTGCTGATGGAGCAGGCCAGCGCCAACGAATCGCTGTTTGGCAGCCTGCTGCATCTACAGGCTGATTTGGCTACCGCCAGCAGCCTGCAAGATATGCTCAACCGCTTACAGCGTTGGGCGCGCGGGTTTGGGCTGGCAGGCGCGAATATCCGCCTGTTTGCCGATCGCTGGAATATTGGCGCACCGTCAGATTTCACCCATCTTGGTCTGACGCGCTCGGCGTTTGAGTCGCTGCGAATTCAACGTCTGGGTGATTGCTATCACTACCTCGGCAACCTTAATGGCCCCGAGCTGCTGCTGTTGCTGCCGCAAGCCAAACAGGTTGGCTCCGTGGCGCTGTCATTGCTGGGGGAACAGGGCGATCTCGGCATGGTGATCTTCAGCAGCCGCGATACCCAACATTATCAACAGGGGATGGGCACCGTGATGCTCGGCCAACTGGCACGTATGTTGCCAAAACTGTTGGAACGCTGGATCGAACGCGCATGACCGGCGTAGCGGCCAACCTGCAACCGCCGGTGGACGCTTTCCTGCGTTATTTAAAGGTGGAGCGGCAACTCAGCCCACTGACTCAGATCAGCTATTCGCGCCAACTGCAGGCGTTGATTACCATGGCAAGCGAGCTGGGCGTCAGCGAATGGCCGATGCTGGATGCCGCCAGAGTGCGTCAGTTGGCAGCCCGCAGTAAGCGTGCCGGGTTACAGTCTTCCAGCCTGGCGCTGCGCCTCTCCGCATTACGCAGTTTTCTGGACTGGTTGGTCGGCCAGGGCGTGATAAGCGCCAACCCCGCCAAAGGCATCCGCACTCCGCGCAGTGGCCGTCATTTGCCGAAAAATATCGACGTCGATGAAATGAACCAGCTGCTGAACATCGATCTCAACGATCCGTTGGCGGTTCGCGATCGTGCCATGCTGGAGGTGATGTACGGGGCCGGGCTGCGTCTGGCCGAACTGGTGGGTCTGGATTGCCGCCATGTCGATCTGGTTGGTGGTGAAATCTGGGTGCTGGGGAAAGGCAGCAAAGAACGTAAATTGCCAATAGGCCGCACGGCGATCACCTGGCTGGAACACTGGCTGGAGTTACGCGATTTGTTTGCGCCACAGGATGATGCCATGTTCCTCTCCAATCAGGGTAAGCGCATCTCGGCGCGTAACGTACAAAAGCGTTTTGCCGAGTGGGGCGTCAAGCAGGGTGTCAACAGCCATATCCATCCGCACAAGCTGCGCCACTCTTTTGCCACCCATATGCTGGAATCGAGCGGCGATCTGCGCGCGGTGCAGGAGTTGCTGGGGCACGCCAACCTGACCACCACGCAAATTTATACCCACCTCGACTTTCAACATCTGGCGAACGTGTACGATGCCGCGCATCCGCGTGCCAAACGAGGGAAATCCTGATGCACTTTTACCGTCCGTTACGCCCGCTGGCCGCGCTGACTTTCGATCTGGACGATACGCTGTATGACAACCGTCCGGTGATCAAGCAGACCGAACATGAATCGGTGGCGTTTTTGCAGAACTACCATCCGGGGTTGAGCCACTTCCAGTCGGCGGATTTCCACCGCCTGCGGCAGGAACTGCGTGAACAGGACCCGGAGATTTACCACGACGTTACCCAATGGCGTTGGCGGGCGATCCACCTGGCGTTGAGCCGTCAGGGGCTGCGCGATGCTGAAGCGTCCATCGGTGCCGATGCCGCCATGCAGAACTTTGCCCTGTGGCGTAGCCGGATCGATGTGCCGGAAGCCACTCACGCTACTTTGCGGGCGTTGGGGCAACGTTATCCGCTGGTGGCGATCACCAATGGCAATGTCGATCCGGCCCAGTGTGGGTTGGAGCAATACTTCCAGTTTGTGCTGCGCTCCGGGCCAGATGGCCGCGCCAAGCCGTATCAGGATATGTATCAACTGGCGGTCGAAAGGTTGGGTGTGGCGCCAGAACAAATCCTGCACGTTGGGGATGACCTGACCACCGACGTTGCCGGGGCGCTGCGTTCGGGCCTGCAAGCCTGCTGGATCAATGACCGTCAGCGCAGCCTGATGCAGGTAGCTGACAGCCGTTTGCTACCACATATTGAGATTTCGCAGTTGGCATCGTTGACAGCATTGTTATAATCCCAGCAGAAATCTGTATAAATTCCCAGTGGAAAGCGCGTGGAAGGCGGGTTTTCCCTTTACCAATCAATGGTGCCTATGGACGTTTCCGACCTGCTCGACAGCATGAATGATAAACAACGTGAAGCCGTGGCTGCGCCACGCAGCAACCTGTTGGTGCTGGCTGGTGCAGGCAGCGGCAAGACCCGGGTGCTGGTGCATCGCATTGCCTGGCTACTGGCGGTAGAGAACTGCTCGCCGTACTCCATTATGGCCGTGACCTTCACCAACAAGGCGGCGGCAGAGATGCGCCACCGTATCGAACACTTGATTGGCACCAGCCAGGGCGGCATGTGGATCGGCACCTTCCACGGCTTGGCACACCGCCTGTTGCGCGCCCATCATATGGACGCCAACCTGCCGCAGGACTTCCAGATCCTGGATAGCGAAGACCAGCTGCGCCTGCTGAAACGCATTGTGCGGGCGCTGAATATTGATGAGAAGCAATGGCCGCCGCGCCAGGCGATGTGGTACATCAACGGCAAGAAAGACGACGGCCTACGCCCACAGCATATCGAAAGCTACGGCAACCCGGTGGAAGCCACCTGGCTGCGGATCTATCAGGCTTATCAAGAGGCTTGCGACCGTGCAGGGCTGGTCGATTTTGCCGAACTGCTGCTGCGCGCTCATGAGCTGTGGCTGAACAAGCCGCATATCCTCAATCATTATCGCGAGCGCTTCACCAATATCCTGGTGGACGAATTCCAGGACACCAACCGCATCCAGTACGCCTGGATCCACATGCTGGCCGGGGGCAAGGCCAACGTGATGATCGTGGGGGATGATGACCAGTCGATCTATGGCTGGCGTGGGGCGCAGGTGGAGAACATCCAGCGTTTCCTGAAGGATTTCCCCGGCGCACAAACGGTACGTCTGGAGCAGAACTACCGCTCGACCAGCACCATTCTGAAGGCCGCCAACACCCTGATTGCCAATAACGACGGGCGCATGGGCAAAAACCTGTGGACCGAAGGGGCCGAAGGCGAGCCGATCTCGATTTACTGCGCGTTCAACGAGCTGGATGAAGCCCGCTTTGTGGTTAACCGCATCAAGGCATGGCAAGACAACGGCGGCGCGCTGAACGACTGCGCCATCCTGTATCGCAGCAACGCCCAATCGCGCGTGCTGGAAGAGGCCTTGCTGCAAACTGCCATGCCATACCGAATTTACGGCGGCATGCGCTTCTTTGAACGTCAGGAGATCAAGGATGCCTTGGCCTACCTGCGTCTAATCGCCAATCGTAACGATGATGCGGCCTTTGAGCGCGTCGTGAATACCCCAACGCGCGGTATTGGTGATCGTACCCTCGACGTAGTGCGCCAGGCGGCACGAGACCGTCAACTGACGCTGTGGCAGGCTACGCGTGCGCTGCTGCAAGATAAGGTGCTGGCGGGCCGTGCAGCGTCCTCTCTGCAGCGTTTTCTGGAGTTAGTGGACTCATTGGCCCACGAAACTGCCGAAATGCCGCTGCATGTGCAAACCGACCGGGTGATCCGCGATTCCGGGCTGTTTATCATGTATGAGCAGGAGAAGGGCGAGAAAGGCCAGGCACGTATCGAAAACCTTGAGGAACTGGTCACGGCCACGCGCCAATACAGCTACCAGGATGAAGATCAGGATCTGATGCCGTTGCAGGCCTTCCTGTCCCATGCCGCGTTGGAAGCGGGAGAAGGGCAGGCAGATGCCTATCAGGATGCGGTTCAACTGATGACCCTGCATTCGGCCAAAGGGTTGGAGTTCCGCCAGGTGTTTATCGTCGGCATGGAAGAGGGCATGTTCCCTAGCCAGATGTCGCTGGACGAAGGTGGCCGCCTGGAGGAGGAACGCCGCCTGGCCTATGTTGGCCTGACCCGTGCGATGCAAAAGTTGACGCTGACCTATGCGGAGACTCGCCGCCTGTATGGCAAAGAGGTGTATCACCGGCCATCACGCTTTATCGGTGAGATCCCGGAAGATTGTGTGGAAGAGGTGCGCCTGCGGGCCAGCGTCTCTCGCTCGGTGAGCCACCGCCGGATGGGGACGCCAATCAGTGAAAACGACACGGGTTACAAGCTGGGACAGCGCGTGCGCCATGCCAAGTTTGGCGAGGGCACCATCGTCAACCTGGAAGGCAGCGGTGAACACAGCCGGTTGCAGATTGCGTTCCAGGGCGAAGGTATCAAGTGGCTGGTGGCGGCTTACGCCAAGCTGGAAACGGTATAGGATTCGCGCCTACAGCTAACAATCTGTGACTTCAATATTTACCCTATGGATTTCGAGTCGTAGCTAGGCGGTAAGCGTAGTTATCTCCAGGAGCTTACGTTAGTAAGTGACTGGAGTAACTACGTGAAGCCAACAATGCTACGGCTTGAAAGACGACGGGTAAAAGCGGTCGCCCACTTTGGCGGTGGCATACCAGCGCATCACCGCTTCGATCCCCTCACCACCTTCCGGTGGCGCCCAATGCATACAGTCTTCTTCGCTGAGCGCCTGATAGGGGCCCTGCTTCACTTCAAACACTACGCCACCTGGATCGACAGACAGCACGGCATGCCAGGTAAACGCTGGCATCTCCAGCACCTTGGTTTCTTCGCCTAGCAGGGTGCGTTGGGTGACCACGCCTTCGTCATTGAACTGCAACACCACGAAACGGCCACGCAGCGGGGTGAGTAACTCCCAGGTCTGCGGGTGACGGTGCGGGCGAATATAGGTGCCCGGCTCCATGGCAATTGCCAGGCGCTGCACCGGATCGCTCAATTCTTCATGCAAGGTACGGTGGGCACGCAGGCGTGGCAGTGTGGCAGCCTGTTCGCTCATGGTCGTCAAGTCGCGGGCGGTAATCTGTTTCATGTCGTCAATCCGCAATATTTCTGTGCGCTAATCTTAGCAAGATTCCTGGTCGCGGTCAGAGATCGCAACGAGGTTTTCCATCAGGTGTGGTCAAGGTTGCGGGAGTGTTACAAACTGGCCGCGAGCGTGATGAATTGTTGCGCGATTATCCGTCCTAACCGGTTGACAGGCTTTTTCTTCTCGGCGTAACATGCGCGCACGAATCTCAATGAGGACACACGCCTTGGACACACCCAGTAGATACTGGCTCACAGACCTGGACACCAGGTACAACTTCTAAGGCTATCCCATTGCGCTGATACCCTTCGTGGTTGTCAGCGGCCCTCTAAAGCGTCGCTCCGAGTCAGATCTCTTCATGGTCTGGAACGAGCCGGTATTACATACTTCCCTCGCTTTCTGTGCTTCAATGCGTTGTCTACCCCGTTACCATTAGGGAGTTTTGGCACATGCTAAGCGCTTTTAAATTAGATAACAGCCGCTTATCCCGTCTGGAGTTGGATGACTCAGATGATTTGACCTCGTCGCTGTGGGTTGATCTGGTCGAGCCGGAAGAGGGCGAACGCGAGCGCGTGCAAAGTGAGTTGGGCCAGAGCCTGGCGACACGCCCCGAATTGGATGATATCGAAGCCTCGGCCCGTTTCTTCGAAGACGATGACGGCCTGCATATCCACTCCTTTTTCTACTACGAAGATGCTGAAGATCACGCGGGCAACTCCACCGTGGCATTCACCATCCGCGATGGCCGTCTGTATACCCTGCGTGAGCGCGAACTGCCTGCTTTCCGGCTTTACCGGATGCGTGCGCGCAATTTGCGAATGGTGGATGGCAACGCCTACGAGCTGCTGCTGGATCTGTTTGAAACCAAAATTGAGCAGTTGGCCGATGAGATCGAAAACGTCTACAGCGATCTGGAAAAGCTCAGCCGGGTGATTATGGAAGGGCATCAGGGCGACGAATATGATGAAGCGCTGTCTACGCTGGCCGAGCTGGAAGATATCGGTTGGAAAGTACGCCTGTGCCTGATGGATACCCAACGCGCGCTGAATTTCCTGGTGCGCAAGGCGCGTTTGCCAACCAGCCAGTTGGAGCAGGCACGGGAAGTGCTGCGCGATATCGAATCCCTGCTGCCCCATAACGAATCGCTGTTCCAGAAGGTCAACTTCCTGATGCAGGCGGCGATGGGTTTCATCAACATCGAACAGAACCGCATCATCAAGATCTTCTCGGTGGTATCGGTAGTGTTCCTGCCGCCGACGCTGGTGGCCTCAAGCTACGGAATGAACTTTGAGTTTATGCCTGAGCTGCGTTGGTCGTTCGGCTACCCTGGGGCGATTGCGTTGATGATCGTGGCGGGGTTGGCTCCTTATCTCTACTTCAAGCGCAAGAACTGGCTTTAAGCTGATTGGATCAGGGGACATTTTTTATGTCCTCGATTCTATGCGTTCAGTTATTAATAATGATAACGGCATGAAGCGATAAGTAGGCTGTCTTCTGTTACCTGATAGACCAGCCGATGTTCGGAATCTATACGCCGTGACCAAAAGCCTGACAGGTTATGCTTGAGAGGTTCGGGTTTACCTATTCCCGCGAGGGGGGAACGCTTTATATCTTTAATCAGTTCGTTGATTCTCTTCAGCATTTTCTTGTCGGTCTGTTGCCAATACAGATAATCAGCCCAGGATTGTTCTGAAAAGATAATCCTCACTCAATCAACTCCCTTTCAGTTCCTTGACCTGCCTTGAGCTCGGCAATTGAATCCATCAGATGACGTGCATTAGAGGGGGAGCGTAACAGGTAAGCGGTCTCTTCCAACGATTCGTATTCGGCCAAGGACATGATCACACAGGCCGTGCCTTTTTGACGAGTGATCAGGATAGGTGCCCTATCATCCACAGTTTCATTCATCACGCTGGCAAAGTTCTGTCTTGCATCACTAAAGCTTAATGTTTTCATATTTCCTCCTAAGGATGTACGTATTATTGTACGTCGACGTATATACAAAGACAAGTACATACCCGTGCTGGCATAGCCGATCGCAGTTTGAAAGACGACGGGGGTTAAACCGGGGTAGAATACCCTCACTGCTTATCGGCTCGTAAGGCATGCGTCTTGATGGAGAAGTTCCCGCGCGTCATTCAATGGCTGATCCTGCTGCTGGCTTCGCTGGCGTTGGGGTTTGGTCTACAGGCCTTCCATGTTCCTGCCGCCTTGCTGCTGGGGCCAATGATTGTCGGCGTCGCGATGGGGTTGCTCGGTGCTTCGGTGCGCATTCCTGCTCCCTTCTTTATCGCCGCCCAAGCCATATTGGGCTGCATGATCGCCCAAAGCCTTTCCCCAAATATTTTAACTCCCCTGTTGGATGACTGGCCGCTGGTGTTGCTGGTACTGATTGCGACGCTGTTGGCGAGTGGTGTCTCCGGCTGGTGCCTGGTGCGTTTCAGTGGGCTACCTGGCCCAACCGGTGCTTGGGGATCCTCCCCCGGTGGTGCATCGGCCATGGTGGCGATGGCGGGAGATTTCGGCGCGGATGTGCGGCTGGTGGCGTTTATGCAGTATCTGCGCGTGCTGTTTGTCGCGACGGCGGCAGCGGTCGTGGCGCGTATCGGCCTGGGAGATGAAGCTGGGCAGGGGAGCGCGGCTCTTGAGTGGTTCCCCGCCCTCGACTGGCGCTTTGCTGGCACCTTGGGCGTGGCTGTTATCGGCTCCTGGTTAGGACCGCGCCTGCGCATTCCTTCCGGGGCGCTGATGTTGCCGATGATCGCGGGAGCGGCATTGCATTCTACCGGCACCATGACGTTACAGGTGCCCGAATGGCTGCTGGCGTTGGCCTACACGTTGATTGGCTGGAGCGTTGGGTTGCGTTTTACCCGGCCGATCTTCCTGCTGGCGTTGCGCACCTTGCCGCAGATGGTGGTATCGATTGTCGCGCTGATGCTGTTTTGCGGCGGGCTGGCGTGGATGTTGACCCAGTTCCTGCCGGTCGATCTGCTGACGGCTTATCTGGCCACCAGCCCCGGCGGGTTGGATACCGTGGCGATCATCGCCGCAGGCAGTCGGGTCGATATCACCTTTGTGATGGCGATGCAGACGCTGCGGCTGTTTACGATTTTGCTGACCGGCCCGGCGATGGCCAGATTCATCTCTAACCACGCCCTGCCCGCGCAATCAACGTAGCTTTCGTTGCTGGTATAAGGCATCTAACAGGAACAACACCAACGCTGCCCAGATAAAGCCGAAGGTCACCAGCTTATCCTGGCCGATGGTTTCACCGTAGAAGGTAACCGCCAGCAGAAACATCAGCGTCGGCCCCAGGTATTGGAAGAACCCGAGCGTTGACAGGCGCAGGCGAGTGGCCGCCGCGGTAAAGAACAGCAGTGGAACGGTGGTGACCACCCCGGCGGCAACCAGCAGTAAATTCAGCGACCAGGGGTTGGCGCTCAAATGGCTGGTTGGGCTGTCGGCAATCAGGAACAGGTAGATAGCGGCCACCGGCAGCAACCACAGGGTTTCGATCAGCATGCCGGTTTGTGCATCAATGGCAATCTTCTTGCGCAGCAGGCCGTAGAAGGCAAAGCTGAAGGCTAAGCCAAGCCCGATGATCGGCAGCGAGCCAAACTGCCACAGTTGCACCAGCACCCCGGTAAAGGCCAAGGCTACGGCCACCCACTGCATACGGCGGAAACGCTCACCCAGGAACAGCATTCCCAGCAGCACGTTCACCAGCGGGTTGATGAAATAGCCCAGGCTGGCCTCCAGCATATGGTGGTTATTCACCGCCCAGATAAACAGCAGCCAGTTCCCTCCTACCAACAGTGCGGTGATGGCCAGCAGCAGTAACCGTTTGCGGTTTTTACAGGCGGCCCGCACCTGCGGCCAGTTGCGGCCCAATGACACCAATCCCAGCATAAAGAAGAACGACCAGATGACCCGGTGGGTGAGGATTTCATCAGCAGGGACTTGTTGGATCAGCTTGAAATAGGCGGGGGCGATACCCCAAATAAAATAGGCGGCCAGGGCAAAGAAAATGCCCTGCCGCGTCTGTTGAGCGTCCATGACGGTTACCGGGTGGGAAAAGGAGATGCGGTGATTTTACTGAAGTTAACCGGTCATGTCCCATAATTGTGTGGTTTGTGGAGCACAACCGGCTGGCACCCTTAGCCCACCAGGTAGGTGGCGGTGGCGCTGGCGATGTGTAAGCCATCGTGGTTGTGCAGCTCAACGCGTGCTACAGCCACTTTATTACCGCTGCGCAGTACGCTGGCGGAAGCGACAAAATGCTCACCGCGGCCTGGGCGCAGATAGTCGACGCGCAGATCGATTGTCCCCATGCGCGACAGGCGGGCTGCCAGTTCTTCTTCGATCAGCGGGTCATGGCGCATCAGTACGCTGCCCACGCACGCCAGCCCGGCGGCAACATCCAGTACAGAGGCGATCACGCCGCCATGCAGGATATTCTGGGCAGCATTGCCCACCAGCTTAGGCTGGTTGGTAAAGCTCAATTCAACGTAGTCGTCCTCAAAGCGGCGTAGCTCCAGCCCCAGTTCACGGTTAAACGGCATGTGATAGACGAAGATTTCGCCTATTTTCTGGCGGGCAGCTTCGAGGGTTAAGGGTGTGTGTGACATAGTTCCTTTCTTCATTTGAGTTTTGTCAGCCGATATACTGGTCAGTCCAGGTTAATGACTTGTGGATTTTATGCTTATCTTTTGTTGCTTTCCAGGGGCGCCAGATAAATGTATTCACTAGTGCGGTAAACCCTGCAATGTGTGTAAAATGACCTGCTTTTATTTCTGGATTTTTCCTTATCTTTCGAGAGTGAACAAAATTATGCGCGTTCTGTCTGTGGTTGTGATGGCGATGCTGTTTGCGCCAGTAGTGGTGCAGGCCGATGAGGCCAGCAGTGAGCAAAAGAATCTGAATAAACCGGCGGTTCGTGGCAGCATCATCGGCAATATGCTGCAACACTATGATAACCCGTTTACTCTCTATCCTTATGAAACGAACTACCTGCTTTACACCACCACCAGCGATCTGAACAAAGAGGCCATCAAGTCCTACAATTGGGCGGAGAACGCACGTAAAGATGAGGTGAAGTTCCAGCTCAGCCTGGCGTTCCCAATCTGGCGTGGCATAGCTGGTGAGAACTCGGTACTGGGGGCATCTTACACCCAGCGTTCCTGGTGGCAGTTCTCCAACCATGACGAATCCTCACCGTTCCGTGAAACTAACTACGAACCGCAAATTTTTGTCGGCTGGGCGACGGCGTATAAGTTTGCCGGCTGGACGCTGCGTGATATCGAAGTGGGTCTGAACCATGAGTCCAACGGCCGTGGAGATCCTACTTCACGTAGCTGGAACCGTGGTTATGCACGCTTGATGGCGCAGCACGGCGACTGGCAGGTCGAGGTCAAACCCTGGTTCCGCTTTTCGGAAAACGACAGCAACGACGATAACCCGGATATCACCAAATATATGGGCTATTACCGCCTGACGGTGGGCTATGCCTTAGGGGAAAGTGTGTTCAGTGCCGAAGGCCAATACAACTGGAATAGCGGTTTTGGCGGCGCACAGCTAGGTTGGAGCTACCCAATCACCAGCCATGTGCGTTTCTATACCCAGGTGTTCAGCGGCTACGGCGAATCGATGATTGATTACAACTTCAAGCAGACACGGCTGGGTGTTGGTGTCATGCTTAACGATATTATGTAGTTTTTGATACCCGTCGTCTTTCAAGCCGCAGCGTTGTTACCTGCACTTACTTACCCCAGCCACTTACCCAAAAGTAAGCTCCTGGGGATAAGTAAGCTTGTCGCCTAGCTGCGATTTGAAATCTATAGGGTATATGTAGAGCGATGTCAGTCAGGCACCGTGATAGCGATAAATGGGGAAGTGTGTGTCAACCGCAGCAGTGATAAACAGAGAGTTGCTGGCAGAGCAGGTATTACGCGATACCTTCGGCTACCAGCAGTTCCGTCCGGGTCAACAAACGATTATCAACGCAATTATCGGCGGCCAGGATTGCCTGGTGGTGATGCCGACCGGCGGGGGTAAATCGCTGTGCTATCAAATCCCGGCGCTGGTGATGGATGGACTGACGCTGGTGGTATCCCCACTGATTTCCTTGATGAAAGATCAGGTTGATCAGCTCTTGGCCTATGGCGTTTCCGCCGCCTGCTATAACTCGACGCAAACGCGGGAGCAGCAGCAAGAGGTGATGGCGGGTTGTCGCAGTGGCCAGATTAAAATGCTGTATATCGCCCCCGAACGGCTGATGATGGACAGCTTCCTCGAACTGTTGGATCACTGCCCGCCGGTGATGTTGGCGGTGGATGAGGCGCACTGTATTTCCCAGTGGGGCCACGATTTCCGCCCGGAATACCGCGCACTAGGCCAGTTGAAACAACGCTTCCCGACCATGCCGGTGGTGGCATTGACGGCCACCGCCGATGAAGCCACGCGGGGGGATATTGTGCGTTTGTTGGCGCTAGACGAACCGCTGATCCAGATCAGCAGTTTCGACCGCCCCAATATCCGCTACACGCTGGTGGAGAAATTCAAACCTCTCGACCAACTTTGGCGCTTCGTGCAGGACCAGCGCGGTAAAAGCGGCATTATTTACTGCAACAGCCGCGCCAAGGTGGAAGACACCACCGCACGTCTGCAAAGCCGTGGGTTAAGCGTTGGGGCCTATCACGCCGGGTTGGACAATGAACGCCGCTCCCAGGTGCAGGAGGCTTTCCAACGGGATGATTTGCAGGTGGTGGTGGCCACCGTGGCCTTCGGTATGGGCATCAACAAACCCAACGTGCGTTTTGTGGTGCACTTCGATATTCCGCGCAACATAGAGTCCTATTATCAGGAAACTGGCCGTGCAGGGCGTGATGGTCTGCCAGCGGAAGCGATCCTGCTGTATGACCCGGCGGATATGGCCTGGTTACGCCGTTGCCTGGAAGAGAAACCGGCGGGGCAGCAGTTGGATATCGAACGCCATAAGCTCAATGCGATGGGAGCATTTGCCGAAGCGCAAACCTGCCGCCGTCTGGTGCTGCTGAACTACTTCGGTGAAGGCAAGCAGCAGGCCTGTGGCAACTGCGATATCTGCCTCGACCCGCCCAAGCGTTATGACGGCCTGGAGGATGCCCGCAAGGCGCTTTCTGCGATTGGCCGCGTTGGGCAACGCTTCGGGATTGGTTATGTGGTGGAGGTGCTACGTGGCTCCAATAACCAGCGTATCCGCGAATATGGCCATGAAAAGCTGCCGGTGTACGGCATTGGCCGCGATCAGACCACCGAACACTGGACCAGCGTGCTGCGTCAACTGATCCATCTGGGCTTTATCACCCAGAACATTGCGATGCATTCGGCGCTGCAACTGACCGAAGCCGCGCGCCCGGTGCTGCGTGGCGAAGTGGTGCTACAGCTGGCGGTGCCGCGTATTCAGAGCTTCAAGGTACGTAGCAGCGCCAACCAGAAATCCTACGGCGGTAATTACGATCGCAAGCTGTTTGCCAAACTGCGCAAGCTGCGTAAATCGATTGCCGACGAAGAGAACATCCCCCCGTACGTGGTGTTCAACGACGCAACGCTGCTGGAGATGGCCGAACAGATGCCGATCAGGGCCAGCGAGTTGTTGAGCGTCAACGGCGTGGGGCAGCGTAAGCTGGAACGTTTTGGTGCGCCATTTATGGCGATGATCCGCGCTCACCTCGACGGTGACGACGAATAAGGGGAATCACTCATGCTGATGTTGTTTTTCACGGTGGCGATGGTGCATTTGATTGCGCTGATGAGCCCAGGGCCGGACTTCTTTTTTGTATCGCAAACCGCAGCCAGCCGTTCCCGCCGCGAAGCGATGATGGGTGTCGTGGGGATTTCCCTCGGCGTCATGGTCTGGGCCGGTGTGGCGCTGCTGGGGTTGAATCTGATCCTGCAAAAGATGGCCTGGCTGCACCAGATCATCATGGTGGGCGGTGGTTTGTATCTGTGCTGGATGGGCTGGCAACTGCTGCGCTCCGCCCGTAGCCAGAATGCGCAAACTGCTCCGGCAGAAGATGTGAAGGTGGCGTTACCCAAGCCGGGCCGCAGCTTTATCCGTGGCCTGCTCACCAATCTCTCCAATCCGAAAGCGGTGATTTACTTTGGTAGCGTGTTCTCGCTGTTTGTGGGTGAGGATGTGGGGGCCGGAGCGCGTTGGGGATTATTCGCCCTGATCACCGGTGAAACCTTTATCTGGTTCACCTTGGTGGCGATCATCTTCGCGTTGCCCGCCATGCGCCGGGGCTATCAGCGGATGGCGAAATGGATCGATGGCTTAGCCGGGGTGTTATTCACCGGTTTTGGTCTGCACCTGATTTTTACCCGCTAGGCTATTTTACTTGCCATTTTGAATCCGGGCAGTGCTCGGACTCCTCACGTACTTCAACGTACGCTGCGGGTCCTGTGCGCTGGCCGTGTCCAAACTGCCTGCGACAATAACGCCGAGAATTACATTCTCATGCCTTTCTTGCCGTTGCCAGCAATCCCGCCACCAGAATAAACAGCGAACCAAAAATCCGGTTTAACAACTGCATCTGGCGCGGCGTCTTTAGCCAACCGGCAATGCGCGTGGCCAGCGTGGCATAGCCAATCATCACCAGGATATCGATCACCACCGTGGTGACGCCGAGAATGACATACTGCTCGGCCTGCGGCTGGTTGGGCATGATAAACTGTGGGAACAGGGCAGCCAGGAACACGATGCTCTTGGGGTTGGTCAGATTCACCAGCACGGCACGGCGAAACAGGCGGCGGCGTGGCAGGGTGCCTGCCAGAGTGTGCAGATCCAACGCGCCAGCGGCACGCCACTGCTGGATACCCAGCCACACCAGATAACCCGCACCAAACCATTTCAGCAGTTCAAAGGCCAGTAGCGACTGGGAAACCACCGCGCCGAGGCCAATGCCCACCAGCACGATATGGATACTCAGGCCAACCTGCAGACCCGCAATCGACGCCGCCGCTCCGCGATAACCGTGGCTGATACCGGTGCTCATGGTGTTGATGGCACCGGAACCGGGGGAAAGACTGAGAATAAGGGTTGTCAGCAGATAGGTTAACCACCAGTCTAAGGTCATCTGAATACACCAATTTGTCACCAATTTGTGCCACAATACGCTATACCCGTCGTCTTTCAAGCTGTAGCGTTGTTACCTGCACTTAGTTATTCGACCCGTCCATGGGCCTCACCCCTTACGGGGCCGCTGGATACAGCGTTCAAATCTGTTCCTGACAGATTTGTCACCCCAGTCACTTACTAAACGTAAGCTCCTGGGGATGAGATAGCTTGTCGCCTAGCTACAGCTCGAAATCCATAGGGTATAGTAGTATTTATCACATTTTTATCTGAGTAACCCCCGTTAAAAGGTAGGCCATGTCGTCATTCACCCTTGATCCCGCGCAATGGTTAAACCGTGAAAAGCAGTTCTCTGCCTTCGCGACCGGGCCTCTGCTGGATTTTTGGCGGCGACGTGAGGAGGGGGAGTTCACCGGCGTGGGGGGCGTACCGATCCGCTTTGTGCGCTTTGCTTCCCCGCTGCACCAGCGGGTGGTGGTGATCAGTCCAGGGCGCATCGAAAGCTATATCAAGTACCCGGAAGTGGCGTACGATCTGTTTCACAGCGGCTATGACGTGATGATCATCGATCATCGTGGTCAGGGGCTGTCCGGGCGCATGCTGGCAGATACGCACCGGGGGCATGTGGTAAACTTTGGTGACTACGTAGACGATTTTGCCCAGTTTTATCATCAGCAGGTCAAACCCTTGGGTTACCGGCAGCACGTCGCGCTGGCGCACTCGATGGGGGGCGCGATACTGGCGCAGTTTTTGGCGCGTGAGCCACAGTCGTTTGCCGCCGTAGCACTCTGCGCGCCGATGTTGGGCATTTATCTGCCGATGCCGGGCTGGGTGGCCAACGGCATTTTGAACTGGACGGAAAAGCGCCCAGGGCTGCGAGATTATTACGCGGTAGGTACTGGGCAGTGGCGGCCATTGCCCTATGTGGTCAATACTTTGACCCACAGCCGCGAGCGTTATCGCCGCAGCCTGCGTTATTACGCCGATTATCCCGAGCTGCGGGTAGGTGGGCCAACCTACCACTGGGTCAGGGAAAGCATTCAGGCCGGGCAGCAGATTATTGCCCAGGCTGCTAACATCACTACGCCGATTTTATTATTGCAGGCCGGTGAGGATCGGGTGGTCGACAACCGTTCCCAGCGCGCTTTTTGTCAGGCACTGTCAGACGCGGGGCACCCTTGTGAAGGGGGAAAACCGTGGGTTATCAAAGGCGCTCGCCATGAGATCCTGTTCGAACGGGACGCGATGCGCGCCGAGGCACTGAACGCAATCCTGCGTTTCTTTGCTCAGCACTTAGGTGGTACTGCTGCCGCCGAAAATTCCACTAGAGGTTAGAACATATCGCTATGTATCACGTCGTTGCTTCCGATTTAGATGGCACTCTGCTGTCCCCTGAGCACACCCTGACACCGTACGCCAAAGAAACGCTGCAGCTGCTGACGCAGCAGGGCGTACACTTTGTTTTCGCTACCGGCCGCCACCATATCGACGTTTCCCAGATCCGCGATAATCTCGGCATCAGTGCTTTTATGATCACTTCCAACGGTGCGCGGGTACATAACACCGCCGGTGAGCTGATCTTCAGCCACAACCTGGATGAGGATATCGCCCGCGATCTGTACAACATGATGCACGACAATCAGGATATCCTGACCAACGTCTACCGCAACGACGACTGGTTCATGAACCGTGAAAGCCCGGAGCAAGAAGAGTTTTTCCGGGAGTCGATCTTCAAATATGAGCTGTTTGAGCCGGGCTTGTTGGAAACCGATGGCGTGTGCAAGGTGTATTTCACCTGCGAAGATCATGAAAAGCTGCTGCCGCTGGAAGATGCCATTAACGCGCGCTGGGGCGATCGGGTCAACGTCAGCTTCTCGTTCCCAACGTGCCTGGAAGTGATGGCCGGTGGCGTATCGAAAGGCCATGCGCTGGAAGAAGTGGCCAAGATCATCGGCTATTCGCTCAAAGAGTGCATCGCCTTTGGCGACGGCATGAACGATCTGGAAATGCTGTCGATGGCGGGGAAAGGCTGCATCATGCAGGATGCCCAGCAGCGTCTGAAAGACAAGCTGCCGGAGCTGGAAGTGATTGGCTCCAACGTTGACGACGCGGTGCCTCATTACCTGCGTAAAATGTACTCGATTTAACTGATTGGGGCGCAGTCTTTACCGGCTGCGCCCGCCGGGCTACGTTATTCCTGAACCTTGCACACCAAATCATACGACGATAATTTGCCGTCCGGGGTGCCTTGGATCAGCTCGATATCCTGATCCAGACTGCAGAATAAAGCGGCGGCGCTGCGCACCGGTGTGGCGTAGGTAATATCGATAAACAGGCGGCTAGTGTTATCAACAGGTCTGTTTTTCAGCTGTTTCTTTACCCACTGTTCCAACTCAAGCGCGATTTTTTGCAGATCGTCATTTTCTTTCAGCAGATGGATCTCAACCTCTCTTGCCCCTTCAATGCTGGCCAGTTCGGTCTGATACTCAAGCTGTAAAGCTTGAGGGAGAAGCAACGACAGCTTCTCTGCGTCGGTATAGGTTTGCAGGAACGGCGCAACCTGGCCAACAGCCGGGGTGCCGACCACGTGCGGGCCGTGCAGCAGCGGTTTTTTCTTGGTGATGCGGTAGAGATGGGGTTTTTTAACGTGGTGTAACGTCATGACCGAGGCCAGCAGCAACAGCAGCGTGGTAAACAACAGTGGGATAAACCAGATGAAGAAGCTGGTCAGATCGGTAAACGGGTGCGAATAGCGCTCGACGTCATCCGGGCGGAAGAAACGCAATATCATCTTGAAGATCAGCCCTTCGTTCAGTGCATCGGTGACCCAGCCGGTCAGCACTATGGCGGAAAGGGCATAACAAGACGTTTTGATATGATGCAGTAACACTGAACGTTCCACGATCTCTTTTCCTTATCAATCGCCGACGTCGGTATCCTTCCATCACCTAGGGTAATAATCAAGGAGGAGACTCATTATTGCGAGAGCTAGCCTGCTCAACTACAAGGGGCGCAGGCTGCGCCCACTTAAAGAAAAGGCTAAGATTACTTATGTTGCCCCTGCTTTTGCAGGAACTGGACGCCCTTGTCCGGGAAGTCGGTAAACACGCCGTCAACGCCCGCCTGATTGTAAATCGCGTCGAACAGCTGGTTCACGTCGGTGACGTATTTCGGCAGCTTATCGGCACGGATGGTGTAAGGGTGCACCGCCATATTGTTGGCATGGGCGTCTTTGACCATCTCGGTCAACACGATCTGGTTCGGCTTGGACTGCTCTTCGACGATCAGCATGTGATAGTCAGGCCCGATGCCGTCGGCATACTGGGCGATCTTTTTCATCGCGCCCGGTTTGAACATCCAGTCGTAGTCATAGTTGACCCACTTGCCGTCTGCCTTCTGCTCGTAGGTTTCGTTCCAGTCGGTGTAGGCAATCAGCTGTACCAGCTTCAGATCCATCCCCATCTTGGGTTCCAACTGATCCTTGATGCGTTTCAGCTCGTTGGCATCAAAACACTGCAGGTAGACATTGTCGCTCTTGCTGGTGTAGCCGTATTGCTTGAGCACTTCCAGCACCTTGGTGGAGATGTCTTTTCCTTCCTGCTGATGGAACCAGGGGGCCTTGATTTCCGGGTAGAGGCCGATGTTCTTGCCGGTTGAATGGTTCAAGCCCTGTACGAACTCGATCTCTTCCTGGAAGGTGTGGACGCGGAAGTCGGATTTGCCCATCGGGAAGCGGCCAGGGTAGCTTTGTACCTGCTTACCGTCTTTGATATCAAAGCCTTCGGTGAACTTCAGCGATTTGATCTCAGGCAGCGTAAAGTCGATAGCGTAGTAGCGGCCATCTTTACGCGCCCGGTCTGGGAAACGTTCGGCAACGTCGGTGACGCGATCCAGATAGTGGTCGTGCAACACCACCAGCTCGTTATCTTTGGTCATCACTAGGTCTTGCTCAAGGAAGTCGGCCCCTTGCGCGTAGGCCATCGCCTTGGCCGGTAACGTATGCTCCGGCAGGTAGCCGCTGGCACCGCGGTGTGCGATAACCACTTTATCCGCAGCCTGTGCGGCACTGAGCATTGAAGTGGCAAGAATGATCCCTGTCAGCAGGGCTTTGGTTTGAGTCCGCATTCTGTGTTGCTCCATGTTGTAGAGGTAAGAAAAAGGCCGCAGTGCGGCCTTAGATTGACGATAAAGGATAGGTAGGGGCGCTGTATGCTGCGCCCGCTTTGCTTTTAACCGCGTTTGGCCGCGATTTCTGCGTGGTGTTTCTTCTCGCTGAGCATGGTCAGCACCAGCAGGATCACCGCACCGATGCTGCCGCCGATCATCACCATAAAGCCGCCGTCCCAGCCGAAGTAGTCAACGGTATAGCCGACGATGGCACTGGCTGCGACCGAGCCGCCCAGATAACCGAACAGACCGGTAAAGCCTGCGGCGGTACCTGCCGCTTTCTTCGGTGCCAGTTCCAGCGCGTGCAGGCCGATCAGCATGACAGGGCCATAGATCAGGAAGCCGATGGTGATCATACAGGCCATATCGATGCCAGGGTTGCCCACCGGGTTCAGCCAGTAAACGATGGTGGCGATGGTCACCAGAACCATGAAGAACACCCCGGTGGCACCACGGTTGCCTTTAAACACCTTGTCCGACATCCAGCCGCACAGCAGGGTGCCTGGGATACCGGCGTATTCGTACAGGAAGTAGGCCCAGGAGGATTTGTCCAGCGCGAAGTGTTTCACTTCTTTCAGGTAGGTTGGTGACCAGTCCAGGATGCCGTAGCGCAGCAGATACACGAACACGTTGGCGATCGCGATGTACCACAGCAGTTTGTTTGGCAGCACGTACTGCATGAAGATCTGCTTGGCTGTCAGTTCTTCTTCTGCTTCTTCGCTGTAATCATCCGGATAGTCGTTTTTGTATTCTTCAATCGGTGGCAGACCAACAGATTGCGGGGTGTCACGCATCAAGGCGAAGGCGATCAGGGCCACCAGGATCGCACCGAAGGCAGGCATATACAGCGCCGCATGCCAGTCGTTAAACCAGGCCATACCCAGCAGGAACAGCAGTGGAGGCAGGCCACCACCGACGTTGTGCGCACAGTTCCATACCGAAACGATACCGCCACGTTCTTTCTGTGACCACCAGTGCACCATGGTACGGCCACAAGGCGGCCAACCCATACCCTGGAACCAACCACACAGGAACAGCAGCACGAACATCACGGCAATGCTGGAGGTAGCCCAAGGCACAAAGCCCATAAACAGCATGACGGCAGCAGCCAGGATCAGGCCGGCGGGTAGGAATACACGCGGGTTGGAACGGTCAGAAACCGAGCCCATGATGAACTTGGAGAAACCGTAGGCGATGGAAATCCCTGACAGCGCAAAGCCTAGGTCACCACGGCTGAAGCCCTGATCGATCAGGTACGGCATCGCCAGGGTGAAGTTTTTACGCACCAGATAGTAGGCGGCGTAACCGAAAAAGATCCCCATAAAAATCTGCCAGCGCAGCTTACGGTAGAGCGGGTCTACCTTGTCGACTGGCACACGAGAAATGTGTGCGGCTGGCTTAAAAATACTCAACATGAGCGCCTCCGATGGCTTTATCTGTTTATTGCCTCAACAGGAAACGGCTGTCCTGAAGATGAGCTTGCGGATACCTGAAGTGTTGTTAAATGTTCCATAACGAGCGCAATGCTAGAGAAAACCCCCCGATCACACCGTGATGGATGGCGCATTTGTTACACTTTTATGAAACTGTGGCGAATTTTGAGTGATCGGTTAACATTTTGGAATGACTAAATAGCACAAATACGTGATATTGGTCACATTCATGGCTTTTTATGGCCATATTATTTTCGTTTTCTGTTCGTTATTGTTCCTTATCAAACAAAAACCCTACTGACTGTGGCTAAATAAAGCCATAACTACAGGCTCAGGGGGCGTGATGAGCAACAACTCACCAATCACCGAAACGGACGTGATCATCATTGGCGGCGGCGCTACCGGCGCGGGGATTGCCCGTGACTGTGCGCGGCGCGGTCTGCGTTGCGTTTTACTGGAAAGGCATGACATTGCCACTGGCGCTACTGGCCGCAACCATGGGTTGTTGCACAGCGGGGCGCGCTATTCGGTCACCGACGGCGAATCGGCACGCGAATGTATTGAAGAAAACCGCATCCTCAAGCGTATTGCCCACCATTGCATCGAACGTACCGACGGCCTGTTCATTACCTTGCCTCAGGACTCGTTAGCCTTTCAGCAGCAGTTTATTACCGCTTGTCGCAGCGCTGGCATTGAGGCCGAAGCCATTGACCCCGCGCTGGCATTACGCCTGGAGCCTGCGGCTAACCCCGCCCTGATCGGCGCGGTGCGGGTGCCGGATGGCACCGTCGATCCTTTCCGTTTAACGGCGGCCAACATGCTTGACGCGCGTGAACATGGCGCACAAATCCTGACCTATCATCAGGTTACCGGTTTGTTACGTACTGGCGATCGCGTGACGGGCGTGCGCGTTTTCGATCACAAGGCCGCACAGCAGTACGATATTCATGCTCAGGTGGTGGTCAATGCCGCCGGGATCTGGGGCCAGCAAATTGCCGAGTATGCCGATCTGCGCATCCGTATGTTCCCTGCTAAAGGGGCGTTGCTGATCCTGGGCCATCGCATCAATAACATGGTGATTAACCGTTGCCGCAAACCGGCAGATGCCGACATTCTGGTGCCTGGCGATACCATCTCGCTGATCGGCACCACCTCCACCCATATCGATTACGACCAGATCGACAACATGGTAGTGACGCCACAGGAAGTGGATATCTTAATCCGCGAAGGCACGCTGTTGGCCCCGAAACTGGCGCAAACGCGCATTCTGCGTGCCTATGCGGGCGTGCGGCCACTGGTCGCCAGCGACGACGACCCTTCTGGGCGCAACGTCAGTCGTGGCATCGTGCTGCTCGACCATGCGGCGCGCGATGGGTTGGAGGGCTTTATCACCATTACCGGCGGCAAGCTGATGACTTACCGGCTGATGGCCGAATGGGCCACCGATCTGGTCTGCGCCAAGCTGGGCATCGATAGTCCTTGCACCACGGCGGAAGCGGCGTTGCCCGGTTCCCGTCAGAGCGCCGAAGAAACGGTGCGCAGCGTAGTTTCACTGCCTGCCAGCATCCGGGGTTCGGCAGTGTACCGCCACGGCGATCGCGCCAGCCTGGTCCCTTCTGGCAACCGGCTGGACAACAGCCTGGTGTGTGAGTGTGAAGCGGTGACTGCCGGTGAGGTGCGTTATGCAGTGGATTCTCTGACCGTCAACAATCTGGTCGATCTGCGCCGCCGCACCCGCGTGGGTATGGGGACCTGCCAGGGTGAGCTGTGTGCCTGCCGTGCCGCAGGCTTGTTGACGCGGTTTAACGTGGTGACGCCGCAGCAATCCATCACCCAACTGTCCCATTTCCTCAATGAACGCTGGAAAGGCGTGCGGCCTATCGCCTGGGGCGATGCCCTGCGGGAGAGCGAATTCACCAGTTGGGTATATCAAGGGTTATGTGGGTTAGATGCGCAGGGTGATGCTAAGCAGGAGGCGGATGATGCAATTTGATGCGGTGGTGATTGGTGGTGGCTTGGCTGGGTTAAGCTGTGCTATCCGTTTAGCCGAGCATGGCAAACGCTGCGCGGTGGTCAGTTCCGGCCAAAGCGCGCTCTATTTTTCTTCCGGTTCGCTCGATCTGTTGGCCCATCTGCCCGATGGTACGCCAGTGGCGTCGCCTCTGTCTGCCTTGCCTGAACTGGCGCAGCAGGCTCCACAGCATCCGTATAGCCTGATGGGGGCCGCACAGGTGGCCGCGCTGGCAACGCAAGCCGAGCAATTGCTACAGCGTTGCGGGTGGCAGATGCAGGGCGATAGCAGCCAAAACCATCTGCGCGTGACCCCGCTTGGGACTTGCCGTGCCACCTGGCTCAGCCCCCAGGCGATCCCTGTCTCTCCCTTAGACGGTAAGTTGCCGTGGCAGAACATCGCCGTACTGGGCATTGAAGGTTTTCTGGATTTCCAACCGCAGATGGCGGCCAGCTCATTGATTCAGGAGCAGGGCCTCAAGGCAGAAGTGGCATTTTTGCATCTGCCAGTGTTGGATCGCTTACGTAATAATCCCAGCGAGTTCCGCGCGGTGAATATTGCTCGCGTACTGGATCTGCCAGAACATCTGGCGCTGCTGGCAGAAGAGATCACACGCCAGGCTGGCGAGGCAGAGGCCATCTTGCTGCCAGCCTGTCTGGGGTTAGAAGATGACGAACCGTTGATGACGTTGCGCCGCTTGGTCGGTAAGCCCGTTTATCTGTTACCCACTCTGCCGCCCTCCGTGCTCGGTATGCGGCTGCATCAGGCATTGCGCCAGCGCTTGCAGCAACTGGGTGGGGTGTTTATGCCGGGGGATAGCGTATTGCGTGCCAGTTTCGACGGGCAGCGCGTCACCGGTCTGTATACCCGCAATCACACCGATATTCCGCTGCGGGCGCAGCAGGTGATACTGGCCAGCGGCAGCTTCTTCAGTAACGGCCTGGTGGCCGCTTTTGACGGCATTCGCGAACCGGTATTTGGCCTCGACGTGTATAGCAAAACCGAACGCGCCGACTGGAGCGATGCCGATCTGTTTGCCCCGCAGCCGTACCTGCAATTTGGGGTTCAGACCGACACCGCGTTGCGTGCGCTAAAACAGGGTGAGGCGATGACTAATCTGTATGCTATCGGTGCCGTGGCTGGCGGTTACGACCCGTTGCAACAAGGCTGTGGTGCCGGGGTTTCACTGCTAGGAGCGCTGCACGTTGCCCAACAGATCCTGGCACAGGAGGTTTCAGCATGAGCCTGTTACCAGACAACAGCTTCGAGAGTTGCATCAAATGTACCGTCTGCACCACCTATTGCCCGGTCGCCAAGGCCAACCCGCTCTATCCGGGGCCAAAACAGGCCGGGCCAGATGGGGAACGCCTGCGGCTGAAAGATCCGGCGCTCTACGATGAAGCGTTGAAGTATTGTACCAACTGCAAGCGCTGTGAGGTGGCTTGCCCCTCTGACGTTAAAATCGGCGATATTATCCAACGTGCCCGGGCCAATTTCAGCCAAAGCAAACCGACGCTGCGCGATGCCATTCTCAGCCATACTGACATCATGGGTTCGCTTTCGACGCCGTTTGCGCCGATCGTTAACGCCACTACCGGCCTGAAGCCGGTGCGTAAGCTGTTGGATAAGGCGCTGAAGATCGACCATCGGCGTGAGCTGCCGAAATACTCGTTTGGCACCTTCCGCCGTTGGTATCGCCAGCAGGCGCAACAGCAGCAGCGCTATGCCGAGCAGGTGGCGTTTTTCCACGGTTGCTTTGTCAATTACAACCATCCACAGCTTGGCAAAGATCTGATCAAGGTGTTTAACGCCATGGATATCGGCGTGCAGTTGCTTAAACGTGAGAAATGCTGCGGCGTACCGCTGATCGCCAACGGCTTTATTGCGCAGGCGAAGAAGCAGGCCAAAGTGAATGCGGAATCACTGCATGATGCAGTCCTGACCAAAGGCATACCGGTGGTGGCTACGTCGTCGAGCTGCACGTTCACCCTGCGTGATGAGTACCCGCATTTGCTGGAGGTGGACACCTCTGCGGTGCGTGAACGAGTAGAGTTGGCTACGCGTTATCTCTATCGTCTGATTAGCCAAGGGCGCACCTTGCCGCTCAAACAGACGCCGCTGAGGGTGGCTTACCACACGCCGTGTCATATGGAGAAAATGGGCTGGACGGCCTATACGCTGGAGCTATTGCGGCAGATCCCAGGGCTGGAACTGGTGGTGCTGGATTCGCAGTGCTGCGGTATCGCTGGGACTTACGGCTTCAAGTCGGAAAACTATGAAACCTCGCAAGGCATTGGTGCCTCACTATTTCGCCAGATTGAAGCGAGCGGAGTGGATTTGGTGATCACCGATTGTGAAACCTGCAAATGGCAGATCGAGATGTCCACCAGCAAGCGCTGTGAACATCCGATCACCCTGTTAGCACAGGCATTGGCGTAACAGTTTAAACGGGCCAGCATGCTGGCCCCGGCGGGCATTATTTGACCTTCACGGTACTGAAAATACCTGCGGCTTCGCTTTGAGCCTGCTGTTGGTTATCTGCTGGCAGTGTGACCTGTACGGTCAGCATTTTGCTGTCCGCCGTGGTACCAAGCAGTACTGCAGAGTAGGCCTTTTGACCGCCGCTGGTGATGATGCTATCCACTTGGCGCATTGGCACCCCGTTAATTTCAACGGCTTTATTGGTAATGACCTGCAGGTTGGTGTCGCGGGCGCGTTGTTGCCCTTCCAGGCGAGTGGCCAAGGTTTCCAGATCGCTATCTGCCTTATCCGCGACGATCACGATCAGCGCACGCTGGCCGGTACTGTCGGCATAGACGTGCATGTTATTGGCCTGGCTGCCCAGCTTACCGCTCTGATCGGCCATACCGTTTGGCAGAGTAAAGGTCAATTTGCCATCAAGTAAACTTACCTGTTGCCCGGTTGGCACACTGGTGGCTGCGTTGCCTGCTGGTGCACTGCTGTCTTTGGTGGCGCTGTCACATGCCGCCAGGCCCAACACCAACAGGCTGATACCCATCAATTTTGTTACTTTACGCATCTGGTGTTCCTTATTCCTTTGCAGATAGAGTTGGTTGACCGTATGGCTAGATGTCACAGGTTTTTTTTAAGTAATAGACGATACTCGTCTACTTCGCCTTTCTTTTCTAGAGTGAAAATCTGATATTCGTGGCTAATGAGCATTATTAGCATGGCGCGGAACTGGTTGCGGGTTTTTACCCACAGCTGTTGATAGCCTTGCGAACGCGCCCAATGCTCCTGCTCCGCCAGCATGGCTTGGGCGACCCCTTTGCGGCGAAAGGCAGGTAAAACTGCCCCCAGCCAGCTGTAGAACTCCCCAGGCGTGGTTTGATAGCCGAGTTTAAAACCGGCTGCCTGGCCATCAATTTCGGCAATCAAGCCGTGAGAAGGGTTATTCCCGATGCGTTGCTGCAAATCGCTCAGGCTGTGCAGGCTGCCAAATTCTGGAATGCAGAGGTAAAGAGAGTGGATCTCTTCAAGTGTAGCTTGGCGAGTGGTTAAGCGCATGGGCAGCCTCCGTAAAATCAAGCTGCCCATAATAACCGAGAAGCAGGGTTAACTCAGTTGAAACCGGTTGGCGGGTTGGCGTTCTGCCAAGCGTTTGAGCAGCATATTAAGCAGCAGCCCGTACATCGGCAGGAAGAACACCAGGCAGATCAGCACCTTGAAGCTGTAATCCACCAGCGCGATCTCCACCCAGTTGGCGGCCATAAAGGGGTCGCTACTTTGGTAGAAGGCGATAAAGAAGAAGGCCAGGGTATCGCTGATATTGCCCAGGAACATGGCCGCGGCGGGGGCAACCCACCAGGCGCTGCGTTGGCGTAGGCGGTTGAATACCTGCACGTCCAGGATCTGGCCCAGCACGTAGGCCATGAAGCTGGCGGCGGCGATACGCGCCACAAACAGGTTGAAGCTGGTCAAGGCGGCAAAGCCCTGCCATTCGCCCTGGAAAGTGACGGTGGAGATCACATAGGAGATAAACAGCGCCGGAACCATCACCGCAAGGATAATCCTGCGTGCCAGCGGGGCACCGAAGATCCGCACGGTCAGGTCAGTGGCCAGGAAGATAAACGGAAAAGTGAAGGCACCCCAGGTGGTGTGAAAGCCGAAAATGCTGATCGGCAACTGCACCAGGTAGTTGCTGGAAGTAATGATGGCGATGTGGAATAGCGATAGCCAAACCAACGCGATTAAGCGTTGTCGATCGGTAAACGAATACATAATGTAGCCTTTTTGAGTGTGGGGTGAGGGAACCCATTGTTAACTGCGCGGCACATGGTACGCGTTTGGGCATTCAATGCAATGGTTAAATTTAACGCAAACGTTAACGTGTCTTGCGCAGAAAAACTACCGGCGTAAACTAGCGGGTAATCAGATCCGGCGAGGGTTCGCCGATCGTTTTAGATCGAGAGAGATGTATGACTGACATTTTTGCCCAGGCAGACCAGACGCTAGACGCGCTGGGGCTGCGCTGTCCGGAACCGGTCATGATGGTGCGCAAAACCGTGCGCCATATGGATAACGGTAAAACCTTGCTGATTATCGCCGACGATCCGGCCACTACTCGCGACATCCCGGGTTTTTGCCGCTTTATGGAACATACGCTGGTGGCCCAGGAAACCGAGCAGGCCCCGTATCGCTATCTGCTGCGTAAGGGCCTGGCCGAATAATCCTATTGCTGTCAGGCCCATTTCCATAACGGGCCTGACAGATTATCGATTATGTGCGTTTTTTCAGCAACCGTAAGGCGTTGGCGGTCACCAGTGCGGTCGCCCCGGAGTCTGCCAATACGGCCAGCCACAGGCCGGTCATCCCCAGCAGGGTGGTGACCAGGAAAATCGCTTTCAGCCCTAGCGCAATGGTAATGTTCTGGCGAATATTGGCGTGTGTAGCGCGGGAGATGCGGATCATCTCGGCAACGCCGGTCAAGCGGTTGTGCGTCAGTGCGGCATCGGCCGTTTCCAACGCTACGTCGGTGCCGCTCCCCATCGCAATACCAATGCTGGCGGCTTTCATCGCCGGGGCATCGTTGATACCGTCGCCGATCATGGCGGTGGGTTGCAGCTTGCTCAGCTCGGTTACCGCTTTCACTTTGTCTTCCGGCATTAACCCAGCGCGGTAATCAATCCCCAGTTCATTGGCAATGGCGGCCGCTGCACGCGGGTTGTCGCCGGTGAGCATTACGCCACGGATCCCCAACTCGGCCAGCTCGATAATCGCCTGTTTGGCGTCACTGCGTAAGGTGTCACGCAACGCCAGTAAACCGATAGGCTGCCCGTTTTCTAACACCACCACTGCGGTTTTACCCGCCGTTTCCAGCGTTTCTACCCGGTTGCGCCATTCGCTGCCCAACTGGCTTTCCGTCAACTTGCCCGGTGCGCTGATCAGAATGGTTTTACCGTCGACTTTCCCCTCAACCCCGATACCTGCCAGCGCCCGGCGACCTTCGGCCAGCGGCAACGTAGCCCCGTTTTCCGCTGCGCGGTTGACGATAGCTTGTGCCAATGGGTGGTGTGAGCCCGCCTCGACAGCCGCTGCGATGGCAAGCAGTTGTTGCTCGCTAAGGCCCTCTGCTGGCAGCACGTCGGTCACCGTCGGTTTGCCTTCGGTCAGCGTACCGGTTTTGTCGAACGCGATGGTCTGCACTTGGCCCAACTGTTCCAATGCCGCACCGCCTTTAATCAGCGCACCTCGGCGTGTGGCCGCCGCAAGGCCGGAGGTGATGGCCGCTGGCGTAGAGATCACCAAGGCACACGGACAGCCGATCAGCAGCAAGGTCAGACCCCGGTAAATCCACATCTCCCAAGGTTCGGCAAACAGCAGCGGTGGAACCAGGATCACCGCCACGGCCAGCAGCATGATCGCCGGGGTGTAATAACGGCTGAAGCGGTCTAGGAAGCGTTCAATCGGTGCCCGGCGCTCTTCGGCCTCTTCAATCAGCTGCAGGATACGGTCGATGGCATTTTTGCCCGGCTCGGAAGTGACCTTCATCTGCGCGGCCTGATCGACGGACAGGCTGCCAGCGGCCACTTTCTGACCCTGTTGGCGTTCTACCGGCACGGATTCACCGGTTAAAGCGCTTTCGTCAAAGCTGGCGAACGGGTTTAGCAATTCGGCATCGGCAGGCAAGCGGCCACCGGGCGCGATCTCTATCACGTCACCGGGGCGCAGGCTGGCCACCGGCACGCGTTTACGTACGCTACCCTGGATAAGCAGAGCATCTTCCGGCACCAGTTCCATCAATGCCTTCACGCCACGGCGTGCACGATTGGCGGCGTAGGATTCCAGCAGTTCTCCCACCATAAATAGCAGCAGCACCATGGCCGCTTCGGCGGTGGCACCGATAAACAGCGCACCGATGGCGGCAACGCTCATCAGGGTTTCTATGGCAAACGGCGTGCCCGACCGAATCAGCCGCAAGGCTTTGCTGGCAATCGGCACCAGGCCGACCAGCGTAGTAGCGATAAAGGCAATTTCGCCCAGCCGTGGGTTGAAGAAGTCGAGAACCCAGCTGAGCACCATCAGCGCGGAGAGCAGTATCAGAGGGCCGTACTCACCAAACCGGGAGGCTTTCGGCTCATCGCCTTGTGCCGCCGGGGTAGTCCCTAACAGGGTAAAGCCAGCCTGTTTTACCGCGTCCTGGATCTGCATGCTGACGTCGGATTGGGCATCCACCACCAGTTTTTCCGTGGCAAACAGCACGCGAGCGCTGTCGACGCCGGGGATCGACGTCACGGCATTTTCGATTTTCTTGGCACAGCTCGGGCAATCCATGCCGGTGACTTTCCAACTGAAACGCTGGCTGCCGGAAGGGGGAACGGCAGCCAGCCTGTCGCTTTCCTCATCAGGATCGTCGTGGTCATCGCTACTGCAACAGTTGGCGCCGTGCTCATGGGACGCATGATGGTCATGGGCAGCGGTTGCTCCTGCCGTGGTTTTTTCACTGCTACAGCCATGCTGGGTTTTAGCGTGGTCATGACTACAGCCACAGCCATGATCGTGGGTATGTTCTTGATGCTGATGTTCTTGGTGATTATGTGGTTTATGAGTCTGCATAACGCCCCCTTCAGGCAATCCAATATCATCTCAACAAGCACTCTACACCTTGGAGCTGACTCCAGAGTCAAGCGCGATATGAGAATTATTGTTAATTGCATTGCAGGGGCGCTACGGATCCGGTTGCCCGAACCCGTAGCCTGCCATTACAGATACAGCGAGCGAACGATCAGGAAATGCCCGGAGAAGTAGCAGAAGGCGACCACGGCATCTGCCGCGCGGAAGGTAAAGCGATAGCGGTTCAGCAGCCAGACGATATTCGCCAACAGCAGCAGCGAGGTGCCCGCCAGCAATGAGAAGCCAAAGTCGGTACTGCGCAGGAAATATTGTTCCCCCGCCAGCCACACCATCAGTAGCGCCATGGCGACCAGCGTGGCGATCGGCCAGCGCATCTCTTCCAACCGGCTCCAGATGATGGCCAGCAGCAGAGCACCAATCACCAGCAGCACCAGCGGCAAGGGCCAGAACAGGCTGAAAGTCATCTGGCTGGCAAAGCTCAGGGTATACAGCAGGTGTGAGAGGAAGAAAGCGCCGATGGCGTACAGCACCCGCTCACGCGGCAGCAACAGCAAGGCGTCACCCGCCAGCGTCGCCAACAGGCCTAAAACGATCAGGTAACCCGCAGGGCCCAATACCGGAGCCTGCCAGGCTAATAACAGCAACAGCAGCAAGGTGACCGGTTTAAACACCCAGCGCTGCCAGCGCGGGCCGCGATAGGAGGCATCAACGAACAACCAACCGGAAAAAAATACGGCAAGGAACGGCCAACTCATATGTCTTCCTTATTTATGATGGGAGCCGGGATAACCAACTCCAGGTTGTCACTCTTCCAGTGTAAGCAGCGCGCATAGGTTCGACAATGCTTTCTTCAGAATGCTATGTTTACGCGGTCTTAGGCGCGGAAATCCGCCGGGTAAAAGAGGAAAGTCGTCAATGAGTAAGCCACCGTTGTTTTTCGTTGCCGTGATCGCGCTGATTGCGGTGCTGGCGACCCGCCAATACCTCAACAAGCGCCGTCAGGATGCGGATAATGACCGCCAGCCGGTGCGTACATTGCAGGTGGAAGTCAGTGCCAAGCGGGAGTTCCCCTCGCCAAATCGTCGTTCGCGGCAGCGGGAAAATATCGTAGTGGAAGATATGCGTTACGAAGTGTATTTCCGTCCGTTGACGGGCGGCAGTGAGATCAAAATGCCGCTGCCGCAGCAGCAATATAATCAGATAGATAAAGGCGCTCAGGGCACGCTGAGCCTACAGGGCACCCGTTTTATCTCCTTCACGGCACAGACGTCGTAGGGGCGCCGCATGCGGCGCCCGTTAAAGGCTATTTTTTCTTCAGAGGTGGCTGCTTTTTTTGCCAGTCCAGCATCTCAAACACGCCAAAAATAAAGATCTTGGTTTCCAGCCAGCGGCTGATGGGTTGGTCTTTCGGCTGGGTGGATTTCAGTAACACCAGTTGTAGCCCGTGCATCACCACCATAAAGAACAAGGCGACGTTGATGAAGTAGGTCAGCGGCTTGGGGTACGGGTGAAACAGGTTGGTGAGCAGAAAGCCCCACACGCACAGCATCAGCAGACGGCCCAGATTAATCAGCATGTTCGGTTTTCTCCTCAAGGGTGCGGAGGTAAAGGCGGTAGGCTACCTGGCCAGCGACCTTCTCGCGGTGCAATGTCCAGGTTGCAGGGACATCGGTGGCGGCGCTTTCGGCTTCCGCCTCGACGTAAATCCAGGCCTCGTTCGCTAACCAGCCCTGCTGTTCCAACAGCGTGATGGTTTCGGCCAGCAGCCCTTTACGGAACGGGGGATCGAGAAACACCACGTCAAAAGGTTGCCCATTGCCTGCCAACCAGGTCAAGGCGTTGGTATTAACGACGCTGCCATTGCCTTGCAACAGCGTCAGGTTTTTCCCCAACTGTTGCGCGACTGGCCGCTCATACTCCAGCAGCGTGGCGCTTTCGGCATAGCGCGACAGCGCTTCCAACCCCAACGCACCACTACCCGCGAAGCAGTCCAGACAGCGAGCGCCACGGATCACCGGTGCCAGCCAGTTGAACAAGGTTTCGCGTACGCGGTCGGTGGTTGGCCGCAGCCCTTCGCTGTTGGGCACCGGCAGTTTGCGCCCGCGCCATTGGCCGCCGATGATGCGGATCTGGCCAGCGGAGGCCGTCTGCGGTTTTTTGAGCGCGCCGCGCGGTGGTTGTTTTGCCATAAAGAGTCTTAATCAGTTGCGGGGTTAACGAAAAGTTGCCGCCATTCTATACCGGATTGCGGATAAGTTGCAGCCTGGAGGCGGTGGGAGCGTTAAAACTACCGTGATGAAAGCATTGCCGATGCGTATTGCTGCGCGAGGGAAAGTGATAAACTCAAAAAATAATTAGTTAATTAGATTTCCGTGGACATTAAGCCATTGGTACGGAGTAGGTCAGAGCATGGCAAAAGATAAAAAACGTGGGTTTTTCTCCTGGCTGGGCTTCGGCCAGAAGGAAGAAGAGCAGCAGCAACCTGAATCTGCCGTAGAACCGGCGGAACAGCAGGCCGCAGAAACCCCGGCTGCCCCCAAACTGGACGATAAACTTCCCACTCAGGAGTCTGCACCAGCCGCCACCAAAGATACCCCAGGGGAGTGGGATAGCAGCCTGAGCGGCGAGCCTATTGCCGAAAATATCCTGCCGCTGGACGAACATCACGCTGAGCCAGTGGCGATCGAAGAAGTTACCGCAGTGCAACAGCCTGAGCGGCAAGCAGAAGAACCAGAGCTGATTGAAGCGGTTATTGAAGCACCTGCTGAAATTATCGAGCCAGAGCCAGAGGTTATTGAAGCGGTAGTCGAAGTCCCTGCCGAGATTATCGAACCTGAGCCAGAAGTGGCTGAAGCGGTAATCGAAGCGCCTGCCGAGATTATCGAGCCAGAGCCAGAAGTGATTGAAGCGGTTATCGAAGCACCTGCTGAAATTATCGAGCCAGAGCCGGAAGTGATTGAAGCGGTAATCGAAGCACCTGCCGAGATTATCGAGCCTGAGCCAGAGGTGATTGAAGAGGTTATCGAACCAGAACTGGAAGCGGAACCTGAGCAGCCTGAACTGTTAGCTCCAGCGGTTACGCAAGAGCAAGAACGCCCGAGCAAAGAAGGCTTCTTCGCGCGCCTTAAACGCAGCCTGCTGAAAACCAAACAGAACCTGGGCTCCGGCTTTATCGGACTATTCCGCGGCAAGAAGATCGACGACGATCTGTTCGAAGAGCTGGAAGAACAGTTGTTAATCGCCGACGTTGGTGTAGAAACCACCCGTAAAATCATTGAATCTCTCACTCAGCACGCCAGCCGTAAGCAGCTGAAAGACGCTGAATCGCTGTATGGCAAACTGAAAGAAGAGATGGCGGAAATTCTCGCCAAGGTGGATCAACCACTGGATGTCGGCGGCAAAATGCCATTCGTGATCCTGATGGTTGGTGTGAACGGCGTGGGTAAAACCACCACCATCGGCAAACTGGCGCGTCAGTTCCAGGCCGAAGGTAAATCGGTGATGCTGGCCGCAGGCGATACTTTCCGCGCCGCCGCTGTTGAGCAGTTGCAGGTCTGGGGTGAACGTAACCGTATTCCGGTCATCGCTCAGCATACCGGTGCCGATTCCGCTTCGGTGATCTTTGATGCGGTGCAGGCGGCCAAAGCCCGCAATATCGATGTGCTGATCGCCGACACCGCCGGTCGCCTGCAGAACAAGGCGCACCTGATGGAAGAGCTGAAGAAGATCGTGCGGGTGATGAAAAAACTGGACGAGCAGGCCCCCCATGAGGTTATGCTGACTCTGGATGCCAGCACCGGACAAAATGCGGTTAACCAGGCGAAATTATTTAATGAAGCCGTGGGCCTGACCGGCATAACGCTGACTAAACTGGACGGTACCGCCAAAGGCGGGGTGATCTTCTCCATCGCCGATCAGTTTACTATCCCGATCCGTTATATCGGCGTTGGTGAAGGTATCGAAGATTTGCGGCCGTTTAAGGCTGATGACTTTATTGAGGCACTTTTTGCCCGAGAGGATTGATACGGATGATTCGCTTTGAACAGGTCAGTAAAGCTTATCTGGGCGGACGGCAAGCCCTGCAGGGGGTAGATTTTCATCTACGTCCGGCGGAGATGGCGTTTCTGACCGGCCATTCCGGCGCGGGGAAAAGTACCCTGCTGAAACTGATTTGTGGGATTGAGCGGCCAAGCGCCGGTCATATCTGGTTTGGCGGGCATGACATCAGCCGGTTGAAAAACCGCGAGGTGCCTTTCCTGCGCCGCCAGATCGGCATGATTTTCCAGGATCACCATCTGCTGCTGGATCGTACGGTGTATGACAACGTGGCGATGCCACTGATCATCGCCGGGGCCAGTACCGAAGATATCCGTCGCCGCGTTTCGGCTGCGTTGGACAAGGTTGGGCTGCTGGATAAAGCGAAGAACTTCCCCATTCAGCTTTCCGGTGGTGAGCAACAACGCGTTGGCATTGCCCGCGCGGTGGTGAACAAGCCAGCAGTGCTGTTGGCGGACGAACCGACCGGTAACCTGGACGACGCCCTATCGGAAGGGATCCTGCGCCTGTTTGAAGAATTTAACCGCGTTGGGGTGACGGTATTGATGGCAACCCACGACACCGGGCTGATCGCCCGGCGCAATTATCGCATCCTGACGCTGAGCCAGGGCCGTATGGTAGGGGGCGCACACCATGGCGAATAACGCAAAAACCGCCAAGAGCAAGGCACTGCGCGGTGGCTGGCGTGAACAGTGGCGCTATGCCTGGATGAACGCCATTGCCGATATGCTGCGCCAACCGCTGGCAACGCTGCTGACTGTGATGGTCATCGCCATTTCCCTGACGCTGCCGAGTGTTTGCTACATCGTCTGGAAGAACGTCAGTACCGCGGCGACACAGTGGTATCCAACGCCACAGCTGACGGTGTATCTGGATAAATCCCTCGACGATGACGCGGCGGTTAAAGTGTTGGATGCCATCAAGGCTGAGGCCGGGGTGGAGAAGGTGAACTACCTGTCGCGTGAAGAGGCGCGGGGCGAGTTCCGCAACTGGTCTGGCTTTGGTGGCGCGCTGGATATGCTGGAAGAAAACCCGCTGCCAGCCGTGGCGATTGTCACACCGCAGATGAGTTTCCAGAGTTCCGATACGCTCACCACCCTGCGCGATCGCGTGGCGGCGGTGCAGGGTGTGGATGAAGTCAGGATGGACGACAGCTGGTTTGCCCGCCTGGCGGCGTTGACCGGGTTGGTGGGCCAAGTGGCCTTGATGATCGGCATACTGATGGTGGTAGCGGTGTTCCTGGTGATTGGTAACAGCGTGCGTCTGAGCATCTTCAGCCGTCGCGATACCATCAACGTGATGAAGCTGATCGGTGCTACCGACGGCTTTATCCTGCGGCCGTTCCTCAACGGTGGTGCAATGCTCGGCTTCTTCGGCGCGTTATTGTCGTTGGTTCTGTCTGGCGCGCTGGTGTGGAAGCTGGAGTCGGTAGTGACCAACGTGGCGAAGGTGTTTGGCACCACCTTTACCCTGCATGGGCTGGGCTGGGACGAGGCGCTGCTGCTGCTGCTGATTTCGGCGATGATCGGCTGGATTGCCGCCTGGTTGGCTACCGTGCAACATTTACGCCGATTTACACCACAATAGTGATTTTTTGGTATACTCTTCTCCTGCTGCGGCCCGGTTGCCGTGCTGCGGGAGAAGAGCTGCCAGACATCAACATCTCCGATCTCTTCTCAAACGCACAAATTCCCAATCAACCTGAGCTTTCATGGCGTATTGTCGTGTGCACTGTGTGCGAAAAACGGTGAACTTTTAGGGTTGAGCACGGTCAAAATCTGCAGCAAATGTTTAGGTGCCCGGCGTGTGGACCCGCTTTTGCAACAGCAACTGCCGCAAGATCAATAGCTCCCCGCCGTAAAATCACCTGCATGACCAGTTTTATCAAGAGAGGGTTTTGAATGACCAAAGAAATGCGCACTTTAGCCTTAGTCCCACAGGGCAGCTTGGAAGCCTACCTGCGGGCAGCCAACACCTATCCGATGCTGACGGCAGAGGAAGAGCGGGAACTGGCTGAACGGCTGCATTATCAGGGCGATCTGGAAGCAGCTAAGCAGCTCATCCTGTCTCACCTGCGCTTTGTCGCTCATATTGCCCGTAACTATTCAGGGTACGGTTTGCCGGTGGCAGATCTTATCCAGGAAGGGAATATCGGCCTGATGAAGGCCGTGCGTCGCTTCAACCCAGAGGTTGGCGTACGTCTGGTATCCTTTGCGGTGCATTGGATCAAGGCAGAAATTCACGAATACGTGCTGCGCAACTGGCGTATCGTCAAAGTGGCGACCACCAAGGCACAGCGCAAGCTGTTCTTCAACTTGCGTAAAACCAAGCAGCGCTTGGGCTGGTTCAATCAGGATGAAGTGGAGCTGGTCGCGCGCGAGCTGGGTGTCACCAGCAAAGACGTGCGTGAGATGGAGTCGCGCATGGCGGCGCAGGACATGACCTTTGACCCAACGCCGGAAGACGAAGGGCGTGACGGTCATGCCATGGCACCGATGCTCTATTTGCAGGATAAAAGCTCGGACTTTGCCGAAGGGATCGAAGAAGATAACTGGGAAAGCAACGCCGCAGACAAACTGGCCTACGCGCTGGAAGGTCTGGACGAGCGCAGCCAGCATATCATTCGCGCCCGCTGGTTGGACGACGACAACAAGTCCACCCTGCAGGAGCTGGCCGATCAGTACGGCGTTTCCGCCGAGCGTGTGCGCCAGCTTGAAAAGAACGCCATGAAGAAATTGAAGATGGCGATCGAAGCCTGATATTGACAGTGCTTAACGCTCGAAAAGCCCGGCAAGCCGGGCTTTTCTGTTTTTGTAGTTAGTTGGTTGCGGTATCAAACTCCGGTGCCGGGCAGTTGTAGCCAAACTTGGTTCCCCAATCAAACTGGGTGCCGTTCTTGATATAGCGCTGATACAGCGCCCGGCCGGTCTTGGCGTCGCGGGCTATCACCCAACCTGCGGCATTACACAATACGGCGGCATAGGCCTGGCTTTTCGGTGGCAACAGGTCGGCGGCCTTTTGCGCCAGATCCACCGCCTGCCAGCGGTAATGCAGGAAACGGTTATCCGCATCTGGCAACGATTTCTTGGCCCGTGCCGCTTCCGCCGCGCTGATCCAACTCTTGTCTTTGATATCCTTGGTGTTGAAAGCATCCCCCAGATAGGAATACCCCGCGCCATAAATATTGTAATCCGGCGTCATTTCGTAACTGGTGAAATCCAACCCCTGCGAGCGCAATAGCGCCGCCGCCTGATAGTAGCTTTTGGCGCGTGCGTTCTTATCTGCCGATTTATCCTTCGCCGCTTTCATCAGGTTGGCAAAGTCCTGCGCCGCTTGGCGGTAGTTCGGAATGGCAAAGTAGTTCACCGCCTCCTCATAGCGGCCAGCGCGCATCATGCGCCGTGCCAGCAATTCACGCAGTTGAACCTCTTGGGTGATCCGCTCGCCATTGTATTCGTCGGGTTTGACCGGCTTGAGCGGCGTGGTGGGCGCTGGTGCATGCTTATCCACAAAGCCTTTCAGCTCATCGACCGTCAGCACCCGCTCGGCGATATCCGCCACGTCTGCCCAGTAGTTTTCTTTACCGCGATACATCAGATCCATCGCTTGCAGATAGTCGCCACGGTTCAGCGCCAGAATGGCCTGCTCGCCGGCAACCCGGCAATCCGGCACGATCATTTCGGCTGCGAAGTCTTCGTTACGTTGCTCCCCCCAGCTTTCATCCGTTGGGAATGCGGCAGCGGCTTTGGCATAGGCGGCAGTGGCGGCTTTCACATCACCATCACGCAGGGCCATTTTGGCACGTAACCACCAGGCTAAACCGCCATCACCCGCATTTTTCAGCAGGTTGGCCGCCATGACATATTGCCCGGAACGATAGGCCAGCGCCGCCAGCCGGTCGCTACCGGTGAAACCGCTTTTAACCGAGTCATTGAGCAGCGTCAGGGTCTGATCGACAAGCTGTTTGGCGCCGGTCTCACCGTTAATGATGCCGGACATCTCCAGATTACTGCTGCGGGCGAACAGCTCAATGGTGACCAACTGCTGCACCAACGGATCGTGAATGGCCTGTTTTAACGCCTCTACATGTTGCGGGTTGACCAGATAGGTGGAGATGTACTGCAGCGAGAGACCGCCATCGGGATCGCCCTGGGCGGCCTGCTGAGCATATAGCTGTGCCGCCGGAGCGATTTCCCCGAGCCACAAATGAATACGTGCTTGCTGGCCCAGGCTACTCAGCGCCAGTTGATCGGGATCGGCGGTGCCACTTTTCACCTGGTCGATCACCTGTTGGAAGGCGGCCAAGGCCTGCTCAAGCTGAGCTTTCTCCGGATGTTTCACCACCGGCTCGCTACCGGATTCGTTTTCCGGCGTGCCATGATCGCCCATCAGCAGGCGGCCAAGCGAGTATTGTGCCCGTAACCCCCATACTTCCTGCTCGGCGGCTGGCAACGCCAACACCTGCTGGAAATATTGCGACGCCCGAGGATCTTCTGCGGTAAAGGCTACCGCCCCCAGCGTATATAAGCGTGCGGCATTAGATAGCCCTTGCGCATTCACCGCGTCGGCTTCCTCTACGGTCTGTGTCGCCCGCATCTGGGCAATGGCTTGCTGTTCTGGCGAGAGGGGCATCGGTTTTGGCGGTGTCGTCGGGGCCGGAGCCTGCCAGCGTGGCAACTGTGGATCTACCGGCACCAGACGGCTGGCTTCGAAAGCGAAGTTGCCCTCAGGCATATACAGCAGGGTGCCGTTGCGGTTAACCAGCAGGCGGTTGGGGAAGTCTGGCCCACAGGCCTGGCCGCTCAGCGGCATCATCAGTGCCGCAGCGATCAGGGATGCTAACGGAAGCGCACGGCGACCGTGCCCTGCTGTGTGCAAATCAAGGTATGACATGGGTGCCTCCTGGCGTGATTTGTTGGCAGCGTAGCCAGCCCAAGGGGCGTGATTGCCCTGCTCGTAGCTGATCGCCGCTAATGCGGATAAAGCGTTGTGCTTCCGATGGCGTTGCCAGCTGGTAATGACCTACCGCGTCTGCGGCCAGGCAACCTTCAGCCTGAATGTGGATTTCACGGGGTAACGGGGCATCCACCGGTCCCTGATTCTCAATAATCAAATCATACAGCCCATTTTGCTGTGGCTGCGGCAAAAATTTCACCCGCCAGTTGGCGAGTAATGGCTGATGCTGGATCACCGCCCGTAGCGTCGCCATCGACCAGGCGCGGCGATCGTTTGTCAGCGGCAAGCGGAACCAGATAATGCCGCGCAGATGTGGTAGTGGGCGTTGTGCTAGCTGCCGCAAGAAATCGGCAACCTGTTGCGGTGCCACGGTCAGTTCCTGGGTATTGCCCGCCACGCGCTGCGAAACTTCGCTTTCAACCATAGCTCCCTGGGCATCGAACCCTATCAGAGCCATACCGTAGGCTGGTAAGGCGATACGGAAGGGCTTAGGGCTAAGGCGCGCATACTGGCGTGTCCACTCCAGCGCCAACTGGTCGTCGAATAAACCTTGGGTGGGGGAGAGCACCGCATGTACCTGAAGCACCGAGCTGTCTACCTGTTGCAGCACGCCGGGCAGCGCCGGGGAGCGGATCCAGGCGGGCAGGGCGGTGATGCCAAGCTGTAGTGAAGGGGGAAGCCATTGGCGGAGTTGGCGCAAGAATTTTTGATATTCGGGCAGCCGTGCGGTGGCGGCGTCATGGTCGATCTCCACGCCAATTACCGGTAAACCCGCCGCCTGCCAGCGTTGCAGCTGTTGCTGCAGACGTGCATAGATGGCGGCCTCATCCAACTGCATCAATTGCCCGTCTAGCCGTACCACTAGCCATAGCGGGCGGCCATCCTGTTTGAGCAGGGCAGTATTGACCGTGATTTCCCGGAAACCCTCACGCGGATGCACCTGCAAACCCAACACGCGCAGGGTAGCAAACAGATCATGGCTGGCGGCCAGCGCCTCGGCATGTTGAGGTGTCCACACCCTTTGCCAAACGTAGGCCTGCTGATCCCAAGGTTGATGAAGATTGATTGCCTGGTAGCGCCCTGCAAACCAGGCCATGACTGCGAGCAGCATAATGACGATCAGAGCTATCCAACGTTTCATTTTTGCCAGCAATCGCCCTGAGGCTGAAAGCCGCAGGCGCGCATAAAGTTGCCGACCTCACCACGTTCACGTGCGGCTAACCCGGCAGTAGCCAGTTGCCAATGTTGCACCTGTGGCAATTGGCGTTGGGTATCTTCTATCAGATACAGCCCTACACCTCGGCGGCGTGTCACTTCGCGCACGAGCAGATCGTGCAATTGGGCGCTCTGGCCCTCTATCTTTATTTTTACTGCCCCCAGTAGCCGCTCGTTAAACCGGGCGGCAAACAGTGCCTTGCCATCTTCCAGCCAGCTTAGCCACTGCGCAGGCTGTTGATGCGGCCAGATTTTACCAAGGTCGATAAGGTCTTGCGGGGACAAGCTGGTCAAGCGTTCAATGGTCAGTTTCATGCCGGATTTCCGCACCGATAAGGGATGTCGACAGTGTAATGGATCTTGCACAACGCGTTGTGTAAGTTTTTCTATACGTGTCCTGTGCAAAATGTTTTTTGCCGTGGGCATTTTCCGAGTAAACGATTGGTTAAGGACGTGTTAACCAGCATATCTTGCTGTTCCTTGTGCGAAATAGCGCAGAATTAATCCGGATTTTATGCTGTTTACACCGCTTGTTTCTGACATTGTGAGTTGCTTTGCAGAAGAAAACTCCTGTTTAATGACATGAAAAATAAAGTCTTATTAGAAAATATTGTCGCAAATGTACCTAAATCATTATTACTTATAGATAAAAGCGTTCTACCGCCGTTTTTCAGGCCGCAGCCATGAGCAGTAACTTGCAATTCAGCCGGTAGAAACAATGATTAGGTGTGACAAAAACAACGGACTTACTCACAACGACAGATGGGGAATATGCGGATGAAATTAACAAAGGGTAAAGCGCTGCTGGCCGGTTGTATCGCGATGGCTATCGGCCATGTCGCTGTGGCAAAAGACATCAAGATTGCCGTAGTGGGTGCCATGTCCGGCCCGGTAGCGCAGTATGGTGATATGGAGTTCACTGGTGCGCGTCAGGCAATTGCCGATATCAACGCCAAAGGTGGTATCAAGGGCGATAAGCTGGTGGCGGTAGAGTATGACGATGCCTGTGACCCAAAACAGGCGGTGGCGGTGGCCAACAAGGTCATCAATGACGGGATCCGCTACGTGATCGGCCACCTGTGCTCTTCTTCGACTCAGCCGGCTTCCGACATCTATGAAGACGAAGGCGTGATCATGATCACCCCGGCGGCGACCAACGCCGATCTGACCACCCGTGGTTACAAGATGATCCTGCGCACCACTGGCCTGGATTCCGATCAAGGCCCAACGGCTGCCAGCTATATCCTCAACGAGATTAAACCCAAACGCATCGCCGTGGTTCACGACAAACAGCAATACGGTGAGGGCCTGGCGCGTTCAGTGCGTGACAGCCTGAAAAAACAGGGTACCGACGTAGTGATGTTTGAAGGCATCACCGCTGGCGACAAAGATTTCTCTACCCTGGTGGCTCGCCTGAAGAAAGAAAACGTCGATTTCGTCTACTTCGGCGGTTACTACCCGGAGATGGGGCAGATCCTGCGTCAGGCCAAACAAGCGGGCATGACTACTCGCTTCATGGGGCCAGAAGGTGTGGGTAACTCCTCGCTGTCCAACATCGCCGGTGCCGCGTCTGAAGGCATGTTGGTAACGCTGCCAAAACGCTACGATCAGGTGCCAGCCAACCAGCCGGTGGTTGATGCATTAAAAGCCAAGAAGCTGGATCCGACTGGGCCATTTGTCTGGACCACCTATGCTGCACTGCAATCGCTGGTCACCGGGATGGAGCGTAGCGGTAGCCAGGAACCGGCAGATATCGTCAAAGATCTGAAAACCGGCCAACCAGTGGCAACCGTCATGGGCCCACTGAGCTGGGATGACAAAGGCGATCTGAAAGGCTTCGAGTTCGGGGTGTTTGAATGGCATGCCGACGGCTCATCAACGCCGATTAAATAATATACCCGTCGTCTTTCACGTTGCAGCGTTGTTGGGTGCACCCGTTTGCCGCCTAGCTGCAACGTGAAATTCATAGGGTATATCGTTCCTGTTTTTTTTATTCCAAGCTGCAATATAAAAACGTGGCCAAGGGTCAGAGTATGTCAGAGCAGTTTCTCTATTTTCTGCAGCAGATGTTCAACGGCGTGACGCTGGGCAGCACCTATGCATTGATCGCCATCGGTTACACCATGGTCTACGGCATTATCGGCATGATCAACTTCGCCCACGGCGAGGTGTATATGATCGGCAGCTATGTCTCCTTTATCGTGATCGCCGCCCTGATGATGATCGGCATCGACGTGGGTTGGCTGCTGATCGGTGCAGCGTTCCTGGTGTCGATCGTGATTGCCAGCGCCTATGGCTGGAGCATTGAGCGCGTGGCCTACAAACCGGTGCGTAACTCCAAGCGCCTGATTGCGCTGATTTCCGCCATCGGGATGTCGATATTCCTGCAAAACTACGTCAGCCTGACGCAGGGTTCGCGTGATGTGGCGCTGCCAAGCCTGGTCACCGGCCAATGGGTGCTGGGTGAGAGCAACGGCTTTTCCGCGACCATCAGCACCATGCAGCTCATCATCTGGGTGGTCACCTTCCTGGCGATGCTGGCACTGACGATGTTTATCCGTTATTCGCGTATGGGCCGCGCCTGCCGTGCCTGTGCGGAAGATTTGAAGATGGCCAGCTTGCTGGGCATCAATACCGACCGGGTGATTTCGCTCACTTTCGTGATCGGCGCGGTAATGGCGGCGGTGGCGGGTGTGCTGCTCGGCCAGTTCTACGGCGTGATCAACCCTTACATCGGCTTTATGGCCGGGATGAAAGCCTTCACCGCTGCGGTACTGGGCGGGATCGGCAGCATTCCTGGGGCGATGATCGGCGGGCTGGTGCTGGGCGTGGCTGAAGCGCTTACCTCGGCCTATCTGAGCACCGAATACAAAGACGCGGTGTCCTTCGCTTTGCTGATTGTGGTGTTGCTGGTGATGCCAACCGGTATCCTTGGGCGTCCGGAGGTTGAGAAAGTATGAAACTCGGTCTGCTTAACGCCTGTATTGCCACGGTCGTGCTGTTTGTCATGGCCTCCTTCCTGATGGGGATGCAACTGAGCCTCGACGGTACCAAGCTGGTAGTGCACGGCGCTGCCGAAGTGCGCTGGATGTGGATTGGTATCGGCTGTGTGGTGGTATTTTTCTTCCAGCTGTTGCGTCCGCTGATGCAGCATGGGATGAAGAAAATCTCCGGCCCGGCGTTCGTATTACCCAGCTTTGACGGCTCCACAATGCGCCAAAAGGTGCTGGCAGCGGCGATCATCATTGCCGCCGTAGTCTGGCCGTTCCTGGTGTCGCGCGGCACGGTGGATATCGCCACCCTGACGCTGATCTATGTGATGCTGGGGCTGGGCCTGAACGTGGTGGTTGGCCTTTCCGGCCTGTTGGTGCTGGGCTACGCCGGCTTTTACGCCATTGGTGCCTATACCTACGCATTGCTGAACCATTACTACGGCCTGGGATTTTGGGAAAGCCTGCCGCTGGCGGGGATTGTCACCGCCATCTTCGGTTTTCTGCTCGGTTTCCCGGTATTACGCCTGCGGGGAGACTATCTGGCGATCGTCACGCTCGGCTTTGGTGAAATCGTCCGTATCCTGCTGCTGAACAACACCGAAATTACCGGCGGGCCGAATGGCATCAGCCAGATCCCGAAACCCACCTTTTTTGGTCTGGAGTTTAACCGCAGCGCCCGCGACGGTGGCTGGGATACCTTCCATAACTTCTTTGGCCTGAAATACGATCCCAGCGACCGCATCGTGTTCCTCTATCTGGTGGCGCTGCTGCTGGTGATACTGACGCTGTTTGTGATTAACCGGCTGCTGCGTATGCCGCTGGGCCGTGCCTGGGAAGCGTTACGCGAAGATGAGATCGCCTGCCGTTCACTGGGCTTGAGCCCGACCAAAATCAAACTGACCGCCTTCACCATCAGTGCCGCCTTTGCCGGTTTCGCTGGCACGCTGTTTGCCGCACGTCAGGGATTTGTCAGCCCGGAGTCCTTCACCTTTGTGGAGTCGGCCTTTGTGCTGGCGATCGTGGTGTTAGGCGGTATGGGCTCACAGTTTGCGGTGATCCTGGCGGCGATCCTGCTGGTAGTGTCCCGTGAGATGATGCGCGATCTGAATGAATACAGCATGTTGCTGCTGGGGGCGCTGATGGTATTGATGATGATTTGGCGGCCACAGGGGCTGCTGCCGATGAAACGCCCGCAGTTGAAGATGAAAGTGGCTGATATCAAAGCCGTGAAGGGGGAGCAGGCATGAGTACTCAACCTTTATTGGCGGTTGCCGGGCTTTCGATGCGTTTTGGTGGTTTGCTGGCGGTGAACAACGTCGCGCTGGAGCTGCATCAAGGTGAGATTGTCTCGTTGATCGGCCCGAACGGCGCAGGCAAAACCACGGTGTTCAACTGCCTGACCGGGTTCTATCGCCCGACCAGTGGCACCATCAAACTGCGCGATCGCCATCTGGAAGGGCTTTCCGGCCAGACTATTGCCCGCATGGGTGTGGTGCGTACCTTCCAGCACGTGCGGTTGTTCCGTGAAATGACGGTGATTGAAAACCTGCTTGTGGCCCAACATCAGCATCTGAAAAGCGGCGTATTTGCTGGTTTGCTGAAAACCCCGGCGTTCCGTCGTGCAGAGGCCGATGCGCTGGAGCGTGCGACGGTGTGGCTGGAACGCGTGGGTCTGTTGGACATGGCCAACCGTTCGGCGGGTAATCTGGCCTATGGCCAGCAGCGTCGGCTGGAGATTGCCCGCTGCATGGTAACCCGCCCGGAACTATTGATGCTGGATGAACCGGCGGCAGGCCTGAACCCGAAAGAAACCGATGAGCTGGATCACCTGATCGTCGAGCTGCGCAACCAGCACCAGGTGTCGGTGCTGTTGATTGAGCACGATATGAAACTGGTGATGGGGATTTCCGATCGCATTTACGTGGTGAATCAGGGAACGCCGTTGGCGCAAGGCACACCGGCAGAAATCCGTAATAACCCGGACGTGATCCGGGCCTATCTGGGCGAATAAGCATATGTTGTCATTTAATCAGGTTTCCGCCCATTACGGCAAAATTCAGGCGCTGCACCAGGTCAGCCTGAACATTCAACAGGGGGAGATTGTCACCCTGATCGGCGCCAACGGTGCCGGTAAAACCACCCTGCTCGGCACGCTATGCGGCGACCCAAGGGCCAGCGAAGGGTCCATCACCTTGATGGATCAGGACATCACCCAGTGGCAGACAGCGCGCATCATGCGCGAGGCCGTGGCGATCGTACCGGAAGGGCGGCGGGTGTTCTCGCGCATGACGGTGGAAGAGAACCTGGCGATGGGCGGTTTCTTTGCGGATCGCGATCAGTATCACCAACGCATCGAGCGAGTATTTACCCTGTTTCCGCGCCTGTTGGAGCGCCGCAGCCAGCGCTCTGGCACCATGTCCGGTGGCGAGCAGCAGATGCTGGCGATTGGTCGTGCGCTGATGAGCCAGCCAAAGTTACTGCTGTTGGACGAGCCTTCACTCGGGCTGGCACCCATCATCATCCAGCAGATTTTCGATATCATCCAGCAGCTGCGCGAAGAAGGGATGACTATCTTCCTAGTGGAACAAAACGCCAACCAGGCACTAAAACTGGCGGATCGTGGTTATGTACTGGAAAACGGCCGCGTGGTGTTGGAAGATACGGGGGCCGCATTATTAGCAAACGAAGCAGTACGCTCGGCCTATCTCGGTGGTTAAAAATACCCGTCGTCTTTCAAGCTACAGCGTTGTTAGCTGCACATGTTGACCCCAGTCACTTACCCAAAAGTAAGCTCCTGGGGATAAACATGTTTGCTGCCTAGCTGTAACTCGAAATCCATAGGGTATTAGGTGGTATTTACCGAATAAGAGGGCATAGAGATGGTATCGCGCCCATATTTTAACGATTACGAGAACAAGCAATGAAGACAGAAGGACTACTCGCGCAGCGCATCGTAAAGGTCAAAAGCTCGGCAATCCGCGAATTGCTCAAGCACAGCAAAATGGAAAACGTCATTTCGCTGGCGGGTGGCATTCCCTCTGATGCGCTGTTTGACTTCGAAGGATTGAGCATTGCTACCCAGCAGGCCATTACCGAACAACCGAAAAGCGCTTTCCAATATGGGCTGACCGAAGGTAGCGAACTGCTGCGTGAAGGCATCTGTACCCTATGCGCACAGCGTGGCGTTAATGCCAAGCCGGAAGATATCGTGGTGACCGCAGGCTCCCAGCAGGCGTTAGATCTGGTGATGCGTGCGGTGATTAACCCTGGTGATGTGTTTGTGGTAGAGCGCCCGACCTATCTGGCGGCGCTGCAAACGCTGGAACTGGCGGAAGCCAACGTCATGTCTGTTTCCTCCGACAGCGATGGCATGGTGGTGGATGAACTGGCCGAACTGCTGAAAACCCAGAAGATCAAAGGGGTGTACGTGGTGCCGAACTTCGGCAACCCGAGCGGTCTGACCCTGAGCACCGCACGCCGTGAGCAGTTGGTGAAACTGGCGGTGGAGCATAACTTCCTGATTATCGAGGATGATCCGTACGGGGAGCTGCGCTTCACCGAAGAGCGTAATGCTACGCTGTATCAGGTTTCGCAACAGGTGCTGGGCCATACCGAAAACATTATCTACACCTCCACCTTCTCCAAGATCCTGGCTCCGGGCCTGCGCCTGGGCTGGGCGATCCTGCCGCCATTCCTGCTGCATAAAGTGGCGATCATCAAGCAGGCGGCGGATCTGCATGCCAGCGCGCTGTCGCAGAGCATCGTCGAATGTTACCTGGGGCTGGATCGTTTACCCGCACAGATTGAAAAGATCCGCGCGGCCTACAAGCACAAAGGTGAAATCCTGGCCGGGCTGGTGGAAAAAGAGCTGGGTGACGTGATCAGCTTTGATATGCCGAAAGGCGGCATGTTCCTGTGGGCGCGTTTCCGTCAGCAATTCGATGCCACCGAGTGGCTGAAAACTACCCTGAAACAGGGCGTGGTGTTTGTACCAGGAGAATACTTCTTCTCTGACAAACCGGATCGCTCTACCTTCCGCCTGTCGTTTGCCACGGCAACCGAGCAACAGATGCAAGAGGCCGTCGCCCGCCTGCGTCGCTCGCTGTAATTTCTCTGCGGCGGTGGGGTGAATTCCCTATCGCCGACATCAAACCGCCATCTGCACTTCACCTCGCTGTCACCTTACTGTCATCTGAGAGTTATTTTTCTGTCATCCGCGCATGGCATGTTATCCCCGTCATCTTTCAAGCCGCAGCGTTGTTGACTGCACTGGCACACCCCAGTCACTTAGCTAACTAAGCTCCAGGGGATGCGCCAGCTTGCCGCCTAGCTGCAGCTTGAAAGCTATAAGGGAATACATCCGAGTATAAAGACTTCTTTTCGCTCACGCGTTTTGATCACACCAGCTTTTTCAGGAGTTAGGCATGTTTGCTCACGCGATTAAAAAAACCACGTTGTGCGTTACCTTGGCCCTGGCGGTCAGCGGCCATGCAATAGCCGCCACCGAGATCCCCTTTTGGCATTCGATGGAAGGGGAACTGGGTACCGAAGTCGACTCTTTGGCAGACCGTTTCAACCAAACTCACAGCGATGTGAAGATCGTCCCGGTTTATAAAGGCAACTACGAACAGAGCCTGGCGGCGGGGATTGCCGCTTACCGTTCCGGCAAGGCACCGGCGATCCTGCAAGTCTACGAAGTGGGCACCGCCACCATGATGGCGAGCAAGGCGATCAAGCCGGTGTATCAGGTGTTCCAGGAATCGGGCGTCAAGTTCGATGAATCGGTGTTTGTGCCGACCGTGGCCGGTTACTACACCAATAACAAGAGCGGCCATCTGTTATCTCAACCTTTCAACAGCTCCACCCCGGTGCTGTATTACAACAAAGATGCCTTCAAGAAAGCGGGCTTGAATCCGGATCAGCCGCCGAAAACCTGGCAGGAACTGGCGGCCGATGCCGCCAAACTGCGCGCGGCTGGCATGAAGTGCGGCTACACCAGCGGTTGGCTGGGTTGGATCCAACTGGAGAACTTCAGCGCTTGGCATGGCGTGCCGTTCGCCAGTGAAAACAACGGCTTTGGTGGCACCAATGCCAAGCTGGAGTTCAACCAGCCGCTGCAGGTGAAACATATTCAGTTCCTGCAAGACATGAACAAGAAGGGTGACTTCACCTACTTCGGCCGTAAGGATGAACCTACCGAGAAGTTCTACAACGGCGACTGCGCCATGGCGACCGCCTCTTCCGGCTCGCTGGCCAGCATCCGCAAATACGCCAAATTCGACTTCGGCGTGGGCATGATGCCTTACGATTCTGACGCAAAAAATGCACCGCAGAACGCCATTATCGGTGGAGCCAGCCTGTGGGTGATGAACGGCAAAGACGCGGCGACTTACAAAGGCGTGGCGGAATTCCTGCAATATCTGGCCCAGCCTGAGATTGCCGCCGAATGGCACCAGAAGTCCGGTTACCTGCCGATCACCACTGCCGCCTATGAAATGACCAAGCAGCAGGGCTTCTACGACAAGAACCCAGGGGCCGATGTTGCCACTCGCCAGATGCTGAACAAGCCACCGTTGGCGTTCACCAAAGGGCTGCGCCTGGGCAATATGCCGCAGATCCGTACCGTGGTGGATGAAGAACTGGAAAGCGTGTGGACCGACAAGAAAACCCCGCAGCAGGCGCTGGATGCTGCGGTACAGCGCGGTGACGTGTTGCTGCGCCGCTTCGAGGCTTCCACCAAGTAAGCGTCAGAATGGGCCGTATTCGGCCAAACGACATCGATCCACTCCCTCTCCCTGTAGGCGAGGGTTGGGATGAGGGCCTTATACCATCCCTCATCCCCATTTAACGGTTAACCCTATGTCATCATCCCGTCCCGGCTTCGGCTGTAGTTGGTTGCCCTATGTGTTGGTGCTGCCACAGCTGCTGATCACCGTCGTGTTCTTCCTGTGGCCTGCCGGTCAGGCGCTGTGGTACTCGGTACAAAGCGTCGATCCGTTCGGCCTCTCCAGCCAGTTTGTCGGGCTGGATAACTTTAAACAGCTGTTCCAGGACCCGTATTACCTGGACTCTTTCTACACCACGCTGCTGTTCAGCTTCCTGGTGGCTGGCGTTGGCCTGCTGGTATCGCTGTTCTTTGCCGCGCTGGTGGACTACGTGCTGCGCGGCAGCCGTTTCTACCAGACGTTGATGATCCTGCCCTATGCGGTTGCCCCTGCGGTAGCGGCGGTACTGTGGATCTTTCTGTTCAGCCCCGGTATGGGCCTGATCACCCATGTGCTCGCCGGTTTCGGCTATGACTGGAACCATGCGCAAAACAGCGGCCAGGCGATGTTCCTGGTGGTGCTGGCATCGGTGTGGCAGCAGATCAGCTATAACTTCCTGTTTTTCCTGGCCGCGCTGCAGTCTATTCCGCGTTCTCTGGTGGAAGCGGCGGCGATTGACGGGGCTGGCCCGGTGCGGCGTTTCTTCAATTTGGCGCTGCCGCTGATCACGCCGGTGAGCTTCTTCCTGCTGGTGGTGAACCTGGTGTATGCCTTCTTCGATACCTTCCCGGTGATCGACGCCGCTACCGGCGGTGGGCCGGTGCAATCGACCACCACGCTGGTATACAAAATCTATCGTGAAGGCTTTGCCGGTCTGGATCTGTCCAGTTCAGCGGCGCAGTCGGTGGTGCTGATGCTGCTGGTGATTGGCCTGACGGTGATCCAGTTCCGCTTTGTCGAACGTAAGGTGCGCTACCAATGATTGAGAACCGACGCGGGCTGGATATCTTCAGCCATACGATGCTGATTGTTGGCGTGCTGGTGGTGCTGTTTCCGCTATATGTGGCCTTTGTGGCCGCCACGCTGGACGATCAGCAGGTGTTTCAGGTGCCTATGACGCTGGTCCCCGGAGGGCACCTTTGGGACAACATCCGCCATATCTGGCAGGGCGGTGTGGGTACCCTCAAGGTGCCGTTCTCGATGCTGCTGCTCAACAGTGTGATCATGGCGCTGGCGATCACCTGCGGCAAGATCGTGGTCTCGGTGCTTTCCGCCTATGCCATCGTCTATTTCCGTTTTCCGCTGCGTAGCCTGTTCTTCTGGCTGATCTTCATGACGCTGATGCTGCCGGTCGAGGTGCGTATCTTCCCGACGGTGGAAGTGATCTCCAACCTCAACCTGCTGGACAGCTACACCGGCCTCACGCTGCCGCTGATGGCGTCAGCCACGGCCACCTTCCTGCTGCGTCAGTTCTTTATGACCCTGCCGGATGAACTGTTAGAGGCGGCCCGTATCGACGGAGCCGGGCCGATGCGCTTCTTTTGGGACATTGTGTTGCCGCTGTCGAAAACCAATCTGGCGGCGCTGTTTGTCATCACCTTTATCTACGGCTGGAACCAGTATCTGTGGCCGATTCTGGTCACCAGTGACGCCTCGATGAGCACGGCGGTGGCGGGGATCCGCAGCATGATTTCCACCTCCGGCGCGCCGACCCAGTGGAATCAGGTGATGGCGGCAATGATTTTGACTTTGATCCCGCCGTTGGCGGTGGTTCTTTTGATGCAGCGCTGGTTTGTGCGCGGTCTGGTTGATAGCGAGAAGTAACGAATATGGCAGGTTTAAAACTACAGGCGGTCACCAAGTCTTACGACGGCAAAACGCCGGTGATCAAGCAGATCGATCTCGACGTGGCTGACGGCGAATTTATTGTGATGGTTGGCCCCTCCGGCTGTGGCAAATCGACGCTGCTGCGGATGGTGGCCGGGCTGGAGCGCACCACCAGCGGTGATATTTATATCGATAGCCAGCGCGTAACCGATCTGGAACCGAAAGATCGCGGCATTGCTATGGTGTTCCAGAACTACGCGCTGTATCCCCATATGAGCGTGTACGACAATATGGCCTATGGCCTGAAAATCCGTGGCTTTGGTAAACAGCACATTCGCCAGCGGGTAGAAGAGGCGGCGCGTATCCTGGAGTTGGAACCGCTGTTGCAACGTAAACCGCGTGAGCTTTCCGGTGGGCAGCGCCAGCGGGTGGCGATGGGGCGCGCGATTGTGCGCGAACCGGCGGTGTTCCTGTTTGATGAGCCGCTCTCCAACCTCGATGCCAAATTACGCGTCCAGATGCGTCTGGAGTTGCAGCAACTGCATCGCCGCCTGAAAACCACTAGCCTGTATGTCACCCACGATCAGGTTGAAGCGATGACGTTGGCGCAGCGGGTGATCGTGATGAATAAAGGCGTGGCGGAGCAAATCGGCACGCCGAGCGAGGTTTATCAACGCCCGGCGACGCTGTTTGTCGCCAGTTTTATCGGCTCCCCGGCGATGAACTTGTTGCCCGGTACCCTGAGTGTGGACGGCAAGCAGTTGCAACTGGCCGGTGGTATGGCGCTGGATTTGCCGGAACCTCGACCACAGTGGGGTGGACAGGAGTTGACGTTGGGCATCCGACCGGAGCATATTCAACTGAGTACGCGCGAGCAGGGCGGTATTCCGTTAGAGCTGCAAACGCTGGAACTGCTCGGTGCCGATAACCTGGCGCATGGTCAATGGGGGAGTTCAGGCGTAATCGTTCGCCTGAGCCATGAAACTCTGCCGCCTGCGGGCAGTACCCTGTATTTACAGCTACCTGCGTCGGCGCTGCACTTTTTTGCTACCCACAGCGGAACACGGATGGATTAATGACTACAGCCTGGCCTTATCCCCACATCGTCGCCCATCGCGGCGGCGGCTCTCTGGCACCGGAAAATACCCTGGCGGCCATTGACGTCGGCGCGCGCCATGGCCACAAGATGATCGAATTTGATGCCAAACTGGCGCAGGATGGGCAGATCTTCTTGCTGCATGATGACACGCTCGAACGCACTAGCAACGGTTGGGGCGTGGCAGGCGAACTACCATGGGAAAAGCTGGTAGAACTGGATGCCGGTGACTGGTACAGCTCGGCCTTTAAAGGGGAGCGTTTGCCGCTGCTGTCAGACGTGGCGGAGCGCTGTAAGCAGCATGGCATGATGGCCAACATTGAAATCAAGCCAACCACCGGCAGCGACGAGGAAACCGGCCGGGTGGTAGCGTTTGCCGCCAGCATGTTGTGGCAGGGGCAAACCGAACCGCTGCTTTCTTCGTTCTCGGTGGAGGCCTTGGCAGCGGCACAGCAGACCGCCCCCGAACTGCCGCGCGGCCTGTTGCTGGACAAGTGGGATGACAATTGGCGTGAGCTGACCGAGCGTTTGGGCTGTGTCTCGCTGCATATTAATCATAAAGAACTGACCGCTGAACGTGTCGCGGCGCTAAAAGACGCCGGGCTGCGTATTCTGGTGTATACCGTCAATCAGCCAAAGCGGGCGCGTTTATTGTTGAACTGGGGCGTTGACTGTATTTGCACCGACCGGATAGATTTGATCGGCCCGGATTTTTAACCGGTTAATCCTTAAAACCTTGGGGAGCCATTAAATCTAACAACGTCAGTCCGTTGGTGCAGACGGGGGCGGCACCTGCGGAATTGTTGGTGTCGTCTGGTTAAAGGGGTTAACTGGCTGATTGCCGGTTTGCAGTCTCTTGCCCGTGGGCATCTGCGGCTGCATCGGGTTGTTATTGCCGTTATAGGGCAGCATTTGGGGCTGGTTGGCCTTGAGCGGATAACCCCGCTGCTGGCGCAGTCCCATTTGTTGATTGTTCAGCATGCGCTGCTGCTGTGCCTGCTGGTCACGCTGGTTTAGAAACTGCTGTTGCTGGCTGAGTGTGGTGACACCGTTTTCCGCTATAGCCAGCCAGGGTAGCCACAGCACGGTGGCGATAATAAGATGACGTTTCATGTGTCTCTCCGCTTCTCTCTGACTAGTCCTGGTATAGGTTGACACTTTTTTGCCTGTAAAACGCCTGATGCACCGCATCGGGCGTTTTGTATTTTAGCGCCTGGTGAGGCCGCTCTCTGTTGTAAA
>NZ_JAGQDC010000049.1 GCF_023282985.1 Serratia silvae | reverse complement strand
GGTGCTGCTCAGATGGACGGCGCTATCCTGGTTGTAGCTGCGACTGACGGCCCTATGCCTCAGACTCGTGAGCACATCCTGCTGGGTCGTCAGGTTGGCGTTCCTTACATCATCGTATTCATGAACAAATGCGACATGGTTGATGATGAAGAGCTGCTGGAACTGGTAGAAATGGAAGTTCGTGAACTTCTGTCTGCTTATGACTTCCCTGGTGATGACCTGCCGGTTGTTCGTGGTTCAGCGCTGAAAGCACTGGAAGGCGAAGCTGAGTGGGAAGCTAAAATCATCGAGCTGGCCGGTCACCTGGATTCTTACATCCCAGAACCAGAGCGTGCTATCGATCTGCCGTTCCTGCTGCCAATCGAAGACGTATTCTCCATCTCCGGTCGTGGTACCGTAGTTACCGGTCGTGTTGAGCGCGGTATCGTTAAAGTTGGCGAAGAAGTTGAAATCGTTGGTATCAAAGACACCGTTAAGTCTACCTGTACTGGCGTTGAAATGTTCCGCAAACTGCTGGACGAAGGCCGTGCTGGTGAGAACGTTGGTGTTCTGCTGCGTGGTATCAAGCGTGAAGACATCGAACGTGGTCAGGTACTGGCTAAACCAGGTTCCATCAAGCCACACACCAAGTTCGATTCAGAAGTGTATATCCTGAGCAAAGAAGAAGGTGGTCGTCATACTCCATTCTTCAAAGGCTACCGTCCACAGTTCTACTTCCGTACAACTGACGTGACCGGTACCATCGAACTGCCAGAAGGCGTAGAGATGGTAATGCCAGGCGATAACGTGAACATGGTTGTTACCCTGATTCACCCAATTGCTATGGATCAAGGCTTGCGTTTCGCAATCCGTGAAGGCGGCCGTACTGTAGGTGCGGGCGTTGTTGCTAAAGTTATCGCTTAATCGCG
>NZ_JAGQDC010000098.1 GCF_023282985.1 Serratia silvae | reverse complement strand
CACACTTTTTGGCATACCCGCGAGCGTCATCTTGTTCAATGCACGGATCATCGCCATAGCCTCACCGACCTGCGCATTGTAGTCACGTAGAGTCAGGTGACCACCGAACAGTTGTTTAACCCGGTACATCGCCGTTTCCGCCACTGACCGTCGGTTGTAAGCCGTGCTCCATTTCCAATAGGCGTTGCTTCCCGTCAGTCTTTGCCT
>NZ_JAGQDC010000097.1 GCF_023282985.1 Serratia silvae | reverse complement strand
ACCCTACGGGTTCGAGCTTAGTACGCCCCTCCGGGGCGCCAAAGCAATGCCGCCTTCTATGAAGGCGGATTTTTACTTGTAGGAGAAGGGTGCTCGTAGATCTACACGCCAACAACCAACGGGCGGGAGCAGGCCCCCGCCGTTGGGTTGCCTTACCGTTCGGATTCGTAGGCCAAAATGGCCGCAACCTCCGTGTTGCCCGATCGAAT
>NZ_JAGQDC010000096.1 GCF_023282985.1 Serratia silvae | reverse complement strand
AGGATCAAGTGCCTTACCTGCGTGGACGACTTCACGAAGGAGTGCCTGACGGTAACCGTTGCCTTCGGGATTTCAGGTGTGCAGGTCACGCGTATTCTGGACAGCATTGCGCTGTTTCGCGGCTATCCGGCGAAGATAAGAACTGATCAGGGCCCGGAATTTACCTGCCGCGCGCTCGATCAATGGGCCTTTGAGCATGGCGTGGAGCTGC
>NZ_JAGQDC010000095.1 GCF_023282985.1 Serratia silvae | reverse complement strand
GTGGCCTGACGGATGAGGTGCAGCGGGTCAGTAATCTGGCACAAATCCCGGGATTGATGCGCCATCGCCCGGCCCGGCTGTTGATTATGGAACTGTGCGGTGAGGAAGAGTCGGTTCTGGATGGCTTAAGGCTGATTGCGCTTTGTCTGGAGCATTGGCCCACCACGGCGATGGTCGTGTGTACCGCACTTGACGATCCCCGGGTGCTGCAATTGCT
>NZ_JAGQDC010000048.1 GCF_023282985.1 Serratia silvae | reverse complement strand
GGGAACTCAAAGGAGACTGCCGGTGATAAACCGGAGGAAGGTGGGGATGACGTCAAGTCATCATGGCCCTTACGAGTAGGGCTACACACGTGCTACAATGGCATATACAAAGAGAAGCGAACTCGCGAGAGCAAGCGGACCTCATAAAGTATGTCGTAGTCCGGATCGGAGTCTGCAACTCGACTCCGTGAAGTCGGAATCGCTAGTAATCGTAGATCAGAATGCTACGGTGAATACGTTCCCGGGCCTTGTACACACCGCCCGTCACACCATGGGAGTGGGTTGCAAAAGAAGTAGGTAGCTTAACCTTCGGGAGGGCGCTTACCACTTTGTGATTCATGACTGGGGTGAAGTCGTAACAAGGTAACCGTAGGGGAACCTGCGGTTGGATCACCTCCTTACCTAAAGATATGCAGTTGAGTGCAGTGTCCACACAGATTGTCTGATGAAAAAGTAACGAGCAGAAATACCTTTATAGGCTTGTAGCTCAGGTGGTTAGAGCGCACCCCTGATAAGGGTGAGGTCGGTGGTTCAAGTCCACTCAGGCCTACCAAATTTTCCCTTATACTGCGTTATATCCACAGTCGTTTACCAAAAGTAAACTTCCTGTGAATATGCCTTGTCTAAGGAAAAATTAACTCTTCATAGAGTTGGTACCCATAAAGATTTCTGTCAGTGACTGTATGGGGCTATAGCTCAGCTGGGAGAGCGCCTGCCTTGCACGCAGGAGGTCAGCGGTTCGATCCCGCTTAGCTCCACCATATCCATATAGTCCTTGATAATACTTCAGAGTGTACTGGTGACAGTATGCTGCGAAGTATTTTGCTCTTTAACAATCTGGAACAAGCTGAAAATTGAAACATGACAGCTGAAACTTATCCCTCCGTAGAGGTATTGGGGTAAGGAGTAACCTGTCAGTGAGTCTCTCAAATAAACAGCACGACAGTGTCTCTGTTTACAGAAACACC
>NZ_JAGQDC010000094.1 GCF_023282985.1 Serratia silvae | reverse complement strand
AGTAAAAATCCGCCTTCATAGAAGGCGGCATTGCTTTGGCGCCCCGGAGGGGCGTACTAAGCTCGAACCCGTAGGGTCCTCACTTCACATTCCGTTCAGGCTCAGCTGATTTTCTTCTCGCTCGTGTTTCTCTTGGTACTTTACATATTTACGGATCATTTCTGCGTTCACACCTACGGTGTCCACACAGTATCCTTTCGCCCAAAAGTGATTTCCCCACAGCTT
>NZ_JAGQDC010000093.1 GCF_023282985.1 Serratia silvae | reverse complement strand
AGTAAAAATCCGCCTTCATAGAAGGCGGCATTGCTTTGGCGCCCCAGAGGGGCGTACTAAGCTCGAACCCGTAGGGTCCTCACTTCACATTCCGTTCAGGCTCAGCTGATTTTCTTCTTGCTCGTGTTTTTCTTGGTACTTTACGTACTTACGGATCATTTCTGCGTTCACACCTACGGTGTCCACACAGTATCCTTTCGCCCAAAAGTGATTTCCCCACAGCTT
>NZ_JAGQDC010000092.1 GCF_023282985.1 Serratia silvae | reverse complement strand
AGATAACCTCGTGGGTATCGGCGTCCACGGCCAGGTGCAGTTTTCGCCAGACGCGGCGCTTTTCCTTACCGTGCTTTTTCACCTTCCACTCGTCTTCACCAAAGACTTTTAAGCCGGTGGAATCGATAACCAGATGGGCAATCTCGCCGCACGTGGGGTTCTTGAAAGGGATGCTCACGGACTTGGCCCGTCTGCTGACGCAGGAATAATCCGGGCAACGAAGCGGGA
>NZ_JAGQDC010000047.1 GCF_023282985.1 Serratia silvae | reverse complement strand
AGGATCAAGTGCCTTACCTGCGTGGACGACTTCACGAAGGAGTGCCTGACGGTAACCGTTGCCTTCGGGATTTCAGGCGTGCAGGTCACGCGTATTCTGGACAGCATTGCGCTGTTTCGCGGCTATCCGGCGACGATAAGAACTGATCAGGGCCCGGAATTTACCTGCCGCGCGCTCGATCAATGGGCCTTTGAGCATGGCGTGGAGCTGCGGCTTATCCAGCCCGGCAAGCCGACACAAAACGGATTTATTGAGAGTTTTAACGGACGCTTTCGCGATGAATGTCTGAATGAACACTGGTTCAGTGACGTCAGTCATGCCAGGAAAACCATCAGTGAATGGCGTCAGGATTATAACGAGTGCCGGCCGCACTCCGCGCTGAATTATCAGACGCCGTCTGAATTTGCGGCGGCCTGGAGAAAGGGTAATTCTGAGAGTGAAGGAACCGACATTACTAACTGAGCGTTGTATCTAACCCTGGGGGCAGGTCATCTGCGCCGTCATCATATAGCCCCGCGTCAGCAGTTCCGTCTTGTCTGCGATAACGCTGTCCGAAAGGCATTCAGTGACGCAAAACAGCGGTATGGCGCGCCGCGTCTTGCTGATGAGCTTCCGGCGTACAACGTCAAAACCATTGCCGCCAGCTTGCGCCGTCAGGGGCTGCGCGCAAAGGCCTCGCGCCGGTTCAGCCCGGTCAGTTACCGTGAACATGGTCTGCCGGTGTCTGAAAACCTGCTGAAGCAGGACTTTTACGCCTGTGAACCGAATCAGAAATGGGCGGGAGACATCACCTATCTTCGCACTGATGAGGGCTGGCTTTACCTGGCAGTGGTCATTGACCTGTGGTCGCGAGCCGTCATCGGCTGGTCGATGTCATCGCGGATGACGGCACAACTGGCGTGCGATGCGTTGCAGATGGCGTTGTGGCGGCGTAAACGCCCGGAAAATGTCATTGTTCATACTGACAGAGGCGGCCAGTACTGTTCAGGGGATTACCAGGGCTTACTGAAACGTCATAATCTGCGTGGAAGTATGAGCGCAAAAGGCTGTTGTTACGACAATGCCTGTGCGGAAAGCTTCTTCCACTCGCTGAAGGTGGAATGTATCCACGGCGAGCGCTTTGCCACCCGGGAAATAATGCGAACGGCGGTGTTTAATTATATCGAGTGCGATTACAACCGCTGGCGTCGCCACAGTGCCTGTGGCGGACTCAGCCCGGAACAATTTGAAAACCAGACCCTCGCTTAGTCGTGTGTCCATTGTTAGTGGGTAAGATCA
>NZ_JAGQDC010000046.1 GCF_023282985.1 Serratia silvae | reverse complement strand
TTGCCTGTAAAACGCCTGATGCACCGCATCGGGCGTTTTGTATTTTAGCGCCTGGTGAGGCCGCTCTCTGTTGTAAATTTCTATCGATTCCCTCACCATCTTTCTTGCCTGCTCCAGATCTGCCGGGCGTGACAGCAAAAACTCCGTCTTCAGTATCCCGTTCACCCTTTCCGCCAATGCATTCTGATAGCAGTCATAGCCATCTGTCATTGAGCAGATTAGCCCGTGTCTTTCATGGATCGACTGGTAACTTGCTGAACAATATTGTATTCCACGATCCGAGTGATGGATCAGCGGCTGAGTCGTTTTTCTCTGCTTTAAGGCCTGTTTCAGGGCCTGCACGACATTGTCAGTACGCAGATCGCTGTGTACATGATGGCCCATTATTTTCCTTGAGCAGGCATCCGTTATCAGGCTCAGATAGACCATGCCATTCCGGGTTGGCAGATAGGTAATATCCGCTACCCATACCTGCTCTGGTCGCCTTACCACCACCTGTTCCGGCCCCGCTTTTAATAAATTGGGATGCCGCCGAAAACGGTGATGGCTGTCCGTTGTTTTATGGTACGCCCGTTTGACTGGCACCAGCAGCCGGCGTTCCTTCAGCAGAGAGAACAACCGGTCACGTCCGACATGCAATCCATCATCTGATTGTTTATTCAGCAGATAATGCAGCTTACGGGTCCCGATACGCGCCTGATGTACTCTTATCGTTTTAACAAAATCGATGATCCGGACATCACGAGCCCGTTGCTTACTAAGCCGTGCATTGTGCTGATACCAGGCCTGCCGGCTATGTCCCAGGAACTGGCAGGCCCGGGTAATGGTTATTTTTTGGGTTTGTTTTTGCGTGAGGACTTGCCTGGCCGCTTTTTTATGACACTGATCCCATAGTCATTTTTCAGCACGTTAACGACAGCATCAAGGAACTCCGCTTTCTGGGTGACCAGCTCAAGCTGTTCTTCAAGTTCCCTGATCCTTTGCTCAGGAGTTAAAGAGGCAGGCGGTTGGCTCATGGGCAACTCCCGGCTGGAGAGATGGGGAAGACCTGGGGCCCAGTTAAGATGGCCATGCTTGCGCAACCAAGTCAGAACGGTCGAACGTCCCTGAATACCATAGCGCAGTTGAGCCTGTTTGTAGGTCATTTCGCCTTTTTCAACCTGCTCAACAACAGCAATTTTAAAAGACAAAGGATAGTCACGTTGTGTGCGTTTAAACTCGGTCATTATCACGTTCTCCGGATTTAAGTCGAAAACGTGTCAACGCTATTCAGGACGGGTCA
>NZ_JAGQDC010000045.1 GCF_023282985.1 Serratia silvae | reverse complement strand
GACCATATATGGACGCCCCGGGTGTCACAAGTACTGGTTCGATACGGTTTGCGACCATATATCCGGCGTCATTAGTAGGTTAAGTAACCTGCGCCATGATGTTATCCGAACCCTGTTTCCTTATCACTACACCGGTATATGATTACCCAGGTCAAGTTCAGGCTGTTACAGGGACGGTAGCCGTTTTCTCATCAGTGCCTGCAAACTCAGTTAAACGTATTTCTTAAAAGCTGTATTTGGTTAACTCACGGCAAACGCCTTATTTAGATTAAAATCAACATTATCAGTCAGTATGCGCCAGATGATTCGGGTCAGTTTGTTTGCCAGTGCGACGGTGGTTTTCAGAAATCTTCGCCGGGCCTCAAGCCTTTTCAGCCAAAGGCCCAGGCTGTCATCACGGTTTTTCACACATCGCATCACCGATCGCGCGCCATGGATGACTAATGTTCTCAGGCTGCGATTGCCATTTTTTGTCACGGAGGACAATCTCTGCTTTCCTCCCGAACTGTGCTGTCGGGGGACCAGACCGCACCAGGCAGATAGCTCTCTGCCGCTGGAGAACTGCACTGGATCCACTTCACTGATAAAAGCCGCAGCGATAAGCGGGCCGACCCCCGGGATGGTTAATAAATGGCGATAGGCTGTCTGTTGTGAAGACAATGCGGCAATGTCTTTATCCAGGCAGGTGATGCGTTCATTAAGCACCTGCATATCTTCCCGCATTGAAGAAAGTAAGCGACGAAGCGTGAAAGTTAAGTCATTAGATGCATCTTCAATGAGTTCAGGCAGCTGCTGCTGAAGACACTGGATCCCGACAGGAATAATGAGCCCATATTCAGCGAGCAGAGAACGAAGCTGGTTTGCCAGCGCGGTTCTCTGCTCAACCATAAGTTGACGGGTATTGCGCAGCGCTTTGATATCCTGCTGCTCCGTAGTTTTGACCGGAACAAAGTGGATGCCAGGGCGGCATGCTGTTTCACAAATCGCCAGCGCATCGTTTGCATCGTTTTTCTGGCTTCTGACAAAGGCTTTCACGTGCTGAGCGGGAATAAGCCTTACGCTGAATCCCATAGAGCTGAGGGTTCGGCCCCAAAAATGAGAAGTTGAACAGGCTTCCATCGCGATTAATGTATCCGGTTCAAACTGACGAAGCGTATCCAACAATTTCTGGCGCGATATTTTTCTATTCCAGGCAACGGAACCATCAACCATCCAGACGCAGACCTGAAAAACAGATTTGGCAATATCGATACCAACAACTCTGATCTTGTTCATGTGATGTTACTCCCGGATTAATGCAGTCAGTATAAGTATGGCACTGTCTACCTTAGGAAGGGGCGTCCATCACATCATTACA
>NZ_JAGQDC010000044.1 GCF_023282985.1 Serratia silvae | reverse complement strand
TGAGTAGCATTACTGGCAGAGCCAAAAAGCCGATAACCACGTCCATAGGACGTGGTATTCAGTTAGAAATAAAAAACGACGGGTTATAGCCCGTCGTTACAGTTTGTTAAAAGCTGCTGAAATTTTAGGAAAAGAACAGGTTAGAGAATAGTGGCGCTGCATGCTGCGCCCATTTAGCAGCGTGTAACGCCCGCTAGAGAGTTAATAAGCGACCTTAACGATATAAATCGTCCCGCGAGTAAGGCTCAATCTCGCCTTCCTTGCGCGTTTTCAGCAACTTCAAAATCCAGGTATATTGTTCCGGGTTAGGGCCAACCAGGTTTTCCACCTCTTCGTTCATGCGGCGCGCAATGCGTAGATCGTCGGCTTCGGCCAAATCATCCATCGGCTCACGGATATAGATATCCAGCATGCTGGTTTTACCATCATAAACCGGGAATAGCGGCACGATCGCCGCTTTGCAGACTTTCATCAGGCGGCCGACTGCGGGTAATGTGGCCTTATAAGTCGCAAAAAAATCCACGAATTCACTGTGCTCGGCACCGTGATCCTGGTCAGGCAGATAGTACCCCCAATAACCATTACGCACCGAACTGATAAAGGGTTTGATGCCATCGTTGCGGGCATGCATACGGCCACCAAACTTGCGGCGCACGCTATTCCACAGATAGTCGACCAATGGATTACTCTGGTTATGGAACATCGCCGCCATGGGTTGTCCCCGAGCAGCCATCAGCATCGCAGGCACATCTACGGCCCAGCCGTGCGGCACCAAAAATATCACATTGCGGCCTTCCTCCCGGATTTTATCCAGCACTTCTTCGCCGTGCCAACGCACGCGCTTGAGCACCTTTTCCGGTTTGGTACAGGCTAGTTCCGCCATCAGGATCATCGATTGCGGCGCGGTTGCAAACATCTCATCGATAATTTGTTCACGTTGCTGTTCCGGGAGTTCGGGCATGCAATAGAGCAGATTGATGCGAGCGCGGCGTCTAGCCCCTTTCGCAACCTTGCCAGCCAATTTACCAATTGCGCCCAACAGCGGATCACGAACTCGTGCCGGGACCAGAGAAATACCGGCCATCAGCCCGGTTCCCAGCCAAACGCCCCAGTAGCGCGGATGATAGAAGGCTTTATCAAATTGCGGGATGAACTCTACGTTCGATTTTTTCTCTTTTTGCATGAGCTGCTCTCATTCAACGTGTCTGCTCGCAAAATATATGCCCGTCGTCTTTCAAGCTGCAGCGTTGTTACCTGCGCGTTCACTCCAGTCACTTACTAAAAGTAAGCTCCTGGGGATGAACAAGCTTGTCGCCGAGCTGCAACTTGAAATCCATAGGGTATAAAACTATACACCTAATTGCTGTCAAGCGACGGGCCAGATTAGAACCGCAACCGTACGCTGACAACATAAGGTATTTGTGGCCTCGAGCAGGCACTAGTAAAAATCCGCCTTCATAGAAGGCGGCATTGCTTTGGCGCCCCAGAGGGGCGTACTAAGCTCGAACCCGTAGGGT
>NZ_JAGQDC010000043.1 GCF_023282985.1 Serratia silvae | reverse complement strand
CAAAAAGTGTGCGTGTTGCCTGATAGCTCGTCAATTCGGGAAAGCTTTTGTCTCAATCCGATTTATTCAACAAAGCCGGTGGAAAGCTGACAGTCCCTTGTGCCACAAAGCTTGAGTAAGGTGTAGCGGTATTAGGAACAGCTATTTAGTCAGTCCTTGTCGTTTCAATACCGGTTTTAAAGGTGATGTCCGTATGATTTCGCAGATAGTTGATGTAGGGTTAGAGCTACAGTACGGTATTGGCTTGTAGAGGCATCATCCAGAGATGCCAGTACCGGACAATACCTACAATCTTAAATCGATTAACAGCACTAAGGTAATTGATTATATTTTATTTTTTAGATACTATTATCAACGGCTATGATTCAGGATTTAATATATTCAATAGTAATAATTAGCGGCAGTTATCATTCATAGAGGTGATAATGTTTTGTAGATGCTTGATTGATTAAATTAAAAGGAATTTGATATGGCAAATGATATTTTTCTCACATTGAAAGGTGCGAAGCAAGGATTGATTACTGCGGGATGCTCCACTAAAGATTCAATCGGCAACTTATACCAATCTGGACATACAGATCAAAGTTATCTTTATCAACTAAGTCATTCAATCAGTAGAGAGCAGCACGTTAATCATCACCCATTTGTTATAGTTAAACCAATTGACAAGTCTTCGCCTTTAATTGGCATTGCAATATCTAACAATGAACGCTTGGATGCTCTTATCGAGATATATAGAACCAACCAGAATGGTGGGCGTGAATTATTTTACTCCATTAAACTGACTAACGTTACGATTATGGACGTTAACATATTTTATCCTAATTCATCGACCCACAACGAATCACAACCGCAAGAGAGTATATCACTGAAGTACGAAAGCATTTCTTGGCAGCATCACATTGCTGGAACCAGTGGTTATAGTATTTGGGATGATAGAATCTACTAATGAAAAAGACAACAAGTGTTAATAGACTCCTTTTGGAGTCTTATTTCACCAAAAGTGAAATTAAAAAAATAAAGAATAATGCTGATGTTTATCAACTTGATATCATTGATTCAGTGATGGATATAGGAAAAAGAACACTAAGGGCAAGTATTATTTTAGGGGCGATTCTGACAATTTTCACGATTGGAACAATTATGAAAGATGGTCTGTTTGGTTTTGGGATGATAGTTTTTATGTTTTGCATGGTTGCAATACCTTCTTATTTCTTAACGCCAATGAGACTCTACATTAAGTCCTTATATTTTTTCGTTAATAAAAAATATCAGTAGGGTTATGCTTTAATTGGCAGGTTCACACTTGAATTAATTATTTCATTGTGCCCGATATAGTAACGTAATCACCTACTATCTCCAATGAGAGTGAGAATTTCTCCATGGTTTTAAAGCCAGTAACCGAATCGTTATACATAGCATAATATAATCTTTCAGTGTCTACTCTTCTGCCACCTATATCTAACCAGCTTCTACTATTTGGTACTAAGACCTTGCCAAATAAAGCTTTCAACGAAAGGGATAAATCTATACCTGCATATAGAATATCACCACCACGTTCACCATAACCAGCATTAGTAGATGCCCAGCGATATAAGTCTCTTAAATAACCGGTATGTTCCTCTCCGGTGAAGAAGTATTGCACATTCTCGTAAATATTATTAGTGCCATGGCAAATTAGCAAAACGCCCGTAACGCCACTAACTACCGTGACTTGTGAGGCTATTACCATTGCTATTCCTGATGTCAGTTGTGATATTCCTGCGACAACGCCGATTGCTTTAACAACATATGTGTATATGCCATTTTCTTTCTTTATTTCCAAATATACGGCTCTGGTTGCTTTATTAAGTTGTAATGACTCATACTGCATTCTTAAAGAGTCATGTTCAGCTTTTAGACAGACAAATGCATTACGCTGTCCTTCTTGAGTCGTTGCTGCACGGCAAGTCGAAATATGCTGATTAATCAGGTCGTCAATTTCTTTTTGAAATGAAAATCTTGATTGCGCATTTTTTAGGTAAAAAGCAGATGCTCTGTTTGATCTTACCCACTAACAATGGACACACGACTAAGCGAGGGTCTGGTTTTCAAATTGTTCCGGGCTGAGTCCGCCAC
>NZ_JAGQDC010000091.1 GCF_023282985.1 Serratia silvae | reverse complement strand
GTTCACCCCGATGTTGATCAGGAACTGGCCGATCCACAGGAACGACAAGCCGTACGCCACGTAAGCGGCGAAATATTGCTTGGCCTTTTCAGCCCACAAGCCGATGTACATGCCGCGAACACACACGAATACGAACAGCGCGACGGTGCACAGCGAGCCGACCACACCCAGCTCTTCGGCGAGTACCGAGAACACGAAGTCGGTGTGGGCTTCCGGCAGGTAGAACTGCTTCTGCA
>NZ_JAGQDC010000042.1 GCF_023282985.1 Serratia silvae | reverse complement strand
GCGGACTCAGCCCGGAACAATTTGAAAACCAGACCCTCGCTTAGTCGTGTGTCCATTGTTAGTGGGTAAGATCAGTATGTCTTAAATAGATCGAAGAGTAAATGACACAGTTTCTAATAAAGTCAGAAATGGAGAGTGGTGTTAAATACAAATTCATTGTCAAATCAGGTCTATCATATGAAGATTTAGCTGGATTAAGATTGCAAGTTAATCGCGTAGATAACGGGCTAAATGATAGAGTTGCAGATTTAGATTATTATTGGACTCAAGAAAGAGGTAGTATGTGCGAACCCACGTATCTTGTACTTGATCGTATAGATAATTGAACTTCACTGAGACTGAAATTAATAGGACATTTTATACCAATGAGATGCTCACATTGTAACTATGTGAGCATCATTTTTCAGAGTTAGTATATTGATTAGTAATATTGTTCTCAATCTATAAAATCTCTAAACCACATCCATATTAATTACTGTACCGACTTCTATTCAGTTTCATCAAGAATTGCCCGTTCAGGTATTTTGTCCAAAAAGTCTGGCATTTTTATATTAAAATCAGTTTTGCTAAAACCAAAAATAGAAAGATAAAATATAGCTCCAACTAAAGTTTTTGAGCAGAACTCTATTGGACAGAAATGTAATTTTTCATCAAGAGAAGAACCGTGAACGATTTTTGAGCGAACATTATAGAGTTGCCTTGCTTTATCCCTAACTATGTCATCAAGACCAGTCCGATTAATATTTAAATTAGTTACTCTTCTCTTGAAAGTTTCAGTAGTATCGTCTTCGTCAAAATTTACTAATGCTTCTAATGAACTCACAAGCTTCTGTATTTGCTGATGCCAATTAGACTCAGTAACAGCATCACCATACCATAGTAGTGAACGTTCGATGCGTTCAACTACTCTTTGCTTAGTAGCACTTGGCAATAATAATAACTCCGGAATTTGCATCGATAGGTCAATTAAGTTATTCTCTATCATTCGCCCTTCAATAAAGCCTTTCCAAAAATGCTCTGAATGATAGTGTAGTATATCGAATTTAAGGGTTGTGACCCTTTCCATATTATTTGTATTTTTTCCATATTTATAAAAATCTAACCTGTGCCTATCTATCTCATGAGAAGCTAATAGCGGGATTGCTTGGGGAGATAACCTTGTCGCCAAAAGTTTCAGTATATTATAAGTAGCTTCCTTTGCTTTCCCTGCTAAATGTAATGCAAGTAGTTTACTACATTTATTCTGAATTCTAACCTCAAGGTAATAATTGCTTTCGTTCGGACGCGTTTTTTTAAAAATAGAAAGTTCATCACTATCTAAACCCATTGATTTAATTGGAATTAAACCAATGTTCTCACTAAGCTGTAGCTCTTTATCAAAATTAAAGATAGTGACTGGAAAATGAAACACATAACGAGAGAATTCCTTCTTAAATGTATCTATTCGCCGCTCACCAATTTTCTGTAAATCACCGATTTTTACTCCTTTGTACTTCTCATTATCACTACAAGTCTCTTCAACATCATCTAAATCAAAATTTGCATACTCATAAACGATTGCCTCAATGATCTTATTAAGCTCTTCTGCCAAACAGTGAAGATTGTTGTTTTTATGAATTAGCCCAGACAATTCTCGGGTAAGATTCAAAGAGCGTGTGGAATGATATAATTGATAAATGCAAGGAGTCTTATCCTCCCATTTTTTCAGCATTTCAGCTTGGAGATCAATCGGAGCATCTATACATATAGTGAATATATTGCTTTCCTGTATACCTTTGTAAAAAGCATCCTTATCCTCAAGCCAAAGTTTATAGGAACGAGCTAATTCTTCTAACAACTCAACAAACTTTTTTTTACTTTCACCGGATAACTTCATAAATTTATAACCGCTTGAGTGATTGACTGTTCATTTATAGACTACATGCAGAAAGAAACTTAAGGCAAGCCTTGGAGTGATATATAGTTTACTGTTTGAATAGTTAGAGAAAATTCGTCAGAAATGGTTTCCTTATGGCAGAGAATAAAGGATAGATATCGATAGGATGAATTACAATAAAAACATTTATAATCAAATCGTTACTATGTTAACGATGAGCACTATTAATATTTTTATTTCTAACTGAATACCACGTCCTATGGACGTGGTTATCGGCTTTTTGGCTCTGCCAGTAATGCTACTCATG
>NZ_JAGQDC010000090.1 GCF_023282985.1 Serratia silvae | reverse complement strand
GCTTTTAATTGAGCAGCACGCATGATGACTCTCCCGAGGCATTCGCCGGGCGCGGCAAAGCCTGGCTGCATCCATGGCAGCCACCGCTTTACCCGGCAGGGAAGTGTGTTAGAAGCGCGCTTTAGGCGTCGCGGAGGGGATCGGCTCGGTGCCGTTCAGCGGTCGAAACGCCGCCTTTTCCGCATCGTAGGCGCGGATTTCACTGGTCTCGATGTCGTAGATCCAGCCATGGATATAC
>NZ_JAGQDC010000089.1 GCF_023282985.1 Serratia silvae | reverse complement strand
TAGGCTGGGTGTGTAAGTGCAGCGATGCATTGAGCTAACCAGTACTAATGATCCGTGAGGCTTAACCTTACAACACCAAAGGTGTTTTGAAGAGATTGAAGTAGATTTTCAGCGAAGTTCCGAGATTGGTTTCGATGGCGACACGAGAGTGAAGCGGTTGAAATGAAACAGAATTTGCCTGGCGGCAATAGCGCGGTGGTCCCACCTGACCCCATGCCGAACTCAGAAGTGAAACGCC
>NZ_JAGQDC010000041.1 GCF_023282985.1 Serratia silvae | reverse complement strand
GGTGTTGTAAGGTTAAGCCTCACGGATCATTAGTACTGGTTAGCTCAATGCATCGCTGCACTTACACACCCAGCCTATCAACGTCTTAGTCTTAAACGTTCCTTCAGGGGCCTTAAAGGCCCAGGGAAGACTCATCTCGAGGCAAGTTTCGCGCTTAGATGCTTTCAGCGCTTATCTTTTCCGCACTTAGCTACCGGGCAGTGCCATTGGCATGACAACCCGAACACCAGTGGTGCGTTCACTCCGGTCCTCTCGTACTAGGAGCAACCCCTCTCAATCTTCCAACGCCCACGGCAGATAGGGACCGAACTGTCTCACGACGTTCTAAACCCAGCTCGCGTACCACTTTAAATGGCGAACAGCCATACCCTTGGGACCTACTTCAGCCCCAGGATGTGATGAGCCGACATCGAGGTGCCAAACACCGCCGTCGATATGAACTCTTGGGCGGTATCAGCCTGTTATCCCCGGAGTACCTTTTATCCGTTGAGCGATGGCCCTTCCATTCAGAACCACCGGATCACTAAGACCTACTTTCGTACCTGCTCGAGCCGTCACTCTCGCAGTCAAGCTAGCTTATGCCTTTGCACTAACCTCACGATGTCCGACCGTGATTAGCTAACCTTCGTGCTCCTCCGTTACTCTTTGGGAGGAGACCGCCCCAGTCAAACTACCCACCAGACACTGTCCTCACCCCGGATTACGGGGCCGAGTTAGAACATCAAACATTAAAGGGTGGTATTTCAAGGTTGGCTCCATGCAGACTGGCGTCCACACTTCAAAGCCTCCCACCTATCCTACACATCAAGGCTCAATGTTCAGTGTCAAGCTATAGTAAAGGTTCACGGGGTCTTTCCGTCTTGCCGCGGGTACACTGCATCTTCACAGCGAGTTCAATTTCACTGAGTCTCGGGTGGAGACAGCCTGGCCATCATTACGCCATTCGTGCAGGTCGGAACTTACCCGACAAGGAATTTCGCTACCTTAGGACCGTTATAGTTACGGCCGCCGTTTACTGGGGCTTCGATCAAGAGCTTCGCCTTGCGGCTGACCCCATCAATTAACCTTCCAGCACCGGGCAGGCGTCACACCGTATACGTCCACTTTCGTGTTTGCACAGTGCTGTGTTTTTATTAAACAGTTGCAGCCAGCTGGTATCTGCGACTGGCTTCAGCTCCGAGAGCAAGTCTCTTCACCTACGCGCCAGCGTGCCTTCTCCCGAAGTTACGGCACCATTTTGCCTAGTTCCTTCACCCGAGTTCTCTCAAGCGCCTGGGTATTCTCTACCTGACCACCTGTGTCGGTTTGGGGTACGATTTGATGTTACCTGATGCTTAGAGGCTTTTCCTGGAAGCTGGGCATCAACTACTTCTGCACCGTAGTGCATCGTCATCACGCCTCAGGGTTAGTAAGTAACCGGATTTACCAGGTCACTCCCCCTACACGCTTAAACCGGGACAACCGTCGCCCGGCTAGCCTAGCCTTCTCCGTCCCCCCTTCGCAGTAACACCGAGTACAGGAATATTAACCTGTTTCCCATCGACTACGCCTTTCGGCCTCGCCTTAGGGGTCGACTCACCCTGCCCCGATTAACGTTGGACAGGAACCCTTGGTCTTCCGGCGAGCGGGTTTTTCACCCGCTTTATCGTTACTTATGTCAGCATTCGCACTTCTGATACCTCCAGCAAACCTCACAGTTCACCTTCAACGGCTTACAGAACGCTCCCCTACCCAACAACGCCTAAGCGTCGCTGCCGCAGCTTCGGTGCATGGTTTAGCCCCGTTACATCTTCCGCGCAGGCCGACTCGACCAGTGAGCTATTACGCTTTCTTTAAATGATGGCTGCTTCTAAGCCAACATCCTGGCTGTCTATGCCTTCCCACATCGTTTCCCACTTAACCATGACTTTGGGACCTTAGCTGGCGGTCTGGGTTGTTTCCCTCTTCACGACGGACGTTAGCACCCGCCGTGTGTCTCCCGTGATAACATTCTTCGGTATTCGGAGTTTGCATCGGTTTGGTAAGCCGGGATGGCCCCCTAGCCGAAACAGTGCTCTACCCCCGAAGATGAGTTCACGAGGCGCTACCTAAATAGCTTTCGGGGAGAACCAGCTATCTCCCGGTTTGATTGGCCTTTCACCCCCAGCCACAAGTCATCCGCTAATTTTTCAACATTAGTCGGTTCGGTCCTCCAGTTAGTGTTACCCAACCTTCAACCTGCCCATGGCTAGATCACCGGGTTTCGGGTCTATACCTTGCAACTA
>NZ_JAGQDC010000040.1 GCF_023282985.1 Serratia silvae | reverse complement strand
TTTTGTCATGTGAGCTACCTCTGGTTAAGAGTTTACTCACTTAGCGCCGTGTCCACTATTGCTGGGTAAGATCAAAGCGTTTAAACGCAGACGGCATTCTAATTAATGATTCTCTATGGCGTCCAAATGCTATTACCAAACTACTTTTAGCTACTTAATGAGAGTGCTCACGTAGTGAGTACTTGACAGCTAAAAATACTATTAATTAATTTCCTATATAAAAATAGCTAAGATAACAGGTCTTTAGTCATTGAAATAATCATAATCCAGATCTGTTAGTCTTTAACTGAAAAGTGCAAGGGATTACTTATATAGGTAAATAATGAAGTACTTTTTATATTAAGTAGAATTAATTTGTAGTAGTTAAAATTCGAGGTGTTTCAATACTTGTATAACGGCGTAAGCTGCATGGCTTTCTATCCTTGTCTTTTTCAGTACTGGCAAATTATGGGATGTTAGCATGATCGTAGTCAGTTTATGCAAGGGAGAGTTACGGTATGGCATTGATTTGTAGCGGCGTTACTCAGATATACCAGTGCCGGTCAATACCTACAACCTTAAATCTATTAAAAGCACTAAAGTAATTGATTATGTTTTGCTTTTTAGATACTATCATCAACGGCAATGATTTAGAATTTAATATATTCAAGAGTAATGAGTGGTGGTAGTTATCATTCACAGGAGTGATAATTTATTGTAGATATATGACTGATTAAATAAAAAGGATTTGATATGGCGAATGATATTTTTCTAACCTTGAAAGGTGCAAAGCAAGGGTTAATTACTGCGGGGTGCTCCACTAAAGATTCAATCGGCAACTTATACCAGTCTGGGCATACAGATCAAAGTTATCTTTATCAACTAAGCCATTCAATCAGTAGAGAACAGCACGTTAATCATCACCCATTCGTTATAGTTAAACCAATAGACAAGTCTTCGCCTTTAATTGGAATTGCAATATCTAACAATGAACGTTTGGATGCTCTTATTGAGATATATAGAACTAACCAGAATGGCGGACGTGAATTATTCTACTCTATCAAATTGACTAACGTTACGATTATGGACGTCAACATTTTTTACCCTAACTCATCAACCCATAATGAATCACAACCGCAAGAGAGTATATCATTGAAGTACGAAAGCATTTCTTGGCAGCATCACATTGCTGGAACCAGTGGCTATAGTATTTGGGACGATAGGGTTTACTAATGGAAAAAATAAAAACTGTAACCAGACTCCTTTTGGAGTCTGGTTTTACAAGAAAAGAAATAAAAGAACTACAGAAAAAATCTAAATTTTTTGGAATAGACTTGGCATTTGGTGTTAAAGATGTTGGTAAGAGAATGCTAAAGGCTACTATAGTAATTTTTAGTTTATTTTTAGCATTCACATCTGTAATTTATATAAAACAAACATTAAAAGCTGTAATTGTATTTTCTGCATTTCTTGCTATTTTATTACTATTATCCTGCTTTCTAACTAACATTCCTCGATATGTAAAATCGATAATTTTTTATTTTAAAAGCAATAAATGACTTCCTATAAATTATCCCATATTCCACTGACGGTAACCATATCACCCGCGATTTCTAATCCCAATGAGAGTTTACCCATTGTTTTTATAGTCATTAATAGATCATCATCAATTACATCATAAAGTTTTAATGTATCTGGGCCATTTTCATAGTTCATTAGGCTCCTGTAATCAGATACGACTTTTTTGGTAAAGAATAAACCATGAACTGATAATGCCAAATCAACACCACCATAAACAATATCTGCTATCTTATTATCATATCCGGTTTTCTTAGCAACAATTCTATATAGATCCCTTACAGGGCCAATGTCATCCTCTCCGTTTATTAGAAAGTAACCATTCTCATATATATTGTTAAACCCATGAGACACTAATAAGAAACCTGCTATATTACTGCCCCTTGAGCTAAGAATAGATGCAGCACCAGCCACTACTTGTGAAACGCCAGCAATAAGTCCAATCCCTTTTACTACATAGATCAATATACCGTTATCATTGGTTATTTCGATGTAGATTGCTTTTTTTACACGGTTTAACTGTAATGATTCGTATTGTTGCTGTAACGAGTTTTTTTCGGCTCTTAAACATACATATGCGTTCCGTTGCCCTTCTTGAGTCGTTGCTGCACGGCAAGTTGAAATATGGCGATTTATCAGATCATCAATTTTTTTTTGAAAAGAAAATCTTGATTGTGCATTTTTGACGTAGAAAGCAGATGCTCGGTTAGCCAAGCGACCTAACTCATAAGATTCAGCAAGAGCCATCTCAAGGTAGTAGTTTTTTACTTGTTCACGAAAACCAAAATAATTATCCATATAAAATAAATCCCTTTGAAATAAAAAGCGTGATCATTATATCGTGCTTACTTTAATTCATCTGTTGATGATATCAATCTACAAGAAAGTGATCAAATGCTACTGCTTTGACAGTAGATAAAATGGATCTTTTGGGTACTCCCTACTGATACCTGAATACTATGTCTCAGTTAGTATCATTTACTCATTGAACCAACCCATATGATACTGTATCATACAGATAACTTAAATGAGACTGAGGGTTAAGGGAATGATTTTTGGATATGTTAGGGTATCGACAAAGGATCAGAACCTTGAGCGTCAGCTTTCAGTACTGAGTCCTATCTGTGATAAAGTCATAGCTGAAAAAGCATCTGGAAAGTCCACCAGCGAGCGTCCTGAACTTCAAGCTTTACTCTCTCATCTAAGAGAAGGTGATACGTTGATCGTGAAATCAATCGACAGGTTAGCCCGTAACACCAAAGAACTACTTGGCTTAGTGGATAAACTTGTAGAGCAGGGCGTTACTGTTAAGTTCTTGGATAACTCAATGAGTTTTGATAACTCTCCCGCATCACGGTTGATTCTAACGATGATGGGAGCTGTAGCTGAATTCGAGCGTGGGATTATTGCTTCTCGTCGTGATGAGGGTATAGCTATTGCCCAAAAAGCCGGTAAGTACAAGGGTAAGCAAAAAAATCAATCTCTACATACTAAGATCACTGATATGCTTAGAACAGAAAAGTACTCGCCAGATGAGATCGCCAAGCTTTGCGACTGTGGTAGGGCTACGGTGTTTCGAGTAAAAAAGGATATGTTAAGTACTTAATCTTTATCATATAAGTAAAAATCCGCCTTCATAGAAGGCGGCATTGCTTTGGCGCCCCAGAGGGGCGTACTAAGCTCGAACCCGTAGGG
>NZ_JAGQDC010000088.1 GCF_023282985.1 Serratia silvae | reverse complement strand
ATTGAAGTGCGTGCGGTTGCCGTCGGCCGCAAGCATGACCACTTGGATCGCATCCAGTAGGGCGGACTTGCCGGTACCGTTGGGGCCCAGAAAGGCGGTGTTGATGCCGGTCTCCAGGTCCTTTGCCTCGTAAAGGAAAAACTGGACCAGGGCGATGTTCTCAAGCAACTTCAATGTCGTTCTCCCCATCCAGTTCTGGCGCATGCGCGGCCAACTGATGCAATGCGCTTTCCCCCAATAC
>NZ_JAGQDC010000003.1 GCF_023282985.1 Serratia silvae | reverse complement strand
TGGGTCGTGCAGGATTCGAACCTGCGACCAATTGATTAAAAGTCAACTGCTCTACCAACTGAGCTAACGACCCACTGTAGTGGTGGGTGATGACGGGCTCGAACCGCCGACCCCCTCCGTGTAAAGGAGATGCTCTACCAACTGAGCTAATCACCCACTATCGTGGTTTACTACTAATTTCCTTGCTGCTTTAACATCTTGCAAGTTGTCTTGGCAACGGCGGCATATATTACTAATTTATCTCAGCAGCGCAACCTAAATTTTGGCGCAATAGGTTCAACTGCTTGTTCTTCACGCGAATGAGCCCAGAATTCGGTCAAATCGACTAACTTCTGGGCTCGGTTTTTACTTACAAACTCGCTTCGCGTTTCTTGGCCTGCTTGGCCGCATCGCTGGTCGGGTACGATTTGATCACTTGCTGGTAAACGGCTTTGGCTTTATCAGCCTGGCCTTTTTCCTGCATGATCACCCCAACTTTATACATTGCGTCCGGCGCCTTGGGTGATTTTGGGTAACTCTTAACCACCACTGCATAATAGTATGCCGCGTCTTCCTTCTTACCCTTGTTGTAGAACAACTGGCCCAGCCAATAGTTGGCATTAGGCAGGTAATTGGATTTCGGATACTGCTTTATGAAAGCCTGAAAAGCGGAGATCGCCTGGTCATACTGCTTTTTTTCCAGCGCCAATGAAACAGCGGCGTTGTAGTCGCTGTTTTCATCGCCCGTACTAGCCACAGCGGCTGTCGCACCCGCAGGAGCGCTGCCAGCGCCATCAGAGGACACTGCGGCGGCTGTACCACCTGCGGCCCCTGCTGCTGCACCAGCGGAATTCTGTGCGCCACCCTGGCTAAGGCTATCCATCTGTTGATAGATCTGTTTCTGGCGTTCAACCACCTGATTCAACTGATACTGACTTTCCTGGATCTGCCCACGGAGTGTATCGATATCGCGTTGGTTGTCAGAGAGTTGTTGCTGAAGTTGGTTCAAAAGCTGGCCCTGAGCATTACTGATACGCTCAAGTGATGTGACACGATCTTCGACCGAGCCGGAGCCGACATTACTGATTGGCGCTTGGGCAGTAGCGGCCCATGGGACCGCTACGCCAACCAGTAACGCCAGACTCAACAGGTGACGTCTGAGGTTACTGTTCATGCGATTCTCTTAGTAAACCAGAACTGCACGACGGTTTTTAGCATAGGCTGCTTCGTCGTGGCCCAGTACTGCTGGTTTTTCTTTACCGTAAGAAACGATAGAGATCTGGTCAGCAGAAACGCCTTTGCCTTGCAGGTACATTTTAACGGAGTTAGCACGACGCTCACCCAGAGCGATGTTGTATTCTGGCGTGCCGCGCTCATCCGCATGACCTTCAACAGTCACTTTGTAGGATGGGTTGTTACGCAGGAAAGCAGCATGCGCATCCAGCATCTGAGCAAACTCAGAGCTGACGTCATATTTGTCCAGGCCGAAGTAAACAATGTTGTTACGTTGCAGTTCTTGCATCTGCAGACGTGCTTGTTCTTCAGAAGACAGGTTGCTGCTGCCGTTTTCTGTACCAGTGCCAGCGCCCATACCGGATTGATCGTTATTCGCGCTTTTGTTAGAACTACAAGCTGCTACAGCCAGAACTGGCAGTGCCAGCAGAAGCCCTTTCAGCACTTTGTTCAGTTGCATTTCTTTGATCCTTTTATAGTTTTTGCCATACATATTTTACACATGCATCACAGATACGGCGACCAGGCAGGGAATTTGACCTGTCCATCGGTTGCCGGAAGACGCGCTTTGAAGCGCCCATCAGTCGATACCAACTGCAGCACAGAGCCCATACCTTGCGTGGAGCTATAGATCACCATGGTGCCGTTTGGTGCGATACTAGGCGTTTCATCCAGGAACGTGTCCGTTAACATTTGAACGGCTCCCGATCCGAGATCTTGTTTGGTGATATGCTGAACCCCATTATTGGAACTCACCATCACCAGGAATTTACCGTCGAAGCTGACATCAGAGTCCTGATTCTGAGCACCTTCCCAGGTCAGACGCTGTGGTGCACCACCGTTTGCTCCAATCTTATAAATCTGTGGGCGACCGCCCTGGTCAGAGGTATAAGCCAGAGATTGACCATCTGGGAACCAGCTCGGTTCGGTGTTGTTGCTACGGCCATCGGTGATCTGGCTGATTTGGCCAGAACCCAGGTTCATCACATACAGGTTCAAACTGCCACTTTTGGACAGCGCGAATGCCAGGCGGCTACCGTCTGGAGAGAAGGCAGGTGCGCCGTTGTGACGAGGGAAAGAAGCTACCTGACGGATAGCGCCATCAGACAGGTTCTGGATCACCAGCGCTGATTTACCGCTCTCAAAGGTCACGTAGGCCAGTTTGCTGCCATCCGGCGACCAGGCTGGTGACATCAGTGGCTCTGGTGAGCGATGTACTGGAACCTGGTTATAGCCGTCGTAATCCGATACGCGCAGTTCATACGGGAATTTCCCGCCGTTGGTCTGCACCACGTAAGCGATGCGGGTACGGAACGCGCCCTTGATACCGGTCAGCTTCTCAAATACGCCATCGCTGGCGGTATGAGCCGCATAACGCAGCCACTGTTTGGTCACTTTAAACTGGTTCTGTGCCAATACTGTGCCAGGCGAACCTGAAGTATCGACCAGTTGGTAGGAAACCAGGTAGCTGCCGTCGGCACCAGGCTGAACCTGGCCTACCACTACGGCGTCGATGCCCAGTGCAGTCCAGGCCGCTGGCGTCACTTCAGCCGCAGTGGTAGGCTGCTGCGGCATACGTGCCACATCAATCGGGTTGAATTTGCCACTGTTACGGAGATCTGCGCCAACGATCTGGCCAACGTCTTCCGGAGGCGTGCCTGGACCCGCCCATTTAAATGGCACTACGCCAATCGGGCGAGCGGAGTCGACCCCTTGGGTGATTTCAATGCGAACTTCCGCGTGCAACACGGATGCCCACAGAACTAAAAGACCTAACGCTACTCGAAATGCCTGCTTCATCTCATCTCCCTTATCCAGGCGGTATGCCTGCGATAATTTAGCAGAATTTTAACAAACCAACGCCAACAACACTACATAATCCCTGTTGGTCACCTAGGTACATCCATGCGTGTTACTTGGTAAAGACAACCATTATTTTGGATTGAATACTATAATCGCATTCTTAACTTTCTGATAAACGGCATCACTTGGCGGTTTAGGAATTCGTGCTTGGTTGGCAGCGGCAATGGCTGCTTGGCACAAGGCAGGATCACCGCCAACAGCTTCAACCTTGCTTAAGAAACCGTCCGATTCAAGCTTGATACGCAAATCACATGTCTTACCTTCAAAACCCGAAGCGTAGAACTTACTCTGAATGGCCGCTTTAATCTGACTTTCATAAGCCGAGGAGTCTACGCCACTTTCCCCCGCAGTCTTAGCATTACCCTCACCTTTCGCCTTGGCTGCGTCACCTTTCGACTTGGCTGCACCGCCACCTTTTGGTGCATTTTTACCATCGGCCAGGCTACCGAATAAATCATCTGCAACGGCAGACTGTTTGGCGGCTTCAGCTGCAGCCTTCTTCTTGGCATCTGCGGCTTTCTTGGCGGCGGCAGCCTTCTCGGCAGCGGCTTTCTTCTCTGCGGCTTCAGCTGCTTTCTGTTCAGCGGCCGCGGCGGCCTCTTTCTTCGCCTCTTCCGCCTGCTTTTTAGCAGCGGCGGCAGCGGCAGCTTCTTTCTTGGCTTCCGCTTCGGCTTTCTTCTGTGCGTCTGCCTGCGCCTTGGCTATTTTATCCGCCTCGGCTTTGGCTTTCGCCGCAGCTTGCTCGGCTGCCTTCTGTTGTTCTTTGGCCTTCGCCGCAGCGGCTTCTGCTGCTTTCTGCAGCTCTGCGGCCTGCTGTTGTTGTTCAGCGGCTTTCTTCTGCTGTTCGGCCTGCGCCTTGGCGTCCTGCACGGCTTTTTCCTGCGCGGCCAAACGCTCTTGTTCCAGTTCTTTCAGGCGCTGCTGTTCCGCCGCCTGCTTTTGCTGCAGCTCTTCAGCCTGCTGCTCCGCCTTCTTCTGGCGCTGCTTTTCTGCACGCTGTGCATCGCTGCTCTGTTGTTGCTGGCGATTGTACTGCTCTACCACCGCCCCTGGATCGACCATCACGGCCCCGACCACGGAACCATCACCGCCGCCGCCTGCACTACTCATTTCAGTATTTTCGTACAGCGAACCCCAAATCAACAGGGCAATCAATAGAATGTGCAGAACCACCGAAACAATAACGGAGCGGTTCAGCTTATCATTTTGCTCAGTTGCCTTTACCAAAATAGAATCCCAAAAACTGCTGCTAAAACGGGGTTCCTGCGCCACAGTGCAGGAACCGGGTTGCCACTGACCTTACGGTTAGATTGGCTGGGTCATCAACCCGACAGAAGCGACACCCGCCTGATGCAGAATATTCAATGCCTTGATAATCTCATCGTACGGTACTTCCTTGGCACCACCGATCAAAAACACCGTCTTCGGATTAGCCGCCAGACGCGACTTGGCTTCGGCCGCCACCTGCTCAGGCGGCAACAGCTCCATACGGTTGTGATCCACCACCAGTGTGTACTGACCTACGCCAGAAACTTCCAGGATCACCGGTGGATTATCGTCACTGGACACCGTTTTAGAATCGGTGGCATCAGGCAAGTCAACTTCAACGCTTTGGGTGATGATTGGTGCGGTTGCCATAAAAATCAGCAACAGCACCAACAAGACGTCCAGCAGCGGAACAATGTTGATTTCCGACTTCAGCTCACGCTTGTTACGACCACGAACTTTCGCCATGCTACCCTCCTACTTCTTATTTGCTGTCGCTGGAGAAGGCCTGACGATGCAGAATAGCAGTGAACTCTTCCATAAAGTTGTCGTAATTCTGCTCAAGCTTGTTAACGCGCTGGTTTAGGCGGTTATAGGCCATAACAGCAGGGATCGCGGCAAACAGACCGATGGCCGTGGCGATCAATGCTTCGGCGATACCCGGTGCTACCATCTGCAAGGTGGCTTGTTTCACCGCGCCCAAGGCGATAAAGGCGTGCATAATCCCCCACACGGTACCAAACAGGCCGATATACGGGCTGATGGAACCCACGGTGCCGAGGAACGGAATATGGTTTTCCAGCGTTTCCAGCTCACGGTTCATCGAAATACGCATCGCACGCGTAGCCCCTTCGATCACCGACTCTGGCGCATGGCTGTTGGCACGGTGCAAACGGGCAAACTCTTTGAAACCGGAATGGAAAATCTGCTCTGATCCCGTCAGGCTATCGCGACGTGCCTGGCTTTCCTGATACAGACGGGAAAGCTCGATACCAGACCAGAATTTGTCTTCGAAGGCTTCGGCGTCGCGAGTGGCCGCATTAAGGATACGGGTCCGCTGGATGATAATCGCCCAAGAAGCCACTGAAAAGCATATCAAAATCAGCATGATAAACTTAACCAGCAGGCTCGCCTTCAAGAATAGATCTAGGATGTTCATGTCAGTCACTGCTTAAACTCCGCGACAATAGACTTAGGAAGCGCTATCGGCTTCATTTGGTGTGGATCAATGCATGCAATCAATACATCGGCCTGACTCAAGAGAGTACCGTCAGAATTAACAATGCGTTGAGCAAACGTAAGAGAAGCCCCGCGTATTGAGGTGATTTTGCTCCGCACTTCCAGCAAGTCGTCAAGACGTGCAGGTAGCAGATAATCCACCGTCATACGCCGGACAGCGAAAGCGACATGTTCTTCACTGAGCAGCTGCTGTTGATGAAAGTTATGTTGACGCAGCATCTCAGTGCGCGCTCTTTCATAAAAAGCGACGTAACGGGCGTGGTAGACCACACCACCGGCATCGGTATCTTCGTAGTAAACGCGTACCGGCCATCGAAACAACTGATTACTCACTCTACTTCCCAGCAAGGCAATTTAACGATTGCTACTATACGCAAGACAGATCGGGTTGGGAATGGGTTACTGAATGTGAATGAAAATAATTATGGGCCTGAACGGCCCATAACATGGGGGATGCGTAATAGATTATAAAGAAACGTAAATTAATCCTGCGGCCAGGATCACAATTGCAGGTAATGGCGCGAAAAATGCACGCCAAAACGTGCTCTGTGATCGGAAGCCGACACCGTGAACAATGCCCGCACATACCGCCCAGATCAGCAAGATGCCCTGCCAGATCTCTAACGAGCTGGTACGTGCTGCAAAACGGCTAGGATCCCAAAAGATACATCCCGCCAAAATCACCGCCAGCACCAATGAAAGGGCCCGAACCGGGCCCTTGTCGGTGATAGCGTACAGCTTATCCACCAGTGACGAACTCATCACTTACCGTCTTGCTGCGCTTTTGAATCTTCACTGTGCTCAAGCGCCAGCGCCGTGATGATACCGAAGGCACAGGCAAGAAGCGTTCCGAGGATCCAGGCAAAATACCACATGGTTTAGCTCCTTTTGCTTAGTACAGCGAATGCTTATTTTTTTCGATGAAGTTCTTATCCAGGCGACCAAACATTTTGTAGTACGCCCAAGCGGTGTACGCCAGAACGATTGGCACGAAGATAATGGCAACAACGGTCATCACCTGCAGCGTGAACAGGCTGGAAGTCGCATCCCACATGGTCAGGCTGACGTTAGGCACGGTGCTTGATGGCATAACGAACGGGAACATGGTTACCCCAGCCGTCAGGATCACACAGGCAATCGTCAGTGATGAACTCAGGAACGCCATCGCAGCTCGGTCCAAACGGGCAAACAGGACAGTGAACAGTGGCAGAACCACGCCCAACGCTGGCAGTGCCCACAGGATTGGATACTTGTTGTAGTTGATCAACCAGGCACCCGCCTGATGAGCCACTTCTTTACGCAGTGGATTGGATTCCGCTGCCGTATCCAGTGCTGAGGTGATCACGAAACCGTCGATACCTTTCACCAGCCAGATACCTGCCAACAGGAAGCATACGCCCATCACCAACGCAGAAATCTGCGCCGCAGCGCGTGAGCGCAGGTGAATTTCGGCAGTGGTACGCATCTGCAGGTAGGTTGCCCCCTGAGTCACCAGCATGGTCAGGCTGACAATACCGGCCAGCAAACCAAACGGGTTCAACAGTTGGAAGAAGTTGCCGGTATAGAACAGGCGCAGATATTCGTCGATGTGGAACGGCACACCCTGTAACAGGTTACCGAACGCCACGCCGAACACCACCGCAGGCACGAAGCTACCGATAAAGATGCCCCAGTCCCACATGTTACGCCAGCGGCTGTTCTCCAGCTTCGAGCGGTAGTCAAAACCGACAGGGCGGAAGAACAAGGAGGCCAACACCAGGATCATGGCCACATAGAAACCAGAGAACGCGGCAGCATAGACCATTGGCCAGGCGGCGAACAATGCGCCACCGGCGGTGATCAGCCACACCTGGTTACCGTCCCAGTGCGGGGCAATGGCGTTAATCATTACCCGACGCTCGGTATCGGTTTTACCGATGATGCGCATCAGAATACCGACACCCATATCGAAACCATCGGTGACGGCAAAACCGATTAGCAGGATGCCAACCAGGAGCCACCAGATAAATCGCAGTACTTCATAATCAAACATATCTTGGACTCCTGTTTAGCGCGCTTCCTGCACGGCGGCAGTCGGTTGTTCAAAGTGGTAGCGGCCAGTTTTCAGGCTGCTTGGACCCAGACGTGCAAACTTGAACATCAGGTACATTTCAACCACCAGGAACAGGGTGTACAAGCCGCATATCAGCCCCATCGAGAACAGAATGTCGCCTGCGGTCAGCGAAGAGGTGGCGACTGCGGTTGGCAGCACCTCACCTATCGCCCACGGCTGACGGCCATACTCCGCCACGAACCAGCCCGCTTCAACGGCAATCCAAGGTAATGGCAGGCCGAACAGCGCGGCACGAAGCAGCCATTTTTTCTGACCGATGCGACCACGTACCACGCTCAAGAATGACAGGCCGATAATAAACAGCATCAGCACACCACAGGCCACCATGATGCGGAAGGCGAAGTACAGTGGAGCAACGCGCGGGATAGAATCTTTGGTCGCCTGCTGGATCTGCGCTTCCGTCGCGTCGGTGACGTTTTCGGTATAGCGTTTGAGCAGCATGCCGTAGCCCAGATCCTGCTTGGTATCGTTGAATGCGCTACGCACTGCCGGATCGGTATTGCCGCCACGCAGCTCTTCCAGCAATTGGTAAGCCTTCATACCATTACGGATACGTACCTGGTGCTGTGCCATCAGATCACGCAGGCCGATAACCGGGGTGTCGATGGAACGGGTAGCAATCAGGCCGAGCGCCCAAGGAATTTGAATCGAGAAGGAGTTCTCCATTTTCTCCTGGTTCGGGATACCGAACAGGGTAAATGCGGCCGGAGCCGGTTGAGTTTCCCATTCGGCTTCAATGGCAGCCAGTTTGGTTTTCTGCACGTCCCCCATTTCGTAACCGGATTCATCACCCAGTACGATAACGGAAAGGATAGCAGCCATACCGAAGCTGGCAGCAATGGCGAACGAACGCTTGGCAAAGGCGATGTCACGCCCTTTCAGCAGATAGTAGGAGCTGATGCCCAGCACAAACATCGCGCCGGTGGTATAGCCGGAAGCCACGGTGTGAACAAACTTCACCTGTGCGACCGGGTTGAGAACCAGCTCGGAGAAGCTGAGCATCTCCATACGCATGGTTTCAAAGTTGAAGTCGGAGGCGATTGGGTTTTGCATCCAGCCGTTAGCGACCAGGATCCACAATGCAGACAGGTTTGAGCCGAGGGCGACAAACCAGGTGACCGTCATGTGCTGGATCTTGCTCAGGCGATCCCAGCCGAAGAAGAACAGACCGACCAGCGTCGACTCCAGGAAGAACGCCATCAGACCTTCGATAGCCAGCGGGGCCCCGAAGATGTCACCAACGTAATGAGAGAAGTACGACCAGTTGGTCCCGAACTGGAACTCCATGGTCAACCCGGTGGCCACACCCAGAGCAAAGTTGATTGCAAATAACTTGCCCCAGAATTTGGTCATATCTTTATAAATTTGTTTGCCGGACAGCACATATACTGTTTCCATAATTGCCAGCAAAAACGCCATACCCAGCGTTAATGGGACAAATAGGAAGTGGTACATCGCCGTTAAAGCAAACTGTAAGCGCGACAGTTCGACAATATCAAACATCTTGACTCCTTGCTCCTCGCAGGAAGACTCCGACTTGCGGTTATCGGTATTACTCCCGAAGGAGTAGCCAGTAACGCCCCGCAGTGAATGCCCTTAAACACAACAAAATTTGATCCATCCTCTCCGCTTTCAACCGTACGTTCCGTGCCATACCACGAGGGACGGGAACAAAACGCACCAATGAAAACCGACAGCGGGTAACAAATGCAACAAGATCAACCATCCGAAATTACACAATGGCATGATACTCGCCAAAGCCCACACAATAAATAGGTATTTGCGTGACGTAGGTTGGACTTTTGGCTACAGGTCAAAAATCAGCCTAAATAGGTAGCTCGGCCTATATTGATCTAAAACAATTTAAGCCTATCTGCATATTATTGCTAGGCTCATTACACATTTTGATGTAATTTTCCAGCGGCCATGTTAAGCAATGGTTTAATTGTTTCTTATTGGCATCTTTGTGTTAAAAAAATGTAATTTAAACACCCCCAAATTGTATTACTCCAGCATTACTATTCGATAGATATTAACTTTTTATTTTCAATGACGATTGCCGTTAGTTAACTCACAAATCAGCTTTTTGCTAAGTAATCATAGACCATGTTGCGAGGTTGATCCCAGAACCTGCAACTGTTGCGAGGTCAACTCGCACCTCACGCACCAATGCCTTGCAAAACGCCCTTCCCTCTCAGGGACATACCAAAAAAAGGCCGCCCAAAGGGCGGCCAAACATGTCGAGATATTATTTTCCCCGTCGTCTTTCAAGTCACAGCGTTGTTATCTGCACTTCCCCACCCCAGGTAAGCTCCTGGGGATGGGGAAGTTGGTCGCCTAGCTGTAACTTGAAATCCATAGGGGATACTTTTGACGTACTAACGATTCAGGATCGCCTTCACTGCGTCACCGATATCAGCCAGGCTGCGTACGGTTTTAACCCCTGCCGCTTCCAGAGCCGCGAACTTCTCATCCGCAGTCCCTTTGCCGCCGGCAATGATGGCACCAGCATGGCCCATACGCTTGCCTTTAGGTGCAGTAACACCAGCGATATAACCCACCACCGGCTTGGTGACGTGCTCTTTAATATAGGCCGCCGCTTCTTCTTCCGCGCTGCCGCCAATCTCACCAATCATCACGATGGCTTCAGTCTGCGGATCTTCCTGGAACAACTTCAGGATATCGATAAAGTTGGAACCTGGGATCGGGTCACCACCGATACCTACGCAGGTAGACTGCCCCAGACCGGCGTCAGTGGTTTGTTTTACCGCTTCATAGGTCAGAGTACCTGAACGGGAAACGATGCCCACCTTGCCTGGCAAGTGGATATGGCCAGGCATGATACCGATCTTGCATTCACCCGGGGTGATCACACCTGGGCAGTTCGGGCCGATCATGCGCACACCGGCTTCATCCAGCTTCACTTTCACGATCAGCATATCCAGAGTTGGGATACCTTCGGTGATGGTGATGATCAGTTTGATGCCTGCATCAATGGCTTCCAGAATGGAATCTTTGCAGAATGGCGCTGGCACATAGATGACAGACGCGGTAGCGCCGGTCGCTTCAACAGCCTCACGCACGGTGTTGAACACTGGCAGACCCAGGTGCTGAGTACCACCTTTGCCTGGAGTCACGCCACCAACCATTTTGGTGCCGTAAGCGATAGCTTGTTCGGAGTGGAAGGTACCCTGGCTACCGGTGAAACCCTGGCAGATTACTTTGGTGTTCTTATCGATTAAAATGGACATTATTTACCCTCCACTGCCGCAACAACTTGCTGAGCCGCATCAGTCAGGCTGGTCGCAGCAATGATATTCAAACCGCTGTCCGCCAGTTTCTTGGCGCCCAGTTCGGCGTTGTTCCCTTCCAAGCGCACCACCACCGGGACGTTAACGCCCACTTCGGCTACCGCGCCAATGATACCGTCGGCGATCAGATCGCAACGCACGATGCCACCGAAGATGTTAACCAGTACCGCTTTCACCTTGTCGTCAGACAGGATGATTTTGAAGGCTTCGGTCACGCGCTCTTTGGTTGCGCCACCGCCCACATCCAGGAAGTTGGCTGGTTCGCCACCGTGCAGTTTCACGATGTCCATGGTACCCATCGCCAGACCGGCACCGTTCACCATGCAACCGATGTTACCGTCGAGGGCGACATAGTTCAGTTCCCACTGGGCCGCACGGGATTCACGCTCGTCTTCCTGAGAAGGGTCACGCATTTCACGCAGTTCAGACTGGCGGAACAGGGCGTTGCCATCGGCACCCAGCTTACCATCCAGGCAGATCAGATCGCCCTGCTTGGTCACGACCAGCGGGTTGATCTCAACCATCGCCAGATCGCGCTCCAGGAACAGCGTTGCCAAACCCATAAAAATTTTGGCAAACTGGCCGACTTGCTTACCGGTCAGGCCCAGTTTGAACGCCAGCTCACGCCCCTGGTAAGGCTGTGGGCCTGCCAGTGGATCGATGGTCATTTTGTGGATCAGTTCCGGGGTCTCTTCCGCAACTTTCTCAATTTCAACGCCGCCTTCAGTAGAAGCCATAAACACTACGCGACGGCTGGCGCGGTCAACCACCGCCCCCAGATACAACTCTTTGTCGATATCGGTGGCCGCTTCTACCAGGATCTGGTGAACCGGCTGGCCCAGTGCATCGGTCTGGTAGGTCACCAGACGTTTACCCAGCCAGGCTTCGGCAAAAGCACGGATATCTTCTTTGCTGTTAACGACTTTAACGCCACCAGCTTTACCACGGCCGCCAGCATGAACCTGACATTTTACCACCCACGGGCCGGAGCCGATTTTAGATGCGGCTTCTTCTGCTTCACGCGGAGTGGTACAGGCGTAACCGGTTGGTGCTGGCATGCCATACCGAGCAAACAGCTGTTTTGCCTGATATTCGTGTAAATTCATGATGTTCTATCCATTCAGGTCAGAAAGTTTTAGCCGGGTCACTTTCGCGGTATTCCGCATGACTTATCGGCCACATAGCACAGGGTGTGGGCGCGGCAAAAACCGCGCCCTTGCAGGGATTAAACGTCCAGCAGCAGACGAGCCGGATCTTCCAGCATGTCTTTCACCGTCACCAGATAACTCACCGACTCTTTGCCATCGATCAGACGATGATCGTAAGACAGAGCCAGATACATCATCGGCTGGATCACGACCTGACCATTGACCGCCATTGGGCGATCCTTGATGGCGTGCATACCCAGAATGGCGCTCTGCGGTGGGTTGATGATCGGGGTAGACATCAATGAACCGAACACGCCGCCGTTGGTAATGGTGAAGTTACCGCCGGTCAGCTCTTCCACGGTCAATTTGCCGTCACGGCCTTTGATCGCCAGCTCTTTGATTTTCTTCTCGATGTCCGCCATGCTCATGGAGTCAACGTCACGCAGTACCGGGGTTACCAGGCCACGTGGAGTCGATACCGCGATGCTGATATCGAAGTAGTTGTGGTAAACCACGTCGCTACCGTCAATAGAGGCGTTCACTTCCGGGAAGCGTTTCAACGCTTCGACTACCGCTTTGATGTAGAAGGACATAAAGCCCAGACGTACACCGTGGCGTTTTTCGAAGGCTTCACCGTACTGCTTGCGCAGATCCATGATCGGCTGCATGTTGATTTCGTTGAAGGTAGTCAGCATCGCGGTGCTGTTCTTCGCTTCCAACAGGCGCTCGGCCACGCGTTTACGCAGACGGGTCATAGGAACACGTTTTTCGCTACGGCCGCCCAAGGCTGGCTGAGGTGCTGCCGCTGGGGCTGCAGCCGGCGCCGCTTTCTTGCTGGCAGCCAGGTGCGTTTCTACGTCTTCACGCGTGATACGGCCACCCACGCCGCTGCCCTTGATAGCGGCGGCATCGAGATCGTGTTCGGCAATCAGGCGGCGGATCGCCGGGCTGAGTGCGTCGTTGCTCTCTTCTTCCAGGCTGGCGGTTGCGCGCTGTGCCGGAGTAGACTCAACGCTCTGAGCTTTCACTTCGGTCGGCTTGCCAGAGCTATCACCCTGACGGATACGTCCGAGAAGCTGGCGTGAAGTCACGGTTGCGCCTTCGTCTTCCAGGATCGCTTCCAGTACACCAGCTTCACTGGCTGGCACTTCCAATACCACTTTGTCGGTTTCAATTTCAACCAGCACTTCGTCACGCTGAACGGTGTCACCCGGTTTTTTATGCCAGGTGGCGACGGTCGCATCGGCAACGGATTCAGGGAGATCAGGAACCAGAATATCTACGCTACTCATTTGCTTTCCTTTAAATTTTTTCTTCAATATTCAGCGCGTCATTCACCAGAGCCTGTTGCTGCTTCTGGTGTACGGACATATAACCCACCGCCGGAGAGGCAGAGGCTGGACGTCCTGCGTAACGTAAAGAGGCCCCAAACGGGATCACTTCACGGAAATTGTGTTGGCTGCAATACCAGGCACCCTGGTTCAACGGCTCTTCCTGACACCAGACGAAATCATGCACGTGGGCATACTGTTCCAATACCGCCTGAACGGCCTGATGCGGGAACGGATACAGTTGCTCGATACGTACGATGGCCACATCTTTCTGGTCGTTCTTGCGGCGTTGCTCCAGCAGATCGTAATAAACCTTACCAGAACACAGCACCACGCGTTTTACCGCTTTGGCATCCAGCTCGTCAATTTCACCAATTGCCGGTTGGAAAGTACCGTTTGCCAGTTCTTCCAAAGAAGAGACTGCCAGCGGATGACGCAGCAAGGACTTCGGTGACATCACCACCAGCGGACGGCGCATACCGCGCAACGCCTGACGGCGCAACATATGATAGACCTGTGCCGGGGTAGACGGGATGCACACCTGCATGTTCTGTTCTGCACACAGCTGCAGGTAACGTTCCAGACGCGCAGAGGAGTGCTCTGGGCCCTGACCTTCGTAACCGTGCGGCAGCAGCATCACCAGGCCACACATGCGGCCCCATTTCTGCTCACCGGAGCTGATGAACTGGTCGATCACTACCTGAGCACCGTTGGCAAAGTCACCAAACTGCGCTTCCCAGATGGTCAGGGTACGCGGCTCTGCGGTGGCGTAGCCATATTCGAAAGCCAGAACGGCTTCTTCAGACAGCACCGAGTCCCAGACTTTGAATTCGCCCTGGCCGCTGTGGATATTCGCCAGCGGGACATAGACAGAACCATTTTTCTGGTTGTGCACCACCGCATGACGGTGGAAGAAGGTGCCACGGCCAGCATCTTCACCGGAAATACGGATCGGGATGCCTTCATCTGCCATGGTGGCATAAGCCAGCGTTTCCGCCGCGCCCCAGTCGAACGGTTTGTTGCCAGCGGCCATCTCGGCACGATCGCCATAGATTTTCGCAACGCGCGACTGCATTTCGATCGCTTCCGGTACGCTGCTGATGCGGCGAGCCAGTTCCTGCAAGCGCTTCATCTCAACCTTGCTTGGGTACTCTTCGTCCCATTCATGGTTCAGGTACGGCGACCAGGTGAAGGAGTGCAGGTTCATCGGACGCCACTCTTCAACCACACAGTCACCGCGGTCAAGTGCATCGCGATACAGGTTGACCATTTCCGTGGCATCTTCCAGGCTGGCAACCTTCTGTTCGGTCAGCACGTCAGCGTAGAGTTTGCGTGGCGTTGGATGTTTCTTGATCTTCTGGTACATCACCGGCTGGGTAGCACTTGGCTCATCGGCCTCGTTATGCCCATGGCGACGGTAGCAGACCAGATCGATCATCACGTCACGTTTAAAGGTGTTACGGAAGTCCAACGCCAGACGGGTGACAAAGGCCACCGCTTCCGGATCATCGGCGTTCACATGGAAGATTGGGGCCTGCACCATCTTGGCGATATCGGTACAGTACTGGGTGGAACGCGCATCCAACGGGTTAGAGGTAGTGAAGCCAACCTGGTTGTTGATGACGATACGCACCGTGCCGCCAACTTCATAACCGCGAGCCTGCGACATGTTCAGGGTTTCCTGAACGACGCCCTGCCCGGTGATTGCCGCGTCACCGTGGATGGTGATTGGCAGCACCATGTTGCTGCGCGCTTCGTCCAGACGGTCGCGGCGGGCACGTACAGACCCCATGACGACCGGGCTGACGATTTCCAGGTGCGACGGGTTAAACGCCAGCGCCAGGTGAACCATGCCGCCTTCGGTTTCCACGTCGGAAGAGAAGCCCTGGTGATATTTCACGTCACCGGTGCCCAGGTGTTCTTTATGCTTGCCGGCAAACTCGTCGAACAGATCGGCCGGTTTTTTACCCAGCACGTTGATCAACACGTTCAGACGGCCACGGTGGGCCATACCCAGCACCACTTCACGCGTACCGTTTTTGCCCGCGTGGCGCACCATTTCTTTCAGCATCGGCACCAGCGCGTCGCCACCTTCCAGCGAGAAGCGTTTGGCTCCAGGGAATTTGGCACCCAGGTAGCGCTCCAGCCCTTCGGCTGCCGTCAGTTCACTCAGGAAACGGCGTTTCTCGTCGGTGGTGAAGCTGGCACGCCCCGCGACCGATTCAATGCGCTGCTGGATCCAGCGTTTCTCTTCGGTGTTGGTGATGTGCATATACTCGGCACCGATCGAACCGCAGTAGGTCTGCTTCAGCGCCGCGTACAGATCGCTCAGCTTCATGGTTTCTTTGCCGATGGCAAAAGAACCCACGTTGAAGGTTTCCTGGAAGTCGGCTTCGGTCAGGTTGTGATACGCCGGGTCGAGATCGGGAACGCGATCCTGTTTCCACAGATCCAACGGGTCGAGGTTGGCATGCTGATGCCCACGGAAGCGGAAGGCGTTGATCAGCTGCAATACCTTGACCTGCTTGGCATCGGTTTCAGGGTCGTTGATGGTGGTGTTATAACGAGCAGAATCTTTCGCCAGGCGGCGGAAGTAATCTCGCGTTTGGGAGTGGAGCTGATCGGGTTTAACACCCGCAGTTGGTAGTTGCTGGAAAATCGAACGCCAACTATCTTCAACGGAACTCGGATCGGTTAAAAAGTCTTCATAGAGCTGCTCTATGTAGGACTGGTTCGCGCCCGCCAGATAGGAGGAATCCAGCCAGGCCTTCATTGCGCCGTTCTGCATTTTGATCCCTTAAGCTTTAAAGCTTCAGTTTTCGCCGTGGTTAACATAATTACCGTAATGGTACGCTTAACGGTTCACTAGACGTGCTTATACCCGTCGCCTTTCAAGCTACAGCGTTGTTACCTGCACTATCTCACCCCAGTCACTTACTCAAGTAAGCTCCTGGGGATGAGCTAGCTAGGCGCCTAACTGTAACTTGAAATTCATAGGGTAAAAAACCTACAAGTTTAAATGCACGTTCTGTTTTGGACCTTGCGGCCCCTTACAAGGAACCTCTAAAAACCGGCGGGACAAACCTGATTGCCTGTAACCACAATCACGGGTCAGTTTTTAGAGATCCCCTCTTGGGATGTGCGCCGGAAAAAGCACCGGCGCAGCATCTCGTTCTGTTTATGCGCCGCGTTGCAGCAGCATAGACTTGATATGACCAATTGCACGGGTCGGATTCAAACCCTTAGGACATACACTGACACAATTCATAATGCTATGGCAGCGGAAAACACTGAAAGCGTCGTTCAGATCATCCAATCGTGCTTCAGTTTCCGTATCACGGCTGTCGATCAGGAAGCGGTACGCCGCCAACAGACCGGCCGGGCCAACAAACTTGTCAGGGTTCCACCAGAACGATGGGCAAGAGGTGGAGCAACAGGCACAGAGAATACATTCGTACAATCCATCCAGTTTTTCCCGCTGATCCGGCGTTTGCAGGTGCTCACGCGCCGGGGGATTCTTGCCATCATTAATCAGGAACGGCTTGATCTTTTCATATTGGGTATAGAACTGCCCCATATCCACCACCAGATCGCGCACCACCGGTAATCCTGGCAGTGGGCGGATCACAATCTTGTTGTTGCCTTTACGCAACGACGAGATCGGTGTGATACAGGCCAGACCGTTCTTACCGTTCATATTGATGCCGTCTGAACCACACACACCTTCACGACAAGAGCGGCGGAACGATAAGGTCGGATCTTTTTCTTTCAGCTGGATCAACGCATCCAGCAGCATCATGTCACGGCCTTCTTCCGCTTCCAGGCTGTAGTCCTGCATATGCGGGGCGCTATCGACATCTGGATTGTAGCGATAGATAGAGAATTCAAGTTTCATCAATCAAGCTCCGCAATTAGTAAGAACGCACTTTCGGCGGGAATGCCGCGCGCAGCTTCGGTTGCATGTTCACTTCACGACGCGTCATGCTTTCCGATTGCGGCAGATACAGCGAATGGCACAGCCAGTTGGCATCGTCACGCTCCGGGAAGTCGAAGCGGCTATGCGCGCCACGGCTCTCGGTACGGTAATTGGCCGACACGGCGGTGGAATACGCGGTCTCCATCAGGTTATCCAACTCCAGGCATTCGATGCGCTGGGTGTTGAATTCGCTGGAGGTATCATCCAGGCGTGCGTTCTTCAGACGTTCACGGATCACTTTCAACTCTTCCAACCCTTTCGCCATCGCATCACCTTCGCGGAACACCGAGAAGTTATGCTGCATGCAGGATTGCAGTGCCTTACGAATTTCCACCGGATCTTCACCAGAACGGGTGTTGTTCCAACGGTTCAGACGATCCAGCGAAGCTTCGACGTCCGATTCGCTGGCATCGCGGCTATCGCCCTGCTCTGCCAACGACTCTTGCAGGTGCATACCGGCAGAGCGACCAAACACCACCAGATCCAGCAGCGAGTTGCCGCCCAGACGGTTGGCGCCGTGTACCGATACGCAGGCAATTTCGCCTACCGCGAACAGGCCCGGGATCACCACGTCTTCGCCTTTCTCGTTCACGGTCAGCGCCTGGCCGGTCACTTTGGTCGGAATACCGCCCATCATATAGTGGCAGGTAGGAATGACCGGGATCGGCTCTTTCACCGGATCGACGTGGGCGAAGGTACGGGACAGTTCCAGAATGCCCGGCAGGCGAGACTCCAGCACGTCTTTACCCAGGTGATCCAGTTTCAGCTTGGCGTGTGGGCCCCAAGGACCGTCGCAACCGCGGCCTTCACGGATCTCAATCATGATCGAACGCGCCACTACGTCACGGCCCGCCAGATCTTTGGCATTTGGCGCATAACGTTCCATGAAACGTTCGCCATGTTTGTTCAGCAGGTAACCACCTTCACCACGGCAGCCTTCTGTAACCAGTACACCTGCCCCGGCAATACCGGTTGGGTGGAACTGCCACATTTCCATATCCTGCACCGGTACACCGGCACGCAGCGCCATACCGACACCGTCACCGGTATTGATGTGGGCGTTGGTGGTGGATTGGTAAATACGGCCTGCCCCACCGGTCGCCAGAATGGTTGCCTTGGCTTTGAAGTACACCACTTCACCGGTTTCGATACAGATAGCGGTGGTACCGACTACCGCACCATCCTGGTTTTTCACCAGATCCAGCGCATACCATTCGGAGAAGATGGTGGTGTGGTTTTTCAGGTTCTGCTGATAAAGGGTATGCAACAGCGCGTGGCCGGTACGGTCTGCCGCCGCAGCGGTACGGGCCGCCTGCTCGCCACCAAAGTTCAGTGACTGGCCGCCAAACGGGCGTTGATAAATGCGGCCATCGTCCAGACGGGAGAACGGCAGGCCCATGTGTTCCAGCTCCAGAATCGCTTCCGGGCCGGTTTTACACATATATTCAATGGCGTCCTGGTCACCGATATAGTCGGAACCTTTCACCGTGTCGTACATATGCCATTCCCAGTTGTCTTCGTGGTTATTGCCCAAGGCTACGGTAATGCCGCCTTGTGCAGACACGGTATGGGAACGGGTCGGGAATACTTTGGAAAGCAGGGCACAGGTTGAGCCTGCCTGGGAAATCTGCAGCGCCGCGCGCATACCTGCGCCACCAGCACCGATAACAACTGCATCAAACTCTCTGATTGGCAGTTTCATTTAAGCACCCCACACTACGATTGTTCCGTACAGTAAATAGACCAGCAACGTGACGACAATCGCCAGTTGCAGCACCAGGCGTAACGCCAGTGGCTTGATATAGTCCGTCAGCACCTGCCACATTCCCACCCAGGCGTGAACCAGGATCGACAGCAATGTCAGCAAGGTGAATACCTTCGTAATGGAGGTGGCGAAGAAGCCGCGCCAGATTTCATAGGTGATGTCCGGGGCCGTCACGACGAAGCCCAGGATATAGAGAACATACAGGGTGATGACGATAGCGGAAGCACGCAGTAACAACCAGTCGTGTACGCCGTTACGTCCTAATGCAGAAACGTTGCTTACCATACGAGGACTCCAGCCAGAATTGACAGCACGACGGTCAGACCGAACGCCACCTGGGCAGAACGGGTACCTGCGGCTAAACTCTCTTCGATATAGCCAAAATCCATTAACAAGTGACGAATGCCACCGCAAATGTGATAGGCCAACGCGGTGAGGATCCCCCAGAAAATGAATTTCACGAAGAAGCTATTCATGATGGCGGCAGCGTGCAGGAAGCCCTCTTGAGAAGAGAGAGAGATACCCAGCAGCCAGAGGAGAATGCCCACGGCAACGAAAGTAATTACGCCAGAGACTCGGTGTAAGATGGACGCTATCGCAGTTACAGGAAACCGGATCGTTTGCAGATCCAGATTGACAGGTCTTTGTTTTTTCACGGTTTTGCCCACACAGCTCTTATTATTTTCCTTCCTCCGGACCTGGGTGGGGATCAGACAGCGTCAAGAGTTTTCACTCTTACACCTCACGCGCTCAAACATTGACATCCTAGTGCTTAAACGGCGCGTAGCAATAACGCTGGGTGCTCCTACTTCAGGGTAATCCGGAGACCTGGCGGCAGTATAGGAGGTTCACATTCTTATTACAATTCCCATACAATCCCTTTAGTCACATTTCCCCAAAACAGTGATTTAGATCACGATTATTACATTTAGCACTAAATTAATTATCTGATTTGACAAGAGATCAACATTTCCATTACAAATAGGGTAGCAATCAACCCTATGATGCACTAGCGGTCACCGGATACACTTCCCCCTGGGCACAAGTTATGCAAGAGTGTAGCAATAGTGTATGTGGTTAAAATTCCAAACAGATCGTAGGTAATGATTAAAAGAAAATAACGAATCCCGATGAATCGTTAACGGCTGCTAACCCGTCTTGTTCGCCTGGTGCGTACTCTGTCCCCTACCGGCGCAAATGCGCTGTCGCTCACAGAGTTAGCGTTCGCTCGATTTTATTGCGGGCAACCTGCGGAGATTTAAGGTCTTTCAGTTGTTAGAGGTTTTTAAAATAAGGCGTTAAGGAGACTGTAAATGACTGATAAGAAAGCGACGCTAAGCATCAACAACGGCGAAGCTCCGATCGAACTGGGCGTACTCACCCCTTCACTGGGCCCTGATGTTATTGACGTACGCGCCCTGGGCTCCAAAGGTTATTTCACATTTGATCCCGGCTTTACCTCTACCGCTTCCTGTGAATCAAAAATCACGTTTATCGACGGCGACAAAGGTATCCTGCTGCACCGCGGCTTCCCGATTGAGCAATTGGCAAAAAATTCCTCCTACCTGGAGGTGTGCTATATCCTGCTGTACGGCGAAACCCCGAGCGCTGAAGAGTTTGAAACGTTCAAAACCACGGTAACCCGCCACACCATGATCCACGACCAGATCACCCATCTGTTCCGTGGTTTCCGCCGTGACTCACACCCAATGGCGGTGCTGTGCGGCGTGACAGGTGCCCTGGCAGCGTTCTATCACGATGCGTTGGACGTCAACAACGAACGTCACCGTGAGATCACCGCGTTCCGCCTGCTGTCCAAAATGCCTACCGTGGCCGCGATGTGTTACAAGTATTCCCTCGGCCAGCCGTTTGTTTACCCGCGCAACGATCTGTCTTACGCCGGTAACTTCCTGCGAATGATGTTTGCTACACCTTGCGAAGAGTACGTGGTAAACCCGGTGCTGGAACGCGCCATGGATCGTATTCTGATCCTGCACGCCGACCATGAGCAGAACGCGTCCACCTCCACCGTGCGTACTGCCGGTTCATCCGGTGCTAACCCGTTTGCCTGTATCGCGGCCGGTATCGCTTCCCTGTGGGGCCCAGCGCACGGCGGTGCCAACGAAGCGGCACTGAAGATGCTCGAAGAGATCAAAACCGTTGAGCACATCCCTGAGTTCATCAAACGTGCTAAAGACAAGAACGACTCGTTCCGTCTGATGGGCTTTGGCCACCGCGTGTACAAAAACTACGACCCACGTGCTACCGTGATGCGTGAAACCTGTCACGAAGTGCTGAAAGAGCTGAACAAGAAAGACGACAACCTGCTGCAGGTGGCGATGGAGCTGGAACACATCGCGTTGAACGACCCGTACTTCATCGAGAAGAAACTGTACCCGAACGTCGACTTCTATTCAGGTATCATCCTGAAAGCGATGGGTATTCCTTCTTCCATGTTTACGGTGATCTTCGCTATTGCCCGTACCATTGGCTGGATTGCCCACTGGAACGAAATGCACGACGAAGGCATCAAGATCGCTCGTCCACGCCAGCTGTATACCGGCTATGCCGAGCGTGAGTTCAAATCTCAGGTTAAGAAGTAAGCTTCAGCAGGGGCGTAATATTCGCCCCAACTCGGCTAATGACCTTGTCAACTCAACGCTGCCTCACTGGCAGCGTTTTTTATGGGTTACCGCTGGCAAACCGGACACCAATAGAACGGACGTGACGCTAGCGCCGTCTTCTCGATCATCGCCCCACAGCGCGGACAAGGCTCACCGCTGCGATGAAACACCTTGAAGCTGAACAACGTGCCGTGATGACGATTTTCATCTACCTGGCCACGGGTGTGGTAAGAAATACGCGGAATATCCAACAGCGCCTGCGCCAACTTATGCAACGCATCAGGGGTGAGATCCTGCGGCTTATGCTTGGGTGCCAGTTCTGCCTGCCACAAAATCTCGGCTCGCAGATAGTTACCCAGGCCAGCCAGAAAAGACTGATCCAGCAGCATCCCACCCAACTGGCGCTTACAAAACGCCGGCGATAACAACCGCTGTTCCACCTGCTCTACGGTCAAAGCCATATTGAGCACGTCGGGGCCAATACGTTTTAAAAACGGGTGTTGCTCTATCTCACCGCGCGGCACAATGGTGATATCCGAAGCGCTGTACAGCAAGATCGCCCACTCGGCCGTCTCCAGTCGCACGCGCAGATCGCGCTTGGTTTCTGGCGTTTCGCCCGCCCGCACCACCTTCCACACGCCGTAAAGCTGGTTGTGGCTGTACATGGTCAAACCATTGGAGAAATCGGTTAACAAGGCTTTACCACGCGGTTCGATGGCAGTGATACGTTCACCGACCAGCGCGACCTGATAGTGTTTCAATTGGGGGAAAGCAAACCAGACTTCGGTCAGTGGTTGCTCGATCATCACCGCCGCCAGCTTATCTGCCGCCCGGCGGATCTCCGGCCCTTCTGGCATGGACAACTCCTTGATTGAAAAGGGTCCGGCAAGCCGAACCCTAGGATTAACATGGAGGTAGCATAAATGACCTCAGTGCGTGGCGCCACCCACCACTCTCAAGTCATGTTCTACCTGCAAGGCAATCGAAATCGCCATTTCCAAAGCAAACAGCACCGTCTGTGCTGCCATACTCGGCGCACCAGGATGCTGTGCCGCCTGCTCAGGCAGGTAAGGAATATGGATAAAGCCGCCCTTCACCGCCTGCTGTCCGCTTAAGCGGTGCAACAGACCGTACATCACATGGTTACAGACATAGGTCCCAGCGGTTTGTGATACCGAGGCCGGAATGCCAGCCTCACGCATCGCATTCATCACCGCCTTGATCGGCAAGGTGCTGAAATAGGCCGCCGGGCCATCTGCCACAATGGCCTGGTCGATCGGCTGTTGCCCCTGATTATCGGGAATACGCGCATCATCGACGTTAATAGCGACGCGCTCCAGCGTGATGTCGGTGCGCCCGCCCGCCTGGCCGATTGCCAACACCATCGCTGGCTGAACTTCATCAATGGCCGCGTTCAACACAGTCAACGCCTCACCGAAGACGCAAGGTAGCTGGCGCGCGATAATATGTGCCCCACCAAGCTCCAGATCGTTAAGCTGCTTCACCACCTCCCAGGATGGGTTGACACGTTCGCCGCCAAACGGCTCAAAGCCGGTAATCAATACTTTCTGCATGCGTTCTCCTAGAGGAACATCAAGAAATAGAGCAGGAATACGTGCAGTGGTTCGGTCTGGATGCCGCCGGATTCCAGCATAAAGTTATGCATGAAGATGATCGCGCCGAAGGCGACGAAAATGTCTTCACCAAAGAACAGGCCAACGTTGTCGGTTGCCGCAGACATTGCTCGCAGACGATGACGCACGCGTTCCGGCAGTTCACCATAACGGCTTTCCGTCGCCCCTTCCGCCATCGGAGCCAACAACGGACGCACCATTTGCGGGTGTCCACCCAGGCTGGTCAAGCCCATGGCGGCAGTCACTTCACGCACAAACAGATAGACGATCAGCAAGCGCCCAGCGGTGGCGCTTTTGATTTTTGCAATCCACGCCTGCGCACGCTCTTTCAAGCCGTGGTGCTCTAACAGACCGATAACCGCCAACGGTAACAGCAGGAGCAGCGGCAGGTTACGGGTATTGAGAAAACCCTCGCCGAGCTTTTCCAAAATGACATCCAGCGGCATCAACGCCGCCAGCCCGGTGATAATACCGGCGGCGATCACCACCAGCACCGGGTTAAAACGTAATACAAATCCAACCACGATGGCAGCGATGCCTATCAGTGGGTTTGTTCCATATTAACTTTCCCCTTGTCGCCCTTTGGTCTTACGGGCAATGTTGTGTTTGCTGTAATAATTATTTTTTTATGCGGCACTGACGCCAATCTGCTGCTGAGCAAAGCTCTCTCTCAGCTTCCTGGCATAGGCCAGCGCATGTTCGCCGTCGCCATGCAGGCAAACGGTTTCAGCCTTGACGGAGGCCCAGCCCCCCTCAACGGTACGTACACGCTGGTGGCGAACCATTTCCAGCGTCTGTTGCAATGCCAGTTCATCACTGGCGATCAGTGCCCCAGGTTGCCCACGAGGCACCAATGTTCCATCGGCCTGATAGCCGCGATCGGCAAACACTTCCTGCCGCGTCGCCAACCCCAGTTTTTCACCTGCGCGGATCAGCTCACTGCCAGCCAACCCTACCAAGCGTAACGAAGGATCTACCGCATACACTGCACGAGCAATGGCTTCGGCCAATTCCGGCTCCACCGCCGCCTGGTTGTAGAGCATGCCGTGCGGTTTCACATGGACCATCACGCCGCCTTCAGCACGGGTAATGGCGGCCAGCGCCCCCAACTGATAAACCACTTGGGCATACACCGTTTCTACCGGTAACTGCATCCGGGTACGGCCAAAGTTTTCCCGATCAGGGAAACTGGGATGAGCACCAATCGCCACACCGTATTGCAACGCCCAGCGCACCGATTGGCGCATAGTCTGGGCATCCCCGGCATGGAAACCGCAGGCAATATTGGCCGAGCTGACCAACTGCAGCAACGCTTCATCATTGGCGCAGCCTTCACCGAGATCGGCATTTAAATCGACGATCATTGAACCCCCCAGGCAATCTGTTGAATAAAGTGATCCTGCTCAGCCTTGGCGCACTGCGCCTCTGCCAGGGTGCAGGGGATAAAGTGAAGCGCATCCCCCAGGCGGATCTGCGCCAAGTGGAAGAGATCGGCCTCAATCACGCAGGCAATCCGCGGGTAACCCCCGGTAGTCTGAGCATCGGCCATCAAGACGATCGGCTGTCCGTTGTGTGGAACCTGGATGACGCCAGGTATCAGGCCATGCGAGAGCATTTCCCGTTCGGTGGTTCTCATCAGGGCGCTGCCACCGTGCAGGCGATAACCCATGCGGTTACTCTGCGGGCTGAGCTGCCAGGCGGTACGCCAGAAGTCATCCTGTGCCTGTTGGCTGAACTCGTCATATTCTGGCCCGGTCAACACCCTGATCCGGTTGCTGAACAGCGGCTGTTTCACGCCAATAACCGTAGTCGGTAGCGCCTGCGGCTTACCCGCTGGCAGCAGGTCACCTTCCTTCAACTGTCGACCTTCCAATCCACCGAAGCCCGCTTTCAGATCGGTGCTGCGTGAGCCCAGCATCTCCGGCACGTTGATGCCGCCAGACACCGCCAGATAGCTACGCATCCCACGTTTAGGCATCTTCAGCGTCAGTTGCTGGCCTTTTTTTACCGGATAGCGCCAGCCCGTCCACAAAGATTTGCCGTCCAACTGAGCATCGCAGCCCGCACCGGTCAGCGCAATCCACCCATTATGGGTAAATTCGGCACTGAATTGCCCCAGCGTGATCTCCAATCCGGCCGCTTCAGCCGGGTTACCCACCAGCAGGTTGGCTATTTTCAGCGCGGGGATATCCAGAGCACCGCCCTGGCTGATGCCCAAACGCCGGAAACCGTTACGCCCCAGGTCCTGGACGGTGGTGTAAATACCGGCTCGCAAGATCTTCAGCATACGCCCCCCTTTTGCGGTACAAAGCGCACGTTATCGCCCGGGCGCAACAGCGTCGGCGGCATTTCATTAGGATTAAACAGCGCCAGCGGCGTGCGGCCAATCAGTTGCCAACCCCCCGGCGTGACCAGCGGATAGATCCCCGTCTGGCCGCCACCGATCCCCACAGAACCCGCGGCAACAGACAGGCGCGGTTCCGCACGGCGAGGAGTGGCCAGACGCTCCGGCATCCCCCCCAGATAGGTAAAACCGGGTTGGAAGCCCAGGAAATAAACCACATACGCGGTGGACGAATGGCATTCCACCACCTGTTGCGGCGTCATGCCGGTATGGCGCGCCACCTCATCCAGGTCTGGGCCATATTCGCCGCCATAGATCACCGGGATATCGACATCGCGGGACTCTGGCACCAGGCTTTCGTTACCTTCCCATCCTTGACGCAGCAGTTCCAGCATCGCCTCGGCATCGGCCTGCGGCGTATACAGCAACAGCGTCAGGTTATTCATTCCCGGCACCACTTCCCGTACGTCAGTGTGGTGATTCATCTTTTCTGCCAATGCCCAAATACGCTGCTGACTTTGCAGCGTCACTGGGGGTGCCAATTCAAGCACTACAGCGCGTTCCCCTAGCAGGTAATATTGTGCTCGTTGCACCCCTATCTCCTTATACTCGTCGTGTTTCAAGCCGCAGCATGACTGACCGCTCACGAACGAATGAGCGGGTCACTGGGTAGCAACTTGAAGTTCACAGGGTATTTTATTATTTGAAAAGCGTATCAGTTATGCGGGACGTAACGTCGGCTGTCAAGAGAGCAACCTTCGGGAAAATAAGGGATTAGCAGCGCTAAAGGGTTCGTTTTACCGAACCCATAGGCAAATCAGGCCGGATTGGGGATATCGATAAAGGTGACGTCAAAACCGTGATGCTCTGCTAACCATTCGCCCAACGCCTTGATCCCACCGCGTTCCGTGGCGTGATGACCGGCGGCAAAAAAGTGCACCCCCATCTCCCGCGCCGTATGGATAGTTTGCTCGGACACTTCACCACTGATGAAAGCATCAACGCCAAATCGCGCGGCACTGTCGATAAATCCCTGGCCGCCACCGGTGCACCAGGCAACCCGACGGATGGCCTGAGGAGCATTATCACCACAGTGCAACACCGCGCGGCCAAGACGGCTTTCGATACGCTGTTGCAGTTCGCAGGCAGTTAGCGGTTGCTCAAATTCTCCGTGCGGTACCAAAGGCTCGATCTCACCGATCACGCGAATGCCCAGTACCTGCGCCAGTTGCGCGTTATTACCCAGTTGCGGGTGGGCATCCAGCGGCAAGTGATAACCATACAAGTTGATATCATTGCTCAGCAGGGTTTTCAGCCGGTTACGTTTCATACCGCGCACCGCTGGCGCTTCGTTTTTCCAGAAGTAACCGTGATGCACCAGTATGGCATCCGCCTGATGTTCCACCGCCGCATCCAGCAACGCCTGGCAGGCCGTCACTCCCGTCACGATGCGCTGCACATGCGCCCGCCCTTCCACCTGCAAGCCGTTCGGCGCGTAGTCCTGGAAGGCCGCACAGTTAAGTTCGGTGTTGATCAGATGTTCCAGATCGAGGTTACGCATAGTCATCTCACTCTCATTCAAAATTGTTGCCGATCGCCCTGTTCCATCAGGATAAATTTCACGCCCAGATCGTTGCCCTGATCCAGCTGTTGTTTGATGGTAGCACGCACGTCCTCCCCCTGTTTCAGACTGGGCTTGATGTGGCTGATGATCACCGGCAGATCTTTTAACGAGCCCTCTCCGCCGCTGTACTGCTGGAGGTTTTTCAGCTCCTTCAATAGCCAGGCCGGGGTCAGATGACCATACAGATGCTTGTCATCCACCTCGTTCGGGTAAGAGGTTTCGATAATCATGCCCTTCATCTTCTTCTGTTCAATCAGCGGCCCCAGCGCGCGCCAGGCGCTATCCAGATTGCGTGACTGCTCCAGCGCGTCCGGCCCGGTATCGCCAAAGTAGGCAAATGATCCTTCACGGTCGGCTACCAGTAACATCGAAGAGGGGTAGCGATCGTGGCTAAGTGGGTACATCACGCCGCTCAAACCGGTCAGGCCCAAGGTGACACGCTGCTGTGGGCGTACCGTTTGCAAGCGGTAAGTGCCCAGCCGTGAGCCGTTACCGGCATCGGTAAAGTTGGGCCAGGCTTTCCAGTTAAAGTAATGATTGCGCAGCGTCAATACGGTATCGGCCTGCGCATAAATGGTTTTTTTACTGTCTTCCGGTGAACCGAGAATCAGTCCAGCAACGTGATCCAGATGGCCATGGCTAATAAAGTAACCGCCAATCAGTTGTCGAAAAATATACCCCTGAGGGGTGTAGGGAGCGGCCAGCTCGGGCGTGGCCTGTGGAAAACTGCCCTTTTCCAGCCCTTTGGCAATCCCCGGCAGCAGCGTTCCGGCATCCAGTGCCAGATACTGCGTCTGGCTATCACTGCGGATCAGATAAGAAGTCAGATTGCCGTCGCTGACGCCACCGTCGACGCCCAGCGCCACTACGTCAAAACCGGCCACGGCCAACGCGGAATAGCCGCCCAGGCACAGGGCCAGTAGTTTCTTCATCATCAGGAAGCTCCTTGCTGTTACTTTAAAGTCCCCCCTCGCTTGGCCGCTTCAAAAGCCGCCAACGTCTCCAGTCGAGCCTGCTGGTGTTGGACTATCGGCTGCGGATAGTTCAGTACCTGCTGCTGCTTTTCTGCCCAGCGATGGGGTTGATGAAGCTCATTGTCCGGTACATCCGCCAGTTCAGGCAACCATTTACGGATAAAAGTGCCTTTTGGATCAAAACGTTCGCCCTGAGTGGTCGGGTTAAAGATGCGGAAATAAGGCGCGGCATCGGTGCCGGTAGAAGCGGCCCACTGCCAGCCACCGTTGTTGGCGGCCAGATCGCCATCCAGCAATTGGGACATGAAATAGTGTTCGCCGGCGCGCCAGTCAATCAGTAGATCCTTGACCAGAAAGCTGGCCGCGATCATCCGCAGGCGATTATGCATCCAGCCGGTTTGATTAAGCTGACGCATGGCAGCATCGACAATCGGGTAACCGGTATTGCCCTGTTGCCAGGCCAGTAACGCCGCATCGTCGCGTTGCCAGCATACCTTATCCGTCCAGGCGATAAACGGACGATGCTTGCATAACGCAGGATACGCCACCATCAGGTGACGATAAAATTCTCGCCAGATCAGCTCATTAAGCCAACAGAAAGCACCGCTTTGCGGATCTTCCAGCACATCGGGGCACTCCACGCGCAGACGGTTGACGCACTGGCGGGGAGAGATCACGCCAATAGCCAGATAGGGTGACAGATTGCTGGTGCCGGCAATGGCGGGCAGATCGCGCTGTGTCGCATAGTCTTGCACCTGCTCGCGGCAGAAAGCACGCAGCCTTTGCAGCGCAGCCTCTTCGCCCGCGGGATATCCCTCACCCACTTCAGCCAAAGGATAATCGAACGCTGCTGCTGCGGTAAACTCAACGGCTTCCCCACGCGGGCGTGGGGCAGGGAGAGAGCTCACGTCGGACACGGTCAGCCGCTGAAGAAAGGCTTTGCGAAAAGGCGTATACACCTTGTACATCTCACCGTTGCCGGTTTGCACGCTGCCGGGGGGCAGCAACAGGCTATCGTCAAAACTGTGGCAGCTCACCTGCCCGGCCAACGCCTGTTCCAACTGGGCATCACGCTGACGTTCATTGATTTCATACTGACGGTTGTAAAACAGGGCCGTGACCTGCTGCTGATGGCAAAACTGCACCAGCCAGTTAATCGAACCAGCAAAATCGTCGCCCTGATGGCAAATCAGTTCAATCCCGCGAGCCGCCAGCGCCGCTTGTACTTGCAACAGATTAGCGTGGATAAACGCCGCCTGACGGGGTGCCATCTGGTGCTGCCTCCATTGCACAGGAGTGGCGATAAATAGCGCCAACACCTTGGCTTGCGGATCGCTACAGGCGGCAGACAGGGCTTTATTGTCGGTAATGCGTAGATCGTTACGCAACCAGACCAGATGAGTGGTCATAACATTCCTTGCAGGTTAATGCCCATAGCGCAGGCGCAGCGCCTCCGGGTAAGGCTCAAAATAGCGCTGTTGCGCCAGTTAGTTATCAGGATATTCGGCCATGTCATGTTTTAACAGCGTAATCGGTGCCAGCAGCGGTTGCATCCCCGGCGATAGTGAAAGTTTATAACGGCGGTGAAAAACGATGATCTTGTCTCCCGCTGGATAATGTTAAAAGTGTAGAATAATTGATGCGTTAGTGCGGCTTAAAACGCAAAAACCCCCGCCACAAGGGCGAGGGTTCGTAGTATTGCGACGGGCCTGGATCAGTAAAAATCGCAGGATGCCGTTTCTGCCTGTTGCAGCCAGACCGGTTTATTGCTGGTTTTCGACCACACGCGGTGTAAATAGCTGTAAAAACGTGCGCGATCGGCACGGAACAGCATAACCGGTAAGGCGATAACACCGACCAGAACCACTGCGCTGCGGCGCAGGAGGATCCGATGCAACGGATAGGCTTGATAGTTAGACATGCGAACCTCCTTCAAAACATCCGCGTCAGGTTGTCAGGACCAGACGCAATGCAAAACGGTAAATGAAGACCAATTGGAAACTGAGCAAAATATTACCGCATATGTTGTAATTTTACAACTCATCCGACCACTAAAATGGACAAAAATAGCGCAAAAAAGCCGCCACAACGTAATTTTGTTACGGCATGGTTAGTAACTAACTTAACATTGGTTAAAATGTGGTTTCTTGCCGTTGCAAGCGCCATTGAGCGGATTTTTACGCCACCAGCCCAACAACCTAAACGCCAGGAGCGCATAAAACCGCCGTTTTCTGCCGAAATTTCAATCATTTTTATACTTTTTTTACACCCTTCCCCGCTATTTTTTCATCTTCTTTTTACTGCTCTCCCTACACTCAGGCTATCAAAAACAACACCTCTGGAGGTGTCCCGTGAGTTTCAGCGTTATTGGTGGTGCGCTGTTGGTCCTGCTGCTGTTGGGCTATCTGATTTATGCCCTGTTTAATGCGGAGGACTTCTGATGGCAGCTTCAGCCTTCTTGTTGATCGCCAGCTTTATGCTGGTGCTTCTGGTGCTGGCTCGTCCCCTGGGCAGTTTTATGGCTCGCCTGATCGAGGGAGAACCGCTACCGGTGCTGCGCCATGTGGAAGCAGCCGTCTGGCGTTGCTGCGGTAATGACACCGCTGAGATGAACTGGTGGCAATACGCGCTGGCGATCCTGTGGTTCAATATCCTCGGTATCGTGCTGCTGTTTGCGCTGCTGATGACACAGGGTTCTTTACCGCTCAACCCGCAAGGGTTCCCCGGTTTATCCTGGGATCTGGCGTTCAATACCGCCGTCAGCTTCGTCACCAATACCAACTGGCAGGCCTTCAGCGGGGAAAACACCCTCAGCTATCTCAGCCAGATGGCCGGGCTGGCGGTACAGAACTTCCTTTCTGCCGCTACCGGTATCGCCGTGGCCTTTGCCCTGATCCGGGCCTTTGCACGCCGTTCCAGCGCTACTATCGGTAACGCCTGGATCGATATCCTGCGCATTACCCTGTATGTGCTGTTGCCGCTGTCACTACTGATCGCGCTGTTCTTCGTCAGCCAGGGGACATTGCAGAACTTCCTGCCTTACCTGCATGTGACCACGCTGGAAGGGGCACAGCAGACCTTGCCGATGGGGCCTGTGGCCTCGCAGGAAGCGATCAAGTTGCTCGGCACCAACGGCGGGGGCTTCTTCGGTGCCAACTCGGCACATCCGTTTGAAAACCCGACCGTATTGACCAACTTTGTGCAGATGCTGGCGATCTTCCTAATCCCTTGCGCCCTGTGCTTCGCCTTTGGTCAGGTGGCCGGTGAAAACCGTCAGGGTCACGCGCTGATCTGGGCCATGGCGCTGATCTTCATCATTGCGGTGATCGTGGTGATGAACGCCGAGCTGGCTGGCAACCCGCATCTGAGCGCACTGGGCAGTAGCAGCAACATCAATATGGAAGGTAAAGAGTCCCGCTTTGGCATTCTCGCCAGCAGCATGTTCTCGGTGGTAACCACTGCGGCCTCCTGCGGTGCCGTCAACGCCATGCATGACTCCTTTACCGCGCTGGGTGGCATGGTGCCGATGTGGCTGATGCAGATTGGCGAGGTCGTGTTCGGCGGCGTCGGTTCCGGCCTGTACGGCATGCTGCTGTTCGTGCTGCTGACGGTATTTATCGCCGGACTGATGATTGGCCGCACGCCGGAATATCTCGGCAAGAAGATCGATGTTTATGACATGAAGATGACCGCGCTGGCGATCCTGGTGACGCCGACCTTGGTACTGCTGGGCACCGCGTTGGCAATTGCTACCGACGCTGGCCGTGCTGGCATCCTCAACCCAGGGGCACATGGCTTCAGTGAAGTGCTGTACGCCGTCTCTTCGGCCGCCAACAACAACGGTAGCGCCTTTGCTGGTCTGAGCGTCAACACGCCGTTCTACAACCTGCTGCTGGCCTTTGCGATGTTTGTTGGCCGCTTCGGGGTGATCCTACCGGTGCTGGCCATTGCGGGTTCGCTGTGTGTCAAAAAACGCCAACCAGCGGGCAATGGCACGCTGCCAACCTACGGGCCACTGTTTATCGGCCTGCTGGTCGGCACCATCCTGCTGGTAGGTGCCTTGACCTTCGTTCCTGCACTGGCACTAGGCCCGGTAGCCGAACATTTACAACTGTGGTTGGCCAATTAACAGTCATAACAGAGAGAAGAACAAGATGACTCGCAAACAACGCGCACTGTTTGAACCGGCACTGATGCGTACCGCGCTGATCGATGCGGTGAAAAAGCTGGACCCACGCGTTCAGTGGCGTAACCCGGTGATGTTCGTGGTGTACCTCGGCAGTATCCTGACTTCAGCCATTTGGCTGGCGGTGCTTTCAGGCAACGCCGAAGGTAGCGCGGCCTTTACCGGCAGCATCGCTATGTGGCTGTGGTTTACCGTGCTGTTCGCCAACTTCGCCGAGGCACTGGCGGAAGGACGCAGCAAGGCTCAGGCGGAAAGCCTGAAGGGCACCAAGAAAACCAGTTGGGCGAAGAAACTCGCCACGCCGAAGCGTGATGGCGCCACCGAGCAAGTCTCGGCCGAGAGCCTGCGTAAAGGGGATATCGTGCTGGTGGAAGCTGGCGATACCATCCCTTGCGATGGCGAAGTGCTGGAAGGCGGCGCCTCGGTTGATGAAAGCGCCATCACTGGTGAATCTGCACCGGTGATCCGTGAATCCGGCGGTGACTTCTCCTCCGTGACCGGCGGGACGCGTATCCTGTCCGACTGGCTGGTGGTGCAGTGCAGCGTCAACCCAGGCGAAACCTTCCTCGATCGCATGATCGCGATGGTAGAAGGTGCTAAACGCCGTAAAACCCCAAACGAAGTGGCACTGACCATTTTGTTGGTGGCGTTGACTATCGTGTTTGTACTGGCGACCGCTACCCTATTCCCTTACTCACAATACAGCGTGGAAGCCGCAGGTAGCGGCAGCATAGTGTCAATCACCGTGTTGGTGGCCTTGCTAGTCTGCCTGATCCCGACCACCATCGGTGGGCTGTTGTCCGCTATCGGCGTCGCCGGGATGAGCCGTATGCTGGGTGCCAACGTGATCGCCACCAGCGGGCGCGCCGTTGAGGCCGCCGGTGACGTTGACGTACTGCTGTTGGACAAGACCGGTACTATTACCCTCGGTAACCGTCAGGCGTCCGAATTCCTGCCAGCACCCGGGGTAAAAGAGCAAGAGCTGGCCGATGCCGCCCAACTCTCTTCGTTAGCCGATGAAACGCCGGAAGGCCGCAGTATCGTGGTGCTGGCCAAGCAGCGCTTCAACCTGCGCGAACGCGATTTGCAGGCGTTGAACGCCACCTTCGTACCGTTCTCTGCACAAACCCGCATGAGCGGCGTCAACGTGCAGGACCGGATGATCCGTAAAGGGGCGGTGGACGCCATTCGCCGCCACGTCGAATCCAACAATGGTCACTTCCCACGCGCGGTAGATGAGTTGGTGGAAAGCGTTGCTCGTACTGGCGGTACGCCGTTGGTGGTCGCCGAAGGGCCACGCGTGCTGGGGGTAGTGGCGCTGAAAGACATCGTCAAAGGCGGGATTAAAGAACGCTTTGCCGAACTGCGCAAGATGGGCATCAAGACGGTGATGATCACCGGGGATAACCGCCTGACCGCCGCCGCCATCGCAGCCGAAGCCGGTGTGGATGACTTCCTGTCGGAAGCCACGCCAGAGGCCAAACTGGCGCTGATCCGTCAGTATCAGGCGGAAGGACGCCTGGTCGCGATGACCGGCGACGGCACCAACGACGCCCCGGCACTGGCGCAGGCCGACGTGGCGGTTGCCATGAACTCGGGGACGCAGGCGGCCAAGGAAGCGGGCAACATGGTCGATCTGGACTCAAACCCGACCAAGCTGATCGAAGTGGTGCATATCGGCAAGCAGATGCTGATGACACGCGGTTCGCTGACCACCTTCAGTATCGCCAACGACGTAGCGAAGTACTTTGCCATTATCCCGGCGGCCTTCGCGGCAACCTATCCGCAGCTGAATGCGCTGAACGTAATGCAACTGCACTCCCCCGCCTCGGCGATTATGTCGGCGGTGATCTTCAACGCCCTGGTGATCGTCTTCCTGATCCCATTGGCGTTGAAAGGGGTGAGCTATAAGGCAATGAGCGCCGCCGCACTGCTGCGTCGTAACTTGTGGCTGTATGGTGTGGGTGGCCTGCTGGTACCGTTCGTGGGTATCAAACTGATCGATCTATTGCTGACTGCATTACTCATAGCTTAATAACACATACCCAATAGCGTTCAAATTGCAGCTAGGCGACAAGCTCATTCATCCCCAGGAGCTTACTTCAGTAAGTGACTGGGGTGAGTGAGCGCAGGTAACAACGCTGCGGTTTGAAAGATGAAGGGTATAACGAGGAATTTATGATGTCTTATTTCCGTCCTTCTCTGGTTATGCTGATCCTGCTGACGGTGATCACCGGTATCGCTTACCCATTACTCACCACTGGGCTGTCGCAGTTGCTGTTCAGCGGGGCGGCCAACGGCTCGTTGCTCTATCAAGGGGATAAAGCGGTCGGCTCGGCATTGATTGGTCAGAATTTTACCCAACCGGGTTATTTCTGGGGCCGCCCTTCTGCCACCAGCGATTCGGCTTATAATACGCTGGCATCAGGCGGCAGTAATCTGGCCGCCACCAACCCGGCGCTGGATAAAGCGATCGGTGAGCGGGCTACGCAGCTGCGCCAGGCTAATCCGACGATGAGCGGGCCGATCCCGGTCGATCTGCTGACCGCTTCCGGCAGTGGCTTGGATCCGCAGATTTCGCTGGCCGCCGCCAAGTATCAGTTAGCGCGTGTCGCCAACGCTCGTCAGTTGCCGCAGGAACAGATTGCCAAACTGATTGATGAAAACACCGATCGCGCCACACCCAACTTTATGGGGGAATCGGTGGTCAACGTGCTGAAGTTGAATATGGCGCTGGATGCGTTGAAATAACGACAAACGCGATAAAACATAATTAAAGGGTTCGGCATTGCCGAACCCGCTTTGCATGGGTAAACAAGGAACTTTGATGGTGGATGACGAACTGCAACGCCCCGATCCTGACAGCCTGCTGGCGCTCGCCAATGAAAAGCCACGCGGCAAACTGAAGGTCTTCTTCGGTGCCTGTGCCGGGGTAGGTAAAACCTACGCCATGTTGCAGGAGGCCCAGCGGCAACGGGCGCAGGGGCTAGACGTGCTGATCGGTGTAGTGGAAACCCACGGCCGCCAAGAAACGGCGGCGTTGCTGCAAGGGCTGTCGATCCTGCCAGCAAAACGCATCCAGCATCGCGGCCGCCAGGTGCAGGAGTTCGACCTTGATGCCGCTTTGGCACGTAATCCTGCCCTGATCCTGATGGATGAGCTGGCGCACAGTAACGCCCAAGGCTCACGCCATCCCAAACGCTGGCAGGATGTGGATGAACTGCTGGATGCCGGTATCGATGTGTTGACCACGGTTAACGTCCAGCATCTGGAAAGCCTGAACGACGTCGTCGGCGGCATCACCGGAGTGCGGGTCAGGGAAACCGTGCCCGACCACGTGTTTGACGAAGCGACCGAAGTGGTGTTAGTTGACTTGCCCCCTGACGATCTGCGCCAGCGGCTCAACGAAGGCAAGGTCTATATTCCCGGCCAGGCCGAACGTGCCATCGAACATTTCTTCCGCAAGGGAAACCTCATCGCCCTGCGTGAGCTGGCACTTCGCCGCACCGCCGACCGCGTTGACGATCAGATGCGGGCCTTTCGCGATAACCAGGGGCGTGAAAAGGTCTGGCATACCCGTGACAGCATCCTGCTGTGCGTCGGCCATAACAGCGGTAGCGAAAAGCTGGTGCGCATCGCTGCAAGGCTGGCGGCACGCCTCGGCTGCCACTGGCATGCCGTGTATGTCGAAACCCCCAAGCTGCACCGCCTGCCGGAGAATCAACGGCGAGCCATCCTGCGGGCCTTGCGGCTGGCACAAGAATTAGGGGCTGAAACCGCCACCCTTTCCGATCCTTCAGAAGAACGCGCGGTATTACGTTATGCCCGGGAACATAACCTGGGCAAAATCATTATTGGCCGCCGTGGCGAACAGCGCTGGAAGCTGCGCGGCAGCTTTGCCGACCGCCTTGGGCAGCTTGGGCCGGATCTCGATCTGGTGATTGTCGCGCTGGAAAACGATACGCCGCAGCCGCAGATAAAAGAGCACGATAACCGAGCCTTTAGTGAAAAATGGCGTTTCCAGCTGCGGGGCTGCGCCGTTGCCGTCGTTTTATGCGCCATCATCACGCTGCTGTCGCAATGGCTGCTGCCAGGCATTGATTCGGCCAACCTGGTGATGGTTTACCTGCTGGGCGTGGCACTTGTCGCCCTGTTCTTTGGCCGCTGGCCTTCGGTATTGGCTGCGGTGATCAACGTCGCCAGCTTCGATTTGTTCTTTGTACAGCCCGAATGGTCGTTCGCCGTCAGCGACATGCAATATTTACTGACCTTTGCCGTGATGCTAATCGTCGGTATCACCATTGGTAATCTGACCGCCGGGGTGCGTTATCAGGCACGGGTGGCACGCTATCGCGAACAACGGGCGCGCCATTTGTATGAGATGTCCCGTGGTCTTAGCCAGGCATTGAGTAAGGAAGACATCGCCAAGACCAGCCGTCATTTTATCTCCAGCAGTTTCCAGGCTAAAACCGTACTGCTGTTGCCGCAGGAAGATGGCGCTTTAAAACAGATGGTGGGTGAAGAAGGCGGCCTGCTGTCGGTAGACGAAGCCATCGCCCGCTGGAGCTATGGCAAAGGTTTACCCGCCGGGGCCGGTACCGACACCCTGCCCGGCGTTCCTTATCAGCTGCTGCCACTCAGCACCTCCAAACAGACCTTTGGCCTGCTGGCGATTGAGCCGAACAACCTGCGCCAGTTGATGGTGCCGGAACAACAACGGCTGTTACAGACCTTTGCGGTACTGATCGCCAACGCGCTGGAACGTCTGCATCTGGCCCGCAGTGCCGAAGAGGCCAAGCTGGATGCCGAACGCGAACAGCTACGTAACTCGCTGCTGGCCGCCCTCTCTCACGACCTGCGTACTCCGCTTACCGTACTGTTTGGTCAGGCAGAGATCCTGACGCTGGATCTGGCAACCGAAGGCTCCAGCCACGCCCCACAGGCCAGCCAAATCCGCCAGCAGGTGCTCAGTACCACCCGCCTGGTGAACAATCTGCTGGATATGGCTCGCATCCAATCTGGCGGCTTCAACCTGCGCAAAGAGTGGCAATCGCTGGAAGAGATCGTCGGGGCATCGCTGCATATGCTGGAACCGCTGCTGGTATTGCACGAGATCAAGGTGGAGCTGCCGCCAGAAATGGTGTTGATCAACTGCGACGGTAGCCTGTTAGAGCGAGTCTTCACCAACCTGGTGGAAAATGCCAATAAATATGCTGGTGCCGATGCTATCATCGGGATCCGCGCCCACGCGCTGCCGGAGTGGCTGGAAGTAGAAGTTTGGGATAATGGCCCTGGTATCCCAGAGGAACAGACCCAGCTGATATTTGACAAGTTCTCCCGTGGCAATAAAGAGTCGGCAATCCCCGGCGTTGGCTTGGGATTAGCGATTTGTCGTGCCATTATTGAAGTACACGGCGGCCGCATCTGGGCGGAGAACCGCGCCGAAGGCGGAGCCAGTTTCCACTTTATGCTGCCGTTGGAAAAGCCACCCGAACTGGATGGAGCAGATTTTGACTTGTAACCCAAGAGTAGAGGCCCCGTGACCACATCACCGACTAACATTCTGATTGTGGAAGACGAGAAAGAGATCCGCCGCTTCGTGCGCACCGCGCTGGAGAGCGAAGGGTTACGGGTGTTTGAAAGTGAAACGTTGCAGCGTGGGCTGATAGAGGCTGGCACGCGCAAACCGGATCTGATCATTCTCGATTTAGGGTTGCCCGATGGCGACGGATTGGACTACATTCGCGATCTGCGCCAATGGAGCGCCGTGCCAGTGATCGTCCTTTCCGCACGCCATGCCGAAGAGGACAAGATTGCCGCGCTGGATGCGGGAGCCGATGACTATCTCAGCAAGCCGTTCGGCATTGGTGAACTGCTGGCTCGGGTGCGGGTTGCGCTGCGCCGCCACGCCAATAGCCAACAGGAAAGCCCGTTGATCAGCTTCTCCGATATCACCGTCGATCTGATCAACCGTAGCGTATTACGTAACGGTGAAGATCTGCATCTGACGCCCATCGAATTTCGTTTGCTGTCCGAGCTGTTAGCCAACTCCGGGAAGGTGATCACCCAGCGGCAGTTACTCAGCCACGTCTGGGGACCCAATTACGTCGAACACAGCCACTACCTGCGCATCTATATGGGCCATCTGCGGCAAAAGCTGGAAGCCGATCCGGCGCGGCCCAGACATTTGCTCACTGAGACCGGCGTCGGCTATCGGTTTATGCCTTAATCCTGCGACGATGTTGGCCCTTTCTTCAGTCCGATCATGAACTCCTTAAACGAGTCACGCAGTGGCTCAAACAGCGGATGCTTGCGGTTTTCTATCATCACTTCGGAGAACAGCTTCAGCCCGACGGCAAACGCCGCGCTGTTTTGTTCGCCAAAGTTCAGATCTTCTCGCCCTTGAATGCGTTCAACAATGGCCAGAATATCGTCGTGATTTTCTACCTCAAACACCAACTCCGGCTTGTCGACGGGTTCGCCTTTGCGATCGGTCAAGGCTTCTACGGTAATGCGGAAACGGTGGCCTGGCATCAGTTATCCTCCTGCGGCTGTTTTGGCTGACCCATTTCGGCTTCGATAGCCTCTACGGCGGTCAACAGTGCCTGATTGATACGCCCGACCTGCTCCTGAGACAAATCCGCACGCATCATGTTGCCGCGCAGCAGATAGCGCAGGCGATGCATCACTTCGGAGATCCCTTCGGCCAGATTCCCTTCATGGCGATGGTCACGCCCAGCGCCAGCCAGACGGGCAAAAATCACTTCGATGGCCGCCTGATGCTTTTGCAGCTCCTGCTTGCCGAGTTCGGTAATTTGGTAGCTCTTACGGCCATTGCCAGCCACCGCCGGTTCCAGGAAGTCTTGCTCTTCCAACAGCGTGAGGGTTGGGTAAATCACACCAGGGCTTGGTACATACAGGCCGGAAGAAGCCTCTTCGATCGCCTTGATCAGCTCGTAGCCGTGGCTAGGTTTACGCTCTACCAGCGCCAGCAGCACCAAACGCAGATCCCCGTGCTCAAACAGGCGATGACGCCCACGCCCGCCACGGCCATGTTCTTCACCACCGCGACCATGTTCTCCACGGCCAGCAAAATGGTGACGGCCGCCACGGCGATGGTGGCAATGCCCTTCTTCCCGCTGTTCATCATGGTCGTGGTGACCGTGTGAGTGGTTACGTGCAAATCGATTAAACATCATAGTTGTTACCTCTTGATTGATGATACGGCTATCGACGCATTTAGATATATCTAAACCTGTCGATGGCTCTAATCTAGATCGATATATCTAAATGTGCAAGAGGTAACCTGAAATTAGATATATCTAAATTGCAGGCATAAAAAAGCGCTGTAAAAACAGCGCATTTTCATTAGTTAGGGAGAGATTACTTGGCTGAAGCTAACACTTCGCTGACGATCTCGACCGCTTCATGTTCGATCTTCTCGCGGTGCTCGGCACCCAGAAAGCTTTCACAGTAGATCTTGTAGGCCTCTTCGGTGCCCGAAGGACGAGCGGCAAACCAACCGTTGTCAGTCATCACTTTCAGGCCGCCGATAGAAGCACCGTTACCCGGAGCTGCCGTCAAACGCGCGGTGATTGGATCGCCCGCTAGGGTGCTAGCCTTCACCATTTCCGGTGACAGCTTGGACAGCGCCGCTTTCTGTGCGGAGGTTGCCGGAGCCTGAATACGGTTGTAGCTTGGCGCACCGAAGCGTTTGGCCAGATCGTTATAATGATGCTGCGGGTTTTCACCGGTGACCGCAGTGATCTCTGCCGCCAGCAGGCACATGATGATGCCGTCTTTGTCGGTAGACCAAGGCGTGCCGTCGAAGCGCAGGAATGAAGCCCCGGCGCTCTCTTCGCCGCCGAAGCCGAAGCTGCCGTCGAACAGGCCGTCAACAAACCATTTGAAACCAACCGGCACTTCCACCAGCTTGCGGCCTAGATCGGTTACTACGCGGTCGATCATCGCGCTGGAAACCAGCGTTTTACCCACGGCAACGTTGGTGCCCCATTGCGGGCGATGCTGGAACAGATAATTGATGGCAACGGCCAGGTAGTGATTCGGGTTCATCAGACCCGCAGGCGTGACGATACCGTGGCGGTCATAGTCAGGATCATTGGCAAACGCCAGATCGAACTTGTCACGCAGGGCCAGCAGACCAGCCATTGCCGATTCTGACGAGCAGTCCATACGGATGATGCCGTCATGGTCGAGGTGCATAAAGCGGAAGGTCTGATCGATGGAATCATTCACCAGCGTCAGATCCAGCTTATAGTGCTCGGCAATGCGCTGCCAGTAGGCAATCCCGGAACCGCCAAGCGGGTCAACGCCCAGTTTCAGGCCCGCACGCTGAATGGCAGGCATATCGACGATATCCACCAGCCCTTCCACGTAAGGCTGCACCAGATCTTGCGCATGGAGATGGCCGCCGTTCCAGGCTTTATCCAGCGATTGACGCTGCACGCCCTGCAGCTTGAGGCTCAGCAGTTCGTTGGCACGCTTTTCAATCACGGAAGTCAGGTTGGTATCGGCTGGGCCACCGTTTGGCGGGTTATATTTGATACCGCCGTCTTCAGGTGGGTTATGCGAAGGCGTAATCACGATGCCATCTGCCTGTGCGCCCCCCTTGCGGTTGAAGCACAAGATAGCGTGTGACACGGCAGGCGTTGGCGTAAAGCCGTTGTTTTCCTGCACCACCACGTCAACACCGTTGGCGGTCAGCACTTCCAGAACGGAAATAAAGGCGGGTTCGGACAGCGCATGGGTGTCTTTACCCACATAGCAAGGGCCAGTGGTGCCCTGTTGACGACGCACTTCGGCAATGGCCTGAGCGATAGCCAGGATATGTGCTTCGTTAAAGCTCTGACGCAGCGCACTGCCACGATGCCCTGAGGTACCGAATTTCACCGCGTGAGCGGCATTACCGGCCTCTGGTTGCAGCACATAATACTGCGACGTCAGCTGGGCTACATTGATCAAATCACTTTGCTGAGCGGGTTGCCCGGCACGTGGGTCATTCGCCATCGACTACTCCCTAAAATGCCAGTACCGTGGCCGGGCAATGAGTCGCATACGGCCACCGTGACGGGCTGTTCGCTAAATTAGACGGTGCCGCAAACTTTCTCGATCAGTTCCGCCGGGAACTGCATGGCCTGCATGATGTGTTCGATCATGCTGCGTTTGCGGCCAGTGTTGGTATTGGTGATCACCCAGTAAGGCGTACCTGGCACGTGCTTGGGCTTGGTATGGTTCCCATTGGCCAGCAGCGTTTGCTGATCGCCAGCAAAATAGGTACGGGTACGGCCATGCAACGAATCCGTTGCCGCGGCAAAGCCCGCCGCATCGAGGGTGTACAAGGTGGAAAGTACCAGCATAAAACGATTTACAGCTTTGTTCTGTTCGGCATATTCGTCCGACAGCAGCAACTCGCGCACCGCACGCACGCGATCACGCGGCCGCTGAACGGCAATGGCTGCCACTGACGGCTCTGCCTGGCCACTGGCAACCACAGGGGCCGTTCGTACAGGCTGGCCTGCGGTAAACTTCAACATACGCCGTAAAATATCAGACGCGCTTTCACCGATATGTTGCGTGTGGCTGGCAATATAGCGGTAAAGTTCTTCGTCGACTTCAATAGTTTTCATCTTTATCCAGTACGTTTTTTCTACTTATGAACCTGAAGCCAATTGGTGCATTCAAGCCATGGGATTATAAGGTTAAAAGCGCGGGTGCGAACACTACAATGTTCTCCCAAACGGCAAAAGCAGACTTTAGCCAACCGCCTTGGCCGCCAACCCCTCACCATACCATGAAATATCGGCAAAATTCTGCGAACAAACCAATAATCTCTCTAGCCATGTTAACCTAACTCATTATCTCAAGATCACGAACATCACCATGAAATTACATTATCAATTACTGGCCGCAGAGGCTGCCACGCCAGCGAGCTTACCGATCGTGTTGATCCACGGTCTGTTTGGCAATCTGGATAACCTGGGCGTGCTGGCGCGCGACCTGAACCAACAGCATACGGTGATCAAGGTCGATCTGCGCAATCACGGGCTGTCACCACGCGCGGCAGAGATGACCTACCCGGCGATGGCGCAGGATCTGTTGACGCTGTTAGACGACTTGCAGATAGCAAAAGCCATCGTGATCGGCCACTCGATGGGCGGCAAAGCGGCGATGGCCTTAACCGCGCTAGCCCCGGAGCGGATTGAGCGGCTGGTGGCGATCGATATCGCCCCGGTGGATTACGACACTCGCCGCCATGACCAGATCTTTACCGCACTGCAAGCCGTTACCGATGCGGGTATCACCCAGCGTCAGCAGGCTGCACAGTTAATGCGGGCCACGCTGGATGAAGAAGGCGTGATCCAGTTTCTGTTGAAATCTTTCCATGCTGGCAGCTGGCGATTCAACCTGCCGGTATTGATCGAACAATACGAGAACATTATCGGCTGGCAGGAAGTTCCGCCCTGGCCGCACCCAACGCTGTTTATCCGTGGTGGCCTCTCACCTTACGTACAGGATAGCTACCGCGATGACATCGCTCGCCAGTTCCCGCAGGCTCGCGCCTATGTGGTTGCAGGCTGCGGCCACTGGGTCCATGCGGAGAAACCGGACGCCGTATTACGGGCAATCCACCGCTTTATTGACCAGTCGTGAGCTTAAGTGGCGAAAAAACGCGCTAGAGTGAATGGCTTAGCGCGTTTGTGGCTAAGTTAGGCATTGTCGTCGCTCCATCTGCTGGGGTAATATGGCGCGCTATAATTTTGCCACCCTGTCCAGGCGTGAACCTGCGTTTGGCTGGGGGTGAATTTGGGTTAGGGTTTATTGGCCCGAATTGTGTAAATCGAACCGTCTGGAAGCGTAAACCGCTTTTTGATGCAAACTCCCTTGCAGTAGCGCAACAATGGCAAAAGAACAAACGGATCGCACGACGCTGGATCTGTTCGCAGATGAACGCCGTCCAGGGCGCCCGAAAACCAACCCGCTTTCCCGTGATGAACAGCTTAGAATTAATAAGCGCAATCAGCTACGACGGGACAAAGTGCGTGGATTACGGCGTGTGGAGCTGAAAATCAACGCAGACGCGGTAGATGCTCTGAACAAACTGGCCGACCAGCGCAATATCAGCCGCAGCGAATTGATCGAGCAAATGCTGTTGGCCCAACTGGCAGAAGAACAGCCAGAACACTGATCTCTGCTGCCGCACGCGCGGCACGGCGTTAAGGATGACGCCAGATCGGTTCCACCTCCGCAGAGGTATCGCATAAACGCGATAAAACCTCAGGGCAAATTTCTGGCATGATACGCATTTACGGCTGAGCAAGCCTGCCCTTGGCAGCGCCTCAAGCCGCGTTTACGCAACACATTCATTTGAATTAAAAGGTTATCTTTACTATGGCTCATGTAGGCATTTTCTTTGGCAGCGACACTGGCAATACCGAAAACATTGCCAAGATGATCCAAAAGACGCTTCAGCAAAAATTCGGCAACGACGTGGCTGAAATCCACGACATCGCCAAAAGCAGCAAAGAAGATCTGGCAGCGTTTGATATCCTGCTGCTCGGTATCCCAACCTGGTACTATGGCGAAGCACAGTGCGACTGGGATGACTTCTTCCCGACGTTGGAAGATATCGACTTTAACGGCAAGCTGGTGGCGCTGTTTGGCTGTGGCGATCAGGAAGACTACGCGGAATATTTCTGCGATGCGATGGGCACCATCCGCGACATCATTGAACCACGCGGTGCGGCCATCGTCGGCTACTGGCCAACCAAAGGCTACCATTTCGAAGCCTCCAAGGGCCTGGCAGACGACGACCACTTTATCGGGTTGGCCATTGACGAAGATCGTCAACCTGAGCTGACCAACGAACGTGTAGACGCCTGGGTCAAGCAAATCAGTGAAGAGCTGAGCCTGGCCGAGATCGTCGGCTAAGCTCTGCCCCGGCGGATACGTAGCACATAGTAAGGGCGCCGTAGAGCGCGCCCTTCTGTTATCGGTATCACGGATTAGAGCAATAGAAGCTACAAGTTTGTAACTTCCTACCTCGCCACGGTAGACTGAAACATCGGTTTATCCCCCCCATCAAGGCTTTGCATGATTGCCATGCAACAGCGCAAAGATATGTTTGTTAACAACTGGCTGTTTCTATTTACGGCAACCGGCTCTATAATGAGACGCAATTAATGCTTTGTGCCAACCGATGCCATAGGCGAGAACGCCTCAACTTGATTAGCATAGTAACAGGACTGAATCCGCATGACTGATAACAACTCCGCATTGAAGAAGGCTGGCTTAAAAGTCACTCTTCCGCGACTCAAAATCCTGGAAGTATTGCAGGATCCGGCATGCCATCACGTCAGTGCGGAAGATCTGTACAAAAAACTGATAGATATGGGCGAAGAAATTGGCCTGGCCACGGTATACCGCGTGCTGAACCAGTTTGACGACGCAGGTATTGTGACCCGCCACAATTTTGAAGGTGGCAAGTCGGTTTTCGAACTGACTCAGCAACACCACCACGATCACCTGATTTGCCTGGACTGTGGCAAAGTGATCGAGTTCAGCGACGAATCCATCGAAGTGCGTCAGCGCGATATCGCCAAGCAACACGGAATCAAGCTCACCAACCACAGCCTGTACCTGTACGGCCACTGTGAAACCGGTGATTGCCGCGAGAACGAAACGCTGCACAACAAGAACTGATTCTGGCCTGCCAGAGCACAAAAACCGCCTATATATGGCGGTTTTTTTATGCCTAAATGACAGACAAAAAAATCCCCGGACAGGCCCGGGGAAAAAATTATCGACTAAACAACACAATTGCAGTTCTCCCGTACTTCGCACTACCTCAGCCCACCTACCGACACGCAGATGGGCCGATCTCTCACTTACGCCTTCACGGGTTCGGCACGGCTGAAGCGTTTGCCATCCGGGCTAATCGCACGGATTTGCACCTCACCCGCCACCGCAGGGCGCGCTTTATCGTCATAACGCTGCCACTGTTTGCCGCCGTCGGTAGAATATTCAATCCCCAAACCTGGCAGCGAAATATTCGCCTCCAGCTTGCCACCGACGATACGCGCACCAGGTACCGGCAGGCGATAACTCACGCCCGCTTTATCCATCTTGGCCAGCTCACGTTGCCCAATCAGGTTGGCAAAGCGCAGCCAGTCCTGATCCAGGGTTTTGGTGTCGACCTGATGGGTTTCGCCACCTTTGTACTCACGGCCAGCTTTATAATCCTGCTCCCAGCTGGCACGGTGCCATGCACGTTCTGCTAACGACACTGCGCGTGGATAAATCATGTATTCCATTTGCTGATCAGTACGCACCACTTCGCTCCACAGTTGGGCGGAAAGACCATATGCGCCCGGCCATGGTTTGTCGCTTTTGGCGGTGAAGTGGTTACCATCGCGATCCACCGAGGTTTCGGCGTTCTGCGGCAGGTTGTTTGGCGCAAAGCTGAAGATCTTCTGCTCGTCGCTGAAGCGGGTGCCCCAGTAGTAACCGTGTTCGTCCGGGCTGACTTCGTATGGGAAGTCCATATAGACATAGTCCGGGTTAGAGATCACCACGTCATAACCCTTGTTCGCCCAGTCGTTAGCCGAGTCGAAACCGCCCCAGTACAAGGTATCCCAGAAGTTCACCGCCACATGCTTGGTCGCGAAAGCCTTCGAGTCTTTGGCATCTTTCAGGCCGTCCTGCCACGCCTGCATTCTGTCAATGCCGTGCGCTTTCACCAATTGGCTGACTTCCAGACCGAAGTAACTTGGCAAGTGTTCCATGTCTGCCACTTTGCCGTCTTTGATGATGGCCTGACAAACCTGCGACTTGGCCCACGGCTTGTCTTCTTTGCTCAGATCGAGGATACCCTTGCCCGCTTCCGGGTTTTTCACGTCGGTATAGCCAGCGCCCAGACGGATGTTCTTCGCTTCATCCCCACCAAAGTGCCAGGTTTTCAGCGGCTGACCAGCCTCTTTGTGCATCTGGGCCACTTCACCAATCACTTTATCCACGAAGTTCTTGGAAGAATCCAGGCATGGGTTCAGGTAGCTCTGGCGGTTGAAGTACTGCACCGAGGTGGTATTGGAGGTATCGGTCGGATCCACCAGGCGGAACTCGTTGGCCTCTTTCTCTTTCCCTTCGGCAAGCAGTTTCTTGTAGCGAGCTTCCATGGAAATAATCGCCGCACGGGCGTGCGCTGGCATGTCGATCTCAGGGATCACTTCAATTTGGCGCGCCTGAGCATATTTAACGATGTCGATATAGTCCTGACGGGAGAAGAAGCCACCGTGCGGTGCCGGGCCAGAGCCGTATTGTGGCATCAGGCAGGTGGTTTCACTCAGATCATGACAACGCTGGCCGCCCACTTCGGTCAACTCTGGCAGACCAGGGATCTCAATGCGCCAACCTTCGTCATCCGTCAGGTGGAAGTGGAATTTGTTCAGCTTGTAGGCTGCCATTTGATCCAGCAGGCGCAATACGGCGTCTTTGTGGTGGAAGTTACGTGCTACGTCCAGGAAGATGCCGCGGTATTGGAAGCGCGGTGCATCTTTGGCATCCAGCGTGGCGATCTTCTTGCTGCCATCCGAAGGGATTAGCGACAGGATAGATTGCAGACCATAGAACACCCCAGTCTGATCGAAACCGACGATCTCGGCACCTTTCTCGCCAATCTTCAACTGGTAGGCACCTGAAACGGCCTGATCGCCTTTGAATGCAGCTGGCTTGATATCCGTCTTGATCGGATAACCGCTCGCCTGGCTCTCAATGCCCAGCAGTGCAAAACGCTCAGCTGCTGCATCTGCCGCTGGCTTGGTTAACGCGCTCAGTTCCAGCGCCACGCCTTTGCTCAGGTCGATATCCTTCGCATGGACTTTAACGTCCATCGGGGTTGGGATGATTTGCCCACGCAGCGATGCCATCGGCAATACTTTCAGATCCTGGTTCTTGGTGAAGCGGCTTTCCGGCACCATCAGAATGTTGTTGTCATCCTTGGTACGCTTCCACTGGTCACCGGTGAACGGAGCCACAAACTGGTTAATATCGTCGGTATCGGTATTCGACAGGATCTTCGGCTGAGCATCGCCGGAAGTGGCATACCAGCGCGGCAGGAAGTCGGTACGGAACAGCTGCCAGTATTCTGCAATAATCGGGATTTCCACCGCCTGATTGGCCGGGAAGCTGGTGAATTTGTCCGTCGGTTCCAGCTTATACAGATCGCCGGTAATGTGGGTGATTTTGAACTGGTCGTTATCGACCTTCAACGTTTGGCGCGGGCTGTGGAAATAGATCGCCCAGTCTTTATCTTTGATTTCCTGATTGCCATTGGTCAAGGTGATCAACACCTTGTGGCAGGACGCCCAGTCGGCACCCAGCTTGGCACAGTCCACGCCGTTCTCAGCGGCACGGTTGTCCAACATCTTCAGATTGACCTGCAACTGGCTGAGTTGGTCAACCACCTGCTGGCTGGCCATGGCAGAACCTACGCTACCCAATAGCCCAACGGTAGCCGTCAGGGCGGCGAGAGCACTCATCTTAAACTTGTTCATCTGCAACCTCTTGCGTAATCAGTTGTTGTTAGCGCGAATTTCTTTCCAAATCTTGCCGCATTTGGCGTCATACGCCTGGCCATTGCCGGTATGGGCGGCCTGGATGCAGCTTTGGTAATCCAGCACCCGCACGGTTTCCTGCTCAGTGAACTGTTGGTGCTGTTTCTCTTGCTTCAACACGTTCAGCACCGCCTGGCAGGCCTGCAATTTCTCTGGTGAACCTTCTGCGGTATTGATACAGGCGCTGTAGGCCTGGCGCAGCTTGACATCTTCCGGTGGCGCGGCCGATTGAGAGCAGGCGCTAAGCCCGGCAACCGCAGCGATAATCAGCATCTGTTTTTTCATGGTTAAAGTCCTGTGGCATTTCCCCGGCAGCCTGGCCACCGGGGAGCGCATTAGAAGATGGTGAACGGTGCGATAACGATGAATTTGACGTCTTTCTCGTCCTGGAAGATGTTGCCGTAACCACCGCCCCAACTTGGGATATCGGAATGGTTGTCATACTGCGTGAAGTGCAGTTTGAACAGGGTGCCTTTGGCACGTCCGTCCTGCATGGTGTACATCGCATCCAGGCTGTAAGCGCTCTCTCTCAGGCGCTGGCTCTGATCGTAAATCGGGTTGGTGCTTGGCTTGGCGTCCCAGGCGTAAACGTAGGAAGCGCCGACGGCCATGCCAGGCAGGTTCCAGTTGCTCAGGTCATACATCACGCCACCGAACACGGCTTTTTCGCCGTTGGCGTTAAAGTCGGAGCGGTTATCCCACCAGATATCGAGGCGGCCGTTTGAGGAGGCATAGGTTGGGGTCATACGCTGCAGGAAGAAGCCTTGGTTACCTTCCGCCTTGACCATGGTGCCTTCCAGACGCCAGTTGAACTGGCCGGTGATGTAACCGAAGGTCAGCGCCTGCAACCACGCCAGGCCATCATAGATGCTGTTAGGATCGCGATTATCACCGATGCGGTCTTCAGCACCGTAGAACTGGTAGCTGGTAGTCATCGGGTTACCAGCCAGGTCAAACTTGTAAGATGCCTTGGTGAAATACTGATTCACGTAGCCTTGCGCCTGGCCAAACGCGGCTTCCAGCACCAGATCGTTTTTGAAATCGTATTTGGCACCCAGCGAGTGCAGGTAGGAAACGTCGGTCTTGCGATCGTTCTGACGGAAGTCGTCCATCTCGATGTGCCAAGGCGCTTTGTACTTGTTGGTCCACATGTAGGAGAAACTCAGCGCACCTGAATCGCCATAGTCAAAGTTGGCACCGGCTTCAGCCCCCTGGTAGGTACCCGGCATAAAGCTCCAGTGCGGGGCCAGCAACGTTTGCCCGCTTGGCTGGATATAACCGGCACGCGCCCAGACCGGGCCATACTTGAACTTACCGGCCGCTTTATACAGGCTGATACCGCTTTTATCGCCGGAGTAATCTTCGTCATAGGTACGGTTACGGCTGGAGAACGCGATTTCGTTCGGGTGGCCACTCTCGCTGGATTCTGCCATTTCGATGGCGGTGAACGCCGCCACATCGATACCAAACATGTCCGCCGCATAGCCGGAGGTGAAATCCAGGTTGGCGTTCCAGGTAGAGTGAGAGAGGTTGGTTTTAAAATCACCGGTTTCAACGTCTTTACGATCCCGTTGACGTTGCCAGTAATACACCCCACCGGTCAGCGTAGAATCGTCGATAAACCCTTCAGCCTGTGCTTCTGGGGCCATGACGAATCCGCTTCCTAATATTGCACCCGCGACAGCGAGCGCCAGCGTTTTACGCTGAGCACCGTGCGTACCCATAAGAAAATTCCTCTTTGACTTGACTTTAAAGTGCGCCCGCCTGCGTTCACCACTGCCCTGCACGGTCGCTAATAAAAAACCCGAATCGGGTAAAATTGTGCCGGGTGATGAAATTCACCTCGGCCTTAATGCTGTAGCTAGACTATTTTTCGCGACGCGAATTATCAAATGAAAAGTGAGATAGATTTGTCAAAGTATGACAAGGTGCACACATTGATGATATTTAGTTACAATAATGATCAGCGTCACTTTCTTGATAAAAAAATCAACAAAATCATATAATAGAGATATTAACAAGCTAATTACTTGTTAATTGAAAGGTTTCAGCACGACAAAAGCGGCTATTCGGTGCAAAAATGAGAGCGCTCTACAAATGATATTAATTCGCATCACGAATATATAAGAAAGAATAATAAGAACAAACTCACGATAAAACGGGTTAATTCACGGCGACAATCAAGTGACGTCAGGGAGGGTAAATGGCAAAAAAGGGAGGGGTTGGTTTAGAAGACAAAAAAAGCGCAGCCGAAGCTGCGCTTTAACAAGCGATGGCAAATTAACGCTTAGGCGCCAATCTTAGCCCAGGTATCGCGCAGGCCTACGGTGCGGTTAAACACCAGGCGTTCGGCCGTAGAATAGCGGCTGTCGGCACAGAAATAGCCTTCACGCTCAAACTGGTAGGCTTTTTCCGGCTGAGCACCCGCCAGGCTTGGCTCGACAAAGCCTTGCTTGATAATCAGCGATTCCGGGTTGATGGTGGCGAGGAAGTCCTCTGCCGCCGCCGGATTAGCCACGCTGAACAGACGATCGTACAGGCGAATTTCTGCCGGTAAAGCGTGTGCCGCAGACACCCAGTGGATCACACCTTTCACCTTGCGGCCATCGGCAGGATCTTTGCTCAGCGTTTCAGGATCGTAGGTGCAGAAAATGGTGGTGATTTCGCCCTCCGCATCCTTCTCTACGCGTTCGGCCTTGATCACATACGCATTACGCAGGCGCACTTCTTTGCCCAGCACCAGGCGTTTGTACTGTTTGTTGGCTTCTTCACGGAAGTCTGCACGGTCGATATACACCTCGCGGCTGAACGGCACTTCACGGCTGCCCATTTCCGGCTGGCTCGGGTGGTTAGGCATAGTCACCATTTCCACGTCTTGCGACATGTTCTCAATGATCACCTTCACCGGATCCAGCACGGCCATCGCGCGCGGTGCGTGCTCATTCAGATCGTCACGAATACAGGACTCCAGCGCCATCATCTCGACGTTATTATCCTGTTTGGTGACGCCGATACGCAGGCAGAACTCGCGAATGGAGGCGGCCGTGTAGCCACGACGACGCAGGCCGGAAACGGTCGGCATCCGTGGGTCATCCCAACCTTCTACAACCTTCTCGGTCACCAGTTGGCTCAGCTTGCGCTTGGACATGATGGCGTATTCGAGATTCAGGCGTGAGAACTCGTACTGACGCGGATGGCAAGGGATGGTGATGTTATCCAGCACCCAGTCGTACAGACGGCGGTTATCCTGGAACTCCAGGGTACACAGCGAATGAGTGATCCCTTCCAGCGCATCGGAAATGCAGTGGGTGAAATCGTACATCGGATAGATGCACCATTTGTTGCCGGTCTGATGGTGCTCCGCAAACTTGATGCGGTAGATCACCGGATCGCGCATCACGATAAACGGCGAGGCCATATCGATCTTGGCGCGCAGGCAAGCAGTGCCTTCGGCAAACTCACCGTTACGCATCTTCTCAAACAGCGCCAGGTTCTCTTCAACCGTGCGGGTACGGTACGGGCTGTCTTTGCCCGGAGCCGTCAGCGAGCCACGATATTCACGGATCTGCTCGGGAGAAAGTTCATCAACATAGGCCAGGCCCTTGTTGATCAGCTCAACCGCATACTGGTGCAGTTGATCGAAATAGTCCGAGGAATAACGAACGTCGCCGCTCCAGGTAAAGCCTAACCACTCCACATCGTGCTTGATGGAGTCGACAAATTCGATGTCTTCTTTTACCGGGTTGGTGTCATCGAAGCGCAGGTTACATTGGCCCTGATAATCCTTGGCGATACCAAAGTTCAGGCAAATGGACTTGGCATGGCCGATATGCAGATAGCCATTAGGCTCCGGTGGGAAACGGGTATGCACCGACGCATGCTTCCCTGATGCCAGATCTTCATCAATGATCTGACGGATAAAATTGGTTGGGCGGGCTTCTGCCTCACTCATGTCACTATTCCTCAAATGCAAAGCGCTACACATATAGCCTCTATGTTCCAATAAGCAGAGCCCAGAAACAACCGTTATTCGTCAAGTTCCCGTGGTGCAAAAACAAAAAAAGCGGGAAAAGATCGCTCTTTTCCCGCTGATACTGCTCACCGCCCGTTTAATACCCGGGCGGTGCCAGGGTTAAACCCAACTTATTTCTGGATCTCGAACAGCTTGGTCTGGCCAGCAACCACATTGCCGGTTGCCAGTGCTGTCAGGCCAGCATAGTCATCAGCATTGCTGACGACGACCGGGCTGATCATTGAGCGCGCATTGGCGTTCAGGTATTCCAGATCCATTTCCAGGATTGGCTGACCTGCTTTCACCTCTGCACCCTCTTCCACCAGGCGTTTGAAGCCCTGACCGTTCAGCGCCACGGTGTCGATACCCATGTGCACGACGATCTCCGCGCCCTTGTCTGTTTCCAGGCAGAAAGCGTGATTGGTGTTGAAGATCTTCACCACGGTGCCATCAGCTGGCGCCACGACGGTTTTATCGGTTGGGCGAATAGCCAAACCGTCACCAACCGCTTTGCTGGCGAAGGCTTCGTCCGGCACCTGCTCCAGGGCAATCACTTCACCGGTTATCGGCGCCACCAGCGCTTCCAACAAGGTTTTAGTGACATTAGGTACGGCCTGCGGTTTGACTTCTGCCGCAGCAGCAGCGGTAGCTGGTGCAGAGGCTGCCGCTACCGGGCCTGCTGCAACCACTTTAGTCATCGCACTGGCAATCAGTTCGGCACGAGTACCGACAATCACCTGCACGCTTTGTTTGTTCAGACGGATCACGCCAGAGGCGCCCAAGCGTTTAGCCAGAGCATCGTTCACCAACGCAGAATCTTTAACGTTCAGACGCAGACGGGTGATACAGGCATCAATCCCGGTCAAGTTGTCAGAACCCCCGATGGCGCTCACATAGCGACGAGCCAGGGTAGTGGTTTCATCTTCGTTCTTACCAGCTGCGGCATCTACGTCATAACCGTCGGTTTCGTCACCGGCCACTGCCAGTTCACGGCCTGGGGTCATCAGGTTGAATTTTTTGATGGTGAAGCGGAAGACCACATAGTAGATAGCGAAGAACACCAGGCCTTGCGGGATCAGCATGTACCACTGAGTCGCCAGTGGGTTACGTGATGACAACGCCATATCCACCAGACCGGCACTGAAGCCAAAACCGGCAATCCACTGCATGCTGGCCGCGATGTAGACAGAGATACCGGTCAGAATGGCGTGGATCACATACAGCACAGGAGCAACGAACATGAAGGAGAATTCCAGCGGCTCAGTGATCCCGGTGAAGAAGGCAGCGAACGCCCCCGCCATCATGATACCCAGCACTTTCGCTTTGTTCTCAGGACGTGCGCAGTGGTAGATGGCCAGTGCTGCACCCGGCAGACCGAACATCATGATTGGGAAGAAGCCCGCCTGGTAACGACCAGTGATACCGACAGTGGCTTTACCCGCTTCGATAGACTGTGAGCCACCCAGGAAGTTAGGGATATCGTTAATACCGGCAACGTCAAACCAGAATACCGAGTTCAGTGCATGGTGCAGACCGACCGGAATTAACAGACGGTTGAAGAAGGCGTAGATACCGGCACCGGCAGAGCCGAGTTTTTGGATCTGCTCACCAAAGTTGACCAGGCCGTTGAACACCACCGGCCAGATGTACATCAGGATGAAGGCAACCAGGATCATCAGGAAGGAGATGAGGATTGGCACCAGACGGCGGCCACTGAAGAACGACAGCGCTTTCGGCAGTTCAACACCGCTAAAACGGTTGTAGACTTCGGCAGAAATGATACCCACCAGGATACCCACGAACTGGTTCTCAATTTTGCCAAAGGCGGCAGGAACCTGATCGAGAGGGATCTTCTGAATCATTGACACGGCGGCAGGTGAACACAGCGTGGTCACTACCAGGAAGCCGACAAAACCGGTCAGTGCAGCAGCACCGTCTTTGTCTTTGGACATACCGTAAGCCACACCAATGGCGAACAGGACCGACATATGATCGATAATGGCCGAACCAGATTTGATGAACAAGGCTGCCAGAGCGTTGTCCCCACCCCAGCTAACCGGGTCAATCCAGTAGCCGACACCCATCAGGATGGCTGCGGCAGGCAGTGTGGCTACCGGAACCATCAAGGCCCGACCCACCTTTTGTAAATAACTAAGAATGTTCACCTTTTCCCCCTATTCGTCCGATGCCGGACCCTATTGGCAGTTTATTGAGATAACTCACTACCTTTTTAGAAATAACGCTTGGCACGTATCACTCATGCGGAGTGTAAAAAAATTATTTCGTATCGCAAATTAAAACCTCCTTTTTTGTGACAAATGTCACCAAAAAGTAGTGTTTAACTGCCACATTGCTAGCCATCGCACAAAACTTATTTTATCATTCAAAAAATCAACGGACAGTAATCTCGAATACCCGCTTCACAAAGCTGAGTTACGCTTTAAGCTACGGTTGTTGCCCGTACCAGTATAGCCACAGTTTATTCTACCTAGAGGTGTACGATGAGACTTATCCCACTACAAGACACAACCCAAGTCGGCAAATGGGCCGCACGCCATATCGTTCAGCGTATCAACGCCTTCAAACCGACCGCAGATCGCCCGTTCGTCCTTGGCCTGCCAACCGGTGGCACCCCGCTGGAAGCTTACAAACACCTGATCGCGATGCACAAAGCTGGTGAAGTCAGCTTCAAGCACGTCGTCACCTTCAACATGGATGAATATGTTGGCCTGCCGCAGGAACACCCGGAAAGCTACCACACTTTCATGTACCGTAACTTCTTCGACCACGTTGATATCCCACGTGAAAATATCAACCTGCTGAACGGCAACGCACCAGACGTTGACGAAGAGTGCCGTCAGTACGAAGCCAAGATGAAAGCCTACGGCAAAGTTCACCTGTTCATGGGCGGCGTAGGCTTCGATGGCCACATTGCGTTCAACGAACCAGCGTCTTCCCTGGCTTCACGCACCCGTATCAAAACGCTGACCGAAGAAACCCGCATCGCCAACTCCCGCTTCTTCGACGGTGATGTAAGCCAGGTGCCAAAATATGCCTTGACCGTCGGCGTGGGTACCCTGCTGGATGCGGAAGAAGTGATGATCCTGGTCACCGGTCGTGGCAAGGCGCAAGCGCTGGAAGCCGCAGTGGAAGGCAGCATCAACCATCTGTGGACCATTAGCTGCCTGCAGCTGCATGCCAAAGCCGTGGTGGTTTGTGACGAACCATCCACCATGGAGCTGAAGGTGAAAACCGTTAAGTATTTCCGCGAGTTGGAAGCGGAAAGCGTTAATAGTCTTTAATTTTTTGCAGGGGGCTACATGTTCGCTTTAACCCAATGCCGGATTTTTACCGGCCACGACGTGCTTGATGACCATGCGGTAGTGATTGCTGATGGCCTGATTGAACGAGTCTGCCCACTGGCCGAGCTGCCAGCAGGCATCGAAACGCGCGATCTGGGTGGCGCCATCCTAGCCCCCGGTTTTATCGACGTGCAGCTTAACGGCTGCGGCGGCGTGCAATTTAACGACTCGCTGGAAGCCATCTCGGAAACCACGCTGGAAATCATGCAGCGCGCCAACGAGAAATCCGGCTGTACCAGCTATCTACCAACGCTGATCACCTGTAGCGACGATTATATGAAGCACGGCATCAACGTGATGCGCGCTTATCTGAAGAACCATCCCAATCAGGCCCTTGGCCTGCATCTGGAAGGGCCGTACCTGAGCCTGGAGAAGAAAGGCACCCACAACCCGGCGTTTATCCGCAAGCCTACCAGCGAGATGATCGACTACCTGTGTGCCAATGCCGACGTGATCAGCAAAGTGACCCTGGCGCCAGAAATGGTGGAACCACACTTTATCAAACAGCTGAGCGACGCCGGTATCGTAGTGTCCGCAGGCCACTCCAACGCCACTTACGATCAGGCACGCGTGGGTTTCGCCGCAGGCGTTACCTTCGCCACTCATCTGTACAATGCCATGCCGTACATCAGTGGCCGCGAACCGGGCCTGATGGGCGCAATCTTCGACACGCCAGAAGTGTATACCGGCATCATTGCCGATGGGCATCACGTGGCCTGGGCGAGTATCCGTAACGCCAAGCGGATAAAAGGTGATAAATTGGTTCTGGTTACCGATGCTACCGCACCAGCGGGCGCGGATATCGACCAGTTTATTTTCGCGGGTAAAACCATATATTATCGTGACGGCCTGTGCGTTGACGAAAACGGCACCCTGAGCGGCTCCGCACTAACCATGATTGAAGCGGTGCAAAACAGCGTAGAGCATGTCGGTATCGCGCTGGACGAAGCACTGCGTATGGCAACGCTCTACCCGGCTCGCGCTATCGGTGTCGAACAGCGTTTAGGCACCATCGAAGCCGGCAAGGTCGCCAACCTGACCGCCTTTACCCGTGATTACCAAATCACCAAGACCCTCGTTAACGGCAACGAGGTTTAATCCATGAACAGCGAGTAGAATGATTGATGAGCACTGGCGGACAAGCACAAATAGGGAATGTTGATTTAGTTAAGCAACTTAACGGCGCAGCAGTGTATCGCCTGATCGACCAGCAAGGTCCGATTTCGCGCATTCAGATTGCCGAACTCAGCCAGCTTGCCCCCGCCAGCGTCACTAAAATTACTCGCCAACTGTTGGAGCGCGGGCTGATCAAAGAGGTCGATCAGCAAGCCTCCACCGGGGGTCGCCGTGCCATTTCCATTGTCAGTGAAACCCGCAATTTCCACACCGTTGCCGTCCGCCTGGGCCGTCACGATGCCACCATCACCCTGTACGATATGGGTGGTAAGTCGCTCGGAGAGGAGCACTACCCTCTGCCGGAGCGCACCCAGGAGACACTGGAAAACGCACTGTTCAACGCCATTACGCAGTTTATCGAAAGTTACCAGCGCAAACTGCGCGAACTGATCGCCATTGCCGTGATCCTGCCTGGTCTGGTCGATCCGGCTTTAGGCGTGGTGCGCTATATGCCGCACATCAGCGTCGATAACTGGGCGTTGGTCGATCATCTTCAGCAACGCTTCAACGTCACCAGTTTTGTCGGCCACGATATCCGCAGCCTGGCCTTGGCGGAGCACTACTTCGGGGCTACCCGGGATTGTGAAGACTCCATTCTGGTGCGCCTGCACCGGGGTACCGGCGCCGGGATCATCGTCAACGGCCAAATTTTCCTTGGCAATAACGGCAACGTGGGGGAGATTGGCCATATTCAAATCGATCCCCTCGGCGAGCGCTGCCACTGCGGTAACTTCGGTTGCCTGGAAACCGTGGCGGCCAACGCCGCTATCGAACAGCGCGTACGTCACCTGCTGACTCAGGGCTACCCAAGCAAAATGACGCTGGAGGACTGTAGCATTGCCGCCATCTGCAAAGCCGCCAATCGCGGAGATTTGCTGGCCAGCGAAGTGATCGAACACGTTGGCCGCTATCTGGGCAAAGCGGTAGCCATCGCCATCAACCTGTTCAACCCGCAAAAAGTGGTGATCGCCGGTGAAATCACCGAAGCGGATAAAGTGCTGTTACCCGCCATCCAAAGCTGCATCAACACCCAGGTGCTGACGGATTTTCGCAGAAACCTGCCGGTCGTTACTTCCGAACTCAACCATCGTTCAGCGATTGGTGCTTTTGCCTTGGCTAAACGGGCAATGCTCAACGGTGTACTTCTCCAACGGCTGCTAGAAAGTTAAACTGCCTGTTTGGCAGGGATGCACTTCTGGCTTTTTTGCCCTGCCGTTCATCATGAGACCAGCAACAATGACTATCAAAAACGTGATATGTGACATCGACGGCGTGCTGCTGCATGACAATACTCCGATCCCGGGTGCCGATCTGTTCCTGGCCCGTATTCAGGAACAAGGGATGCCGTTGGTGGTGCTAACCAACTACCCTTCGCAAACCGCCCAGGATCTGGCCAACCGCTTTGCCGCCGCAGGTCTGGACGTGCCAGAAAGCGCGTTTTATACCTCAGCCATGGCAACAGCCGATTTCCTGCGCCGTCAGGAAGGTAAAAAAGCCTATGTAGTAGGCGAAGGCGCACTGATCCACGAACTCTACAAAGCCGGCTTTACCATCACCGATATCAACCCGGATTTCGTGATCGTGGGTGAGACCCGTTCGTACAACTGGGACATGATGCATAAAGCGGCCTTCTTCGTGAACAACGGGGCTCGGTTTATCGCCACCAACCCGGATACCCACGGCCACGGCTTTACCCCGGCCTGTGGAGCACTGTGTGCACCAATCGAGAAGATCACCGGTCGTAAGCCGTTTTATGTTGGCAAGCCTAGCCCGTGGATCATCCGCGCGGCGCTGAACAAGATGCAGGCACATTCGGAAGAGACGGTCATTGTCGGGGATAACCTGCGCACCGATATCCTGGCTGGTTTCCAGGCCGGGCTTGAAACCGTGCTGGTGCTGTCTGGCGTCTCGACGCTGAACGATGTTGAAGCCATGCCGTTCCGCCCGAGCTATATCTTCCCTTCCGTGGCGGATATCACCATTTTTTAAGCCGTAAGCAATAGCCCCTCACCCTAACCCTCTCCCACAGGGCTGAGGGTCGGAGTGAGGGAAACACCGAACACCGAATCACCAAAGAACACCTTAAAATTTTGCCCACACCTTCCTTACTCGGCTATAAATTATATATTCGATAATTTTTACCGCATAAAAATGAATATCCATTAATTTTAACACCACACCTCAAGACTATTTTTCAGCGTAACGTTAAATCGCTTGCATACACCTCAGCTTTTGACGCATTTTCATTATCAGAAGGCAGCAAAGCCGCACCGTTGACTTTACATGCAGGCGCGCTGTACATCACATCACCGCCATAAAATGTCGTTAGGAGAGTTTGTATGTGTTCTATTTTCGGTGTGCTCGATCTGAAGTCCGATCCGGTTGAATTGCGTAAAAGAGCGTTGGAATTGTCGCGCCTGATGCGCCATCGCGGCCCTGACTGGTCCGGCGTCTACGCCAGCGATAAAGCCATTCTGGTTCACGAGCGCCTGTCGATTGTTGACGTAAATAACGGTGCCCAACCGCTGTACAACGCTGCGCATACCCACGTATTGGCGGTTAACGGTGAAATTTATAACCATCAGGCCCTGCGTCAGCAGTTGGGTGAGCACTATCAATTTCAGACCGGCTCCGACTGCGAAGTGATCCTGGCGCTGTATCAGGAAAAAGGCCCGAACTTCCTGGACGATCTGCAAGGCATGTTCGCCTTTGCCCTATACGACACTGAAAAAGACGCTTACCTGATTGGCCGCGACCACCTCGGCATCATCCCGCTGTATATGGGGCACGATGAGCACGGCAACCTGTATGTCGCTTCTGAGATGAAGGCGCTGGTGCCGGTCTGCCGTAGCATTAAGGAATTCCCGGCGGGCAGCTACCTGTGGAGCCAGGACGGTGAAATCCGCGAATACTACCAGCGTGACTGGTTCGACTATGACAACGTCAAAGACAACGTCACCGATGCCAACGCCCTGCGCAACGCGCTGGAAGAGTCGGTAAAAAGCCACCTGATGTCCGACGTGCCGTACGGCGTGTTGCTCTCCGGCGGGCTGGATTCCTCGGTGATCTCTGCCATCACCAAAAAATATGCTGCACGCCGGGTAGAAGATGATGAGCGCAGTGAAGCCTGGTGGCCGCAGCTGCACTCCTTCGCCGTCGGGCTGGAAGGTTCCCCGGATCTGCGTGCTGCTCAAGAGGTCGCTAACCACCTTGGCACCGTCCATCATGAAATCCACTTCACGGTGCAGGAAGGCCTGGATGCCATCCGCGATGTGATCTACCACATCGAAACTTACGACGTCACCACCATCCGCGCCTCCACGCCAATGTATCTGATGTCACGCAAGATTAAAGCGATGGGCATCAAGATGGTGCTGTCTGGCGAAGGGGCGGATGAGGTGTTCGGCGGCTACCTGTACTTCCATAAGGCGCCAAATGCCAAAGAATTCCACGAGGAAACCGTGCGTAAACTGCTGGCGCTGCATATGTACGACTGCGCTCGTGCCAACAAAGCGATGTCTGCCTGGGGGGTAGAAGCTCGCGTGCCGTTCCTGGATAAAAACTTCCTGGACGTGGCGATGCGCATCAACCCGCAGGATAAAATGTGTGGCAACGGCAAGATGGAGAAGCACATTATTCGCCAATGCTTCGAGTCTTATCTGCCAGCTAGCGTGGCCTGGCGCCAGAAAGAACAGTTCTCCGACGGTGTCGGCTACAGCTGGATCGATACGCTAAAAGAAGTCGCTGCCAAGCAGATTAGCGATCAACAGCTTGAAACCGCACGTTTCCGCTTCCCGTACAACACGCCAAACAGCAAAGAAGGCTACCTGTACCGCGAGATTTTCGAAGAGCTGTTCCCACTGCCGAGCGCGGCGGAATGTGTCCCTGGCGGCCCTTCCGTAGCCTGCTCATCGGCAAAAGCCATTGAATGGGACGAATCCTTCAAAAAGATGGACGACCCATCAGGCCGCGCCGTAGGCGTGCACCAGTCAGCCTATAAGTAAACCGTCACCACTTACCTTCGGCGGGCCTGATGGCCCGCTTTTTTGTGGATGTTTTCAACCGTTAACCCTCCGAACTGCCGCTTTTATCACCATACTGTTCACAACCCAGACAAACAAGCCGCCCAGTCGCTTTTTCGGGAAAAAACTAGTTGACGCAAATCGGCCATATACGCATAATGCGCCCCGCAACGCCGATGAAGGTTGAGCGAAAAAGATGGCTACGTAGCTCAGTTGGTTAGAGCACATCACTCATAATGATGGGGTCACAGGTTCGAATCCCGTCGTAGCCACCAATCTTTTTTGCGGGAGTGGCGAAATTGGTAGACGCACTAGATTTAGGTTCTAGCGCCGCAAGGTGTGCGAGTTCAAGTCTCGCCTCCCGCACCATTTTCTTTCATCGTCGCGCATACAGCAGGTGGGGTATCGCCAAGCGGTAAGGCACTGGTTTTTGATACCAGCATTCCCTGGTTCGAATCCAGGTACCCCAGCCATCTTCTCAGATGGAACGCTGTAAAAAAGTTGATTATGCTATTGGGGTATCGCCAAGCGGTAAGGCACTGGTTTTTGATACCAGCATTCCCTGGTTCGAATCCAGGTACCCCAGCCATCTTCTCAGATGGAACGCTGTAAAAAAGTTGATTATGCTATTGGGGTATCGCCAAGCGGTAAGGCACTGGTTTTTGATACCAGCATTCCCTGGTTCGAATCCAGGTACCCCAGCCATCTTTTCAGGATGGGGCGCAGTAAAAAAGTTAATTGTGTTATTGGGGTATCGCCAAGCGGTAAGGCACTGGTTTTTGATACCAGCATTCCCTGGTTCGAATCCAGGTACCCCAGCCATACAACACCGTTAACCAGCAACATAAAATGGCTACGTAGCTCAGCTGGTTAGAGCACATCACTCATAATGATGGGGTCACAGGTTCAAATCCCGTCGTAGCCACCATGCTTTCTGCTTTACAATTGGGGTGTCGCCAAGCGGTAAGGCTCTGGTTTCTGATACCAGCATACCCAGGTTCGAATCCTGGCACCCCAGCCAAATTTAGAAAAGCTCGCTTCGGCGGGCTTTTTGCTTTTCTGAGTTTCTGCGTTTGGATTAATGGGCGCAACATGCGGCGCCCCATGTCATCACAGACCTAAAGCATACTTCAGCGCCCGCTCTTTCAGCTTGCCCGCCCTTTCCGCCACCATCAGTGCCAGATTGCGCGCTACGCCCAGCGGAGCCAGGTTATTGCTGAAAGCGGTATAGAACAGATCCATGCCGCTTTGCATCAGCAGGTTATCGGTGCGACGACGGCGCTGATAGCGCATCAGCACCTCTTCACTCGCCCAATCCTCTCCCTGCTCACGGGCGTCGCCCACGATCTCCAGTAACGCATCCACATCGCGATAGCCAAGGTTCACGCCCTGCCCGGCCAGCGGGTTGATGGTATGCGCAGCATCGCCGAGCAGCACCAGCCCGGATTGCACATAGCGTTGCGCGTGGCGGCGCACCAGTGGGAAAGATCCGGCGGCATGAGCCTTCACCGTGCCCAAGCGGGATGGGAAAGCTGCCGCAATCTCTTGTTCGAGTTGCGCCATAGGTAACGCCTGCAACTGACGAATACGCTGCGGGCTGTCATACCACACCAGCGTTGCCCACTGGTCGTACAGCGGCAGGAACGCGCGTGGGCCAGACGGGAGGAATTGCTGCCAGGTCACATCCTGCTGCGGTTGGTCGGTTTCCACGGTGATCAACATACACGCCTGGCGGTATTGCCAACCGCTGGTGCCAATCGCCGCCAGTTTGCGTACCTGTGAGTGAGCACCATCGGCACCCACCACCAAACGCGCCTGTAGGGTCTCTGACGAGCTTAACGTCACCTGCCATTGGTCATCGACTCGATGCATCGCCTGCAGCCTGGCGGGGCAGTACAGCGTTAAATTTTCGCAATGCGCCAACTGCTGCCATAGGGCGAGCTGCAAAATACGGTTCTCGACCATGAAACCCAACTCTGGCAGCCCCAGCGTGGCCGCATCAAACGCCACCCGAGAGGACTCCCATTCCCAGGTTTCCAGCCTGCGATACGGTGCCGATCTCATCTGCAACACCGCAGGCCAGGCATCAAGCTGCTTCAACAAACCAACAGAGGTGCAGCCAATAGCGGAGATCCGCAGGTCAGGCGGGCTTTGGGGATCGAACGTATCGGGAGCCTCGTGCTCTAACAAAGCGACCGATAATCCGGCGCGAGCCAGCCCCAGCGCGGCGGCGGCTCCTACCATCCCACCGCCAACCACCACGGCATCAAAGCGTTTTTGAGAAGTGTTCATTTTGGCTATACTTTTGGTTAATTAGGCATCTTGGCTCAGTGTACCGGATTTTTAATCTGGCTTCAGGTCGCATGCTACTGCCACGTCGCTGGTCACCAGCGCGCCAAATGATTACAATGACCCTCCTGCATGGCGCGTAACGCAATTTTCTCTCCGCACTGAGTAATGGCAAGTCAATGACGAAAAAACTACATATCAAAACCTGGGGCTGCCAGATGAATGAGTACGACTCATCGAAAATGGCAGATTTACTGGGAAGCACACACGGCTTCGAGTGGACTGAAAACGCTGAAGAAGCGGATGTGTTGCTGCTCAATACCTGCTCGATCCGCGAGAAGGCGCAGGAAAAGGTTTTCGCGTTGCTGGGCCGTTGGAAGCAGCTGAAAAAAAACAACCCTGACCTGATTATTGGCGTCGGCGGCTGCGTTGCTTCACAGGAAGGAGAGCATCTGCGCCAGCGCGCGCCCTGCGTTGACATCGTTTTTGGCCCGCAGACATTGCACCGCCTGCCGGAGATGATCAACCATGTGCGCGGTTCGCATAGCCCAATCGTGGACATCAGCTTCCCGGAAATCGAAAAGTTCGACCGCCTGCCGGAACCTCGTGCCGATGGGCCAACCGCCTTTGTCTCGATTATGGAAGGCTGCAACAAATACTGTACTTTCTGCGTAGTACCTTACACCCGCGGTGAAGAAGTCAGCCGCCCAAGCGATGATGTCCTGTTTGAAGTCGCTCAGTTGGCCGCCCAAGGTGTACGTGAAGTGAACCTGCTTGGCCAGAACGTCAACGCCTATCGTGGCGCAACCTTTGACGGTGGCATCTGCTCATTTGCCGAACTGCTGCGCCTGGTGGCCTCTATCGACGGGATCGATCGTATCCGCTTCACCACCAGCCACCCGATTGAGTTCAGCGACGACATTATTGCGGTGTATGAAGATACGCCCGAGCTGGTCAGCTTCCTGCATCTGCCGGTACAAAGCGGTTCAGATCGCATTCTGACCATGATGAAACGTGCCCACACGGCGCTGGAATACAAAGCGATTATCCGTAAGCTGCGTCAGGCACGGCCCAATATCCAGTTCAGCTCCGATTTCATTATCGGTTTCCCAGGGGAAACCCAGGCCGACTTTGAACAGACCATGAACCTGATTGCCCAGGTGAATTTCGACACCAGCTTCAGCTTTATCTACTCTTCGCGCCCCGGCACTCCGGCGGCAGACATGGTTGACGACGTCAGCGAAGAAGAGAAAAAACAGCGTCTGTATCTGCTGCAAGAACGGATCAACCAGCAGGTGATGCAGTTCAGCCGCCGTATGCTGGGCACCGTGCAGCGTATTCTGGTCGAGGGCACCTCACGCAAGAGCTTGATGGAACTCTCTGGCCGCACCGAATGCAATCGGACGGTCAACTTTGAAGGCACACCAGATTTGATCGGCCAGTTCGTCGACGTCGAAATTACTGAAGTGTTAACCAATTCTCTGCGCGGTACCCTGATCCGCACCGAACAGCAGATGGAACTGCGCGTGCATCAATCCCCTCAAGCGGTGATTGCACGTACCCGTAAGGAAGATGAGCTGGGCGTCGGTAGCTACCAACCCTGATCGCCCCGCCACCTTGGCATTTTCCTTTTCTCTGCCGGGCAGTCTCTGTCCGGTAATTTTGTTTTTTTATTTTGATGATAAGGCGACACAATAATGCAACTCCCACACTGCCCGAAGTGCAATTCCGAATACACCTACCAGGATAACGCCCTGTTCATCTGCCCTGAGTGCGCCCATGAGTGGAGCGACAGCGTGGCCGTTGAAGATGCCGATACCCTGATTGTCAAAGATGCCAACGGTAACCTGCTGGCCGATGGCGATGCGGTGACCGTGGTCAAGGATCTGAAGGTCAAAGGCAGCTCTTCCATGTTGAAGATCGGCACCAAGGTGAAAAACATCCGCCTGGTGGAAGGCGATCACAACATCGATTGTAAGATCGACGGCTTTGGCCCGATGAAGCTGAAATCCGAATTTGTGAAGAAGAACTGATTTCCGCTGTTAACCTGCTGTTGGGCCAAACTATTTGGCCCAATTCTGCCCCTTTCCCCTTGAATTCCCGCCGCTGCGCACAGATAGATCAGAGGTAAACTTGCGCCAGTGCGGTACACCATGAATAATTCAGGATAGAGCAGTTCAGGGGTTGCCCTGAATGCCCGCGCTGAAATCGCGTTACGTGACATCAACCAGGCCCTGTTGAGCCTTGAGGAATCGTTTGAACGTCGCAACACAAGAAATCCTGTTGGAGCCCGCAGACAACCAACGCCTGTTGAGCCTGTGCGGCCCGTTTGATGACAACATCAAACAACTCGAACGTCGACTGGGGATTGAAATCAACCGCCGTGACAACCGTTTCAAGCTGGTCGGTAAAAACCTGTGCGTGGTTGCCGCCGCCGATATTCTGCGCCATCTGTATGTGGATACCGCGCCGATCCGTGGCGTGACCCCTGATATCGATCCGGAACAGATCCACCTGGCCATCAAAGAGAGCCGGGTGCTGGAGCAGGTGGCAGACAGCGTGCCGGATTACGGCAAATCGGTCACCATCAAGACCAAACGCGGCATGGTGAAGCCCCGCACGCCTAACCAGGCGCAATACATCGCCAATATTTTCGCCCATGACATCACCTTTGGTGTTGGCCCGGCGGGTACCGGTAAAACCTATCTGGCGGTTGCGGCTGCGGTAGATGCACTGGAGCGCCAGGAAATCCGGCGTATCCTGCTGACCCGCCCGGCGGTTGAAGCTGGCGAGAAGCTGGGCTTCCTGCCTGGAGATCTGAGCCAGAAAGTCGACCCGTATCTGCGCCCGCTGTATGACGCCCTGTTTGAAATGCTGGGCTTCGAGCGCGTGGAAAAGCTGATCGAGCGTAACGTGATCGAAGTAGCGCCGCTGGCCTACATGCGTGGCCGTACGCTGAATGACGCTTTTATCATTCTCGATGAAAGCCAGAACACCACCATCGAACAGATGAAGATGTTCCTGACGCGTATCGGTTTCAACTCGAAAGCGGTGATCACCGGCGACGTGACCCAGATCGACCTGCCACGTAATCAAAAATCCGGCCTGCGCCACGCGGTGGAAGTGCTGTCTGAGGTGGAAGAGATCAGCTTTAACTTCTTCCACAGCGAAGACGTGGTGCGTCACCCGGTTGTGGCCCGTGTGGTGGTCGCCTATGAAGCCTGGGAAGCCGCCGAACAAAAACGCAAAGATGCCATCGCCGAACAACGTAGACGTGAGGCACCGGTTGCCTCCGAACAGGAAACACCATGAGCCAGGTTATTCTGGATTTACAAATTGCCTGCGCCAGCAGTGAAGGATTACCGGATGAAACCACCTTCCAGCGCTGGCTGGAAGGGGTATTGCCACAGTTTCAGGAAGAGGCCGAAGTCACCATCCGCTTGGTGGATGAGGCGGAAAGCAATGAGCTGAATCTAACCTATCGTGGTAAAGACAAGCCCACCAACGTGTTATCATTCCCGTTCGAGGCGCCGCCGGGAATCGAACTGCCGCTGTTGGGTGATTTGATTATTTGCCGTCAAGTGGTTGAACAGGAAGCGGTTGAGCAACAGAAAGCGCTGGAAGCACACTGGGCGCATATGGTTGTTCACGGTAGCCTTCATCTGCTAGGGTATGACCACATCGAAGACGATGAAGCCGAAGAAATGGAATCTTTGGAAACCGAGATAATGCAGGAGATGGGTTACCCAGACCCTTACCTCGCGGAAAAAGATCCCACCTGATGTTAGCTGAGCACCCCGCAGCCCCGACTGGGGCTGTCGCTAATTTTGATAACTCAATAGAGTGATATTAACTAAAACGCCATGAGCGACGACCATTCACAAAGCAATGACAGCCCCAGTCCCAAAAAGGGGTTCTTTACTCTTATCCTTAACCAGCTGTTCCACGGTGAACCTAAAAATCGTGGCGATCTGGTAGAGCTGATCCGTGATTCCGAGCAAAACGACCTGATCGATCCCGATACCCGTGACATGCTGGAAGGCGTGATGGATATCGCCGAGCAGCGCGTGCGCGACATCATGATCCCGCGCTCCCAGATGGTGACGCTCAAGCGCAACCAAACGCTGGAAGAGTGCCTGGACGTGATTATCGAATCCGCCCACTCGCGCTTCCCGGTGATCAGCGAAGATAAAGATCACATCGAAGGCATTCTGATGGCCAAGGACCTGCTGCCGTTTATGCGCGCAGACTCCGAGCCGTTCAGCATCGACAAGGTGCTGCGTACCGCCGTGGTGGTACCGGAAAGCAAGCGGGTTGACCGGATGCTCAAGGAGTTCCGCTCCCAGCGCTATCACATGGCGATTGTCATTGATGAATTCGGCGGTGTCTCTGGCCTGGTGACCATTGAAGACATTCTGGAGCTGATTGTCGGGGAAATTGAAGACGAATATGACGATGAGGAAGATCGTGACGTTCGCCAACTGAGCCGCCACATGTTCACCGTGCGGGCGCTGGCGCCGATCGAAGACTTCAACGACATCTTCGGCACCCATTTCAGCGACGATGAGGTGGACACCATCGGCGGCCTGGTGATGCAAGCCTTCGGCCACCTGCCAGCGCGTGGGGAAACCATTGAAATCGAAGGTTACCTCTTTAAAGTTGCAATGGCCGACAGTCGACGTATCATCCAGGTTCATGTCAAAATTCCGGACGATGCCCCGCAACCGAAACTGGAAGAATAACTTACACATGGCTAAAGCCTCATTACTTGATCGCCAGTGGGTTCGCGCCCTACTGGCGCTTTTGACCGGTGCCTGTGGCACGCTGGCCTTCTCCCCTTACGATATCTGGCCTGCGGCCATTGCTTCGCTGTTCGGCCTGCTGGCCGTGACCCTCAACCGCACCACCAAACAATCCGCCCTGCTCGGTTTCTGCTGGGGTATGGGGCTGTTCGGTAGCGGCGTGAACTGGGTTTACGTCAGCATTGCCGATTTCGGCGGTATGCCGTTTGCCATCAATATCTTCCTGGTCGTGCTGCTGGCCGCCTATCTTTCGCTGTATACCGGGCTGTTCGCCGGTTTGCTGACGCGAGTCTGGCCACGTACCACCTGGTGGCGACTGGCCATTGCCGCTCCGGCTCTATGGCAACTGACCGAGTTCCTGCGCGGTTGGGTGCTGACCGGTTTCCCGTGGTTGCAATTCGGTTATACCCAGATCGACGGTCCGCTGAAAGGCATTGCGCCATTGCTGGGCGTGGATGCGATCACTCTGCTCCTGATGTCGCTCAGCGGCCTGCTGGTATTTGCCCTCAATCAGCGGCGCATCACTCCGGCGGTGATTGCTGTCGCCATGCTGTTGCTGCCGTGGCCACTGCGCCAGATCCACTGGTTTACGCCGCAGCCGGATAAAGCGGTGAATGTCGCCATGGTGCAGGGCAATATCGAACAGTCGATGAAGTGGGATCCGAAGGCGTTGCTCAGTACGCTGCAAACCTATCTGGATGAGAGCCGTCCGTTGATGGGCAAAGCGCCAATCATCATCTGGCCAGAGTCCGCTATTCCCGATGTGGAGAGCAATCAGAACGGTTTCCTGACCATGATGGACGATCTGATGCGCGCCAAGAACAGCAGCCTGATCACCGGCATTGTAGACGCTCGTGCTACGCAGCAAGGTACGCAGTTCTTCAACAGCGTGATCGTGCTTGGCGAGGAACAGCCTTACAGCTACCCGGCAGCCAATCGCTATGACAAACATCACCTGGTGCCATTTGGTGAGTTTGTGCCGTTGGAAGCGCTGCTGCGCCCATTGGCTCCGTTATTCGACCTGCCGATGTCCTCGTTCAGCCGTGGTAATTATGTGCAGCCACAGCTCAGCGTGCGCGGTTACAACCTGACGGCAGCCATCTGCTATGAAATCGTGCTGGGCCAGCAGGTGCGCGACAACTTCCGTCCGGATACCAACTTCCTGCTGACCGTGTCCAACGATGCCTGGTTCGGCCATTCCATCGGCCCATGGCAGCACTTCCAGATGGCGCGTATGCGTTCATTGGAGCTGGGCAGGCCGTTGCTGCGTAGCACCAATAACGGTATCACCGCCGTCGTTGGCCCAACCGGCGAAGTGTTGGCATCCATCCCACAGTTCACCCGCAAGGTGCTGGAAGTGAAGGTGACACCAACTACCGGCATCACGCCGTATGCCCGCCTTGGCTCTGCGCCAGTGTGGATCATCACCGTGCTGCTGGGTGGCATCGCGCTGCTCATTAGCTGGCGCCGCAGGTAAGTTCTCTTCGGGCACGGTACCTTATCGTGCCCTCTTCATTTCTTGTTGCCCCCTCCCCTTATGATGTTTCTGGCATGCTCCTTGCTTTAATTACCCTGTAGAACGTTGCTGATTTACTTTTACTGATATCTTGTCGCATCCGTGCACAACTCCAGCGCAAGGCTCGCACCTCAGTGGTGCATCAGGAGTTTATTGCATTCATTTGGTGCGCGTGATGTCGCAAAAAATGAAACAATTTGGTTTCATCTTGTTCACAATCGGTTATTTTCTATCGTAAATCGGCATTAGGACTATCTTTATAGCTCAGCCGTATTAACCCGCCCTCACTGAGAGCGGGCAATCACAACAGCATAGGAGTTGGACCATGCAAATGCGCAAATTGGCGTTATCGTTACTGCTGATCGGGATGGCGAGTAGCGTAGCCCATGCGGAAGAACTGACCGGTACGCTGAAGAAAATCAAAGATAACGGCGTGATTGTTGTTGGCCACCGTGAATCCTCAGTTCCGTTCTCCTACTACGATAATCAGCAGAAAGTTGTGGGTTACTCCCAGGACTATTCCAACCAAATCGTTGATGCCATCAAGACGAAATTGAACGAACCTAATCTGCAGGTGAAAATGCTGCCGATCACCTCGCAAAACCGCATTCCGCTGTTGCAAAACGGCACCTTCGATTTTGAGTGTGGCTCCACCACCAACAACCTCGAGCGCCAGAAACAGGCGGCATTCTCTGATACCATCTTCGTCGTCGGTACCCGTCTGCTGGTCAAGAAAGGCTCCGATATCAAAGACTTTAAAGATCTGGCCGGTAAAGCCGTGGTCGTCACTTCAGGCACCACTTCCGAAGTGTTGCTCAACAAGCTGAACGACAAAGATCAGATGAAAATGCGCATCATCAGTGCCAAAGACCACGGCGATTCCTTCCGCACCCTGGAAAGTGGCCGTGCAGTGGCGTTTATGATGGATGATGCCCTGCTGGCAGGCGAACGCGCCAAGGCCAAACAGCCGGATCAGTGGGAAATCATTGCCACTCCACAGTCCAAAGAAGCCTATGGCTGCATGATGCGTAAAGACGATCCCGAGTTCAAAAAACTGGTGGATGAAACCATCGCTCAGGCTCAAACCTCTGGCCAGGCTGCCAAATGGTTCGAGGTCTGGTTCAAACAGCCAATCCCACCGAAAAACCTCAACATGAACTTCGACCTGTCTGACGACATGAAGCAGTTGTTTAAAGAACCAAACGACAAAGCACTGAACTAATTAATATAAAAAGGTAAAACTCAAAAGCCTGACCAGTTTATACCCTATGGATTTCAAGTTACAGCTAGGCACCAAGCTCACTCATCCCCAGGAGCTTACTTTTGGGTAAGTGACTGGGGTGAGTGAGTGCAGGTAACAACGCTGTAGCTTGAAAGACGACGGGTATCTAGTTGTAAGGTGTTCTGCACCTGTATACCGGAGTTCGTTATGTCAATAGATTGGAACTGGGGTATCTTTCTGCAGCAGGCCCCGTTTGGGAATACCACCTACCTGGGCTGGATCTGGTCCGGCTTTCAGGTTACGGTCGCCCTCTCCGTCTGTGCATGGATTATTGCCTTCTTTGTCGGTTCACTGTTCGGTATCTTGCGTACCGTACCCAACCGTTTTCTCTCCTCACTAGGTACCTGTTACGTCGAACTGTTCCGTAACGTGCCGCTAATCGTGCAATTCTTTACCTGGTATCTGGTAATGCCGGAGCTGCTGCCAGCCGATCTCGGCATGTGGTTCAAGAGTGAGCTCGATCCCAACGTGCAATTCTTTGTTTCTTCCATGCTGTGCCTTGGGCTGTTTACCGCTGCGCGCGTTTGCGAACAGGTGCGTGCCGCAATCCAATCCCTGCCCCGCGGCCAGCAGGCGGCCGGGCTGGCAATGGGCCTGACGCTGCCACAAACCTATCGCTACGTGCTGCTGCCCAATGCCTATCGGGTGATCGTGCCGCCGATGACCTCGGAAATGCTCAACTTGGTAAAAAACTCCGCCATTGCCTCAACCATCGGGCTGGTGGATATGGCCGCTCAGGCCGGGAAGCTGCTGGATTACTCCGCACACGCCTATGAATCCTTTACTGCCATCACCCTCGCCTATGTCGCTATCAACGCCGTGATCATGCTGTTTATGCGTATTGTCGAGAAGAAAGTGCAGTTACCTGGCCATATGGGGAGTAAATAATGTACCAATTTGATTGGGGATCGATTGTCCCAAGCTTCCCGTATCTGCTGCAAGGGTTGGTCGTCACGCTGAAAATCACCGTGACGGCTATTGTGTTCGGTATTCTCTGGGGCACCGTTCTGGCGGTGATGCGCCTATCGCCGATCAAACCGATCAGCTGGTTTGCGGCGCTGTACGTCAACCTGTTCCGCTCCGTGCCGCTGGTGATGGTGCTGCTGTGGTTCTATCTGGTGGTTCCAAGCTTATTACAACAAGTTCTTGGGCTATCACCGAAAACCGATATTCGCCTTATCTCGGCTATGGTAGCCTTTTCGCTGTTTGAAGCCGCCTACTACTCGGAAATTATCCGGGCAGGCATTGAAAGCGTCTCGCGCGGTCAATCCTCTGCCTCGCTGGCGTTGGGCATGACCCAGTGGCAATCGATGCGGCTGGTGATACTGCCGCAGGCATTCCGTGCGATGGTGCCGCTGCTGCTGACCCAGGGGATCGTGTTGTTCCAGGATACCTCGCTGGTGTACGTACTAAGCCTGGCCGACTTCTTCCGCACCGCGTCAACCATTGGTGAGCGTGACGGTACGCAGGTGGAAATGATCCTGTTCGCCGGTTTGGTCTATTTTGTTATCAGTCTCGCCGCCTCGGCGCTGGTAAGCTATTTGAAGAAAAGGACTGTTTGATGATATCCCTGAAAAATGTTTCTAAGTGGTACGGTCACTTTCAGGTTCTGACCGACTGCTCCACCGAAGTCAAAAAAGGCGAAGTGGTGGTGGTCTGCGGTCCTTCCGGTTCAGGCAAATCGACCCTGATTAAAACCGTCAACGGGCTTGAGCCGATCCAGAAAGGCGATATCGAGGTTAACGGCATTCAGGTCAACAGTAAGAGCACCAACTTGGCGCAACTGCGCTCCAAAGTGGGGATGGTGTTCCAGCATTTCGAACTGTTCCCTCACCTGTCGATCATTGAAAACCTGACACTGGCGCAGGTTAAAGTGCTCAAGCGCGACAAGGCTGCCTCACGCGATAAAGCCCTAAAACTGTTAGAGCGCGTGGGCCTGTCGGCACATGCCGAAAAGTTCCCTGGGCAGCTCTCTGGTGGCCAGCAGCAGCGCGTGGCGATTGCCCGTGCGTTGTGTATGGATCCGATCGCCATGCTGTTTGATGAGCCCACCTCGGCGCTCGATCCGGAAATGATCAACGAAGTGCTGGACGTGATGGTCAAGCTGGCGCAGGAAGGGATGACCATGATGGTGGTGACCCACGAAATGGGCTTTGCCCGTAAAGTGGCCCACCGGGTGATCTTTATGGATGAGGGGAAAATTGTGGAAGACACCAATAAAGATGACTTCTTCAACAACCCGCAGTCCGAGCGTGCCAAAGACTTCCTGGCCAAAATTCTGCATTGATGATCCGATGCGCCCTGGCCACGGGGCGCATCAATAGTACTTGTTTCTTCCGTCATTTCCTCCGATCCTGAGAGTCCCGCGATGAACTGTAAGTTACGGCTTGCAAGACAGCGGGTAAAACAATAACACTGAAGGAGAAAGTGATGCCCCGCCCTATTATTTTCGATTGTGATCCAGGTCTTGATGACGCCATTGCTCTTGCCATGGCGCTCCGCGCGCCAACGTTGGATGTCAAAGCCGTCACCACTTCCGCTGGTAACCAAACACCGCAAAAGACCCTGCATAACGCACTCGGCCTGCTGACACTAATGCAACGGCAAGATGTCCTGGTCGCTGGCGGTGCCGCCAAACCTTTGATGCGCGATCTGGTGATTGCCGATTACGTGCACGGTGATACCGGTATGGGCAACACCCATCTGCCAGCACCGGATTTCCAACCAGTAAAACAAACTGCGGTCGAGTTGATAGCCGATCTGCTGCGTATCAGCCCAGAGCCGATGACGCTAGTGGTCACCGGCCCGATGACCAATATTGCTTTGCTGCTGTCACAGCACGCAGAGTTGAAAAGCAAGATTGAACGCATCGTGTTTATGGGCGGTGGGCTGAACGCGGGCAACACCACGCCGGTGGCCGAATTCAATATCTACGTCGATCCGGAAGCGGCCGAAATCGTGCTGCAATCCGGCGTGCCGCTGACCATGGCCGGGTTGAACGTCACCCATCAGGCATTGGTGTTACCGCAGGATATCGAACGCATCCGCAGCATTAATAACCCGGTGGCGGCAGCGGTAGCCAGCATGCTCGATTTCTACCTGCCGTTGTACCTCAGCCACCCGCGTGGCCTGCCGGGTGCCGCCATGCACGATCCTTGTACCATCGCCTGGCTGCTGGCCCCTGAGCTGTTTGAAAGCCGTGAGCTGTGGGTGGGTGTGGAGACCCAGGGACAATACACCGTGGGCATGACGGTAGTGGATGAGTTTGGCCAAAACGGTAAACCGGCCAACGTCGAGGTGTTGACCCATATCAACCGCCAGGGCTTTATCGATCTGATGGTCGAGTGCGTTTCACGTTATTAAATTACCCCTCACCCTAGCCCTCTCCCCCAGGAGAGGGAACCGATCGCGCGGGCCTGAAAATACGGTGACACACCTTGGATGAAAGGACTCGCTGATTATTCTGCGTAATACATTTACTCCCTACTTCCCGAAACAGCACGAACCAACCAAGCACTCCGGACAGCTCCCTCGCCCTTCGGGAGAGGGTTGGGGTGAGGACAGAACGTGCCACATCCTCAACGACGTTATCTACATCGCTCCTGTAACAAACTAACACCTGCAACGGAGCACAACTCCGAGCCCACTTTTTACCGCTACGCCGAAGCTTGTGGCAGGAGGGGATCATACCGTTGAGCGCAGGGATGCGCGATTGCGAGCCCCCATGGACGGGTTTACGGCGTGTCGGCGTTCTGCATAATCCCCAGCTGTAGTACCGTCACAATCAGCTACTCACCGCATGCATCACGCCGACGTCAAGGTGCTAGCCCATATCAACCGCCAAGGCTTTATCTCGACATAGAGCAATAACCCCGGACTGGTTTACTTTTGTCCGATAAAACAAGACAATGCCGCCACAATGATACAAGGAGAGACGAATGAAAGGATATTTTCGCAAGTTACTGATCGGCTTGCTAGCCGTCGTTATTGTGGCCGCTGCACTGTTTTTTTGGGTCCGGTATGAACTTAAGCAGGATGCCACACTAGCTTTTAACCAAAACAGTATTGTCAAAGAACATCTAGGCGAAGTAACCGTGGAAACACTCGGTCTGAGTCAGTTTTCGGCCCTGCCACAGTGTCAGGATGATTGCGAGCACTATCTGGTTACCTTAGAGGGTGAAAAAGCCAGCGCTACTGCCGTTATGGACTTTGCAAAAGGGGATACTGAACTCTCCAATGCGATACTGTGTCTGGCTGACGGCACCAATATCGCGCTGACAGAAGATGCGGTGGCTTTAGTACAAAACGACACCAAAGAAACGCACTGTCAGTGATGCTTTCTCAATAAGCTGTAAATTCCCCTCATGCAACATGAGGGGAAATCGCATTAAGGCTCAAATGGCCGGCGTTGGAACTGATCGTGGCCGCACTTCGGGCACAACGGCAGCACTTCTGGCGTATAGAAAGCCAAGTGGTGATGGCATTTCTCACACACCAAATTGCCCAGCCCGACCACCTCGCCGCTGTGGTAGACGCCGTGATGGCTGACATCTTTAAACACCTCACGCCACTCCAACTGGGTTTTATCGGTGATATCCGCCAGTTCCTGCCACAGGCTTTCCTTTATTACGCGCATAAACACGCTGTCGGTGAACTCCTCCCGGCTCTCTTCATAGCTGCGGGCAAACTCCTCCAGATCGCGGCGCACCGCCCGGGTCAACTGCTCCACTTCCGTACGGCTGAGCTCCTCCACTTCGTTCAAGCGTTTCTCGGCACTGGCGACCAACTGGTCAATGTCACGCTCACCGTTCTTTAAACGTTCCGTCAGCGATGTCACCAACTCGCGGTAATACTGAGCAACCTTGTTCATAGCGTCTCCTAGATGAACTACTGCGACAGGACTTCTCCCCTAAAATTAGGCTGTGTCCCTCAATTGTCCATGGGCCGCTGGCGGTCATTTGAGCACATGACATGAGGTTTGATGAGCTAAATATGAGTACCGTACCAGCATGCTCAAATGACCCCCAGCCCAAAGGGTCGCGCCCCAAAAACCCGTTCTCTGCGTTGTCGGGCTTGAACGTAGACCCACTATGCCCTTCCCCCTCCGCCTTGATAACGGGCTTTTGTGTCTGCGACGGCACCACGCCCAATTGAGAAACACAGCCTATCCGTTATTATTTTAGTCGTAAATCACTGATGTGGCTTGGCTAGGTGAGGTTTTGGCAGATTGTGAGTCACATCATGGCCTGGATATTTTTTTAATACGTCGAGTCGGGCCGCTTGGTGTTGTTGCTGGCAGGTCTTATCAGCTATGCTATGCAGATCTAAAGATACTCACAGAATGCTACGGATGTAGCTGTTACACACCTACAGGACCATCGGCCGCCATGCAAGAGCAATACCGCCCCGAAGAGATAGAATCGAACGTACAGCTTCACTGGCAAGAGAAGCAAACTTTCAAGGTTACCGAAGACGCCAGCAAGGAAAAGTATTACTGCCTATCCATGCTGCCATACCCTTCCGGTCGTCTGCACATGGGTCATGTTCGTAACTACACCATTGGCGACGTGATCTCCCGCTACCAGCGTATGCTGGGCAAAAACGTGCTACAGCCGATTGGCTGGGATGCGTTTGGCTTGCCGGCTGAAGGCGCGGCGGTAAAAAACAAAACCGCACCGGCCCCTTGGACCTACGACAACATCGAATATATGAAGAACCAGCTAAAACTGCTGGGCTTCGGCTATGACTGGGACCGCGAAATCGCCACCTGCGATCCTGACTACTACCGTTGGGAGCAGTGGTTCTTCACCAAGCTGTATGAAAAAGGCATGGTCTACAAGAAGACCTCTGCGGTGAACTGGTGCCCACACGATCTGACCGTGTTGGCCAACGAACAGGTGATCGACGGCTGCTGCTGGCGTTGTGATACCAAGGTTGAGCGTAAAGAGATCCCACAGTGGTTTATTAAAATCACCGATTACGCCGATCAACTGCTCAACGATCTGGACACGCTGGAAAGCTGGCCAGAGCAAGTGAAAACCATGCAGCGCAACTGGATTGGCCGTTCCGAAGGGGTAGAAATCACCTTCGACGTTGCCGACAGCGCTGAGAAAGTCACCGTCTATACCACCCGCCCAGACACCTTTATGGGGGCTACCTATGTGGCCGTTGCCGCAGGTCACCCACTGGCACAGCAGGGCGCGGTCAATAACCCGGCACTGACGGACTTCATCGACGAATGCCGCAACACCAAGGTTGCCGAAGCCGAAATGGCCACCATGGAGAAGAAAGGCATGGCCACCGGCCTGTTTGCCATTCATCCGTTGAGCGGCGAGAAGCTGCCGATCTGGGTAGCCAACTTTGTCCTGATGGAATACGGCACCGGCGCGGTAATGGCCGTCCCTGGCCACGATCAGCGTGACTGGGAATTCGCCACCAAATACGACCTGCAGATCAAACCGGTCATTTTGAGCCTGGACGGCAGCAAACCAGACGTCAGCGCTGAAGCGATGACCGAAAAAGGCACGCTGTTCAACTCCGGCGAATTCGACGGTCTGGATCACCTGGCGGGCTTTAACGCCATCGCCGACAAACTGGTGGCCAAAGGCGTCGGCCAGCGCAAAGTGAACTACCGTCTGCGCGACTGGGGCGTATCCCGTCAACGCTACTGGGGTGCTCCTATCCCAATGGTCACCCTGGAAGACGGCACCGTAATGCCAACGCCAGAAGACCAACTGCCGGTGATCTTACCGGAAGATGTCGTGATGGACGGCATCACCAGCCCGATCAAAGCCGATCCCGAGTGGGCAAAAACCACTGTTAACGGCCAGCCAGCGCTGCGTGAAACCGACACCTTCGACACCTTTATGGAATCTTCCTGGTACTACGCGCGTTACACCTGCCCGCAGTACGACAAAGGCATGCTGGATCCGGCTGCGGCCAACTACTGGCTGCCGGTCGATCAATATGTCGGCGGTATCGAACACGCCATCATGCACCTGATGTATTTCCGTTTCTTCCACAAGCTGATGCGCGACGCTGGCTTGGTCGATTCAGACGAGCCTGCCAAACGCCTGCTGTGCCAAGGCATGGTGTTGGCCGATGCCTTCTACTACACCGGTACCAGCGGCGAACGCGTCTGGGTATCCCCGGTTGATGCCAACGTCGAACGCGACGAGAAGGGCCGCATTGTCAAAGCGACCGATCCAGAAGGCCGCGAACTGGTCTATGCTGGCATGAGCAAAATGTCGAAGTCGAAGAACAACGGCATCGACCCGCAGGTGATGGTAGAGAAATACGGCGCGGATACCGTGCGTCTGTTTATGATGTTTGCTTCCCCGGCAGAAATGACGCTGGAATGGCAAGAATCTGGCGTTGAAGGGGCAAACCGTTTCCTGAAGCGCGTGTGGAAGCTGGCTTACGACCACGTTGAGAAAGGTGCCGTTCAGCCACTGAACATCAGCACGCTCAATGAAGATCAAAAAGCCCTGCGCCGCGACGTGCACAAAACCATCGCCAAAGTAACCGACGATATCGGCCGCCGCCAGACCTTCAACACCGCCATCGCCGCCGTGATGGAGCTGATGAACAAGCTGGGCCGTGCATCGCAGGAAAGTGAACAGGATCGCGCTCTGCTGCAAGAGGCCTTGCTGGCCGTGGTGCGTATGCTGTATCCGTTCACGCCACACGTCTGTTTCACTCTGTGGCAGGCGTTGAACGCCGAAGGCGACGTAGACACTGCGCCATGGCCGGTAGCTGACGAAGCCGCAATGGTGGAAGACTCCAAACTGGTGGTGGTACAGGTTAACGGCAAGGTTCGGGCAAAAGTCACCGTGCCAGCCGATGCTAGCGAAGAACAAGTGCGTGAACGCGCCGCCCAGGACCATCTGGTGGCTAAATATCTGGAAGGGGTCACGGTCCGTAAAGTGATCTATGTTCCAGGCAAATTGCTTAACCTGGTTGTGGGTTAACACAAGGAGGCTTTGTGCGACATCGTATTCTGACGTTGTTGCTGGGGTTGGCGGTGCTTGTCACCGCCGGCTGCGGTTTTCATCTGCGTGGCAACGCGCAGGTGCCCACAGAATTGCATACGCTGATCCTGGATAGCTATGATCCCTTTGGCCCACTGACCCGTGCCGTGCGCGAGCAATTGCGTCTAAGCGGGGCTACCGTGGTCAAATACGATCCGGCCCACAAGGAAGTCCCGTCACTGCGCATCGTCAATTCGACGCAAAACCAGGATACGGTTTCTATCTTCCAGGATGGTAAAACCGCGGAGTATCAATTGGTGATGACGGTGCAGGCTCAAGTATTGATCCCAGGCCATGACATTTACCCGATTAACGTCAAAGTTTTCCGTTCTTTCTTTGACAACCCGTTGACGGCATTGGCCAAAGACTCCGAGCAAGACATCATCATGCAGGAAATGCGTGAGCAAGCTGCCCAGCAGATTCTGCGTAAGATGCTAGCGGTGCACGCTGCGGTGCAAGAAACGCAAGAAAAAGCCGCTATCGCCGGTGAAAAAGCAGCCAGTACCGCAGCACAATGATCCGTCTTTATCCTGAACAACTTGCCGCGCAGCTCCGAGAGGGGCTGCGCGCTTGTTATTTATTAAGCGGTAATGAACCCTTGTTGCTGCAGGAAAGCCAGGATCTGATCCGCCAGGCCGCCCAACAACAAGAGTTCACCGAGCATTACAGCATTTCCCTGGATGTCCATACCGACTGGGATGCCATCTTCAGCATCTGCCAGGCCATGAGCCTGTTTGCCAGCCGACAAACCCTGCTGCTGATTTTCCCCGAGAACGGCCCAACGGCCCCGATCGGCGAACAACTGGTGAAACTGGCCGCTTTGCTGCATGACGACATCCTGTTAGTACTGCGTGGCCCGCGCCTGACCAAAGCTCAGGAGAACAGCGCCTGGTTCAAGGCGCTCAGCGCCAATGGTGCCATGGTCAGTTGCCAAACGCCGGAACAGGCACAACTGCCACGCTGGGTCGCCCAACGCGCCAAATCCATGCGGTTGGATCTCGATGACGCGGCCAATCAACTGCTGTGTTACTGCTATGAAGGCAACCTGCTGGCACTTTCACAGGCGTTGGAACGGCTATCGCTACTGCATCCCGATGGCAAACTGACGCTGCCCCGCGTAGAGCAGGCGGTAAACGATGCCGCCCACTTCAGCCCGTTCCACTGGCTGGATGCCCTGCTGGCAGGCAAGAGCAAACGTGCCTGGCATATCTTGCGGCAACTCCAGCAAGAGGATGTCGAGCCGGTGATCTTGCTGCGTACCCTGCAACGGGAACTGCTGATGCTGCTGAACCTGCAACGCCGCATGGCGCATACCCCGCTACGTACGCTATTCGATCAGCTAAAGGTCTGGCAAAACCGCCGCAGCCTGATCACTCAGGCTTTGCAACGCCTGTCAGGTCAGCAATTGCGGCAGGCGGTACACCTGTTGGCACAAATTGAGCTTACCCTCAAGAAAGACTACGGCCAGTCGGTTTGGCCGGAGCTGGAAACTCTGTCGATGCTGCTTTGCGGCAAACCTCTGGCCACGAGTGTCACCGATGCCTACTAGCCCGCAACATCCGCATACCCTGCACGCCTTTTTCGGTGGCACCTTTGACCCAATCCACTATGGCCATCTGCGCCCGGTGGTGGCCTTGGCTGAAGAAGTCGGCCTTGATAAGGTCACGTTATTACCCAACCATGTGCCTCCCCATCGGCCACAGCCGGAGGCCAACGCGCAGCAGCGGCTAACCATGGTCGAGCTGGCCATCGCCGGTAACCCGTTGTTTACCGTGGATGATCGTGAATTGCACCGCGCCACCGAGTCTTACACCGTCGAGACTTTCGAAACGATTCGTAAAGAACGTGGCGCCACGGCACCTCTGGCGTTTATTATTGGCCAGGATTCGCTACTAAGCCTGCACAAATGGCACCGCTGGCAAGACCTGTTACACTTCTGCCACCTATTGGTGCTGGCACGCCCGGGTTATAACCAGCAGATGGATACGCCAGAGCTGCAACGCTGGCTGGATCAGCACCGGATCGCCGATGCCACCCTGCTCAGTCGCCAGCCTCACGGGTTTATCTACCTGGCAGATACCCCTTTACTGGAGATATCCGCCACCGAGATACGCCAGCGTCGTCACCAAGGCATCAGCTGTGATGATTTGCTGCCACGCCCGGTGCAGCGTTATATCGAGTTACAGGGTTTATATCGATAGGCCGCATGCTATACTGCGCCGCTATTTTTCAGGTATCCGCTGAAAACCCCAAGGATCTTGGCTAGCTGGCAAAACCAGCAGGCTTTCAGCGGCATCCTGCCGAAACCATCACGATTCAGGCCAGTGACTTTGGGCAGTTGTCCATAGCGTCCTGATGAACAGAACACACCCGAGGGGGAACCTTTGCAAGGTAAAGCGCTCCAAGATTTTGTCATCGATAAAATTGATGACCTGAAAGGCCAGGATATTATCGCTCTGAATGTTCAGGGTAAATCCAGCATCACCGACTGCATGATCATCTGTACCGGCACCTCAAGCCGTCATGTGATGTCGATTGCCGAACACGTCGTGCAAGAAGCCCGCGCCGCCGGTATGGAACTGTATGGCATGAAAGGCCAGGCCGTTTCCGACTGGATAGTGGTCGATCTGGGCGAAGTGATTGTGCACGTGATGCAGGAAGAAAGTCGCCAATTGTACGAACTGGAAAAGCTCTGGGGTTAAGCGGTGAAACTGCAATTGGTTGCAGTCGGCACCAAAATGCCCGACTGGGTGCAGACCGGCTTTATGGATTACCTGCATCGCTTTCCGAAAGATATGCCGTTTGAACTGACCGAGATCCCGGCGGGCAAACGCGGCAAGAATGCAGATATCAAACGCATTCTGGAAAAGGAAGGCGAGCAGATGCTGGCAGCGGTGGGCAAAGGTAACCGCATCGTTACGTTGGATATCCCGGGCACCCCGTGGGAAACGCCCCAGTTGGCACAACAGCTCGAACGCTGGAAACAGGATGGCCGCAACGTCAGCCTGTTGATTGGCGGCCCTGAGGGGCTGGCTCCGGCCTGTAAAGCCGCCGCCGAGCAAAGCTGGTCGCTTTCCCCATTAACGTTACCGCATCCTTTAGTGCGTGTTTTGGTGGCAGAGAGCCTCTACCGCGCCTGGAGTATTACTACAAATCATCCTTACCACCGGGAGTAACCGGTGGTGACAGTAACAGAGTGAAAAAAAGCAGCGGGATGAAAATAGAACGTAACCCTTTTCGCGACTATACGGCCGAGTCTGCCCTGTTTGTACGCCGCGCCGTGGTGGCGTTTTTTATCATTCTGGTGCTGACAGGCATCCTGATTGCCAATCTGTATAATCTGCAAATCGTGCGTTTTGAAGATTACCGCACCCGTTCCAATGAAAACCGCATCAAGCTGCTGCCTATCGCCCCCAGCCGCGGCATCATTTATGATCGCAACGGCACGCCGCTGGCGCTTAACCGCACTATTTACCAGTTGGAGCTGATGCCAGAGAAAGTGGACGATCTGAAAGCCACGCTGGATGCCCTGCGCCCAATAGTCGATCTTACCGACGACGATATCGCCAACTTTGAGAAAGAGCGCAAGCGCTCGCGCCGTTTCGTCTCGATCCCGGTGAAAACCCCACTCACCGAAGTGCAGGTGGCCCGTTTTGCCGTCAATCAATTCCGCTTCCCCGGCGCGGAAGTCAAAGGCTACCAGCGTCGCTATTATCCTTATGGGTCGGCTCTCACCCACGTGATCGGTTACGTGTCGAAAATTAATGACCGCGACCTCGAGCGCCTGGACAAAGACGGCCAGCTGCGCAACTATGCCGCCACCCATGATATCGGCAAGTTGGGTATCGAACGTTACTATGAAGACGTCCTGCATGGTAAAACCGGCTATGAAGAAGTTGAAGTCAACAACCGTGGCCGGGTGATCCGCCAGTTGCATGAGCAACCACCTTCCGCCGGAAAAGACGTTTATCTGACGCTGGATCTCAACCTGCAACGCTATATCGAGCAGTTACTGGTAGGCAGCCGCGCCGCCGTGGTGGTCAGCGATCCGCGCACTGGCGGGATTTTGGCGATGGTTTCCAACCCCAGCTACGACCCCAATCTGTTTGTTGATGGCATCTCCAACAAGGATTATCAGGGGCTGCTCAGCGATCCGAACCGCCCGCTGATCAACCGTGCCACCCAAGGGGTGTACCCACCGGCTTCTACGGTCAAACCCTATATTGCCGTTTCCGCTCTCAGTGCCGGGGTGATCACCAAAAATACCGTCGTGTTCGATCCGGGCTGGTGGCAATTGCCAGGATCAGAGAAACGCTTCCGCGACTGGAAAAAATGGGGGCATGGCCGCCTCAACGTCACCAAAGCGCTGGAGGAGTCTGCGGATACCTACTTCTATCAGGTGGCTTACGATATGGGGATCGATCGCCTGTCCACCTGGCTGACCAAATTCGGCTACGGCGAATATACCGGTATCGATCTTTCCGAAGAGCGCTCCGGCCTGATGCCAACACGCGACTGGAAATTCAAACGTTACAAGAAACCGTGGTATCAGGGCGACACCATTCCGGTGGGCATCGGCCAGGGCTACTGGACCGCTACGCCAATCCAGATGGCCAAGGCGCTGAACACCCTGATTAACGACGGCAACGTCAAAGATCCGCATCTGCTGCAAAGTACCAAGATCAACGGCGTATTGGTGCCGTTCAAGCAAAAAGAGAGCAAGCAGATCGGCGATATCCATTCAGGCTTCTGGGAAATAGCCAAAGACGGCATGTACGGCGTTGCCAACCGGCCTAACGGCACGGCGCGCAAGTTCTTTGACAAGACACCGTATAAAGCCGCGGCAAAATCGGGTACCGCGCAGGTCTTCGGCTATGAAACCTACAACGCCCACAAACTCGCTGAACACCTGCGGGACCATAAATTGATGACGGCCTTTGCACCCTACGATAACCCAACGGTTTCGGTGGCCATCATTCTGGAAAACGGCGGTTCAGGCCCGGCGGTAGGTACCATTACCCGTCAGATCCTCGACCACATCCTGTTGGGCGACAACAATACGCAATTACCGGATGCAGTACCGCTGCCGCCAGGTATAGAAGGTGATTAAGGTAGAACATGACTGAAAGCCAACAAAAGGGTTCTATTTGGACCAAAATCCATATCGATCCCACATTCCTGTTGTTTATTCTGGCCTTGCTGGTCTACAGCGCCTTCGTGATGTGGAGCGCCAGTGGCCAGGATATAGGCATGATGGAACGCAAGATTGGCCAGATCCTGATGGGGCTGATCGTGATGGGAGTGATGGCGCAAATCCCGCCACGAGTTTATGAAAGCTGGGCTCCCTACCTGTATATTTTCTGCGTGATATTGCTGATCCTGGTGGACGCTTTTGGCCAAATCAGTAAAGGGGCACAGCGCTGGCTGGATCTGGGCTTTGTGCGCTTCCAGCCTTCGGAAATCGCCAAGATCGCCGTGCCGCTGATGGTCGCGCGCTTTATGAACCGTGACGTGTGTCCACCTTCGCTGAAGAATACCGGCATCGCGCTGGTGCTGATCTTCATGCCCACCTTGCTGGTTGCCGCACAGCCCGATCTGGGCACCTCGATCCTGATCGCCGCCTCTGGGTTGTTTGTGCTGTTCCTGTCGGGAATGAGCTGGAAGCTGATCGCCGTGGCTGCCGTAGCGTTGGCCGCCTTTATCCCGGTGTTGTGGTTCTTCCTGATGCATGGCTATCAGCGTGACCGCGTGATGATGCTGCTCGATCCGGAAAGCGATCCGTTAGGGGCTGGCTACCATATTATTCAGTCGAAAATCGCCATCGGCTCTGGCGGTCTGTCGGGCAAGGGCTGGCTGCATGGCACCCAGTCCCAGCTGGAATTCCTGCCGGAACGCCACACCGACTTTATCTTCGCGGTGTTGGCGGAGGAACTTGGCCTGATCGGCGTACTGGTACTGCTGGTGCTGTATCTGCTGGTGATTATCCGCGGGCTGATGATCGCCGCACGGGCACAGACCACCTTTGGCCGCGTGATGGTCGGTGGGCTGATGCTGATCCTGTTCGTCTATGTGTTTGTTAACATTGGTATGGTCAGTGGTATTTTACCGGTAGTTGGCGTACCTTTGCCTTTGGTCAGCTACGGGGGTTCGGCGCTGATCGTACTCATGGCTGGGTTCGGCATCGTGATGTCGATCCACACGCATCGGAAAATGTTGTCTAAAAATCTATAAGAGGTGTGCAATGCGTAAGGAATGGCTTTGGGTCGGCGCGGTTGCTGCTGCGGTATTACTTTCCGCCTGTACTACCACGACGGAAGAAACACAGGCTCCGGTGCAACCAGCCTATAACGGGCCGGTGACCGAAATCGGCGGCGTGGAGCCTCACTATGAACCCTATAACCCTGGCACTCTGCAGGATTATAAGGTTAATGGCGACACTTATCGTATCGTGCAAGATCCTCAGAACTTCTCGCAAACCGGCCTGGCGGCTTGGTACGGCGAAGAGGCCAACGGCAACACTACCGCTATTGGTGAGCAGTTCGATCCCAATGCGCTGACCGCTGCACATCCAACCTTGCCTATCCCAAGCTATGTACGCGTCACCAACCTGGCCAATGGCCGTCAACTGGTGGTACGCGTCAACGATCGCGGCCCTTATACCTCCGGCCGGATTATCGACCTGTCCAAAGCAGCAGCCGATCGCCTCAACCTGTCTAACAACACCAAGGTGAAGGTCGACTTTATCAAGGTAGCCCCGGATGGAACGTTGAGCGGCCCAGGCACCGTGGGTACCGTCGTCGCCAAGCAAAGTTACGCCCTGCCTCCACGCCCGGATCTCACCTCTGGCGGCGGTATGGACACGCCGATGCAACAATCGACACCGGTTGCCGCCCCTATCGCTCAAGCGATCGACAACGGCAGCATGAACAACAACGACACCAGCACCTCCAACGGCCGCAGCGGTAGTTTCCTTGGCGCGCCGCAGCCGTTAGCCCCTGGCGTATTGGAAGGTTCAGAATCCCAATCGGTCATCAGTGCAGCAACTGCCGCCCCGGTTGTGGCCACCGCAGGCGCAGCCAGCGGCAGCTATGTCGTACAGGTGGGCGCCCTGAGTAATGCCGAGCGTGCGCAAAGCTGGCAACAACAGCTGAGCCAGCAGTTTGGCGTTCCCGGTAAGGTCGCCGCCAATGGCGCCGTCTACCGCGTGCAGCTAGGTCCATTCAGCAATCGTCAACAGGCCGCACAGTTGCAACAGCGCCTGGCCAGTGAGGCGCAACAACAGTCCTTTATCACTGCCGCACCCTAGTCGTGAAACTCGGCAGGCCGATACCGCCGACAGCAGCTTGTTGACTTATCTGAAACATTTTCTTTCAGGTAAATCTGTGTAAACCCCCTACTGTCGGCCGAATGGCTAATGCCTGCCGGGGTCCCGTCTGCTATAGTGTGACTCGTTTTTTAACTTAACTTTTACGGATGTTGTAGTCCCGATCATGAAACAGGTAACCTCTTTTCGCTTAATCAAAAGCCTCACGCTTGGCACTGCCATCGCGCTCAGCGCAGCGTCAGTAGCCCACGCAGACGACGTTAATATTAAAACCATGATCCCAGGTGTGCCGCAGATTGATGCAGAGGCCTACATCCTGATTGATTACAACTCCGGTAAAGTGTTGGCGGAATCGAATGCCGACGCACGCCGCAACCCTGCCAGCCTGACCAAAATGATGACCAGTTACGTCATCGGCCAGGCGCTGAAATCCGGCAAAATTGGCCAGGAAGACATGGTCACCGTAGGTCAGGACGCCTGGGCTACCGGTAACCCGGTGTTCAAAGGTTCCTCACTGATGTTCCTCAAGCCGGGCGACCGCGTGCCGGTTTCGAAGCTGACTCGTGGTATCAACCTGCAATCCGGTAATGATGCCTGTGTTGCCATGGCGGACTACGTTGCTGGCAGCCAAGATGCGTTTGTTAACCTGATGAACACCTACGTCAAACAGCTCGGCCTGCAAAACACCCACTTCCAAACCGTACACGGCCTGGATGCGGATGGTCAGTTCAGCTCGGCGCGTGATATGGCGTTGATCGGCCAGGCGCTGATCCGCGATGTGCCGGACGAATACGCTATCTATAAAGAGAAAGAGTTCACCTTTAACAATATCCGTCAGCTGAACCGTAACGGTCTGCTGTGGGATACCAGCCTGAACGTCGATGGGATTAAAACCGGCCACACCAATTCGGCGGGTTATAACCTGGTGGCTTCAGCTACGGAAGGCCAGATGCGTCTGATCTCCGCCGTGCTGGGTGGCCGTACCTACAAAGGCCGCGAAACCGAGAGCAAAAAACTGCTGACCTGGGGCTTCCGCTTCTTTGAAACCGTCGCGCCGCTGAAAGCAGGCAAAGAGTTCGCCTCTGAACCCGTTTGGTTCGGTGATGCCGATCGCGTCGAGCTGGGCGTAGACAAAGATGCCTTTCTGACCATCCCACGCGGCCGGATGAAAGATCTGAAAGCCAGCTATGTGCTTAATACCCCAGAGATTCATGCCCCGCTGGCCAAAAACCAGGTGGTTGGCACCATTAACTTCCAGCTGGATGGCAAAACCATCGATCAGCGTCCTCTGGTGGTGCTGAACGAAGTGAAAGAAGGTGGCTTCTTCGGTCGCATCGTGGATTATATCCGCCTGATGTTCCATCACTGGTTCGGCTAACCTTGAATCGGCTGAGTTCGGCCCCATATAACAATTAACACTAACTCCCGCCTCGGCGGGAGTTATAATTTAGAGATACGCCACAGCTGGAGCGCCACAACATGCAAAAGACTAAACTGAACGAACTGCTCGAATTCCCTTGTACCTTTACCTACAAGGTAATGGGCCTGGCACACCCAGAGCTGGTAGACCAGGTGGTTGAAGTGGTGCAACGCCATGCTCCAGGGGATTACAACCCACAGGTCAAACCGAGCAGCAAAGGCAACTACCACTCCGTTTCCATCACCATCACCGCCACCCATATCGATCAGGTGGAAACGTTGTATGAAGAGTTGGGCAATATTGAAATTGTCCGTATGGTGCTGTAATTACAGCATAACTCCCTGCCAGCCAACCTGGTTCAGCGCCACCACGATCCGGGTTGCCCTGGTTCACCAGGGATAAATGCTGGTCGCGGGCCAGAGCGCCCGGTATAATGTTTTTTACCACTTCTGTAACCTGACGATGCCCCGCTTGCAACACAATAAGATCATTCTCCGTCAGCTAGGGTTGCAGCCCTATGAGCCTGTATCCCAAGCCATGCACAGCTTCACCAATCATCGTGACGAGTCCACGCTCGATGAATTGTGGCTGGTGCAGCATCAAGCCGTGTTCACTCAAGGCCAAGCCGGTAAAGCAGAGCATCTGCTGATGCCAGGTGATATCCCGGTGATCCAGAGCGATCGCGGTGGCCAGGTCACCTATCATGGCCCCGGCCAGCAGGTGCTGTACGTGATGGTGGATCTGAAACGCAATAAAGTGGGTGTTCGCCAACTCGTCACGGCCTTGGAAGAGACCGTAATTAATACCCTCGCCCATTTCAAGATCGAATCACGCGCCCGCCCGGATGCGCCCGGCGTGTACGTGGGCGAACAAAAGATTTGTTCATTAGGTTTGCGGATCCGCAAAGGTAGCTCATTTCATGGCTTGGCCCTGAATGTCGCCATGGATCTCACCCCTTTCCAACGCATCAATCCCTGCGGTTATGCAGGAATGCAGATGACACAAGTCAGCGCGCTGGCACCAGGTGTCGGGATAGCCGATGTGCATCCCATTCTGGTACAGGAATTTGTTCATTTACTCGGCTACCAGACGGTCGAGCTTCGTAACTGGAACCTGCACGATTATGAGTAAACCGATTCAGATGGAACGCGGCGTTAAATACCGCGATGCAGACAAAATGGCGTTGATCCCGGTAAAAACGGTAGTCACCGAACGCCAAGAACTGTTACGCAAGCCCGAGTGGATGAAGATCAAACTTCCTGCCGACTCCACGCGTATTCAAGGCATCAAGGCCGCGATGCGCAAGAACGGTCTGCATTCGGTCTGCGAAGAGGCTTCATGCCCGAACCTGTCTGAGTGCTTTAACCACGGTACCGCCACCTTCATGATCCTGGGGGCCATCTGTACCCGCCGTTGCCCATTCTGCGACGTGGCCCATGGCCGCCCGGTGGCTCCCGATACCAACGAGCCGGAAAAGCTGGGGCAGACCATTGCCGACATGGCCCTACGCTATGTGGTGATCACTTCGGTTGACCGTGACGATTTACGTGACGGTGGCGCACAACACTTTGCCGACTGTATTACCGCTATCCGTGCCAAGAGCCCGACCATCAAGATTGAAACCCTGGTGCCAGACTTCCGCGGTCGTATGGATCGTGCGCTGGAAATCCTTACTGCCACGCCACCAGACGTGTTTAACCACAACCTGGAAAACGTACCACGTATTTACCGCCAGGTACGACCTGGGGCTAATTACGAGTGGTCGTTGAAGTTGCTGGAACGCTTTAAGGAAGCTCACCCCTCTATCCCGACCAAATCGGGCCTGATGGTGGGTCTGGGTGAAACCAACGCGGAAATCGTGGAAGTGATGCGCGATCTGCGTCGTCATGGCGTCACCATGCTGACGCTGGGGCAATATCTGCAACCAAGCCGTCACCATCTGCCAGTACAGCGTTATGTCAGCCCGGCGGAGTTTGACGAAATGAAAGAAGAAGCCATGGCGATGGGCTTTACCCATGCTGCCTGCGGCCCGTTTGTACGCTCGTCCTATCATGCAGACTTGCAGGCCAAAGGGCTGGAAGTGAAGTAAACGCGGTAACCTTTTGTTACGCTTAGGCGGCAATTAATACCAAAAACGGATGTCCTTGCGGCATCCGTTTTTTATGGTTCAACGGCAGAGGCGGTTAAATATCTTTCTTTTCGACGCTCTGCTGCACCGTAGGCGTTTCAGTCGTACTCTGTGCAGGAGGGGTGTCGTCGCCCACCGCTTTTTTGAAGCCTTTCAACGCCGCGCCCAGATCCGCGCCCAGAGTACGCAGTTTGCTGGTACCGAACAGCAACACGATCAACACCGCAATTACCAGTAGCTTGGTAATACTGATACCTTCCATATGCACCTTCTTTATTCATTTATGGCTGCAGGACACAGCACGGGGACAAACTTAGTCTGTAGGTATTTAGCTACTTTCTCTTGGCTATAACAACAACAAGATGTAACAGGGTGAGATCTACCCGAGATGTTCTATGCTTAGATTATAGGGCATATTTTTTCCACTTTGCTTTTTTCCGGCGCTAGCTCGGCTGCTCAGTTCATCACAGGGAAACATTGGATGCCTACAGCCCCATCGGCTATTAACACCCGGCGTGCAGGTCTCAACTTCGCCAGGCGCCTCTACCTGCCACGTATTGTCGGCCTAGGGATTGGTTTCTTTTGCGTACTTACGGCGCTCTATCCAGAGCACCAACCGGTTGGCGTGTGGATCCTGCTGGTAGTTAACGGCTTTCTCTGGCCACACGTCGCTTATCAGTGGTCTATCCGCAGCGAAACCCCCTACGCTACAGAGATCCGCAACCTACTCATCGATGCGCTACTTGGCGGGATGTGGGTGGCAATCATGGGGTTCAATGCACTACCAGCCATTGTGATCCTGTCAATGATGGGGATGAACAATATCGCTTCCGGCGGGCCGTCTCTATATTTCAAAGGGCTGATGGCGCAAATTATCGGGGCACTGGTTACCAGTGCGATACTGGGCTTCCCCTTCGCGCCACAATCCACACCGCAGCAGGTTTATCTATGCCTGCCGATGATCTTCATCTACCCGGTTTTCCTTGGCTACGTGACCTATCAAACCGCCAAGCGGCTGGCAGAAAAGCAGCATGAATTATTGCGTATCAGCATTCGCGATGGCTTGACCGGCGTGTATAACCGCCGCCATTGGGAACACCTGCTGCACAATGAGTTTGATAGCTGCCGGCGATATAACCATGCGGCTACGCTGATCCTGATGGATATTGACCATTTCAAAGCCATCAACGACACCTTTGGCCATGGCCTGGGGGATGAGGCGCTGATCGTTCTGACGGAAGAGTTGGTGCTGGGGCTGAGGGCGGTGGATATCGTTGGCCGCTACGGCGGTGATGAATTCGGCGCGGTGTTGCCTAATACCAGCGCCGAACAGGCCAGCCTGGCACTCCATCGTATTCAAGAGCGCCTGAACGAGGTCGTCTTCCGTGAGGCCCCCGGGTTAAAACTGAATATCAGCGCCGGGGTCGCCGATTACCAGCCCGAAATGACCGGCTACCAGGAGTGGCTGAAGGCTGCCGATATTGCGCTGTATCGGGCTAAAAATAATGGCCGCAACCGCCAGGAGCGCGCCGTATATCAATGTTAGCCCACTAATTTATTAAGCTAATAAATTAATAACTTGAGCGTAATTATTCAGGTGAGGCGGGCAATTTCCGTCTGGCACCTGCCACTACAAAACCACAGCGACAAGGTGTAAAATATTTCCCACACGAGCGCATCGTGCCAACAAACGGAGATGACATTCCTCCATAACCGCCTTTGCAGGCTGATGATGTCTACGTAACCTCTTAGAGAGGCACGTAGGCGTTTGCCTGAGCCTTTCTGAGCATCTTCCATCTTTATGACAGGATTTATCACCATGTGGGGTTCTTTACTGGCTGTGTTTATTGGCGGTGGTTTGGGTAGCGTATTGCGCTGGGCAGTGAGCCTTAAGCTCAACCCTCTACATCCGCATATTCCATTGGGCACCTTGACTGTGAACCTGGTGGGGGGCTTTATCATCGGGTTGGCCCTGGCGCTATTTATCCGCATGACACACATTGATCCGGTTTGGAAGTTGCTGATCACCACCGGCTTTTGCGGCGGACTGACCACCTTCTCTACCTTCTCACTCGAAATGGTTTATCTGTTGCAGGACGGGCGCGTTGTCTGGGCCATCGCCAATATGCTACTCAACCTGGCGGGTTCGCTGGCGATGACGCTGTTGGCCTTTATGCTGGTTAGAACATTCTACGGCCAATAAAATCGCTGGGCTTAATGTTTTCTTAATCTGCCATCGGGATAATCCTCGCTCAGTATCTTGGGCTGAGTGAGGAATTAAATGTTTACCCTGCCAAAAACCGCTACTGAATGGATTGTCACCCTGGCGTGCATGCTGATCGTCCTGACCTTCATCAAGGTTTACCTGTTCCCTTAACAGCTCCTCGGCCTGAAAAAACAGCATAAAAAACCCGCTCATGGAGCGGGTTTTAACAATTTTGGCTACTGTAGCTTAGATAGCGATAACGTTAGCAGCAGATGGCCCTTTGGCACCGTTCGTGATTTCAAATTCTACACGCTGGCCTTCAGCAAGAGTTTTGAAACCATTGCTAGCGATGGCAGAGAAGTGAACGAAAACGTCCTTGCTACCATCTTCTGGAGTAATGAAACCGAAACCTTTAGATTCATTAAACCACTTAACGCTACCTTTAATCTTAGACATCAAACTTACCTTTAACGTGAATGTAAGACACAAAATGTGTGTCCCATACAGTACAGCAACTAGACGGGATTTTGTCCACAACACAGATCACATAAAATCGATAAAAAGTGAAAAAGTTGGTTATTTGCCATGTAAATTGAAATCCTTGGTTACCAGATATTGCCAAGGCAGCCCTATCCGCCAAAAAACCGTTGAGTGGCCGATGAAACACCGCTCCCCTGTCACTACGCAGCATTACGCGCTATCATTAGCGCTGTTACGAACGACCTGATGAGAATGACCATGAACGGCAAGATAACGACTTTTTTTGAGGACAAAGGCTTCGGTTTTATCACCGACGAGAACGGGGAAAATCGTTATTTTCACGTGATTAAAGTGCAAAACCCAGAGCTGATTAAGAAAAACGCGCTGGTGACCTTTGAGCCGACCAACAATACCAAAGGACCATCGGCCTATGCGGTGAAGGTTCAGGCAGCAAGCAAGTACATCACCATCGCCAACGAGAGAATTAAAATCTCCAGCATCAAGTCCTTCAATACCTTTACCAAAGAAGTCCCGGTCAAGGCGGAGGTCGATAAAGAGAACACCGTGTTGTCCGTCGGGTTGTTGATGAACCGTATCCGTCCGCAACCGCAGACCGCCACGGAAACGCTGCGTATGCTGTCAATCACTACCTTCCAGAACGCGACTCACGTCTTCTCTGAGCATGAAATCGATATCGATGAAACCGTGCAGGCGTTGAAGACCCTATAGATCTGAAAAACATTCAAAGCTATTTAATAGCACTTGAGCGTCATTTCATTGCTAGCATGAAATTATAAATTTAATCATTAAAAACATATAATTAAGTCACCTTTCAGGGTGGCTTTTTTGTTATCTAAGATGTAAGTGGCGATAAAATGGCGATGAGTTTTTTTGCTGCAGAAATCTCCAGGCCAAAAAAAACCTGCTTTCGCAGGCTTCTTGTCAGATCCAAAGTGCTCCCTGATTTCCCCTGGTTGGGTGCGGCGGCACGATATCAATCTTCCCCGGTGTCACGATTTGGCGTTGTATAGACTCCAGGGTCACAAACGTACAACTACAGTTTATGTTTTGGCACTGGTGATAACGCTCTTTGGTGTTCTCACTCAGATAGCGGCTTGTACGGGCATGTGCTGCTGTTCGGCATAGCGGGCAATGCATCATCTACTGTCCCCTCCTCCTTAGCTCATTTCCCGCGATAATACGCCGCACGATCAGAAACAAAACTTACTTTAAGTGAATTTACAATTCTGATTATTCACTTTTTGAAACTTCATGATTCACATCAGACAACAAAACCTCTAACTCTACCGCCGTCGTAAAACCGCTGTTACTCAGGTTATGCACCACCTTACTCACTATCCAGGGCTGCGCGTCGATCACCTGTTTAAACCCGCTCACCTGCACCGGCGTTTCCGGCACCAGATCCGCACGCCCCATGGCAAGGGATAACGAGAACTCGGCCACACCACGCTGTAACTTCTCCCATTTGGCCTGCGCGGCACGCATGGCAGCCGTCTGGGTGGCGTACACCGTCGGGAGGGTGAACACGTTATCTTCCGCACCGACCAGGTATTCCCCTTGCTGCGCTTCAGCCGGTTTATCCGCCTTCTGTGTGGTCGGTTTGGCCTTCGGGTGTTGCAGGGCACGCAGGTGCTGTGTTTTGGGTTTACGCTGCAGTTTCACCTTCTGCGGTTTGGGCTGTCGGGTATTAAGCCAGCTTGCGGTCACGCCCGTGTAAGCATCCCGATCAGCCAGGCTGAAGTTGTGCCAATCGCCATCACGACGGGTGATGGTCATCACCGGCAGCGGTTTGCCGTTCACCGTGGTGCCGTTCCCTGGGCGGATTAACAGCAGGCACCCATTTTTAACGGCAGCCACCGCGCCATTGAGTGACGCCAGCCGGGTAGCAAACGCCGCGTCCGTTTCCTGAGTCTGGTCGATATGGCTGATTTTTATCGCGTCCAGCCCGGCAGCCAGCTTGGCAGTAAGCTGGTTGCGGGCGGCAATCTGCTGCACAATGTCACCCAGGGTGGTGTCATGGTAAGAGGCTTCCCGGCGGGTATTGAGCGAGCCCCTAAAATCGGCACTACGTGCGCGGATCGTCAGCGTATCCGGTGCGCCCCGGTGTTCCACCTCATCCACCGTAAACCGCCCTTTGTGAATCAGTTGTGAGCCCTGCCAACCGAGCGCCAGTGACAGCACCGCATTACGCTGCGGCATCACCATCAGGCCGTCGCTGTCGTCCAGTTCGATATCGAGCTGGTCAGCCTCAAAGCCCCGGTTATCCGTCAGCGTTAACGACAGCAGCCGGGCGCGGATGTTCTGGGTGATGTTGTTCCCCTGTAGGGTCAGGGAGAAGTCCGGCGCAATTCGCGCCCCGGCGGGTAATGACACATTGGTTATCATGACAAGAAGTCTCCCACCTTTCCGGCCAGTTCACCACCTTGCCCGTACAGCTCACCCGCCTGTTGTCGCAGGTCGCCAAACATCGCTGCCAGGGACTCATCAACCCGTTTTAACGTCAGGGTAAACTCGGTGCGGCGCGGGCTGCCGTCAGCAAAGAACTGGCTGTGTGTCTCGCTCACCGACTCGATCACGAACATGCCGTAAATGGTGCCGGTGCCTTCAATCAGAGGCCAGGCACGGCCCTGCTCTGCCATCAGTTGCACGGTCAGCAGTGACCAGCGTCCGCCGGTGATTTCCGGCAGCAACACCCCGGATAAGGTGATTTTCTCCTCATCCAGCCCCAGGAACTGCGCGGCAGGCCGCTGCCCCACCCGGCCATTGGTCGGCCAGCGGTAATCCGCCGTGCGCTGCATCGACTGGTAAGGCAGCGTTTGCAGCATGAAAACAAAGAACCCTAATGTCAGCATCATGATGATTTTCCTCTAGCTGGTCATGGCACTGCGCGCACGGGCACGGCGTTCGCGCTCTTGCCGAGCCTGCGCCTCATTCAACAACCGGATGATCTCTTCTTGGCTCATCCCCGGGGGAACGACAACATCAAACTGGTTGTGCGTCACGCTGTTGTCGGTGTAGGCACTGGACGCCCCCGGCACCACCGGCGCGTAATGCTGCGGTGCTAACGGCTTGGCGGCCTGGACATTCACCGACGGCGCGGGCTGTTCCGGGGCCATGACGGATGTCGTGGGCTGGTCGGGTGCCTCAACCTCCGGTGACAAAGCAATGGCTGCCGGAGAAACCTGCACCACGGGCGGCGGTAAAGCGGTGTTGGAAGCCACATTGACCACCGGGGCCGGTAGCACGCCAGGCGCGCCCACTGGCGGAGCCGTTTTCACTAGCGGTGCAGGATTGGTCGACAACAAGCCACCGCTGGGCGAATAACCCAACCCGTCGGTACCGGTAGCATGCGGGGTATTGATCACCGTCTGTTTATCCAGTTCGGCGGTTTCGTCCTTCATCAAGCCGAGCTTTTTCGCCAGCCAACCGACCTTGCTGCCGAGCTTCTCCAGTACCTGCATGGGCAGGTTCAATGCGCCCGCAATGGCGGATCCAAACTTACGCCCCATCTCGGCGGCGCTTTGCAGTTCGGCCTGGGTAGACTTCACCGGGGCCAGCAGCGCCATAAACCAGTCATAGACGGCTTTAATCTTCTCGCCAAACCAGTCGAAAATCGGCTTGAGCGGTGAGAAAGCCGCAGCTACCGGGGCCATGGCGGCCTTGAAGCCCTCAGCCACACCACCGATAAAGGCGCTGATCGGCTCCCAGTATTTGCGGATAAGCAACGCACCGGCGGCCACGGCGGCAATCAATGCCAGAACCGGCCAGGTAATGGCGGTAAACGCTGCCGCAACCGCACCACCCACCACAGTAAACACGGTGCTCAACAACCCGGCACCGGCCACCAACATATTGACCCCGGCCATCACCGGCCAGGCAATCAGACCGAGTGCGGCCAGCCCGCCAATAAGCGCGGTGACCCCGGCGGTCACTTTCACCAGGGTGCCGACCAGTTCAGGATTGGCTCTCACCCAGGTGCCAGCGGTTGCCAGCCAATTCGTTGCCGTGGTGGTCAGTTGACGCAGCGCACTGTTCTGCCCGTCGAACACCTCAATACGTACGTCTTCCCAGGCGGAGAACAGGTTTTTCAGGTCGCCGTCCAGGTTGTCTACCTTGACCTTGGCAATCTGCGCGGTCGCCCCTTTGGAACGGCTCACCGTGTCATGTTTGGTCGCCAACTTGCCGTTACCGGCGGCACCGATCAGCTTGATCGCGCCTTTCATCGCCTCTTCGCCAAAAATCACCTTCAGGTATTCCGCCTGCTGCGCGGTACCCAGTTTGTGTTTTTTAAACGACGTATCGATTTTCTGCAAAATACCGGCAATCGGCAGCATGTTGCCTTTGTCGTCTTGGGTTTTTACCCCCAGCTCTGACAACGCATCCCCCGCTTGCCCGACCGGGGACTGGAGGCGGGTAAACATCGCGCTGGTCGCCGTCCCGGCCATGCTGCCCTTGATGCCGTTATCGGCCAGCACGCCGAGCATTGCAGTGGTGTCTTCAATGCTGGCCCCGGCGGCTTCGGCAATCGGCGCGACATACTTCATCGCCTCGCCAAAATCCATCAGGTTGCTGTTGGAGCTGGTGAACCCCTTGGTCATCACATCGGCAACGCGCTGCACCTCATCGATCGGCAGGTTAAACGCCGATTGCATGTTGGTGATGATGTCTGCCGCGTCGGCAATGTCCAAATCAGACGCCAACGCCAGATTGACGGTGGACTCGGTCGATTTAAGAATGGCGTTACCGTCAAAGCCGGACTTTGCCAACACCGATTGGGTACGGGCGACATCGGTCGGGGAAAACGCCGTGGTTGCGCCAATGTCCCGCGCCTGTTGACGGATGGCCGCCAGTTGCTGGTCATTCTTGGCCAGTCCCAGGGTGGCCTGGGTATCTGACATCTGCCGGTCAAACTCGACGCCTGGTGCAATAAACCGGCTTTCGGCGTACAGCCCGGCAGTGGCAACCCCCACCCCGGCGGCACTGGCATTGCGTACCGACCCGGCCAGCGCTTTGCCACTCTGGTAACGTGCATTGACGCGGTTCACTGCACTTTGTTTTTGGCTCAGGCGTTCCAGTTCTTGCCGCTGACGAGCCAGGCTGGCGCTGGCCTCGGTCACGCTGGCTTTTAACCGGCGCTGTTCGGCGCTCAGGTTACGGGTAGCGATGCCGTCGGCGTTGAGTGCCTCCCGCTGGCGCTGTACCGACTGGCGCAGGCCGTTGTATTTGGTTTGCAGCTCATTAGCGGCCCGTTTGGACGCGGCCAGTAACCGCGCCTGTTGCGCCGTCGGGTTTGCCGTGGCCCTGAACTGCACGGCCAGGGCGGCCGCTTCGGCCTTGGCCTTTTTGAGTGCCTCGCCGGTGACCGCCAATTGCCCGTTGGTTTTACGAAAGCCCTCAATCCGGCGCGCCTGTGCGTCCAGGGATTTGAGGGTGCCCTGAGTCACGTTGATATCCGCCGCCAGTTTTTTGCTGGCCTGCTGGATACTCTTTAACGGGCGGGTAGCCTGGTCGACGGCCTTCAGCAACACCTGAAGCTGTAGCCGATTACTCATGGTTCACTCCACTGCGTTGCACCGCTTTATCCCGCCAGTTCAGCAGCTCGGTGAGCGACATCCCGGCCATTTCCGACGGCGGCCAGTGGAATATCACCGCAATATCCGCCATCAGATCATCCACGCCCAAACGGGCGTCCATTGCTACGCTGCCGAGTTCGGCGACAAAAAACCGACGACCTTACCGGCCAGCGCCACCAGGTCTGGCAACTCCAGGCGGTGGCATTCGTCTTTGGTCAGGTTCGGGTAGGTCATGCGCGGCAGGACAATCAGCAGTGCGTCAACGTCGGCATTGGCAACAGCCGCCAGCCCGACACCACGCAGAGTGCCTGCATTGGGTTTGGTGATACGGACTTCTGTAATGGTGGTGTCACCGCGTTGGATCGGGTTTTCCAGCATTACCAGGTTGTCGTCTTTTTCGTCTTTCATGATGTTCTCTCAATAAACAGGGATGGCAGCCAGCCGGGTAGACTGGTGCAGGAATTACATGCCGATGGCTTTGCGGTGCTCGGCCAGGCGATCAACGCCGTTGACCTTCTCCACCATATGCACGGTGTCGATTTCAATCAGCTCTTTACCGTCAATGGTCAGCTTGAAGTAGGTGCATTCGGTCGCGACCTTGGTTTCAGTGTCTTCCCCTTGCTTGTACTCGCCAAAGTCGATTTCCTTATGGCGGCCACGCAACACCACCTCCACGGCGGAGACCTCACCGGTATCGTCACGCTGGAACGAACCGGCAAAGCGCAGCGGCACCGCATCGACGCTGCCCCACTGTTGCAACACCAATTCATCCAGGCCACCCATAGACCACTCCAGGGCCAGCGCATCATCATCCAGCCCCATATCGGTAGACGCGGCACCGTTCATACCGCCGCCGCGATACTTCTCCAGCTTGCGGGTGAGCTTGGGCAACGTCAGCGAGGACACCACGCCCATATAGCTGTAACCGTCGTTGAACAGGTTCAGGTACTTCAGTTTTTTCGGCAGTGCCATAACGTAACGGCTCCTTAGCGGTTCACGGACGCGGCGAACGTCACCAGATACTTGTCGGTGATACGCTGGCGCAGGGTTAAATCTTCCAGCGGTGGCACTGGGGTGTAGTCGTAATCGATAAACAGTTTGCCGGCCTTGAGGGTTTCTTTGTCGTTGGCGCTGTCGTCATACCAACAATCCCCGTCGATAATCAGCCCGGCGGATTTCAGTTCACGGAATTTGGCCTTGATGCCATCAATCATGTCGCGGATCAGCGTGGGCGTAACCGGGCGGTCAACGGCCCACAGGTGCGCCTCGGCCATAGTGTCGGCAATCACCTGCGCGGTGCGGGTGTAGTTCTCAAACAGGAACAGCGGATCATCCGAACAGGTGCGGGAGCCCCAGAACTTGAAACCGTCTTTGCGGATCAGCGTGGTGACACAGGCTTCATTGAGCAGGTCAGCATCGGTGCCCGGTGACTGCAAATCCCAGAACACTGAGGCGCTGATACCGGTCACGCCATTGACGCCGACGTTGGACAGGGTTTTATGCCAGCCGGTTTCCGTGTCGATTTTGGCGCGCAGACCGAGCGCACGGGCAGTGGCCGTGGCAATGTCGCTGCTGTTGGCGGTGGTGTTCCAGGTGATGAACTCCGGCCAGATCAGCATCAGCTCACGCTGGTTGAAGTTGTCGCGGTACTTGATGGCCTCTGACACGGTTTTACAACCGAAGGCGCTGATATAGCCAAAGGCACGCAACTGCTGGCAGACGCTGGCGAGAGCCGTCGCCACCGCTTGGTTATCTAATCCAGGTACACCGAGGATACGCGGTTTAACCCCGCATTCTGCTTGCGCGGCCAATAGCGCTTTCATGCCGGTGTAGCGGCCATTCTCATCCGCACCGCCGATGATGTTGGACGTAGTTTCAGCTTCGTCTTTGCCTTCGGCCACACGCACCACCACCGTAACCGGTTTGGCCTGTTCGGCAATGGCGCGCAGTGACGCGGCCAGGGTGCCTTTTTTACCGGCCTTGCCACTGGCAGCCAGCACATCGGTGATCAATACCGGGGTATTAAGGGGAAACAGTGTGGCATCGGCATCTTCCCCGGTGCAGACCATGCCGACGATGGCGGTCGAAACGGTAGATATTACGCGGGTGCCATCGTTGATTTCGATGACACGCACGCCGTGATGATAGTCAGCCATAAGCGGCTTGCTCCGTTGTGAGTTGGTGCAAACAGCATGCCGCCAGGCGGATAAGGCTGCACGTGGTGACGGATGGAAGGCCGACCAGACAACAGGCTGTAGCGGGGAAGCAAGGCAATGCATGGGCTATGATCGTTTTCACCGATCAATATCGTGTTATTGATCTAGCGAATCGATTGGACGAGTTTTAGCCATTCCTCTAGGGTTAATGGACTTCTTGTGGCAACACCAGGGAAACGCCACAACCCCAAGAGCCCGCATTTTATGCGGGCTTTATTATGGGCGCTTATGTTACATTCAGCAGGTTCACTTAATGATATAAACCTCTACGCTTCGTGGCACCAAGTCACATTGTTAATATAAGGATATTGAATAATGGCTAACGTAATCTATGCGACATTGAAAGGTAAACAGCAGGGACTTATTTCTGCCGGATGTTCCTCTATGGATTCCATCGGTAATAAAGGGCAAACCGGTCATTTAGACCAAATCCTGATTAATAGTCTGAACTATGCGATGAGCAGGGAACAGCATGTCAGCCATCACCCTGTCGTGTTTACCAAACCTATCGATAAATCCTCACCTTTGCTAGGCGTGGCTATTTCCAGTAATGAATCGCTTGAAGTCCTGTTTGAGTTCTACAGAACCAATGCGTCCGGTGCACAAGAGCTTTACTTCACCATCTTACTCACTGATGCCACCATTTCCGATATCTCAGGTTCACACCCTCACTCAATCACCCACAGCGGCGCACAACCGCAAGAAACCATCTCGTTGAAATACAAGAGCATTACCTGGAGCCATATCATTGCGGGCACCAGTGGTTACAGCATTTGGGATGACAGAGTCTATTGATATTAAGGGGGGATGGTTAATGCCATCCCTCACAAGTTCACTTACCCTTACTATTAAAGGCGGCCATACTAACGAACGTCACCAATAAACCAAAGAAATAAGGGGCATAAGACATAAACTCATTATCTTCAGGAACAGAGATCCCTAGTATAGGGATGGTTTTCATATGAAATATATGCAAATGAAAAACCATAAAGGCCCCTACTACAGCAATCGCACCAAACCGAGTGTAAGGGTAGTGTGATGATGATAACTTTCTGACCCAGATAAAAAACGGGTAAAGCGTTAAGATGGAGAATAGTGAATATATATAACTCACTTTCTATCTTTACCATGGGCTACCATGCTAACTATAACACATAAGAGGGCATAGAACAGTGGACCATAGTACATAAAGTCATCGTCTTCTGAGACTGGAATACCCAAAATAGGGATTACATGCAAATTTAGAACTATCATATGGAAAAGTACAAATAAGGCGGATATCATTATCCCATAAAAAACATGAAGAGGATAATAAGATGATGTGAGTTTTTTATTTGCAAAATACAGAACAACAAGAGTTAAAATAGAAAAAATGGAATATGCATAACTCATAACAAGCTCCTAATAATCTCTATACTGAGCAGTGACGCTATTCATATCACCAATAAACTCCAAGTACAATTCATTTTTTGACATCATTTTATAACCCATTTCCTTCAAACCCCAAAGCAGATCAGTATCAATATATCGATATAACCTGATCGCATCCTCCTCTAACCGCAGACCAAGCAAGCCATTTATCGACACGCTAAAATCAACGAAAGTATAGATAGCGTCAGCATCTTTAGCACTTATACCAAGTAAACCACCAACCTCTTCATAAATAAACTTAAGCGGGCCAGTATAACTTTCCCTGTAAAGGAGGAAGTATCCATTTTCAACGATATTATTTATACCATGAGCAATTAACAGTCCGCCAAAAGGTGCACTGGCACCACTACTGGCAACACCTACTCCCGTTACAAACTGTAACCCGCCACTGACAAACCCAACGCCTGCAATAATTAAGTTGACATCAATAATATCTCGGCCACTTTTGCCTTTAGAGACTTTTTGCACTACCGGTTTTACTATCACCGCTTGCCGGTATTGTTTTCTTGTTAAGACTTCATCCTGCTTTCTTAGATTTGCGATTTCTTGATCTAACGATCTCATCGCCTGATCTTGTGTTATTTCACCCGTATTGACTTTGGATGTAATATCATTGGAGTAGGTAACAACCTCACTAATAAACTTATCCTTTGCCAAGCTCCACTTCATATACTTACTGGCAACGCTGTTCATTACCTGCATAAGTTCATTCTGCTTATAACTGATAATAACGCCGTTGACTCTTTGCTCTCCTCGCTCCCTGTCCTCTCGATTTATATACGGATCGCGTTTAATGTCGTCCAATTCGTCATACATTTCCTGCATCAATCGATTCATGAAAAAATCGCTCCTTAATCTATCATTAATCGCAAAACCGCTTGGTTTATATAATTGATAAGCATATCTTACGCAAGGTATTTCTATTGTCGGACAGATCACGGGACGAGTATTAGGTCAGCTAATCAGATGCATACAGGGGAACGCCCGCTTATCAGCGGGCCATGTTTTTACGCCTCCGGCACCGGCGGCCACTCAATATCCGGCGCGGCTTCAGCATCTACCCGGTTAATCAGCACCCGGTAACGCTTCCAGGCCAGTAACTGCGCCTGCTCATCAGTTGACGCTATTCCCAGCTCTTGCGCATCCTGCAACGGGGCGATCTTTTTTGTCGCCAGTGCCAGCCGTTGCGATTTATCTATCTTGGCTGCCTGCACCGCTTGCGCTTTTGACGGCGGCGGGATATCGACCCAGCAAGGTAAACCGTAACTATCAGCCCCGCGCATTTTCCCTTCTGGCCCTTGTGCGCAATACGTCGTCCACTCTGCATCAGTAATGGGCTTGACATCCTCCGGCCAATTACCGTTGGCGTCATAGGCTGGTTTATCATCCAACACATAGAGAATGTTGGTGGCTGCACTGTATCCGTAACTCATTTTATACCCCCACTGCCCACCAGAAAACGACACGCTCATTATCCGCCATCGCCGCATTAAACCCGCCTACCGACAGACTTTGCGCCTCAATATTTGTACTGGAATCCTTCCAATGCCCCGCTAGCGTGAGCTGTACGCCAAAGCAGTCTTGTGTATAGCCACGCGGAAAACCAACCCAGGTCAGATAGCCTTCGCCCCGGTTAACCACGCCACCCTGGAAAATAAAGCCTGTCAGTTCATCTTTGTACCACCATGCCTGACGCGTGCCCGCGACGTGCGAACGGTTGTTAAACGCATTCCAGTCAACCCGACCATTGGCGGCGTTGTTAATGTAATCACGTAAATAGCCTCCCCAAAGCTCACCTGAAATATTACCATCCGGGTGATGAATGGTTTCGCCCAGATGCAAGGTGGGCCACGTACCATTGACCTTTAGCTCCCCATTGCCACGCAACTCATACCAACCGTGCTCATTACCATTACCGACATGAATACCCAAGTTATGGTATTTGCCAACCAGTTCATGGTGATAGAGCTCGGCCACCAGATTGCCCTCGCCTTTTAATCGCAGGGCATTTACCTGGCGATGACTCCCCTCCGCATTGGAATAGGTGTTAATACCGGATTTGTTGATGTAGTCGAGCCCCTGGAATGTCCCGGCCCCCTTCACCGTCAGCCAATTGATGTTGTCACCGCTCTGCTTAACGTAACGGCCATCCGCCTCTGTTTTGGTGTAGGCGTTGATATCTCCGGCCACCAGGTTCACATCACCAGAAAGCGGCTTGCCGTTCACCTTGATAGAGCGCAACGCATATTTCTGCATTGCTTGTGTATCGGTCAACGCCCCTACATCCGCCGCCGTCGGTTTGTTGTTGGGGGAATACACCCGCTTACCAGCTTCAATGACCTGGGTATCGGCCATCACCCGGCCTTTCATCTGCAGATCACCGCTGCGGGTGTTGATATAGCCTGTCACGCCTTTCAAACCCGATGTGGTGCAGGTATTGAAGAAGCCAATGCCGTACCAGCTTTTCAGCATCAGGTTATTGGAGGTGTATCCAGCCGCATCGCTACCGCCCTCAACCGAGGTGTTTTCATTACCAAAGTTAACCCCGGCAGCAAATCGGGTTTTCCCCGTGACGATCCCGCCGGTCTTCAACAGGTAACGGTTATCCGCTTCGGTCTTGTTCCAGGCGTTCACATCCCCGGCTTGCAGGTTAACATCGGCTGAAATGGGTTTGCCGTTCACCTTGATAGAACGCAATGCATACTTCTGCACCGCTTGTGCGTCCGTCAGCGCGCCTACATCCGCCGCCGTGGGTTTATTTTTGGTGTGATAAATCGTGGCATTACTGGCCTGGTTGGCATCTGTGCCCCAGGACAGATTATTTTTGTCATTAATACCGAGCCGGTACAGCGGCGCACTACCGCCGAGCTGAAAACCGATCGACAGATTGGCGGTGGCGCTGCTGCGCTTTAACACCAGGGGCGTATGTTCAACGCCATCAATCAGCAGAGCCGTATTCTCCGCGCCGGTAGAGCCGGTTTTGACCGTTCCGCCTGACAGCATCAGGTAACGGGCATCTGCTTCGGTCTTGTTCCAGGCGTTCACGTCCCCTGCCTGCAGGTTAACATCGGCGGAAATCGGTTTGCCGTTCACCTTGATGGAGCGCAGCGCGTACTTCTGCACCGCTTGCGCATCTGTCAGCGCGCCAACCTCTGCCGCCGTGGGTTTGTTCTCGGTGCTGTAATAAGACTGGAACGGCCCCCAGACGCCACCGGGTGAGTTGCGATAGCGAATATGAGTTTTAGTTGTGGACGCCCCCGCTTGCATGAAAATCTGCTTGCGGCTGCCGCCGTCATAGCAAATCGACAGCACTTCCCAGGAAGCATTGAGGTTAGGGCTGTTCTTGTGTTTCCCGGTGGTCAGTCCGAAAAAACCACTGCGGCCAATCTCATTAGCATCGGACACCACCGCACAGGTGGCCCCTAAGCCGAAAGCACCGACCTCCATCAGTTGGCCATTTGAACCTCCCACCTCTCGTAATGCCGCCGCCTTCAGTCCCAGGCTCACGCGGGCCTTGGCTTTATCCGGTAGGTCAGCCAGGTTCTGCGCCAACTTCACCGCTGCATCATTCACCGCCTTAACCGCTTTGGGTGTGGCCGCCAGGGCTTCACTGGTGCTGTTGGTAACGCTGCTCAGTTGCACAAACCCCTTGGCCGCCGTGGTGGCATCCGGGTGGTTACGAGATTTGGCATGATCATTAATGGCCGCGGCCACAAAATCACGTGTCGCCATCACCATGTCACCACTGACAATCAGCGTGATAGCCTCGGTATGACTGACAATCACCACCATGCGCAGGGTTTGCGTGCGCCCGCTGCCCTCTTCCAGCTTCGGCTTGTAGGACTCAGCCATGTTGCTGACCGCAATCAGCGTGCCGTCTGCGTCATACAGGCCCATTTCGCGCAGCCAGAAACCGCCAACATTGGCAGGAATGACTAACTCGGCAATCAGCCGATCAGGTGCAGCCTTATCAACCGTCAGTGAATTGAGCGCCGCCCGGTGACGCTCGTTAATCAGTTTGGTCTGGGCGGGGTTGGGCGTGGGTAATTTGCCGTTACCGTCTCCGACGGCCATCTGGTCAATCTTCAACGGTTTGCCGCCCGCACTGGCGGCCGCAATTTTTGCCGCCCCGGCGGTGGTCAGAATGGCTTTATATTTGCTCATGGTGTCTCGCTTGTTATCCGGGGTAAACAGTAAGTGTGTCGCCGTCGAACGTGCCGACGCCGGTGTGGATCTGGCCCTGAACGTCCTGCACGATATTGAGGCCGATAAGATGGCGGCTGACCGGTTTGGCATCGGCGATCATCCGCTCCATCTCCTGGTACATGGCTTCGGTGATACCGGTTTCCAGCACGCCGATATCCAGCCGAAAGGTGCCGGGCGGATCATTGTTTTGCCACCACTCCAGCACTTTGATGAGGTAGCCTAGCGGCTCGACCACCCGGCGAACGGCCCCCAGGGTGCCCTTGTGACGGTGCAGGTAAAACGCCGAGGTCACGACGTTGCGCTTGACGGTGTCCGGCCAGCGTTCATCCCAGTGATCAACCGAGAACGCCCAGGCCAGGTATGGCAACAAGGTGATCGGGCAGGTGTCCGGGTTCCACAGGTCACGCACGGGCACCGGGATGCGTGCCAGTTCGGCGCAGGCACGGGCGGCGGCCACCTCCAGCGCAGAAGAACCGACCGGCAATAGACGGTTATTCATCGGATCCCCCAACGGTGATGCGGTACTGTTCGCAGTAGGACGCCTGGGTATTGTTCAGCACGATATCGGCCAGCGGCTTTTTCAGCTCTACGCGCTGCACACCTTCGGCATGGAGTGCGGCATAAAGGGCTGACAGGCGGATATCACGCCCTAACCGATGTTGTGCGGTGATGTAATGCTTAAGCTTGGCCTCAGCGGCGGCCTGAATGGGAGCCGACTCCGGCCCCGGATAGAGATAGAGCACCGCCTCAACGGTGTATTTGACGATAGCGGCAGATTGCACCGTCACGCGATCCCCCACCGGGCGCACATCCTCATGATTCAGCGCACGAGTAACGACAGCCAACAGGTCGGCACTGGCAGTGCCGTTGCCTTCCCGTGACAGCACCGAAATGGTCACACAGGCCGGGCTGGGGCTGGTTGCCTTCACGTCGGCCACCCGACCATCGGCAGAACGGCCATGATATTCATAGGCACCGGACGGCCCGGCCACGCTCATCCCTTCAAACGCCTGCGGGATACGCACCCTATAATCACTGTCGGACTCCATCGCCGCCGGTGTTGGCGGCAAGGTGGTGTTATCAGCAGGCGTGATGGTCAGCCGTGGGGTATTGACGTTTGCCCCCAGTTGGTCGAGGTCACTGCCCGTGGCAAAAGCCACCATCACAGCACGGGCCGCATCGTTAACACGCTGGCGCAAAATCACTTCCCGATAGGCATTCTCCTGTAGGAGCTTCACCAGTGGTTCGGACTCCAGCGACAAGGTGCGGGCAATCGCTTCGCGCTGTTCCTCCGGGTAGAGCGAAATCAGCGTAGCTTTGCGTTCGGCCAGCAGGCTTTCATAGTCGAGCACCTCAACAAGGGCGGGCGCAGGGAGTTGGCTCAGGTCAATGGTTGGCATGGGTTTAGCTCACAGGAATGGACAGCGACAGCGCGCCAGGGATATCGGTACGGGTGCCGGTGAGGTCGATCATCATCTTGCCGTCATAGCCGGTGTTGAAGGTGATACCGGTCAGTTTTACACGCGGCTCCCAGGCCAGGATCGCGCTGTAGCAGGCCGCCATGATATGCAGGCGCAATGCGTCATTCTGTGGCTGGTCGAGCAGCTCAGACAGTAACGAACCATACGCCCTGCGCATCGGGCGAGAGCCCACTGGCGTGATGAGAATGTCTGCCACTGACTGGCGGATATGGTCGATATCGGTTAGCCCGCGTCCGGTGGCGCGATCCATCCCTACGTATTTTGCATTGTTCATGCTGGCTTATCCGTGTTGCCACCGCCGCGCTGAATGCCGCCGTGGGTGTGGGTATGCATCACCACGCCGTTAGACGTGATACTGCCGCCGGTGTGGGTGAGATTGCCGGTCATACTGCCGCCCTGTTTAATCTGGATAGTGCCAGTCACAAGCTGGTTGGTGCATTCCACCACAGGGGCATCGAGCGTGACTTTTTGGCTGGCATTGACCATCACCACCTTGGTGTTGGCGGTGATGGACTCGGACGCCTCCACCGTGGCGGTCTTGATGCCGGTCACGGTCAGCGCGCCGGTGGCGGGCTCGTACTCCAGCACCGCCCCATCCGGGAAGCTGATATGCAGCGCATCAGCCGAGGCCGACGGAGCCGGGAAGTCATCAGAGAAAATGCCCGGCAGCACAAAAGCGGTATCCAGTTCACCACCGAGCGCCAGGATCAACACCTGTTCACCCTCGGACGGTGCCCACCAGGAACGGGAACGGCCCGCCCGGCAGGTGAGCCAATGCAGCCAGTCGGTGAGGTTGCCGCCGGTTTCCACGCGGCATAGGCCGTGCTCCAGATCAACGGCGTTGATAGTGCCAATGCGGATCAGATTGCGCAGCAGGCGCAGGATGTCGGTTTGATTGTTCATGTAGGGAAGGATGCAACGCTAAGAAGACAGCAGCAATGTAGGACGGTTGGTCGATCTGAGAAACAACAAAATCAAATTAGCGAGTTCAATAAATAACTAGTTTGTTTTTTAAACATACAGCAGTATTATTTAGGCTTTACTACACCCTCTGGAGCTAAAAATGGAAGAAACGGAGTTTTTTAAACAAGGACACGTATTAATCACCAATGCGCGGTTTATTGTCGGAAACAGCACTTATGCGATGACCGGGGTCACTTCCGTTAAAAAACATAGTGTTACACCCTCACGCATTGGAGCAATAGTTCTCATCATTGTTGGAATGGTTTTGCTAATAAATATGCAGGGTGTCTCAAAACTATGGGGGGTTGGTGTTATTGGCCTTGGGGTATTAGCCATAAAAGGGGCTAAAACGAAGCACAGTGTTTATCTGAACAGTTCTTCAGGTGAAAGCCAAGCCTTGCAAAGTGAAGATGAAAATTATATTGATACTGTCATTAATGCGTTGAATCAGGCCATTATTCATCGCGGTTAATGATTGATGAGGGTGATACATTACCCTCATTTTAGAGTTCTGATGATAAATACTGGATCATTGTCTTTTCAACAATAGTGAATGCATCCGCTCCTAATCCCAACAACGGCCTTTCCTCATACCTCACCTCAGGACTGCGCACCGAAGGTCGATCCCGTAACCCATAATGATGCACCTCTGCCATACGTTTAACCCGCCCAACAAACTCAACCACGGCGGTATTATTGTTGCCATTGGATTTCAGATAACGTGTTGTACGCAGCTTGGTAAACATCGCCCGCTTAATTCTCCCTTGCTTACTCCGCAGTTGGGTTTTACGTGGCGCATAGGGTGTGCCATCGGGCGCCTGTTGCCGCTTGATATTCTGCTGCTGGCTGGCGCGCAAGCGCTTGGCAATGGTCACAGCCAACGCCTTGCGCGACTGCGGCGACAAGTTGCCAATCAGCCCGGCTAGTTTGGTCTCAAAGGGTTCAAGTTCGTTCATGCCATTCACTCGCTAATTCACCGTGAATATACAACTGCACCGGACGGCTCACGTTTTCGGGCAACGGCGGTTCCGGCAAGTGCTCCACATGCAACGCACCGCCCTGCTCTTTCACAATTACCCGTTCGGTCAGTTGTAGGTTGATACTGATATCAAACGAACCATCATTATTGATATCCGCCTCAAAGGTATAACCGGTGCGCCGCTTCTCTTCAGTCGCCATGATGTCCGGCTGGTTCTCGCGTAGCCACGCCAGGATCGGCACGATGATAAGATCCATATCCCCACTGTAGTCGGTGATCAGCAGGTTTAACCTAAATTGGTATTCAAACGACAACGAACTGGCGAGAGTAGAAGCAATGCGCCCGCTGTCGGTAAACAGGCGCAGATTCTCCGGGTTGCGTTGCAGCCAGGGCAACGAGTCAGTCAGCGCGGCGCGCAGTTGTTGGGGCTTTATCATGGTGGCGTTCCTGACACTGTTTAATCATATCGACCTGGATTGCGCAGGCCGCCAAGGCACTTTCAAGCTGGCGAATATCGGCGCTCAGATCCCCGTTAGTGGTCGGCTGGCTGGCCGGGATCTGGCAGGAGCTGACCATCGGACAGCCAACGTAAATAATCGCCGGTGCCGGTGAAGGCGGGCCGCTGGTGCAGCCGGATAACGTCAGCAGGCAAAGCCCGGCTAAACCACTCGCGTAGAGCCTGGTTTTCATTGAGTACCTTCTGTAACTGTTGTTCACGCCGTAGGGCCAGACGCTGCGCCCCGGCTAATGTGTCTCTCAATTGCTGTTCGGCCTCGGTCTGTTGACCGGCTTCACGCTGCAACGCGGTGATCACCGTGTCGCGGCTGTTGACGGCAGCAGTTAAGGTGCTGTTTTGCTGTTGCGCGTCCGCCAGGGATTTACCCAGGGAAACCGCCTGCCATTTCAGCCAGCCGATGATGGCCAACAGCGTTAACGCCGATAACAACGCTGTGCGTTTGCTCATCGCGCCCCCTGTAAGCACAACGCCTGCTCCGCTGCCCGGCGGCGCTCCAGCCCTTTCGACTTCACCCCGTTGACGTATACCCAACGCGGCAACTGCTGGCAGGCATTGCGCCACTCCTGCCGACGGATAAACCCGGCCAAGGTCGAGCCACAGGCCGCCGTGGTACCCACGTTAAAGGCAAAGGCCACCACCGCGTCATACACCGGCGGCGGCATAGTCACTGGCATACAGCGCCCGATGGCCCGTTCGGTGCGGGAAACATCCGCCACCAGGTTCACCGCGGCTTGCCGTTCGCTGATAACCTTGCCCGGTACCACGCCTGCGGTGTGGCCGATGCCGGATGTCCACACCCCGGCGCTGCACTGGTAGGGGGAAAGCTGACAACCTTCAAAATCGGCAATCAGACGCAGCCCGGCGGATGAGGTTTGCAGGCTACTGAATTGCGGTAACAGCATCGCCAGGGCCAGCACGGCAGCGGCGGTGCAACGTTTAACGATTGAGCTCATCCGCTACCCTCCGAGAAAGTCCGAGCCGGTTGAGCAACCGATAGGTTTTGCGGCGGTAGTACCAGTTGACCAGGAAGGTGCCGACACCCACCGCCGCCCCGACCATAAAGGCAATGTCCTGCGGGGAATACTTACCCACCCAGGCGAGAAACACTGCCATGGCGTAAGCGAAAAACGAGGTAATACGCTCCATAGGATCAGTCCCATAAATTAACGGTTTCACGCTGCGGCGAGACAGTCACATCCGGCAGCGTCACCGGTTGGCCGTGGGGCAGAATGGCCCCGGCATCGGCCAATCCGGCATTGAGTGAATACACCTGCTCGACCACGCCCTGGGTACGGCCAAAGTAACGCCAACACAGGGCATCGACCGTGTCACCTTGCTGCGCGAACACCTGCATCACAGCAACCCGATAATGCAGTGGCTGCGCTCGGCCACGTTGCTGATGGCGTTGCGGGCGGTGCGCCACAGTTCATCAATGGAGGACTCGATCACCTCCGCTTTACGGCTGCCAGTGGCGGTGGTATCCAGGCTGCGGTATTGCTCCGACAGCAACGCGGTGGTCATCGCGCTGACCGCGTTCTGGTACTCACTCACCCGCACACTTTCGCCGTCGAGCAATTCGGCAGGTACATCAGCCAGCCGGTGATACCCGTCCGCCATCTGATCACGGCGGAAAATAAACAGCTCGGCATTCACTTCAGCGATGGCGGATTTAATCGCCCGGCGCAGGCGTGGGGCGGTAATGGTGCCTTCAATGCGCATCACATCACGCACCTCCAACGGGTTGACGTCCGGCCAGAAAAAGCTGTTTTTCACGATCGGTTCATCCTCCGCCGGGGGACGCAGTGCGGGCGCATCCGGGCGGGGTTTTTGAATAACGACGGTACTCATATGACCTCGAAAATAGGGGGCGGTGGACGAGGGCTTTGATACGGATAACCCTATCGCCGCTCTCGTGCCGCCCGGCGCGGGGCGCGTTCTGTCAGCGGCTGGCGGCGTTGCGAATGGCACGCTCCAACCGTTCAATGTCCTTTTTGACGCCGCAGCCGTTATGCAACTGCAACGCCCGTTTCAGGTGGTTTAACGCCAGTTCAACCCTGCCCGCTTCGCGCAGCACATAGCCGGTGATTTTGTGCAGCTTGGCGCGTACCTGGTCGGGCATGTCTTCGGCGTCGGTGAGTTCCATGGTTTGCATCAGGTGATCGATGTTGACCACCTGCCCGGCCTCATGGGCGCGGGTGGCTGACTCGGCGACGTCTTCGGCAATCAGGTACGGCGTGGAGCGGTTGAAGCCATTGGGTGGCACCAGTTTGTAGCGCAGCGCATAGCGAGCAATCGCCAGCGCGTCGGGAATATCCCCCGCATCCAAACGCCAGATCATCACCGTCATCAAGATGACGTCCTGCGCACCACGCCCTTCCGCCAGGACACCGGCCACCCACGGGGCATACTCCGGCAGCAACTGGCGCTTAAGGTCGGCTTTACGCTCCTGGGAGCGCACCTGCTTAAGCCTGCGCTTGTCCTCATAGAGCTTGAGCAACATCAGCTCATAGCCGTTGGCGTGGGCCGTGGGGCCCGTCTCCTGACGGGCGGCCTCAATGGCGGATTGACGCAAGAAGTGGCGGCGGGCCGGGCTGGTCATGGTTACTTACCGCCTGCAGTAGGTTTAACGTCAGTCTCCGGGGCTGAGTCAGCAGGCTCTGCCATGTTCCCTTTCACCATCTTTTCGAGGACATTCGTCAGTTTCTCGATATCAGACTCTTTTTGTGGTGCAGCCAACATTTCGACGTTTTCCACTACCGCCCCGCAGGCGTAATCCTCAATCACATAATCTTCATTGATCGACTCATAGTTTTCGACGCGGTCACGCTTGGGATTTTCTTCCAGGTGGCGGCGATGTGTGCCTTCCTGCCAGTAGATAGACAGGTTATCCAGACGGGTGACCATCAGGGCATTGGGTGGGAAGAACGGCACCCGCACCGCAGGCAGGTTACCGATGCGCTTCTGGCTGATAATCAGGTCAGCGGCCAGGGCTTCACTGTTGGGTTGTTCCTGGTTAACCAACGGGAAGTATTTATCCGCCAGTAATTGACGCCCGCAGATCACCACCAGTTCGGGATCTTCCTGATACCATTCGGCTAGCAGACAGGTGGCGTCCATCACCAGTGCATCCAGATTGATGTAATCCCCTCCGGCACCGACGCGGATTTTATCGGAAATAATGTCACCACCCTTGCCCGTCACCTTATTCATCACGCGGGCCGGTGAGTTTTCACGGTACTTTTGCAACCAGCCCACGGCGATATCCTGCAACATCGGATTTTTAAAACGGTTAGAGGTCTTGGCGCGGTGGGTGCCGTTAAATCCTATGGTGATACGATCCAGTGCCTGACGCTTGATGATGGCATCACGTAAACGGGCTTGGAAATCCTGATAACGCGCCCACAGGTCGAGGGTGTTATAGCGGATGTGAAAATCGTAGTTCACCTGCTGACAGAAATAGCCATCGGTATCCAGGGAGGCAAAATCAGCGGTTTCACGCTCGTCACCGCCTGCGGTATCGGTGGTGCTGGCAATGGTGCCATTGACCCCTAGGCCCACCTTGTCCGCCTTCATTTCGGCGACGGGTACAATGTTGATCCGGCTCAGGAACGCCGAGGACTCTTGTACGCGGGTCATGATGGTTTGCGTCACGGAGGGTTCAACGCTGAATTTCTTGTTCAGGTCGCCGGTATCGACGCCGTTAAGCTCCGCAACACGGCTTAGAAAGGCATTAAATTTAAAACGAGTCTGCTTACGCATGGTTCTTCCTGTTGTTATTCACGCTGTTCGGGGGTATTAGCAGTCGGTCAAGACGTCTTGTGCACCGCTGCCGCCGGTCGCTGCCGGGCGCGCCGCTTGGCTAAAACTCTCGGTGGCGGAAAGTTGCTGTTTCAGGGCGGTAAATGCCGTTGCGCTGGTGTCCACCTGTTGTTTGAGATCGGCGATCTGTTGGGTCAGCGTGGTTTCAAGCTGGTTAAAGCTCTGCTTGGTGCCCTGTACCTGCTCGGCAACAGTCATCACCGCGCCTTCCATTTCGCTAAATCGAGCATCATCAGTGACCTGCTTGCGGCTAAACATGGCCTTCACACGGGCGGCAAAGGTCTGCTCCGGATCGGCGACCTCTTCAAACTCAATCAGCGCTTCAATGGCAGCGGTGAAAACATTGGCCGGGTCGGCCTTGCGGGCAGCCAGCGGGTTATGTTGCGCGGTACGGCTGAAGGCCAGCATTTCAGTGCCCAGGCTGGCCGGGTCGTCGGTCACCGCCAGGCCGATCAGGTAGCTGCTGCCGGTCTTGGCAAAGTTGCGGCCGATTTCCATTGATGTGTAAACCTTCTGGCTCTTGCCAATCATCGCCACCAGTTCAGCCGTCGGTGACAACTTGGCATACAGCGCCCATTTGCCGTGCAAACGCGGTTCGTCCGGATCGTCAATCTGTTCGGCCTTCAGCTCGATCACGTCGCCATAACGGCGGAAATCACTGTCCGGCAAAATCCCCTTGATGTGCTCCAGGTTGATACGGGCCCCGTACACCTTCGGGTTATAGCTGCTGCCCATCTGCTGAATATCGTTGGCGTCAATTTCGCGACCGTCGCAGGTGTCACCCTCCATGCCGATGCGAAACCACTTTGAAACTTTCTTTGCCATGTGAGCGGCTCTCCGATTGTTAAGTTCGGGGCCAGTGTGCGGATAACAGCGAGCAGGCTCAACGCGTTGCAGTTGGAAGATCGTAGACACAACAGGGACTTAAGGCGGGCTGCAACGGGCTTACGTAGCCTTGGCGGCATGAATACAACACCGACAGCAACTATCATCAGCGATCCACGCCGCCAAGCGGCCTTGCTTTATTGGCAGGGCTTCTCCGTGCGCCAGATTGCGGAAACGCTACACGCCAAGGCACCGACCGTGCAGAGCTGGAAGCTACGCGACAAGTGGGACGCCATCGCGCCCATTTCCCGCGTTGAGCAAAGCATGGAAGCACGGTTGATACAGCTCATCATGAAGACCCACAAGGAGGGGATCGACTTTAAAGAGATTGACCTGTTGGGCCGCCAGATTGAACGGTTAGCACGGGTGAACCGCTACGCCCACAGCGGCAATGAGGCGGATTTAAACCCTAACGTTGCCAACCGCAACAAGGGGGAGCGCAAGCCGGTAGAGCGGAACCTGTTCAGCGAATCGGCCATTGAGAAACTCAGCAGCATCTTTATGGAGACCACCTTCGATTATCAGATGGGGTGGTATCGCGCCGGGCTGCAACACCGTATCCGTAACATCCTCAAGTCACGCCAAATCGGGGCGACGTTCTTCTTTGCCCGTGAAGCGCTGCTGGATGCGTTGACGACAGGGCGTAATCAAATCTTTCTCTCCGCCAGTAAGGCCCAGGCGCATGTCTTCCGCAATTACATCATTGATTTTGCGCGCCTGGTCGAAGTTGACCTGAAGGGTGATCCGATGGTGTTACCGAACGGTGCGCGTCTGATGTTCCTCGGCACCAACGTGCGCACCGCGCAGAGTTACACCGGTAACCTGTACCTGGATGAATACTTTTGGATCCCCAAGTTCCAGGAACTGCGCAAGGTCGCCAGCGGCATGTCGCTGCACAAGAAATGGCGCACCACCTACTTTTCTACGCCGTCCAGTCTGGCGCACTCCGCTTATCCGTTCTGGTCGGGGGAACTGTTCAACAAAGGCCGCCGTAGCAAGAACGATCACATTCAGCTCAACCTTAGCCATAGCCACCTATCGAAAGGCGTGCTGTGTGAGGATGGACAGTGGCGGCAGATTGTTACGGTCGAAGATGCACTGACCGGGGGTTGTAACCTGTTCGACCTCAATCAGCTCACGCTCGAATACAGCCCGTCCGAGTATCAGAACCTGTTGATGTGCGAATTCGTGGACGATAGCGCCTCGGTGTTCCCGTTCGTCGAGTTGCAGAGCTGCATGGTGGATACGCTGGAAGAGTGGGAAGACGTCAACCCGTATGCCGTGCGTCCCTTTGGTTATCGTCCAGTGTGGATTGGTTACGACCCGTCGGAAGCCAATGGCGGCGACAGTGCCGGGTGTGCGGTCATCGCCCCGCCGATGGTGGCCGGGGGCAAGTTCCGCGTATTGGAGCGCCACCAATGGCAGGGCATGAACTTTGCCGACCAGGCGCAGAAGATCAAAAACCTCACCGACAAATACTGCGTGGAATATATCGGTATCGATGCGACCACCGTCGGGCAAGGGGTGTTCCAGTTGGTGCGAGAGTTCTTCCCCGCCGCCCGTGAAATCAAATACACCCCGGAAATCAAGACCGCCATGGTGCTGAAGGCCAAAGACACCATCGGGCGCGGGTGCCTGGAGTACGACACCAGCCACACGGATATCACCGCCTCATTCATGGCGATCCGCAAAACCATGACCGCCAGCGGAGCGCGTTCGACCTACACCGCCAGCCGCAGTGAAGAAGCCAGCCATGCCGATCTGGCCTGGGCAATCATGCACGCCCTGTTAAACGAACCGCTGACCGCCGGTAGCGGCCACAGCAGCCCGAACATTTTGGAGTTTTACTGATGAGCAAGCGCAAAAGCCGTAAGGCAATGACTACCACCACGCAACCCACCGCCCCGCAGAACGTGGAGGCGTTTACCTTTGGGGAGCCGTCGCCGGTGATGGATAAACGGGAAATCCTGGATCACCTGGAATGCTGCGGTAACGGCAAATGGTACGAGCCGCCGATCAGCTTTGACGGACTGGCGCGCAGTATGCGGGCCGCCGTGCATCACAGTTCGCCGATGTTTGTAAAACGCAATATTCTGGCCTCTACCTTTATCCCGCACCCGCTGTTAAGTCAGCAGGAGTTTAGCCGCTATGCGCTGGATTACCTGGTGTTTGGTAATGCGTTCCTGGAACTGCGCAAGAACCAACTCGGTGAACCGCTGCGCCTACAATGTTCACCGGCCAAATACACCCGCCGGGGCGTGGAGCAGGAAACCTACTGGTTTGTGCAGGACTGGAAGGAGGCGCACCAGTTCGCACCGGGCAGCGTGTTTCACCTGATTGAACCGGATGTGAATCAGGAATTGTATGGCCTGCCGGAATACTTGAGCGCGCTCAACTCCGCATGGCTCAACGAAGCAGCCACCCTATTCCGCCGCAAGTATTACCAGAACGGCGCGCACGCCGGTTACATCCTGTATATGACCGATGCAGCACAAAGCACCAGTGACGTAGACCGGATGCGTCAGGCAATGCGCGATACCAAAGGGCTAGGTAACTTCCGTAATCTGTTCATGTACGCTCCGAACGGAAAGCCGGATGGCATCAAGATTTTGCCGTTGAGTGAGGTCGCCACCAAGGATGATTTTTTCAATATCAAGAACTCCAGCCGGGATGACCTGTTGAGTGCACACCGCGTACCGCCGCAGATGATGGGGATTATCCCGAACAATACCGGGGGGTTTGGGGATGTAGAGAAGGCGGCTCAGGTATTTGTTAGGAATGAGCTGATGCCGTTGCAGGAGCGACTCAAGGAAATCAATAACATTATGGGAAGCCATATTATTAAGTTCCAAAAATATGCTTTATGAATTTATTTTTCGCCGCGTCAATGCGGCGAAAAATCAATTATCATGATATGCTTTTTTACTATACAAACTTAAGAGCGTATTCTCAGACACTCCAACCCTTATCAAGTTTTCCAATCCAATTTCCTGCAAAAGAGAATAGCGCTCTATATATTTACAAAAAGACGCTCCCTTTTCCGTAATACAATTAAGCATTAAAATATCAGTTTCCAAAGATGATATTTGAGCTCTCACAATTTTTGCATACTTTATCTTTTCAGATTGCTTTATAGAGAACGACTCATCTATATGTTTATATATTAAATAAAGATTTCTATAATAATGACCGAGACCACTTTTATTTTTTATCTCATTAAAAAAGTCCTCACATGCATGTACCAATCGTTCATTTTCCGACCGTGTATCATCTGTCAATAATTTATACCTAAAACTAATCTCATCTAAATATTCAAGGAAACATTCTCTTCCAACTTTCTTTTCATCTTCATATCGAACTTCTAATGAGAAGAGATTCTCTCTGTGTAATCGAATAAGCTCAAATAAAATAGATTCAAACGTTTGTCGCGCTCCTAATCTAAATGATGCATTCAATGTTACGCATAAAAGTACTATTGAGAAGAAACTTAAAATAGGATTAAGTAGACCGCCGATATAATCCCCAAATTGCCCCCAGGCTTCTGTAGACGAGCTTAATCCATAGAGATTAAAATTATCCCAATATTTCCAGAAGACATATAAACCGGAAGAGAATGAAACAAAAATCACAACAATTAATATTATATTGAAAAAATTAAAGTTCTTCACACTTCTTTTAATTAAATCGACCATCCCTCGTCCTCTTAAACTTTAAAATCCATATGCTTATCATCTAATGATATAGTATATATCCCTGTTTTTGCCTCACAGATAACTTCATTTTTGAACTCTCGGATATTATCTAACTCCCACATAAAGTAGTTATCCTTCCATCGTTTACTTTGTTTGGTTTCATAATTTTGACACTCAAAATCATCTAATGTCCATTTTTTATAACCGACTATATCAACAATGGCAAGGGCTTTTCCAAAAGGATCTACATCATTACCTTTAATAAAATTATAGTTTTCGACTAAAATGACATTCACTAATGGTATTTGTGGCGGTAACCAGGACCTTATTTCAACCTTTTTCAACTTTAGAATTATATTCCTTACAGATGGGAATACAATTGATAACGCCTTATAAGACCTAACCATCCTCTCCTCCTTTAAAAACTCTTGCAATCTTATAATTATAACACTATGTTTTACATACCTACAGCAATAAGGATATTTATCATGCGGATTTTTATTGGCGGTATTCATGCAGTTGGTAAAAGCCACCTCTGCTCTATTTTTTGCTTAAATAACAATTGGTTACACAAAAGCTCAAGTGAATTAATTCGTGACTATAAAGCTCAGACGTGGGCAAATGATAAGCAAGTTACAGATATTTCAGATAATCAAGAGGTTCTAATTACAGCCGTAAACGAAATCAGCAATGATTTACTTCTCGATGGACACTTTGTCTTAATAAACAATAAAGGCACCTTCTCTAGAATAGAAGATGAAGTTTTTCATAGAATGAATATTGACGGGATAATATTAATAGAAAATACAGCAGAGATCATAAAAAAAAGATTTGAGAATAGATCAAAATCAAAGCTTGACGTTAACATTGATGACTTTTTGAAAATTGAAAATGAACATGCAAAACAAGTTTCTTTAAAATACAACATTCCTCTGATCATTCTTCACTCACCAAATGATGAGGACTTTAAAAAAGCGATTGAAATGATAAAATAGCAGGCCACAATAACTTGCAGCCCATTTCAGTCAAAAGTATCTAAATGATTGAGGTGGGATTGCACCCGGTAACAAATCATTTAAATTTATAGGGTTTGCATATCGCTTTGGATTCTCAACGCCGATAGCGAAACCAATGTCTCTCTCCGCAAAATACTCATCAAAAAAATCTCTGGAGATACCCGCATATTTCTGAGTACTTTTCCAGAGTTCATGCGGTTTTGATGAAATTATTTCGCCAATCTTAAACTCACCGATTACTTTCCCGACAGGCATTGTTGCGTAAATCACAACGGTGTCAACATTTTTGTTTTTAAAAATGTTTTTCCTAAACTCAAATTTCTTTTCACCATCAAGAATACGCTCTGCGAATTCTGGTTTAATCGATAATAAGATCTTCATTCACTTCTCCAGCCTGAAGTATCGCTTTATAGTGAGCATCACTTAGGGGCACAAATCCCCAATAAATACTATCATCATACCCAGTGATATTCATCAATTTATCTCTAATGACACGTTTTACCAATGGGAAATTGTAGGTGAACTTTATGATTATAGGATAATTTTTCTTTTTGTACATAAGTTCCAACTCATAATCTTCAAAAACACTATGAGGTGCGCAGTACGCCTTAAAATCACCCAAAGATGAAAATTCTCTAATATTTCTGACTTCTTCGACTACACACGCGGAAGTGGCAACAGACCTGTATCTCGCAGGCCCCTGACCATCACTTGTACGGTAAATAAGCAGATTATCCCCCTCTCTTAAACTCTCAGTCCCTCTCATACTAGTCAAATAAACTTTATGAATGCTGTTTGTATGTGGGACATCTTGAATTTTAGAAGCATCTTCATTATTCAAAATAGACTCAGGGAACAATCGTGTATGCCATGACGGATATATACTCAGTAAAAAATTCCTGCCGTTGAGTTTTATCATCGGATAATTTTTCAAGCTCATATTCAATTTCTCCATACAAACGGTTTAAAGTATACACCTTCTTGACCATTCGCTGTATCTAAATTTTTGTATGCTTTCTTTTCAAAGCCATATCTTTCTAGCAGCGAAATCAATCCTTTATGCTTATCAAATATGGTGACATAAATTAGTTTGACTCGCTCTTTAGATGCGAAATCAAAGACAAGGCGCAAGAACCTTTCACCTAATTTTGTACCATGCGCATCTATTTTAAATGTACCTAATTTTACTCTTCTTTGCTGAGAAAAGGAAGGAGTCATGTTATCTAAAGCCTCATCCTCTACTTTTAAATATAAGAAACCATCAATATTTCCGTCCTCATTAGTCGAAACGTAAGCTAACGCTTCCTTTTTACTTTCAAACCACAATTCAAATTCAGGATAGTCTTGCTTCAAAGTATCAAAAAATGGATCTGATAAATTCACTGAGCTAAATTTCTTATAAACCAGAGGCATAATCTTCCCTTTTTTTATCACTAAAACAAAGTCAAACTGTAGTTACACACTTCAATGTGAAGATAACTTTATCACTTTAAAACAAGAATGTATTGACATCTTAGCGCGCAATGCTATCCCCGCCTCGCCTGCCCGCTTCATGTGTCGCTTTTCATGCAGTTGCGTGATCCGGCGCGATCCGCGCCAGAGCTGACGCTGCGGGGGTAAGAATCGCACCGGATCATCATGCAAATTCATGCACTCAGTGCATGCATAGCCAATTTAGGGAGCCATAAGGTAAAGATTCTGCTGACAACGCCCCTCCTCAATCACCCTGAAGCGGTGCCCAGACCAGTGCAAAATGTAGTAGTTCGCCTCTGCCGGTGTCATATGGATACCGAGCTGTGCGGCCGCATGGATGAAATCCACCGTTTTAACCCGACGACCTTTGTCGGTAAATTTCAGCGCTTCATGCAGTGCCGAAGCCAGGTTCATCTCTCTTTTCATGCTGCTACCTGCTATGGATTACTAAACTGTTGCGAGCTGCTTGATCACTGCCGCTTTCTCCGGGCTGATGCTGCTTTTCATCTCATCCGCCAATTCTGAAATCCATATCAGTGCTATCTCTTTATCTCTTGCCTGGCTCTCATAACAAACCCCAAGGCGGGCGATGAGCTCAATACGTTCCAAAATGACCACGTCTTCCACTGCTGGTAAATGCACCCTACTTTCCTCCGATGCTTACAATTAACTGTATGCATATACAGTATTAACTATTGATTCTCATTGCGCAACTGATTATTCGAAGCTTGCCCAATCCTTAACCGGCTCATATTGCATTGATATATCACCAAATTTGACTTTAGTACCACGCGCTAGCACTTCCAGTTCCCAGCGTTCGGCCTGGATACCCTGTTGCACCAATTCTGAGTTAATCCGAGGGATGCGGGCACGCTCATCAGGGGTTAATCGGGCCGATGGGGCTACCGTTCGCCCTCGATACGCGTTGTTGCTGCGCTGTGCTCTGTTTACCTGTGGTGCATTAGCCCTAATTCGCGCCATAACAGGCCGTGTAACGGTCGTATCATTCCAGTCAATTGGGGTTTCCGGTGGGTGCTCCAGCACCGCCACAGTCTCCACAGGCTCATTATCCTGCTGATCTGTCACCGTACTACTACCGACCAACCCACAGTTATTGACAGGACTCCGAGGCGCGCCAGAGGCGCTTTTTAAGGTCAACCCCTCAAGGTCAACAGCCTTGGCGACGATGCGCCATTGGGTGGTGCGGGTCTCATGAATGCGTGAACTCCCCAGGTGCGGCGCAAAAATGCCGATCACCTTCTGCACTTCTTCATCGTAAGCATTGAGCTCGTCAGCGACACGACGAGCAACTCGCACGGTCTGTTCCTTGCGGGGAACGTTGGCCCCGCCCTGCGCCAGAATGTAAGCGGCAAAATCTCCAGCATCCGCAGCAGCGCGAACAGCCTCAACGCTGGCGTCAAAGTCATCTGCCAGGCTGATAGAGCGGATACGGCGGCATTCGCGGTAAGCGCCCATGGACGGCAAGCCGATGGAGTGGAATTGAGGAATACGCCAGGTTGACGCCCAGGCGGTAACGGCGGCAGCGGTCTCGGTCAGCAGCTCACCGGTTTCATGATCGCGCTCACCGTCCAGGGCATAGCCATCGATATTTTTTGCGATGTACTTCGCAATATAGCCCGCAGCGCCGCCCTTATTCAGGTGCTTGCAGTCAAAACGGTTCTTCGCTGCGCCGCGTTCGTCGCCATCTTCGGCCATGGCATAACGTCGCATGATATCGATCACCCGTTGGCGCTGTTCTTTGGTGGTGAACAGCATCATGTGCCAGTGCGGGGTGGCATCGTGATGGGGCTCAACGACCCGCACACCATAAACCTGCAGATCATTATCTTTAAAAGCGGTACGGATCTTACTCCACAGCTTGACCAGATAACGCTGGCCGTCTTTGGGTGTGTAAGCTTCGTCATCCCAATTGTGGTTAAACTGCACCTTGGGATTGGTTTTGCCGAGGGTGCGCGTCGGATGGTATTTGGATGGCGTGGTGATGGTGATAAACAAGCCCTTATGACCATACTCGGCAGCCGCTTTTTCGACACCGGCAATCATCGCCATTAACTCCATCCGACGGATCTCCGGGTTGGAGATACTCGCCATCACCTTGTCGATAAGACTGATACGTTCGCCGGTGTCGGCGTTCTCCAGTTCACGGCTGTTCAGATAATCCAGATTGGACTGGCGGCGAGCTTTCACTTCGCGGATCGCCTGCTTACTGGCATAGGCGGAAACTCCCCGGTTCACATTACCCACCGCAATCAGCAAGGCTTCACGCCAGCGGGTGCGCTGGGCTTTCAGTTGGCGTTCCCACCACTCGGCATTTACCAACCGTGACAGACTGGCAACCGCTGACGGAGTATCCAGTTTGCCTTTACGGTATTTACGCCAGTGCATCGGGGTAACATTGAAAGCACGGGCCATCCCCGCAACCTGAAAATAAAACGTTGCCTGGATACCATCATCTAACAGGCCTGTATTATCGCCGCCGTTCTCAGCCAGAAACGCTTCGCAATAACGCTCATAGTTCTGCATCAACTGCCCGGCGATCCGGTCAGCAAAACGCTTCAACGCCTTATCATCCATCCCCGGCAAGCTGGCGTAGTTATCCAGTTCCGACATAAAACAGGGTGATGCATGGAGATCCATCGCATTTTTATCGTTAACGGTTTGGATGCGGGGCCAGATACGGCGATCAAATTGCAGCACTAGCCACTTGTTGGCATCGTGCAGCCCTTTGCTTTTCAGCAGGTAGTCATGGCGAGACAAAAAGCCCGCACTGAGAAACTGCGGCAGGGAATGGATATTGCGCAAAACAGCTTGCCCCTGAGCGTGTTCCTCACGGGTAAGCGGTCTTACTGGCCCGGCAATCGCCGGGCGCGGTAGGTTCCAGGAGTAAGCCCACGGATTGCCTTCAGTCATAAGGTTGCACTTCAGGTCTGCGAGCGTATTCCGCATCACTTAAATCAGCGGCGCAAAAAAAGCCCACAGCAATAAGCAGCAGGCCGAAAACGATAAGGAAGCTGGTCATGCCTGCACCGCATAATGGCGGCGTTTGGCTTCACGCAGGTGCTGACAGGTTACGCAGGTTTCTACGCCCAACAGGGCAATGCGACGAGCTTCGGGGATCGGTGCATCGCAGTCTTCACATTTAAAAGCCGAGGGCATAACCGAGGACTTACGGGCATTGGCGATCTGTGCGTCCAGGATCAGCGCTTGACGCTCTTGTGCGATATCCATGAGGTCAGCCATCAGTGCAGCTCCTGCGCTTTGTGTCCGATGGTTTCAGCCTCTTGGCGCAGTAACTCCACGGCCTCGATGGCGTTCAAGCCGTTTTGTGCAATATGCGACGCCAGACGAACCAGGCGAGCGGCGGCCACTTCCGCCTGATTTTTACGTTCATCAAGGCGAGCGGTATTGAGCAGCACGATCACCCTGTCGTGATCCGACTCATTGCCTTTATCAATGCCGATAATGTGTTTATTCATGGAGTTAATTCCTTAATTCAAGCAAAGCGATGCCCGGCGGGTTTACGCCAGAATGTCACCAGGGGGGTTAATTACTGTTTAATTCGCAATCATCATCACTGATGAAACGCGGTAAGGTTTTTGATAAATCAATCAGGTCATTCAGCGCCCAGATGATTTTCTGGCGCTCGGTGTAGCTCATTTCGGCAAACGTCATTAATACATGGCGGGCTTTCAGCTCGGCATGGAAGCAGATTGTCTTGCGGATATGCGGTGGCGATTTATCAAAAGCCTCTTGTGCCACGTTTTTCCTGTAGGCAAACAGTTCCCGCTTAATCTGGGAAATGCGCTTAATGCCGATAGCTTTTTGTGTGTCTGTTGCCAATAACATGTCGATCCCTATCAACGGCCGAAAATGCGACTTAGCAGTGGGTTACCTTTCTTCGCGGACAAGCCACGCAACAAAGAAGACTGATTGTGCGTTGGTCGCCAGCGTTGACCACCCGGCAGTTCAATAAAACCATGCTCAAAATGGCGTGATGGGCTTTGGCGTTTTAGCAATGGAGCAATCGAGATAGGCATAGCTATAACCTCAACTTAAACCGGCAACGGCACCCAGGCCACTAATCACATCAACGGTAGAGGCTAGTGCTGGGGTTGATTGGATGCGGTTTTGAACGGTCAGACCGATCAGTGACAAATGGCGGATCGCGGTGTTGACGCTTTCCAGCAACGCAGACTTGCGGACAGGCGTTTTATGGTCGCCTTGTACCGCAGCGGCAGCGATAGAGCCCATCGCGGCGGTGGCATGAAGGGCATAGGCTGGAATGTTGCCAGCACTAGCCTCATTGACAGGTACTGAAGGCATACAGTTAATCTGTGCCAGCATGGCATCAAGCAGGCTGGAGTCTTCTGTAGCATCGGTGATCGCCAGCAACTCAGCGCAGGTAAGTTGATGCGGTTGCCCTGGACTCAACTTGTTGCGCAGCGTTTGTGCATTCATACCAACCTGTTGCGCTAACTGCGTTACATTATGGCGCGCCGGGAACTGGCGACAGGCTTCTTCGAAGTGCGGATGTTTAGAAACGGCATAATCAAACATGTTTCACCCTCAAAAACTCACATAAAGTGAATTACGCACCAACAATGATCTGAAAACGGGAATGTCCTAGCGCCAGTTTCATCTGTTGCTCTTTCCATTTGGCGTAAAGGATGCGAACACGGCCACCGGCGCGCTTCTTGCCCTTGCTGATGGAACGCGGGACGATTGGTAAACATGGAGAATCGCCGGTAGTCCAGCGATAAACGGTGCGAACAGAAACGCCTTCCATCGCTGCGAACTCCTCCGCAAACACGATTTCACGCGGGATTTTGACGATTGTAATTTCGTTAGCCATATTGCATCATTCCCAGTTAGTCAATAAACGCCACTGATTGCCTAGGATTGCCATCATTTGCCATTAGTGGATTAGATAAATCGCATCATAATGCCCAATTAAGCATTACGTCAATACGTAGGTACGTATTTTATGACTCTTGAAATCAAATCATCTAATGAAGAAGTACTGGATCGCATCTGTCAGATATACGGATATGGTCAAAAGGTTCAACTAGCAAGGCACTTCGGCATCGCAGCAAGCTCACTCCAGAACAGATATACGCGCGGTGCAATTTCCTATGATTTCGCAGCGCATTGCGCACTAGAAACCGGGGCTAATCTACAGTGGATTCTCATGGGCACAGGAGAACGCTTCATCGGAGAAGGTGTAGCTAGCAATGACAGCATCAGTACGGGCCTACTTAAACTATTCACTTTAAGTGAAGGATCATTGGAGGAAGATGGTGTTTTGAGTATTGACCTTAAATTATTTTCAAAAATACCCATCAATGCACAATGCATTCGCTTCGAGGGCAAAACGTATTTTGTAGAGCTCCACACTTCGTTGTCTGACGGGCTTTGGCTAGTAGATATTGAAGGCGCTATCAGCATTCGCGAGCTGACCGTCTTACCCGCGAAAAGACTCCACGTTGCAGGGGGCAAGGTTCCTTTCGAATGCACCGTTGGCGAAATCACCACATTGGGTCGCGTCATTGGGACGTACAGCGAGGCCAGCTAATGGCCGTCCGTAAAAACACTGCCGGTGGCTGGATTTGCGAGCTGTACCCCAACGGAGCGAGCGGTAAGCGTATACGCAAAAAGTTTGCCACCAAAGGCGAGGCACTGGCGTTCGAACAATACGCAATCCAAACCCCATGGACAGAAGAAAAAGAAGACCGTCGGACACTAAAAGAGCTGATTGATTTTTGGTTTACCGCTCACGGCGTAACACTAAGAAATGGCGTGAAGCATCAAAGAACCATGCACCACGCTTATGAATGGATGGGGGAACCGCTGGCGCGTGACTTTGATGCTCAGATGTTTTCGCGTTACCGAGAGAAGCGCCTCAGCGGTGAATATTCACACTCTAACCGGTCAAAAATCGTTTCGCACCGCACGCTAAACATAGAGATGTCATACTTTCGCGCGGTGTTTAACGAACTAAATCGCCTGGGTGAATGGAAGGGAGAGAACCCGCTCAAGAACGTGAGACCGTTTAGAACCGAAGAAATAGAGATGGCATTTCTTACCCAGGAGCAAATCACCCTCCTCCTGGATGAATGCAGCGGCAACGATGATTTGCTCGGCATTGTGAAAGTCTGCCTCTCAACCGGCGCTAGGTGGTCAGAGGCGGAGGAACTGCAGCAAAGACAAGTGACACCCGGCAAGATTACATTCACCAAAACAAAGGGCCGCAAAAACCGAACAGTCCCCATCAGCCAGGAACTATTCGAGTCATTGCCAACAAGCAAGGGCCGTCTTTTTGGTGACTGCTATTGGGCTTTCCGTGCCGCACTAATGCGCACAGAAATCGAGTTGCCAGCAGGTCAGCTTACCCACGTTCTGAGACACACTTTTGCATCTTATTTTATGATGAACGGCGGGAACATCCTGGTGTTACAGCGCATCCTGGGCCATACCGACATCAAAATGACAATGCGTTACGCCCACTTTGCCCCCGACCACCTGGAGCAAGCGGTCATGCTTAATCCATTGGCGATGAGTGGCGATAAAGTGGCGACGGAGATTGCATATTAAGGAAAAACGCGGCAATGGGTGGCAATGTATGTCACTGATAGCTAACGTAAACCATTGTTTTACTTAGACCTATATAGCTATTTAATAGCACCTGTGTTAGCGTGAGGTTTCACCTGACACAGGTACGCGCCATGTCTGAATCCGCCAGCGTTAAAGGTTACAATAACCGCACCACTCAAATTGCCTGCCCAAAGTGTGCTTATGTCACAGATCAGCAATGTTCAAAAATGCGTAAACTCAGCACCCTGATTTGCCCCAACTGCGGTACACAATTCACGCCAAAGCAGGGTTAAGACGCTATTTGAATATCACATGGTTGAGGCCCTTGCCGCTGACCATGTTAAACGATTCGACGCAGTTGCGGCCCTGAGACTTGGCGCGATAAAGTGCAATATCCGCCATATTCATCAGCTGTTCCAGCGACTTATCCTCATTCATTGCCAAACTTGCCACGCCCACACTAATCGTGATCCGCAATGGCGCCTTACCGTTGGGGTTCAATTCGGCGCTTTCTATCCGCCTACGCAGATGTTCCCCCAAGGCCACCGCCTGCGTCCCCAGCGCCCGGGGTAGCATAATGGCAAACTCTTCCCCCCCCAAACGACCAAATAACTGATCGTGGCGCAGTTCTCGCCGCAGAATATGAGCGAATGCCGCCAGAACGTGATCACCGATGGCATGCCCATGGGTATCATTGATCAGTTTAAAGTGATCGATATCGATCAACAGCAGCGACACCGCCTCCTTCAAATGCTGCTTCTGTTCCAGCATTTCCTTGCCTTTGCGTGTTAAAGCACTACGCGCCAGCGTCCCGGTAAGGAAATCGTGGTTAGCACTGTGCTCCAACCGGCGCAGCAGTTTACGGCTAACGGCAATCGAGCTGCATAAAATCAGCGGCCCCATCACCAACATGGCAATACCCAAACGGGCTGACATCAGGCTGTCCATGACCGCCCCTCGCGCTACCGGTGTTTCATACAGCATCAGATTGGCAGCAATGCTGACAATCTCCGCCACGCCGGTGAGAAACGTCAGCAAGGTGACGGTAAATAAATGATAACGCACGGCGCACCATAGCAGAGCGGGGATAGGGAAGGCTATCGCGCCCGGTCCTCCGATGTACACGCTAAGCGTTAACGAAAGCAATAACGCCAGCAAAGGCAGGCTGGCACGCGATTGCCAACCAAACTGCAGGCTCAGCAATTGCTTTAAGCGTGGCGCTGCCAGCACGACCGGCAGGATTAGCAAGTTAGTGGAGAACTGTTCGCTAAACCAGGACATCCAGGCAATGATCAGCGTATTGTTGTATTGACTGTCAGTGCGTAACACCGACAACGTTGCCGACAGCGCGGCCCCAAGCAGGCTGGCGGTAAACATATATAAAATCGCCTGAGGCTTGCCCATACGCCGTTGAGACTTGGGCAACATCGACATCACGGCATAGCCGGTGGCAATCAGCGCCATATTGCAGGCATTTAGCCAAAGTGCCAGTGGCCAGTTTTCGCCGGTGCTCAGATCGGCGGCGATCATGCCAAGGTAAGTTCCCCCCCATCCCAACATCGTCGCATAGCCAGGTTTACGCAACATCAAGCCAAGCAAAATAGCATTCACCGGCCAAAACAGGGAGAGCGCCCCTAACGGGCGGGTAAAAATGCCAAACAAGGAAAGCAGGTATGCCAGTAAAAATACATTGACCAGCAGAACCGTCGCTGGCAAACGCTGTTTTGCCTGTATTTCTTTGCTCATGAAATAACCCGCAAGGCAATAATAACAACACTGACTATAAGCATAATTTTTTTCCCAAAAAAAGTAAAAACGAACCACTACGCCTATCAAAATAGTCAATTAAATCAATCAAAAACCGTATCGCGTCTTATTAGTTTAATTCACTGCTAAAAATTTAAAGCCATGTTCGCTGGACTGATCCCTTTAGCGAAAACGGTTGTTAAAAGAATAGTCTAAATTGTTAATGCCGCCGAAATAGCAAACCATTATAAATTATAAGGGCATAAGATAAGATCATTCTTATTTATGGGCTATTTTCATGCAACGTCAGCAGAAGCGCAATGAAAAAACCCGCAAAGAGCTGCGGGCTGACTGGAGATCGACGGCTAAATGGACAGTTACGTCTCAGGCCCACAGGCCAGAGACCTTAGGCGTAAAAAAGCCCGGCTAGGAACCGGGCATAAGGTTACGAAATACAGTGTCAACCCAAACGGGCTAATAACCGGCTTATCATAATCCTCAATTGTGCAGAAAAAGTGGATCACACCAAGTCCCCTCCCCTTTAACCGGCAAGTCGCCACGGCGTCTAACCGCTGCCAGACGAGCTAACCCATTGAGCCTGTCTGGCACAAAAAAATCCCGCACAAGGCGGGATAAAGTCAAAGGGATGGTAATACACTACAGGAATAACACAACATCATCGGGCTGGAGTTACCTTACCAGCACGAGTGTATAGAATTGTCATACTTGGGTAAGGATGATACGACAGATGTAACGCCTGATAGAATGCACTGACAAACCTGCGATTTTCACTCTGGCAGAACATTAATTGTAACCAATGGCAACCTGGTTTTTTTGTGGAGTGTGTAGTACGCCGAGCGCCGCTTACCTGGTAGATTACTGGCAAAACATTATAAACCGCCTGGCCGCACCATAGCGCCGAGGTTTGTTAATGAGCTATAACTGCAACAATAAAAGTTAATCTGTAACAATAAGATTGTTCTGTGGTCGCTATCTCATGCCTTATTCTGCAGGACAGTGCTATATTTTTTAGGCACAAACCAACTTCATTATGGAAAGTATATGAGAAAAAATCGTTTTAGCGTTGCCGCAGCCATATTGGCTACGGGTATGTTGTTGGCGGGATGTTCCTCCAAGGTCGCAGAAACTACGCAGTATTCTGGGTTCCTGCAGGACTATAGCAAACTGCAACAAACTGAAACCGCCAGCGGGCATCAGGTTTTGCGCTGGATCTCTCCAGACTTTAAAGAGTCTAACTATCGTGGCGTCTATATTACACCATTGGTGTTCTACCCATCGGCAAAACCGAATGCGCGTGTAAGCCAGCAAACGCTGGATCAGATCAGAGAGTACGCCAGCACTTCACTAAGAAATGCCGTTGCGAAGCGTACAACGCTGTTGCCTAGCCCATCAGGCTCACGCGTACTGGTCGCCAAAGTTGCCATTACTGCGGTAACCGCTGAAAACGAAGATGTGCAATTCTATGAAGTTCTTCCTGTTACCGCTGTCATTGCCACCACTATGGCTGCCAGCGGGCACAGAACACAAGACACCACGTTATTCATGGAAATCAAACTGATCGATCAAGATACCGGTAAAACGGTGCTGGCCGTAGTACGTAAAGGCTTAGGTAAAACGGTCAGCAATGAGGATGCCCCAATCACCTTGGCCGAAGTGAAGAAAGCCATCGATGATCTGGTGACGGATATTGTGAACTTCCCAAAACAATAAGTTGTGCTGCAAAAGATGGGCGAACTCGTTTCCCCATCTTTTCCCCTCCCCCTATTTCGTCGTTTAATATGTAAGCGCCATCACATCACCACCTTGCAGATAAACAAGCTGGCGAAGACAGTCTCTATTCATTGCACCAGCGCGTCTGCCATGCGCTGTGGCAAAGCTACCAACACCAGGGAGCCAAAAATGAAGGAGAAATTACCATTAATAAACAACGACTCGGCGAACAGTTTGCCGTGGCCCCACGTGGTATTAACCGCATCCTGTTTGAACTACGCGAGCAGCAAATTAGCTGGTGCAGTCGATCTGCCGCCATGGTGCTGGTGACGCGCAAATACGTCGAGAACTGGCCAGGGGGTTTATGCCATGTCGTTGGAGTATATTTTACTTACGGTGATTGCGCTGATAGGTTCGTTTGCCTGGATCAACAGTGTGCGCCAGAATGGCTCAAAGCCGTTGGAACCAGAGACAGCACTCAAGGCAATGCCTTGAAAATGGCGAGTATCCCCCCCATGTAACCTGTGTTGTCTGCCATATCGGTAGGTCTAGCGAAAGGAAATGAATATGTTAGAGAATTATTTTGGCTCTGGGATCGCTCCAACTGAAGAGCAAAAGCGCAGATTACTGGCAGTGCAGGCAGCACTGGAACTGTTAAAGGCAACGCTGTCTGACACCAACGACGGCAACGGTGTCGAATACCAGTTGAAAACGGCAGAAAAGCACGTCAGCTCTCTGGCAGATGCCATTCAGGCAGCCGTAGAGAAGAAGTGACCCCATTGGTCTGCCGAAACCCTTGCTCAATCCACGTTGTGCAGGGGTTTTTATTTTTTACGATTGCTCTACCCTCTCCCTACGCCCACTTTCCATCTTGGCATAAGGTTGCGCACCACGTTGACCCGCCAGATACCAAAGCACACCAGCACCAACGCCAAGGCATAACGCCACTCCATGATGCTTTCCTGCAAGAAAATGGCCGATAGCACCGCGCCGGAAACCGGGATCAGGAAGTTAAACGGCGCGATCATGCCCACACGATTATATTTCAGCAGCAGACTCCAGAGCGCGAAAGCGACCGATGATAGCAGCGCCAGGTAACTCAGGATCGCCACCGAGGCCCAGCCGTGAAACTCCAAGCGCCCCCCAGCCAGGTAGCCACCCACCGTCAGCATTACGCCGCCGATGGCCAGTTGCCAGCCGGTCATGATGGTCGGATCGACCGTCTGCGAAATACGTTTGCCATACAGCGTGGCGGCGGACAGGATAAACGCGGCGATCACCACAAAACCATCTCCCAACCAGCTAAAACTAAAGCCCATCAGTTGGCTGTTAAAGTTCACCACCATCACCCCACAGAATCCCAGCATGCAGCCGACGATCTTGTTAATGCTCAGGCGGTCATTGTGATAAATGAAATGCGCCAGCAGAACGCTGAAAAATGTGCCAGTCGCATTCATGATCGACCCTTTGACCCCAGTGGTGTAGGCCAGACCAATATAGAAAAACACGTATTGCAGCGCGGTTTGCGTCCCACCTAATACAACCAGCTGTGAATATTGCCGCCGCGTCAATCGACCGATGGCTTTCCCCTGCCACATAGCGAACAACAGCAGTAGCACCCCAGCGATCACGAAACGGTAGCCAGCAAAGACGATCTTGCCGGGGAGATCGTCGGTGGCGATCTGAAAGATTTCATAGCCATTTTTAATGGCCGGATAAGCACTGCCCCATAGCAAACAACAGAAAGCCGCACATAGCCAGACGAACTTTGGCTGGGTAAACAACGACATGTTAGTTTTCACGCCCCTTTCCTTTCTGAAAATTAAAACCACGTTTCACAATTGCGTATTATCCGTTAAAACAAAAAAATAACCCGCTGTTTAATCAAAAATTTGACTGGGCCATTCGTTGTCACAACGCGTTATGATAGGGGCAGGAAAATCAAAACTCAGGAGAACATGGCGTGTCTACCGCAACCTTTAGCCGTTTAACTTCCCTTCTTGACCAACAGCAGGCGCGCTATCGCGTAGTTGAGCATCCTACGGCAGGGAAATCCGAAGAAGTCGCCAAAATACGCGGCACCCAGTTAGGGCAAGGGGCGAAAGCGTTGGTATGTCACGTTAAGGGCAACGGCATCAAGCAGCACGTGCTGGCCATCCTGCCCGCAGACCAACAGGCCGATCTCGGCGCGTTGGCACAGGGGATTGGTGGTACTCGCGCCTCGCTGGCCAGCCCTGCCGAAGTCGACCAACTGACTGACTGCGTATTTGGCGCGATCCCGCCGTTCAGTTTCCATCCGGATTTGCTGCTGGTGGCCGACCCGCTGCTGTTTGAGCGCTTTGACGAGTTGGCCTTTAATGCTGGCACACTGGAGCGTTCGCTGATCCTCAACGCTGGGGATTATCAGCGAATTGCTCAGCCCAGGCTGTTGACGTTTATCCGCGTGGAGTGATTTATTGCTGATGTAACAGCAGCTTGGCCATATTGACAGCCTCAATCAGCTGTGGCCGGTTCACTCGTGGTGACTGGCTGTCCAACAGGCGTTGCCATAAGGTTATCGCCTTGGCATATTCTGTATGCATAAAGGCATCAGCAGCCAGCAACATCAGCGCAGAGACCTCATCCTTATCCAGCGTCAGGGCCTGTTCTATATTGCTCTCCACCTGCGGGGTGATACGCTGCCCCGCCTGGTAATAAAGTACCGTCGCCAGCGCCGAGTACAGTTCGGCATTCGCCCCCCGCAGAGCCAACGCCCGCTGATAGGCCACCTGCGCATCGGCAAAATTATCGTTAAACAGATAATATTCCCCCAGCTGCGCCCACAACACGCTGTCTTGCGGTGACTGCTCGATCTTTTGCTGTAACTGCTGAAACTCGCCTTCTGCCTGTTGTTGAGGCGTAAGCGGTGGTACAGATAGGCTGCGCTTATGTTGTTCGGCCAACACGCTGGCCGGGCGGCCACTAGCCAAGTACCAACCTGCGGTGAGGCTAAACACCACCCCGCTCAAGAGCAGGTAATAAATACGCCGCATCATTCAGCCCTCCGCCGCCATAACACTAGCCCAATCGCCCCTAGCATCAAAGGAGGCAATCCCCAGAGTAGCAACGTCGAGACTTCGAGAGCGGGTTGGTAGCGAACAAAGTTTCCGTAGCGTGCCGTCATGAAATTCATGATTTCCGCCTGCGTTTTGCCTTGTTCGGTCATAGCGAACACCTCATGGCGCATGGCGACCGCCGCTGGAGCATTGGACTCCAACAGGCTCTGATTTTGGCATTGCGGGCAACGGATCTGGCCTGCCACTGCCAACGCTCGCTCCTGCATTTCCGGCGAGGTGAATGCCCAGGTATCGACGATCTGGGCCGCCAGCGGCAACGTGATGATCCCCCATAACAACAGGGCAGTTAACCAACGCATGCTTGCCTTCTTTGCCAACCGGTGGCCAATACGCCAATCATCATCAACGCCCCTCCCCACCAGATCCAACGGATGCCGGTCTGCACATAAAAACGCATGGCATAACGCTGCTCGCCGCTTTTTTCCCCCATCACTACATACCAGTCATGGAAAGCGTTCCAGTCGATGCCGGGCTCAAACATCTGTTGGCGGCGGGCGGTATAAAACCGCCTTTCAGGCGTTAACTGGGCCACGGGCTTGCCTTGCTGGGTAACCTCAATCATCGCCTGTTCACTGGTGAAATTAGCCTGAGCCTGTAGATCTACCGAGCGCAGCGTAAATTGGTATCCCGCCAAACTGACCGTTTCGCCCACGGTGACGTTCAGGCTGATCTCATGGCGTTGCAGCGCCGAACTGGCGATACCTAACGCAGTCAACAGCACCCCGGCGTGAGCGATCCACTGAGCATAGCGCCGCCGCCTAAACCCGCCGTAGCACATCAATACCAACCCCAGCAGCCCAAAGGGCAGCAATACCAGATTGAAATAAGGCGCACCGACCGAGATCTGGCCCCATCCCATCATTCGATAGAACATCGGGTACAAAGTGCCCACCAGCACGATCAGGGCGGCGGAACTGAGAAGTAACAACGCGCCGAGCAATGCAGGTTTCACCGGGGACGTAACGGCTTTTCCCCGGTTGGCGCGTAAGGCATAGATTAAAAATGACGATCCGCTAAGAAAGGTAAACAGGATAAACAGCGGCAATGCACGCTGCTCATCCAGCGCAAAGGCGTGTACTGAAACCAGGATGCCAGAGCGAACAATCAGGGTGCCCAACAGGCTGAGAACAAAGGTGCCCAACGTCAGCAATAGCGACCAATGGCGCAGTCCACCAGTGCGCTGGCCAATCGCCAAACTATGTAACAAGGCAGTCGCGGTCAGCCAAGGGAGCAGCGAGGCATTCTCCACCGGGTCCCAGAACCACCAGCCCCCCCAGCCCAGTTCGCTGTATGCCCACCAGGACCCCAAAATGATCCCCGCGGTGAGGAAACACCAGGCCGGTTTGGCCCAGCGCAGACACTGCCCGGCAATCTCGGCGCTAAACTCTCCTCTCAGCAAGGCGGCCAACATCAAAGCACAGCAGGTGGCAAACCCGGCATAGCCCAAATAAAGCAGCGGAGGATGCAGGATCAGGCCTATATGCTGCAACATCGGATTCAAATCGCGCCCTTGTAGCGCTGCTGGGAAGAGCCGAGCGAAAGGATCGGAGAAGCACAGGATGAAAAGCAGAAAACAGCCGACGATCAGCGCCAGGATGCCCAGCGTGAGCGGCTGTAGTGAGCGTTCCAATTTGGGGCTGAACAAGGCAAAGCAGGCAGACCAACCGGCCAGGCACAGCAGCCAGAGCAGCAGCGAGCCTTCGTGCCCGCCCCACAGCGCCCCGGCCTTCATCAGCGGTGGCAACTGGCTGTGACCATGTTGTGCTACGTACATTACCGAAAAGTCATTGCGCAAAAACAGCTGTAGCAAAATGGCGAAAGACAGTGCGATTAACACAAAAATGCTCAGGCTCCAGCCACGCGTTGGCAACAGCCCACCCCAACGGCGATCCATCAACGTCAACAGCGTGATGCCAGCCAGCAGCAGCGATGCCGTGCAGGCCAGCAATAACGCAATAAATCCCAGCTCGGGTAACCACAACACATCTACCGCCTTATTCTCTTCTATCTGTCCTGCTCTACCCTATGGATTTCAAGTCGCAGCTAGGCGACAAGCTTGTTCATCCCCAGGAGCTTACTTTTCGTAAGTGACTGGAGTGGGCAAGTGCAGGTAACAACGCTGCGGCTTGAAAGACGACGGGTAAGCACTCAGGCAACCGTCATCTGCCCGGCATACAGAATAAAATAACGCAGCAGCAGCACGCCACACAGGCTAGCGCCGCTGATCAACAGGATATGGAAATGCGCTTTCCCCCAGCCCAGGGCTTTCAACAGCAATGGCATAATCAGCCCACAGCCAACGACCCCCAACCAGAACCACCAGGACCAGAACCCACCGCCAAGCGCGGCCGACAAGGCACGGAGCTTGCCGTCATCCCCCAGCCACAAACCGATGAAAAATGCCGCCAGCAGAAAGATCTCCAACCACACCACCGGTGTCTCCAGGCGATGCATGAAATGCACTTCCTGGCTGTGCAGATGGCCTTTAGGCCCGAAGGCCGCCACCAGCAGTGCCACGGCGATCCCGGACGAAATACCCGAGAACAGGAACAACACCGGTAACAACGGGTTATTCAGCATCGGGTACGACTTCAGCGCCGAAAGCAGGAAACCGGTATAAGCCCCCAACAGCACCGCCAACACCAGCATCACCGTTTCTATTGGCCGCAGCAGGGGCAGCAAGCGCTGTAACAGGCGCGGGATCACCGCCAGCTTTGGCAACCAGCGCTGTTGCAGCGCCGCCACGTCGTCACGGAAGATCAGCGCCAGCCAGACTACCAGCACCAACATGTAAACCTGGAACAGCATCACCCCCATCGACATCACCGAGGTAAAGCTATAGTGGAACATCAATTTCCAGAAGGTCCACGGACGGGTCAGGTGAAAGATCAGGATCACCAGCCCAAGCATGACCGAAGTTGGCGCGACAAACAGCGTGGTCAACATCACCCGGCTGTTGGAGGCACCTTCCTCTGGGTGATAGCGCCGCAACAGGATAGCCAGGGTGACCAAACCGGCTGAGATGCCGATCAGGAACAGGTAAATCGCAATGGGCCAGTCCCAGACCAGAGAGTCAAAATGAAATGCAGAAGTCATTGACTTGTCTCCCCATATTTAAACGGCACGCGGTACATTTTTGGCCGGGTCCCCAAGGCTATCTTGTAGCGATAAGTGGTCTTTTGCTGCAACAGACGCGAAATATCACTGTGTGGATCGTCGAGATTGCCAAAGGTTAATGCCTTGGTGGGGCACGACAATACACAGGCTGGTTGCTTGCCCTGACGCAGGTTGGTCTTGCGGCAAAAATCGCATTTATCCGCCGTTTTGCTCACAGGGTGAATAAAACGCACCCGGTAAGGACACGCAGCGATGCAGTATTGGCAGCCGACACAGAGATCCGGATTTACGTCGACAATGCCGCTGGCGGCATCGATAAACGAGGCCCCGGTTGGGCAGACATGTACACAGGGAGCATCATCGCAATGCTGGCACGAATGGCGGAAAAACCGGTACTTCACGTCCGGAAACTGGCCTATCGGCTCGCTACGAATAATCTCCAGGCGCGAAACACCCACCGGCACCTGATTGACTTCGCGGCAGGCATCCATACAGGCGGTACAGCCAATGCAACGCGACTCATCGTGGATCATGCCGTAACGGATGCCATTGACGTTCATGGTGCGCGCCAGCAGTTTTTCCGCCAGGGTCGAGCCAACCGCCAATACGCCAATTCCTACGATAAAACGGCGCCGTGAGCAGCTCATGGCTGCCCCTTATCCAGCCTTACGGACGCTGGATTAAACGCGGGATCATCCTGTTGTTGACGGTGGCAGTCCACACAGAGCTTGATCCGCCCCTTGTCGTTCAGACCTTGTACCTTATCTTGCTGCGGGTGCAAGGTATGGCAACTGGCGCAGCTCACCTTGGCCAAATGCACATCGTGTGGCCAGAAGGCTTTCTGCAACGTCTCTGGCAAATGGCAGGACATGCAGACGCTGTTTTGCTGTTCCACGCCAAACATCGGCTGGTTGAAACGCATCACATCTTTCACGCCCTCACGGTGATGCAGCGAAGGTGAACCGTGACAGTTGGTGCAGGTCACTGGCAATTTGTTATTCGGGTTAATGGCTCCCGTATGTTTACCGTGCATCGCATTCTGCTGCGGCTTGTGGCAGCGCAAACAGGCCTCATCCGGATTGCGTTGCAAGGTGACTTCCGCCGGTTGCTGTTGAACTGTGGGGCTGTCGGTCTGGGCCGATACCGGTAATACTGTCAGCCAAAGGCTACAAGCAAGCACCCCGGTAGTTAATAACGAACGCAGTACGCTCATATTGACTCCATTTGTTTACGCCCCGCACTCGGGGCGGAGGGGTTATTTACCTAACAGCCCGGCTTTATGTGCCTGCTCTTCCCACTGTGGTACCACCGTTTTGAGGAATTCCTGCTTTTCGGCGTTCAGCTGCGGCATATCCATACCCAGCGCCAACTGGGCCTTTTCCTTGGTGGAAATGTCTGGCAGTGGGATTTCATGGGTGATGCCCTTGGTGGCCAACAGGCGCACTAACTGAGTCCGAGCCTGTGCCGCCTGATCGAGCGCGGTACCCAAGATGCGCAACGCAACTTCTGGTGCGTGCATATGAATGCCGTGGGAAGCGATGGCAAAGTCCCAACGCCACTGCGCATGACGGATATGGGTCAGGATCGGTTTCATCTCTGCTTCGGTGGCACCGGCATCCCAGGCCGCTTTCGCTTCAAAGTGCGCGTGGACCAGTTGGTCTTCCACCTTCAGCTTGATCTCGTTGATATCCTGCTTACGTTTTTCGACCACCGCCTGCATGCTGGCTTTATCCTGGGTGTGGCAGTTCTTACAGGTTTGATCGAAGTTGTCGAACGGATTGCCAATTTTGTGATCGGTATAGATTTTGCCTTGGGCGTTTTGCACTTTCGGCATATGGCAGTCGATACAGGTGACGTTGTTCTTGCCGTGGATGCCTTCACGCCAGGTTTCATATTCCGGGTGCTGGGCCTTGAGCAATGGCGTCCTGGACAGCGGGTTGGTCCAGTCGGAGAAGCCGATATTGTCGTAATACACTTCCATGTCATCAACCGTGGTGCCCTTGTCCCAAGGGAATTTCACCGCTTTGTCTTTACCCTCAAAGTAGTACTCAACGTGGCACTGCCCACACACCATCGATTGCTGATCGAAGCGGCCTGCCTTGTCAAACGGCTTACCTATCGTTTCCATGGCACGAGCCGCGTAAGGGCGGGACAGGTGCAGCGCAGGTTTACCGGCAGCAAAATCAGCGGAAGCGGTATTGTGGCAATCCGCACAGCCGAGATTATTAACGATCTCCGGCCCGCCACGCGCCCATTTACCGTGGAAGTAGGCCGCTTCGCCCTGTTCGGCGATCCCCCTGGCAACGTCCGGGCTTTTACAGCTCCAGCAGGCCATTGGCAACGGGCCGTCTTCTGCCGTTTTTGGTGCTCCGGTACGCAAGGATTCACGGATATCCGTTATGGCGTATGCGTGGCCACGTGGCTTATTGTAATCCTTGGCAAATGGATATCCGGCCCAGAGAATGACCAGCCGCGGGTCGCCAGCCAAAGCGTCTACCCGCTCTGACAGCTCGGACGTGGCCTTCCAGGACTGGTATTGGTCAGGGTGAGGTGCAGAGAAGGTTTCATTCTTGGCTTCAACCTTCTGCGGCATGGCGGCAGGTGTCGCATCCGCCTGTGCTGAAAAAGAGAGAAAAACCGCGTACATCCCTGCCAGAACCAGCATCAATAACTTGCTTACCTTATTCATAAGCATCCCATCCATTTAGCCTGCTTGAGAGCAGTGCTTTTATTAGTAGTTAAGTTCCTGTTAGAACAGTTTTTCGACATTACATCGTGCGTAGGGATACCATAGACCACACAAAAAATGTTGTCTTTGGTCAAGTTCTGATGGGTTGCTAAGTTGTTGATTGAATTTTGCGAGGCAGCGCAAACTCGGACTAACTCTATTTAGTTATTGATAGATAACTAATTGGAGGAGTGTAAAAAAGGACGACAAGTGTTCGGTTAAACACCTCAGACTAATCAAAACCCGCCTTGGCAACCGATATTGCCAAGGCTTTTTTACTGTTATAGACCCAAAAACCCCCTGCCATAAGCCACTTTCCTCGCCGACAAGAAAAGCTCACTTTTTAATTGACTGACCGTCAGTCAATTACTACCGTAGCGCTACTCCATACAAAAAAGAGGGATTTAATATGGTACGTACTGTGAAAACGCCAGAGGTGCGCCGGGCTGAAATTTTGCAGGCGGCAAGCGAGTTATTTCAGGAAATCGGCTATGAGTCGACCTCTGTTGACTCCATCGTCCGCAGTGCTGGCATCGCCAAGGGCACGTTTTATTACTACTTCAAATCCAAGGATGAGGTACTGGCGGCGCTAGCACAGCAACTGTGTGCCGAGATGGTTGCCCGCTCACAAATCATTGCCGACGATCCGCAACTGGGGGCGATTGAAAAGTTCTGCGCCATTATCGCCGCTCAAAATCAAACCGTAGAAGCCGGGCAGGCTCTGGTTGAGGACTTACACCGCCCAGAAAACCGTGCGCTACACGAGCGCAGCAATATTGAAACGGTGTTGGCCTTTGGGCCGATCCTGGCGGCAGTGGTGGAACAGGGAAACCAGGAGGGTGTTTTTCAGGTTGAAGATCCGCTATCGACGGTGCAGTTCATTCTCGCCGGTTCGCTGTTCCTGTTCGGCCACCAGATGTTTAGCTGGACGCCTGAAGAGCAAGCCGCACGTATGCAGGCCATGCTGTTGCTGATTGAGCGCGCCTTCGGTGCCGTTACCGGGTCTTTTGCCGCCGTTTTAGGAGCCAGTATTCAAGGGGAAGAATAAAATGGCTCCGGTACAATCTATTATTCTCTGCAACGCTAATGGTGGCGTTGCTTATTTACATTAAACAGGAGGCTGTTAAAAATAAAACGATAACATTTCATTAGCGTATCAATAAAAACCTGAACTTTAGTTATCGGCTCATTAGCAGCTGATGGCAACCTTTTGACCTAAACCTGGAATATCTATCATGATGGAATATAATTTCATATCTGTTCGCAAGCCATTTTTATCAGTTAATACCCTATCACTGGCGGCCATATTATTAACGGGCAATGCCTATGCTGGCGACTGGTCGGTAGGCGTTGGCGTTCTGGCAGAACAGTTACCCTATCGCGACTATGATGCACAATATATACCGCTACCGATTTTGACTTATCAAGGAGAGCAGTTTTTTATTAACAGCCAAGGGATCGGCATTAATCTACTGAGTTCCGAGAAGCATAATCTGCATTTGGCGGTTAACTACTCTCCGCTAAGCTTTAAGCCTGCGGATAGCGACGATCCGGCGATGAAGAAGCTGGATAAGCGGCGAGCCACCGCCATGGCGGGCATCGGGTATCAGTATCATGCCGATTGGGGGAGCCTAAACGCTGATATTGCAACCGACGTGCTGGGCTATAGCGACGGCGTGATTGCCGATGTCGGCTATCAGTACCGCTTCCAGTTTGGCAAGTTGCAGCTGGTACCCGGCTTCGGCATGCGCTGGCAAAACCGCGCCTTCAATAATTACTATTTTGGTATCAGCGAACGGGAGTCACAGCGCAGCGGGATGCAACAATATCGGGCGAAAAGCGGCGTAACATCTTACATTTCTATCGCCAGCTATTATGCCATTAATAACGACTGGCAGCTGTTCCTGATGGGATTTAATGAACAAATGAGCGACACGGTGAAAGATAGCCCGATGACCGACCGTGATTATAGTATCAACGCAGTGGCCGGTGTTTTATATAGTTTCTGATCGGCCCACTATTTTATTTGATAAAACCAGCGATGACTCCCCATACGCATTTATGGGAAGGGGCTGTTTTCGCCATAACCCACTGCACCTTAATTTGTGACGTGCCAGCTTTTAAGGTGCAGTTTACTGTCTGACAGGGACGCACCAAGATCCCCAAGTCACTCCCGGTAAAGCAAATCCCCATAAATCCCAGTTAGCACGCCACCCGGAGCAAACTGCTTTTTGATCCACTGGGTCACTTGCCCGGTTGCCGCATGCTGCGTCGCCAGTAACATGCTGGAATCCTGCCGTGGATTATGAATGGCACGGGTAGCCAACAACCCCTCGGCCACCGGCTCGCGCGCCATATATTCCGGCAAGAAGCCAATCCCCTCCCCCAGAATCTGGCACTGGCACTTGGTGTTGAAATCCGGCACCAGGATCGCTTCCTGCCCATGCAGCAACCACCCCACCTTCTTGTTGATGGTATGCGCAGTGTCTTCCACCATGATATTGGGATAGAGCCGTAGCTGGCTTTCTGAGATCGGCTCTGGCATAAACGCCAGCGGATGATCGGGGGCAATGGCGAACACCCAACGGATGGCGCCGATTTCGGTGTAATCAATGCCGCCGCCGTCCAGCAAGGTATCCGGTGCACCAATGGCGATATTGGCCTGGTTGTTGATGATGGAATCCCAGACGCCGTTATACACCTCGGTGGTCACGGTGATGTGGCAGGTGGGGAATTGCTTCTTCAGCACCTGTAGCAGCCGGGCAGTATGCCGTGGAGTGTAGAGCAACTGATTGATACAGATGCGCACCCGCGCCTCGATCCCTTGAGAGATGGTATCAATGCCGCGCTTGATAGCGTGGAAGTCGTTAAGCAGATCGGTCGCTTTACGGTAGAAGTAAAAGCCGGACTCGGTGAGCTCGATGCTGCGGGTACTGCGGTTAAACAGCACCACGTCCAGCCCGGTTTCCATACGTTTGATGGTATAGCTAATGGCCGAGGTCGTCAGATCCAGCTCCTTGGCCGCCTTGCTGAAGCTGCCAAAACGCGCCGTGGTGGTAAATGCCAACAGGTTTTCTTCGGTAAAAATAGAATTCATGACTCCCCCTCCCCCCCTGGGCGCATTGTTGAATGTATTTGTAAATCCTATGGCACGCAACCAGTATTGAACAAAATTTAACACTGCGATCACAACTGATTTGAAGACAATCACACTTCTGATTATTAGTTTGGAGCCTGATGTGGCGCGAGGTGAAAGCCCATTCCCCGCAGGGACGTTTGCCGTGCTAAAAGGCGCAAAACATAAGAGAAAGATTGCGCCGACGCACAGTTTGTCTTTATTGTTGAATTGTTTTCACCAATTACACCCTTTGCGATGAATGATTCTTAAGCGGATGTTTTTATCCAGCATCTGTTGCTATTCTCAGTAGCAATGAAAGCATCAAATCCCACTAAAAAAACAGGGAGCTAGAATATGTCTGATAAAGCGCTAATCACAGAGTTTCTTTTTGCGGCGGAACAGGGTGACAGCGACGCGCTGAAAAACTGCCTGACTAAAGGTGCGGATATCAATGCCACTAACCGCCAAGGCCGCACCGCAATTACGCTTGCCAGCTTGAATAAACATTACGACTGCGTGGAATTATTAATTGCTGCCGGTGCCGATATTGACAAGCAGGATCAGACCTGTTTTAACCCCTTCCTGCTGAGCTGCCTGAATAACGACTTAACGCTGCTACGCCTGGTATTACCAGCAAACCCGGACTTGGACCGTTTAACACGTTTTGGCGGCGTAGGCATTACCCCAGCCAGTGAAAAAGGCCACGTCGACATTGTGCGTGAATTATTAACGCGTACCGAAATTAACGTCAACCACACCAACTTTGTCGGTTGGACGCCGCTGCTGGAAGCCATAGTGTTAAATGATGGCGGTGCGAAACAGCAAGAGATTGTCAAATTACTGCTCGATCACGGTGCGAATCCTCATATGACCGACAAATATGGTAAATCCCCCCTGACGCTGGCCCGTGAAAAAGGCTATCACGAAATTGCTGAACTGCTGGTTGCCGCCAGCGCTTAACAGAGGAGAAATACCATCGCACAGCCGCAACGGCAGTGCATTACAGCGTTATCGGCGGAGGTGGCGTTCCCCCGCCAGCAGCTAAGTGGGCAGGTCGAACAGGTTTTTTCCCGCGCGGTAAACCTGTTCGTCCCCGAGCAAAACATGCTCTACACGTTATTAAGCGACGAGTGCGATAACGCCCCCAATAGTTGCCGCATAGCGCTCAGGCACTGTGACCAGATATTTAGCCCAGGAGATCGCGTCGAGTTTTCTCAGGGCGGCATTGAAATAGGTCAGCATAGTTGGATTGATTTTTTCCACTGCCAGATATGGCAACAACCTGACCTGTATTTAAACGAAGCAAGCAGAGCATCTATTGCTTGGCACCAATGGGGGGCATGCATTAATCAACAGGCTTCATCTGGTAATTCGCTGTTTAATTACCGTGGTGAGAATATATTTTACCGGGAAATGGCCAGATTATTACAGCTTCATCGTGATGCGTTATTTCTAGCGATACGGCGCAATGAAGCTCCCGACGAGGCCTTACATTCCCTCATTGGTTTGGGAATTGGCCTGACGCCTTCTGGGGATGATTATCTGGTTGGGTTTTGCTCTATTTTATTGTTATCCGGCCATCCAGCACAAAAATATCGCGAAGTTTTTATGGCCGTGCTGGAAAAAGCGCAACATAAAACTACGCTGCTGAGTGCGATTACATTAGAAGCAGCAATAAATCAGCGTTACCGGCAGGCGATCAGTCATCTGTTAGAAAAATTAGTACACGACGATCGTCACCTTATTATCGATACCATTAACAAGATTAAACAGATTGGTTCAAGCTCGGGTTGCGACATGCTGTATGGCATGGCCGATGCCTGCCTCTTGACCTCATATTTTGGAGAAAAATATGCCCATCAGGATCGTGGTAAAAAACAACACCTGGTTTGACTCTGTTTCGCTGATGTCCATTTCCACCAAAGCGAACAAACTTGAAGGCGTTGAACAAGCGTTTGTGGCCATGGCCACGGAGATGAACAAAGGCGTGCTAGAAAACCTGGGCTTGTTAACCCCAGAGCTGGAAGCCGCCAAAAACGGCGATCTGATGATCGTGATTAAGGGCGCCAGCGATGAAGCTAACGAGTCCACCCTACAGGCGATCGAAGCCTTGTTCACCCACAAGGATAAAGGTGGCCGCCACGAGGCGCGCTACGCTACCCTCGCCAGTGCGAAAACTCATATCCCGGAGAGCAACCTCGCGGTGATCTCGGTAAACGGGTTATACGCGGCACGTGAAGCTCGTCAAGCGCTGGAAAACGATCTCAACGTGATGCTGTTCTCCGATAACGTCTCCATCGAGGATGAATTGGCGCTGAAAGAGTTGGCGCATGAAAAAGGCCTGCTGATGATGGGGCCAGACTGCGGCACCGCCATCATTAATGGCACCGCTCTGTGTTTTGGTAACGCGGTTCGCCGTGGCAACATCGGTATTATCGGCGCATCCGGCACCGGTAGCCAGGAACTGAGCGTACGTATCCATGAGTTTGGCGGCGGCATTTCGCAGCTGATTGGCACCGGCGGGCGCGATCTGAGTGAAAAGATCGGCGGCCGGATGATGCTGGATGCGATAAAGATGCTAGAGAACGACAACGGTACAGAGGTGATTGTACTGGTTTCCAAGCCCCCTGCCCCAGCCGTGGCACACAACGTGCTCGAACGCGCCCGTGCCTGCCGTAAACCGGTAGTGGTTTGCTTCCTTGGGCGCAATGAGCCACCAGCCGATGAGCCAGGGTTACAGTTTGCGCGTGCAACCAAGCAGGCAGCGTTAAAGGCCGTGCTGCTTACCGGCATCAAAGAAGAGTCCCTCGACCTGCATCCACTGAACTGGCCGCTGATTGAAGAAGTGCGTGCCAAACTGACGCCACAGCAAAAATACATTCGTGGCCTGTTCTGTGGCGGCACCCTGTGCGACGAAGCGATGTTTGCCGCACTGGAAAAATACGACGACGTCTACAGCAATATTCAACCCGACCCGGCCATGCGCCTGCAAGACCTCAACCGCAGCGTGGCACATACCTTCCTCGACTTTGGCGATGACGACTTCACCAATGGTAAACCGCACCCGATGATCGACCCGACCAACCGCATCCAACGTCTGTTGCAGGAAGCGCGCGATCCCGAAGTTGGCGTGATCGTGATGGACTTCGTGCTCGGCTTTGGCTCTCACGAAGATCCGGTAGGCGTAATGATCGAGGCGATCAAAGAGGCCAAAGCCATTGCGGCCAGCGAAAGCCGACCGTTGGAGATCCTTGGCTATGTGCTGGGCACCGATCTCGATACGCCGTCGCTACAGCAACAGTGCCAGATGCTCACCGATGCGGGCGTGATCTGGGCGAGCAGCAGCACCAATACCGGATTGCTGGCGCGTGAATTTGTCTGTAAAGGAGGGAAAGCCTGATGAGCCACTCGTTATTTAACCAACCGCTGAACGTCATTAACGTCGGTATCGCCATGTTCAGTGATGACCTGAAAAAACAGCATGTGCCAGTGACCCAGCTCGATTGGACTCCGCCGGGCCAAGGTAATATGGCGGTGGTTGAAGCCCTCGATCAAATTGCCTCCCCGGCGCTTGCCGAGAAAGTGGCTGCCGCCAACAAACTGGCGCTGGAGCGCATTATTCAGTCGCATCCAGTATTGGTAGGTTATGACCAGGCGATCAACGTCGTCCCTGGTATGACGCGCAACACCATTTTACATGCAGGCCCACCGATCACCTGGCAGAAGATGTGTGGCGGGATGAAAGGCGCGGTCACCGGGGCGCTGGTGTTTGAAGGGTTGGCGGCCAACCTCGACGAAGCCGCCGAATTGGCAGCATCCGGCAAAATCATTTTCTCGCCGTGCCATGAACACGACTGCGTTGGCTCGATGGCAGGCGTGACTTCTGCATCAATGTTTATGCATATCGTTGAAAACAAAACCTACGGCAACCGCGCTTATACCAATATGAGCGAGCAGATGGCGAAGATCCTACGCATGGGGGCCAATGACCAAAGCGTGATTGACCGCCTGAACTGGATGCGCGATGTGCAAGGCCCGATGCTGCGCGATGCGATGAAGCTGGCCGGTGAGATCGACCTGCGGCTGATGCTGGCACAGGCGCTGCATATGGGTGACGAATGCCACAACCGCAACAATGCGGGCACTACGCTGCTGATCCAGGCGCTGACGCCGTGGATTATCCAGGCGGGCTACCCGGTTGAACAACAGCGCGAGGTCTTCGACTTTGTCGCCAGCAGCGATTACTTCTCCGGTCCAACCTGGATGGCGATGTGTAAAGCGGCCATGGATGCGGCGCACGGTATTGAGTACAGCACCGTAGTTACTACCATGGCACGTAACGGCGTTGAGTTTGGTCTGCGCATCAGCGGGCTACCGGGCCAGTGGTTTACTGGCCCGGCACAGCAGGTTATCGGCCCAATGTTTGCAGGCTATAAACCGGAAGACTCGGGGCTGGATATCGGCGACAGCGCCATCACCGAAACCTACGGCATTGGTGGTTTTGCCATGGCGACCGCTCCGGCCATCGTGGCGCTGGTCGGGGGCACGGTGGATGAAGCGATCGACTTCTCACGCCAGATGCGTGAAATCACCCTGGGCGAAAACCCCAACGTCACCATTCCCCTGCTGTCGTTTATGGGGATCCCGACGGCGATCGATATTACCAAGGTCGGCAGCAGCGGTATCCTGCCGGTGATCAACACCGCCATCGCCCATAAGGATGCGGGGATCGGCATGATCGGTGCCGGGATTGTGCACCCGCCGTTCACCTGTTTTGAGAAAGCAATACTGAGGTATCGCGACCACTACTGCCAATAACTAAAACGGGGCTGACCCAGCGTTAGCCCCAGCTAACACCAGAGAGTTGTTCACCTGCAGGACCAATGGCGATCCCGTTGATCGTCGAGAGTTGTTAAACGACCTGTGAAGGATTTTCCATGAACAAAATGAAATTAGAGTGGAAACGCGGTGACTGGGCAGCCTACTTCGGGCTGATGACCAATAACCTGACCAACCTGCTCACCATGATGGGGCTGCTCATCTTCGTGGTGGGTATTCCCAAAGAGATTGTCTACGGGCGCATAGCCCCGGCCTTTGGCCTGGCCGTGATGATGGCCAGCATCTGTTACACCTGGTTCGGCCTGCAAATGGCTCGCCAGACCGGGCGGAGCGATGTGACCGCGCTGCCTTCCGGCCCGAGCGCACCTTCCATTTTTACCGTGACCTTCCTGGTGCTGATGCCGGTTTATCAGTCCACCGGCGATGCGGACTTTGCTATTTCGATCGGCCTGGTGTGGTGCTTTGTTGAAGCACTGATCCTGGTGGGCGGCTCTTTCCTCGGCGAAACCATTCGTAAGATGATCCCGCGCACCGTGCTGCTCTCCTGCCTTTCCGGCCTGGGGCTGTTGCTGCTGGCGATGAACCCGATGCTGCAAGCGTTCGAAGCGCCGACCGTTTCGTTCATCGTGCTGCTGCTGATCTTTATCAACTGGTTTGGCAAAAAGCCAATATTCGCCCGCATTCCGACCGGTTTGCTGCTGCTGATCGCCGGTACCGCGCTGGCGTGGATCTCCGGCCTGCAAAGCCCAGATGCGATTAAAGCCTCGATGTCTTCCTTTGGCTTTAACCCGCCAGGATTCCATGTCGACAGCTTCATGCAGGGCCTGCCACACGCGCTGCCGTATCTGGCCTCTGCCGTCCCGCTGGGGCTGGCGAACTACATCTTTGACCTGGAAAACATTGAAAGTGCGCACGCCGCCGGGGATGAATACAACACCCGCAAAGTGATGATGGCCAACGGCCTCTCCTCCATGTTCGGCTGCCTGCTGGGCAACCCGTTCCCGGTGACCGTGTATGTAGGCCACGCCGGTTGGAAAGCCATGGGGGCCAGCATTGGTTACACCTTGGCTTCCGGCGTGACGATGTTCCTGGTACCGCTGTTCGGGCTGGGTGCCTTTATGTTGGCGGTGATCCCGATGACGGCGATCGTGCCCATCCTGGTGTTTATCGGCGTGGTCACCGCCAACCAGGTGGTGAGGGAAACGCCGAAAATCGAGGTCCCGGTGATCTTCATCTGCCTGTTCCCGTGGATCGCCAACTGGGGATTAACCGTGGTTAACAGCGTGCTGGGGGCGGCGGGCACCTCGGGAGCCAAGCTGGGCGCAGAGTTGCTGCATAGCAAAGGCGTGTATTACCAGGGGCTGGTGCATTTGGGCAGTGGTGCGCCGCTGGCCAGTATGCTTTGGGGATGTGTCGCGATTTTCGCCATCATCAACAAACCGCTGCGTGGTGCGGTGGCGGCGGCAACCGGCGCACTGCTGGCGCTGTTCGGCGTGATCCATGCACCAGCCGTGGGCTTTGCCGAGGGAAGCTCGTTGCTGTTCACGCTGGCTTACCTGATGATGTCGGCCATGTTTGTGGTGAAGCATTTTCTCGATAGCCGTGAAACGGTTACGGCTCCAGTGCAAGAGCCAACCAAAACAGCCTAATGCATAGCCCCTATTTAAACGGCCTTTTTAATCGGAAAACCCAGATGAAAGAACTCGTCGTCGTCGCCATTGGTGGCAACAGCATTATCAAAGACAACGCCAGCCAGACCGTGGAACATCAGGCCGAGGCGGTGAAAAAGGTCGCAGACTCGGTGCTGGAGATGCTGGCATCGGATTACCACATCGTCCTCACCCACGGCAACGGCCCGCAGGTGGGGCTGGAATTGCGCCGTGCAGAAGTTGCTCACGAACATGAAGGGCTGCCGCTAACTCCGCTGGCCAACTGCGTGGCGGATACCCAGGGCGGCATCGGCTATCTCATTCAGCAGGCACTCAACAATCGCCTGGCGCAACATGGCGGGCAGAAAGCGGTAACCGTCATCACGCAGGTTGAAGTGGATAAACAGGATCCCGGCTTCACTAACCCCACCAAACCGATTGGCGCTTTCTTTAGCGAACAACAGCGCGATGCATTATTACAGCAATACCCCACCTGGCGTTTTGTAGAAGACTCCGGACGCGGCTATCGCCGGGTGGTCGCCTCGCCAGAACCCATCAGGATCGTGGAGGCCGACGCAATCAAGGCACTGACTCAACAAGGGTTTGTGGTGATCGGAGCAGGCGGCGGTGGCATCCCTGTCGCGCGCAATCCACAAGGGGATTACCAAAGCGTCGATGCGGTGATCGATAAAGATCTCTCCACTGCCCTGCTAGCCAGGGAAATCCGCGCCGACGTGCTAGTGATCACCACTGGCGTAGAGAAAGTGTGCATTCACTTTGGCAAGCCGAATCAGCAGGCGTTAGGCCAGGTGAACGTGGCCGAAATGACCCGCTATATGGCAGAGGGCCACTTCCCCGCGGGCAGCATGCTGCCGAAGATCGTCGCCAGCCTGGCGTTCTTACGCGATGGCGGCAAACGCGTCGTCATTACCTCGCCGGATTGCCTCCCCGCCGCACTGCGCGGTGAAACGGGCACCCATATCGTTAACCTCTGAGAGGCAACAACAGATGAATGAGAACAAAAGCCGCCGTGAGTTTTTGAGCCATAGTGGCAAAGTGGCTGCGGCCTGCGCACTATTGGGCGCAACCTCCTCCGTCGGTTATGCTGCTAACCCGGCAACCGCGCACTGTGAGGCAGACCAGCGCATGAAAATTACTGACCAGCACTATTATCTGGATAACGTACTGCTAGAGGCAGGTTTTGAGTTTGACGGAACAACCCCGGTCAGCACTCGCACCGAACTGAAAACGCTGGAAATCAACCAGGGCAAGATCGTTGCGTTGCGCGATAACCGCCAGCATGCAGACAGCGCGCTGCCGGTTTACGACGCTGGCGGCAAACTGATGCTGCCCGCCATGCGTGATATGCACATCCATCTGGACAAAACCTTTTACGGCGGCCCATGGCGGTCACTGAATCGCCCGGCGGGCACCACCATCAAGGATATGATCAGGCTGGAACAGAAGCTGCTGCCGGAACTGCAACCGTATACCCAAGAGCGGGCCGAAAAGCTGATCGATTTAATTCAGTCCTACGGTTCCACCACCGCACGTAGCCATTGCAACGTTGAGCCAACCTCCGGCCTGAAAAACCTTGAGAACCTACAAGAAGTGCTGGCGCGCCGCAAATCTGGCTTTGACTGCGAAATTGTCGCGTTCCCACAGCATGGCTTGCTGTATTCGAAATCAGAGCCGCTGATGCGTGAGGCAATGCAGGCAGGAGCGCACTATGTCGGCGGGCTGGACCCGACCAACGTCGATGGCGCAATGGAAAAGTCACTCGATAGCATGTTCCAGATCGCACTGGATTATAACAAGGGGGTGGACATCCACCTGCACGAAACCAGCCCAGCAGGCATCGCGGCAGTAAATTACATGGTGGAAACGGTTGAGAAAACGCCACAGTTAAAGGGCAAGCTGACCATTAGCCACGCCTTTGCGCTGTCGATGATGAATGAGCAGCAGGTGGATGAGATTGCCACCCGTATGGCAGCACAACAGATCACCATCGCCACCACGGTCCCTATCGGCACTATGCACATGCCGCTCAGCCAGTTGCGTGAGAAAGGCGTGTTTTTGATGACCGGTACCGACAGCGTGATCGACCACTGGTCGCCGTATGGTTTGGGCGACATGTTGGAGAAAGCCAACCTCTACGCTCAGCTTTACGTACGCCCGAATGAGGGAACCCTGTCACGTTCGTTGGCGCTCGCCACCGGTGATGTCTTGCCGCTGAATGACAAAGGAGAACGCGTATGGCCGAAAGCCCAGGACGATGCCAGTTTCGTGCTGGTTGATGCCTCCTGCTCCGCCGAGGCGGTAGCGCGTATTTCCCCAAGAACTGCCACGTTCCATAAGGGCGAGATGGTTTGGGGCCGCGTTGGGCAAGGTAGTAAGGCCTGATAGATGTGGTGTAGGGGCGCAGCACGTTGCGCCCATTTAAACCATCATTGGCTTAACCCGTACTTGCATTAACAATCCACCAGCAGAACAGACCGAGCAATGCCAAAAATACCAATAAGGTGATTAACACCCGTGCTCGCTTATGCCCTTTGGTAAACGAATAAATGAAGTTCACAATTTCGTAGATGGCTTCCAGTATCCCAAAAATAATTCTGAATACCACTCCTACCAAATCGCTGATAATGTCAAACATTCCCTGTTCCTTGCTATCCATAAAGGCAATACCGTAACAGCTAGCCGCATGATAAGCCACTGACCAGCTCATTATCCTACTATTATCAGCGCATTGTTGGCTCGCGCGGCTCAAATGTATTCTGGGTATTTCACTCAGGCAAATCGGTTAAAAACCGTGGATCGGTGGGAAATAACGCCCCTGCTTCCTGGCGTAAACGCCGGTAAGTGGCAGTATCCTGTTGATATTGCGCGATAGCTAACCATGAGGCATAAACATTTTTATCGATCCGCCGTGCAAGATAGTCCTGCGCCCATCGGGTGTAGTTTTCAAGCAGGCGGGGATCGCGAGTCTGGTTATACATTAGCAACGCATGAGTCTGTTGATCGTAATGCCAACGTTCGGTATTAACCCAGGGATCAAACTCCATAGCACGGCGAGCAGGCTGAATATTCGCTAAGTGATTACGTTCAACGGCGGTTAAAGACAAATTGGCATATAACCCAAAACTGGCCATTATGAGCATGGAGGCTGAAGCCATGGGCACGACAACTCGTAAAAATGAGGGAGTTACCGAAGAAAAAGTGGTGCACTCTATGGCCTTATCGGTTTGGCGATCCCACTGTGCCAGCAGCAATAAAAAAATGGCCCAATGTGCGCTAGACAGGATAAAGGGATATTCCGTTTGGCTGTGTAACAGCAAAGGGAGCAGCGTGATGGCCAATGCCAGACTTTCGCCTTTTTTTCGCCAGGATAGCCAGAACAACCTGATACCGGCACACAGTAAGATCACCATGCCTGCCAAGGTAACCATTCCCCCTTCAACCCACCACAGCAAGATTTCATTATGCGGATGGCGCACCACGCCAAAACCCAATGTGGATAATCCGGCAGCCAGACGGTAGTGCTGAAAACCGTATTCGAATCCGCCGTAACCCCAACCCAGCCAGGGCTTTTCGACGATCATCTTTAGGCTGTCCTGTAACATCATCAGCCGAGCCTGGTTTGACGCGGCGTGTTCAACCGTTTCAACCCCTCCATTTATTTGAAAAATCAGGGCGATAGCGATACCAAAAAGCATTAAACCTATTGCGATTCCCGTGAGCTTTTTTGCCTGCCGCCATCCCAACCAGAGCAACAACGCCCCGCTGATACCGCCACCAAGCCAACCTATCCGTGACTGTAACCACACCAATAGCGCGGGGAACAGCACCAGCACCAACCCCAAGGCATATCGTCTGCCTCGTTCTGCTTTTGGCTGAGTTAAGGAAAAATCAGGCAACAATAACAGCATCAATGCCAGAGCCAATCCGCTGGCGATAAAGCTGGCCAGAACATTCACCTGTTGGAAAACGCCATAAGGCCGGCCGTTTTTCATTGGGTAGTCAAACCAGGCCGGTACGGTTCCCGGTAAGGTCAATTGCAACAGAGCGATCAGCGCCTGGAACATAGCTGCCAGCAGAATGGCGTAAAATAGCCAATGGCGGGCAAAGTACGGTGGACGATATTGCATCCATGAGACATAAAAAACCCAACCACCAACCAACCCAAGCCAGCGTGCCAGCCCAGCACTCTGCCAATGGGGGGAGGTATATAATAGGGGAATTGCCAGGATCACCACGGCCAGCAGCAGCCAACGGACTGTTACACTAAGAGAGATTGGGGTGTTAGCCGATAGTGTTAACCATAGGGTAGCAGTAGTGGCAGCCATCACCGCCCAAGTCAGGATATTATGCGGTAGTTTCAGGCCGCTTCCGCCCATATTAGGTAGGGCGAGTGGGCTAAGAAATATCAACCAAATAAGTAACAAGCCTAGAGGCAATAAGGATAACACCATCGGGCTTGCCAATGGTAACGTGTTTTGTGGATGACGCATTTTTCACCTGAAAAAATAAGTCTCAGTGTTGAGAGAGACGGTATTATTCTTTTATGGCTATCACTCTTCAAATTTCGGAGGGGGGCGAGTAATAAATTGCACTTCAATTATTGTAATTGATAAAAAATGATACATTTAATTTTTTATAATAACAAATTAAATGTTTAATGAAAAACCGAGATCGCAAACACAATGGCAATATTGCTGAATTCCTAGGGCTGAATATACACCAAGCACTCACTAACTCATTGATTACTTTGCAGATGCTACATAAAGCGCCCGTTTTAGCGTAGCCGATTGAGGTGTGTCTGGCCCTGCAAACAGGGCCATTTCACGATGAAGTTATTACATCAGCCTAAATCAACATCCTTGCTGCCAAACAGCCAGGTCAAAATAAACCCGGCGGTATAAGAGATCAAAATACCAGCAACATACACCAGCATACCGGCAAAAATACCCTTGGCCGAGGTCATCAGTGGGATCGACACCAGGCCCGGAGGGCCAAACACCGCATTCAGCCCCACCGGCAACCCCATCCAGGCAACCAGGCCGATAAAGAAGCCACCCCAGGCAGGCGGTAACGAATGGCTTCAGGCACAGTAAGGTGACGCCGTAAATCAGCGGTTCACCTATCCCCAGCAGGCCGGGGAAAATGGCACCTTTAATCTGGGTACGCAGCAGAGAGCCCTTAGGAGAGCGAGCAAACAGCGCCAGTGTTACCGCGTGGGTCGATCACCAGCCCAAAAAAGTCACTCATACCTGCGTAGTAGCCAGTAGTCCCTTCTGGTACATAGCGTAAAACAAGTGACGATCTTTTAGCGTCAGACGCAGCCTGGTCATGCAGTTACCGCAGATAATGATATTTTTACTGCCACCCACCAGAAGTAAAATTTGCTCTATCATAGGAACGGTGATTTTCGCCATGGTTATGCCTGTATCCCTTGCAGTGCTTGACGGATAAATCCTTTGTTTTTACTCAAAACCGCACTGGCCTCTGGTGCCGAAAGACCGCCAAGGATCATCACAATCGCGGTTTTGCAGTGGCGCTGACATTGATTAAGTGCCTCTTCCGCCTCTTCTGGGCTGCACTCGGTGGCTTCGACCACGATATTGACCTGCCGCTGTATAAGCTTGGCGTTGGTGGCTTCCACGTCGACCATCAAGTTGCTGTAAACCTTGCCGCTGCGGATCATCGCGCCGGTGGTGATCATATTCAGGATTAACTTCTGCGCCGTTCCCGCTTTCATACGCGATGAACCGGTCACCACTTCTGGCCCCACCACCGGTTCAATAGCGATATCGGCTGCCTGGCTCATTTCGCTATTCGGATTACACGAGATGGCTACAGCAGTCGCACCAATGCTACGAGCGTAAGCCATAGCCCCCAGCACATAAGGGGTACGGCCGCTCGCCGCGATGCCGACCAACACATCACGCGCGTTGAAACCGAGATTACGCAGATCCTGCTCGCCCATTTGCGGATTATCTTCGGCATTTTCCACCGCCTGCAAAATCGCAGCATGCCCCCCGGCAATCAGACCAACTACCTGCTCACGCGGCGTGCCGTATGTTGGTGGGCACTCACTGGCATCCAGGATCCCCAACCGGCCAGAGGTGCCCGCTCCGCAATAAATCAATCGGCCACCGTTGGCAAAAGCCTCTACCACCAGCTCCACCACCCTGGCGATTTCTGGCAAGGTGGCGGCTACCGCCAGCGGTACTTTTTGGTCTTCGCTGTTGATCACAGCGAGCATGTCCAGAGTCGGCAGCGTATCAATTTGCGAACTGACCGGGTTACGGCTTTCCGTCACCATCTGGCTTAAATTTATCTTCATAGGGGCTTCCAATGGGCTAAGATTTTCGACAATGTTAAGGAATTATTTATTCAGCAAATGTGATAATCGTCACGGTAAGTCTATTCTAGACGAGAAGTAAATCAGGAATAAAGCGGAAAAAAACCGCTATTTAAATTTTCAACAACTTCAAATAAATAAGTCAAAGAAATGAAAAGCCCCCTAACAGGCATAATCTATTACACACAATGGAGATATTGTTGATGTCCGTCCTGAACGAAATCACCTGGTTGCAGCCAAGCCTGGCCAAAATGCGAGCATAACAATTAACAATCTGGATGACTGATCGCCAAAAAAAACTGACTATCATTAAAACAACGCCGAGAATGATCTCAACAAATGATGGCCTTCAACAGGCCCCCCTCTCGGCAGTCAGGTGTTTGACCCTTTTCTTGAGTAGGACAATATCTCAGGGGTCGACATGCATTCGATTTGCAACTGCGGGTTTTCCTGACAAACCTCTCCTGTTCGCTATATAGGGGCGCTACTGCGCCCTTCTAATAGGAATCGCTATCAAGCTGGTGTACTGTTCACTGGCAACCCCAACGTTTGCAACTGCATTTGCAGACCGACAAGTTTTTGTTTGTTGTCACGAACTGCTTGTGTTTTCTCGCTTAACTCCGTAATCACTTTCTCTGCTGCAACAATTTGTGGGGCAAAGAAAGAAATTATCTTTTCGTCATCAGCAAGAATAATGCAAATGTCTTTAAATGAGCCTTTAACAATGTCAGACAGTGACTCCTTAATCTCCTTCAGTTCCTGCTCGTGTGCATGAGCCTTCCAGGCAGCATACAAATCTGAGCTCACAGAAATGGCCACCCCGGCTGGCCCCGCCCACTTGGAGATCCCACCTGCAAGTTTGGTCGCCTGCCATGGTTTGAATTTGTACACGTAACCAGTCAGTTTACCCAACGTGTCCCGTGCGGCGAAAATGGTTGCTTTAATCGTCGCAGGGCTAACGTTAGCAATGCCCTTAAATGCTCCACCAAGCGACTTAAAAGCGCCCTCACCCAAATCACTCAAAAAGCTTTCACTCGATTTTAATTGGTTATTTATGTCGTTAGACAACTGCTCCGCAATGGCCGTAGACTGGTCAAAAAATCGATCGACAGTGCGCTTGATGCGCCGTTGGAGCTTGTAACCCACACCGTCTTCGGTATAGCCCAAATCGTCGTCGAGAAATTCGCGGATATCTTCCATCGAAAGAGAGCGTAAGCGCCCCAGCAGCAAACGTTCCATAGATTCCAACTCTTCCGCTAGTTCCCCAGCCAAACGCTTAACGTCACGGCGACTTTGGCGAATATCCTGAGAAGAACGTTCGAATTTCTCATCGCTATCTCTTAACCAAACAGTTAACCCATCAAGCTGTTGCTGCGCCAAAGTGACACGCTGGCCAACAACATCTCGCACTACGTCCATGCCGGTTTTGGCGATCAGCATTTCTGGTACGTTTTCCGCCAGAGTCTTCCCGGCCATTTGCTTCAGGTCGTTAATACGCGAGCGGCTCTCATAATGTTCAGGTTTATTAAACCAGAATTCGAGGCCACGCCCGTTCGGATTGGAGGCGATACAAACGATTTTGAGCAGGTCACATTCGGCAGGCGTCAAGTTAGCCGCACGCTGTAACTTGCCTTTCAGGTTCTCTTTTTTAATCGCCGCCTGTTCGTCAAACAGTACCTGGTTAGTCAGTTCAGTAACTTCGTCCATTTTGTTGATGATGAAAATGGTTGAAGAGAGTTTGTTAAGATCGCGCAGCACCCATTTCGCGATATCGCTGTGACTGTCCTTGAGCGGATTAGTAGCATCAACAACGTAAAAAATGAGGTGCGCCTCTGAGATATAACGCTTAGTGAGCTCCTCATACATCACCCGCTCCCCGTCAATTTCCCGCTCTTTATCCCCAAACAGCCCCGGCGTATCAACGATTTCACATTGCCCAGGTAAACCTTCTGGCTTGTAGATGCTCAGCCGATCAGAAGACTCATCCATTGAAATATTCATGTCTTCCATGACATTACCCAACCAAGCAGCGATGACGCTGGTTTTACCATCCGAAAAAGCACCGAGTAAAGCAATACGTAGGACGTCTGAATTAACTGCATCAATCGCCGAGTAAATCTTTTCCAGATCTCTACCGACTTCAATATCCATTTCGCCGAGGGTTTCCAACATGTCACGCAATACGAGCAGGTTGTCAATTGCGGCCTGTTTTTCAACACTGAACTGGTTGAATTGTTCCATAAGGCATACTCTCTATCTGATTTTTAGCTGTTGTTATACGAGCAATTTGTTCTTCCAGAATGCTCAATGGACGCTGTAGTGATTGCTGCATCTCCTTGACCTTAGGCAGTATTGACTCTTCAATTTCCTTCTGAATAGTGGCCACCAGGCTACGAGCATCCTGCATGACGGTATCGAGAGCCTCACTGTGCACATCTTGCAATTTACTTCGAACCTTATTTTGCGCCTTTCTAATGCGCGAAGCTTTGCTCGTAAAGAGGCCCATGAGTGTCACCAATGCTCCCACAACTGCACCTAATGCAGCACCAATTGCGGTACCAATACCAGGGAAAATGCTGCCAACGGTACCGCCAGAGACAGCGTAGCTACTGATGGTAAACGCCATGGAGCCGAAGTCTGCCAGTTTCAAACCATAATCGAGAGCAACATCGCTGCCAAAGGTAAGATTTGCATAGCTATCAACCCGTAACTGCTGCTGGAACTCAACGTTATTAATATCCTCCATAAGGCGGGTCAGAGCTTGAAACAGGCGCTCCTGTAATTCTTTAACGCTTTGCACAGTTTCTACCTCAATTGCCCGCTCGGTATCTGTCTGGCCTTTTTTAAAAACTCGGTTAATACTGTTAGTGATGCATGCACCATCACCAAAATTGTCTTCCACAATGATTTCACTCTCGTCCATTAACTTATTGAAGAAAGTGTTCCATCGGTTTCGACGGCTGTTCAACACCCCTTGTTCAAACGAGATGATTGCGTTTCTGAAAGAGTCTTGACAATCTCGAAATTTTGGTGCGATCTTTTCGAGGAAATCGCGGTGTGCCAAAAGCTGGCTGTCCAGCAACTTTAGATAATTCCCCAACAGGCTGAGAACTTTCTTCTTATTACTTTCAACAATATCCTCTTTGAAAGTTAATTGTTTTCTCTTGATAACCTGTTCAACAGCGTGGAGCTGACTGAACTCAAGCATCGCCTGCTGCGAAGAAAAAACGGTTAAGAAACTTTGCTGCTGAGCCCCCAGATTATGCTGACGTGCAGGGTGAATGGTTGAAATCCCGGTACTGGCATCGTAAGCCAGCGCCGAGAAGGCCAGCAACCCTTGAACGCAATCGCCCTGAAGTATTACATCTTCACCAAGAACGGGGGTCAATACTTCGACAGTCTGTGACAATGCGGAAGCCGCGCCTCCCTGAGCGGCCAGACTTTCTCGATCCTCCTCAAACTCGTAGGCCTCTGCAAAACCGCGCACGTTTATTAGTGGATAAACCTGCGTGCCATACTGTAGGTATGATTTAATTTTTAGTGCAGTCGCGGTTTCTGGTTTTTTGTTAGTACCGTTGACGTAGATAACCAGATGCGCTTTAGCAACGGCTTCTTTTACCTGATGGGCATATTTTGATTCGTTGCCTTCAATACCCGGCACATCGATCATCTGGAAGGTTTTACTGTTAAGATTCAGGGTATAGCAGGTGTTTCCCTTAGTAAAATCCTCTTCCCCGGTACCAATGATTAAACCGTCGATACGCCGTGCCGAATATTTGCACCTTTCAACCTGAATCAGGGATTGTCGCAAAGCGGGTAGGTTTTTGTTCATCAAACGATCGAGAGTCACATCAACCGGCTGTTTGCTGTTCTGTGGCAGAATATCGGCTGCGTAATCCGCTAGTTGACTTGTCGCATTCATCGTTAATGCCCCGCCAGTTCGCTGATCAGGTACATAGCCCCAGCGCCGATAGCCAGCCCAATAAAGGCGCTAGCGAAAATTTTATTTCGACTCTTCGCAAAAGACGTTTTTTCCAAAATAGCCAAACGGGCGGCACTTTCTTCTAGCTCCAACTGCTGTCTGGATTGACTCTCATCAAGCTCTACTTTTAGACGCAAAGCGCTTTCACTATCGATAATTCTTACGAGCTCCAGAGAGGCACAGTGAATATCAGAAACTCTTTGAGTCATATCCGAGTAAAGTGTCCCAAAATCAGCTCTTACCTGCTCAACACAGGTTGTTAACGCTTGTTCCGCCTTGTTCAGATCGTTCTCATTGCTGGCAAGCAACTGTTGGCGCGATCCTTCGTTAAAAAGAATTCGCAGGGATTCTATTAATGTACTTTTTCCTGCATTAGTTTCACCAAAGAAAGCAAGGGTGAATTTATCCCACTCGGCATTTTGTTCAAGAAACAATAATTCATTACTGAAATTATTATGCAACTCACTTAACTGTTCAGTCATTACATTCAGATGGGCTTTGCCCTCTTTATTATCAACTTTTAACCCAGATATATCCTTCAATGTTTGTTCGATATTGCGCGCCACATCATTATAAAGGCTATTGAATTTTTGTGCGGTATTCATTTTATGACTCACAGTGATTTAATCATTTTCCTGAGCAAAATGCTGTTCCTGAGAAAAACAGATACCCAAAGAACTAGTCGTACCATTTCACCTATCCGAATATACGTTTATCGCCTGCTCACAGGGCAACTTTCGCCATTATAATCAGTAGGATGCTCCTCATATTAGCCAAATCTATCCTTAAACCTCTGTGTACTTTGCCGCCTGGTCATTTTACTATTACAATTTGGACATAGGTGCTGCTTCTTACCTTCGATCTTCCAGGTAAAATATTTTCTCTTGAAGCCAGCACTGCAGACATCACACTGACGCGGTTTAAATACCGCCGTTCCGATTGCAAGTAAAATAAACCCTAAAACTAACCACTCCATTTCTCAGCCACTCCTATCCTTAAGTATACCTTACCAATACCTCATAAATCACAAGGTTTCAACTAAGACGACGGCAAAAACTCGCAGTTAAGTGAGATGGGTCAACATCTGATGAAACAGTCTATGAGGATCTACCGACCAGCGCGAAGCAGCAAATTGAACAGACGCTTGCTGTGATGGTCGTTGATCAATCCTCGATGGTAGACCAAGAATCATCAGTAGCGGGGTTTTGTTGAAGCAGCCAATAGAGCAGGATTTTTGTGGTGCGAATACCTCATACTTCAATAAATAAGCCACCAGTCAGTGCCACCGACCCACCGGAAGAACATCAAACCTGATCTTAACACCCTTGCCCACATGAGGCCTTTCGTCAAAGAGAAAACGCAATGTGCGACATGGCAGGCTAATTCCACGAAAAAAGAAACCACCCACATTACAATCCTGAGTAACACGTCACCAATTATCTCAAACATTCCTTGCCCTTTTTGTCCATAAAAGCAGCACCACACGGAGGTGAGTTGCTTGTCACAACCAATACTTAATGCACACCACTGCCCATACGAAAATATATAGGCCGTACCCCATCAGCCGCCTAGCCCCGCTTTTCCTTCTTTATTATTTGGAATATGCCGATAACAATCAATATCACAGATAGAGATATTACTACATAAACCCAAAAAAGGAATATAAGCAGCGGAGTAGGGTTATGGATCATTTATTAGTCATCATCATTGATAAAAAATTAATGTAACACACGTGATTCTACTGCCGCTTGACTAACCACTCAATGCAGATGCAGACGCACACATACCAAGCTCACCCGGCCTCAATTCAACATAGCCGAGCATTTCGCTGGTAAACGGGGCCTGTTCACGAGGAAAATCATCGGTATAAACATTGATAAATACGACCCATAGTACCTATTTTGCTACCAGCCATTATCTCGCTGTCTAAGCTGGCGCAGCATGCAAAGTAAGGGTTTTATGCTCCCTCTCATGCCCTGCTCACCTCTTCTCAGCGCCAGAACGGACGGCTGTAGTCTCGCTTGATATCATCCCGGCTCAGGCCGATATCCTTTAGCTGATCGCCATTCAGCCTTGCCAGCGTATTGGCGGCTTTGCGCCGCTCATTCCATCGATTTCCCCATCTGTATGCTTTTAACCATAAACGCGCAAAAATATTATGGCGCTTTTTTGTTGCTCGCGCAGCCGATAAATAGCTTTCATCCACTTGATTTTCAATTACATTACTCATCATCAACTCCCCATCAGTAGGTGAGCTATTAGCATGATGCTTGGGTGAAAAACATTACAGATGCAAAGGTCAGCTATTATTTCCATACAGATATGTGCTAAACAGTCTGAATGGTAAAAATCAGCGCCATCTGTACTGGTTCCTCTCTCTTTATCAGGTGATATCAATGACTCGCTACCAACAATTGGCCAATATCCTTAGCCAGCGCATCAAAGAAGGGCTGTATGCTGCCGGAGAGCGGCTGCCTTCAGTTCGGGTATTAAGTGACGAGCATGGGGTCAGTATCAGCACCGTACAGCAGGCCTATCGGCAACTCGAAGAGTGCCTGCTGATCGAAGCACGGCCGAAATCGGGATACTTCGTTCGCTGTAGCTCAAATCTGCCTGCTTTACCCGCGCTATGCAGCCACGCACAACGGCCTGTCGAGATATCTCAGTGGGAAAATACGCTGGAGTTTTTGAAGGCTAGCGCGCAAGAGAATGTGCTACATCTGGGCATCGGTACACCCGACCTTTCTGGCCCTGGCCTGAAAATACTCAGCCGCTTGCTTGCCCGTATCAGCCTGCATCAAAGCCAGGAAGTGCTGGATTACGACAGTATTTACGGCACCATGGCATTGCGTGAGCAGATTGCCCGCCTGATGCTGGACAGTGGCAACCATCAGTCAGCAGAAAATATCATCATTACCTCTGGCTGCCATGGCGCACTGGCTATTGCCCTAGGGGCCGTTTGCCAGCCTGGCGACATTGTAGCGGTGGATTCCCCCAGCTTTCATGGTGCGATGCAGACCCTAAAAGGGATGGGGATGAAGGTGATTGAAATCCCCACTGACCCAGTGGTGGGAATTAGCCTGGAGGCATTGGAAATGGCGTTGGATCAGTGGCCAATTAAAGCCATCCAACTGACACCAACCTGCAATAACCCGTTAGGTTACAACATGCCGGATGAGCGCAAGAAAGCACTGCTGACGTTGGCTCAACGCTATGACGTGGCGATTATTGAAGACGATGTCTATGGCGCGCTCGCTTATCAATACCCACGCCCGCCTACCATTGCTTCATTTGATGATGATGGCCGCGTATTGCTATGCAGTTCTTTCTCTAAAACCGTTGCGCCCGGTCTGCGTATTGGTTGGATTGCACCGGGGCGTTACTTAGAAAAAGCGTTACATATGAAGTATATTTCCGCCGGGCGGGTCCCCACCTTACCGCAGCTGGCCATGGTTGAATTCATCAAACAAGGGCATTACCTACAACATTTACGCCGCATGCGCCGCCAATATCAACGTAATCGCGACATTATGACGGGTTGGATCATGAAGTATTTCCCGCCGAATACCTGCCTAAGTAGGCCGCAAGGGAGCTTTATGTTATGGGTGGAGCTGCCTTACGGATTCGATAGCCTGCGCCTGAACCGCTATTTGTTGCCACAGGGCGTACAGATTGCCGTCGGATTTATTAGTTCCGCAGCAGGAAAATATCGCAACTGCCTTCGGCTCAGTTACAGCAAGCCCATGACTCGTGAGATTGAGCAGGCGATCCAAAAGGTGGGGAAAACGATTTATGAGTTGCTGGAAGTGGAACAGCCCGCTGTGGTGGCAAACCAGCCATAGGCTGCTGATAGCCCTACCGGTTTACAACGCAGAGGCGCAGCATGTCCGCTGTTAGCTTGTTCGGAAAACGCGGGGCTAATGATTGGCCCCATACGTAGATTGATGATCTTATTGGCTTTGTTGAATAAATAGGATTTGGATAACAGATCCTACTGTCAGTCATTTTCTCAGACAATCCGTACATTTTCTGGCATGCCTCCACGCGTCATTTTGTTCAATGCACGGATCATGGCCATAGCCTCACCGACCGCCGGTTGTAAGCCGTATTCCATTTCCAGTAGGCGTTACTTCCCGTAAGCCGCTGCCTCTCTACCGCCTGATTTCGGTCTGCATACTCCGTTGGCCAGTAACCTGCGTGGGTTCGCGGCGGGATCAGTGCCTTGATTTTCTTGCGCCGCTATGAGGCAGGGTCTGCACAACCAACCTTAGACGCCCTGATTAGGTAGGCTAAGGTGTTGCATGTCTCGCTGGATGGATTGGTATTTGATGAACATGAGCGTGGCCCATCTGATGATTTGGCCTTGCAGTTTGAAGCTGTAAGCGGGATGCCGGAAGAAGAATGCCAGATTATCAAGGCATTACTCGATAGGATGATTTTAAGTACCAGGCTAAACAGATTACTGAACGCGGCTAAAGCAGGCGGCAACCTGCCTTAACCGCTAACCACAACAACTAGCGGAGCTAGTTACTATGGCTGATACACATCATAAGTCAGAACCCGCCACACCCCAAGCCCGTCAATGCATTGTGGGTTACCGCCCCAACGGTGGCAGGCCCAACCCGCTACCTCAGCTCACTCTCAAGGGCCGTTGGTTGGAGCCGCTGGGATTTACCACCGGCCAGCGGATCGAAGTGATCACCGAACCGGGTCAGTTGATCATCCGCGTCGTTACGCAGTAACAGGGAGGTTCATCATGGCCAAGACCAACGCACAACGCCAAGCGGAGTACCGCGCACGTCGTCGCCGCGACGGGGTAAGCACTCGCCTGAACATCGAAGTCAGCCTCGTCGCCCATTTTGCGCTTGAACGACTCGCGCACCATCACGGCCTGACCCAGCGCCAGATGCTGGAACAACTGATCACCGGCCCCCATGAGGCCCTGTGCAAGAGCCTCGAGGGCGACGACTTCCGGCGCTACATCGATATGGGGGTTGCATGAACATCACCTTTACACCCCAACCAATCCCGGGACGGTGGCTCTCTAGCCGAGCTGGGTTTTCCCCCGGCACACCGTTACAGCTCACGTTGCGCGCCGATGGCCTGTGGATCACCTCCGTCACCGATGCGGCCACCTGGGAAGCCGTCTGTGAGGCTAGTCAACATAGGCAAGATTTAGGGGCGGACTGGGTACGGCAGAACGGCGAGGTGATCATCGGTGGGGGCTGGATCATAGAGTCCGGGATCACCGATGTGGCACAACTGGAGATCACCGCCGCACCCGGTGTGATCCAGTTACGGCGGCGGGAAGAGGACACTTTTAGGGCTTAGAAGCAAAGATCCCGGCCAGTTGGCCGGGATCTTTGAGCGTTACTAAAAATATACTATTACCTTGATGATTCAATGTCATCAGGGTAAACCGTCAAAACATCTAATGTAACGCCTTCATTATCGACGAATTCAACTTCATAACCTAAAGTAGGTTCTTGATATATCATAACAACTGCTCCCCTACATCCTGTTAGCACAGTGTCAGACAAGTCTTTTTTGGCTTTAACTACATCGTATTCTTTGATCATAAAGTAAATACCAATATATTTATTTCTTAGCTGGAATAGCTTTTACGAGCCTAACCACACCGTCATTATTCTCGATCCAACCAAATTTAACATTAATCGTTCTGCCATTCGTACCAGTTATTGGTATCACCTGATCATATTTTGTACCAAACTGCGTTTCTGCTGTTTTAACGGCTTTACCAGAGTCAAAAACGATTTTTTTCGCAAGCTCGTTTGAGTTTGTTTTGTTAAAACCAAGAGCACTATCGAACCATTCCGCCTTACTTCCTCCGACAGGATGTTGTTTATCTAACAGATAGTTAGCTAATTTCTGATCAACACTAACCCAGCTTACCCTCAAGGGCCGTTGGCTGGGATCGTTGGGATTTACCACCGGCCAGCAGATCGAAGTGATCACCGCGCCGGGTCAGTTGATCATTCGACTGGCAGAAGAAGCATAACCAACTGACTTATAAAGTAAAAACCCGGCACCAAGGCCGGGATTTTTCTAATTATTCAGCGAGTAAGTTTTTGAAAAATCATTGTACGTTTCATGAAGATGATAAAATTTTGCATCAGGATCATCTTTCAGTTCTTCATATCTTTCCATTAGCTTTTTGAATAAACCTTCTGGTACAGGATAAGGAACTGTCTCATTTTTTGCACAGTAAAAATAGAACAGTGCCTTTTCAAGCTCTGCAATAGTTATATTTTCCGCATTGCCAGCCAAATACTCAAAGGCGTAAGACCACTGATCTGATAACAATAAAAAACTTAGTGCCGAACCTTTAATAAAAACACCATCGACATTATTTGAATTAAGTATTTTTTTACAAAACGACAGACAACACCCCAGATCTTTAACTAATAAATCACTGAGGCATTCTAATGCGTCATCCTCTGGATCATTAAAGGAATCAGCCTCTACATAGCCATTAGTCAAGTAACTTTCCAAGCCTTCAATGTTTTTATCAGTACTATTTACCTTTATCATTTGAATGCTCCCGTATTAACAGTTGAAAGTCTTTTTGTGCCATCAGGTAATATTGTCCATGTAGCATAAACCCTTACGTTGCCGTTAGGCCCTGATACCACAACAGATGTTTGTCTATTTGCAGACGTAGCACCCTGTGCTGAGTCCAATAACTTATCCATTATCATGCTGTTATTACTAGCAGTATTCACTATACCTGCTTTATCTAATACGCGAGCCATATCTTGAGAGCGCTCAATATTATGGATTTGTTTTTCTAGCATTTCCATCTTTTTCGCATTATTTGGATTTTTTGCAAATTCTTTTTGGCTGCTAATTTTTGCATCTTTTAAAGAATTATATTCTTTTTGCAAAGACTCAAGATCACCAGAAGCTTTGCCACGCATATATAGTTCAATCTTATCGACAGGTATTTTCGCATCACCTTTTACAGCAGTGATGTGATTTTTCCCATTAGCATCTGGAAGTGAACTAACCTCAAAACTATTAGACAACCGCTGTTTACCAGCCAGAGCTTCTATCTTACTGGCAGCAGCAGAACCTATTACTGGTGCCATCGAAGCCGCTACAATCTTCATCCCATCGTAAGTAGAGACGTATTGTTCTGCCGTCGCCTTATCTACGCCAAGTTGCACCATGGCATAGTTCACCATCGCATCCTTCACCTGTTGCTGATTCTGCGCGTCAATACTGGTGATATTCAGCAGGTTTACTATCTGGCCATAAGCATCAGAGTACATATCACTGACTTTATTATTGTACTGCCCAGTTTCGTACTCACCCTTGGCCGCGATAACCTCCAGTCTCGCCGCACCACAGGCCGCACTGGCTGCCGCACCATTTCCGCAGGCCTCGATCACCTTCTTGTCGCTGGCGATATCCTTTTCACGCAGTTCATTAATCGTCTGCTGGGCCTGCTCACGCTCTGCCGGATCTTTGCTGTTCTGGAGTTTCTGCTTCGCCAGCTCAAGCTTCGTCTTTTCTTCCACACTCAGATAGTTATTCTCCACCGCATTCTTACCCGCCTGAGCCGCGGTCACTGCACCGCCAGTATCGCCCATCGCCAGGCCGCCCGCAAGTCCTGCGGCCAGCTCGCTCAGCGCGCTTACCTGCTGTTTCTCGCTCTCGCTCAGTTGCTCTGCGGTCTTGCCCGGGAACAGCTGGCTGGCAATGTAGCGTGCCGCCAATTCACCGCCGCCGGCCCCAAGCCCACCGGCTACAGCTGACTGGTTATTCAACTGCGCCGTCACCGCACCCAGCACTGCGTGCGCCATCGCATTGGCCGCGACGTTCACCTGACCGTCGGTGGTGGTCAGTTTCTTGATTTCTGTCGCCAGATACGGTGACGCGCCGCTCGCCAGCGCCCCGGCCAGGTTGTTGCCCGCCAGCGCCGTCAGCGCGCCCGTTACCGCCTGCGCCGCCTTCTGCATGTCGCTGCCGGTGCCGTACTGCTGCATCGCATTATCATAGGCCCGCTGCATCACCGCCGCGTCGCTGGCCGGTTTGCCGTCTTTGGTCAGCTGCTCCCGGGCCTGCGACAGTGCGCCTGGGTCTGTCTGGGCCTTCAGCCCGGCGATTTCGCCCTGCGTGCGGATAACGTCCATTGCCTGACCGCCGATTTCCCCGATAAGCTGCGCCTGTTTGAGCCGGCTCTGCTCCTTCTCTTTGTTAAATATCGGGCTAATGCTGCCGTCATTGGCGTGGTCAGTATCCCGGTTTAGCGTGGTGACATCCTGCTGTTGCTTGTCCGTATCCCGGACTGTCAGCGTACCTTCGCTGACGCCGGCCTTCGTCGTGCCCTCTGCATGACCGCTGTTGTTAGCCCCCGACAGCATGCCGCCGGCCATATTGGTCAGCAGGTCCTTGCCCACCGGCCCGCCAGTGCTCAGCGAGCCGCCGCTGTGCTCGGCGGTGTAGTCGGCCTGGTTGTGCATGTCGCTCCAGCCCAGGGTGCCGGTGTCGAGGCGGTTCTTGTCCTTGTCCGCGGTGCTCGCTATCACCGCGCCGTCGAGCTGGGTGTGCTCTTTGACCGTGACGTCATATCCACCTTTGCCCGCAAACAGCCCGGTCTGCTCTTTGACGCTGTCGAAGTTGCTCTTGAGCTTGTCCTGGCTGACGCTCACGTTGGCCGAACCGGTCATCGAGCCGAAGGTGAAACTGCCGCCCGCGCTGGCGTTCTGCTGTTTCGCGTCATAGCGGTCGCTGTCCCGTTCGCTTTCAAGCGTCAGGTTGCGCCCCGCGTCAACGGTGATTTTTTCCCCGCTGGCCTGCGCCCCTTTCAGGGTGGTGTCACGGCCGCTGGTCAGGCTGAGATGGTTGCCCGCATCAAGCGTGGTTTCAGTATGGGTCAGGCCGTTGCCGTTCTCATGCCCCTTAGCGGCGTTCACACCGGCAGAGACGCTGATGCCGTAACCGCCCGAGCCGACGCCGATACCCACGCCGACGTTGCCACCGCGGCTTTCATTTTTGCCAGCAGTACTTTCGGTATTCCGCGCAGACTGCAGGGTAATATCCCGCGCCGCATCAAGCGTCAGGTCCTTACCTGCTTTAAGCTGACTGCCGGATATCGCGATATCGCCACTTTGCGCTGCGTTATTCTTCCCGGTCGCCGTTATCGACAGGTTTTGCCCGGCCGCAAGCGTGCTGCCCTGCGACTGGCGGCTATCGGTGCGGGTTTCGCTCTTCGACGACTGACTCCCGTAGGAGGCGGTGACGCCTACAGTGTTGGTGGCGCCCTGGGCAGCACCTTTATCACCCGACTGCAGGCCGGCGGCGGCATTTTTCGCATCCGCCGCCTCGGTCAGTGCGTTGTCACGCGCATAGGACTGAGCTGCCTGGGCACCGGACAACGCCGCCTTAGTGTTCTGCAGCGCACTGAGGCGACCGTCGCCTTCTTTTCTGGCCTGCTGCGCCGAGCTCACGGCGGTGTTGAGCGCACTGCCCACGGTGCCCGACAGCGCCACGCTTAGCCCACTCTGCTTCTGCTCGAAGGTTTCCGTACGGGTGCGCTGGTCATAGCCCGGGTCGATAGTGACACTGTCTCCGGTAAGGTTCAGATCCTTGGTCGCCACCAGGTCAGCGCCGCCGATGTGCAGCTGGTTGCCCGCGGTGATACTGACGCTTCCCTGGCTGCTCCCCACGGTACTGACGCTCTGGCTCTGGGTGGTGCCTTTCTCGTCGACCTCGTGCTTGCTCGACTGCTTACCTATCGTGAAGCCGATGCCGCCGCTGCCCAGCAGGCCGCTTTTTTTCTTCTCTTCCAGAAGATAGTGGGACTCGGTTTCGGTGGCAGCGACAATATCGACGTTGTGACCGGCCTGCAGGCTGACGTCGCGGTCGGCGGCAATCGACGACCCTTTCACCGTCAGGTCGTTACCGGCGCTGACGCTAACGCTCTCCCCGCTGAGCAGGGTGCCTTTCTCGCGCGTGATGCGGTCATCCGTCACGGTATGGCTGCTGCTTTTACTCAGGAAGCCTTTTTTCTGTGAGCGCTCTTCACTATATTGAGATTCGCTTTCGCTGGCGGTATTGAGCAGGACATCTTTTTTTGCCTGAAGCGCGATGGCACCCTGTTCGCTGTGCAGCGTACTGCCGGTGACCGTCAGGTCGCCCTCACGTGCAATGGCCGTCACGCCTTGTTTGCCGCTGAAGGTGCTGCCCGTGCTGGCCTCGCGCTCGGTTTCCTCTTCGCGGTGGCTACGCGTCTTGCCCTCGCGCTTGTCTTGGCTGTCCTGAGCGAGCGTGTGGGTGCGCGCGTCAGTGATGGTCACGTCCTGTGCGCTTACGCCAATGCGGCCTTCTTTGCTGTCAACCTGAGCGCCCTCGGCCAGCAGTTGGTTGCCCGCCACCAAGGTTACGCCCTGGTCACCGCCGAGAGTGCTGAGCGTCAGGCGCTCTTCCTCGCGGCTGTTGCTGACAGACGAGGTGCGGCTGCCGGCCTCAAGATGCGAGGTATTGGTGGTGGTATCGGCCTTGATGTTGATATCGCCCCCGGCCTGCACGCCCAGCTGGCCTCCGGCCTGGGCCTGGCTGCCGGTGAGCGCCACGTCCCGCCCGGCCGACAGGCTGAGGTCGCCGCCGGCGGTCAGCGTGCTGCCCAGCGCCTGCTGCCATTCGCCGCTGACCTGCGCCATACGCTTGCCTGCATCCTCCATCCCGGCGTTGTTGCGGTTGCCCATCGAGCCTGAGATGACCTCAACGTCAGCGGTGCGGCTGTTTTTGGCCGTGGTAATGGTCAGGTCGTTGCGCGCACTCAGGCTGAGGGTGTCGGTCGCGGTAAGTTTCGCGCCTGCAAGCGTAATGTCGGTGCCACGCAGGCTGATGTCGCCGGCGCTCATCGTCGCCTGGCGCAGCGCGTCCTGCAGATTGGTGCTCATCGACAGGGTGTCGGCCTGCACATCAATACTGCCAGCCTTAATGTCACCGCCCTGGTGCAGGAACTGCCCGGCGTCGACGGAGAACGCCTTGTCGGCAAACAGGTTGCCGGCATTGGTGATGCTGCCGGCCGAGAGTTGAAGATTGCCGCCACCAATCACCGCGCCATCACCGGTCAGGCGCAGCGTGGTCTGCGCCAGGTAGACCTTCGGCACCCACACCGTTTGCGGACCGTCGGCCGTTTGCACCGTCTCGCTGACCAGCCAGACGATGTCCTGCTGCAGCGCGGCAATCTGTTCAGGCGTCAGTGTCACACCCGGCACCAGATGGAAGTCCTGCGCGATTTGGGCGCCGTTACTCATTAGCTGCTGGTACTGGGCCATCGCGTCTTCACCTCTGACGGACGGTTTACCGGTGAGTGCCAGCACCTGTTCACGCACCAGGCGCTGCTCGTAAAAACCGTCGCCCAGGCGTTTGTGCGCCTGAGCCGGGTCATAACCCACCCGGTCGAGCAGATAATCGCTGCTGATAAACTTATCGCGGTTGGTAAAACGTTCATCGGTGACCACCAGGAACGGGCTGCCGGCCGCCGTATGCTGTGAAAACAGGCCATTGTTAGGCACGCTGGTCGCCACGCTGCCCAGGTGTTGCATTTGCGTCAGCGCCAGCTCCGAAGGCAGCAGCGGTCGTCCCAGCGGCGATGTCGGGGTGATGTCGGACGGCGTAAGCTGGCTACCCGGTGCCAGCGCCATATCTCCGCCCTGGTGGCCAGCGCCTTCCACCGTAAAGGCCAGCGGATTTCGCTCAAGTTCGGCGCGCTCGGCATCCACGGCGTTCAGCGCGGCCTCCAGCCGGCTGATTTGCGCCTGATTTACCGTCGTGTTGGTGATGCTGGCTCCGTTGATGGTGACGTTGCCGTTGCCGGTAATAATGCCGTCAATGGTCGCCAGCGCCGTGGTTTCGTCATGGTTGAACGTCGGATACCAGTGATGGGTGTCCTTGTCATAATGATCAACGATAACCTCCTGACGACGCTCATTGACCGAGTAACCCCGGTTGTCCACGCTGCCGCCGCCGTCCTGCGTCAGGTTACCGTTCGCCGTGATGACGCTGGCGTCATTGAGCAGTTGCCCGGTGATGCGCAGCAGCATGTTGCCACCCGCCAGAATACGTGCGCCGATACCTTCATTTATCAGCGCATCGCGCGTGACGGTGCCGGTCGCGGTACGCTCGCGCAGGTTGTTGTAGTCGGTAACGTAAGGTGCACTGTCGATATCAATGTGCCGTTCCGGATCCCATTGTTCGAGGCGTCCCCGATCGTGTTCGCGCCAGAACGTATTCTGGTAGGGCGTAGGCACGTTGTTTTGACGGGGGCCGCGGGTCTCATAAAACGTCATGGCGTAGGTGCCGTCAGCGTTGGGGGTCAGCGCAAGATAGTTCACCCACAGGTCGGTCAGTTGGCCTTTATTGTCTTTCACACGCACCTGGGCGCGTTTGCCGGGGGCATCGATGGCCAACAGCGTGCCGTAGCGGTTACTTTGCACCGCCGCGTCATCCTGGAAAGTCAGCTCCTGGGTGGTCGGCGCCATGGTGCTCTTATCCGTATTCACCGCAGAGCCGAAAGAACGCCAATAAAGGTTGGCGCGGTGCCACTTGTAGTCGCTCTTTTCTGCATCGCGCTGTATCTCCAGTCCTTCGCGCAGATTGTCCAGCCGGCGGGCCTCGACAGTCAGGTCGCCGTCCGCTTCTATAACGCTCGCCCGGTTCTCAATCAGGTCATCGCTGTGAAGGGACAGGCGGTTGCCGCTGTAGAGCAGGGCACCGTCTCGGTTGCTCAGGCGCTCATCGGCCGCAAGCTGAAGGCTTTGGGTCGCTGCCATCACCGCAGGCTGACCGTGGTTGTCAATCGTGCGTGCGCGCACGGTGATATCGTCCCCCATCAGCGCGGCGGTGTTGTCGAGCGCCTCGGCGCTGAGCGTCATCCGGTCCGCCTCGATACGCCCGGTGTTCTGCAGGGTGCCGCCGGTCGTCAGCTGCAGCGTTTTGCCCACCAGCGTCGCCGGGTTGGTGATACCCGCGGCGTTGAGAACCAGGTTACCCGGCAACAGCCAGTCCGCGAGGTTATTAAAGACACCGCTCAGGGAGAATGTTACCGTTCCGTTGCTGCTGACGGTTTCGCCCGCAGTGCGGGTGTAGTCCTGCTGCGCGGTCAGCGTGAGCGACTGCAGACCGAGCAGGGTACCCTGCTGATTTTCCAGGGTGCGCGTATGCAGGGTCAGGTCATCGGCACTCTCTATCCGTCCGCCCTGATTGAGCAGGGCGAGCGGTGAATCGGTCGGCGACAGTCCGGCGTTGATATCAAGACTGCCATTGGCCAGAATGCGCCCCTGGCGGTTGTCTAACCGTGAGGCCGCCGAGAGAGTGAGGGTGCCGGCGCTTTGCAGACGGCCTGCCGCGTTGTCGATGTCACGCGCGGTAATGCCTGTGTGCGTGGTGCCCAATATCAGGCCACCGTCGCGGTTGTTCAGTTGGTCGGTTTGTACGTCAAGCGACGCCTGGCTGCTGAGCGTCCCCTGACCGCTGTTGTCGAGCGAGTCAGCCTTGAGCGCCAATCCCTGAGTTGCGACGAGCTGACCGCCCTGGTTATTCACCTGCGTGGCGTCAAGCGTCAGCGACGCAGCACTGTGAATCTTGCCCTGCTGGTTGTTAAGCCGGTCGATGTGATAGGTGCCCACCCCCTGACTGATGATCGTGCTGCCAGCGTTGTCCAGCTGTGCCGTCGTCAGGTCAATACCGCCGCGGCTGCTGAACACGCCCTGTCGGTTATTGATATTGCCCGCCGTCACCCGCTGGTCACCGTTGCTGCGTACCGCACCGCCGGTATTATCAAGCATGTTGAGAATGTGCAGCGTAAGCGCCTGCTGGGCGTCTATCGTCCCGCCGGCATTGTTCAGCGCCTGTGCGTCGAGCGACAAGCCTTCACCGCTCTGCAACTTGCCGCTGCGGTTATCCAACCCGCCGTTCAGATTCAGGCGCAGCAGCTTCTGACTGTATACCTGACCGTTTTGGGTATTGTTAAGGCTCAGGGCGTTAATGTTCAGCGCCTCTCCCGCCAACCACTGGCCGCCCGCGTTGTTTATTGCGCCAGCGGAGGCATCCGGAGTCGAGCCCTGCACGGCAAGCAGATCCTGCGCTGAAACCTTACCGGCGCGGTTATCGATATCCTGCGCAACGTGTAGCACCAGGTCTGCCGCCGACTGCAGGACACCTTTGGCATTGCCCAGCCAGTTTGCTGAAAGCTGCGCATCTTGCTGGCTTTGCACGCTGCCCTGCGCGTTGTCAAAACCACCGCTGACGGCGTGCCAGCCACCCTGGCTGCCCATCCAGCCACTGGCGTTGACAATGTCCTGCGCGTTGAGCTTCTGCGACAACTTACTGAAAATGCGTCCCTGGCCATTATCCAGCGTCCCGGTGAACTGCATGTCCAGGCTGTCCAGCGCGTTGATAGCCCCCCGGGCATTGCGCAGGTCGGCGGCGCGCACCCACGTGCTCCCGTTGCCGGTGAGCGTGCCGCCCTGGTTGTCCCATTCCCCGGCGAGGCTGAGGGACAGCGCATTTTGGCTGTAAACCAGGCCCGACTGACGGTTGGTCAATCGCCCCCCCTGGAGGGACAGAGCGCCGCCGCTTTGCAGCGAACCCCCGTCATTGTCAAACAAGCTGGCCCCGCCTGCGTTGACCGTGAGTGCCTGCTGCGCGGTCAGCTTGCCCTCGCGGTTAAGGATAGCGCCTGCACTGTTAAGTCTCAGGTCTCCGCCGGACTGCAATCTGCCGCCGGTGTTGTCAAGGGTGCGTGCGTCGGCGGTCACCTGCCGGCCACCCTGTGCGGTACCGCCACGGTTATCCCAGTCGCCCCCGGCGTTTAGCGTGAGGCCATTACCGGCCTCAAGCCAGCCGCCAGCATTGTTCAGCTTTTGCTGCGACGTCAGGGTTACATCGTTTTGGGCAATGACCTTACCCAGGGCATTATCCATACTGCCGGTCGTCAGCGTCAGCGACTCACCACTGATTTCACCCTCTCCGTTCCCGAGCAGCCCAGCCGCGGTGAGGGTGAGCTGCTCACCGCCCAGCAGTTTGCCAGCGTCGTTGCGCACGTCCAGTGCCGTTACAGTAGTCCGCCCGCTTCCGGTAAGCGTGCCGCCGCGGTTGTTGAGGTTACCGTCGGTGAGGACCGTCAACGCTTTACCTGCGCCCAGCAGTCCCCAGGCATTGTCCAGCCCCTGGCGGGCATACAGGTCTAACGTCTGTTGGCCAATCACCTTACCCTGCGTGTTATCGAGGCTGTCAGCGCTTACCGCCAGCGCCGTGCCGCTGATTTCCCCGCCGCGGTTGGAGGTGTGCCCTGCGGCATTAAGGGTTAACTGCTGGCCGGACAGCAGCTTGCCGTCGTCGTTGTTGACGGCGCTCGCCACCGCCGTCAGTGACGTTTCGCCCTGCGCCGTGCCATTCCGGTTGTCCCAGTCGCCCGTGCGGATGCTCAGGCCCTTGCTCGCCCCGACGAGGCCGCCCTTGTTGTCCAGCCGGTCTGTCGTTAGGCCGAGGTCGCCCTGGCTGATGACCTGCCCCTCGGTATTATCCAGATATCCGGCCGTCAGGGTGAGCTGGCCGCCGCTCAGGGTGCCGGACTGATTGCTGACGTCACCGCCCGCGCTGAGCGTCATGGCGTTGCCGGCAAGCAGGTTACCTCCCGCGTTGTTGACCGCGCCGGAGGTGTTCACCGCCAGCGCCGCCTGCGTTTTTACCGTACCGTTCTGATTGTCCAGACTGCCGGCGTCAAGCCGAAGGTCGCCGTTGCTGCCCATCTCGCCGCCCGCATTGTCGAACAAGCCACCGACTCGCCACTGCTGCGCCACCTTATCGAGTGCCAGCAGGCGGCCGCGCTGGTTAGTCAGCGCCGCTGCGCTGAAACTGAGCTGACGGCTTTCTATGATGCCGTCGGTGTTATCAAGCTGTCCCATCAGCGTGAAGCGACTTTCACCATTTCCCGTCTGGGACCAGGCAGCCTGCTGATTGAACAGGTTATTCGCATCGACGCCCCAGCGTCCCGCTCTAACCTGAGCCTGCCTTGCATCAACATCACCGGCGGTGTTAATGATAAGTTGTTCACTGTCGACGGCGGAATGCCGCAACGCCACGCCGCCTTCCCGCGCGGTCAGGGTAGCCTGTTTGGCGGCCACCTTTGCATTACTGATATCAATCCGGCGTCCTGTCGCGCTGACGTCCTTTTTACTGAGCAGGCTGCCGCTCGTGCGAATATCGCCCTGGCTTTCCAGACGCAGGCTGGCATCGCGTACAATCTGGCTGTTGGTATCGCTGCCCGCCAGAAGGTGCCCGCTGCTCTCTATGCCGCGGGCAGCGTTGAGGTGCACATCACCCGCCGCGGCCAGGGTGCCTGTCTGCGTCAGCGTGCCCTCGCGGCTCTGCACGGAGAGTTGACCGCCGCCGTGTAATTTACCCTGATAGTCGATAGCGTCTCTGGCCGCTAGGCTGATATCGCCGCCGGCCTGTGTTACGGCATTCTGCGTATCCGATTGCCAGCTGAGCTTGCCCTCACTGCTCACGGTCAGCGTCTTACCCGCCTGAACCTGCGCATTCTGATTGCGCACGCCTACGCCGGCTTCGGTGCCTATCATGCGGATACTGCCGCTGTACATGCCGCCCATCTGGCCCATGTCTATCGCAAGCTGGGGTTTAGCGCTGCCGTCATCAGAGAGCGGCGCCACGTTTTTTCCGTCCGCACTTATACGGTTGCGGCCAGCTACCACCGACACTCCCTCTTTGGCCCAGACGCCGGCGTTGACTTCCACCGCTCGGGCAAGAATGTCGACGTACTCGGTATCATGACGGACGTCACCGTTGAGTCCTCCACCTTCAATGCGCACTACGCCGCGCTCAACCTGGTATCCCGCCACGCTGCCGTCGGCGTTCATCTGCGGCTTGCCGGTGGTCAGCGTCATGCGTCCGGCATTGATGGTGCCGCAGCCGTTGCACACAATGCCGGCAGGGTTAGCCACAATGACCTGCGCCTTGCCGCCGGCCACTTCCAGAAAACCACGCAGCTGGCTGGGATTATTGCTGTTCACTTCGTTGAGGATAACCCGCGCCGGTGCCGTATTGGGATTAAGATGGGGATTGCCCTGGATCATGCCGGCCATCTGTGTGGACGTCATCACCGCAGAATTGTTGAGGATGGCGCCTTTTTGATCGACGTCGAACTGCTGATACTGGTTATGCGATACCCCGGCCTGATTGGGGGCGGTGATGTTGACCTGCGGCAATCCGTTCTGGGTAGCGATCACCTCCGGCCGCTGGCCGGGCGCGGCGCTGCCGTCCGCCACAATGCCGTTGGCCATGACCGGCCCGGCAAGCATTGCCAGCCCCAGCAGCCACACCGTCCGCCTAAGAGTCACCCACAAACGGTTCTCCCCCGCGATGCCGGCACCGCGGTGCTGACCGGGTTCGTTGCTGCAGCTGCGGGCCAGTTCGGACACTACCCGCAGTTCTCCGTGGGTGCGGCTAAATATCAGGCGGTAGCAATGTTTGTTCATGAGGTTCTTCCTTGAGAAAAGTCAGTCCGTTTTGTCAGTATCAATAAAGAGGCCATCAGATTTCAAGATTGACGCTGAATCCGGCCGTGGCACCCGAGGTGTGGAAGCCTGATGGTTTATAGAGCGGTATGCCGGCAAAGACGTCGTAACTCAACCGGCCCCACAGCGCCCCGCGCACACCAACCGCGCTGCCCGCCAGCTGGTGACCGACCAGGTATCGCGTGCCCGGCCCGTCCACCCGGCCGTAGTCGGCCGCGAGGTAGAACTCGTGGCCGCTTGCGAACATGTTCCAAGCGATATCGTTACGCCAGAGCAGACCTTTTTCGCCGGACAGCACCTGTTCGCCGTCAAAGCCGCGAACAGTGTAACGCCCTGCAATGGCCATGCGCTCCTGGGGCGTCAGCGCGTTCGGACTCCACTGTCCGCGCAGGCTGGTGTATACCCGCCAAGGTTGCTCACCCACGGTAAAGGGCTGGTTGATGCCTAGGTCACCGAGCAACAACCCCGTGCGTGCGCTGCCTTCATGACGCGATTCTTCCGGAGCCGGCAGGGCATTGAACGCACCGGTTCCGCGCCGCCAGCTGATATTCGCGTCAAGGGTGGTGGTCCCGAGATAGCTACGCTGGTTGAACCCCAGCTCCCAGCCTGCGGTGCGACGCTTCTGCTGGTCGATATCGATGTCGTTTACGGCGTTAGTAGAATGCTTGCGGTAACCGCGCAGGTTCAGCGTCGTTTTATGCGACTGGTCGCGGTACAGCAGCCGGGAGACCGTCAGCTGAACGTTGTCGCTTTTACCGCTGTAGCGCAGCACTTCGTTGGCGTTGGGGATGTTCTGATGGTAGGTGTAGTCGTTGTAATTGGCTGCAAAACCCCAATAACCCACCGGGAAAAAGTAGTTCAGCGTGTGCGAGCGGTTGCCGAACGGCCCGTGCTGGAACACATCTTTACCCACGTTGGCATAAAAGAGGTCGTTCTGTGCAAAGGGTGCATCAAGAGCTAACGTCGCAGAGCCGAGATATCGCCCGGTACTTTTAGATCCACTGTCATCGAGACCCAGGCTGAGCCGCACTGGCCGGGCTTCCTTCCAGTTGACCAGCAGGTCGCTGGTGGCATCATGCTTGCCGGGGACAATTTTGATGTCGGCGGTAGCACTTGGCACCCGCCGGAAATTATCTAATCCCTGCTCAATGTCGCGTAAGTTCAAAATATCGCCCGAAGAGGCGGGGAGGACGTTCCACATTCGCCCCCGCCATGAAACGGGTTGGTCAAAGCGTATGTCCCCGACGCGCCCGGGCTGCAGGGTCAACGTCAGGACGCCTTTCGTCAGGTCCTGCTCCTGCGCCATGACGCGGGTGGTGACGTAGCCTTTAGCCAGTATGGCGTTTTGTACTTTATTGATGACAAGCACAATGCCCTGACCACCCAGGCAGCGCCCTTTGGCGTCAGCGGCCGAGCCGAGTGCCCACTGAAAGCGGTCGGCAGACTCGCCGACCAGGCTTATCTGATTAATGGTAAAACAGGGTTTTTCATGGGCAGGATAGTCAGGCAGCGTAACGTTGGGACGGGCAAGGCGCGTATCCGTCTGCGGTGCATTTTGGCTTTGCAGTGCACGCTCGCGTTCCTGCTGACGCAGTTGTTCCCGGGCGTCGAGTGTTGCAGCTCCTTGCTCAAGGGCGTCGGGCTGGCTGGCAGCAAATACCGGGGAAGACAGGGATAGCAGCGTTCCAGCGATAACAGGAACCAAGGTTTTTGGCTGACGCCAGAGTGTTATAAAAGTCCTTTTCATGAAAATCCGTTTCATAAAGTGTAAAGATGTGTAGGTTAATGTTAATTATTCACTCAACAGCTTATAAAGCAAGCGAAATTTGGTTTAAGACGCTTTGCATATTGCGCGAGGCTGGGTTAGGTGTCTCGGGCACCACAGTTTCTGATGTCACTATTCTCCCCCCATTTTCATAGCCTTTGAACATCAGCGGCAATACGCTGAAGGCTTAACCAGGAAAGCCCGGCCAGGGCTGTGACAGCTATCTGACACTTCCCCAAAATGAACGGTCTTCCTTGGTGTGTTCTTTGGCAAAGTCGCTCAAGTGTCTCCGTAATCCCAGGTACTGTTGCCCAAAACGGTCCACCCGAAGACTCTCCAGATAGTGTGAAACCAGCGTTCCGTACTCAGGAAAATGGAGTAGACCTAATGCACTTAGCCAGGCCTCACTGATGTAGCTCCCCAGGTTATGGTCTTCTTTCGAATAATCCCCTAAACCATTAAAGGTATCTTTGTTAACAAATATCGCTGCGTGATAGTGAGATTTACCGCGGCTCCCCACCTCACGTACCCAGACGTATCTCAAGTCCGTTGGACATACCTGGGATTTTTCCCGTTACCGGTGTAATCTGCCATCGCCTTAATCAAGCGAGGCGCGGCTGACACGACAGAGTTAAAATCCTGCCCGCCAAGATAACCACGGTTAAGCCCTTGGGTAAGCTGGGTGATCGCGGAGTCTGTTTCCGCCGCCGTAGCACCCGACAGGGAGAGCGATTGGTTGATAGCCTTGGTCACGGTCAACAGGTCACCCTGGCCGATGCCAAGGTTCTTTGTTGCGGTCGCCATGCGCGTAAACAGCGTGGTGGTAGTGGTGACGCTGGTTTGGGTGGCGTTGGAGACTTTGACAATCTGCTCCATTGAACCGGCCAGATCGCCATTACTCCCGATAACCCCAATCATTTTGTTGCTTGCCAGCGTCCAGGCGTCGGCATATTCGATAATCTTGCTGACGGAAAGGGCAGCGCCGAGAGCGGTAGCCACTTTCGACAGGCTGAGCATTGAGCGCTCGGAGGTATTCACGGATCGGGTCGTTCGGCTAAATCCGGCGTCCATTCTGTCCAGGCGCTCATTAACTTGTCGCTGGGCCGTCAGTAGCTGATCAACGTGCATTTCTACTACATAGACAATGTGGCCTACTCGATTTTCGCTTGCCATTCTCTACCCCATTAATTAAGTGTTGGCTTCTTGTTTTGTGCCAATTCAATGCGCGTTGCTGTATCGATAACGTTTTTCCCATGGTCGGTGAGTTGATATTCACGGCCATCCAGTGAGATGAGTGCCATAAGTGATTTATAAGCCTCTCGCTCAATGTCGATAGCGCCTTTCAAATTCTTCACCGCCGCTACCGCGTTATCGACCAACCCCGACGCAAGTAAATCTTTGTTCACACAGCCCGTAACGCCGTTATACGTCACCGTGTTGCTGCCAGTATTCCGCTCAAGGTCACGGATATACGTTTCTGCAATGGCTTGTGCCAGTCGCTGTAGTTGCTCCATTACATTGCTCCTTCAATTTGTTGTAGTGCCTTATCCATCAAGCCCCGCGCTATTTCGTGGATGGTCGGCGCAGTGCCGAACGCGGAGCGCTGCCGCTCTTGCAACTGACGGATGGATTCAATCTGTTTGTTGGTAAGTAATACCGGCTTAACGTGTGATTTGCTCATAGCTACCCCCTGATATTTATACAGGCATTATAGTTTTAATTTTTGCAATGATTAAGGTTTATATTGCACTTCATGAAACGATTAATTGATCGTGATGATCGTTTTTATTTGTTGTCGCCCATAAAAAAACCCGCCAAGCGGCGGGTCATGTTATTTATCTTTCCGAAGGTACTTATCGTTGATCTCTTCGGCCATTTTCGATGCCGCCTCCCTTTCACTTAACGTCATACGTGAAGTAAATTTTGCGTCATCATCTATGGCTATTTTGTATCCCTTGGATTGGGCAACCAAAAGATACGCATAGGCTTTCACGATATCTTTTTCTACACCGAAGCCAACCTGATAATTGATGGCTATCGGGTATAAAGCTTCTTCATTGCCGCTCATCAGTGCCCGTTCATACCAATAAGCTGCTTTGCTGTAGCTTTGTATCACGTCACCCCGACCAACAAAGTATTTCACTGCCAAGGAATATTGCGCTTCCGAGTTGCCATTTTCTGCGGCCTCGGTTAACCACTTTAGCGCTTCGGCAGGGTCTTTCTTTAGATCACTCCGGCCTACGCTGTAGGCTGTGGAAAGAGCAAGCTGCGATTTCACATCCCCCTTTTCCGCCCCCTCTAACAATTTAGCCGTGTTGCTGCTATCACACCCCGCCAAGGCAGAAAAGACCACCAGCGCGGCCAGCACTTTCGTTAATCTCATCGGTTTATCCTTTGCACACCCGGTATTCTTAATTTTTCATCAGAATGCTCAACTGATGATAAGTGTTTCAGCCGCGAAAAGTAGACCTCGATCTATTTTTTGCATATTACATTAGGAAAACTGTTCACTTAATAGCCAGTAAGGGTCAGTATTTCTCTTGTCTGGGCATATACCTGCAACAACTCAGGCTACACGGAGACACTCAAAACGGAGATATTGATCATGCCCCATTTAGCGTTCAGCGTTCCTTTTCACGGCTCGCCCATCTACATCGTCAAACACTACGGTAAGCCCTACATACCAATGAAACCTATCGTGGAAGGCATGGGGATGGATTGGCAAAGGCAACGCGCAAAACTAAAAGGACAGTTCAACACTCACATTAAGAAATTTACTATTCAGCCTTCCATCGATAGCCAACCAACTACGTTTATTTGCCTTGCCCTCGATAATTTTTCTGATTGGATGCAAACGGTCTGCCCTAACAAAGTTAATCCTCAAATCAGAGATAAGGTGATCCAGTACCAATGTGAATGCGACGATTTTCTACATGGGAGCTGGGCCAAAGGTGAATCAAGACAAATACCACATAGCGCCACTGAGGAACGCACACCACTACAGACAGCAGTAAATCGCATAACGGAAAAGTACGGGCTATCGTACCAGGCTATTTACAAAATTATTCACCGCAAATTAGGTACAAAACATCGCGATGAACTCACCGAACGCCAAAGCATTGAAGCTATTGATCACCTGCTGGCTAAAGTAATTGCTGGTGAATTCTTGGATAAGCAAGATGATTTGCCCGCATCAGTCCCCAAGCAGTTTACCGATGATGAGCTATGTGAGCTGTGTTGGCTATGGAGCTACACCCACCACATGGCGAACTACATGCTCGATGTAGAGCCAATATTAAAGGCGGCTGAACATCGGCTAACCGGTGCTTATTACTCAATGCCAAGAGAGTCCATAAGGGTGCGCAATGCGGCACGTCGGATGCTCCAGCGTGAAACCATGCACATTGAGTGCGACCAATGGCGTGATGATAATTGGCGGGTTCTCAACCGAATGAGAATTGATCCCCCCGCAAAATAAAAGGCTTAAGTTCGTAGGTGTCTATGCTTCAGAATGTGAAAGCCCGGCTCAGAACCGGGCGGATTACCTTCTCTCTACATTTTTGGCTAGCTGCTGGATGGCAGAGCGAAGGGCTATCCTCGACTCTTCTGATGAATAAGTGAACTTACTCCACTCATCAACACTTCCGCTATTGGTCATGGCTTTTTCGTATGCTTTGTAATCAATAAGGATTTGTGAGCGTAACTTTTTATCTGAAACGTGCAAAAGTTTACGTATTTCATTGGTTTTAATTTCATCGCCACAATAGTGGCCTTCATTTACACAATCCAATTGCTCAAGAAGTGACATCATGACCGGTTCGGCAACAGCGTTGAACTCCTTCCTTTTCTCCCCTCTTATAGCGAAGTGATAGCTTAGATAACCACTTACAGGAACTGCAATGATTGCTACAATCATTGCAATTGTCGCAACGATATCGCTATAACTCACAGAGGCTAACATATCCACTATGTTCACTTTTTCAGACCTGCTTTCAACTGCTGCGTTAGCTGTAGCATTAACTAACGCAGCGTGGTTACTAATGGCTTATGTAATATTAAAACGCATGAAATACCTCTAAGACAGCACCTCTTACAGCCAGCCTTAACCGGCTTCATCTGCCCAGGCGTCCCTTCCGTCCACTGAGCAAAAATGGCACTTCTGAGTCGCAGCAATCACGCAGCCTGAGAATTTATACAGCTAATCAGCTGCAAACCTTCTTTGACTTACTAACCGACCCATCATTGCAGACAAACTTTTCACCCGAACAGTGTGATACACCACCTTTTTTACCCGAGCATGGAGTGTTGGCCGCTGTTACTGTGAACGCAAACAGCGATAGGCATACAGCTAAAATTATTCTTTTCATGATCCGTTCCTTCGAATGCTACACATTAGTGTGTTTACTGTGTTCCATCGTCGTTTTTATAGCTATACCAAATTGTTCGCCATTTGATCAATGACACAAAAAAACCTGCTAGAACGCAGGCTTAAGTATGACAATGCAATAATTTAACAACGTGACTATTCGAATCCTGTAGCACCAATGAGGTTAAACAATATCGCCTCGTTGTCATCGTCAAATCGTTCTTGAACCAGTATCCACTTCAACACATCTACAGCCTCACGCTGGTGGAGCGGGCGGATCTGCGACAACCGGCCAGAAAGATAATCCTCACGGTCATAAATATAGGGTTCGCTATCTATCAGGGAATCGTTATACAGCTCTTTGTAAGCCGCCTTACGCATATCATAGAGCCAATCCCAATACTGCCACTCCCTCACCACGTCCGAGAGCGTGTGAGGCTCTGGAAGCGCATCCCTGAACCCCTCGGTTTTACGTTGGCGCTCTGCCTCTTCCTGTTCGTGTTCTTCCCAATCCATCGAGCGGGTTTCGCCTTCCGCCAAATCGCAGACATACAGATGCCCGTATTTATCCAGCATCATCGCCTCTGCCTGGGTGGGCTTCATGGCGGCCTCATAGCTACCGAATACCGCCCTGACCTTGGCCGCCTCGCTGCTCTGCTCCTTGGCCCGGTTGATAAAGTGCTGCGGATTATCCATAAACATGGTTGAGAAAGCCGCCGTCCAACCCGCTCCCGCGCTGACAAGGTGCTGCGTATAGCGTTCCTGCGCCTGCTTGGGGGTAATGGTCAGCCTTTTAAGCGCATCCTCTGCGGCGGCGACGTGTGCCAGCTCGTTCGTGCCGATCACCTCAAGCACCCACAGGTAAGCGTCTGTTTGCTTATGCCCGGTAATGACGCGCTGCGGTGGCAATGGCTTTACTGTCGCCACAGCGGTGCTGTATTGCGGTTCAGGGATGGTAAACAGGGCTTATGTACCTGGTTGTCTGCGAACAAACCAGAGCGCTTACAGGCGCTTTTAACCGTACTCAGGTTAAAGCCGGTGATGTCAGCAATACGGCGATAGCCCATGCCCGACTGTTTCAGGCGTAGCACTTCCGCCCGGTGCTCCTTGCTCATTCTGCCGGTACGTTTTGCGCCCCCGGTATGCGCGTTGGTTTGTGTGCTCATTCCCACTCACTCCGCTAGTTTTCTGGCTTGGGATTAGGGCCACCAGCCAGAAACACAATGATTTGTTGGTTCAAAACGGGCATTTGTTGGTTCAGTGTTGGTTCAAAATCAAAGACAATTACCTTTAAAAACAACCATCTTTACAAATTGAACCAACTGAACCAACTGAACCAACATGTTTTCTCTCACGTGGAGATTTTATTCTTCTGACTGTTCGCCGTCTGGCAGGTGGTGGATCACGTACACGTTAATCTGTCGCCCGTTGATACGCGGTGATTTCCGTTGAAAGCCTCTCCCACTGGCTGGCGGTGTCAGCATCCCAGCCTCTGCCAGCGCCTTGGCGAAGTGCTTCGAGTTGAACCCTCCTGCTATTTCATTCTCAAACGCTGCCGGGAACGTGTAGAACACCATCGCATCACACTCATGCTTCCCCTTGTCCCTGTATCCGGCCAAATCACGAATAGGCAGGCTCTGAGGGTCATAGGGCAGCGGGGCAAAGCGGCTCAGGCCGTAGGCATTCAGGAAGGCCTCCGTCTGCTCGATAATCTGTTGGTGCTCTTTGTTGCCGGTGCCGAACTCTTTGATCCAGGCGTTAAAGTTGTGCTGGATCGCGTCCCGGCATTCCTGAGCATCCCAACCGGTAACGACCCCCCCGAACAACAGCGCCGCCTCCAGTACAGCGAACCGCGCCGCTACCCGGTGAACCTGCTCGCCGTAGTCTGCCGGTATCAGTGAGCGCCAACGTTCTTCAGCGGTTCTGACGGCGGCAATGGCCTGTTGCTGGTGGTCGGCTAGGTGCTTAATCCAAAAGCGACCAGCGGCCCCATAGTTGTGTTGATAGGCATCTTTCAAGGCGTCGGCGTGAGCCTTGCCGTTGGCCGTTTCATGGTGTTGTTGTGACTTCTCCAGCGGGATATTCAGCAGGCGCACCAGTTGCCCGGCCTTCACCTTGCGGCCAGCGGTAGCGATGAAGGTTTCAATGTCCATTTCCCCGGTACTGAGCGCCACGGTACGCCAGCGCTTTAAATCACGGTTTCCGCCCTCTTTGGCCCCTTGCAGCTTACCCACGCCGTTAAACAGGGTGTAAGCCGATTTCGCCACGCTATCCGGATCAGCGCCTTGCCCCACCTCATCCAGCGGCATCAGTCCGTCATTGTGCGCGGCGGCCTCGTTGGCTATCCCTAACGCGGTACCGAACCACGTCAGGCGCAAGGCGTCAGGTTCACCGTATAGACTGCTGGCAATATTGGCGGTAGTGGTCTTACCGGCGCTGGATTGCTCATAGAAGTGAATGCCGAACCCGTCAGCACCGGCCAGCCCAATCAGTGGGGCAGCAAGTGCCGCACCGATACCGGCCATCATGGAGGGATTACCACGGGCCAAACGTGCCACCGAATCCCGCCACCCCTCCGGCGTTCCCTTGACGGTATACCCGGCAGCGGCGGCACTGCGACCATTGAACAGCACCGGCTTGTCAGGTGAACCAATGACCTCACCATCCGGCATGATGTATGCCCCGCACTGCCAACCTGTAGCCTGCGCCACGCGCCAAATCTCATGAGAGCCAGCACGTTGTAACCAGTCGGCCAGGGTAGCCCTGAGTGCGGTTTTCGTGGTCACATTCACCCCGCCCGCTTTCAGGGTGCGCCAGCCTTCACGCTCCCCGATGTCGGCCAGGGGAATGGCTGCGGTTGTTGGCAGGGTTTCGCCTACCGGTAGCCAACGGATAATCAGGTATTGGTCTTTATCGTCCCTGCCAGTGCCGATCACTTCCAACGGTGAACACAACCACGATTCATTGTTGATCACCTCGCCGCTCACCTGGTCTACCTTCGGCGTGATCCAGAAAATGCCATCCTTGCGGCTTTCAATACGCGGTTTTAGCGGGTCAGCCTCTTGGTGGTCTTTTTTACCGCCCTCAATGGCTTTCAGTTGGACGCCCACGCCTTCCCCCTTGTGCTGATACTGCGAATCGTCAAATGCTTGTGTAGCGGCTTCTAGGCCGCTCTGCTGGCGGTAGTCGTCCCAATCGGCTTTATGCTCGGTAGGTGGCACTGATACCCACCCGGCAACAGCGGTAGCGGCTTTCTCTGCGGCGATCCTGCCAGTATTGGCGCTGCCGTCTGCGTAGTGATCGTTATCCCCGGCAATGATGATTTGTGCCTCTGGATATTTCCGGCGCATCACCTGAGCAACGTGTAACAGGTTTAGTGAACCTCCAACAGATCAGGCTGATACTTGCGCCACAACTCCGCTTCTTCATACGCCAGAGCTTGCTTCTCTGCTTTGCATGACTGTAGGGCGTGGCCTCGCTTGCTAGCCTTCTTGGTGTATATGGTCTTGCGCTTGCTGTAGTCGTTCAGGAACGCGAACGGGACGCCATACGCGCCAGTCTTACGGATAGACGGGATAACTTCGCGGAATACCCAATTGCTGAAGCGGTGGGCGAATGTCCCGGCAGTGCTAGCCTTGCGGCTGCGGGCGATCAGTTTGTAGAAGCCAGACTCGGCAACCATATTCCAACTACGCGCACCACCTCGCTTGCCTGAATGACCCTCAGTTAAAGTTAGGGTCATCACCTCGTCGTTATCCAGAGATGAAACAGCGCTGGTGGGGTTACTGATTTCCAGCGATTGACACACATCAGAGGCAACGAACCACGGATCGCCGTACACATTAACAATGCGCACAGTTACGCCCTCAAATTTGATAACGGAAATATCACTCTCATCAGCGGTGAAAATAGCTTTCTGACTTGGGATAGGCTGAGGGGCGGCCTCAGAATTGAATCTGCTTTTTTCGAGTTTCATTTGTCAGGCTCCGTTAGGCGGCGTGGTTGATGTCCGGGTACAAGGTTAGGATGTTGGCTATGTCGCTCTGGGAAAGGCCGTGATAGCCACCAGCTGCGGCGTTATGGTTGACCAACTGGATCACGCGCAGGACGTCAGCACGGCTCACAAAGCGATAGCGGAAATGGCTACCGATGCCGTCCGGGTTCTTCTCGTCGATACGCTCCAGATGAATATCCAGGCGGCGTTCCAGCTCGCTGGCGTAGTTGCGGCCAGATGAGAGACGGCAATACTTGAGAATGTCGTTCTCAGTCCAGCCATTGACGCCAGTTTTCAACATGTACACACGGGCACGGTGCTTCTTCGGCGCTGGTTTGATGGTAGGTATGGCGCTATTATCAGAGGTGCCAACCTTCTGACTAGCCGCCTGCTGTACGGGGCGGTTTTTCATTTCCATTACGCAGCAACCCCGCGAGATTCAGCAATTCGTTGATTGATCCACTCGTTTACTTCACTTTCAACGAAAGCAATTGAGCGGGTGCCAATCTTCACGGATGACGGAAAGCGATTCTGGCTGATAAGGCGGTAAATCCAAGCCTTGCTGTAACCGGTACGGCGTTGTACTTCTGGTAAGCGGATGAGGTTTTGTGACATTACGATAACTCCTGAGCGTGAATAAGGTCTACAGGAGTAAATGTCTCACTCATACCTCTTCAAAGAGGCATAAAAACAAAAAAATAATTTCTTCAATAAAAACACCGCCCCTATCGTTCATGAAAAAAACATTGTTCAATCTTCGGCGAGTTTCATCACGTCTGAAAGTCTCATAGTTTTGAGATGGCTATTTTTTTTCACGTAATGTTTGAGTAATGGATAGGTATCTTCATTTAAAATTCTTTCTACGAAAGGGCGGATAGTATCTTTAACCTGTTGCCCCCCTATAACTTCGCACTCATCTTCATCATCTGGGAATAAAACTCTAGAGGCTAGTTCATTGCTGATTTTTTTACCATTGATACTTTCCCAAAGCATAAGATCTAGAAAAGGGAAAACTTTATACGTGGCAATTTTTTTTATTGTCGAAATTCCAATCCGAGTTCTACTAGCTTGTGGCTCATCAATATCCAATTCAAACCGCCACTCCTTAAGCAACTCCTTAAACTCGGCTAACAGTTCATCATCAGTGAAAGAGGCAAGATTGACTTTGATAACCACTTCATCTTCAAACTCTGAGCTCCTATCCTCAACAGCACTGACACATGAAAATATCCTCCCGTCATTGATTTCCAAAATTCGATCACCGTGAACTATATGCTTATGACGAAGATAAAAACGATAATAGCTGGCGAGATCTCCCATATTAAAAGGTGTTATGGACTCATCACCACTTAACTCTTCTGGGTAAGACCTCAAACCGTGGTTATTTGAAATCACTGGCATACCATTAATTCGGAACTCCTTGGGCTCTTGCGAGTTCTTGTCTCGGATGGCAACCTTTTCTGAGAATGTTGATAGTGCAAGATCAGAAATATCAGAGGATAAAATGGCCCCTTTCATTATTTCTTCTAGCATTCGAGTCTTTACAAGTGACCACTCTTCGTTTGATTCTTCATCATCAGATGTGTAATCGATAAGAAACATAACCCTAAACTCTAATTCTTGAAGAATTTGCTCAATGGTTAACGTTTGAAAAATAAAATAATTTTTAAGTGATAACCAACTTTTAATTTCTTTTGGAAGAACTTTTTTTGTCACAACGCCACCCCACGCCCTCTTAATTTAGGTGGCTATGCCAATCCGTAGAGGTGTACGGGATTTCGGGAGATTCCCTAGACATAGCCTGCTCTTTATTCGTCTACATAAGTCTACTGCGGACTACCTACACTGTCTATACATCCAGTCATGCCTGTTGTCCAAATGTGGCTTGCACAACATTACTGCCCCGCTCCAGGCTCTCCATATAGTCGGCATACCATTGAAGCATATCCCGGCGACCATCCAGGTATTGAGCATGGTTGTACGTTCCCCGGATACTGTTTTTATCGACGTGGGCCAGTTGGGTTTCAATCCAAGCGGTGTTATAGCCCTGTTCGTGCAGGATAGTGCTCATGGTGTGGCGGAAGCCGTGACCGGTTGCCCTACCGTGATAACCAATGCGCTTTATCACTTGGTTAATGCTGGCCTCGCTCATCGGTTTGGTGCTGTCATTCCGCCCAGGGAAAACCAGCTTAAAGCGCCCTGTCATTTCTTCGAGCTGGCGGAGCAGAATCAGAACCTGTTCAGACAATGGCACTAGGTGCGGACGGCGCATTTTCATTCTGCTCTTAGGGACTTCCCAAAGCCCTTTGTCCAGATCGAATTCCGCCCATTCCGCAGCACGAAGTTCAATGGTGCGAACACCTGTCAGCAGTAATAACCGAGTCGCAATTTTTGTTATTGGGCTGCCGGTGTACTCATTGAGGCATTGGAGAAACTCAGGGAACTCCGTCGCAACCAGGTGGGGATAATGTGTATGCTTCTGAATGGCGAGCGCCCCCGCTAATTCGCTGGCCGGGTTGTTCTCGGCCCTACCGGTGACAATCGCATAACGGAACGTCTGGCTACAGGCTTGGCGAATTTTGCGCATCTTATCGAGGACACCACGCTTCTCTAACTTACGCAGCGCTTCCAAAACCTCAAGGGGTTTGATATCGGCAACGGGTCGTTTACCGATATAGGGGAAAATGTCTTTTTCGAAGGACTCCATCAGATCTTCGGCATAGCCCTTTGACCAGTTCGGCACTTTGTAGGCGTGCCACTCTCTGGCCAGTGCTTCAAAGGTGTTTTCAACGCTCACCTTCTTAGCCTGTTTCTCTGACTTCTTCTCTTCACCAGGATCGCCACCAGCAGCCAACAGGCGTTTGGCTTCATCACGCTTGGCTCTGGCATCAGCCAGCGGCACGTCTGGATACACGCCTATAGCTAAAAGCTTTTCTTTTCCAGCCACGCGATACTTCAGACGCCAGTAACGGGCACCAGTCGGATTAACGAGCAAATACAAACCACCACCATCAGAAAGCTTGTAGGGCTTGTCCTTAGGCTTGGCGGTGTCTACTTGGCGGGCATTTAACTTCATTGGGGGTACCCCACTTCATTGAACCTGGACATACCACCAGATATACCCCCACATGCATGTAGATTTCAGTAGAACTAGGTAGACGTTGGGATACGGTGATATCAGCTGTATCAGGCATTATAGAGGGGTTTAGTAGATTTGAGTAGACGCTGGGAGAAGTAAAAATGGTACGCCCTACAGGGCTCGAACCTGTGACCTACGGCTTAGAAGGCCGTTGCTCTATCCAACTGAGCTAAGGGCGCATTGAAATGCGGATGCGGCAACCGAGGTTGCGGAGTTGGATTATACGGTCAGAGGTTATTGAGTCAATGCCTTTTGACTCTGTGGCGGCGGCAGAGGTGCTTTATGGCTATTTTTCGCACACAAAAGCCATGATAAGTCACCCTAACGCAATGATCTGGTTACGCTAATCCCCTGCCACAATGCCGCATCATCAACCCATTGCGGCCCGGCCGCAGGTACAAACAAGCGTTTAGTTCGCCCTTGCCCCGCTTTCTGCGGCAAACAGGCACGTGCCGATCGCACCACGGCGTTGATATCACCCCAATCGGCCTGCGGAACGCTCAGTACATTGCAGGTCCTCACCAGCGTTGCCCTGGGTAATTCATTTGCCGCCAGGGTATTCAACGATGCCCGGCAAAGTGGCGTTGCGGCCAGCAATGCCACCAGCAGAAAAGCGCTATGCCTCATCCCTGACCCCCTCGGAACCACTGCGCCATACGCTGGCTCCATGAAGAACGGGCGATCTTCGGCTTACAAAGCCGATGCAGCGCCTGTAGCAATGCCACCTGCGCCGGATGCAGAGAGGAATCAAACACCGTTTCACCAATATGTCGCTGTTCATCCGGCGGATTTCCATCAGGATGATGCAATGGATAGAGCCGAGTAATCGTCTTCATCATCCTGCCTCCATAGGCCCCCAAACGCCAGGGGCAATGGGTAAAGCCTAAAAGACTGGAGGTAAAAAAAGCGTAGAGGATCATTCCGTTGGTGTAAAAAAAGTATAAATCGGTACGCAATCGTGTGCTTATTCTCTGCATTATCCCGATCCAAAGCCTGACAGCGCGCCTCTCTTCTGCCAAAATAGCGCCATCTCCCGCTTTTCTTAAATGATGGATTTCCTCACTGATGGCAGCAAAGATTATTGATGGCAAAACGATTGCGCAGCAGGTTAGAAACGAAGTGGCTGAGCAAGTGAAACAACGTCTGGCGGCAGGCAAGCGTGCGCCGGGCCTGGCGGTGGTGCTGGTTGGTGAGAATCCGGCTTCGCAGATTTATGTCGCCAGCAAGCGCAAGGCCTGTGAGGAAGTGGGCTTTATCTCCCGCTCTTACGATCTGCCTGCCTTCACTACCGAACCTGAACTGCTAGCCTTGATTGACAAATTAAACGCCGATAAAGAAATTGACGGCATTCTGGTGCAACTCCCTTTGCCTGCGGGCATTGATAACGTGAAGGTGCTGGAGCGCATCAGTCCGGATAAAGACGTGGACGGTTTCCACCCTTACAACGTCGGCCGCCTGTGCCAGCGTGCGCCCAAACTGCGCCCTTGCACCCCACGCGGCATCGTCACCCTGCTGGAACGCTATAACATCGATACCTACGGCCTGAACGCCGTGGTGGTGGGCGCTTCCAACATCGTTGGCCGCCCGATGAGTATGGAGCTGCTGCTGGCTGGCTGTACTACCACCGTCACACACCGCTTTACCAAGAACCTGCGTCACCACGTCGAAAATGCCGATCTGTTGATCGTCGCGGTGGGCAAGCCGGGCTTTATTCCCGGTGATTGGATCAAACCGGGTGCGATTGTGATCGATGTCGGCATCAATCGTTTGGAAAGTGGTAAAGTAGTCGGTGACGTAGACTTCGAAGCCGCAAGCCAACACGCGGCCTACATTACTCCGGTTCCAGGTGGCGTCGGCCCCATGACCGTTGCTACACTGATCCAAAATACCTTGCAAGCCTGCGAGGAATTTCACGACGTTCAACCTAACTAAGTTAAGGCAGTATGGAAATTTTCAATCTGGAAGGTCACCCTCATGTCGAACTGTGCGATCTGCTGAAGTTCCAGGGCTGGTGTGACAGCGGCGGTGCCGCCAAAGAAGTGATCGCCGAAGGGCAGGTCAAGGTAAACGGTCAGGTCGAAACGCGTAAGCGCTGCAAGATCGTTGATGGCCAGAAGGTCAGCTACAAAGGCATGAACGTCACGGTTAAAGCCTGATTGTTCAACCGCCAGGAAAAAAATGCCGGGTCGGCTAAGCTACCCGGCATTTTTGATCCACCAAAACCCGTTAATGCTCCAATGCAACGAAGCACACGTGTTGCATCGCGCGCAACGTGCCATACAGTTCGTCCAGGGTCGTCCTTTTCCTTACCGTTAGCTTAAAGTTAACTTCGATCTTGTGTTTCTTGACGTCACGTATTGTCATCGCATCGATCAGGTTTCTCTGCTGGTTAAGCTGGGCCATCAAACTGGCTAACCCTGCCTGCTCATCGAGTATCAGCCGTACTTTGACCTTCCCCAGATATTGATTCCTCGATTGCAGCAGGAAAATATAGGGGCTGATTTTTATCGCCAGTAAAAATAGCGCGGTAGCCAATAGGGCGTGCAAATAAAAACTGGCTCCGCAGGCAATCCCCACGCCCGCCGATGCCCAAACGATCGCGGCGGTCGTCAGACCGGAGATGGCGTCATCACGGCGGTGCAAGATCACCCCTGCGCCCAGGAAGCCCACCCCACTGATAATCTGTGCGGCCAACCGCATAGGATCGCTGCGAATATTGACGGATATCTCGGCGTAATACTCCGCAGACTGAATCGATACCACCGTTAATACACAGCTGGCGACGGCAATAATCACGCAGGTTTTAAACCCAACGGGCTTGCCCTTGGATTCACGTTCCAAGCCAATCACGCCCCCCAGAACAAACGCCGCGACTATCTTGCCTACCGTCGCCAGATGGAGCGGCCCCAACCCGCCCAGCACCGATAACCAGCTGTCCATGTTGCTTCCTATTGCTGCGCGGGTTTCATTGCCGCCGGTGTTTTCTGTTTAGAAAGATCGTCCTTGAAGAAAATAAAGAAGAAGACCGAGACAACGGCGGCGATAATCGCCGAGAACAGCCAGAAGCTTTCCCACTGCGGTAACGCCTGCGGCCCCTGCTCTGTCACGGTGTTGTTGAAGATCTGGCCGCAAATGGTGGAAGCGAACAGCAAGCCAAAACCATTGGAGACGATAAAGCGCAGACTCTGTGCCTGGGCTTTGATTTCGGGCCGTGCTTTACGGTCAACATAGATATCCCCCACCGTAAAGAAGAAGTCCCAGCAGAAGCCTTGCAGCATCAGGCCAATCAGGACAAACGTCATGTTGGCGTCAAGAGCAGCCTGAGAGAACAGCACCGAGCGGATGATCCAGCACACTGCGCCCATCATCAACGTCACCTTGAAGCCAGCTTTCAGTAAGAAGAACGAAAGCAGGAACATAAACACCACTTCACAGGCGATCCCTACCTGCATCATGGAGGCGGCATTATCAAACCCGAGCGCTTTCAGGAACACAGGTATATAGGCGGAATAGGCGGTTTTGGGGATCATCAACACAAAGATGCTCAGCATCAGAATGGAGAAGTTACGATCTTTAAATAACGACAGCGCATCCAGGCACAGCAGATCGCGCAGGGTGAAGGTGCTGCCCTTGGCCTTCGGCGGTGTATCCGGCAAGGTAAAGCAGTACAGCCCCAATGCCACCCCAGCGGCCGAAGCAATGTACCAGGTCATGGTATCGCCGGAATATCCCATCTGCCCGATGATGAAACCTATCGCCATAAAGCCGAAGGTGCCAAACACGCGGATCACCGGGAAGTACTTCACGCCGTTAATATGGCTAAAGCTGATGCTGTTGGCCAGCGCGGTGGTTGGATAGAACAGCAACCCGACCAGGAAGATCATCACCAACGTCATGGTGGTGTCCTGCGCCTCGATAAACTGCGGTACACACAGGATCACCCCGGCGTTGATCAGGTGCAGGATCGCCATGACTTTCTGCGAAGCAAAGAAGCGGTCTGCAACCATGCCGATAAACAGCGGCGAGAGTATCGTTGCCAATCCCAGCAACGCATATGATGAACCGATAATGGCGGCCATGCCGTAGGTGCTCAGCACCAGGCCCATCGTCATATTCCAGGCACCCTGCATGAAATACTGCACAAACATCATGATCAGCAGGCGAGGAGTCTTGTTAAAGTCCATGAGATCTCCCCCTATGCCACGTTAATGGTCAGGCCGTCATACGCAACGGTGATGTTTTTATCGCGGCAGGCCGCCACCAGTTCCTCATGCAGCAACTTGCCACTGTGAGAAATATGCGACACCACGATCTGGCTGCCGGAATGCAGGCACTCCATCGCACGCAGCTTCTCTTGGGCGGCAAACACGGTTTCCAGGCTCATATGGTTGTCGGTGCGATCGTCGCCGTTGAAACCGTAAGTGCATTCCAGCACCACCAAATCCAGCGCTTTGCCCTGTAGCCACTGCCAGGTGAGTTCTGGGAACCAGCCAGAATCATGGCCATAAAAAATCGTCTGGCCGTCTTTTTCGATCACATACACGTAGCACAGCTCCCACTTGGCGTGGTTGGCCAGCAGCGGAGTGATCTTGTAGCCATGGCTTTCTACGGTGACAAAAGGCACCAGGCAGTGGAAACCAAAACGCTGTTTGCTGTAACCCGGTAGTACCGCAGCACAGCCGTTGATCGCCCGGTCGTTACCAAAAATCTCCAATGGATGGTCGATATCGAAGCCGTAGCCCTCCATGCGGCTAAACAGCTCACCGACGTTGAAATGGTCTGGATGGGTGTGGGTAAACAGCAGGTCGGTGAAGCCACTTGCGTCCAGCCCATCACGCAACAACTGTTGGCTGAACTCCGGGGCGACATCGATCAACATCACATCATCAATAATCGCCGAAGAGTGGGTACGCAGATCTTTCCCCTTGAGAGAACGGGCCTGTTGGCAATGTTCACAGCGGCAAAACGGATTGGGGATCCCTTCAGAGGCAGCCGATCCCAGGAAATGTATTTTCATTTTTTATCCTTTTTATTCAGTACATTACTGACCTATCGTTCCTATCGCCTTCGTTAAGGTGAACCACGAAGGTGATTTTGGAACGTGTCAATATTAATCCTGAGACCAAAAAACGGTTAACACTGCAATGCATATTGGTGATCGGCTTCAAAAACTTAATTTAATATTTATTAAAATCAATTAACTAAAAATAATAACTGGTCATTATTACGTTATTCATCAATTTTGTGATATCGGTTTAATTAAGTACGAATAACAGTCATTTAATTATGGAACGATCCAACTTTTATGCTTGGATAGAAATCGAGATAGCGAAGCGACCATGCCGGTGTTAGCATCAAAACAGGCGGCTCAAAGCGGTGGGAAAATGGCAACTATCAAGGATATAGCGAAGCTGGCGGGGGTATCACACGGCACCGCTTCCAACGTGCTCAACGGGCGCGGCAATGTCAGCGTTGAAAAGATCGAAGCGGTCAAACAGGCTGCCCAGCAAATGGGTTATCAGATCAATGCCCAGGCGCAGTCGCTACGCGCCAGCAAAAGCAGTGGCGTTGCACTGATCCTGCCCGATATCAACAGCGAGCAGTATCACCAGCTCTACCGCGGGCTTCAGCAATCGTTACGATCTGCTTTCCCAGGCGATCTGGATCTGTACGTTACCAACGATCTGCCCTCAGCTGAAAGGGATATCTTGCAGACGCTGGCCGCAAAATCCTACCAAACCATCGTTACGGTCTCCTGCCTTGCCGACAGCGAAAGCTATTATCAGGCGCTGCGGCTGCCAGCGGAGCAGATCCTGTTTGTCTACCGTCATCCAGCGCAGGCTAAGGCCACATTCAACCTGAACTTTTGCCAGGCGGGCCAAGACATTGCTAGCGAAATCGCCCGCGAACAACCCACGCACGTTGGCGTGCTTTGTGAGCCACTCGCTTATACCAACGGCCAGTGTTTTGTCGATGCATTGAAAGATACGTTGGCGCAGTTAAGCCCATCGACCCAGTTAACGATCGTTCCGTCACCGGCCAGTGAATGTCACACCGCCGCTTTTGCTTTTTTTGCCGGCCAGCCGCCACAAATACTGATTGCTCAAGACAGTGAAAAAGCCCGTTGCCTGACGCAGGCGGCCTATCTGGGTAGCGCTGCCCCCTGCCCGCCGATCTGGCAGCTCAGCGATAACGAACCTGCCGTGGTAGCCAATCAGTACCACTACCAGATGGATTACGCCCGGCTGGGCCTGGAAATCGCCCGGTATATCTGCGGATTGGTAACACTAGCCGATGAGCAGATACTGGATAGCCGTGGTTTTGCTCTCGACGTTCAACCCATGCCCGCCGTTTCTGAGCAGGGTGAAACGCTGAACATGCTGATCCTGCCTAGCCCATCCACCGATGCGTTAAAGAAGCTGTTGCCGCATTTCTATCGCCAGACCGGCATCAAGGTTAATCTCGCGGTTTATCCTTATGATGAAGTGTTTGAGATCCTCTCGAATCTGCATCTGCATCCTTATTACGATTTACTGCGTATCGATATGGCCTGCCTCCCCTGGTTTGCGGCAAAGGCCCTCACGCCGTTGGCAGAGATCGCGCCAGAGCTACCAGAACTGCTGGAAAACTTCTCGGCTGAAATTGGCCATCATTTCAGCCTGATCGATGGCAAAGCCTATGCGTTACCGTTTGATGCTAGCACCCAGTTGCTGTTCTATCGCCGCGATCTGTTCGAAGACCCCACGGTCAAACGCATGTTCTATGAGAAATCGGGCAAAGAGCTGAAGATCCCGACCAGTTTCGACGAGTTTGATGACATTACGGCCTTTTTCACGGCGACTCATCAACCCGGTAACCCGCAGCGTCCGATAGGTTCATCAACGACTCTCGGTAGTTCCGGGTTAATTGCTACCGAGTATCTGCTGCGCTATTACGCGTTAGGTGGGCGGCTAGTGCACCAAGACAAACCGGTGCAACTGGAGGCAGAATTCGCCATCGAGGCGTTGCGGCAATATCAGCAACAGCTTACCGTCACCACCAATCTGAACAGTGAATGGTGGAACGCTGCGGTGGCCCAGTTTGAGCAAGGTCAGCTGGCAATGTTGATCATGTATATGAATCTGTTCAACGACGTTGCCCACAGCCCTCTATCACCGGCAATTGGTTACGCGCCGGTTCCGGGCAACATCCCACAGATGGGCGGTGGTTCGTTAGGCATGTCTCGTTTCAGTGATAAGAAGGTGCAGGTAGCGCAGTTCTTCCGTTGGCTGTATTCGGCTGAAATTACCGAGCATCTGGTGCTTTTGGGCGGTAACAGCGCCCACCGCAGCATCTATCAGAACCAGCGCATTCTGCATCTTTATCCGTGGTTCAATTTGCTACGGGATGACCCTAGTACCGGCATCCGTGAATCCAGGGGTTTACAGGGCGAGCTGTTCAACCTGCGCCATGCGGAGATCATTATCGGCCAGGGCGTCACCAACGTCGTGAACAAGATAATGGATCCGCAGCAAGCCATTGATTACATCAACCAGCGGCTGCTCAGCGAAGCCCATGCTTAGGGCATAAAAAAACCGGGAAGCCCCGGATTTTCTACGAATATTTATACCCTATGGATTTCAAGTTGCAGCTAGGCGACAAGCTTACTCATCCCCAGGAGCTTACTTTTGGGTAAGTGACTGGGGTGACAAATCTGTCGGGAACAGATTTGAACGCTGTACACAGCGGCCCCGCAGGGGGGAGGCCTACGGATGGGCCGAATAGCTATGTGCAGGTAACAACGCTGCAGCTTGAAAGACGACGGGTATAGCTTACTTACGGCGCCAGCTAGTCCCCTGCGGCCCATCTTCCAGCACGATATTCATCTCGTTCAACCGATCGCGAGCGGCATCTGCCAGCGCCCAGTCTTTGGCAGCACGTGCGTCGTTACGCTGTTTGATCAACGCCTCGATCTCTGCCACCTCCGAGTCATCCGCTTGCGCGCCGCCTTGCAGGAACTGCTCAGGTTCCTGTTGCAGCAGACCCAGCACCTTAGCGAGTTTACGCAGCTCTGCCGCCAATCCATTCGCCGCCGCCATGTCCTCGCTCTTCAGGCGGTTTACTTCACGTGCCAAGTCGAACAACGCAGAATAGGCTTCTGGGGTGTTAAAGTCGTCGTCCATCGCCTCACGGAAGCGAGCTTCAAACACTTCACCACCAGCGGGTTGAGCATTGGCATCGGTGCCACGCAGTGCGGTGTATAAACGTTCCAGCGAGGCACGCGCCTGCTTGAGGTTATCTTCGCTGTAGTTCAGTTGGCTGCGGTAGTGGCCAGACATCAGGAAGTAACGCACGGTTTCGGCGTCGTAATAACCCAGCACGTCACGGATGGTAAAGAAGTTGTTCAATGACTTGGACATCTTCTCTCTATCGATCATCACCATCCCGGAATGCATCCAGTAATTGACGTACGGGCCATCATGCGCGCAGCTGGATTGGGCAATCTCGTTCTCGTGGTGCGGGAACATCAGATCGGAGCCACCGCCGTGAATGTCAAAATGGGTGCCAAGCTGTTTGCAGTTCATGGCCGAGCATTCGATATGCCAGCCTGGGCGGCCAGGGCCCCAAGGTGATTCCCAACTTGGTTCGCCTGGCTTGGACATCTTCCACAGCACGAAGTCCATCGGATTGCGCTTCACGTCGTCGATTTCCACGCGCGCACCGGCTTGCAACTGCTCCAGATCCTGGCGAGACAGCAGGCCGTATTGCGGATCGCTATCGATAGAGAACATCACGTCGCCGTTGCTGGCCACATAGGCATGATCGCGCGCCAACAGACGTTGGGTGATTTCGATGATTTCTTCGATGTGATGGGTGGCACGCGGCTCCTGATCCGGGCGTTCGATCAGCAGCGAATCAAAATCGGCGTGCATCTCTGCCAGCATACGCGTGGTCAGTTGATCGCAGGTTTCGCCGTTTTCTGCCGCGCGGCGGATGATTTTATCGTCTACGTCGGTCACGTTACGCACGTAGTTCAGCGAATAGCCGAGATAACGCAGATAACGCGCTACCACGTCGAAAGCGACAAAAGTACGCCCGTGGCCGATATGACACAGGTCATAAATGGTTACCCCGCACACGTACATACCGACTTTACCGGCATGAATGGGCTTAAATTCCTCTTTTTGACGACTCAGGGTATTAAATATCTTTAGCATCAGGGCTGTCCGTGGTGTGCGTGATAACAAACATATCCGCATATTGAAACCCGAAGGCTGTTCTATTGCAAGGTCAAGCCCAAGGATTGCTGAATTGATCGGCAGAAAATTGTGTGGGATAGGAATTAACCTAAGCCAGATCAAGATGACTACACGTGTATTTCTGCTGTGGAACTGCCACTCTAGCCACTGCTGACTGATTAATGGAGATATGTTATAAAGTCGGTCTGATTGCTCACACGCCTTCCTATGTGACAGCTCATTTCATCTTGCTAGGACTAAAACTATGGTTACTTTCCACACCAATCACGGCGATATCGTTATCAAGACCTTTGCTGACAAGGCTCCGGTTACCGTTGAGAACTTCCTGAACTACTGCCGTGAAGGCTTCTACAACAACACCATCTTCCACCGTGTTATCAACGGCTTTATGGTTCAGGGCGGTGGTTTTGAACCTGGTATGCATCAGAAAGACACCAAAGCAACCATCAAGAACGAAGCCAACAACGGCCTGAAAAACACCCGTGGCACCCTGGCAATGGCTCGTACCAACGATCCACACTCTGCTACCGCCCAGTTCTTCATCAACGTGGTTGATAACGACTTCCTGAACTTCCGTGCTGAAAACGCCCAGGGTTGGGGTTACTGCGTATTTGCCGAAGTCGCAGAAGGCATGGACGTGGTCGAGAAGATCAAAGCGGTAAAAACTGGCCGCAGCGGCATGCACCAGGATGTACCAGTTGAAGATGTAGTGATCACCAGCGTTACCGTCAGCGAGTAATCGCGGCTGCATGAGCACGCTGTTCATCGCAGACCTGCATCTATGCGCACAGGAACCGGCAATTACTGCCGGTTTTCTGCGTTTTTTGCAGCGTGAAGCCGTTCACGCCGATGCGTTATATATCCTGGGCGATCTGTTTGAAGCCTGGATTGGTGATGACGACCCCGAGCCGTTGCATCACGAAATTGCCGCCGCACTAAAGGCGTTGCACCAAGCCGGAGTACCCTGCTACTTCATTCACGGCAACCGCGATTTCCTGTTGGGTAAGCGCTTTGCCAAGCAGAGCGGCATGAGCCTGCTACCCGAAGAACAAGTCGTCGAGCTGTATGGCCGCAAGATCCTGATCCTGCATGGCGATACCCTATGCACCGACGATCAGGCCTATCAAGAATTCCGCAAGAAAGTTCATAACACCTGGATCCAACGCGCTTTTCTGGCGCTCCCTCTGCGCTGGCGGTTGAAGATTGCCGCAAAAATGCGCGCACGCAGCCAGCAAAGCAACCAATACAAATCCACCGCAATTATGGACGTCAACCCGCAGGCCGTTGAGCAGGCCATGTTGCGCCACAACGTCCTCTGGATGATCCACGGCCACACCCATCGCCCGGCAATCCATCCGCTGGCATTACCTAACGGTGAAGCCCATCGCGCGGTGTTAGGAGCCTGGCATACACAAGGCTCAATGATTAAAGTCACGGCAGACGCCGTCGAACTGATCGAGTTCCCCTTCTAGGCCGTTTTCCTGCTTTTGAGGGCAAAAACCGTCGACGCAACCGTTTTCCTCGCCTTGTACCCATGATATGCTCTACGCCCTCATACGGCCTGCCAGCCGACGTTTGTCCACATCACAGGAGCCATGCACTCATGGGAGCCACCGCTACTTCAGCCGCCAACGCTGGGGTTAAAATCGCAATCGTAATGGGTTCAAAAAGTGACTGGGCCACTATGCAGTCTGCGGCCGAAGTTCTGACCACGCTGGATGTCCCGTTCCATGTCGAAGTTGTCTCCGCCCACCGTACGCCGGATAAGCTGTTCAGCTTTGCCGAACACGCCAAGGCTATGGGTTTTGACGTGATCATCGCCGGTGCCGGGGGTGCTGCGCATCTGCCAGGCATGCTGGCGGCCAAAACGCTGGTTCCGGTGCTGGGTGTGCCGGTACAAAGCGCTGCGTTAAGCGGTGTCGATAGTCTGTATTCCATCGTGCAGATGCCACGCGGCATTCCAGTTGGTACTCTCGCCATCGGTAAAGCCGGAGCGGCCAACGCCGGGTTGCTGGCAGCACAAATTCTGGCGCTGCACGATGCCGGGCTGGCACAGCGATTAGCACAGTGGCGTCAGGCCCAGACCGACGAGGTGCTGAACCACCCAGACCCACGGGAGGACGCATGAAGCCGGTTTGCGTACTGGGTAACGGCCAGTTAGGACGTATGCTGCGCCAGGCCGGTGAGCCACTGGGAATTGCAGTTTATCCTGTCGGTCTGGATGCCGAGCCTGAAGCGGTGCCCTATCAGAATGCAGTGATCACCGCAGAGATCGAGCGCTGGCCAGAAACCGCTCTGACCCGCGAGCTGGCGACGCACAACAATTTCGTCAACCGCGATATTTTCCCGCGTTTGGCCGACCGACTCACACAGAAACAACTGCTCGATCAACTGCATCTAGCTACCGCCCCTTGGCAATTGCTGGCAAACGCTAGCGAGTGGCCTCAGGTGTTTGCCACCTTGGGTGAGTTGGCGATCGTTAAACGCCGCGTCGGCGGTTATGACGGACGCGGTCAGTGGCGTTTGCGCCCTGGTCAAGAAGCGGAGTTACCGGCGGATAACTATGGTGAATGTATCGTCGAGCAGGGGATTAATTTCTCTGGTGAAGTGTCGTTGGTGGGTGCCCGTGGTCACGATGGCCAGTCGGTATTCTATCCGCTGACCCATAACCTGCACGAAGAAGGCATCCTGCGTACCAGTGTAGCGCTGCCAAAACCTAACCCAGCGTTGCAGCAGCAGGCCGAGCAAATGTTGGCTGCGATCCTCGATGAGTTGAACTACGTGGGTGTGATGGCGATGGAGTGCTTTATCGTCGGTGACAGCCTGTTGATCAATGAGCTGGCTCCGCGTGTCCACAACAGCGGCCACTGGACGCAGAACGGTGCGTCTATCAGCCAATTTGAGCTGCATCTGCGTGCCATCCTGGGTCTACCGCTGCCTAAGCCGGTGGTGAATACGCCTTCGGTGATGGTCAACCTGATTGGCACGGCGGTTAATCAGCAATGGCTGGCCCTACCGCTGGTGCATTTGCACTGGTATGAGAAAGAGGTGCGTGAGGGGCGTAAGGTGGGTCATCTGAACCTTAACGATCCGGATGCAGCCTCTTTGCAACAGGCGTTGCAGGCGTTAGCGCCGCTGCTGCCAGCCGAGTACCAAAGTGGCTTGGCCTGGGCTCAGCAAAAGCTGGGATAATCCGTTCAAAACTGCAAATTGAGGGTTCAGCCACGCTGAACCCTTTTTTATTCGCCGTTTAACCTTCGTAGCTGCGGAACAACGCCCGGCCGCGCAGCAGGCGCACACCAAGCCAGCCGCCACACAGCGAGAGCAGCAAGGCACTCAGCAGCGGTAACGCCCACCACAGCACCGGCGTAGGTGCCCACGGGAAGTCGAACACCTTGGTTTGCAACAGCCACAGCGCGGCCTCCGCACCCACCGCCGCCGCAATGCCGGCCACCAGCCCCAGCAAGGCAAACTCGCACCACAGCGTACCGCGCAGCAGGCGTTTGCCAGCGCCTAGCGTGCGGTAGACCACCAGTTCCTGCCTACGCTGCCGCATCCCTACCTGTACCTGTGCCAGCAACAGCAGACCACCGCAGATCACCACCAGCACCACCATCACCTCCAGCGCCCTGCTCACCTGCTGCAACACGCCGCCGACCTGCTTGAGGATCGAACCGATATCCAGCAGGCTGAGGGTTGGGAACTGGCGATTTAGCTGAGTGAGCACCTTGCCGTCGCCGTCGTAGCGGAAGCTGGTCAGCCAGGTTTGTGGCTGGCCGTCCAATGCACCCGGCGGGAAGATAAAGTAGAAGTTCGGCTTCAGGCTTTCCCAATCTACCTGCCGCAGGCTGGTGACTTTGGCGCTGAACGATTGGGTATCGCCACTGAACGTCAAGGTATCGCCCAGTTTGATCTTGAGCCGACCGGCGATCCCTTCATCCATCGAGACCTCACCGGTTTTCGGCGGCCAGGTGCCTGCCGTCAGCGGGTTATGATCCGGCAGATCGCTTTGCCAAGTCAGATTCAGTTCACGGTTAACCGCCTCGCCGCCCGGATCGTCTTCATGCACCCGCTCCGTCGCCACCTGCTGGTTAATTTCCGACAGGCGCACACGCACGATAGGATAAAAGGTTTCCTCATGCAGCTGATGCTGTTGCAAGAAGGCTTTTACCTGCGGAACCTGTACCGTGGTCATATTCAGCAGGAAATAGTTCGGGCTGTCTGGCGGTAACTGCTGTTGCCAGCGATCGAGGAGATCGCCACGCAATACCAGCAACAGAGCCAACAACATAAACGACAGCGAGAACGCCGCTAACTGGCTGATCGTCACCCAAGGCTGATGCAACAGGCGATTCACCGCCAACCGCAGCGCCAGATTTTTCAGCGTGATACGCCGCAGCAGCAACAGACTGCCCCAGCCAATTCCCCCCAGCAGCAAGGCCAGCACCACCATACCGGCCAGAATGGCCCACAGTAGCGTACTTGCCCCCATCAATACCGTTAACAGCCCGACCACAATCGCCGCAGTAGCAGGTAGGAAGTAGCGCAGCGGCCAGACGTTGGCCACCACATCCCGGCGCAGAACACGCAGTGGCTGAGTCGCCAGCAATTGCCGGTACGGACGTAGCCCCACCAGCAGCGAAATCATGACCAGAGCCCCCATCGCCCACAGCCATGGCCAAGCCCCGGCAGCAGGGAGTTCCCCCGGCAACACCGGTGCCAGCAAGCGGATCAGCACCGCTTCAAACCCGAGACCAATCACGCTGCCGCAGGTTCCCGCCAACACCAGTACCGCCAGCCACTGGCCAATAATCAGCTTGCTAAGCGCCTTTCTGCCAGCGCCCAAGGTTTTCAATACCGCAATCAGATCATAGCGGCTGCGGCAATAATGGCTCATCGCCACTGCTACGGCAGCAATCGACAGCAGCAAGGTCAGCAACGCCGAAAGCAGCAGGAACTGCTGAGAACGCTGTAGCGATTTGCCCAACGCGCTGCCTGACTCCTCCAGCCCATACCAGCGCTGATCGGGTTTGAGCTGCGGTTTGAGGCGATCTTCATAACGTTGAATATCGGCTGGCGTACCGGCAAACATATAACGGTAGGTCAGGCGACTGCCCGGCTGCACCGCGCCGGTTTTATCCACGTCCGCCAGGTTGATGATAATACCAGGGGCAGTCTGGAACGGATTAAAGCCGGAATCCGGCTCCTGCACGATTTCACCGGCGATGCGTAACGTGGTATCCCCCACCTCCAGATTGTCACCGACCTTGATATCCAATAATGCCAACAGGCGCGGAGCCACCAGTACGCTGCCCGGCATGGGTTTGAGATGGGCTGGCAGGGTTTCCAACTGCCCATACAGCGGATAGGCCGCATCGGTAGCCTTGACGTTGGCCAGTAGCGGACGATCCCCTGCGTAGGTCATGGTAGTAAAAGAAAGCTGGCGGCTGACTTTCAGCCCCTGTTGCTGGGCATCGAGCAACCAGCCTTCCGGCACCGGGTGCGCGGTACGCAATACCCGATCCCCGGCGATAAAGTCGCGGCTTTGCTGGCTCAAGCCTTTGTCCATGCGATCGCTGATGCTGCCCAGTGCCAGCACGCAGGCGACCGACAGCGTCAACGCCAGCCAGACGATCAGCAGCGAAGGTGATCGCCATTCACGCCAGAACCAACGCCAAATCATGCTTCCTCCCACAGCTTGCCTTCACGCAAGCGCAGCCGCCGCTGACAGCGCGCCGCCAGGGTCTCGTCATGGGTGACCAGGATCAGTGTGGTGGCGAAATCGCGGTTGAGGGAGAACAACAGATCGGCAATGCGCTCACCGGTCTGGCGATCCAGGTTGCCGGTGGGTTCATCGGCGAACAGCACCCGTGGGCGACCACTGAACGCCCGTGCCAGCGCCACACGCTGTTGCTCCCCGCCGGAAAGTTGCGCTGGCAGGTGGCTAAGACGCTTGCCTAACCCCAGCTGTTCCAGCAGTTGCACCGCCTGGTCACGGCTTTGACGATCGCTTTCGCCACGCAGCAGTGCCGGTAGCTGCACGTTCTCCAACGCATTCAGCGTGGGGACCAGCATGAAAGACTGGAACACAAAACCGACATTTTTCGCCCGCAGTGCGGCGCGCCCTTCTTCATCCAGTGCGGTCAACGATTCCCCCAGCAGGCTAACTTCTCCTTCGCTGCCGTCGTCCAGCCCGGCAAGGATGCCCAACAAGGTCGATTTGCCTGAACCGGACTCGCCGATCAGCGCAATTGTCTGTGCGGGTTTGACAACCAGCTCGACTCCGGTAAGGATGGTAAGCTGATGCTCACCCTGACCAACGTGTTTACTAAGATGATGAACTTCAAGAACGTTTTCCGCTGGCATCTTCCCTTCCTTTTGCTGTTGGGATTATTCAGTTTACGTGCTGTCGCGGCCGATACCTTATTGATTTTAGGCGACAGTTTAAGTGCTGGCTATCGGTTGCCGGTAGCGCAAGCCTGGGCAACTCGCCTGGCCGATGAGTGGCAGAAACAGCCCGGCCACCCGAAGGTGGTGAATGCCAGTATCAGCGGCGACACCGCCGCTCAGGGGCTGGCACGCTTGCCCGAACTATTGAAGCAGCATCAGCCCCGCTGGGTGCTGATCGAACTGGGTGCCAATGATGGTCTGCGCGGCTTCCCAGCGGCGGATATCGAGCGCGATCTCAACCAGATTATCACGCTGGTTTTGCAAGCCGGTGCCAAACCGCTGCTGATGCAAATTCATATTCCGCCAAACTATGGCCGCCGCTACACCGAGGCCTTCGGTGCGATCTATCCAGCGTTGGCCAAGCAGTTCAACATTCCGCTGCTGCCGTTTTATATGGAACAGGTGGTGATCAAACCGGAATGGATGCAGGATGACGGATTGCACCCCAATCAGGATGCCCAGCCGTTTATCGCCACCTGGATGGCGCAACAGCTGGAACCACTAGTTAAACATGAGTCTAACTGAATAGGGTTATCGACTAGGTAAAGTTATGCAAAAAGCAGTATTGATAACCGGCTGTTCCAGCGGGATAGGACTGATTGCAGCGCAAGATCTGCGTAACCGTGGCTATCGCGTGCTGGCCGCCTGCCGTAAACCGGAAGACGTGGAAAATATGCGCCAGCTTGGGTTGGAAGGCATTGAGCTGGATTTGGACGATAGCGCCAGCGTAGAACGCGCCGCCGCACAGGTGATCGAGCTGACCAACGGGCGGCTGTACGGCCTGTTCAACAATGCCGGTTTCGGCGTTTACGGCCCACTCAGCTCGATTTCACGCCACCAGTTGGAACGGCAATTCTCCGCCAACCTGTTTGGTACCCACCAGCTCACCCAGTTACTACTGCCAGCCATGATGCCGCACGGCGAAGGGCGCATTATTCAGACCAGTTCGGTGATGGGGTTAATCTCCAGCGCCGGACGTGGGGCCTATGCCGCCAGCAAATTTGCGCTGGAAGCCTGGTCAGATGCGTTGCGTATGGAGTTACACGGCAGCGGTATTCAGGTCAGCCTGATCGAGCCAGGCCCGCTAACAACCCACTTCACCCAGAACGTCAATCAGGCGCAGAGCGATAAACCGGTGCACAACCCGAGCATCGCCAAGCGTTTGACGCTGCCTGCCGATGCGGTGTTACCAAAGCTGCGCCACGCGCTGGAAAGTCCCAAAGCCAAGCTACGCTATCCGGTCACCCTACTGGCACATACCATGAGCATCCTGCGCCGCCTGTTGCCGGGACGTGCGCTGGACTGGCTATTGCGCAGTAATGGTTAAGCAAACGGGGACCAAGGGTTGAAGCGCGCCGCTTTGCCCCCATCTAGAATACATTGGCTCCGCAAGATCAGATTAGAGAGAAACCATGCTAGCTCAAGCCGTTGTTGATATTAACGAAACTAACCTGCACCAAACGCTGGAACAGTCCATGTCCCAGCCGGTGCTGTTCTACTTCTGGTCAGATCGCAGCCAGCACTGCCTGCAACTCACCCCGATACTGGATAAACTGGCAGCGGAATACGCAGGTCAGTTCGTTCTGGCGAAGGTGGATTGCGATGCCGAGCAGGCAATCGCCGCCCAGTTTGGCCTACGTTCCCTGCCAACCGTCTATCTGTTCAAGGATGGTCAGCCGGTTGATGGTTTCCAAGGGCCGCAGCCGGAAGAGATGATCCGCGAATTCCTGCAGCGTTTCCTGCCAAAAGCCGAAGACCTCAAGCTGGCAGAAGCCACCGAACTGTTACAGGAAGACCGTGCTGCAGAAGCTCTGCCTTTGCTGAAAGATGCCTGGAGTCTCAGCAATCAGCGCAGCGATATCGGCCTGACGTTGGCTGAAACCCAGATCGCCCTGAACAAGACGGATGATGCCGAAGCGGTGCTGGCGACTATCCCATTGCAGGATCGTGATACCCGTTACCTCGGCCTGGTCGCGCAGATTGAGTTGATGAAGCAGGCCGCCGATACGCCGGAAATTCAGCAGTTGCAACAGCAGGTTCAGCAACAGCCGGAAAACGTCGAGCTGGCCGTGCAACTAGCCTTGCAGTTACATCAGGTTGGCCGTAACGAAGAGGCGCTGGAATTACTGATGGGTCATCTGAAAAAGGATCTGGCGGCGGCTAACGGTAGCGCCCGCAAGACCTTGATGGATATTCTGGCCGCACTGGGGACTGGCGATGCGCTGGCCGCCAAGTATCGCCGCCAGCTGTATTCATTGCTGTACTAATCGAACTTGGGCGCAGCCGCACGGTTGCGCCCTGCATCAAACATCAAGCCTCCTGCGCCGGTTTCCCCTCTTTGACAAACAACATGGCGATAAAGCCCACCACCGTGATCATCGCGGCAAAATAGAAGCCCGCATTCAGCGTCCCCGTGCTGTCGGCAATAAAGCCGGTCACGTAAGGCGCAAAAATCGACGCCGCCATACCAAAGAAGTTATACAGCCCGAAAGCGGTACTGAGCGCGGCACGCGGGGCGTTGTCTGCCACCAGTGCGATCAGTACCGGGTTGAGGCTGATTTTGCCGATAAAGCCATACAGCACCAATACGCCAATCAGCGCCGCTTCACTGGTGGAATAGACGATGCCGAAGATCGCCAGCAGTGAGAAAGGCAGCATAAACAGCACCACCGGTTTTCTGCGGCCCAGTTTGTCGGAGATATAGCTGCAAATCAGCGTCCCCAACACCGAGATCCACGGCACGATAGAGGCGATGCTGGCAGCATGCACGATATCCATGCCGCGCTCTTTTTGCAGATAATACGGCAGCCAGGTAATGATCACGAAGAAGCCGTAGATCGAACAAAAGATGGTGATGTAGGCCATCAGCAGGTTACGGTTTTTAAACAGATCCAGAAAACTGAATTCGCTCTTTGCTGCCGTCGCTACTGGAGTATCGCTGGCACTTTGCGGTGCTTTTTCCCGAATGAAAAACAGCATCAGCAGCGCCACAATCAATACCGGTACCGCCATCGCCAGGAACGGCATCTTCCACGAAGTATGAAAATGCTCGATCATAAAGCTGGAAAGGTAATACCCCAACGCGATACCAAACGACATGCCACTGCCGATCACCGCACTGCCCAAGGTGATCCATTTCTTGGGGATGGCCTCGGAAGAAAGCGCATACTGCGGGCCATAATAGACGCCTTGTGAAGCGCCGGTCAGCATCCACAGCACGATGAAAATCAGAAAGTTGGATGAGATGCTGACGGCAGCGATAAACAGCGCAAACAGCATAAAGCCGCTGACCAGAATACGTTTTCTGCCCAAGCGGTCGCCCAATAGCCCCGCAGGCACCTGTAAAATGGTGTAGGTCAGAAAGAACAGGCTGCTGATTAAGCCCAAATGGCTTTTTGACAACCCGAACTCGGTTTGGATCTGCGGCATGATGGGGCTAAGAACTGAACGCCCGGCATAGATAACGACCCAGCCGAGGAAGAAGATCACGACGGTTTTAATCCAATAGGGCATTCGCTCTGTTTTTATAGTTTGCATATTCATTTTCCCTTGGTTGATGGGCCGCTAGGCCCATCCAGTATTACGGCGTAATTAATGTCCCCGCGGTGCCTGCCAGTACCGACTCGATGTCTTGCAAAGCGCCGATATGTGCCACCTTGCCGCTACGCTGCACAAAGCGGTTGACCGCCATGATTTTTGGCCCCATCGAGCCATCGGCTACCGCCATCGGTGCCAGCTCTTGGGTGGTGGCCGAACGAATGGCTTTTTGCTGCGGGGTGCCCCAGTGCTGATACACCGCGTCCGCGTCGGTTAGGATCACCAGGTGATCGGCATCCAGGGCTTCGGCCAGTAGCGCAGAGGCAAGATCCTTGTCGATCACCGCTTCGCTGCCGACCATTCCCTCTGCGCTGGCCACCATCGGAACACCGCCACCGCCGTTGCAAATCACGATGTGGTTTTTCGCCAACAGCAGATTGATGGCTTCAATATCGATAATCTTTTTTGGTTCAGGGGAAGGCACTACCCGGCGCAGGTATTTCCCATCCAGCTTCATGCTCCAGCCATATTTTTGCTCCAGCTCGGCTTGCTGCTGCGGCTCATAAACCGGCCCGATAAATTTGCTGGGTTCCCGATACGCCGGATCTTCGCTGTCTACCAAGACGCGAGTCAGCAACGTGGACACCGGCTGGGCAGGATGGAACGCCCCTAGCTGCTGGGCCAGCATATAACCGATCATGCCCTGGCTTTCCGCCACCAGAATGTCCAGCGGGTAAGGGGGAACATCGCGATAGGCCAGGTTCTGCAGCGCCAACAGCCCCACCTGTGGGCCGTTACCGTGCACGATGGCGATGCGGTATTTCTTGGCCAGTTTGCCAATGGCATCGGCGATTAACGCAATGCTCTGGTATTGATTCTCTGCAGATAACACCGCGCCACGCTTTAACAGGGCATTGCCCCCTAAGGCAATTACTAACGTTTCCATTCAGATACCTGTATTTAATACCCGTCGTCTTTCGAGCTGCAGCGTTGTTAGCTGCACTATCTCACCCCAGTCACTTACTAAACGTAAGCGCCTGGGGATGAGATAGCTTGGCGCCTAGCTGCGACTCGAAATCCATAGGGTATGTATTGGATAAATTCAGTGCTTTTTCAGTTTCAGATTAAAAAAACTAATAAAGACGATTGATTGCCATGACGCCCAGCCAGACGCCCAATAGCGTATCCGCACCGGAAAAATGCCCAGTTGCCAACATATCGTTGATGGCCGCGGGTAATTCTTTGGGCCTGAGTAAGGCGCGTGCCAGGAGTTGTACCGGGGTTGAGAAGATCCCCTGCTCGGCAAACTGCAAATAGTGGACGCTGACCAAGGTGGTCAACTGGTTTAACGGTTGGCTAGCGGCAAAAAAGGACGGTAACCTTGTGACATCTACGCGGCTATCGAGATGAGCCGCCAGCAACATGCCCAACACCGTGTCGTCATTGCTTGGCGTCAAACCTGGCCCTTTGCCAAGCACGGTGCTCCAGTCAACTTTCTGCCCCAGCAACCAGGCGGTAAAGTGCTGCTGTAGCTCGCGGATCTCCAGACAATGCGGCTGGTCAACGAGGCTCTCCAGGCGGCCAAACAGGCCGGTATGGTCGGCAACATCGGCCAGCGCGACGGCCAATGGCGGCAGCGCAATTTCCCCGCACACCTTCAGGCAGAGATCCAAACACCTCCCCTGGCGGTTGATGGCAATGTCCTCCAGTTCGATCCCCGTCGATGAAAGCTGGCAATACTGGGCCGCTGGCAAGCTGTCAAAGATTTCGTCGAAATCGTCATCGCCAATTTCCCAGCCCATCGGGCTAAGCCCGCGCCCTTCACGGTGCAGCGTCAGTAGCCGATCGTTAGGCGAGAGAAAGTTGATGGCATTGTTGAAACGCCCCACGCAGCGTAACGGACCATAATCTTGCGTGGCATAGCGGCTAACGGCTAACGTGGTGATGTCCATAACTTGCTCCCCAGCCCGGAGTTGCCTCCGGGCGAACTGGTTGTTACGCGCTGATACCCAGTTTTTCTGCCAGTGCTTCGATGGCTTTTTCAAAACAGCCCAATGGAGCACGCACGGTACCAGCACCAATCTGCCCAACCCCGGCTTCACGGTGGGCAATCCCGGTGTTGATCAATGGCGTGATACCCGTTTCCACCACCCGGCGGGCGTCCAGCCCCAAGCAAGCACCCTGGAAATCCCAGGTTGGGATTTGCAGCATCATGTTGCGTTCCAGGTAAATTTCGGCCATCTCTTCAGAGATATCGGTCGCGGCACTCATGCCACCGGCGGCACCGACAAAGCGGGTCACACCAGGCGCAGCAACCATGGCCGCACCGCCAATGCCGAAGGTCTCGGTAATGGCGCTATCGCCAATATCCGGGTTGGCGTCAGCCTGGCTATAGCCGGAGAAGAACAGGCCTTCCGGCGTATTGACCGGCGCGGTAAACCATTGGTCGCCCATGCCGCTGATCTTGACGCCAAAGTTTTTGCCGTTACGGGTCATCACCGTCACGATGGTGCCTTGCTTAATCTCGGCCCCGGCATCCATGGCCGCCTTGCAATAGGCCATCGCCAGGTTGAGGAAGAACTGGTCGGTAATGCTGAGGAATTGCATGACCTTGGCCAACTCAACGTTGTCCCGCTCAAGCAGGCTGATTTTAGGGGCTAACAGACGCATCAGCAGCGCCGACGCCGCGATATTACGCTGGTGGAACTCGTCCCCCATGGTGATGGCCTGAGCCATGACGGCGGTGAGGTCAATCCCCTCATCAAAGGTGGCCAGTACCTCTTTCAGTACCGGTGCCAATGAGTCACGCATCCAACACAGGCGAGCCTGCACGTCTGGCCCATAGGCTCCAAAGCGCATCACCTTACCGATCCCTTCGTTCAGGTTGCAGTAGGCATGGTTGCCATGAACGGTGTTTTTCACCACCACCAGCGGCATATGCGCCGAGGTGATGCCCCCCATCGGGCCAACGGCACTGACGTTATGGCAAGGGATGAATTCAATCTCACCCTTTTCCAGCAGCGCCAACGCCTGCTGCTCACTTTCGGCCCACTGCTCAAACAAGCAGGCCCCAATGCAGGCACCGCGTACCGGGCCGCTCATTTCCGCCCAGGTGACCGGCGGGCCGGCGTGCAGCAGTTTTCTCCCCTGTGCCAACTGCGGGATCAGGTTTTTAGCTAAATCAACATCCTGCCAATGTGGGCGGGCTTCACGGATCCTGGCGATAACGGCAGCGTTTGCTTGTTCAATAGTTGCGTACATATCAATCCCTTACTTTAAATTTTTCAGTATGTTAGCCAATCGTTGATTACCACCGGCCACCGGGGCCCATTGGTAATGCACCACTGAAATTTCGTTGGTTTGCAGATCGTCGGCAAAGCTACGCAGGCCTGCATTGATCACGGAAACACCGGCCAGCATAGCGGGTGCGGGTTCGTTAGTACCCAGCGCAGGCGGGGCGATTAACTGGCAGGCCAGCGCTACCGCTTCGGGCAGCGAATTCATCACGGCAATGCCCGCCTCGTTGAGCGTGGCAATCTGTTTGGAACGCTGCTGGGGATCTTGTTCGGTGCCTGTCACCGTGGCGATAACTGCCAGCGGATGGGCCGCACCACGCTTTTCGCGTACGCGTTTTACTTCGGTAGCCAAGGAATCTGCGGGATCTTCCTGGGCGCCATAGCCGATCACCACATCCAACAGCAGCACGCCAATCTGCGGCTGCTGAGCAAGGCGAGCGATTTCCTGATTGCGGGTGGAGGGGTCGATCATCGGGTGCGGTTTGCCCTGGGTGTAGAAATCGTCCCCCATATCGATAATGCGGTGCCCCTCAGCGTTGAGCATTGAGCCGTGTTGATGCTTGCTGTCGGCCTCCACGCCCAGCCGATCGGCCAGCAACATGGCGCATTCCGCCGCCAACGTGCCACCGGCGTACAAACCAGAGATTTTGCCACCGCATACCGCAGGTTGCTGTGCGGCCATTTGCTGCACGTTTGCCAACATCGCTGCCAGGCGTGCAGCCTCATCCAATGTAGTGGCGAAGGTGATGTTATCTTCCTGCTTCAGTGCGTTCTTGGCGCCAAGGAACAACGCGACCACCGGTTTGCCAAGGGTCTTCATCTCATCGATAACCCGTTGACGCACCGCTTCGGCCGGAGGCTTGGAGACAAACGCCAACACCTGGCTTTGTGGATCGGCCGCCAACATACGCAGTGCGGTGATAGCGCTGATACCACCGATTTCGGCGGTTAAATCACGCCCGCCCAAGCCAATGGCGTGAGAAATGCCCTGCCCGGCCAGGGTAATTTGTGAGGTCAGCTCCTGGATACCCGTTCCCGAAGCGCCAATGATGCCGATCATGCCTTTGGGTGCGACGTTGGCAAAGGCCAGCGGTGCCCCGGCAATATTGGCCGTGCCGCAGTCTGGCCCCATCACGATCAGGCCTTTGTCGCGCGCCTTGGTTTTTAGCGCCACTTCCTGCTCGACGCTGACGTTGTCGGAAAACATCATCACGTTGCAGCCATCGTCCAGCGCCTGATCGGCCAGCTCCGCGGCATATTCTCCAGCTATGGAGATCAACACCATATTGGCATCCGGTAGCTTTTGCCGCGCCATGCGCCAACTGCGTGCCTTGAGCAGGCGTTTACCGCCCTGCTGCCCCTGGGCAATGGCTTTCAATGCCAGGTCTAATGCTTCGCCGATCTGTGCGGTGATGCTGTCATCGGCAGATTCCGCCTTGATGGCCACGCAAATATCATTGGGGGTCGCTTCACTGAATTGCGGATGCCAGAAGCCGGTCGCTTCAAGTAAGGATTTATTGGCCGGCGTCCCCATCATGACCGATATTTCTTCGACGTTGGGTGATTCGCTGAGCTTACGGGAAATTAGCATCAGGCTGACGGAATCCTGAAAGCTCCCTTTCTTTATAAAAGCATGGATCATAGTGATATCCTTAAAACAGCATGTGAACTTCGCAATGGGCGTTTTCAGATATTTTTAGTAACCTATTTATTTCAGACCCCATATTCTTGTTGGCCAAGCTACAAATAAAATCTGTTGACGAAGGTGAGTCCCATCACACTTTGCCTATTGTTAGAAAAAATCATCAAGTCCAGCGGGGATTAATTGAATTCAATCATCAGAAACACGGTGCTTTGTTAAAAATAATCTAACAATGATAATGCTATTCAATGAAAATTTAAGCCAATAAAACAATAGCTGTCTGGATCACATTATTTAGCCCTAAGATTTATACATTACATACCAGAGATAGTTTAAATAAACCGTAGTAACGAAAGGACTGTCTATGAAAGTCTCTAAGCAGCAACTGCATCAACTGATTCAAAATAAAATTCATTCTGCAGGCCTAAGCCAGGAACACGCCGGGATTGTCGCGGACGTTTTGGTCCATGCGGATGCGCGCGGGATCCATTCCCATGGCGCGGTGAGGGTGGAATATTATTCTGAACGCATAAGCAAAGGCGGCACCAATAACAACCCGCATTTCACCTTTGAAAAAACCGGCCCTTGCAGCGCAGTATTTGATGGCGACAACGGTGCCGGGCACGTCGCAGCCAAGCTGGGTATGGACCACGCCATCGAAATGGCGAAAGAGAACGGCGTAGCGGTAGTAGGCGTTCGCCGCATCGGCCACAGTGGCGCGCTGTCTTACTTTGTGCAACAGGCCTCCCATGCAGGCATGATTGGCATCTCAGTGTGTCAGTCGGATCCGATGGTCGTCCCTTATGGTGGCGCAGAGGTTTATTACGGCACCAACCCCATCGCCTTCTCGGCACCGGCCGAAGGCGACGACATCATGACCTTCGATATGGCCACCACGGTTCAGGCCTGGGGTAAAGTGCTGGACGCCCGCTCACGCAACGTGCCAATCCCGGATACCTGGGCAGTAGACAGCGAAGGTAATAACACCACCGATCCTTTCGCCGTCAGCGGGCTGTTGCCTATCGCCGGGCCAAAAGGCTACGGCCTGATGATGATGGTTGATATTCTGTCCGGCGTGTTGCTTGGCCTGCCGTTCGGTAAACACGTCAGCTCGATGTATCACGACTTAAGCGCAGGCCGGGAGTTGGGCCAGCTGCATATCGTGCTCAACCCAAGCTATTTCACCAACGAAGCAACTTTCCGCAAACATATCAGCCAGGTAATGAGAGAACTGAACGAAATCAAACCGGCACCTGGCGTGAAACAAGTGCTCTATCCTGGCCAGGGTAGCCATATTCGTGAAATAGAAAGTGAAAAGAATGGCATCGATATTGTCGACGACATTTATCAATACCTGATTTCTGACGATATTTACCAACGCTCCTATGACCACAAAGATCCGTTTGCCAGTTAATCGGCAGATAAATTAACGCAGGCGGAGAAACGCTATTTTCACCGCCGTTTATTCTTATCCCCCTCCCGACAAAGCAGAGTTGGCGCATGTCTCAGGGAAGTTACAAGCAGGCAGATAAATATGAAAAATTTCCAACAAGAAATTCGCGAAACTTCTGGCTGGTTATCTAAGATAGGGGCAGATCCCAGCGGCGGCATGACGCGGTTGCTATATACCCCTGAGTGGGTGGAAGCCCAACAGGCGCTGAAGCAGACCTTTGAAACTGCCGGTCTGGCGACCTCCTTTGATGCCGTCGGCAATTTATCCGGCCGCCTCCAGGGCAGCAAATATCCCGATCAGGTGATCCTTTCCGGCTCGCATATCGATACGGTCGTCAACGGCGGCAACCTTGATGGGCAGTTTGGTATCGAAGCCGCCTATCTGGCGATCAAACATCTGAAAGAAACCTACGGCACGCCGTTGCGCACGCTGGAAGTCATCTCATTGGCCGAAGAGGAAGGCAGCCGTTTCCCTTACGTTTTCTGGGGCAGTAAAAACATTATTGGCTCCGCTCGCCCTGAAGAAGTCAAAAGCATCAGTGATGCCAAAGGCGTGAATTTCGTTGATGCCATGCATGGCGCAGGCTTTGGCTTCCGCCCGCAAGACCAGCCGCTGCGCAAAGATATCGCCGCCTTCGTTGAACTGCATATCGAGCAGGGCAAAGTGTTGGAGACCGAAGGAAAAACCATTGGCGTGGTCACCAGCATCGTCGGCCAGCGCCGCTACGATATCAAGCTCAAGGGCGAGGCTAACCACGCGGGCACCACGCCAATGGGTTACCGTAAGGACACCGTTTATGCCTTCAGCCGGATCTGTTACGAATCCATCGCCAAGGCCAAAGCGGAAGGCGACCCGCTGGTGCTGACCTTTGGCAAGGTAGAGCCAAAGCCTAATACCGTCAACGTCGTGCCTGGTTTTACCCATTTCACCCTGGATTGCCGCCACACCGATAAAGCGACGCTGCTGCGTTTTACCCAAGAGATCGAAGCCGATATTCAGCGCATCTGTGCCGAAATGGGCATTGAGGTCGAGATCGACCTGTGGATGGATGAAACGCCGATCCCGATGGACAAACAGCTGCTGGCCTGCGTCAGCCACCTGTGTGAAAGCCATAAGATGAACTACCGCATGATCCACAGCGGTGCTGGCCATGACTCACAGATTTTTGCCCCACACGTGCCGACGGTGATGATGTTTGTGCCAAGCATTGCCGGGATCAGCCATAACCCAGCGGAGAAAACCGAACTGTCCGACCTGGCCGAAGGGGTGAAAATTCTGGCGCATACCTTATACCAACTGGCCTATACCGAGCAGGGAGCCCGCCTATGAGCAACAGCAAAACCGCCTCCAACACCGGGTTTGATCCACTGTACTGGAAAAAAATCGTGGTGGTTCTGTGTCTGGGCTGGGCGGTGATCTGGATTTACCGCACGGTACTGACACCAATCTTCCCTGAGATCCAGGCAACCATCGGCGCACATTCGAACGCCGAGATGGGCCTGATCGCCAGCTTCTACTTCTTTGCCTATACCGGAATGCAGATCCCGGCCGGGATCCTGGTGGATAAGTTCGGCAAGAAAGTCGTGCTGATCCCAGGCTTTTGCCTGTTTATCATCGCCACGTTGCTGATCGGTAACGCCACCAGCCTGACCATGATCTACGCAGGTAGCCTGTTGGCCGGGATGGGCTGTGGCTCTTACTACGGATCGGCTTACTCGCTTTCATCAGAAAATATTCCGTTGGAACGCCGTGGTTTGGCCACCGCCATTATCAACAGCGGTTCCGCGCTGGGGATGGCCATTGGCCTGATCGCCTCCAGCCTGCTAGTGAAAAGCATGGGGATGGACTGGCAAATCATGCTGTTTATCATCACCGGCTTGCTGGTGGTGATGACGTTGGTGTTCTTCCTGGTGATCAAAGGAGGCTCCTACACCGCCTCACTGGCCGCTAGCCCGGCAGCCGCTGCGGCCAAGCCGGTAGAGGAGACCGAGGAAGCCAGCGGGTTGTTCAGCCTGCGGATGATTTCCGCCTACGTGATGTATTTTGCCACCTGCTATGGCTACTACATGATCGTGACCTGGCTGCCTTCCTTCCTGCAACAGGAACGTGGGTTCGAAGGCGTGGCCATCGGCTTCTCTGCCGCACTGGTTGCCTTTGCATCCGTACCAGGGGCGCTGTTCTTCAGCCGCATGTCTGACCGTTTCCGTGCCAAGAAAGTGCAGTTGATCATCTTCTTGCAAATCTGTGCCGCAGTGACGCTGATCTGCACCGTGGTCTCACCAGACTCCACCACCCTGCTGGTCAGCCTGATCCTTTACGGCCTGCTTGGCAAGCTGGCGGTGGATCCGATCATGATTTCCTTCGTCGCAGATAACGCTCCGAAGAAAGGCTACGGTACCAGCTTCGGCGTGTTCAACTTCTTCGGCATGTCCTCTTCGGTGATTGCTCCATTCCTCACCGGGGTGATCTCCGACAGCACTGGCTCCAAGGTGATGGGGTTCTATATCTCGGCCGCCATCTTACTGATCGGCACTGTGATCTTCTTTACCGTCAACGTATTGATGAAGCAGAAAAAAAATCGCCAAACGGCGGCACAGGCATAATTTTGTTGTAGGGCGACCGTCCTCACTAATCGGGAGAATTAACGTGGGTTATATTAATAATCAAATTGGCTATCCAAAAGATATCCTGGCTTCGCGCTCCATTATCAAACGCGACAACTATGCCGTGATCCCGCCAGATGGCCTGGTGCGTAACATCATTCCTGGCTTCGAGAATTGCGACGTCACCATTCTTGCCACCCCAAAACTGGGCGCCACTTTTGTCGATTATCTGGTGACATTGCATGATGGCGGCCGTAACCAGCAAGGGTTTGGCGGTGAAAATATAGAAACCTTGGTCTACGTTATCGAAGGTAATATCACCGCTTCAGCCGACAGCACAGATTATCCTCTCACCACCGGCGGCTATCTGTATTGCCCTGCCGGTGTGATGCTGCGCCTGGAGAACACCAACGGCGGCAAACCAAGCCAGCTATTCCTCTACAAGCGAGTCTACAACCGCATCAAGGGTTATGAAGCCCACGTAGTAAGCAACAATGTCAACAAGCTGGAAAGAATTCACTATGAAGGGATGAGCGATGTGATCTTGCAGGATCTGTTGCCGAAGGATCTGGGGTTCGATATGAACATTCATATTCTCTCCTTCAAACCGGGTGCCAGCCATGGCTACATCGAGACTCACGTGCAGGAACATGGCGCATATATTCTCAGTGGAGCCGGGGTTTATAATCTGGATAATGAGTGGATCCCGGTCAAGAAAGGGGATTACATTTTTATGGCCGCCTATGTTCCGCAAGCCGGTTATGCGGTGGGCAAGGAAGAGTTCAGCTATATCTATTCGAAAGACTGCAACCGCGACGTCGATTTATAATTTCAAAAAAAGACCAATAATTAATAAGAAAACCCCTAACAGCGAAACGCTTGTAGGGGTTTTCTTATTTTAAACACCCTATTATTGTCGCCCCCTCTTATTTCACACTTTTGTGTTAACTACCACACAACAACAATGGCGTGTCGAGATTGTCGCAATACTTTAATGTTTGTTTCGACCACAGGGTCAAACAATCTTGAGAGGTATTTATCATGTCTACATTCACTAAATTAAAGCACCCAATTATTCTCGTTCATGGTTTCAGTGGTTTTGATAAGGTTGCCGGGATCTACCCTTATTTCTTTGGTATTCCGCAAGCACTGGAAAAAGCCGGTGCTACGGTATTCACAGCCTCTTTGTCAGCTGATAATAGTAATGAGGTCCGCGGTGAGCAATTGCTTAAATTTGTGAAACAAGTGATCCACGTAACCGGAGCAAAAAAGGTCAATCTGATTGGTCACAGTCAAGGCGCTCTGGCCTGTCGTTATGTCGCTGCCACACATCCAGAACAGATTGCCTCTGTAACTTCAGTGTCTGGAACAAACTTTGGCTCGGAGATTGCCGATCTGGTTCGTTTGGCAGTGAAGCCTGGTGCTCTTCCTGAAGCGATGGCAAGTACGGTAATGAATGCCGTTGGTTCATTCATCTCTATAATTTCCGGTCACCCTTGTTTACCACAAGACAGTGTTGCAGCACTTAATGCACTCACCAGCGAAGGTATAAATAAATTTAATGCCAAATACCCACAGGGTTTGCCGAAAAAATGGGGTGGGGAAGGTAAGGAATTTGAGAATGGCGTCTATTATTATTCTTGGAGCGGGATTATTAAGCATAACCCGCTTGACCAAGGACTCAATAATCTTGATCCGTTGCATGCTGCACTGGTAGCCATCTCATTATTGTTCAAGAAAGAACGTTTCCAGAATGATGGGTTGATTGGGCGCTATTGTACGCACCTGGGGAAAGTTATCCGATCCGATTATTCAATGGACCATGCGGACGCTATTAATCAAACTGCAGGTGTTGTCACGCGTAGCACAGATCCGATTAAACTATTTGTTGAACATGTAACACGCTTAAAATCGAAAGGGTTATAAGTTAACTCACCTACTGTTCCCTTCCATATAATAACAGGTCAACGGTGGGTACCCCTATCTGGGGCACTCACCTGTGACGAATGGCATACTTGGGATACTGTATTCTGTAGCGCTTTATTTATTAACGAGTTTTGCTGGAACGCTGTAGGTCAGTATGGCCCCCAGTATCATCATACTGGATAGCACGCACATCGCGACCAGATTACTGTCCGTCGTGTTTTTAAAATAACCAATGATATAAGGAGAAATAAACCCCCCGATATTGGCAATCGAGTTGATTAGTGCTATCCCAGCGGCAGCGCAGGTACCGGTAAAGATAGCATTTGGCAAACTCCAGAACAGGGGCGAAGGGACCAGGCTGGAAGCGACTGCAATACATAATGCAACCATCACGATGGCCTTATTGTCTGGGAACAGGCCGATAAAGATCAGCGAAACCGCAGCAATACAGAAAGGAACAATAATATGCCAGCGCCTTTCTCGATGTTTGTCAGAACTGCGCGCAGCCAGTAGCATGGCCACGACGGCAAGCATATACGGCAGCATGGTCAGTAAACCAATATCCAACACCGACCTTACTCCCGTATCACGGATCATGGTCGGCACCCAGAAGGCTAATCCCCCTTGCCCCATCACCGTACAAAAACAGATCAGCCACATTTTGGTGAAGGCAGAAGACTTCAGCATGGTCTTCATTGTCCACTCCTGCGCTGCACCATCGGCCCCTATCTTTTTCGATGCTCCCTGCACCATGTCTTGGGTGATCATCTCTTTTTCTTGTGGACTGAGCCATTTAGCACTCTGATAGGTATTATCCAGGAAGAAGAAAATGACGACCGCAATCAATAATGCACGCGGACCACTGATAAAGAATAACCATTGCCAGCCGGACAGCTCAAACATGCCATTCATGTTTTCAATAATCCAACCGCAAAGTGGCCCACCGATGATGTTACTTACCGGTATCCCACAAACAAACAGCGCAGTCATTTTTGCCCGTTGGCTTGAAGGGAACCACATTGTCAGATAGAGGATTACCCCCGGATAAAAGCCGGCTTCTGCTAACCCCAGTAGGAATCGAGCCAGATAAAACTGTGTCGGATTAGTAATGAAAATACTCAGCATTGAAATCGCACCCCATACCAACATCAACAGGGCAATGACTTTTCGTGCACCATATTTACTCAGTAAGATATTACTTGGCACGCCGGCGATAATATAGCCAATGAAAAATACGCCAGCCCCTAGACCATACACTGCCTCTGCCATCGACACATTGCCTTGAAGAATATCAGGCATCATTTGGAATTTTGAAAACGATATCCCAACGCGATCAAGATAGCCTACGATATAACTAATTAATAATATTGGCATAATGCGCCAGGCAATCTTACGGTATAACTTGCTTTTATCAGGGTTAGCCAGAATAGTTCTATCAATCGCAGCATCAACGGTTGCCATATAGGGTCTCCTTGGTCGGCATCCTGCTATTTTTTCTGTTACTTTTGCACACATTTTGATCAACAGGCCCTCTTCACTTTACATAAAAAGGGCGATAGAAATTTCAACGACGTTTATTACCTACTATTTTACAAGAATAGAGTCGGTATTGATAATGGTAAACGAATACCGACCTGTCAATTTAACCAGAAACTTTATGGTTAGCCATAATTTCCAATGCCTGTACCAACGCGGAATGGTCGAGATCTTTGGCCCCATTGGCCGCACAGAGGTTGAACAACTCCTGGCAAGTGGCGGTATTAGGCAAACTGAGCGCCAACGACTTCGCACCTTGTAGCGCCAGATTGAGATCTTTTTGATGCAGGGAGATACGGAAGCCCGGCTCAAACGTCCGTTTGATCATCCGCTCACCGTGCACTTCCAGAATGCGCGATGAGGCAAAACCGCCCATCAGCGCTTCACGGACCCGAGCCGGATCGGCACCCGCTTTGGAAGCAAATATCAACGCTTCGGATACAGCTTCAATCGTCAGGGCCACAATAATCTGGTTGGCGACCTTGCAGGTCTGGCCGTCACCATTACCGCCGACCAGCGTAATGTTTTTCCCCATCAGGGCCAGCAACGGTTTTACCCGCCCAAAGACGCCTTCGTCACCGCCAACCATAATGGTCAAACTACCCTGCTTGGCCCCCACTTCACCACCGGATACCGGCGCATCCAGATAATCAGCCCCCAGTTGGTTGATGCGTTTGGCAAACGCCTTGGTTTCCAGCGGCGAAATTGAACTCATATCCACCAGGATCTTGTTTTTGAGCTGTGCTTCGGCACAGCCATTAGCCGCAAACAACACCTCTTCCACCTGCGGCGTATCGGGCACCATAATAAAAATAACGTCAGCCTGCTCGGCCACCTGCTTAGGTGTAGCACAAGCTATGGCCCCTTTCTCCACCAGCTCCGGCGGAACCTGATGCAAGGTGTTAGCATACAGCTGATGGCCGCCTGCGATTAGCTTTTCAGCCATTGGCGTGCCCATGATCCCTAAACCAATAAAGCCTACTTTCATGATATGTCCCTCAATGTTGATATTGCTTAATCCATGACAGGCCGGCAGCCGTCGTTGTCGCAGGTTTGTATTCACAGCCGATCCAACCGCGATAGCCCATCTTGTCCAGCGCGCGGAACAGATAGTCGTAATTGATTTCACCGCTTCCTGGCTCATGGCGCCCCGGATTATCAGCAACCTGGATATGCGCGATTTTCTGCAGCAGCGTTTCCATGGTTTGGGCCAGTTCGCCCTCCATGCGCTGCATGTGGTAGATATCGTATTGAATAAACAGGTTAGGGCTAGCGACCCAATCCATCAGTTCCAACGCCTGACGCGTGGTTTGCAGATAGAAGGCAGGCATGTCGTATTTATTGATCGGTTCAATCAATAGGCGGATATTGGCCTTGGCCAACTCTTTTGCCGCATAGCTCAGGTTAGCGACCACGAGTTCATCGGTCTTATGTTGGGCGACCGATTTATCCGGGTTACCGATCAGGCAGTTGATCTGCGCACAGCCCAGCGCACGGGCATATTCCACCGCCAGACCTACGCCATCACGAAACTCTGACTCGCGCCCTGGCAGGCAAGCGATGCCACGCTCACCCGCAGCCCAATCCCCGGCGGGCAGGTTTTGTAGTACCTGCGTGAGCTGATTCTCTTCCAGTGCCCCTCTCAACGCCTGCACGGAATAATCGTAGGGGAACATATATTCAATCGCCGTGAATCCCTGCTCTTTGGCACAGCGAAAACGCTGCATAAAATCGACTTCATTAAACAACATCGATAAGTTGGCTGAAAACTTCGGCATGAGCCTGCTCCTTACTGATAATTGAAGTAGCTGACCGAGGTCGGCGCATCTTCTGGCGACTCGGCAACGGGTTCGAATTCATTGACGTTATCCAGTTCTGTCCCCATCGAGATGTTAGTGACCCGCTCGAGGATAATCTCCACTACCACAGGAACCTGATGCAAACGCATCAACTCTTGCGCCTGTTGGAAGGCTGGCGCGATATCCTCAGGCTTAACGACGCGGATCGCTTTACATCCCATCCCTTCGACCACCTTGACGTGATCGACACCGTATTCGCCCACTTCCGGGTTGTTGATGTTTTCATAGGACAGTTGGACGCAGTAATCCATATCGAAACCGCGCTGCGACTGGCGGATCAGCCCCAGATAGGCGTTGTTGACCACCACATGGATGTACGGCAGCTTGAATTGCGCGCCAACGGCCAACTCTTCAATCATGAACTGGAAGTCATAGTCACCCGAGAGTGCGATCACTTTGCGCTGCGGATCGGCGGCACACACGCCCAGGGCCGAAGGAAGAGTCCAGCCTAATGGGCCAGCCTGCCCGGCGTTAATCCAATGGCGCGGTTTGAACACGTGCAGCATCTGCGCCGCCGCGATCTGCGAAAGCCCGATGGTGGTGACGTAACAGGCATCACGCCCGAACGCCCGGTTCATCTCTTCGTAAACGCGCTGAGGTTTGATCGGCACGTTGTCAAAATGGGTTTTACGCAGCAGGGTTTGTTTGCGCTGGAGGCAGGTTTCCACCCACTGTGAGCGATCCGGCAATCGTCCTTGATCTGCACGTTCACGAGCTCTCGCCACTAACATTTGCAGGGCGATTTTGGCATCGGAAACAATGCCCAGATCCGGGCAAATCACGCGGCCCAGCTGGGTCGGTTCAATATCGATATGAATCACCTTACGACCGGCGGTGTATTTATCTACCGAACCGGTATGGCGGTTAGCCCAGCGGTTACCGATACCAAACACCAGATCCGAATCCAGCAGGTTGGCGTTACCGTAACGATGTGAGGTTTGTAACCCGGCCATCCCAGCCATCAACGGGTGATCGTCCGGGATACACCCCCAGCCCATCAGCGTCGGGATCACCGGTACGTTGCAGGTCTCCGCCAACTCTTGCAGCAGCTCGGCCGCGTCCGCGTTAAAGATCCCACCACCAGCGATAATCAAGGGCTTGCTGGCGGCACACAGCATATCCAAGGCTTTGTCGATCTGCGCCTCAGTGGCCGCCGGTTTGTAAGCTCCCAGCGAGGAATAGGTTTCTGGATCAAACTCAATCTCGGCCATCTGCACGTCATAAGGCAAATCGATCAGCACCGGACCAGGGCGGCCAGAACGCATCAAGTGGAATGCCTGCTGCAACACGCGGGGCACCAGCGCCGGTTCCATCACTGTCACCGCCATTTTGGTGACCGGCTTGGCGATCGATTCAATATCTACCGCCTGAAAATCTTCCTTATGTAAACGCGCCCGGGGAGCCTGGCCGGTGATGCACAAAATGGGAATGGAATCGGCAGAGGCGGAGTAAAGCGCGGTGATCATGTCCGTTCCCGCAGGCCCCGAAGTCCCGAGACACACGCCGATATTGCCGGGTTTAGCCCTGGTGTAACCTTCCGCCATGTGGGAAGCGCCTTCAACATGACGCGCCAGATAGTGCTTGATGCCGCCGTGTTGACGCATAGCATTATAGAAAGGGTTTATCGCCGCGCCAGGCACGCCGAATGCGGTATTCACACCTTCCTTTACCAACACGTACATTGCCGCATCTACTGCTCGCATAATTGCCATCTAAACGTTCTCCTAAGTTTTTGGAAAAATTTTCCAAAACAAAAATGGGTTCAAAAAAACCCGTTTAGGTGATAAACGGGGGAGGTAATCTCATCCTGCAACCGCGATCACGGCCACAGGTTTTGCTTTAAACGTGGTCTTTCTTACTGCGCGACTCACCTAACGCGGTACTGATGTCGTTGGCCACGTCACGCACCAACTCCCCCAGCTCCTGGAAACGATCGCTGCTAACGCGCGAACTAGGCCCTGAAATAGAGATAGCCGCAATGACGTTGTTGCTACGGTCAAAAATTGCCGAAGCCAGGCAATTCAGGCCAAGAGCATGCTCTTCAGCATCAACGGTATAGCCCAATGCCTGCGATTGTGCTAAATCCTTACGTAATAAATTTACGCTGGTCAGGGTCTTCGGGGTAAACGAGTGCAGCCCCGAACGTACGAACAAATCCAGCATCTCCTCTTCCGCCAGCGGATACAGCAACGCTTTCCCTGCCCCGGATGCGTGCAGCGGTAAGCGGCTGCCAAGTGGCGCACACATGCGCACCATGGCCTGGCACTCACATTGACGGATCAGCACGGCGTCAAAGTTATTCCTGATGGCCAGATTAGCGGTTTCGCCTGATAGCAACATCAGGCGCCGCATGTAAGGACCCGCAACCGAAACCACATCCCTGTCATTCATATAAGCCGCCCCGACGGTAAACGACTGGATGCCGATATGCCACCAGCCAAGCTGTGGATCCTGAAAAACGAATTCCGATTTTTCCAATACTTTCAATAATCTGAAAGTCGTTGATAACGGTAACTCCAACTTCTCGGATAACACGGAAACGGATGAGCTCCCCCCGGCATTAGCCAGAAACTGCAGGATCTCCAACCCACGATCCAACGCCTGTGCGCCTTTCGTCGCCCCTGCTTCTGTCGTTGGTCTTCCCTTTCTGCGTACTTCGTTCATTCAGGCTTTCCTTTATTCAGCTCAAGGTTTTCCCGCTATAATAAACAGCCTGTGCGCTTGGGGACAGCGCTATCCAAGCACAACCCGGTAAGTTTCTGGCAATGCTTTGACGACACAGTTATCGGCACCGCCGCGATCGACCGTGAAAAAGTCGGTGATCGCGCCATAGGCAAACAGCGGGTGATGCCAAACATTGCGGTGATAATTCACCCCTTGCTTCCCGTTGGTGATAAAGGCGCGCAAAGTATGTAACGGAATTTCGTCCCCTTCCCCGGCTTCAGCAACAATCACCACAAAGCGTTCCCCCTTCATAGGCATAAAAGCCTGTGATGACAAAGGGTGCTTTTCCAGAGCGGAGAACTCCAACGGAAGATCGCAGGGCTCGGAGCGATTGATGCTGACCAGCACCCGGTGATCGTCGGCCACTTCGACTTTAGCAAGATCATGATATCGCTCTGTTTTTCCACCATTGATATGGAAAAAGGGTGCCCCCTCGATCTGCAGTACATTCCCATAGGGTGCAAAAGCTTCGGGCGTTAACTCAACGGCAATCAGGTCCATCAGTTTCTCCAGGATCGTTTCAAAAAGGAACATTACCGAATAAGTTCACTCTAGACAGGTCGCCTGGAATTTAAAAGTAATTATTGGAAAAATTTTCCACAACTAAGATCTACTGCACATCTTTTGCACCACCATAAAAATATTCAATTAATAATCAATAAATTAAAAAAACAAATCGCAACAACACAGTTCGTTAACAGAGTTATCACTTTCAGCGGTATTCAGCAGAGGAAGGGCAATAAAACGTGATCGCGATCACAGGAAGAGGCTTTATGACTAACCCAAGGCGACTAAGGTAAGTAAATTCTTTTGCAACACTAGGGGAACGATGGCCGCACCGGTTAAGGAAGCGCTATGTTGGATCACGAAACAATTCGATCGTTTATCAAAGTCGCGGAATGCCAGAGCTTTTCCCGCGCCGCCGAATTACTGCACAAGACCACGGCCACCATCAGCTACCGCATCAAAACGTTGGAGGAAAGTATCGGCACCCAGCTTTTTATCCGCACCACCCGCAGCGTGAACCTGACCCTCGCCGGTGAATACCTGCTGGAACGTTGCCGCCAATGGCACAACTGGCTCGACTCCATGCCCGATGAGCTACGCCAGATCAACGACGGCGTGGAGCATCAGGTCAATATCGTGATCAACAACCTGCTGTACAACCCCGCGAGCGTCGCCCGGCTGTTGGCCTACCTGCAACAGCGCTATCCATTCACGCAGTTTCATATCTCGCGTCAGGTGTATATGGGAGTATGGGATTCGTTGTTACACGGGGATTTTCAGTTGGCCATTGGCACCACCGGCTCTGAATCACTGGCTAATGACGTCAGCGTATTGAAACTAGGGGGGATCAGTTGGCTATTTGTGGTTACGCCAGATCATCCGCTCGCGACCTGCCAAGACACGGCACTGCATGAAGATCGGCTGCGCTGCTACCCGGCGATCAACGTAGAAGATACTTCGCGCAACCTGACCAAACGCGTTGCCTGGCTGCTGCCCGGCCAAAAAGAGATCAAGGTGCCAGACCTGCGCAGTAAACTCGAATGCCACCTGCAGGGTCTGGGCGTAGGGTTCTTGCCGAAAAATCTGTGCCAGCCCTATCTGGATAGCGGCCAGTTGATCACCCGTGAAGTCGTCAATCAGCGGCAACCTTCACCGCTCTCCCTCGCCTGGCGTAACGACTGTGGTAAAGCCGTTGAAGAAATCGTCACGCTGTTCCAACGGCGCGATGAACGCATCACCGGTTTTCTGCAAGGTATTGATTTACCAGTTTAACGCGGTAGTTTATCACTTCTGGGCACCACCTGGGCCCGGAGTTTCTTAATCGGCGGCGACAGCTCCCGCTTCAGCACGTGCAGGAATTCATACGCCTTCTCATTAGTGGCATACTCTGCCGGTACGCCAAAGTCCTGGATCATCATCCAGCGCTGGAACAGCTCCGGGTCGGACTCTTTGATAAACCACAGCATTTTGACCGCGGTCGTGGCGATGGCCGGGATTGCGGTTACCGTGCCATTCACCCATTTATTCAGGGTGCTGCGCTGTACCCCCAAGAGTATGCACAGTGCAGGCTGCTCAATGCCTAATCGTTCCAGATAGCTTTTAAACTCTGCTTGATTATCCACCCTGCGATTTCCTATTGATCTCAACCGACGTATCGCAGTTTAGCACATAAATTCCGTCCCCCACAGCTACGTAGCTCCCGATACTCCGCCATTCAGACAGTTATAAAAGACCTAATAGCTACATACAAATATGATTTGAGAAACATTCTCAGTAGCTGACAAAATTGACATTCGTCAACATAATGGTTAAAACGTGATGATTACCTAGGAAAATTCTGTATCTTCAGCTCAGTAAAGCGACAGAAAGGCAAAAGATCACTTGATTACGTAGCTATTAGCTTCGAAATGAAACGCGAAAATAAACCCAGGGACACCCCGGTGCCATCCTGGCTAACCCGAAGAATTAAAAAATGATGACTAGGATACTGTCTACCGTGGTGATTGCCATCTTGCTGGCTGGCTGTAGTTCTACGGCGTCACGCATGGCCGAGTGTGAGGCACAAGGGGTTTCCAAAGACACCTGCTATCTGACTGAGCAAAACCGTCAAACCGCCATTTACGCCGCGGCAGAGAAACAGGCGCTGGAAAATGCGGCGAAACAGTACGCGCAATCGGCACGTCTTGGGGTGCCCGTCGTCGCACCTCTGCGGCAAACCGTGCAACATGCCCAGGTAGCAAAGAGCAAGACATTGCAGGCACGAATTGCCGGGATAGACATCAAGATCTCGCCAGATATCAAGCAGGGCTACATTGAGCAAACGGCCGCCGCATTGACCGAGGAAAACCAGTATGCGCAGGTTTATCAGAAAGGTGTTTTCACCGCCATCTGGTACCGGCAGAAACACAAAATTGTGCTGTTGCGTGATGGCCAAATCGTCGGCACAGCCAAAGGATAACCCTCTTGAAAAAAGCCCAAACCGACAGGTTCAAACATTTGCCCGAAATGCAGCAATTCGTTTGTCTTAAAGCGCTCCATCATATCGAACAGACCGATCTACAGTCCGGTGTCATCGGCATGGCGGTCAGCGTGCTGTTGACGGACGGCCACACGGTAACGCTGAGCAAATTCGACGCGGCTCCTGAAGAAGTCTCCATTATCACATCATGGCAACGTTAAGCAGTTCCTGACAAACCCGGTGAAAATGGCCCCTTCGCGGTGAGATGCTAACGTTTTCTGCAAAAAACGCTCTTATCCTGGTGACGCATTAGGCATTCCCCTGCCGCTAGCGTAATATCTAGCAATATGTCTGACAGGAGGTTGTGCCATGTTTACCATTATTCCGATCGTGATCGTTGTCGCGTTGATTATCGTCTTCTCGAGCATCAAAATTGTACCGCAGGGCTACCAATGGACGGTTGAGCGCTTCGGCCGGTATACCAAAACGCTCATGCCGGGTTTAAACCTGGTAGTGCCTTTTATGGATCGTATTGGCCGCAAGATCAATATGATGGAGCAGGTGCTGGATATCCCTTCCCAGGAGATTATCTCGCGCGATAACGCCAACGTGGCGATCGATGCCGTCTGCTTTATCCAAGTGGTCGATCCGGCTCGTGCCGCCTATGAGGTCAGTAACCTTGAGCAAGCTATCGTTAACCTGACCATGACCAACTTCCGTACCGTGCTCGGTTCCATGGAACTTGATGAAATGCTGTCACAGCGCGATAGTATCAACAGCCGCCTGCTGCATATTGTCGATGAGGCCACCAATCCTTGGGGCGTCAAAATTACCCGTATCGAAATCCGTGACGTTCGCCCACCGGCCGAACTGATAGTGGCGATGAACGCCCAGATGAAGGCCGAACGAACCAAACGTGCTGATATTTTAGAAGCGGAAGGGGTGCGTCAAGCCGCGATCCTGCGCGCCGAAGGGGATAAGCAATCACAGATCCTGAAAGCCGAAGGGGAGCGCCAGTCTGCGTTCTTGCAGGCAGAAGCGCGTGAACGTGCCGCCGAAGCGGAAGCGCGGGCTACCCAGTTGGTTTCTGACGCCATCGCCAGCGGTAATATCCAGGCGATTAACTACTTCGTAGCCCAGAAATACACCGACGCTTTGCAGAAGATTGGCTCAGCCAATAACAGCAAAGTGGTCATGATGCCGCTGGATGCCAGCAGCCTGCTGGGGTCAATCGGCGGTATTACCGAATTGCTGAAAGACAGCAAAGGTAAGTAATTATGTTAGAACAGATCTCAGCAAACCCTCAATGGTTCTGGATCTCGCTAGGTGGGCTGCTGTTAGCCGCGGAAATGCTCGGTGCCAGCGGCTATCTGCTGTGGAGCGGCGTTTCTGCGGTGATTGTCGGGGTAATTATCTGGTTGCTGCCGGAGTTGAGCTGGGAGTGGCAGGGTTCCCTGTTTGCCGTGATGACCATTGCCGTAGCCTACCTGTGGTGGTACTGGCTGCGCAAACGGCCAACGGCAACCAGCGGTTCACCGGTGCTCAACCAGCGTAACCGCCAACTGATCGGCACCCGCGCCACGCTGACCGAGGCGATGCATAACGGCCATGGCCGCATCAATATCGCCGACAGCAGTTGGCGCGCGCAAGCCAACGAGGATCTGCCGATCGGCACCGAAGTTGAAGTGGTGGCGGTCGAAGGCACCACCTTGGTGATCCGCGCCATTATCCGCTAGCCTTTGTGGCAGCAGCCTGCCAGATTATTAATGATCGGGCAGTCTGCGCCTTCATCACCAGGGCATTGTTCCGCCAGCGCCAGCAGCCGTTGGCGCATTTCCCCCAGTTCGCTGATGTGCTTTTCGATATCGGCAACTTTTTGCAGCGTGCGGGCTTTGACATCGGCACTGTGCCGCGCCGGATCGTTGAACAACGCGACCAGTTCACGGCACTCGTCAAGGTTGAAACCCACCTGGCGAGCCTGACGTAACAGCGTCAGTTCTTCAATATGCCTGGCGCTGTAGCTGCGGTAGCCGTTGTCCGTGCGGATCGGGGCGGTCACCAATCCTTTCTCTTCATAAAAACGGATGGCTTTGCTGGTCAAACCGGTTTTTTTGGCAACGTCGCTGATATTCAATTGATCCCCCTTGACCTTACCCTTGCTGGAAGGTTTAAGCTCATTCTTAATGAAAAGAACCTAGGCGGTCAACCGCCATTATTTTGCGAGGAAAACCATCATGTCACAAACTACCGTGCTGGCGTTGCAGGGACTCTCCTGCATGAACTGCGCGCAAAAGGTGAAAAAAGCCTTGGAAAGTCGCGCGGATGTTGAACAGGCCAACGTCAACGTTCACTACGCTAAAATCACCGGTGCAGCCCCGGCTGCCGAGCTGATAGACAGCGTCGTTGCCGCAGGCTTCCAGGCAGAAATCGCCCATCAGGCAGACACCGAGTTGCAACTCTCAGGCTTATCCTGCATGCACTGCGTGGGCAGCACCCGTAAAGCGCTGGAAGCAGTGCCGGGCGTGATCGCCGCCGACGTTACCATTGAGGGCGCCAAGGTCTATGGCGATGCCACACCAGAGCAGCTCATCGCGGCGGTCGAGGATGCGGGCTATCACGCAAGCCTGGCGGGAACCAACAATCACCCAAAAACTGAGCCGCTGACTGAATCTGCCCCGACCTTGCCGGAAACCCAGCCAGCGGCCCCCTCTTCCCTTCCGGCAAGCGAGACCGACGACAGCGTCCAGCTGTTGCTCAACGGCATGACCTGTGCCAGCTGCGTCAGTAAAGTCCAAACGGCGTTACAGAACGTCCCCGGCGTTGAGCTGGCGCGAGTAAACCTGGCGGAACGCAGCGCACTGATCACCGGTAAGGCCACACCGCAGGCATTGGTCGCTGCGGTAGAAAAAGCCGGCTATGGCGCTGAGATGATCCAGGACGAAACCAAGCGCCGCGAACGCCAACAGCAAACCGCACAGGCTAATATGAAACGCTTCCGCTGGCAGGCCGCATTAGGCTTGGCGGTGGGCGTGCCGTTGATGGCCTGGGGCGTATTTGGCGGCAGTATGTCGCTGACGCCGGAAACCCAGCGTCCGTGGTTGATAGTCGGCATCATTACCCTGGCGGTAATGGTGTTTGCCGGTGGCCACTTCTATCGCAATGCCTGGCGTTCGCTGATGAACGGCAGCGCCACCATGGACACGCTGGTCGCCCTGGGAACCGGTGCCGCCTGGTTGTACTCCATCAGCGTCAACCTGTGGCCGGACTTCTTCCTGATGGAGGCACGGCATCTCTATTACGAAGCTAGTGCGATGATCATCGGCCTGATCAACCTTGGCCATGCCATGGAGCAACGTGCGCGGCAGCGTTCTTCCCAGGCGCTGGAACGGCTACTGGATCTCACGCCACCAACCGCTAGGCTAGTCACAGAACAGGGGGAGCAAAGTATCCCGCTGGCAGAAGTGCAATTGGGTATGACGTTGCGCCTGACGACTGGCGATCGCATCCCGGTTGACGGTGAAATCGTTCAGGGCGAAGTGTGGATCGATGAAGCCATGCTGACCGGCGAAGCGCTGCCGCAGCAAAAAGGCATCGGCGATACGGTGCATGCCGGTACGGTGGTAGACGACGGCAGCGTGCTGTTTCGCGCGGCGGCCATTGGCACTCAAACCACGCTGGCACGTATTATCAAGCTGGTGCGCCAGGCGCAAAGCAGCAAACCGGAAATCGGTAAGCTGGCAGACCGCATCTCGGCGGTATTTGTGCCCACCGTGGTCGCCATCGCCCTGTTCAGCGCCGCCATCTGGTATTTCTTTGGCCCGCAACCGCAGTTGGTCTACACGCTGGTGATCGCCACCACGGTGCTGATCATCGCTTGCCCTTGCGCCCTTGGATTAGCAACGCCGATGTCAATTATCTCTGGCGTTGGCCGGGCAGCAGAGTTTGGGGTACTGGTGCGTGACGCCGATGCGCTGCAGCAGGCCAGCAATCTCGATACGCTGGTGTTCGATAAAACCGGTACGCTGACGGAAGGCCAGCCGCGCGTGGTGGAAATCATCACCTTTAACCAGGTGGATGAACAGCAGGCCTTACGTTGGGCCGCCGCGCTGGAACAAGGCGCTAACCACCCGCTGGCACGTGCCATCGTCGAACAGGCTAAAGGGCAGACACTGCCTACGGTAGAACAATTCCGAACGTTGCGCGGCTCCGGCGTCAGCGGTGAAGTTGAAGGTGTACAGCTATTGCTGGGTAACGCCAAGCTGTTGCAGGAGAATCAGATCGCGACCGATGAGCTCACGCAGCAAATACAGCAACAGGCTGAACGCGGTATCACGCCGGTGCTGTTGGCCGCCAATGGCAAACCTGCCGCGCTGATCGCCATCCGCGATCCGTTACGCAGTGACAGCGTGAGCGCACTGCAACGTCTGCATCAGCAAGGCTATCAACTGGTGATGTTAACGGGCGATAACCCGGTGACCGCCAATGCGATTGCCAAAGAGGCCGGTATCGACCGCGTGATTGCTGGCGTCTTGCCCGACGGTAAGGCCGAGGCTATCAAGCAGTTGCAGGCTCAGGGCCACCGGGTAGCGATGGTCGGTGACGGTATCAACGACGCCCCTGCACTGGCTCAGGCCGATGTTGGGATCGCTATGGGCGGCGGCAGTGATATCGCCATTGAAACCGCGGCGATCACCCTGATGCGTCACAGCCTGAACGGTGTGGCGGACGCGCTGGCCTTGTCGAAGGCGACGCTGCGTAATATGAAGCAGAACCTGCTCGGGGCATTTATCTACAACGCACTTGGCATTCCCATTGCCGCCGGTGTGCTGTACCCACTAACAGGCACCCTGCTCAGCCCAGTGGTCGCTGGTGCAGCAATGGCTCTTTCCTCCATTACCGTGGTCACCAACGCTAACCGATTACTGCGTTTTAAACCCAAGCAGTAACCCTCAACCGGGGCGCAATCCATCGTGCTCCGGCCTTTTGAGATAATTCCCCTGCCCTCGGGCTTTATTGTCAGCCACTTAGCGTTTAGCATGGGGAAAAACCAGCAGCCATCCTGCACGCTGGTGGAAAGGATCAGGAGCCACGCTGTATGGGTCAACTGTTACGCCGCATTGCTACCTTTCTCGGTATTATTTCCCCGCAGAGCTACACCTACCCGGCCCTGGACATCAGGCTAACGGGCAATCGCCAACTGCATTTGGTCGGCAGCATTCATATGGGTACCGTCGATATGTCGCCCCTGCCTGCCCGGCTGGCCGCATGCCTGCGCCAGGCCGATGCGTTGATTGTTGAGGCCGATATTACCGGTTCCTCTTCGCCATTTGGCCACGCCGAACCGCAACTCGAACTTGAACAACGTCTTGGCGATGAGGAATTCCAACGGTTACAGGTGCTATGCCAGGAGTTGGGTGCGGATGTAGAGAGCTTCTCTGCCCTTCCCGGCTGGCAGGTAGCACTGATGATGCAAGCACGGCAGGCACAGCGGCTGGGTTTACGCGCCGAATACGGGATTGATTACCAGCTATTGCAAGCCGCTAAAGTACAGCAGATGCCAGTGATCGAACTGGAAGGGGCCGAGGAACAGTTGAGCATGCTGGAACAACTGCCAGAAGGCGGTATGGCCCTGCTGCACGATACGTTAGCGCACTGGCACACCAACGCCCGTTTGCTGCAAACCATGGTGAGTTGGTGGCTGGACGCCAAGCCGAACGCCACGTTGGAAACGCTGCCCTCCACCTTCAGTGCCGAGCTGTACGACGTATTGATGCACCGCCGTAATCGCCACTGGCAGCAAAAGCTGGAAGCGTTACCGCCGGGCAACTATGTGGTAGCGGTCGGTGCTTTGCATCTGTATGGCGAAGATAATTTACCGGCCATGCTGCAAGCGCGATAAAAAAGTGGCCAATATCGCTATTGGCCAGTCAAAGAGGAATTTTTCATATTTTAGTTATACGCATTGTAACCGTGTTAACGATTACAATAGACAGGGTAGCAACCTGACGAACCTATTGGCAACTGCCTTTCACCCTCCTAGGCACAGGTTGCTCATTCGGCTCCATTTTTATCGTTCTGTTGCAACCGATGACAACTTCTCTCTCTTTTGGAAAAGATATTATGACACCCGCAGTGGTTCTGCTTGAAAAACAAAAGGTGGCCTTCACCCTCCACACATATCACCACGATAGTGAAGAAACCAACTTTGGCGACGAGGTGGTAAAAAAGCTGGGGTTGAACGCCGAACAGGTCTACAAAACGCTGTTGGTGGCCCTGAATGGCGATGCAAAGAATCTGGCCGTGGCGGTAACGCCGGTAGCAACCCAACTGGATTTGAAGAAGGTGGCAAAAGCGCTAGGGGCCAAGAAAGCCGAAATGGCCGATCCGACAGTCGCTCAGCGTGTGACGGGTTATCTGGTTGGTGGGATCAGCCCACTCGGGCAAAAAAAACGCTTGCCCACGGTGATCGACAGCCCAGCGCAACAGTTTGCCACCATTTTCGTTTCCGGCGGCAAGCGCGGGTTGGATATTGAATTGGCAGCCAGCGATCTCTGCCGTCTGCTGTCCGGCACCTTCGCCGAAATCGCCAAACGGGATTAATATAACAGGGCCGTTGCCAAGGCAACGGCCCACATTACCTTACTTTAGTTAATGAAATAGTTGACACTATTAAATAAATGATTGAGAATTGTTTTTTCGTTAAATAAAAAACCAGGTCAGCCCCTTTTTGTTAATTCAAAAGGGATGTTTGCTGGAGTTTAAAAGTACAGCGAGAAATAAAAATTCTCATTTCAGTACCTTTGCTCTTGACACCTGCGTCGGCAGGTCGGGTGATTTTATTGATCCCGCTATTTTTTAGGAATATTCGTCTCATTGGTATATCTACCACTGAGCACTGCATTAGTATAATCACGTATGAATAGGCTCAGCAGTTCGCAATCCGAGGAAGCAATACTTACATCGATATTTACCCTTTTGGGATTGATGAACCCGCAGAAAGTGATACAGGCATAGAGTGATCTATTCAACTGATCATATTCATGGAGCGTTTATTCGCCGTCATATGAATGACTGGCTTAATGAAGAAGAATCAATGGTAACCTCCAGACGTTGGAGAGTAAAATTTCAGGTTAACTGAATATATGATGTTTTAATAAAAATCAATAGGGATAGAATCATGATGCTTATATGGCAAGGATGGGGTATTATTTCTGCGTTTCTCCCAGTATTATGTGCATTACCTTTTCTCAATACGGGTCGTTTTGGCATTGCAGCTGGCTTGTTAATTGGCGCAGCAATTAATGCTTATATTGGCTATCGGTTGAATAATACTTCAGGAAAGAGTTATACGGATAATGACACTGGCCAAGAGGTAGTTTTTCGTAAGAAACACTCTCTTTTTTGGATACCAATGCAATACATTTCCGTTTTATGGGCTGCTGTGGCAGTTATAATGCTAATTGGCTAAATACCTACTCCTAATTCCCCTCCACTTTTGCTAGGTCAGGTTTATTACCAGGTAATTTCGTACCGTTTTGCAACGGGGGAATGAGGTTCAAAACTGGCGGTTTTCTATCCTGTCACCGATAGAAAACCGCTTTTAAATTTAATTATTTATAAACTATTTCACCCTTCGGCTCGTACGCCGCCGCATCCAGCGGTGAATGCTTCTCGATATACTGCTTGAGCACTTCCGCATCGATAAAGCCGGTATTGACGTAGCTTGGCAGGGTATCAATCTTCGGATAACCGTCGCCGCCCAGGGCGTTGAAGTTCAGTGTCGCCATACGATAGGTCTTGTCTGCCTGCAAAGGTTCGCCCTTGATCTTAACGTCGCTAACGCCTTTGCCGTCCGCCACCAGGCTGACGTTGGCGAACTGCGCATAGGCACCGGAATCCACCTTCATGTTGGCTACCGCTGCCAGATACGGTTCAACCTCGCTGCCTTTCATATCGACATACACCAGCGTGTTGCCAAACGGCTGCACCTTGAGCACGTTTTTATAGGTGATATCACCGGCCTCGATCGAGTCACGCACGCCGCCGCCGCTCATCACGGCGAAGTCTGCGTTGGCGCGCTCCATCTGCGCGGCTAGCAGCACGCGCGAAAGGTTGGTCTGCACAAAGCGGACTTTACTGCGATCCCCTTCCAGTTTGCCGTTGACGCTGCCCACCTTCACTTCCAACTGGGCCTTGCCCTTGTCCTGGAACGGCGTCAGCAGCTTCATCATCGACGGATCTTCCTGGATCTGCTGGGTGTAATACTCCCGCTCGCTGGTGCCGTCGGCTTTCTCTACCTTTTTCTTCAGGTTGATCGGGATCAGTTGGTAATGCATCAGTTTCAGTTCGCCGTTGCGGAACTGGAAGTCGGCACGACCGACGTATTTACCCCATTCGTGGGCCTGCACGATCCAGGTACCGTTTTGGCGATCTGGCGCACAAGGCGTGCCTGGTACGTAATCCACCTGTTTGTGGTTTTCACTCGCCATACAGACCGGATTTTGCGAATGCCCACCAACAATCATATCCAGGTAGCCCGCAGGCAGGCTACGCGCCATCTCCACGTCCCCCGGCGCGTTGGAGCCATGGTTACCATCATCATAGTGACCCATGTGAGTGGCGGCGATAATCACATCCGGTTTTTCATCATTACGCAGTTGCTCAACCACCTGCTTGGCTTCTTGCGCCGGGACACGGAATTCAATATCGGTAAAGTATTCCGGGTTGCCGATTTTTGCGGTGTCATCGGTGGTCAGGCCGATCACCGCAATCTTCACCCCTTGCTTTTCAAACAGGGCATAAGGCTTGAACAGACGTTGCTGAGTACTTTTTTGATAAATGTTGGCGGACAACAGCGGGAAAGAGGCCCACTTCTCCTGCTGGCGCAATACGCTGAGTGGGTTGTCAAATTCGTGGTTGCCAATCGCCATCGCGTCGTAACCAATCAGCGTCATACCACGAAAATCGGGTTCTGCATCCTGTAAGTCCGACTCAGGCACGCCGGTGTTGATGTCCCCACCGGACAACAGCAGCACGCTGCCGCCTTTCGCCGCCACTTCCTGACGGATGCTGTCCACCAGCGTCTTTTGCGCCCCCAGACCGTACTCACCATGATCGTTCTGCCAGAAATGGCCGTGATGATCGTTGGTGTGCAGGATGGTGATATCGTAGGTTTTATCCTTTTCCCAGGCACTGGCCGTTCCTGAAAACAACGTCAGGGAAACAGCCAACGCACATGCGGTAGTGTGAAGCGAAAAGCGCATGGCAGATCTCCATTGTTAATAATGGGTATTTTTGATGAAGACGAAATTGTAACGCGAATCAGCTGCAACTAATTTCAATTTTTTGCGACGTACATCAAACTATGTCAGAAAGGCACCGCCGTCCGAATTTTGTCAACACTCCCGATAGCACATAATGATCGAGAGAGAAGCAGCTACCCCGTTGTCGGACGAAAGATGAACGTTATAAGATGTCGGCTCTCTCCTCTCTCACTTACCAGGCTAATAATAATATGACTGACCGTAGTGAAACGGATATTCCACCGATAACCAGCAGCGCGGCCAAAGGCACAGCGTTCTCTATTCTCGGTGCTATCAGCGTTTCTCACCTGCTCAACGACATGATGCAATCGCTGATCGTGGCGATTTACCCGATTTTGCAAGCCGATTTTAGCCTCAGCTTTGTGCAGATCGATCACTCTGACCTATCAGCTCACCGCGTCGCTGCTACAACCGCTGATTGGTTATTACACCGACAAGCACCCGCAGCCTTATTCGCTGCCCATCGGCATGGGATTCACCCTATCGGGCTTACTGCTGCTTTCGGTGGCCAACACCTTCCCCCTGGTGCTGCTGGCAGCCGCTTTGGTGGGTACCGGTTCCTCCGTATTCCATCCTGAGTCATCCCGCGTCGCACGCATGGCTTCCGGTGGACGGCACGGTTTGGCCCAGTCGCTGTTCCAGGTGGGTGGCAACTTCGGCAGTTCCCTTGGTCCGCTATTAGCCGCGCTGATTATCGCCCCCTACGGCAAGGGCAATGTCGCCTGGTTCTCACTGGCTGCGCTGCTGGCTATTGTGGTTTTATTGCAGGTCAGTAAATGGTATCAGCAGCAACATCGGGCGGCCCAAGGCAAGCCAAAAGCCGCTTCCTTGGTCAAAACGCTGCCAAAACGTACCGTCATGTTCTCCCTAGGCATCCTGCTAGTGTTGATATTCTCCAAATACTTCTACTTGGCGAGCATTAGCAGCTATTACACCTTTTATCTCATACATAAGTTCGGTGTTTCGGTGCAGAATGCCCAATTCCATCTGTTCGCCTTCCTGTTTGCCGTAGCAGCAGGAACCATCATTGGCGGGCCTCTGGGTGATAAGTTCGGGCGTAAATATGTCATTTGGGGCTCTATCCTGGGTGCTGCGCCATTTACCCTGGTTTTACCCCATGCTTCTCTCTACTGGACCGGGATTTTGACGGTAATCATCGGGGTTATTCTGGCCTCGGCTTTCTCGGCCATTCTGGTGTATGCGCAAGAGCTGATCCCCGGCAAAGTGGGGATGGTTTCCGGGCTATTCTTCGGTTTTGCTTTCGGTATGGGCGGATTAGGCGCGGCAGTTCTTGGTTATGTCGCCGATTTGACCAGCATCGAACTGGTTTATCAAATCTGTGCATTCCTGCCGCTTATCGGCATTATCACCGCATTGCTACCAAATATGGAGCATAACCAGTAATACCCCTTACAGCGCACCGGTTTAGCGCAGAGGTTAAACCGGGTTATCCACTCTACAGCCCCATTTAATCCGACCAATTACGCCATAATTCACCTTCCTTCTGCAAAAATAGACGAATAGTCTGGTTTTTTACACAAAACCCTAAATTAGCTAAGCAATGAAATCACAAATGCAATAAACTAAATGTATCCTTTCGTAACATCCGTGAGCACAACCAGAGGAGTATGGATGCATAATTCAACACCCTTGATCACCACTATTGTTGGAGGGTTAGTACTCGCCTTCCTCTTCGGAATGCTGGCAAACCGCCTGCGCATCTCCCCGTTGGTAGGGTATCTGGCCGCAGGTGTCCTTGCTGGCCCGTTTACCCCCGGTTTCGTCGCTGATACCTCGTTAGCGCCGGAACTCGCGGAGATTGGGGTGATCCTGCTGATGTTCGGTGTTGGTCTCCATTTCTCGCTTAAAGATCTCCTCGCTGTAAAAAATATCGCTATCCCAGGGGCCATTGCCCAAATCGCTGTCGCTACAGTGCTGGGGATGGGGTTGTCCAAACTGATGGGCTGGGATTTGGTTTCCGGCCTGGTGTTCGGCCTGTGTCTGTCCACCGCCAGTACCGTGGTACTGCTGCGCGCTCTGGAAGAACGGCAACTGATCGACAGCCAACGCGGACAGATCGCCATCGGCTGGCTGATTGTCGAAGATTTGGCCATGGTGCTGGCTCTGGTGCTACTGCCAGCATTTGCCAATATGCTCAACAGCGATAACACCAGCACCACGCAACTGCTCACCGAGTTGGCCATCACCATTGGCAAGGTTATCGCCTTTATCGCGCTGATGATTATCGTCGGCCGCCGTGTGGTGCCGTGGATCCTGGCAAAAACCGCCAGCACCGGCTCACGCGAGCTGTTTACGCTGGCGGTGCTGGCACTGGCGCTGGGTATTGCCTACGGCGCTGTCGGCCTGTTTGATGTCTCATTTGCCCTAGGGGCCTTCTTTGCCGGTATGGTGCTGAACGAATCGGAACTGAGCCACCGCGCGGCGCACGATACGCTGCCGCTGCGTGACGCCTTTGCGGTGCTGTTCTTTGTCTCGGTCGGTATGCTGTTCGATCCGATGATCCTGATCGACCAACCTCTGGCGGTGTTGGCAACTCTGGCGATTATCCTGTTTGGTAAATCGGTGGCGGCCTTCGCGCTGGTCAAAATGTTCGGCCACTCCAAGCGTACCGCGCTGACCATTTCCGCCAGCCTGGCGCAGATTGGTGAATTCGCCTTTATCCTGGCCGGATTGGGGGTCACGCTGGGCATGATGGATCAGCATGGCCGCAATCTGGTGCTGGCCGGGGCGATCCTGTCAATCATGCTCAACCCGCTGCTGTTTACTTTGCTGGAGCGCTATCTGGCCAAGACGGAAACCATCGAGGATCAGATCCTGGAAGAAGCGGTGGAGGAAGAGAAACAGATCCCGGTCGATATCTGCAATCATGCCGTCGTCGTGGGTTATGGCCGAGTTGGCAGCCTATTAGGGGCCAAGCTGACCGAAGAAGGCGTTTCGATGGTGGTGATAGAAAACTCCCGCCCACGGGTGGAAGCACTGCGCGCTCAAGGGATCAAAGCGGTACTAGGCAATGCGGCCAATCCTGAGATCATGGAACTGGCACGGCTCGACTGCGCTCGCTGGCTGCTGCTGACCATTCCTAACGGTTATGAAGCCGGTGAGATCGTGGCCTCTGCCCGCACCAAGCGCCCGACTCTGGAGATTATCGCCCGAGCCCATTACGACGACGAGGTTTCGTATATTTCCGACCGGGGTGCCGATCAGGTGGTGATGGGGGAACGCGAGATCGCCAACAGCATGTTGAATATCCTCAAGCTGGATACGCTGTCGGAAGAAGAGAAACTGGCCGCCTGCCCAATCTGAAGCCATTAAGCCGGTAAGAGCGCTAAAACAGCACTCTTACCGGTTGTTGTTGGTTACCGTTCCCAGTAAGACTCTTCCAAACTGTCTTCCCGCTCCGGCAACCCACGGGTCAAACGTGGCGAGTGCTGGTTAAGCACTTGGTAGCTAACACGATTGGCATATTTGCAAACCTGCGCCAAAGACGAATAGGTCAGGTAGCTACGCACATGTTTGCTGGAGTTTGGCACATTGTTGCGGTGATAGCCGTTAGCGGCGATATCATGCAGCAGCGCAGACAGCGCACCGTCGCCCGCACCGTTGGTATTCATGATCTTTTCCGGGCCGCCCATATACGGGGCGATATGCGAATAGACCTTGAGCGCGTTTTCACAGCTTGCACGGCGCATCGCCCGGCTGAATTCGAAGCGGTTAAACTCGGCGATATGGCCCGGCAACAGCGGATGCTGAGTTTCACGCTTGTTGGCCTCTTCGGTGTAACCCGCCATATACAGGCCGTTTGGCCCGGCGGTACACAGCACCAAATCTACCCAGTCCAATGCCATCTCTGAAGCCATCAGCGGATCGCTCAGTCCGGTCAGTTCTAACGCTTCATCTTCATTCATCGCCAGAATGGAGACATGTTCACTGAGAAAATCACGCCACCACTCTGGGTTATCCGCAATAACGTACTTGGTGCCCAGCGTCAGCACCACCGGCACATCATGCTTTTTGGCAAATACGATCGCCTGCATGGTGGCTTCCGGCATCGGCTCACCGGGTTTGCAGCGCACCAGATAGGAGGTCAGCACCAACGCGGCAGCCCCTGCGATCACCTCTTCAGGAATGCTTTCCGGGCGTAGCTGGTTCATCTGGCCTGGGCTGATGGCAAAGGTGCGTTCGCCGCTCTCGTTAATCAGCGTAAAACAGCGGCCAATGGCCCCATCCACTGCTTGCAGGTAGTTGAGATCGGTACGGCTGGAGGTGTTGCACAAATAGCGATAGGCATAGCTGCCAATTTTGACGTTGCTGCACATCACGCCAAGCAGCACGGAACGGTCGTCTGCCAGTACCGAGTAGTTGTGCAGGGTGTTACCGATAGTGCCACCGGCAAATTGATGAGTGATCAGGTTATTGTCGCTCAGTTCCTGATACAGCGCCTCGGCAACATCGTCTTCAATGACCAGCGAATGGCCCAGGCTAAGGCCGTAGCGTTCGACAAACGCGTCATCCACTTTAGCTTCGATATCCACCAGCGTCTGATCGATACCGACGACATAAGAGGTACTGACTTCATTTTCAGGCTGTGTCTGCTGCAATAACGGATCGCGAGCGTTGACCGGAAAATAATGTTTGGATTTACGTTTACCAGGAAATTTCATGTGATTGGCGGTGAGTTGCGGTGAACAGGCAGGAATGTTAGCACATTCCTGCCTGATTGCTGCGCTTTCACGTGAGCATTTTGCCAGCCGAGCGGTGAAAAGCCGGCTTGATTACAGCCGTTGCCCCACCAGCTGTTGCATCATATCGATATGGGCGGCGTCATCATTGAGTGCCGGGATGTATTCAAACTTCTCGCCCCCCGCCTCCAGGAAGATTTCGCGGTTCTGCTCTTTGATCTCCTCCAGCGTTTCCAGGCAATCCGCCGAAAAGCCGGGGCAGATCAGTTGGATATGCTTCACGCCTTGCGCTGGCAGACTCTTCAGGGTTTCGTCGGTGTACGGCGTCAGCCAGGGCTCCCGACCGAAGCGCGATTGATAGGTCATCATCACCCGATCTGGGGCCAGCGGTATGGCCGCCGCCAGCGCGCGGTAGGTATCTTCGCAGCGTTGCGGGTAATCGTCACCCAGCGTGGCGTAGCGTTTGGGAATCCCGTGGAACGACATCACCAGGCGGTCGGGCTTACCGTGTTCGGCAAACGCCCGCTCAACGCTTTGCTGTAAGGCCAGGATATACGCTGGGTGCTCGGCATAGTCACGGATAAAGCCGATAGATGGCAGGCGGCGATAGCCTTTCAGCACCCGTGCAACACCATCCCAGACCGCTGCGCTGGTCGAACACGAGTATTGCGGATACAGCGGCAACACCACCAGATTGGTCACGCCCTGCGCCAATAGGTTGTCGATCGCCTGTGCCAGACTGGGTGACCCGTAGCTCATGCCCAGTTCCACCGGGGTATTCGGCATACGCGCTGCCAGCTCCCGCTGTTGGCGGCGGCTGTAGACCAGCAACGGTGAACCTTCGTCCATCCAGACGGATTGATACAGTTTTGCCACACGCGGTGAACGGATCGGCAGAATGATGCCGTTAAGAATTGGCCACCAGATCAGCGGGGCAGTGTCCACCACCCGGTTGTCACTGAGAAATTCTTTCAGATAGCGTTTTACCGCCTGCGGGGTAGGTGCCTCTGGCGTCCCCAGATTCACCAGCAATACCCCGTGTTTCTCTTGCTTCATTCCGATCCCCTTGTCCTTCCCGGCAATACCCTGTTATTTCTCAGCGTATTAACAGCCGCTCATGGGGTCTATTGTAACGGAAAAGCGCCGGACCGGAACCTATATCAATAACAGGTAAAACGGGGGTTATTTTTGCGCCAGCTGCCAGACGGCAGCTACGTTGCGCGCCGTGACTTCCAGGTTATGGGCCGCGTCCGCCAGCGCCTCTGGCAGCGTCACGATGCGGTCGATCACCGAGAAAGCGGCATCGATGCCGTGTTGATGCACCACCTGATAGTCTTTTGACAGGCTACCGGCAATGGCAATCACCGGTAATTGGTGGCGCTTGGCTACCCGTGCAACGCCGATTGGAGTTTTGCCGTGGATAGACTGACTGTCGAGCCGCCCTTCGCCAGTGATCACCAAGTCAGCATCGCGAACCGCGTCTTCCAGATGCAGCGTTTCGATTACGATTTCGATGCCTGGCCGCAGCTCAGCTGCCAGAAAACCGATCAATGCCGCTCCCATGCCCCCGGCAGCACCCGAGCCTGGCACCTGCAATACCTTGCGCCCGGTGCTCTGCTCCAAGAGCGTGCCGTAATGATGCAGCGCCTTGTCCAGTTGCTGCACCTTCTCCGGCGTGGCCCCTTTTTGTGGGCCGAAGATTGCTGAAGCCCCGTGATCGCCACACAGCGGGTTATCCACGTCGCAGGCTACCGTGATCTTCACCTGCTGCAAGCGGGGATCCAACTGACTGAGATCAATATGTGCCAGTTGCGCCAACGCAGCGCCACCGGGACGTAATTCTTGATAGTGATGGTCAAGCAGCTTAACCCCCAGCGCCTGCATCATGCCTGCCCCCCCATCGTTGGTTGCACTACCGCCAATGCCCAGAATGATCGACTGTACACCGCGTTGCAGTGCCGCCAGGATCAGCTCACCGGTGCCAAAGCTGGTGGTCACTAACGGATCGCGTTCGTCACCCGCCACCAGATGCAGCCCGGACGCAGCCGCCATTTCGATAACTGCAGTTTTCCCTTCCCCCAGCAGGCCATAAAACGCTGCGGCAGGTTTGCCCTGCGGCCCGCTCACCTGCACATTGATGATTTCCCCACCGGTTGCGGCCACCATCGCATCGACGGTGCCCTCGCCTCCGTCCGCCATGGGCAGCAAAACGTAGTGTACCTGCGGGTAAATTTGCTGGAAACCACGTTCGATCGCTTCTGCGACACCCTGAGCACTCAGGCTCTCTTTAAAGGAGTCGGGGGCAATTACCACTTTCTTTAGGGTGTTCATCGACAGTGCCTTAATCGTCAGAGGATGCCACTGCATCGGTTAGTGAATACCATACCCTGCCGACAGCGGAAATTCTTTAGCGATAGACACAAACAAAACGGTAAAAAATAAGGTTATTTTGTGCAATTACACAATTCAATCCTGCATCAACATGCCGATATACAGCTGCAAGACGTCCGCCAATTGATTGATCTTCAGGCCTGTCGTTTTTTCTACGCGCTGTAGGCGGTAACGCAGGGTGTTAACGTGAATATGCAGCTGTGCCGCAGTCTTGGTTTGGTCACAATTATGATTGAAATAGTGGCGCAGCGTGTTTCTCAGCATCCCTTTTTCATCCTTGGCGCTCAATTGCCGCCAAGGCCGTGAAAGCTCCTGGGCTCGCCAATCTTCCCCTAAATCGCACAGCAGCGAGGGCAGAGGATAGTCATCATAAAACAGCGTATGCTGGACCAGTGTGAGACGGTGCGCCATGGTTTGCACTGCTCTTGCGGTCTGGATAGAGCGGTAGACGCCCTCATCGCCACTGTAAAAACCCCCGACGATTAACCGCAGGCCAAAGCGTTGCTGGATCTCATGCTGGAGCTGCTGGGCCAGCTTGCGCTCCTGCTGCACGTCCCACACGCCCTGTTTCATACAGGCCGGGCGCAAGAGCACCAGTTCATTAAAGCTGGTCATGGTGATAAGCGCCTCACGCTGGGTGATCTCTAGCTCTGCCAGCAAGCCTCTCAGTACCTGCGGCTGCGGTTCATACAGCTCAAGCAGCCAGACAATGCGTGGCTGTTGCAGATCCAGCTCTAAATAGGCCGCCATCGCCTCGCGTGAACCAGGTTCACTGTGCCCTTGCAGCAGTTGGTTGGCCAGCTCTTCCCGGTAACGCTTTTCCCACTGATGTTGATCGAGCATCGCAGCCTGTTCCACCATCAGCTCCGCCGCCATCTTCACCAGCTCGCCATAGGCTCGCACCTGAGCCGGATCGCCGGAAACCCCAATCGCCCCCACCAGTTGATTACGAAAACTGAACGGCAGATTGATGCCGGGCTGCACACCCTTCAGATGTTGTGCCGTTGCCTTATCAATCTCCACCACCCGGTTTTCGGTCAGGGCCAATACCGCCCCTTCGTGGCGCTGATACAGGCGCGAGGCGTTGCCGGAAGCAATGATGACGCCGTTGCTGTCCATCACGTTGACCGAATGGTGAATGATGCTCATCGCACGTTGCACGATTTGGCGCGCGGTCGCTTCTTGCAAAAAATTTGTCTGCCTGGGCATGCGGCTCTTCCTTGTCAAGCGAAACGGTAGCACTGATAACCTAGCATGAAGCGGCAAAAAAAACGCCGGGCAGCAACAGCAAGCCCGGCGTTTTTTACAACGTTAAAACCGATTAACCCAGAATGGTCGCCAGCTCAGCGCTCACTTCCGTCACCTTACGGGTGCCATCGATCTTGTGATAGGACGTATTGCCCGCCTCAGCTTCTTTATGATAGTAAGACACCAGCGGCGCGGTCATCTGATGGTATTCCACCAGGCGCTTACGCACGGTCTCTTCCTGATCGTCTTTACGGGTGGTCAACTCTTCGCCCGTGGCGTCGTCTTTACCTTCCACCTTCGGTGGATTGAATTTGATGTGGTACACGCGGCCAGATGGCGCATGCACGCGGCGGCCAACGATACGGTCGACGATCAGTTCGTCCGGTACGTCGAACTCCAGCACGTAATCCACTTTAATGCCGGCTTCTTTCATCGCATCGGCCTGTGGAATGGTGCGTGGGAAACCGTCCAGCAGGAAACCGTTACGGCAGTCTTCCTGGGTAATACGCTCTTTGACCAGCGCAATAACCAGCTCATCGGTCACCAGCTTGCCGGCGTCCATGATTTCTTTCGCCTTTTTGCCCAGCTCAGAACCGGCCTTTACGGCTGCGCGCAACATATCGCCCGTGGAGATTTGCGGAATGCCGTATTTCTCCATGATGAATTGAGCCTGAGTGCCTTTACCAGCGCCTGGAGCGCCCAGCAGAATGATACGCATTGCGTAAATCCCCTTGCTATGTATTTCCCTTCATTCTTCGGGCCGCGGCCGGAAGTTTATCGGGTTTGAGTTTTTATTAAATTTCGAAAACACTCAACCTTACCATTTCTGAGGGGGGTGGCTCAAGGTAGCGAGAGGAAATCGGTTGCGGAAAGATCGGGCTGAAACGAGGCAAGCAGTGAGAAAATTTAACGGGAATAGAGGAGATTACGCCCCAAACTCTAGGGTCTGGGGCGTATTTTGCTGATTAAGCGGACAACAGCTTATTCATGCGGCGAATAAACTGGTTTGGATCTTCCAGCGTCCCACGCTCGGCCAGCAGGGCCTGATCCAACAACAGATCGATCCATTCGGCAAATTGTTCGTTATCGCCCACATCGGATGCGCGTTTGACCAACGCATGTTCCGGGTTCAGCTCGAAAATATACTTCACTTCCGGCGCAGCTTGCCCCGCAGCGGCAAACAGTTTGGCCATCTGGGTGCTCATCTCGTCGGCATCGGTGGTGACGATAGCCGGGGTATCCGTCAGACGATGCGTCAGACGCACGTCCTTCACACGCTCACCCAGCAGCGTCTTGACCCGCTCGATAAACGGCTCCAACTGCTTCTCGGCTTCTTTCTGCTCTTCGGTTTCATCCGCCAGTTTATCCAGCGCGTCATCCGCCTTGCTGACCGACTGGAATACCTTACCGTCAAACTCGGTCAGGTAGCTCATCATCCACTCATCGATGCGGTCAGACAGCAGAAGGACTTCGATGCCTTTCTTGCGGAACAGCTCCAGGTGCGGGCTGCTCTTGGCAGCGGCATAGCTGTCGGCAGTGATGTAGTAAATCTTGTCCTGGCCTTCGGTCATGCGGCCAACGTACTCTTCCAGCGAGACGGTTTGCGCCGAGCTGTCGTTATGCGTAGAGGCAAAGCGCAGCAGTTTGGCGATAGCTTCTTTGTTGCTGCCGTCCTCCGCTGGCCCTTCTTTCAGTACCATACCGAACTGCTGCCAGAATGTCTGGTAAGCTTCCGCATCGTCTTTCGCCAGCTTATCCAACATCTGCAACACGCGTTTGGTCAGCGCACCACGCAGGTTTTGGGTAACACGGCTGTCCTGCAGAATTTCACGCGATACGTTCAGCGGCAGATCGTTGGAATCGATCAGACCACGCACAAAGCGTAGGTAGTTCGGCATGAACTGCTCGGCGTCATCCATGATAAACACGCGCTGAACGTACAGCTTCAGGCCGTGTTTGTGATCGCGATTCCACATATCCCACGGTGCCTGGGCCGGGATGTACAGCAGGCTGGTGTATTCCTGCTTACCTTCTACCCGGTTGTGGCTCCAGCTCAGTGGATCGGTAAAGTCATGAGCAATGTGCTTGTAGAACTCTTTGTACTCTTCTTCGGTTACGTCGGCTTTGTTGCGAGTCCACAACGCTTGCGCCTTGTTGATTTTCTCCCAGGTGACGGTGCCGTCTTCTTCATTCTTGGTTTCGATCTCTACCGGCAAAGCAATGTGATCGGAATATTTACCAATCACCGAGCGCAGACGCCAGCCATCAAGGTATTCATCTTCGCCTTCACGTAGGTGCAGAGTAATTTCGCTGCCGCGATCGGCCTTGCTGATATCGGCGATGGTGTAATCACCTTCACCGGCAGACTCCCAGTACACCCCTTGATCTTCCGCAGCACCAGCCGCGCGGGTACGTACGGTGACTTTGTCCGCCACGATGAACGCCGAGTAGAAGCCCACGCCGAACTGACCGATCAGCTGGCTGTCTTTCGCCTGGTCAGAGCCGATAGACTCCAGGAAGGCCTTAGTGCCAGATTTGGCAATCGTCCCCAGGTTTTCGATCACTTCTTCGCGGCTCATGCCGATGCCGTTATCGGCAATCGTCAGGGTGCGCTTCTCTTTGTCAAACGACAGACGCACGCGCAGTTCGCCATCACCTTCATACAGCTCCGGCTTGGAAAGCGCGCGGAAACGCAGCTTGTCCGCCGCATCGGAGGCGTTGGAGATCAGCTCACGCAGGAAGATTTCTTTATTGGAGTACAGCGAATGGATCATCAAATGAAGCAGCTGTTTGACTTCAGACTGGAACCCACGGGTTTCTTGACCTTTCATACTCATTGATTACCTCAAAGACAGTAACGACCAAATCGGACATGGGGATTAAATGGGGTTAACTGTGAGGTTTTTCAAGCGGCTGGCGGGGAATTTTTTGTGAACTGATTACGGGGCAGAGGGCTGCCCCGTACAGGATCATCAGAATTTGATCGCGTGGCGTCCGGCCAGGGAGTGCGACAGCGTGGTGCCATCCACCATTTCCAGTTCACCACCCACCGGAACTCCGTGGGCAATGCGGCTGGCAAGCACGCCATATTGGCCACACATCTCGGCGATATAGTTGGCCGTGGCATCCCCTTCCACCGTCGGGTTGGTGGCCAAGATCACTTCGGTGATGGTTTCCTTCTCCAGCCGTTGCTCCAGCCGATCCAGGCCGATATCGCCAGGGCCGATGCCGTCTAACGGTGACAGATGGCCCATCAGCACAAAGTAGCGCCCGGCAAACTGGCCGGTCTGCTCGATGGCATGAATATCCGCCGGGCTCTCCACTACGCAAATCTGGCCGTTTTGCTGGCGGCGCACATTATTGCAGATGGTGCAGGTATCCTGCTCGGTGAAGGTACGGCAATCGGCACAATGGCCGATCTCCGACATGGCACGGGTCAGCGCCTGTGCCAGCCGCATCCCGCCACTGCGATCGCGCTGCAGCAGCTGGAACGCCATACGCTGCGCCGACTTCGGGCCAACGCCCGGCAGGCAGCGCAGTGCCTCCATCAATGATTCAAGGAGCGGGCTGGTTTGCATCAGAACGGCATCTTAAAGCCTGGCGGCAACTGCATCCCACTGGAAACCGACGCCATCTTCTCTTTCTGGGTTTCTTCGATGCGGCGTGCTGCGTCATTGAAAGCAGCAGCGATCAGATCTTCCAGCATCTCTTTGTCATCTTCCATCAGGCTTGGGTCGATTTCTACCCGGCGGCAGTTATGCGCACCGTTGATGGTCACTTTCACCAGGCCTGCGCCGGATTCACCAGTCACTTCCAATTTGGCAATTTCTTCCTGCATCTGCTGCATCTTTTCCTGCATTTGCTGGGCTTGCTTCATCAGGTTACCCATACCGCCTTTACCAAACATAGTCGTCTCTCATAGCATTGGCCGCGCACTGTGCGCCGCGTTAAACAGGGCGAATACTCTCCTCATCCAGATCTGCATCAAAGAACCGACGCAGGGTCTGGATATTGGTATCCGCAACGATGGACTGGCGAGCCTGTGCCAGTTTTTCTTCATAAATGGCTTGCCGCCACTCCAGCGGAGTTCGCTCCGCCGGATTATCGTCTTCCACCACGCTGAGTTCAACCGTGCGGCCATGTAACTCACTGAGTGCCTGCGCAAGCGTCTTCTGCGCCGAAGGCGAATTCAGATGACGCTGCGAAGACCGCAGGTGGAGACAAATGCTGTCCGGTGCCAGCTGCTGCTTAAAGGCGTTTAACGCCAGTTGCTGCACCAGTTTCGGTATTTTTAGCTGGTCGATCTCTGCCGCCCAAGGATCGCGCTCGATGGACTCAACCACCAGTTTAGCCGACAGCTCAGGCGTTTTTTCATGTTCGAGCGCCGTGCGCAACGCTTTTGGCGTGGCTCGCGGTTCCGGTTCAGCTTCAGGTTCGGTTAGCGCACGCCAGCGATAGGCCTCCGGCTTGGCTGGTTTCTCCGTTACGATCTTTTCGGCCTGACGCTTCTGGCTGCGTTCGGTTACCGAGGCTAAACGCTCTAGTGCCGAGTTAGCCGGCCGCGCTATTCCTGGCGCCGCCGGCTCATTCTTTTTTGCGGTGGATGCCCCCTGTTGCCGCAGCAACTGGGTTCGCGCTTTAAGTAATTGCGCGGTAGCATCCGGTAAATTGGTTGGTTGAGTATTCTGCGGCGGCGCAGCCTGCCCTAAGGGAGGCGGGGCATCCGGATAGAGTGACGGTGGCGCAACGGCCATATTCCCCTGCGGCTGTGCGGGCGCGATCTGCACCATGGCCACTGGCTCTGGGATCACCGCTTTTGGGTGAAACGCCAGCGCGCGCAGCAGGGTCATCTCAACGCCCATACGGCGATCCGGCGCATAGGCCAACTCTTTGCGGCCAACCAGCAAGGTTTGGTAGTAAAGCTGTACGTCCGTTGGCGGCAGGGTGCGCGCCAGCTCACGTAACCGCTGCTCAATCGCAGCGTAATGGTTATCCAGCACTGCGGGTAGCAGTTGTACCATCGCAATGCGGTGCAGCAGCGCCAGCGTTTCCACCAGCAGGTTTTCCCAATCCACGCCGCGTGACGCCGCCTGGGCGACCTGCGCCATCACTTTTTCACCGTCGGCACTCACCAAGGCTTCCAGGATGGCCAGCGGCTGCTCATCATCCAACGTCCCCAGCATCTGGCTGACGGTGTCGGTCGTCACCTGCCCTTGCCCCATGGCGATCGCCTGATCGGTCAGGCTGAGAGCATCTCGCATACTGCCATCGGCAGCTCGCGCCAACAGTTGCAACGCGCGGGCATCGCTGGTGATGTGCTCTGCCAGTAAGACGGTTTCCAACTGCGTGCGGATCTGTTCCACATCCATCGCTTTGAGATGGAATTGCAGGCAGCGGGAAAGAATAGTGACCGGCAGCTTCTGCGGATCGGTGGTCGCCAGCAGGAATTTGACGTGCGCGGGCGGCTCTTCCAGCGTTTTCAGCAACGCATTGAAGCTGTGGCGCGAGAGCATGTGGACTTCGTCGATCAGGTAAACCTTGAAACGGCCACGCGCCGGGGCATATTGCACGTTATCGAGCAGATCGCGGGTGTCTTCCACTTTGGTTCGCGATGCGGCATCGATCTCGATCAGATCGACAAAGCGCCCCTGCTCAATCTCGCGGCAGTTATCACATTGGCCACAGGGCGTCGCGGTGATGCCCGTTTCGCAGTTCAAACCTTTGGCCAGCAGCCGCGCAATGGTGGTTTTACCCACGCCGCGCGTGCCGGAGAACAGATAGGCGTGATGGATCCGCCCCAGAGAGAGGCCATTAGCCAGCGCCGTCAGGACATGCTCTTGTCCGACAACCTCTGCAAACGTTTGGGGGCGCCACTTACGGGCAAGAACCTGATAGCTCATTAAGACTTCATCACTGATTTATGGAGTAATTTCAACCCAAGTAGTACATCGCAACATCAAGGACATTGCCATGTGGGCGGCCTGCTGGGTACCGAGGTTGAACCGATACCCTTTATCGTCCGATGGCCACTCACACTTTAGTGTAACAGTACGCCCACTGTCATTCCTATAACTTTGCATCATGCCAGCCAGACACGAGCCTGGTGACCAGCCAATGACAGGGAAACACCTTGGCGAAGGTTAACCACCTGAAAGAATTTATACTGTGTTTGACGGTGAAGAGCTATCGATGAAGCTTTGCCTGCCGTCTGAAACTGGTTTTTTTCAGTTTTAGCTAACCATGCAGTGGCCGGTTGCCCTTGGAAGTAGTACATATTGGAACGGCCAACGAACGCCAGCCGTTAAAGCTTTAGTGGCGGATCTGGGCCAGTTCGTCTTCGGTCAATCCCGTTGCCTCAAGCACGGCCTCACGAGCCATGCCCATTTTGAGCAGGCTACGGGCTACGTCCAGCTTACCCAGCAGAACACCTTCTTCGCGGCCTTTCGCGACGCCAATCTGAACGCCTTTCTCGATGCCTTTCTCAATGCCTTTCTGCTCCAGTTGCTGTGCAATAGTCATTAGTTCGTCTCCGTGTTCGGGCACTCGTTGTGCCAACTCGCGTACAAAGGCTTCGGCGTCTGCGGTTTCGCCAGCCTGTACTAAATAGTGTACCAACGATATCACCTGTTGCGAAGAAAGATATCCCGCCAGCAAGATAGTCGCCAACCGGTCGGTCAGTTCCGTGATGTCGCGTTGGTGGATATGTTTCTGCAACAGTGTGAGTGCAGCCATGCTGCGGTGATTCATGATCTCATCGTCGGGAATAACGGTGACATCCACCAGAGGAAAATCAGTACCGTAGAGTTTTTTCGCCAGCTCAGGATCGTCAAACTCCTGCAGCCAGTTGGTTGAATACGGGTACGGGCTACGTTTACCGGTGTAGAACAATATCGGAATAACCAATGGTAGCTTTTTGTGCCCAGCCGCAAGATGACGCTGCATGGCGGCGATGGCGTAACGCAGCAGCCTGAAGGCCATATGGTGATCTGGCGTTGACTGATGTTCGATAAGCACATGAATGTACCCATCGCCCGCCGTGGTTTTCAGGCTGTAGAGAACATCGCTGAAATACTGACGTAGATCAGTCCTCAACAAAAGAACCGGATTCAAGCTTCAGAGTGCTGAGGTCGCAAATCTTGCGTAGTTCTGCCGGCAGATGGATTTCAAGGAAATCCTGTGCGGTCCCTGGGTGCATTAGAAACTGTTTGAATACCGCATCGTGTAAATTGAGTTTGCTGTTTTTTTTCATAATCGCTCACTTTTCAACCATGCCTGAATGAACTTTATCATATGAGGCCGTAGGTTAAAACGTTGTGGCGAGCCAGAGTCTTGGCGTTTTCAACAATGAATTGATGAGGATAGAAGACAGTAGGGAATGCGGGGATGTGGCTGCTAAACGTCAACCCCGCTGTGAACCACGGGGTTGCCATCTACGATATCAATGCCCGGCGAAGTCGAGCAGGCAGTAGCAATCAATACCCAGATTATTCAGGCGCGTTTCGCCCCCGAGATCTGGCAGGTTGATAATAAATGCCGCATCTGTCACTTCACCACCCAGACGGCGGATCAGCGTGGCGGTGGCTTCGATAGTGCCACCGGTGGCCAGCAGATCGTCAACGACCAGAACTTTATCGCCAGCAACAATAGCGTCGGTGTGAATTTCCAACTTGTCGGTGCCGTATTCCAACTCATAGCTTTCGCTCAAGGTAGCACGTGGCAATTTGCCCGGTTTGCGAACCGGCACAAAGCCAACACCCAGCGCCAACGCCACTGGTGCACCGAACAGGAAACCACGCGCTTCAGTACCCACCACCTTGGTGACGCCCGTATCGCGGTAACGCTCGACCAGCAGTTCAATGCTGGAAGCATACGCCAGCGGGTTTTCCAACAGGCTGGTCACATCACGGAACAGAATACCCGGCTTCGGATAGTCGGGAATGGTTTTGATACTGTCTCTAATATACTGAAGCTGTTGCGCAGTCGCGGTCATAGTTATTGCCTGATAAAACTTCCTAGTAACTTCCACACAGGCCATCAACTGCCACGCCGTGAACAAAAAAACGGCGGGAGGAAACCTGCGCACGAAAACGCCCAAATCTATGCAAAATGGCGGATAAATGCAACTGACGCCGCACGATCAGCGCTGTTTTTGTTGCGACAGGTCAATAACTGGCAGTCGGAGCATAAAAGTCAGCAAAATAACCAGGATCGCCAGCAGTACACCTCGCACCCACCAAAGCTTCACCAGCCAGAGGGATACGGCAAACGTCAACACAATAAGCAACACCGCTTTCCACTTGGCTCCGGGCGGTAACGCCTTATGCCGTTGCCAATGACGCAAATAAGAACCGAACCAGGAGCGATACAGCAACCAATAGTGAAACCGCGGTGAGGAGCGTGCAAAGCACCAAGCGGCCAACAATAGAAATGGGGTCGTCGGCAACAGCGGCAGCACCACGCCCAACGTTGCCAGCACCACGGCCAGCCACCCCAGTATAATCAAAAACCAACGAGTCATGCCTGTCCTTACCTATCATGATGGCCCGTTTACTGTACCACCCTTCTTGGTCATAATTCTGCCAGTTGGCGGCTTTATCCATCCAAAGCTTGTTTCACCGCCTTTTCACGGGCAAGCTTAGGCACCTACTGCCCTTTCGAAGGATCTCACGTGACTACGCTCCGCTTATTACAGGCGCTTGAACAACAAATCGCAGCCTTAGCAAGCGAAATCCAACCGCGAGGTGATACCCCGATCTCGCAGGCGCGGTTTGACGTTGCCCTGTTCTCCAACCACGGCACACGGTTACGAGATTATCTGGCCGAGATACAAAAGAACTTTGCCCAGTTACAAACGGCGGTCAAAGACAACCGTACCGCTCACGTCGCCTTTCTGGCGGAAAAGCTGGTAGCACAGCTCACCGCGTTACAGCGCGAAATGGCGACCCAGACGATACGGCGTAAAAATCAGCCCAAGGAAGTGGCGGTGGTCGATTTGTACCATAAGCTCGCCGAACATCAGGATTATGAACGCCGTCTGATCGCCATGATCCAGGACCGCGAAAGCCTGTTGGGGCAACAAACCACCTTCGCCGCACAAAAGAAGTTACAACAAGAACTGGCCGCATTCGAGGGCAGATTAGTGCGTTGCCGGCAAGCGTTGGCGCGTATAGAGCGCAGCATTGAGCGAAAAGAAAACGGTTTTTGATTATTTGTCACATTATTTTAATGATTATTCCCCTCCCCGCACCAGGTTCACTATACTCAGCCAAAGCACAATATCGCCTCTCCTGCGTTTAAAACACGGGAAGATACCTTCACTAACACAAACGTTGGACTTATGTCGCTAGAGAATGCCTCCCCAGAATTACAACTGGCGGTAGACTTGATTTACCTGCTGGAATGCAACGAGATCGATCCGGCAACGGCGCTGGCCGCGCTGGACATCGTCAGAAAAGACTATCAGGAAAAGATGCAGCGTGCGGGCATCACCTCACCGTATTTGCCCGCGGGCCAATGATCATGGCCCGCTAGCGTTATTTGTCAGGTTCCTACACCGCAGGTTGATTACCGATGCCTGGAACCTGCGCCCGCTTGACCTCCAGCACTTCGTTGCCCTGCTGGCTATGCAGATACACTTCCAGTTGGTTGAAGGCGATATTAATGTCGTTCTCACGGCATAGGCGGTCAATCGCTCGGTTCAGTTCATCCACCGTATAGCTGCGATCGCGCAGTTCACGCACGTACAACCGCAGCTCATGATCCAGCGTGCTGGCGCCAAAGTTGAGGAAAAATACCATCGGCTCAGGATCCGTCATCACCCGCGGATTTTCATGCGCCGCCTGCAACAGCACCGCCTTGCCCGCCACGCTGCTGGAGTAATGCCACAGGGTAACGCTGTCGAGATAGGAGATCACTGTCACCAGATCCGACCCTATCGCATAAAACGCACTGGCGAAGATCAAAAACAACGCCATGGTGGTCAAACGCAGCGACTGCTGGTTGATTTGATCCAGCGCCAGCGGCGGTTCTTCCAACGGCTCGTTACCTTCGGCTCCCTCTTTCTCATTGTTGGCGGCGTGCCAGAGCACGGCGATAGGCCAGACGACGAGCTGCGACGCTGAGACCACGGATCGCCGCCAGATACACGATATTCCACAGGAAAAACAGATACAGGCTGTCGATCCAACGGCCTGCCAAACGTAACGTGGTGTAGACGAGATCAGAAAGTCAGCACTTTCTCCGCCGCCAGCGTCCACTGGGCCAATTCCACCAACGTGCCAATTTCTACGCCATCGGCCAGCTTCAGTTGGCTGACGCCACGGGCATCGGCACAGGTTTTACACAGTTTGACCGGCACCTGCTGCGCCGTCAGAATTTCCAGCATCTGCTGCAAATGATAGCCTTCACGCGGCTGCTGCCCGGCAATGCCCGCCACGACCGCATCGGACATCAGAAACAGTTTCAACTGCAGCTCGGGCTGCTGTTCTTTCAGGGTGATCGCCAGACGTAGCGCATTGAATAACGATTCCTGGCCATAAGCCGCACCGTTGGCAATCAGTAACAGAGATGACATTTGGATTCTCCTTATCGAGGTCTACCGGACTGGCACGTTCACACGTAAAGAAGGGCTAAGCTGCGCCATTTCGAGGAAGCTGTCGACCAAAATACTCGCCTCCGCTTTGAGATCAAAGCTTTCCGGCATAAACAGCCAGTTCTCCATCAGGCCGGTGATGTAAGCGCGCAAGATGATTGCAGCCCGGCGAGTATGCAGATCGGCTGGGAGTTGTCCCTGATCCATACTATTGCGTAAAACGCGTTCGATACGGTCATAACCTTCAAGATAAAGCACCTTGCGAGCGTCATGTAACGGCATCATTTCGCCGATAAATTCGCATTTATGGAACACGATCTCCATCAACGCCCGACGCCGACAGTCATCAACCGTAGCGGTCAAAATATAAATCAGAATTTCTCTTAAAATACGCAGTGGATTATCAGGATACTTTGACTGATACTCTATCTCCAGGTCGCCTATTTTCGACTCTGATAGCTCCCAAACTTCATTAAACAGGTCTACCTTGTTCTTGAAGTGCCAGTAAATTGCACCACGTGTCACCCCTGCAGCGGTGGCGATATCTGTCAGTGAGGTTGCTGATACGCCACGTTCAGAGAATTCCCTCACCGCAGCGTCAAGGATCTGCTGTCGTGTTTCTTGCGCCTGCTGTTTGGTTTTTCGTGCCATGCTGTTGTTTTTTACAGGGAGTGTGATTTACATACATTCGCGAATGTATGTACCATAGCACGCAGATAAAATTAACGCAGCAATGGGTTTTAAAGCTTGTGATCCATTGATCAATTTGAAATCGGACACTTGAGGTTTTTCTATGAACAAAAACAGAGGGTTAACGCCTCTGGCGGCAGTTCTGATGCTTTCAGGCAGCTTAGTGCTTACAGGATGTAATGATAAAGAAACCCAGCAACAGGCCCAACACCAGGCTCCTGCCGTGGGTGTGGTGACGTTGAAGGCTGAACCTCTCAATATTACTACCGATCTTCCTGGTCGTACCGCAGCATACCGCATCGCCGAAGTTCGCCCTCAGGTTAGTGGCATCATCCTGAAACGCAACTTTACTGAAGGCAGCGATATCAAGGCGGGTGTTTCACTGTATCAAATCGATCCAGCGACCTATCAAGCAGCTTATGACAGTGCCAAAGGCGACTTGGCCAAAGCTCAAGCTGCTGCAGAAATCGCGCGTCTGACAGTCAACCGTTACAAACCTTTACTGGGTACCAGCTACATCAGTAAGCAAGACTTCGATAATGCCAATTCCACCCTGCTGCAGGCTAACGCTGCCGTGGTTGCTGCCAAGGCAGCCGTGGAAACCGCACGTATCAACCTGGCTTACACCAAAGTCACTTCGCCAATCTCTGGTCGTATTGGTCTTTCATCGGTAACCGAAGGGGCGCTGGTGACTTCCGGTCAGGCCACTGCAATGGCTACCGTGCAGCAACTGGATCCGATGTATGTCGACGTGACCCAGTCAAGCAACGACTATCTGCGCCTGAAACAGGAATTGGCTAACGGCACCCTGAAGCAGGAAAACGGCAAGGCTAAAGTGAAGCTGCTGCTGGAAAACGGCCAGGAATATGCGCAAGAAGGTTCATTGGAATTCTCCGACGTAACCGTTGATGAAACCACCGGTTCCATCACTATTCGTGCCATTTTCCCTAACCCGAACGATGCCTTACTGCCAGGTATGTTTGTGCGCGCCCGTCTGGACGAAGGCGTGCGTAGCGATGCCTTGCTGGTTCCGCAAGAGGGCGTTACCCGTAACCCACGTGGTGAAGCTACCGCGATGGTTGTCGGTGCAGACGATAAAGTGGAAGTACGTACGCTGACCGCCGCGCAGGCGATTGGCAACAAGTGGTTGGTGACGGCTGGTTTGAAACCGGGCGATCGCGTGATTGTCACTGGCCTGCAAAAAATCAGGCCTGGCGTTCAGGTGAAAGCGCAAGAAGCTGATAGCAAGCCGCAGACTGCGTCTGAACCCGAGAAGAAGTCATAAAAAGGAGCCGGTAATACATGGCTAAGTTCTTTATAGATCGCCCCATATTTGCATGGGTAATCGCCATCATCATTATGTTGGCGGGCATCTTGTCGATCATGAAGCTGCCTATTGCGCAATATCCGACCATTGCGCCACCAGCAGTCACGATCGCCGCCAACTACCCGGGCGCTGACGCTAAAACGGTGCAGGATACCGTGACGCAGGTTATCGAACAGAATATGAACGGTATTGATAACCTGCTGTACATGTCCTCCAACAGTGACTCGTCCGGTAACGTCCAGATTACGTTGACCTTCAACTCTGGTACTGACCCTGATATCGCTCAGGTACAGGTACAGAACAAGCTGCAGTTGGCGATGCCGCTGCTGCCACAAGAAGTACAGCAACAAGGCGTTAGCGTTGAGAAATCAAGCAGCAGCTTCCTGATGGTAGCGGGCTTTATTTCCGAAGATGGCAGCATGACGCAGGAAGATATCGCGGACTATGTGGGTTCCAACATCAAGGATCCTATCAGCCGTACCTCTGGTGTGGGTGATGTGCAGCTGTTTGGTTCCCAGTACGCGATGCGTATCTGGCTCGATCCCAACAAACTGAACAATTACCAACTGACCCCGAGCGATGTTATCGCTGCGATCAAGGTTCAGAACAACCAGGTTGCTGCAGGCCAGCTCGGTGGTACTCCACCGGTAAAAGGGCAACAGCTGAACGCCTCGATCATCGCACAAACCCGCCTGACCTCGCCGGAAGAATTCAGCAAGATCCAGCTGAAAGTCAACCCGGACGGTTCGCAGGTGCGTCTGAGAGATGTGGCCAGAGTTGAACTGGGTGGTGAAAGCTACAACGTTATTGCTCGTTATAACGGTAAGCCTGCTGCCGGTATCGGTATCAAGCTGGCAACCGGTGCCAACGCCCTGAACACAGCGTCAGAAGTCAAGGCAGAACTGGCCAAACTGGAACCGTTCTTCCCTGCAAGTCTGAAAGTTGTTTACCCTTATGACACCACGCCGTTCGTTAAGATTTCCATTAACGAAGTGGTAAAAACCCTGATTGAAGCGATCATCCTGGTATTCCTGGTGATGTATCTGTTCCTGCAGAACTTCCGCGCTACGCTGATCCCAACGATTGCCGTGCCGGTAGTATTGCTGGGGACGTTCGCCATCCTGGCTGCGTTTGGTTTCTCGATAAACACCCTGACGATGTTCGGCATGGTGCTAGCGATAGGCCTGCTGGTGGATGACGCCATCGTGGTGGTAGAAAACGTTGAGCGTGTCATGGCCGAAGAAGGCCTGCCGCCAAAAGAAGCCACCAAGAAATCGATGGAACAGATCCAGGGCGCCTTGGTGGGTATCGCCATGGTGCTGTCAGCGGTATTTATCCCGATGGCCTTCTTCGGTGGGTCAACCGGGGCAATCTATCGCCAGTTCTCGATTACCATCGTTTCTGCCATGGTGCTGTCGGTATTGGTAGCGTTGATCCTGACGCCTGCGCTGTGTGCCACCATGCTCAAACCGATCCCGAAAGGCGATCACGGCATCAAGACCGGCTTCTTCGGCTGGTTCAACCGCCTGTTTGATAAGAGCACCCACCACTATACCGATAGCGTAGCGAACATTCTGCGTAGCACTGGGCGTTATCTGGTGATCTACCTGCTGATCGTGGTTGGTATGGCGGTACTGTTTATGCGCTTGCCTTCCTCGTTCCTGCCGGACGAAGACCAGGGCATCCTGCTGACCATGGTTCAAATGCCAGCGGGTGCCACCCAGGAGCGTACCCAGAAAGTCCTGGACGAAGTTAACCGCTACTACCACGAGAAAGAAGGCGACAACATTAACTCGGTGTTTACCGTTAATGGCTTCGGCTTCAGCGGCCAGGGCCAGAACACCGGTTTGGCGTTTATCAGCCTGAAAGACTGGTCTGAACGTAAAGGTGAAGAGAACAAGGTACCGGCCATTGCAGGCCGTGCTATGAGGGCTTTCTCACAGATTAAAGACGGTCTGGTATTCGCCTTTAACCTGCCAGCGATTGTGGAACTGGGGACGGCAACCGGCTTCGACTTCCAGCTGATCGATCAGGCTAACCTGGGTCACGAGAAACTGACCGCAGCACGTAACCAACTGTTGGGCATGACGGCAGAACATCCAGACTTGCTGGTCGGAATGCGTCCGAACGGTCTGGAAGATACACCGCAGTTCAAACTGATCATCGATCAGGAGAAAGCACAGACGCTGGGCGTTTCCCTGAGCGATATTAATACCACCATCGGCACCGCGCTGGGCGGCTCGTATGTGAACGACTTTATCGACCGCGGTCGTGTGAAGAAGGTTTACGTACAGGCTGAAGCCCCGTTCCGTATGCTACCGGAAGATATTAATAACTGGTTTGTTCGTGGTCGCACCGGGCAGATGGTACCGTTCTCCTCCTTCGCCACGGCGAAATGGGAATTTGGTTCACCACGTCTGGAACGTTACAACGGCCTGCCATCAATGGAAATCCTCGGCCAGGCGGCACCGGGTAAGAGTACCGGTGAAGCGATGGACATGATGGAACAGCTGGCGGCAAAACTGCCAAACGGCGTCGGCTATGACTGGACCGGTATGTCCTATCAGGAACGTCTGTCCGGTAACCAGGCTCCGTCACTGTACGCCATCTCGCTGATCGTGGTGTTCCTGTGTCTGGCTGCTCTCTACGAGAGCTGGTCGATTCCGTTCTCCGTTATGTTGGTTGTGCCACTGGGGGTCATTGGTGCCCTGTTGGCCGCGACCATGCGCGGGCTGGAAAATGACGTTTACTTCCAGGTAGGCCTGTTGACAACCATTGGGTTGTCGGCGAAGAACGCGATATTGATCGTGGAATTCGCCAAGGACCTGATGGATAAAGAAGGTAAAGGGTTGATCGAAGCAACATTGGAAGCGGTGCGTATGCGTCTGCGTCCAATCCTGATGACGTCACTGGCCTTTATCCTCGGGGTTATGCCGCTGGTTATCAGCAGCGGTGCAGGCTCCGGCGCTCAAAACGCGGTAGGTACCGGCGTAATGGGCGGGATGGTGACAGCTACCGTCTTGGCTATCTTCTTTGTACCGGTGTTCTTCGTGGTGGTTCGCCGCCGCTTCAGCAAAAAGACTGAAGATCTGGAACACGCCCATCCGGTTAAGCATCACTGATGCTTTCCTGCTGACAACCAAGGCCGCGCAAGCGGCCTTTTTTATGCCTGCTATTTAGCCAATAAGCCCAACGCTGATTAACACAATTTTGAGGTTGATCCCGATCCCAGAGAGGTGCATAATTATTGTTATAGTATAACATAACAATTGAGGCCGTCATGAAAACAGGCATCCATCCAGACTACCGTACCGTGGTATTTCACGATCTCAGCGCCGATACCTTCTTCAAGGTGGGGTCGACCATCAAAACCGATCGCACTATCGAGCTTGAAGGTAAAAGCTGGCCCTACGTCACCATAGATGTCTCTTCCGCTTCGCATCCGTACTACACCGGTAAGCAGAAAGAGTTCTCAAAAGAAGGCAGCACCGCGCGCTTCCAGCAGCGGTTTGGCCATTTGGTTAACAGCAGAAAATAATCGGGGTTGATGATGCAAGTATTGAGTTCACTGCGTTCGGCGAAGGGTCGCCATCCGGATTGCAAAGTTGTGCGCCGTCATGGCCGCGTCTTTGTGATTTGTAAGTCCAACCCGCGTTATAAAGCGGTACAGGGACGTAAGAAAAAGCGTTAAGCCAAAGTGTCATTAGTAGCCAAAGCCCCGTTGCTGCTCAACGGGGCTTTTTTATTGCCAAATGCCACGGCAAAGAGAAAAACCCACCGCACACGGTGGGGAATAAAACCTACTTCATGCTGCCAGCAATAGCCTCAACATTGTGTTTGAACGCCTGTACATAGCTGGCCGCCGGGCCTTGCGGTTTGGATAGTGCTTCAGGATACAACTCCCCCCCCGCTTTCGCTCCCGTTGCCGCCGCGATTTGCTGCACCAAGCGCGGATCCGTTTGGTTCTCAATAAAGTAGGCATGGACTTTTTCCTGCCTGATCTGCTTGATCAACCCGGCGACATCGCTGGCACTGGCTTCAGCCTCGGTAGAAAAACCGACCGGGGCAAGGAAGGTGACGCCGTACTCTTGGCTAAAATAGCCGAAAGCATCATGGCTGGTTAGCACCTTGCGTTTTTGCTGTGGCACCGCCGCGAACTGTGCTCTGGCCCAACTATCGAGCTGCTGAAGCTGTTGAATATATTCACCGCCACGTTGGCGGAAATAGGCGGCGTCTTCAGGATCTGCAACAATCAGCGCATTCATCACGTTGGTCGCATACTGCACGCCATTGTTCATGCTGTTCCAGGCGTGTGGATCGGTGACCTGTTTACCCTCTTCTTCCATGCTTCGCGACTCGATCCCTTTGGATACGGTGATCACAGGCCCCTGATAACCGGAAGCCTTCACCAACCGGTCGATCCAACCTTCAAGCCCCAATCCGCTGACAAACACCACATCGGCCTGCGCCAGTTGCTTGCTGTCTTGCGGCGATGGCTCAAAACTGTGCGGATCGCCATCCGGGCCAACCAGCGTACTGACTTTCACATGTTCGCCCCCCACCTGTTTGACGATATCGCCAAGAATAGAAAAGCTGGCCACGGTCTCAACGGTTTTCGCCTGCGCTAACGGGCTGGCGAGCAGAGCAGCTGCCACCAGCGTTATGGTTAAAGATTTCATGTTTTCTCCTTGCAGATAGCACTTCTCAATGACGCGCACGGCGCAACATCCCGCCACGCGTCCCAAACAAAATCGAAATTAAAAACGCCACGCTGGCACTAAGGACGATCGCCGGGCCTGCGGGCAGCGAAGCGTAGTAGGACCACTCCAAACCAATCAGGCTGGCAAGTAGCCCAATCCCCATAGCCACGGCCAAGGTCTGCGGCAAATCTCGTGCCCAAAACCGAGCGCAGGTCGCCGGTAGCATCATCAGCCCTACCGACATCAAGGTGCCAAGGATTTGAAAACCGGCCACCAGGTTGATCACCACCAAGGCGAGAAAAAGCCCGTGGACCCACGCCAGCCAGCCTGGTGCGCTAACGCGTAAAAAAGTGCAGTCAAAGGATTCAATCACCAGAGCGCGATACAGCACAGCCAACATCATGAGCGAAATACTGGCGATAATGCCGACCATAACAATCGCCTGTGCATCCACCGCCAGGATCGAGCCAAACAGTACGTGTAGCAGGTCAACGCTCGATCCGCGTAAAGAGACCAGCGTGACGCCCAACGCCAGCGACCCCAAATAGAAACCCGCAAAGCTGGCGTCCTCTTTTAACGGGGTTTTGCGGCTCACCAGTCCGGACAGCATGGCTACGGCCAACCCGGCAATAAATCCCCCTACGCCCATGGCTACCAGCGACATGCCAGAAATCAGATAGCCGATGGCTGCACCGGGTAATACCGCATGAGAAAGCGCATCGCCCACCAGGCTCATCCGGCGCAGCAATAAAAACACCCCTAGTGGTGCAGCGCTCAGAGATATTGCCAGGCAGGCAACCAATGCCCGTCGCATAAAACCGAAAGAGACAAAAGGATCGAGCAGCAGATGGAGTAGCGTCATTACGCGGCCCCCCTCTGATTAGCCGCCGTCGAATAATGCGCTAACACTCGCTCGGCATTATCCCAATGGCAACGCTCGGGGGTGAGCAACAGCGCTTCGGGGAAATGGTTGGCCACGGTAGACATATCGTGCAATACGGCAATCACCGTCTTTCCCTGCCGGTGTAACTGCGCAATGACCCGCAGCAACAACTGAGTGGTTGCCGCATCGATGCCGGTGAAGGGTTCATCCAGTAAAATCAGTGGTGCTTGCTGGACCAGCAAACGGGCAAATAGTACGCGTTGCAGTTGCCCACCGGATAACTCCCCCACCACCTCACAAGCCATTGAACTCATGCCCACGGTGTCTAACGCGCCGGCAATTTGCTGCATGGAGCGTTTATTTACACCGCCAAACAGGCCGCTTTGCGGCCAGCGGCCCATGGCGACCAGATCCTTGACCAGAATAGGAAATTGACGATCCAACTCCGCCAGTTGTGGCAAATAGGCCATCGCCGGAGCCTTTCCGCCCGCAAAATTTAGCTTGCCGCCCAGCAACGGATGCAACCCGGCCAACGATTTCAACAACGTAGATTTACCGGCACCATTAACACCGATCACCGCAGTTAATGAACCGATGGCAAAACGACCGCATAGCGGTGGAAACAGAGGAGTATGGTCATAACCCACAATGGCGTTTTGCAACGTCATCATGGCAGCGCAACCGCCCACGCAATGGCTAACCAAAGCAGGATCAGCAACAGGGAAACGGCACCGCAGCGCAAAACTACAGTTGAGGTAAACAGGGTCACAGGCAGGAGAGGCAGCATGGTTATCGCCAAAAAGAGTATAGTTAATGTAATAATATAACATCACAACAACTAACAGATCTCAAGCCGTTCAAGTGCGAATAATGCAACGGGACGTAACATTTCCAGGCTATCGAGCCGATGCCGCTGGGTGAGCGGCGGAACTATCGAACAGTAAAAATCCCAAAGCTGGGTAAAAAATCGTTATTCAGCGAAAAGTTTGCCCACCAAGGCTGGAAAAGGAGTAAGATAGCGGCATAGAATGTGATACAACCAGATATCCAAATGCTAGTGACGCTAAGCCATTGTTCCGAAATAGGCACACTTTCCGTGAAACAACTAAGGAAAGTGATCGGTAATCGATTATCTGATTTGGCACCGGCGCTCACCAGTGGGCTAAGTTTTTACTCCGAGAATGCACGCTATGTGGAAGGCTCATTAGAAATCATTGAGATTAACTGCATCAGTAATAGCGAGTATTCAATGAGTTACCGCTATCAGTGGTCGATTTTTAACGCATGCCTGGATATCAGTAGTGAAGAATACATAAATGATACTGTCACTTTTACCCTGACGGAAAAGGGTTTGATGTTTGAGGTTATCGACAACTCGCGTCCATCAACTGCTGACGAATTGTAAGTTTCGGTAATAGTAACAGGCTAGATGGCAAAAAATGATTTATATTTATTATGCTGAAAGTTTATTAAGCCTAAGCTAAGCTTCACTGCATATGATGTTAAATCAGTGTACTCACAGAGTGTTATCAACACCGAAATTAAGACTGACGGGAGATGATATGGATGAGTATTCGCCTAAAAGGCACGATATTGCTCAACTCAAATTCTTGTGTGAAAATTTGTATGACGAAGGCATAGCAACCTTGGGCGACAGCCACCACGGCTGGGTAAACGATCCAACGTCCGCCGTCAATCTGCAGCTTAATGAGCTGATCGAACATATTGCTTCGTTTGTAATGAGTTTTAAAATTAAATACATGGACGAAGGTGATTTATCGGAACTGGTCGAAGAGTACCTCGACGATACCTACACCCTGTTTAGCAGCTACGGTATTAATGATTCCGATTTGCGTCGCTGGCAAAAAACCAAGGCACGCACATTCAGATTGTTCTCAGGACAGGGCATCTGTACCACGATGAAAACTTAGGGGATAATTATCCTCAAATAATTTTACGGTTAATAAGACTAAAGGTTATCATGACAAAAATTGACTATCTGATGCGTTTGCGTAAATGCACCACGATTGAAACCCTTGAGCGCGTGATCGAGAAAAATAAGTACGAACTTTCTGACGATGAGTTAGAGCTGTTCTACTCTGCCGCCGATCATCGCCTGGCCGAACTGACCATGAACAAGCTGTACGATAAAATCCCGGTCGCCGTTTGGAAATTTGTAAGATAATCATAGTAGCCTTGCGTTGAGCCGATAATATTATCGGCGTCAATGGTCGCTCAGATTAAGTATTATCTTAAAAATTCAAGTTTACTTGCCTCTGAGCTGGAAATCGTACAGTAGCAATTGGAAACAGTTTTCAATTAAAGGTGAGTGATTTTGTTCTGCGCTGCGCATAAGTGCTACAGTGCGGCTAAGTAATGGCTGCTGTAATTGAATAACGGTTAATTCTTCATCGTTTAAATGCGTTGTATAAAGCTGCGGCAAAATAGCCACCGCTAATTGTGAGCGCACCAAGCCATACAGCGTTTCCAGAAAATCAACCTGATAACGCGCCGTTAAGTTCAGACGATGGCTTTCCGCCAATGCCGACACCAATCGACTGCTGTTCCCTTTCGAAAATACCGCAATATCCCTGTTAGCCAATTGCCGCCAAGGAAGATGATGTGGTTCAGCCAAGGGATCGTCCCGACGCATCACCGCCACAAACGGATCTTCCTGCAACGGATAGATCTCAAGCCGATCTGACACCGAACTGTCCAAAGCCCCAATGCCGAAATCTATTTGCCCATTCTCCAACTGTAGCAGCAGGGAATCATTAGTTTGATCGTGGAATTCTATGCGTAAACGTGGGAAATGTTGCGCCAGCAATCGCGGTACAGCAGGAAACAGCAGGTTGCTCACCGAAGGCACCAGACCAATACGTAACGTGCCATCCCCACCGGCCAACATGACGCGTTGCATATCATCAAAGGTAGCGTGAGCCACATTCAACAGCCGCTGCGCATGTGGCAGGATCGCCGTGCCTAGTTCCGTCAGGGTCACCGCAGAGGCCGTTCGATTGACTAACCTCCCGCCAAGCACGGTTTCGGTTTGCCGCAGCGCACTGCTTAACGCGGGCTGACTGATCGCCAGACGGCTGGCGGTATCGGTGAAATGCCGTAGCTGCGCCAGGGTCACAAAGTACTGAATTTGCTTGAGGGAAAGCGCGGGTAACCGTCGCCATGGCTCGGACATAGCCTAACCTGCCAGAATAATAGGTAAACGTTTGCCACAGCATAACCGTTTCTTATCACACAATAAATTAAATCATCTGTGCAAAGCTTACGCCCCCGCCTACAGTAACCCCTTACTCTTATTCTGGGGATTATCATGACCACCTTTTCTGTCAGTACCGGTGAACGCCAACGTGCCGTACAGGCCGCGCTGGGTAATACGCCGTTTGATCTCTTGCTGACCAACGCCAACCTGATCGACATGGTCACCGGGGAGATCCGCTTGGTTGATATTGGCATTGTCGGCCCACTGATCGCCAGCGTTCACCCTTGTGGCTCTTTGCAAATGGCACATCAGACACAAGACTTGGCAGGGGCCTTCCTCAGCCCTGGTCTGATCGATACCCATGTGCACGTTGAGAGTTCCCATCTGCTGCCAGAACGCTATGCCGAGATCGTCGTCGCACAGGGCACCACCACTATCTTCTGGGATCCACATGAATTGGCGAACGTGCTTGGCGTTGCCGGAGTGCGCTACGCGGTGGATGCCAGCCGCAATCTGCCTCTACGGGTGATCTGCGCGGCTCCCTCCAGCGTACCTTCAACGCCCGGGCTGGAAATGTCCGGTGCCGACTTTGGCGGCAATGAAATGGATACCATGTTAGCCTGGCCCGAAGTGGGCGGCGTGGCGGAAGTGATGGATATGCACGGCGTACTGCACGGTAGCGAGCGGATGCAGGAAATCCTCAACGCCGGGCTTAACAGCGGCAAACTGATTGAAGGCCATGCGCGTGGTTTGAGTGGCCCGCAGCTGCAAGCCTATCTGGCCGCAGGCGTGACCTCCGACCATGAACTGACCTCTGCCGCCGATGCCCTGGAGAAATTACGCTCCGGGCTGACGCTGGAGATCCGAGGTTCTCATCCTTATCTGTTGCCTGAAATTGTTGCGGCATTAAAATCGCTACCGCATTTCTCTTCCCAAATCACCATCTGCACCGATGATGTGCCACCCGATATGCTGTTGGAGAAAGGCGGCATTATCGCCCTGCTCAATCTGCTGATTGAACACGGATTACCGGCCACCGATGCGTTACGGATGGCAACGCTCAACGCCGCCATTCGCTTGCAACGTAACGATCTGGGCCTGATTGCCGCAGGAAGGATCGCCGATATGGTCGTCTTTGACTCACTGGAACACCTCCAGGCCCGGCAGGTGTACGTTGCTGGCCAGTGTCTGGCAGAGCAGGGCAAAATGCTGGCTCCGGTACAAGCCACGCCAGGCGTATCCGCACCGCGTGACACGCTCCACCTGTCGCCATTGGCCGCCGATGATTTCATCATGCGTGTTGCCGCCATTCACCACGGCCAAGCCACGTTGCGCCATATCAAAGGTGCACGCTTCACTCAATGGAATGAAACCACGGTAGAAGTCCGCAACGGCAAGGTACAGCTCCCGTCTGGGTTCAGTCTGATCTGGGTACAGCATCGCCACGCCCGGCATCCTGCCAAGCCTCAGTTGGCATTACTGGAAGGTTGGGGTGAATTACGGGGGGCGATTGCCACCAGCTACTCTCATGATTCGCATAACCTGGTAGTGCTGGGTCGCGACCCTCATGACATGGCGCTGGCCGCCAACGCATTGATCGCCACCGGCGGCGGCATGGCTCTTAGCCAGAACGGTGAAATATTGGCACAGGTGGCCATGCCGATCGCCGGGATGCTTTCCGATCTCCCCGCCGCACAGCTGGCGCAGCAATTTAAAAACCTGCGCGACCTGAGTGCCAAGGTTGCAGACTGGGAACCGCCCTACCGGGTGTTCAAAGCGATTGAAGGCACCTGCCTGGCATGCAATGCCGGACCACACTTGACGGATTTGGGCCTGACCGACGGCACAACGCGCCAGATCGTCGATCCGCTGGTTGCCTGCTGGGAAACTCCGGCATAAGCGTCAAGAAAAGAGCATCGGTTGCTTGTCGGTGCTTTTTTTGGGGGGGACTAGAAATTGGTGGGGACCCTGCCAGCTACATCCCGGCACACACGTCACTCGCTACGGCTGCTTCCTTCCGGATCTGACCGAGTTCACAAGTTAGTGTTGCGGGAGAACCAACAGGGCCCCCATTGACGGCTTCTTGAATTGCGAAGCGGTGGGCATTATCGATGATGGCTAAGCAAATAGCAAGCCAGCCGGGAGCAACCGCTGTTTTCTTACCCATCTTCCCCGCCACAGTAGTTTAGATTGGTGACCCATTAGCAATGTTGCTAAATTGTCGGGAGCAAATATGTTCGACCGTAAGGTCGCCGCATGCTGCATCCGTTTAACAACATCGCCGCCCTATTCATCACGCAGGAAGAGAGTCATGCAACCAGAAGACGCTACCTTCAGCCAATGCGTATTCCATATCGTCGCCGCCATTCCTCCTGGCAAAGTCACCACCTACGGCGAAGTAGCGCGGCTGGCAGGTTCACCACGTGCGGCACGCCAGGTTGGCGGCGTATTACGACGTTTACCGGAGGGCAGTACCCTACCTTGGCACCGAGTCATTAACCGCCACGGACAGATCTCGCAGCAAGGCGAAGATTTTCAGCGCCAACGGCAGGCGTTACTGGCAGAAGGGATTATTTTCGGCCCGCACAGTACGGTGGATTTTGAACTGTATGGCTGGCACTGGTAAGAAAACAGCCTTTGGCCAGAGGCGCAAAGGCTGTCAGATGCAGGCATTGCTACTTACGGAGCAGCCTGAACCGGAACGTTTTGTACCTGTACTAACAGCAGATCGGCCTGGGTTCCGTTGCGGTTGATCACTTCTTGAATGGTGTCGGTGATGAACATCAACTGGCCATTCACCGTAATTGCCGCGCTCAGGATGATACGCGCATTAGGCTGAATGTCCGATGGATTATACGGTAGCGTAAAGCGGAACGGGCTCTGTAGACCTTCGGTACGCATCGCGCGCTGCGAAATCACTCGTGAAGGGGCATCAGCAAGTGATGCATCGGACAAGGTCACGGTAAGTACCGCATCCGGTGGCAGCGCAATACGCTGGCGAATATTAACTGAGCCTTGCACCGCCGGGCCTTGGATCTGTGTTTGCGAGGCCGCAGTGGGCACATCCGCATTCTTGTGGGCACAGCCTGCCAGTGTGATCGTCAATACGGCTGCTCCCCCTACCATTTGCCAGAGTTTCATGGGTCGGTCTCCTTTATTATTAGTAACATGTTGGTGGCTTAAACCACTACACTCATTAAACCTAGCACAAAATACTAACAACCGCCTATCGGACTAGGCCTAAATCCCCCTAAGGCCTCATAACACCGTCCCTGACCGCGGCAACCTCCTCTGCAGAAATAACGCAATATATTGACGTCCTGCCATCATATTCAGCACACTGCGCAACATGATGACTAAAAGGAACGCCACTTTATGAGCCAGGCACTGCACAACCTCCTCGAACTGCTGGATTTGGAAAAAATTGAAGAAGGTTTATTTCGCGGCCAAAGCGAAGATCTGGGGTTACGCCAGGTCTTTGGCGGTCAGGTGGTTGGCCAGGCGCTGTATGCCGCCAAGCAAACCGTTCCTGCGGAGCGTATCGTTCACTCCTTCCACAGCTATTTCCTGCGCCCAGGGGATAGCAGTAAACCGATTGTTTATGACGTAGAAACCCTGCGCGACGGCAATAGCTTCAGCGCACGCCGCGTCAGCGCCATTCAAAGTGGCAAACCCATTTTCTATATGACAGCCTCTTTCCAAAACCCCGAGCAAGGTTTTGAACACCAAAACACCATGCCGGATGTCCCACCGCCGGAAGGATTGATGTCGGAGTCAGAAATTGCGCAAAAGCTGTCGCATATGCTGCCGGAAAAAGTGCGCGACAAATTCATTGGCCCGAAGCCGATCGAAATGCGCCCGGTGAAATTCCACAACCCGTTGAAGGGCTGCGTGGAAGAACCTTATCGCCACGTCTGGTTCCGTGCCAACGGCACCATGCCGGACGACCTGCGGATCCATCAATATCTGCTTGGCTACGCCTCTGACTTTCACTTCCTGTTGACGGCGCTACAGCCACATGGCGTCGGTTTCCTTGAGCCGGGCATGCAGGTTGCTACCATTGACCATTCAATGTGGTTCCACCGACCGTTCCGCATGGACGACTGGCTGCTATATGCAGTGGAAAGCCCCTCAGCCTCCGGTGCCCGTGGCTTTGTGCGTGGCCAGTTCTACACCCGCGACGGTGTGCTGGTAGCAACAACGGTGCAAGAAGGCGTGATCCGCAAGCGCGATGTTTAAATGAAAAAGGGGCGATGTTTCCATCGCCCCCTCGGGGTTTAATTCAACGTATTTTACTGGTTGTAAGCATTCTCGCCATGGCTGTTCACATCCAGGCCTTCGCGTTCCTGCTCTTCCGGTACGCGCAGTCCCACCACGGCCCCCGCTACCTTAAAGGCGATAAACGCGGCCACGCTTGACCACACCAGCGTCACAATAACGCTCAGCAACTGGATCCAGACCTGGTGCCCCATGGTGACGCCATCGGCGTAGCCCGTTCCGCCCAGTGATGAAGCGGTAAAGACGCCGGTCAACAGACAGCCAACGATACCGCACACCCCGTGCACACCAAACACATCGCAGGTGTCGTCAACTTTCAGCCATTTCTTCAGCGTAACCACGCCCCACAGGCCAGCGACACCGCCTACCAGGCCGATAATCAGCGCTCCCCCCACCCCCACGGTACCCGCCGCAGGCGTAACCGCAACCAGACCAGCGATACAGCCCGAGCAGGCTCCCAGCAAGGAAGGTTTACCACGAAGCACCCACTCGGCGAAGGTCCAAGAGAGGATCGCACCGGCAGTGGCTATCACCGTGTTGAGGAACGCCAACGCCGCAATACCGTTGGCCGCACTGGCCGAACCGGCGTTGAAGCCAAACCAGCCGATATACAGGATCGAGGCTCCGGTAAACACCATCGGCAGGTTGTGTGGCTTGAAGGCCTCTTTGCCATAGCCAGCACGTTTACCCAACAGATAGGCCCCTACCAGACCAGCACTGGCAGCGTTGATATGCACCACGGTACCGCCCGCAAAGTCCAACGCGCCGTCGGCTGCCAGGAAACCACCGCCCCAAACCATATGCGCAATCGGCAGGTAGGAAATCGTGAACCAGATGGCGGCAAAAATAACCACCGCAGAGAAGCGGATGCGTTCGGCAAAGCCGCCCACCACCAACGCCACGGTAATACAGGCGAAGGAGCACTGGAACGCCACGTGGATCATCTGGCTAAAGGTGCCGGTCAGGCTGTCTATCCCGATCCCTTTGAGCATCACCGTCTGGAAGCCACCGAAGAAGGCGTTACCTTCGCTGAACGCCAGGCTGTAGCCGTAAATAACCCACAGCACGCACACCAGGGCAAAAGTGACGGTCACCTGAGTCAACATCGAAAGAACGTTCTTGGAGCGCAGCAGACCGCCGTAGAACAGCGCTACGCCCGGTAAGGTCATAAACAGCACCAGCGCGGTGCAAATCATCATAAAGGCGTTGTCCGCCTTGTCTGCCACCGCCGGAGCGGCCAGTGCCAAAGAAGGAACCAGGGTTACCAAACTCAGGCCCAACGTGGATAACAGTCTTTTCATTATCAATCCATCCCCATTCAGTTGACTGAGCCTGCGATCACAGAGCCGCTTCGTCGGTTTCGCCGGTACGAATTCGAATCACACGTTGCAACTCAGCAACGAAAATTTTGCCGTCACCGATCTTGCCGGTGTACGCAGCCTTGCTAATCACATCAACCACTTCATCCAGTTGGTCATCAGCAATAGCGATATCAATTTTGACCTTAGGTAAGAAATTGACGCTGTACTCTGCCCCGCGATAGAGCTCGGCATGACCCTTCTGGCGGCCAAAGCCTTTGACTTCGGTTACGGTCAGCCCCTGAATACCTACAGAGGATAAGGCTTCACGCACGTCCTCTAACTTGAATGGTTTGATCACCACGGTAACCAGCTTCATATTGCCTCTCCACGATTAAGCCCAAAAACTTACCCCCGGTACGAGTCATATAAAGCAAAGGCTGTGCCACAAATTATTTTGTATTTAAATTCAATTAATTATATAGAAACACCCACAACCAGAGGCCAGCTCTGGACGAAAGCAGAGATCGCAGCCTGGAGATTGCGCACCTTTTTGGTGCATTGCGCGTTGGGAAAGTGCACTAAGGGGGAGTTGAAAAGCGGTATTGCCTGTTGGTGGTGCGGGCTCCTGGAGGGGAGCCCTTGTTTAAGGCTATGCGGGTTGAGTTTCGTCGCGAGTCGCGGCGGCCAACTCTTCACCCACCAGCTGTAGCTGATACATCTGGTAGTAACGGCCCTGCTGTGCCAACAATTGCTGGTGGTTCCCCTGCTCCACGGCATGACCGCGATGCAGTACCAGAATAGAGTCAGCATCAACAATGGTTGAAAGGCGATGAGCGATCACCACTAACGTCGTCTGCTCGCGGATCAGCCGTAAGGCTCGCTGGATCGCCTGCTCGGTGCCAGAGTCTATGTTTGCGGTCGCTTCATCCAGGATCAGGATCTGGGGGGCCTGTACCAATACACGCGCTAAGGCCAGCAACTGTTTCTGTCCTACGGACAGGTTATTCCCCTGCTCCCCTAGACGCGTATGGATCCCTTGTGGGAAGCTACGCACCAGTTCGCCCAGTTGCACCGTTTCCAGCGCCTGCCAGACCGCCTCTTCACCGATAGCGCGACCAAGCGTGACGTTTGCCAGCACCGATTCCGCCATCACCACCGGATCTTGCTGCACCATAGCGATACCTTGGCGCAGGGTGCAGTGCGAAAGCGAAGACAACGGGCGACCATCCAGACGAATTTCACCTTCGCTCAGCGGATAATAGCCCATCAACAGATTAGCCAAGGTGCTCTTTCCGCTGCCGGTATGACCCACCAGGGCAACAAAACCCCGTGACGGCACCTGCAAAGAGATATGTTGCAGCACTTTTTTGTCGCTACGGTAGGCAAAACTCAGGTCGTTGATATCAATATGGCCAGTCGCCAGCGGGCGATCGTCACTACCATAGCTCTGCTGGCTGCGATCCATCAGCTCGAAAATACGCTCACCGGCCACCACGGCCTGCTGCAATATCGATTGCTGGGCGGTCAGCTCAATCAACGGTTCGTTCAAACGGCCAAGATAGTTGATGAAGGCATACAGTACCCCCACGCCAATCGCGCCCTCACCGCTGAAGCCAAACAGCATCAACAGGCCGCATAGCACCAGGGCAGAGAACAGGCTAAGCAGTGGCCGCAACAGGAAACCATCCAGGCGCAGCGTCTGCATCCTGGCGGTATAATGCGAGCGGCTGGCCGCACTCATACGCTCACCAAAGCGAATCTGTTGGCGGAACTGCTGGATCACCCCCATGCCGCTGATCACTTCGTTGAAGCCATCGTTGATATCCGCCAGGTAGCTACGCATCCGCCGCACAATCGGCGTGCTGTAATATTGATAGATCCCCATCACCACCAGCACCGCCGGGAAGATGCAGATCGCCACCAGCGCCATACGCCAGTCCAGGCTGAACATCGCCACCAGCATCGCCCCGATCAGCGCCGCACTTTTCAGTACCGTGGACACCACCATCACATACAGATCTTTGATCACTTCGGTATCGTTGGTCACCCGCGAGATCAATTGCCCGACAGGCTGGGTATCAAAGGCACTCAGCGGTTGGCGCAACGCCGCGTCCATCACGTCGGTGCGCAAGCGTTGCACTACCCCGACCGCCACGCGATTAAACAGGATGGCCTGAAAATAGTGCAACGCCGCAGCGAGTAGTTCCAGCAGGATATAAGCCACCGCCAGGGAGCTGACAATCATCAGCGGCAACTGCCCTTTGGCAACATAGTTATCAATAAAGTAGCCGATCAGAATTGGCCCGGCGACTTCCGCCGCTGCCGCTACCCACAGCATCAATATCGCCAACCCCAGGGGTTTACGATAAGGCGAGCCATAGGCCAGCAAACGTTTCAGCGTTGGCCACATATTTTGTATCTTACTCATCGGCCAAAACCTCCTCGGTGCTATCAGGAGATTCATCCAACGCCGCTTCCAGTTGCTGATAACGATACATGTCGCGATACCAGCCAGGCTCGCTAGCCAATTGCCCATGCTCACCGCGCTGTACCACCGAGCCGTGTTGCATCACCAGGATTTCGCTGGCTTCCGTCAGGGCCGAAAGGCGGTGTGCACTGATGATCACCGTGCGGTTTTGCCCCCAGCTGCGTAGATTATGCAAGATTTGGTGTTCGGTGCGCCCATCCACCGCCGAGAGGGCATCGTCGAGGATCAGAATTTCCGCCTCCAGCAGTAGCGCCCGCGCGATGGATATACGCTGTTTCTGACCACCAGAAAGCATCACACCGCGCTCACCCACCTCAGTCTCGTAACCCTGGGGCAAACGCAGAATATCTTCATGTACGCTGGCCAGGCGCGCCGCCTGTTCAATCTGTTCCTGAGTGGCCGCCGGATTGCCCAAGGCGATATTATTGGCCACGCTATCGGAGAACAGGAACGGTGTCTGGCTAACAACCGACAGGCGCGAACGCCACTCGTCGAGCTTGATTTGGGTGAGTGGCAAGCCGTGGTAGCTGATATGGCCGTCATCAATATCGAACTGGCGCTGGATCAACGAAAGCAGCGTCGATTTGCCCGAACCGGTAGGCCCACACAACCCCAACATTTGCCCTGGCTGCAACTGTAACGCCACGTCATGCAGCGCGGGTTTGTTGGTTTGCGGATAATGGAAGGCGTTGATTTCCACACTCAGGTTGCCGCGCCCGGCGGGCAGATCGAGTTCACCATCCTTCACGGCCGGTGCCTCTTCCAGCAGGCTGCGGATACGGCTATAGGCGGCACTGCCGCGCTCGACGATGTTGAACATCCAGGCCAGTGCCAGCATCGGCCAAATCATCAGGCCGAGGTACATGACAAAGCTGGTCAGTTGGCCCAGCGTGAGGGAACCGTTAACCACCATCCAGCTACCGCCGCCGATTGCCAGCAGGTTGGCCGCACCGATAGCGATGTAAATGGTCGGGTCAAAACGCGCATCGACTCGTGCCACGTGCATATTCTTCGCACCGGTTTGCGCCGCCACTTCGGCAAACTGGTTGGACTGATGATCCTCCAGGCCAAAAGCCTTGATCATACGGATGCTGGTCATGCTCTCCTGCGCCTGATCGTTAAGGCTGGAGAACGCAGCCTGCGCCGACTTGAAACGCTGGTGCAACTGATCGCCATAGTATTTGATGACGATCGCCATGATCGGCATCGGGATCAGGGAAAGCAGGGTCAATTGCCAGCTGATCTGGGTACTCATCACGATCAGCACCGCCAGCCCCATGACCAAAGAGTCCACCAGCGTCAGCACACCTTCACCGGCAGCAAACACCACGCGGTCAACGTCATTGGTCGCTCTGGCCATCAGATCACCGGTTCGATGGCGCAGATAGAAAGCCGGGTTCTGACGGCTGAGTTGGCGATAGAAGTTTTCCCGCAGTTCGACGGCCAGCTGGTAGGAAGCCCCAAACAGCAGAACCCGCCACACGTAACGCAGCAGATAAACCACAATGGCGGTGCCAAGCATCAACCCCAGCCAGGCCATCAGCACCTTGTTGGACATCTGATCTTTGGTAACGCCATCGACAATAATGCCAACCAGCTTAGGCGGCAGCAGTTGCAGGATGGCAATGGCAATCAGAAGCACCACAGCCCCGAGGTAGCGGCGCCACTCGCGGCGGAAGTACCAACCTATTTGAGCAAAGAGTCTCACGCAGTTTTATTCCAGACAGTATCCGACAAATTACCGGCTGCAGCCCTGCAACCTTAAAATTCAACAGTAGAGTGAAGGTTTCACTCTGGCACGGGTAGCGCCGTGGTGTATTTGATTTTTTCCATAGCGAAGCTGGAAGTGACATCAATCAGCCCCGGCACACCGGTCACCAGGCGTTTATAGAAATTGTCATAGCTTTTCATGTCTGCCACCTCGACCTGCATCAGGTAATCGTACTCCCCCGCCATACGGTAAAATGCCAACACTTCCGGCATCTGCGCGGTAAGTTCGACAAATTTCTGATACCACTCGCTGCTGTGCTGCTGGGTTTTTATCAGCACAAACGCCGTCAGGCCAAGCCCGAGCTTTTCATTATCCAGCAAAGCGACACGCGCGCGAATGTAACCTTCATCTTCCAGCCTTTTTAGCCGTTTCCAGCAGGGCGTTGAGGTCAGATTCACCGCTTCGGCCAGCACTTGTAACGATTGCGTGCAGTCTTGTTGCAGCATGCACAGCAGTTTACGGTCAGTTTTATCCAACATAGGGTAATTTCATAGAAAATATTTCTCCCATTAGGCCGTTAAACAGGAAAAATGGCAATCCTTTTTTCTCGCTGAACCGCTATGCTACATCTCAAACATCCCTGCTGAATTTCAAGCTACAGCTTGCCAAGGCGGCGGGTTTAAGCCCCCTATTTTGAGGCCAGATTATGACAAACGCTTGGGTAAAATATGCTATTGGTGAAATAGAAGCGGATTTCCAACGCTCCGCCGATACGCACTTGATCCGCTTGAACCTGCCGGAATTTCCCGGCATCTATCTTTACCTGAAAGATGAAAGCACCCATCCCACCGGTAGTCTGAAACACCGCCTGGCGCGTTCACTGTTCCTTTATGGGCTGTGTAACGGTTGGATCAACCAGAACACGCCGATTATTGAAGCCTCTTCGGGCAGCACGGCGGTATCTGAAGCCTATTTTGCCCGCCTGCTCGGTCTGCCGTTTATCGCGGTGATGCCTTCCTGCACCGCCAAGCGTAAGGTGGAGCAAATCGCCTTCTACGGTGGCCGCAGCCATTTTGTCGATCATGCGGCCCAGATTTATGCGGTGTCAGAGGAGTTGGCCAAAGAGTTGAACGGCCATTATATGGATCAGTTCACCTTTGCCGAACGCGCCACCGACTGGCGTGGCAACAACAACATCGCCGACAGCATTTTCCGTCAGATGGAGCGCGAACCATACCCGATCCCGAAACACATCGTGATGAGTGCAGGCACCGGCGGCACTTCAGCAACGCTGGGGCGTTACATTCGCTATCAAGGGCATGATACGCAGCTCACCGTAGTCGATCCGGAAAACTCGGTGTTCTACGACTGCTTCCATCATGGCGATCGCACCATCATCGGCAGCTGTGGCAGCCGCATCGAAGGGATTGGCCGCCCACGCGCCGAACCGTCGTTTATCCCTTCGGTGATCGACAACATGCTGCGCGTGCCAGATGCCGCCAGTATCGCCACCATTTATTGGTTGGAAAATATTCTTGGCCGTAAGGTAGGCGCCTCTACCGGGACCAACGTCTGGGGAGCGCTGCAACTGGCCAAGCAGATGCGGGATAAAGGCGAGCAAGGTGCCATCGTCACCCTGCTGTGCGACAGCGGCGAGCGCTATCTGGATACCTATTACAATAGCGACTGGGTCAGCAACCATATCGGCGATTTGACGCCTTACAGCACCCAACTGGCTAACTTGTTAGAAAAATAAGTTATTAAGTTAATGTCAAATATCCGGAAGGGCGCAGCGCGCAGCGTGCAGCGCCCCTACGCGGTGATATCGGTGACCTGACGCCTTACAGCGCTCAGTTGGCCAAACTTTAAGTGAATAAATCTCCCCAATGGATTTCAAGTTGTCGCTAGGCGGTAAGGACACTCATCCCCAGGCGCTTACTTTTGTAAGTGACTGGGATGCGGGTACGCAGCCAACAACGCTACAGCTTGAAAGACGCAGGGATAAAAAAAGCCGGGTAGTCATACCCGGCCGGCTGTAATGCTAATACCTCAGAATTCGGGGGAATAGGTGAGGTGTGGTGAACGCAGCCAATGTTGTAAATAGTGGGCCACCGCCTGCTGTTCGCAGTGGCCGATAACCTGAAGTTGGGGCAGTAACGATTTCAGCTGTGGCAGAGCATTGCCCATCACCACGCCATGACCGACTCCCGCCAGCATTTCCTTGTCATTCATCGCATCGCCAAAGGCCATACAATCGGCCAACGTCAGCCCCAGATGGTGGCTCAACCTGTCCAATGCCGCTCCCTTGTTGCAACCCTTTGGCAACACCTCGAGGCAATCGTAGGCCGAGAAGCACAGATCGGCACGGGTACCGAAATGTTCACTCAACTGTGCCTGCAGTTTGATCAGTTCTTCATGAGGGGCACAGAAACAGACTTTACTGTTGCCAAATGCAGGCAGACGGCGCAAATCGGTGAGTTGGAAATGAAAGCCACTGAGATGATGTGCAGCCAGCATTTCCGGCACCGCGGTTTCTGTCAACCACCCCTCATCACGAAACACATGCATGCTGGCAGAAGTACGCCAGTGGGTATGCAAAACCTCTTCGGCAATCTCCGCCGGTAAGTCGGTAGCATGCAATTGCCGCCCTTGCTGGTCATAAACGCGAGTACCGTTACCGGTGATCAGGTAACCTTGTAAACCCAGTTGCGCCATGATCGGCTGGGCATCTAGGTAATGTCGCCCAGTGGCAAAGGTTACCACCATCTCCCTGTCAATAAGCTGCTTTAACGCGCTCAGCGTTTGCGACCCAACACGGTGATCGGGGGTCAGTAGGGTGCCATCCATATCGAAAGCAGCCAGGCGATACATAGGAACCTCGTAAATGTGAGCACAATGACAATCACCGCAGTATGGGGTGGTATTTGCGGAAGTAATAGTGAACAATTTGTATAATCACTTCCTGATTTATCCCTCCGCCTAGGATATCGCTATGCGCCTGGTTCATCGCCTCGGTCAGTATCAACGTTTATACCACCAGCTAGGCAGCGCGCCGGTGGCGATCACCATCGGTGAATTGGCTGCCATCTTCTATTGCAGCGAGCGGCACGCACGCACCCTGGTGCTGCAATTGCAGCAACAAGGCTGGTTAAGTTGGCATTCACAGGCCGGGCGAGGCAAACGCGCTCAGTTACAGTGTCTGAAAACCCCCGATGAACTACGGGCCGCACATCTCCAGCGTTTACTGCAACTGGGCGATCACCAGGGAGCATTGGAAATGGCTCAACTGGCGCCACAGCATCTACAAGAGTTGTTGAGCCCCCACCTCGGTGGCCAATGGCAGGAAGGTAGCCCTACGCTGCGTATCCCTTATTACCGCTCGTTGGAAAAGCTTGATCCGTTGACGCTAAGCGGCCGTGCGGAACAACATCTGGTCGCGACCGTGTATGCCGGTTTGACGCGCTTCAATACCGGTTGCCCAGAACCGCAGCCCGATCTGGCCCATCACTGGCAGATTAGCGAAGACGGCTTGCGTTGGCGGTTCTTTCTACGCAGTCAGCTGCGATGGCATAACGGCGAGGCCTTGACTGGCCAACAGCTGCTGCAAACCCTCAACACCCTGCGCCAGCATCCACGCAGTCAGCCCTTATTGAGCAGCGTGGCAACAATCAGCCTGCCGCATGCACTTTGCGTTCAGTTCGACCTGCAAATGCCCGATTATTGGTTGGCACACCGGCTGGCAGAACTGCCCTGCCTGATGACGCACCCAGAGTTACCGACCATCGGGGCAGGTCCCTTTAAGCTGGCGCTAAACGAGCCGCATATGGTGCGGCTGGAGCAGCACCCTTACTATCATCTGCAACACCCTTACCTGGAAAGCATCGAATACTGGATCACGCCAGAGCTGCCAACCCGTAGTACCGATACCAGTTGCCTGCACCCGGTACGTATCACCATCGGCCAGCCAGAAGAACTGGCACAGGTACGGCCGGTACAACGCAGTATGAGCCAAGGGTGGTGCTATCTGGCGATTAACCAGCGCCGTGGCGTACTGAGTGAGGCCCAAGGGCAAAAGCTGCTGATGCTGATCCAGCGCTCCAGGCTGCTGGCCAGTTTACCCATCCAGCAGGGCGTGATCATGCCAAGCCATGAAATGCTGCCCGGCTGGGCGATCCCTGAGCATGATGTCAGACAGGATGTTGAGCTGCCTCCTCGGTTGACGCTGCTGTACCATCCGCCGATCGAACTAGAGAGCGTGACTCAGGCTTTGCAACAATTGCTGGCGGAGCATGGCTGCCAACTAGAGATCCGCTATTATTCAGGCAAGCGTTGGCAAAGTACCGAGCAGATCGCCCAAGCCGATCTGTTGCTGGCCGATAACCTGATCGGTGAAGCCCCAGAAGCAACGTTAGAGAGCTGGCTACGTCGTGATTTACTGTGGCAAGGGGTCTTGCGAGAAGAGGATTGGCAACACCAGCAGCGGATCCTACAGCAGATCCAGCAATGCCCAGAACCACAACAGCGCTACGGTCAGTTGAAAGCGTATTATCAACAGTTGATGGGGGCCGCGATCCTCACTCCGCTATTCAACTATCAATATCAGGTCAGCGCCCCTCCCCGCATACATGGCGTGATGCTCACCGCCTACGGCTGGTTTGATTTTTGCCAGGCTTGGCTGCCACCGCCGCTGGATGAGTAGCTTGCCCTACGCTGTAGGGAGCATTTCTGATAGCATCCCTGCATGAGTACGTAGCCCTCAGGTCAGCAGCGCTGAAGCCTGGTGGCATAACCGGCCGCCCGAATGTGCATCGGGAATGGCTCCAACCCAAAAGGTAGATTTATGAAACGCGCAGTCGTCGTTTTTAGCGGTGGACAAGACTCCACGACCTGCTTGATCCAGGCATTGCAACAGTATGATGAAGTTCACTGCATCACGTTCGATTACGGCCAGCGTCATCGCGCCGAAATCGAGGTGGCCCAGGCCTTATGCCAAACCCTGGGGGCCAAGGCGCACAAGGTTTTGGACGTTGGGTTGCTCAATGAGCTGGCCGTCAGCAGCCTGACTCGCGATAACATTCCAGTTCCCACCTTCGACAGCTCACAGGCAGATGCCTTGCCAAGCACCTTTGTGCCGGGGCGCAACATCCTGTTCCTCACCCTGGCGGCGATTTATGCCTACCAGGTGGAAGCCGAAGCCGTGATCACCGGCGTGTGCGAGACTGATTTCTCGGGTTATCCGGATTGCCGCGACGAGTTTGTTAAGGCCTTGAATCAGGCCATCGTGCTGGGGATCGCACGTGATATTCGCTTTGAAACCCCACTGATGTGGCTCAACAAGGCTGAGACCTGGGCGCTGGCGGATTATTACCAGCAGTTGGAACGTATCCGCCATGAGACGCTCACCTGTTATAACGGCGTTCAAGGCGACGGTTGTGGTGAATGCGCGGCCTGCCACCTGCGCGCTAACGGGTTGCAGCAGTACCAGCAGGATAAGGTCGGCGTGATGGCCAACCTGAAACGGAAAACCGGGTTGGTTTGAACTGGTTCATGGGCGGCGATAACGTCGCCCAATCAATCAGACCTGCTGATCCTTTTGTTGTAGTGCCACCAGGTGTTCACGCAGTTCACCTTCAATTGGCAGTGCCCGCTGGGTTTTCAGATCGATACAGACAAAGGTCAGCGTCGCGTCGGCGACCACCGTCCCCTCCGGCTCCAGCAATACCTGCTGGCTCAACACGCCGCTCTTGCCATTGAGTTGCAACATCTGGCTCTCGATGCGCAGCTTATCACCCAACACGGCGGGCTTACGATAATTGATATTGATGTTCACCACGATAAACGCGATGTTGTTTTGCGTCATCCAGTGGAAAGCATCCAGATTCTCCAGCCACTCCCAGCGCGCTTCCTCTAGGAATTCCAGATATCGGGCATTATTAACATGTTGATAGACATCAAGATGATAGCCACGAACTTTGATATAAGTCTGCATAGTGAAACAACCGCTCCTGCTCTGGTGATAGCGAATTAATACCGGCATACCCGTTCAGTGATATCCCTCCTGGCAGGCCGCACGCTTGTACCGCAGGGCTTGGGCAAGGAGTTTGCGATGGATAACTGGTATGACCTGTAAAATGTAGCAGAGCAACGCGGCTGCGAGAGCACTTTGCCACGCAGCCGCGAGCGGGATCACATTTTCAGTCGATCACGATTTCTTTCCACCAAGGAGGGACCGATCCCAGGTACCTCCTGTAGCTGATCTATTTCGCTAAACGGCCCGTTCTGTTCGCGGTAGCGCACTATTGCCTCCGCCTTTTTCAGCCCTACGCCGTTCAACACGCTGGCTAGCGCCTCTGCATCGGCCTGGTTAATGCTGACCTTGGCTTCACCCTCGCTTTGCGCTTCAGGGCTGACCTTAGGCGATACCGCAGCGACCTGTGGTTGCCCCTGAGAGGGTTTTTCTGCGGCAATAGCCGAGCTCCCTATCAGGCCGAGCAGTATCGCCACCAACAGCAGTTGGCGGGTAATAGAAAAACGGTTAAACACTTTATTTTCGCTAAGTTGCATGCTGTTTCCTCCTTGTGTTTGACAGCAAGGTTACCTTGCCGCAGCGGCGGAAGATCGGCAAATGGCAGAGTTTAAATGTGGAAAAGGCCGCGAAAGCGGCCTTTGAGTCTTTCAAGCTGTTGCAAAAAAATGCGGTGCGAATCCCCGTCGTCTTTCAAGCTGCAGCGTTGTTACCTGCACTTGCTCACCCCAGTCACTTACGAAAAGTAAGCGCCTGGGGATGAACAAGCTTGTCGCCTAGCTGCAACTTGAAATCCATAGGGGACAAGTTACGGCTGTTGCTGCTCAGCGGCACCCATTTTGATCTTGGCTTCTTTGCGCAGGTTAGTCAGCAAGGCATCGAAGGTCACGCTAGCGCTTCCTTTCTCCATGTTGCTGACGAAGGTTTTCATTTCGTCTGCTGGCAACGTGCCTGGCTTAACGCTATCCAGGGCGATCAACACTACGTTCCCTTGAGCATCCTGTGACATGCCGTAAACCACTTTACCGGTTTCCGGGTGCGGCAGTGCGAATACGGCTTCCACCAGTTGGCTGTCTTCCGGGGCGCGCGCCATTTTCTGTACGCTGCCGAAGCTAAGACCAGCGGCTTTCATCGCCTCATCGCCTTTGCCCTGCTTCAACTCAACCAGCAGTTTTTCACCCTGCAGTTTGGCTTCTTGCAGTGCCTTGTTGTGTTTGACCATCGCGGTTACGCGATCTTTCACCTTGTCGAAAGGTTCAATCCCTTCCGGCTGATGGGCCACAACACGAACAACGAACGCACGGTCACCATCAACGGTGATAACGTCAGAGTTGCTGCCTGGTGCGCCATTCTCGCCAATCAGCGAACCATCAAAGATGGCCTGTACGACCGGCTTGAAATTCAACTCAGCAGGAACCGTGTCACGGGTAAACCATTCGGTGTTAGCCGCCTTGATACCCGCAGCCTCTTCCGCGGAGGCCAGGGACTCGTTATCGCTGGTTGCCGCCTCGCTGACCTTCTGCTGCAGCGCATAGTAGGCATCTACCGCTTTTTCCTGCTTGATCTGCTTGGCGATAGCATCATGCACTTCGCTCAATGGCTTCACCAACGCTGGCTTGATATCGTCCAGGCGCACGATCAGGTAACCCACTGAAGACTTCACTACGCCAGAAAGTTGGCCTTTCTCGGTCAGGTTAGCCTGTTTCAGTTCGTCAGCCGTGGTGTCTGGCTCCATCCAGTCCATTTCGCCGCCGGTACGGCGCGAGATGATGTCGGTAGATTTCTCTTTCGCCAACGCAGCGAAATCACCACCGTTTTTCAGCTCTTCCAGTACCGCTTTGGCGTCCGCTTCGGTTTTCAGCTGGATCACGCTGAATTTTTTGCGTTCCGGCTGGCCAAAGCTGCTCTGGTGCCCATCGTAATAGGCGCTGATATCCGCTTCGGTAACGGTCACTTTATCCTGCAATGCCGCGGCATCCAGCGGGATAAAGCTCACTTTCACCTTCTCTGGCGCGATGAAGCTGTTCTTGTTCTGCTCGAAGAAAGCTTTCAGCTCTTCATCGGTGACGGTTTGCTTGGCCATCATGGCATTGAGATCGATCGTTGCCAAACGCACTTCACGCTCTTGCAATACCAGGGCAACCATCGACTGTGCTTCGCTAGGCGGGACGATATCGGAACCGCCGAAGCCCTGGATCATCTGCTGGTTGATTAACCGCTGGCGTGTATATTGCGCATATTGATCCGCGCTAAAGCCCGAACGGGTAATCAGGTCGAGATATTTGGCATTGTCGAACTTGCCGTCCGTCTGGAAATAAGCTTCGTTACGGATAGCATCTTTCACCTGATCATCACTGGCACTCAGGCCCAGCGTCTTCGCGTACTGGTCCAACAGCGACTTATCAATCAGTTGAGACAGCACCTGCTGGCGCATCTGCTGCATGTAACCTTCGTTGCCAGCCATGGCAGAGAAACGGTCGCCCAGTTCCTGCTGCATACGGCTACGTTCACTCTGGAAAGCCTGTTCCAGCTGGGCGCGTTCGATCACCTGGCCATTTACTTTCGCAGCATAATCGCCGGCACTTCCCTGATAGCTGACCACTCCAGTCAAAAGAAATGACAAGATAATCAGCCCCAGGATGATTTTTAGCACGACGTGGTTAGCAGCCGCGCGTAAATTGTCCATCATAGTGTGACAACACTCCGCTGTGATGTGGATTAACAACCCTTGTGCAGGCGCGTTCCCTGCGACAAAAATAAAAAAAGCGCATCAACCTGATGCGCCTTATATCTTACCTTACCAATACCGCTGCGTCAGGTGATTGTTTACCGGCGACGCGATGCGATTAAACGCCGTAATCAGTTTACTGCGTCTTTCAGGGCTTTCCCTGCACGGAAAGCCGGAACTTTGGCTGCCGCGATTTTGATCTCTTTACCCGTTTGCGGGTTACGGCCGGTACGAGCTGAACGCTCACGCACGGTGAAAGAACCGAAACCAACCAGAGCCACGTCATCCCCTTCTTTCAAGGAATCGGTAACGGAAGCAATAATTGCGTCCAAAGCACGCCCTGCTGCCGCTTTAGAAATATCAGCACCCGCGGCAATTTTGTCGATCAGTTGTGACTTATTCACTCTATCATCCCCTCTAGAATTCAAAACGTCGCACCGAAAAAATCCCTACGGTTACGACAGCGCAGCTGTTATATCAATCCCGTCGTGCCTTGGCAAGCCACCAAACGGCGGCAAAACGCGAGCAGACAGGAATCTAACTTAGCGGCACAAAAAAATACTGGCAAGTCCGAATTGACTTGCCAGCATGAGTTTTATCAATGGTTTTTGCTATACGTCACTATTTTACCGCTACCGGCTGTGCGCCGAAGGCCGGATTGACCAGTGCAATGTTCAAAACTTCATCGATTCGCTGTACCGGATGGATCTCCAGATCGGCAATGACATTGTCCGGGATCTCTTCCAAATCGCGCTTGTTCTCGTAAGGGATCAGCACGGTTTTGATACCGCCACGGTGCGCCGCCAGCAGCTTCTCTTTCAAGCCCCCAATCGGCAACACGTGGCCACGTAAGGTGATCTCACCGGTCATCGCCACATCGGCGCGTACCGGGTTACCTGTCAGGCAGGAAACCAGCGCGGTACACATGGCAATACCGGCGCTTGGGCCGTCTTTCGGCGTCGCTCCTTCCGGCACGTGAACGTGAATATCACGTTTTTCATAGAAATCAGCGTTGATGCCCAACTTCTCTGCACGTGCGCGCACCACGGTCAACGCAGCCTGGATCGACTCCTGCATCACCTCACCCAGAGAACCGGTGTAGGTCAGCTTGCCTTTGCCAGGTACGCAGGCGGTTTCAATGGTCAGCAGATCGCCACCCACTTCTGTCCACGCCAGCCCGGTTACCTGGCCTACGCGGTTTTCGGTGTCTGCACGGCCGTAATCAACACGCTGAACGCCCAGGTAGTCCTTGAGGTTCTCGCCGTTGATCTCGATGTGCTTGAGTTTTTTATCCATCAGCAGCGACTTGACCGCTTTACGGCACAGCTTGGAAATTTCACGCTCCAGGCTACGCACCCCGGCTTCACGGGTGTAATAGCGGATGATGCCGATGATGGCGCTGTCATCAACCGTCAGTTCGCCCTTCTTCAACGCGTTGCGTTCAAGCTGCTTTGGCAACAGGTGCTGTTTGGCGATGTTCAGCTTTTCGTCTTCGGTGTAACCGGAAAGACGGATCACTTCCATACGGTCCAGCAGCGGTGCCGGGATGTTCATCGAGTTCGAGGTCGCCACAAACATCACGTCGGACAGATCGTAGTCCACTTCCAGGTAGTGATCGTTAAACGCCACGTTCTGTTCTGGATCCAGCACTTCCAGCAGGGCTGAAGCCGGATCGCCACGCATGTCGGATGACATCTTGTCGATCTCATCGAGCAGGAACAGTGGGTTTCTCACCCCAACCTTGGCCATTTTCTGGATCAGTTTACCCGGCATAGAGCCGATGTAAGTCCGGCGGTGACCACGAATTTCCGCTTCGTCACGTACGCCGCCCAGCGCCATACGGACATATTGGCGGCCGGTCGCACGAGCGATCGACTGCCCAAGCGAAGTTTTACCCACGCCAGGAGGCCCTACCAGACACAGGATTGGGCCCTTGATTTTGCTGACGCGGCTCTGCACTGCAAGATACTCAAGGATGCGGTCTTTAACGCGTTCCAGGCCGTAGTGATCGGTATCGAGCACTTCCTGCGCCTTGAGCAGGTCTTTTTTCACCTTGCTGCGCGCATTCCACGGCACCTGGATCATCCAGTCGATATAGCCACGCACGACGGTCGCTTCCGCAGACATCGGCGACATCATTTTCAGCTTTTGCAGTTCCGCTTCGGTTTTCTCACGCGCTTCTTTCGGCATTTTGGCCGCTTCGATCTTGCGCTTCAGCGCCTCGTGTTCATCCGGCGTGTCGTCCATCTCGCCCAGTTCTTTCTGAATCGCCTTCATCTGCTCATTCAGATAGTACTCGCGCTGGCTCTTTTCCATCTGTTTCTTGACGCGGTTACGGATGCGCTTTTCAACCTGCAACAGGTCGATCTCCGACTCCATCATCGCCATCAGGTACTCAAGACGCTCGGTGATATCGAACATCTCCAGCACCGACTGCTTGTCGCTGAGCTTCAGCGGCATATGCGCGGCGATGGTATCCGCCAGGCGTGCAGCGTCGTCGATGCTGTTCAATGATGTCAGCACCTCCGGTGGAATTTTTTTGTTCAGTTTGATGTAGCCTTCAAACTGATTGATCGCCGTGCGCACCAGGACTTCCTGTTCACGCTCGTCGATAGCCGGTGACTCAAGATATTCAGCCTGGGCAGCGAAGTGCTCACCGCTGTCAGAGAGCGTGGTAATACGCGCACGCTGCAAACCTTCGACCAGCACTTTGACCGTGCCGTCCGGCAGTTTCAACATCTGTAAAATCGATGCAACGGTACCGACCGAGAACAGATCGTTAATGCCAGGTTCATCCGTCGAGGCCTCTTTCTGCGCCACCAGCATGATCTTTTTATCGTGATCCATTGCGGCTTCGAGGCACCGAATCGATTTTTCCCGGCCAACAAACAACGGGATCACCATGTGCGGATAAACCACCACGTCGCGCAATGGCAACACGGGGATTTCAATGCGTTCGGAACGCTCAGGGTTCATAGAGCTCTCTCTTAGTTTAATTTCCGCCAGGATTAGGGGGATCTCATGAGACGCAAGCATCAAACGTTTCACAAAATCTGGATTATGAGTATATGGGGATGAATCTCTGACATTCAACGGTAACAATGTAGAGAAAAAGAAAAGGGGGATAAAATCCCCCTTTTACGATTAACTTTCTGGTTTGACTGACTAATTATTCGCCAGAAGCCTGCGCTTCCGGCTTGCCGTAAATCAATAACGGCTTGGATTGGCCAGCGATCACCGATTCGTCGATCACCACTTTATCTACGCTTTCGAGCGACGGCAGATCGTACATGGTATCCAGCAGTGCGCCTTCTACAATCGAACGCAGACCACGGGCACCCGTTTTACGCGTCATGGCCTTCTTGGCGATGGCGTTCAGCGCTTCCTCACGGAATTCCAGATCTACCCCTTCCAGATTGAACAACGCCTGATACTGCTTGGTCAGGGCATTTTTCGGCTCTTTCAGGATCTGGATCAGTGCCTCTTCGCTCAGTTCGCTGAGGGTGGCAACCACCGGCAGACGACCAATGAATTCCGGGATCAGGCCAAATTTGATCAAGTCTTCCGGCTCTGCCTGCAACAGCAGTTCGCCTTCGGTGGCCTTTTCAGATTCACCCTTCACCGTGGCACCAAAACCGATACCGGAACCGGTGTTAACGCGCTGGCCAATCACCTTATCCAAGCCAGCAAACGCACCGCCACAGATAAACAGGATCTTGGAAGTATCTACCTGCAGGAACTCCTGCTGCGGATGTTTACGCCCGCCCTGTGGTGGAACCGCCGCAATCGTGCCTTCGATCAGCTTCAGCAACGCCTGCTGCACGCCTTCACCCGATACGTCACGGGTGATGGACGGGTTGTCTGACTTACGTGAAATCTTATCAATTTCATCGATATAGACGATGCCGCGCTGGGCTTTCTGCACGTCGTAGTCACATTTCTGCAACAGTTTCTGGATGATGTTTTCCACGTCCTCCCCCACGTAACCGGCTTCGGTCAACGTAGTGGCATCAGCCATGGTGAAAGGCACATCCAGGAAACGTGCCAGCGTTTCTGCCAGCAAGGTTTTGCCGCTACCGGTTGGGCCAATCAGCAAAATATTGCTTTTGCCCAGTTCGATGCCATTACTGGTATCGCCGTTACGCAGGCGTTTGTAGTGGTTATAGACCGCCACAGCCAGAACTTTTTTCGCCTGCTCCTGACCGATAACATAATCGTCCAGGTGGTGGCGAATTTCGTGCGGTGTCGGCAATGAGCTACGCTCGCGATGCGGCGCAACCTCTTTAATCTCTTCGCGAATAATGTCGTTACACAGATCAACACATTCATCGCAGATATACACTGACGGACCGGCAATCAGCTTACGCACTTCATGCTGGCTTTTGCCGCAGAAAGAGCAGTACAGCAACTTACCTGAACCGTCTTTGCGCTTATCTGTCATGAGTCAAACCTCTTCTTTTGTCTTTGTCCCGCACAATCATGCGGCGACAATGCGCCCAAACTTTATACCGGGAACGCCGATAACGCTGTTTAAAGCGAGCCAGGCCCGCTCTGAATACTATAGTCTATCGGCCCGCAAGCCGCGCTGTACCCGTAACCTTTCAGGCGGCAGGTACCGCACTACAGCTTGTGACCCTTCGGGTATAGTTTTAGCTGCGGTGCGTCAGAATGCTGTCGACCAGACCGTATTCTACCGACTCTTCCGCCGTCATGAAGCGGTCACGCTCGGTATCACGTTCGATCTGCTCCAGCGATTGGCCAGTATGCTGTGCCATCAACTCATTCATGCGAGCCTTCACCTTCAGGATCTCACGCGCATGGATTTCTATATCCGTTGCCTGGCCCTGGTAGCCGCCCAGCGGCTGGTGGATCATCACTCTGGAGTTTGGCAGGCAGAAACGCTTGCCCTTGGTGCCTGCCGTCAGCAGGAACGACCCCATGGAACACGCCTGCCCCATACAGATGGTGCTGACGTCCGGCTTGATAAACTGCATGGTGTCATAGATTGACATGCCAGCCGTAATCACGCCGCCCGGTGAGTTGATATACAGGAAAATATCTTTTTCTGGGCTTTCTGCCTCGAGGAACAACATCTGCGCCACGATCAGATTAGCCATATGATCTTCAACCTGACCGGTCAGGAAGATAATGCGCTCTTTCAGCAGGCGGGAATAAATATCGTAAGAACGCTCCCCGCGCGAAGTCTGCTCTACCACCATCGGCACCAGTGCCATGTTAGGTGCAAATTGATCTCGTTCGCCACTGTATGACATTACCGTCTCCTAATAGAAATTGCCTTGGCGCCATTGTCTGTCGATTCTACTTGAGAACGGCCATCATGACTACGTTCAAGCCATCGACAGGCTCCACACTGATTTGACGGCGCTATCATTCCGCCAGGCGGATAAAGCGGCCCATACTACTGTTGTAGGAATTGGGGGTCACAGAGCGAATTTCAAGCCCGGTGAACAATTTCACCAACATCCCTGTATGGCAGGCAAGGTCACCACCACTGGCCTTCCACCGCCGCCATTCATCCTCGACCCAATAAATATAGTGCATATTGCCACAGTTAAGCCGAGATTAATCAGTCACGTGGCAAAAGAAAAGCCCGTAACCAAAGTTACGGGCTTTGTAAGGAACTCCCTGCTACGGCAATGGACCTGCCATCAGGTCGCTCCTGGCATCAACCAGCATTACGCTTGTTGAGTCTGGTTCATCAACTCGCTGAAGGTAGTGGCTTTTTCAGTCACTTTCGCTTTAGCCAGCAGGGCTTCAACCGCTTGTTCTTCCAGAGCAACGTTACGCATGTTGTTCATCAGCTCTTTGTTTTTGCTGTAGAACTCAACAACTTCGCTCGGATCTTCGTAGGCGGAAGCCATTTCTTCGATCAGGGTCTTAACGCGATCTTCATCGGCTTTCAGATCGTTGGTGCTGATCACTTCGCCCAACAGCAGACCGACTACAACGCGACGTTTGGCTTGCTCTTCGAACAGTTCGCGTGGCAGTTCCAACGCTTGCTTCTCGTTGCCACCAAAACGCTGTGCAGCCTGACGACGCAGAACGTCGACTTCGCCGTCGATCAGTGCCGCTGGCACGTCGATTTCGTTAGCGTTGACCAGACCGTCGATAGCCTGAGTCTTGATGCGGTTACGCACGGCGCCTTTCAGTTCGCGCTCCATGTTTTTACGCACTTCAGTACGCAGACCGGCGAGAGAACCATCAGCCACGCCGAAACGCTTGATGAACTCTTCGGTCAGTTCTGGCAGCTCGCGCTCTTCAACTTTCTTCAGCACGATAGCAAACTTGGCCGCTTTCCCTTTCAGGTTTTCTGCGTGGTAATCTTCTGGGAAGTTGACGTCGATGGTGAATTCTTCACCGGCTTTATGACCCACCAGACCTTCTTCGAAGCCTGGGATCATGCGGCCCTGGCCCATAGCCAGAACGAAATCAGCGGCTTTACCGCCTTCAAACTCTTCACCGTCGATAGAGCCGGTAAAGTCAACGGTCACGCGGTCTTCAGCAGTGACTGCGCCGTCGGTGTCTTTCCAGGTCGCCTGCTGCTTACGCAGGGTTTCCAGCATGGTATCCACATCGGCGTCGTTAACTTCAACCACAGGTTTTTCAACCTCGATGCTTTCCAGGCCTTTCAGCTCAACTTCTGGATAGACTTCGAATTCCACGGTGAAAGCGAAATCTTCGCCTTCTTTGTACTCGCCCGGTACGTAGTTTGGTGCGCCGGCCGGGTTAATTTTCTCTTTGATGATCGCATCAACAAAGTTGCGCTGCATCAGATCGCCCAGCACGTCCTGACGGACAGAAGCGCCATAACGCTGTTCGACGATGTTCATCGGCACTTTGCCTTTACGGAAACCGTCGATACGTACGCTTTTAGCTGCGTTGATCAGCTCTTTCTTTACTGCCTGATTGATAACATCAGCGGGTACAGTAATAGAGAGACGGCGCCCAAGGCCTTGAGTGGTTTCTACTGAAACTTGCATCTTGTTACCTCAAAAAAATCACAGTGCTCGGTCAACTCCGTTCCAAGAACCAGGACGGCTACATTAAAAACCGAGTTCCCTGATGTCGAGAGCGTTCCGAAACCATTCCGGAAAAAATAGACGCGACATTATAGCGGCGCAAGCGTGGCTAGTCGAGGATGGCAAGGCAGCACTGGCGCGTTAAAAATCACACTTTTGCCGATTTTCCGCCCAAATGCCTTGATGCCATGGCCATCAGAGCCGCATTAGCCACCGGCTTTGTCGTCGTCAAAAACAGCAACGGCCCGCAGGCCGTTGCAAAATTCGTCAGTAGTAATACCTTAAATACGGGTAAAAGTTCCACTGATACCGTAAATTTTAGGTTTTAGGCTAAGGTGCCAGCCCCACGACAGGGGGGCGAGGCCGGAACCGTATCCTGCAGCGCTTCCCATTCTTTCAGGGTATAGGTATGTAATGCCAGCGCGTGTACGCCATCTTCCAGCTCCTGCGCCAACACGCCATAAATGGCGCGATGCCGGGTCAGGAAACGTTCGCCAACAAAACGGTCGCTTACCAACACCACCTTGAAATGACTTTCGGACCCAGCAGGAACGTTATGCCGATAGCTCTCATCAGTCACTTCCAGATACGCGGGTTCAAACGCCTCTCTTAACTTTGCTTCTATTTGCTCGCGGATCATAGGATCTCCTTACAACACCGGCAGACTACCAGGTTCTACTTTAATATTAGTCGGTTTTGCCCCCACCAGAACATGGCTATCGTAAATCCCGCAACTCAATGCTGCAAAAATCATCAATAAAAGCAGGTCAGTTGAGGTTTATCCGATTGAGGCGCTCGAAAAAGCCTGTTTTTATCCTGGTTGAGGAAAAATTTACGTCACGGCCACCTTCAACACTTCCCCCCGTTGTTGGCAATGCTATGATGGCGGCAATTTATCGTTGACTCTAGCGCTTTGATTATCAAGCACCCACAACCCTGCCCGCGGGCTTGAACAGCACCGGGTATATAACCACGATTAATGAGACAGTAATAATGTTAAAAAAACTTTGTCTTCCGCTGCTGGCTGCACTGCTGTTGGCTGGCTGTGCTGCCAGCACCAATACGCTGAACGTAACCCCGAAGATCGTGTTGCCACAACAGGATCCAACCCTGCAAGGGATCACCATCAGCATTAACGGTGCCGATCAACGCCCAGATCAGGCGCTGGCCAAAGTGAACCGTGACGGCCAACTGATCACCCTGACTCCATCGCGCGATCTGCGCTTCCTGCTGCAAGAAGTGCTGGAAAAACAGATGGGCGCACGTGGCTATATGATTGGCCCAGCCGGTGCGGTTGATTTACAGATCGTAGTGAATACGCTGTTCGCCAACGTTTCCGAGGGCAACCTGCGCTACAACATCACCACCAAAGCGGATATTTCGATCATAGCGCAGGCCAAAAACGGCAACAAGCAGGTGAAGAACTACCGTTCTACCTATAACGTGCAGGGAGCCTTCACCGCCAGCAATGACAAAATCACCGATGCAGTCAATACCGTGCTGGGTGACGTCATCGCCGATATGGCGCAGGACACCAGCGTCAACGAATTCATCAAGCAAAACGCGCGTTAATAGGCAATCAATGCCTTGCGCTGCCCGGTTAACCGGGCAGCGCAGATCGGGATCTCATGTCGAAACAATATCTGAATATTTTTACCCAGCGTAATTCCGTCATCTTGTTGATATTGGGCTTTGCCTCGGGGCTGCCGCTGGCATTGACCTCCGGCACGTTGCAAGCCTGGATGACCGTCGAAGGCCTCGATCTGAAAACCATTGGTATCTTCTCGCTGGTGGGCCAGGCCTACGTGTTCAAGTTCCTCTGGTCACCGTTTATGGATCGTTACACGCCTCCGTTCCTTGGGCGTCGGCGTGGCTGGTTGCTGATCAGCCAGTTGCTGCTGGTAGTGGCCATCGTGGCGATGGGGTTCATGAATCCGTCACAGCATCTGTGGTGGCTGGCCGCGCTGGCGGTGGTAGTGGCATTCTGTTCTGCCTCGCAGGATATTGTTTTTGACGCCTACAAAACCGATCTGCTGACGGCCGAAGAGCGCGGTGCCGGAGCAGCAGTGTCGGTACTGGGTTATCGCCTGGCGATGCTGGTCTCCGGCGGGCTGGCCCTGTGGTTGGCCGATCGCTATTTCGGCTGGCAGGCGACTTACTGGTTAATGGCCGGTCTGATGCTGATTGGTGTAGCCGCTACGCTGTTGGCCCCGGAACCGGACGACAGCATCCCTGCGCCACGCACTCTGGAGCTGGCGGTAGTCGCTCCACTGCGTGACTTCTTCGCCCGTAACAATGCCTGGCTGATCCTGTTGCTGATCGTGATGTATAAGATGGGTGACGCTTTTGCCGGGAGTTTGAGCACGACCTTTCTGATCCGCGGGGTCGGCTTCGATGCTGGCGAAGTCGGTCTGGTGAATAAAACGCTCGGTCTGTTTGCCACCATCGTCGGTGCCCTGTTCGGCGGCGTCTTGATGCAGCGTCTCAGCCTGTTCCGGGCGCTGATGCTGTTCGGCATTTTGCAGGCGGTTTCCAACATCGGTTACTGGCTGTTGGCGATCACCGCTAAAAACATCCTCACAATGGGCAGCGCCATTTTCCTGGAAAACCTGTGCGGCGGTATGGGTACCGCGGCCTTTGTCGCTCTGCTGATGACCCTGTGCAACAAATCCTTTTCCGCTACCCAGTTTGCCCTGTTATCTGCCCTCTCCGCCGTTGGTCGTGTTTACGTCGGGCCGATTGCCGGTTGGTTTGTGACCGCCCATGGCTGGCCACTGTTTTACCTATTCTCCATCGCGGCTGCGGTTCCTGGCCTGTTGCTACTGCTAATCTGCCGCCAGACGCTAGAGTACACGCAACGCACCGATAACTTTATGCCACGTACTGAGTTTCGTGCCGCCTATCGCTGGGCATTGCGTCTGTTGGGCGCCGGTTGCTCGCTGCTAGGCATATGGCTACTGCTGCTGATCGCCAACGCGTTGGATTGGACCGACTGGCCAAACCTCGCCGTGCAGCTACTGCAAACCGGTGCCATTCTGAGTTTGGTGGGGATTATCATGGGCAGCCTGTTGGACTACCTGGCGTTGCGCCGAACGCAATTAGCGTGATTTTTTTGTGGGCCGATAAAATTCGGCCAACAAAAAAGCATCAGAAAAACGAATTTATTTCGTTAAAAATTTTATATTTTCGCTAAAGTTATTTTTTTACCTGAGTAAAACGCTCGGAAATAGAAACTAATTCACCTGTGCAAAACAAAATTTTTACATTAAATAAACCTTTTTGCGCCTATTCCAGCATCGTCGCCTCTGACGGAATATCCTGACATAACCTTGATTTTCCATGACATAGCGACCTCCCGGAACGATTCAGCCCGCCAAGACATTGTTGCCATTAGTAAATTGTCACCTAAGGTTACATGTGTGACCCCCTTAACAGAAAGTGTCAACAAGCCGCTGACACTCTCTTAAGTATGTTTACAGTACTGCAACCTTCCCGTAAAATGCCCGCACACATGAAACGACAATATAGAGCCTTGGTAATTGGGGTCGTTAGATGAGACTTAAGAAATACAATAAAAGTATTGGGATGTTATCCTTAATTGTCGCCACCGTTATGTTAAGCGGTTGCGATATGGTGTTGATGGATCCCAAAGGAGCAATAGGTGTTGAGCAACGAAGACTGATCCTCACGGCAATCGGCTTGATGCTGATCGTTGTGGTGCCAGTAATCTTCATGGCATTTGCCTTTGCCTGGAAGTATCGTGCTTCCAACAAGAGCGCCAAGTACAGTCCTAATTGGTCACACTCCAACAAGATTGAAGCGGTCGTCTGGACCATTCCAATCATTATCATCGCCATCCTTGGCACCATAACCTGGAAAACAACCCACGAGCTGGATCCATTCAGGCCGATTGTCGCCGACAAAAAGCCAATGACCATCGAAGTGGTATCGTTAGACTGGAAATGGCTGTTCATCTACCCAGAGCAGGGTATCGCGACCGTTAATGAGCTGGCTTTCCCGAAAGATGTTCCAGTCGAATTCAAAGTCACCTCTAACTCGGTAATGAACTCGTTCTTTATTCCTCAGTTAGGTGGGCAGATTTATGCGATGGCCGGGATGCAGACCAAACTGCACCTGATCGGCAACGAAGCAGGCAAATACGACGGTATTTCCAGCAGCTTCAGTGGCCGCGGGTTCTCCGGCATGAAATTCACCGCCATTGTCACTCCGACCGAAGGCGACTTCGATCAGTGGGTAGCCAAGGTGAAAGAATCGTCTAATACCCTTAACGCCACCAGCGATTTTAACAAACTGGCAGAGCCGAGTGAAAACAACCCGGTTGAGTACTTCTCCAGTGTCAAACCGAATTTGTTCAAAGAGACTATTGGCAAATTCATGGGTGATATGCACATGCACAAAGGCGCAGAAGCTTCCGCGCACCAAGGCATGGACATGAGCCAGGGTATGGACATGAGTGAACATGCTCACGCCGGAGCCGAGGAATAATCTGATGTTGGGAAAATTAACACTTGATGCGGTTCCGTTGCATGAACCGATCGTCATGGTCACCGTTGCTGCAATTATCGTTGGCGGGCTGGCACTGCTGGCGCTGATCACGTATTTAGGCAAATGGAAGTGGCTGTGGAGCGAATGGCTGACCTCGGTCGACCATAAAAAAATTGGTATCATGTACATCATCGTGGCTATGGTTATGTTGCTGCGTGGTTTTGCTGATGCCATCATGATGCGTAGCCAGCAGGCGCTCGCGTCTGCCGGTGAGGCCGGATTCCTACCGCCGCACCACTACGACCAGATCTTTACCGCGCACGGTGTCATCATGATCTTCTTCATGGCGATGCCTTTCGTGGTGGGTCTGATGAACGTGGTGGTTCCGTTGCAAATCGGTGCGCGCGACGTTGCCTTCCCGTTCCTGAACTCCCTGAGCTTCTGGTTCTTCGTGGTTGGTGTGGTATTGATCAACCTCTCGCTGGGTGTCGGTGAATTCGCACAGACCGGCTGGTTGGCCTATCCGCCGTTGTCAGGTAAGGAATACAGCCCTAGCGTCGGGGTCGATTACTGGATCTGGAGTCTACAGATTTCCGGTCTGGGTACCCTGTTGACCGGTGTTAACTTCTTCGCCACCATCCTGAAGATGCGTGCCCCTGGCATGCCGATGATGAAGATGCCAGTATTCACCTGGGCAGCACTGTGTACCAACGTGCTGATCATCGTCTCCTTCCCAATTCTGACCGTCACCGTCGCGTTGCTGACCCTGGATCGCTATCTGGGCACCCATTTCTTTACCAATGATATGGGCGGCAACATGATGATGTACATCAACCTGATTTGGGCCTGGGGTCACCCAGAGGTGTATATCCTGGTTCTGCCAGTGTTCGGTGTGTTCTCTGAAGTCACCGCCACCTTCTCGAAGAAACGTCTGTTCGGCTATACCTCACTGGTATGGGCAACCATCGCGATCACCGTTCTGTCGTTTATCGTTTGGCTGCACCACTTCTTTACCATGGGGTCAGGCGCCAACGTTAACGCCTTCTTCGGGATTGCCACGATGATCATTTCCATCCCGACCGGGGTGAAGATCTTCAACTGGCTGTTCACCATGTATCAAGGCCGTATTCAGCTTAACTCCGCGATGCTGTGGACCGTGGGCTTCATCATCACCTTCTCCATCGGTGGGATGACCGGCGTGCTGCTGGCGGTACCGGGTGCCAACTTCGTGCTGCACAACAGCCTGTTCCTGATTGCCCACTTCCATAACGTGATTATCGGTGGTGTGGTGTTCGGTTGCTTCGCTGGCCTGACCTATTGGTTCCCTAAATCCTTCGGCTTCCGTCTGAATGAAACCTGGGGTATCCGCGCATTCTGGTTCTGGATCATCGGTTTCTTCGTCGCCTTTATGCCGCTGTACGCACTGGGCTTTATGGGGATGACCCGCCGTATCAGCCAGAATATCAATCCTGAGTTCCACCCTCTGCTGCTGGTTGCGGCTGGCGGTGCAGCGCTGATTGCCTGCGGTATCCTGTGCCAGGTGATTCAGGTTTACGTCAGTATCCGCGACCGCGAGCAGAACCGCGATCTGACCGGTGACCCGTGGGGTGCACGTACGCTGGAATGGTCAACGTCTTCACCACCTCCGTTCTATAACTTCGCCGTAGTGCCAGAAATTCACGATCGTGATGCATTCTGGGACATGAAAGAAAAAGGTGAAGCTTATAAGAAACCCGCGAAGTACGAGCCGATTCATATGCCGAAGAATACCGGCGCCGGCGTGATTATTGCTGGCTTCAGCCTGGTATTTGGTTTCGCGATGATCTGGGATATCTGGTGGATGGCGATTGCTAGCTTCGTCGGCATGATCGTAACCTGGATCGTCAAGAGCTTCGATGAAGATGTTGATTACTATGTGCAGGTTGATGAGATCGAGCGCATTGAAAACCAACACTATGAACAAATCAGCAAAGCAGGCGTGAAACATGTCAACTGATACTCTGACCAACCATAGCGCAGCCCATGCCGAGCATGGGCACCACGACGCAGGAGAAACCAAGGTCTTCGGATTCTGGGTTTACCTGATGAGCGACTGTATTTTGTTTGCGAGCTTGTTCGCAACCTATGCAGTACTGGTGAACGGGACCGCTGGCGGTCCCACTGGGAAAGATATCTTCGACCTGAATTTTGTACTGGTTGAAACTTTCCTCCTGCTGTTCAGCTCCATCACCTACGGTATGGCGATGATCGGCATGAACAAAGGTAAGGTAAGCAGCGTTAACACCTGGCTGTTCCTGACCTTCCTGTTTGGCGTCGGCTTCGTGGCGATGGAGATCTATGAATTCCATCATCTGATCGCCGAAGGTTACGGCCCAGACCGCAGTGCGTTCCTCTCCAGCTTCTTTGCGCTGGTAGGTACTCACGGTCTGCACGTAACCACCGGTCTGATCTGGATCATCATCATGATGATCCAGGTGAGCAAGCGTGGCCTGAACCCAACCAATAAAACCCGTCTGATGTGTCTGAGCCTGTTCTGGCACTTCCTGGACGTGGTCTGGATCTGCGTATTTACCGTTGTCTACCTGCTGGGGGTAATGTAATGAGCCATTCATCCCATGATACCTCTCACGGCGGCGCAAGCCACGGTAGCGTGAAGTCATATCTGACCGGCTTTATCCTGTCGGTCATCCTGACGGTGATCCCATTTGCGATGGTGATGAGCGGCAGCGCCTCTCACTCTACCATCCTGGCGGTCGTGGTCGGCATGGCAGTTATCCAGGTGATCGTTCACCTGGTTTACTTCCTGCATATGAACACCTCATCGGAAGAGCGCTGGAACCTGGTGGCATTGCTGTTCACCGCTATGATCATCGGTATCGTTGTTGTGGGTTCACTCTGGATTATGTACAACCTCAACATCAACATGATGGTCGATTAAGAGCAGAGCTGGACGTGATGATTAAGCAATACCTGCAAGTAACTAAACCAGGAATTATTTTCGGTAATTTAATTTCTGTCGTCGGGGGATTCCTGCTCGCTTCCAAAGGGAGCATCGACTATCCCCTGTTTCTCGCCACCCTGTTAGGGGTCTCGTTGGTGGTTGCCTCGGGCTGTGTATTTAACAACTACATTGACCGCGACATCGACAAGAAAATGGAGAGAACGAAGAACCGGGTGCTGGTAAAAGGCCTGATCGCGCCGAGTGTGAGCCTGGTTTACGCTACCTTGCTGGGTATTGCTGGTTTTGCACTGCTGTATATCGCGGCCAACCCGCTGGCCATGTGGTTGGCGGTGATGGGCTTCGTGGTTTATGTCGGCGTTTACAGCCTGTACATGAAACGCCACTCGGTATATGGCACGCTGATCGGCAGCCTGTCTGGGGCCGCACCGCCGGTGATTGGCTACTGCGCGGTTACCAACGAGTTTGATGCTGGTGCCTTGATCCTGCTGGCCATCTTCAGCCTGTGGCAGATGCCGCATTCCTATGCGATTGCCATCTTCCGCTTTAAAGATTACCAGGCAGCCAATATCCCGGTACTGCCGGTGGTGAAAGGCATATCCGTTGCCAAAAACCACATCACGCTCTACATCCTGGCGTTTATGATCGCCACGCTGATGCTGACCCTGGGCGGTTATGCTGGCTACAAATACCTGATCGTCGCAGCGGCGGTGAGCGTGTGGTGGCTAGGCATGGCGTTACGCGGTTACAAAGCGGAAAATGACAGCGTCTGGGCGCGCAAACTGTTTGTGTTCTCAATCGTGGCCATTACTTCACTTAGCGTAATGATGTCGATCGATTTCAGTGCCAGTGCTACACCAGAAACCCTGTTAACCTACGCTTGGTAAACAGCGGTTGTCTGCGAATGGGCCGCTTAGCGGCCCATTTTATTTGTTTCAGAGAAAAGCATGCCGACTGTAATATCTGTTAAACAACATTCGATTTACCCCCCCTGCCCTACGCACTAAAATGACGCAACTTTGCCGAGGCTATTCCAACAGGCTAAGTCCTCCCTACTTAACCCGTTGGAATAAGCTCTACTGAGGTCAAGATGAACGACAATGTAATGACGCCCCGAGAACGCCGTGCGACCTGGGGCTTGGGAACCGTATTCTCTCTGCGCATGCTTGGCATGTTTATGGTGTTACCGGTACTGACCACCTATGGGATGGCGCTGCACGGTGCCAGTGAGGCGCTGATTGGCCTGGCTATCGGTATTTATGGCCTGGCGCAGGCGGTATTTCAGATCCCCTTCGGCCTGATTTCCGACCGCGTTGGCCGTAAACCACTGATCGTCGGCGGGCTGTTGATCTTCGCCCTTGGCAGCGTTATCGCGGCCTTAAGCGACTCCATTTGGGGCATCATTCTTGGCCGTGCATTGCAGGGTTCCGGGGCGATAGCCGCTGCGGTGATGGCGCTGTTGTCGGATTTAACCCGCGAACAGAACCGTACCAAGGCGATGGCGTTTATTGGCATCAGCTTCGGTATCACCTTTGCTATCGCCATGGTGGTGGGCCCGATAGTGACCCATGCTTTCGGTTTGCATGCGCTGTTCTGGATGATTGCCGTGCTGTCACTAGCCGGTATCGTGATTACCTTGCTGGTCGTCCCTTCTGCCGACGAACACGTGCTAAACCGGGAATCGAGCATCGTGCGGGGCAGTTTTAGCAAGGTACTGAACAATTCGCGGCTGTTGAAACTCAATTTTGGCATCCTGTGCCTGCATATCCTGCTGATGTCCAGCTTCGTCGCCCTGCCGTTGGCGATGGAAAAAGCCGGGCTGGCCGCTGCAGACCACTGGAAAGTCTATCTGGTCACCATGCTGGTTTCCTTCATTGCCGTCGTGCCATTTATCATCTATGCGGAAAAATACCGCCGTATGAAGCAGGTCTTTATGGGCTGCGTAGCGGTACTGTTTTTCGCCGAGATAGTGCTGTGGTTTTCTGGCCAGCATCTATGGGGCATCATTGCCGGAGTGCAGCTGTTCTTTATGGCGTTTAACGTCATGGAGGCCATTCTGCCTTCTCTGATCAGCAAAGAGTCTCCTGCGGGCTATAAAGGCACGGCGATGGGGGTTTACTCCACCAGCCAGTTTATTGGCGTGGCCATCGGCGGCAGCGTGGGCGGCTGGTTATATGGTTTTCAGGGAGCAGGGTTGGTGTTTATCGCCGGTGCGGTACTTGCCGCCGTCTGGTTTGTGGTCAGCAGCAGCATGAAAGAGCCGCCTTACGTCAGTAGCCTGCGTATCACGTTGTCTGAACTGGCGGTAAAAGATTCGGCGTTGCAAAGCCGTTTGCTGGCTCAGCCGGGCGTAGCGGAGGCGGTTGTGGTTCCCGAGGAGCGCAGCGCTTACGTGAAGGTAGATACCAAACAGACCAATCGCGGTCAGTTGGAAGCCCTGATAGCAGCGCTGTAAAACAACAGGGCCGGTAAACCGGCCCTGACTGCTTAATCGCGGAAGTTTTTGAACTGGAACGGCTGCCCCAGATCGGCACCACGGATCAGCGCCATCACGCTTTGCAGATCGTCGCGTGCCTTACCGGTAACGCGGATTTCATCACCCTGGATCTGTGCCTGTACCTTCAGCTTACTGTCTTTGATCAGCTTGACGATCTTCTTCGCCACTGAGCTTTCAATCCCCTGCTTGAGCTTGGCATCCACACTGTAGGTTTTGCCACTGTGGGTCAGCTCTTCCGGGATCTCCAACGCGCCGCCTTCAATGCTGCGTTTCATCAGTTTTTCACGCAGGATATCCAGCAGTTGCTGCACCTGGAAGTCAGACTCGCTGGCGACCTTAATGCTTTCGTCTTTCTCGTTCAGCTCAAAGCTGGCCGGTACGTTACGGAAATCCCAACGTGTGCTGAGATCGCGGGTAGCGTTATCAACGGCGTTGCGAACTTCCTGCATATCAATTTCGGAAACGATGTCGAAAGATGGCATACTTCTCTTCCTCCTGAATGGGTGCTCTATGATTTCGTTGCCGTGCATGATACCCGCTTTGCGGTTGCAGGCAAAATTCAGATATGCACTTGAACAAGGCGTTCAACAACAGAAAAGCCTATAATCAAAAGGATGCATCAGTGGTCTTTCCGAAAACCAGGGAGATGAAATGAAAATAACCATTCTTGGTTGCGGTGCGCTCGGACAACTGTGGCTGGCCAAACTCTATCAGCAGGGCCACGATGTACAGGGATGGTTACGGGTGCCCCAACCCTTTTGTGCGGTCAACGTCATTGAACCCGATGGCACATCGTTTAACCGAAATTTGCCCACCAACGATCCCGAACACCTGCGGCAAAGTGAGTTGCTGCTGGTCACGCTGAAAGCCTGGCAGGTTTCCAGTGCGGTGACGGCATTGCTGCCAAAATTAAACTCTCGCTGTGCCATTTTGCTGCTGCATAACGGCATAGGGACTCAAGAGGAGCTGCCACCGCATAGCCAGCCGGTGCTACAGGGCATCACCACCCATGCCGCACGCCATGATGGTAACACCATTGTGCACGTCGCCAACGGCACTACCCATATCGGCCCAACGACCCAGCAAGCGACCCATCTCAGCCATCTGGCAGAAATTCTGCATCAGGCCCTGCCAGACGTTGCCTGGCATAACAATATTGCTTCGACCAGTTGGCGCAAGCTGGCGGTCAACTGCGTCATCAACCCGCTAACCGTACTGTATGACTGCCGTAATGGCGATCTGCAACGCTACCCTGAGCAGATAGAGCTTATCTGCCGTGAAGTGGCTAGCGTGATGGAGATGGAAGGTCACCACACCTCGTGCGAAAGCCTGGTGTTCTATGTGATGCAGGTGATCCAGTCAACGGCGGACAACACCTCCTCGATGCTGCAGGATATCCGTTCTCAGCGGCACACCGAGATCGACTACATTACCGGTTATTTGCTGCGTCGCGGACGCAATCACGGCATTCCCCTGCCAGAAAATACCCGGCTGTTTGAAATCATTAAACGCAAGGAAAATAGCTATGAGCGCATCGGTATTAGTCTGCCTGGCACCTGGTAGTGAAGAAACCGAAGCCGTAACCACCATCGACCTGCTGGTTCGTGCCGGTGTCAAAGTAACGACCGCCAGCGTTGCCAGTGACGGAGGCCTGACCATCGTCTGCTCACGCGGCGTGAAGCTGCTGGCAGACGCCCCCTTGGTGGCAATTGTTGACGACCACTTTGACGCCATCGTCTTACCTGGCGGTATCAAGGGTGCGGAGTGTTTTCGCGATAGCCCGCTGCTGGTGGAAAAAGTCCGCCAGATGCATCTGCAAGGCAATATTGTCGCCGCCATCTGTGCGGCTCCGGCCTTGGTATTGCAGCATCACCAACTGTTCCCGATCGGCAATATGACCGGCTTCCCCGGCCTGAAAGAGCAGATCCCCGAAGGGCAGTGGATGGAACGACGCGTCGTGTTCGACCCACGCGTCAATCTGCTCACCAGTCAAGGGCCAGGCACCTCGATGGAGTTTGCCCTTAAACTGATCGATTTGCTGTTGGGTAAGGCCAAGGCGGCTGAAATAGCGGCACAGCTGGTACTGATCCCTGGCATGTACGACTTCCGCGATTGAAGCAATATCGGCAGGCCGGTTGGCCTGCCAAGCCAATGGCTTATTCGCTGATGGTAAAGGTCAGCGTTGAAAGCAACACGGATTCATCACATTTCGCCTTATCCACATAAGGCAGTTTATGTTCGGTTTCGACTACCCAATATCCCGCCTTCAGCGGGTAAACATTGACTTTGCCCTTGCCGTCGGTCTGATTCAAAAAGGCTTTGGCATGACTATGAGTATGCCCGTGGTGCTCATGTTGGTCGCCAAAACCGGCAAACGTCGCCGTCACATCGGCATTCTTTAGCGGTTTCCCGTCATACAGTACCTGTATTGGCAACGGCTGCCCTGGCTTTATGGTCACCGGGTTGGCTAACGGGATAATTTCCAACTGCAACCCCTGCGGCTGGCTGATGACTGCGGTCTCTGTCGCACCATCGATATTCACAATGGTTTTGCCAAACATGGAAGCCCGCTCGCAGTACAGCGCGTCTGGCATTTCCGTCCTGCTCTGCTGTTGCCATCCCGCTTTATTTTTCGACCAATAGGTGGGTTTATAGATAGCGATAGCGGCATAGCTACCCTTGGCTAACGGTTTTTCCGTCACGAACTGGTAATTCTCTTTACCAGGCTTCAGCATCAGATCCCCATTCTTCCCGATCAGCTGTGCCGGTGCGAAAATGTGCAGGCGATCTTCCGGGATCGCTTCTGCGGTAGGGAATTCATCTCCATAGCCAAGCTCTATCGTGCTCTGTCCGCCCGTAGCGGGTAGTGCATTGACCCACAAAGAATGCGCCTGTGAATGGCTGATAAACCAAAAAGGCAGTATTGCCACCAACTTTTTTAACCGCATTAACCTGCTCCTTTCCCAATAAAAAGATACGTTATAACATAACAACAAATAAACCAAAGTAAGCCGCTATGTCAAAGTTATTCGATGGGAAAGGGTAAAAAAAGAGGAGCAAACATGAGGGAGGGATAAGGGTAGCAACACCAAAGAAACGGCATTGCTACCCTGCAACGCAGATTACGGGCGGTAGACTTTAACGTTAGCGTAGCCCTGCTCCAGCAGGTATAGCGCTTGCAAACGGCTCATCACGCCACGGTCACAGTACAGCAGATAGGTTTTGCTCTGATCGAGATCGGCAAACTGCGTGCCTAACTTGTAGAACGGCAGCAGTTTGACTTCAACCTGCGCCAGTTGCAGCGGCTTCTCTTCCTGCTCGTCCACCGAACGGATATCCAGGATCACTTCGTCAGCACTGAATTCAGCCACGGTTTCTACTTCGGCGACCTGCTGACTGGCTTCTTCTGCGATAGTGCGGATATCGACGTTACGTGCTTCGCGCACCACGCGATCAAGGATTTCGAAGTCAAAGTGCCCTTCTTCCTCTTCAATCCTGGTTTTGATTGCCTTGACCGTCGGGCTTTTTGAGATCACACCACAATACTCCGGCATGGTCTTGGCGAAGTCTTCGGTGCCGATTTCACGCGCCACGTTGATGATGTGCTCTTTATCATGCGAGATCAGCGGGCGCAGGATCAGGGTATCGGAGGCGTTATCGATCAGACGCAGGTTGGTCAGGGTCTGGCTGGAAACCTGGCCCAGCGCTTCGCCAGTCACCAAAGCCTGGACGCCATAACGTTCAGCAACCTGGGAAGCGGCACGCACCATCATGCGTTTGAGCACCACGCCCATCTGGCCGTCATCGACCTTTTCCAGGATCTCACCGACCACCGGTTCGAAATCGATCGCCACAAAGCGCACCTTGTGCGAGCTGCCGAAGCGGTTCCACAGATAGTAAGCAACCTGCTTGACGCCAATTTCGTGCGCCGCGCCACCCAGATTAAAGAAGCAATAATGTACGCGGCAGCCACGGCGCATCAGCATATAGCTGGAAACACCAGAGTCAAAACCGCCGGAAATCAGTGACAGCACATCTTCCTGGGTGCCGATCGGGTAGCCGCCAATGCCTTCGCGGCGCGCCTTGACCAGCATCAGCTTGTCGTCATCGATCTCCAGGTTCACCGTGACCTGAGGGCGAGAAAGTTTGACGCGTGCGCTTTCAATATGCTGGTTCAAACCGCCACCAACGTAACGCTCAACATCCTGCGAACTGAACTCATGCTTGCCACGGCGTTTCACCCGTACGCAGAAGGTCTTGCCTTCCAGTTGCTCGCGGTAGGTTTCCAGCGTCTGCTCAAAGATGTGGTGGACATCGGTATAGGCGCGATCTTCCACTTCCAGGATATGGTGAATGCCGGGAATACGCGTCAGGGCATCGGCAATCGCCGGGCGCTGATCTTCGTTTTTGGCACGCACCTCGATAAAATCCCAGTGACGGACAACCGCCAGAGTTTCATCATACTGCTTCAGGACGTTACGGATGTTGGTAGTCAGGATCTTAATGAAGCGCAAGCGCACAGATTGACTCTTGATGGTGATTTCCGGGAACAATTTAATGATAAACTTCATGGCGGTCTTTATAGTCTGATGAAAATTAGGCAATACCTCTGCCCTATGGGTTTCAGCGGCGGCGGTTAGCTGCCACTGCAAGGCTATTAGGTATACAATGGCGATAAGATTGATAAAATCGCGGGCTGGCCGAGCTTTTATCAATCTTATCTGGGCGCGAAGTATATCACTATCTGCACACGCGCCGTGCACAAAACCACATTGACGTGCCATGATTTACTAATCAAGATCCGCTAGGATAGGCTCGGGCCCCACTGTTCACATGATGATGTAAAAAGAAAACTATGGCGAAAAAACCTGCACAATCAGACAGTAAAGAGCAAAGCATCAGCTTTGAGAATTCTCTTAGCGAACTTGAGAGTATCGTAACCCGTCTGGAATCCGGCGAGTTGCCGCTGGAAGATGCGCTCAATGAGTTTGAACGAGGCGTCCAATTGGCTCGCCAAGGCCAACAAAAACTGCAACAGGCGGAGCAGCGCGTACAGATCCTGCTTAACGACCATAACGACGATGCTGCACTGACCCCTTTTACCCCGGACGCTGAGTAATTACGATGTCTGAGTTCCACGATCAGTTACAGGCCTTCCATCAGCGCAGCGATCGCGCACTGCTTGGGTTTATCGCTCCGCTGCCGTTCAATGATGGCAAAATGGTTGAGGCGATGCGTCACGGTGCCTTACTGGGCGGTAAACGGCTACGGCCTTTCCTGGTTTATGCCACCGGACAAATGTTTGGCCTGAGCCTGGAGAATCTGGATGCCCCAGCGGCGGCGGTGGAGTGCATCCATGCCTATTCGCTGATCCATGACGATCTGCCAGCGATGGATGACGACGATCTGCGCCGCGGCCAGCCAACCTGCCATATAAAATTTGGGGAAGCTAACGCCATTCTGGCGGGCGATGCCCTGCAAACGCTGGCTTTCTCGATCCTGGCAGACGCCGACATGCCCGATGTGGCACTGTGCGATCGGCTGGCGATGATTTCCGAACTGGCCAAAGCCAGCGGCGTTGCCGGTATGTGCGGCGGCCAATCGCTGGATCTGGAAGCCGAAGCTAAGCAGATCGATCTACAAGCACTAGAACAGATCCACCGCCATAAAACCGGCGCGCTGATCCGTGCTGCGGTTCGCCTGGGTGCATTGGCCGCAGGTGAACCGGGCCGTACTGCACTCCCTGAACTTGACCGTTACGCGGCTGCCATCGGCCTGGCGTTTCAGGTGCAGGACGATATTCTTGACGTCGTGGGCGAAACCGAAAAAATCGGTAAACGCCAGGGCTCCGACCAACAGCTTGGCAAGAGTACCTATCCGGCCCTACTTGGGCTTGACAGCGCCAAGTTAAAAGCGTGGGATCTCTATCAGGAAGCCTTGGCCGCATTAGACTCGTTGGCCACACAATCTTATAACACCGCACCATTACGTGCATTGGCCAACTTCATTATTGAACGCGACAATTAACTTCTCTGATATGAGTACTGAATGAGTCTTGATATAGCCAAATACCCGACCTTGGCCTTAGCGGAAAATCCTGAAGAGCTCCGCTCGTTGCCAAAAGAAAGCCTGCCGAAGTTGTGTGATGAACTGCGGCAATACCTGCTGGACAGCGTCAGCCGTTCCAGTGGTCACTTTGCATCTGGGCTGGGTACCGTCGAGCTGACGGTGGCACTGCATTACGTCTACAACACCCCTTTCGATCACCTGGTTTGGGACGTTGGCCATCAGGCTTACCCACACAAGATCCTGACCGGACGGCGTGACCGCATCTCAACCATCCGCCAGAAAAACGGCCTGCACCCGTTCCCGTGGCGTGCCGAAAGTGAATATGACGTGTTGTCCGTTGGCCACTCTTCAACCTCGATCAGCGCGGGTCTTGGTATGGCTGTGGCAGCCGCACGTGAGGGTAAAAACCGCCGCACCGTCTGCGTGATTGGTGACGGTGCCATCACCGCAGGCATGGCGTTCGAAGCCATGAACCATGCGGGTGATATCACCCCGGATATGCTGGTCGTGCTAAACGACAACGAAATGTCGATCTCCGAAAACGTCGGAGCGTTGAATAATCATCTGGCGCAACTGCTGTCTGGCAAACTCTACTCCACGCTGCGCGAAGGCGGCAAGAAGGTGCTCTCCGGCGTACCGCCGATCAAAGAACTACTCAAGCGTACCGAAGAACACCTCAAAGGCATGGTAGTCCCCGGCACGCTGTTTGAAGAGCTGGGCTTTAACTACATTGGCCCGGTAGACGGGCACGACGTGCAGGGATTGGCCGCTACGCTAAAAAACATGCGTGACCTGAAAGGCCCACAGTTACTGCATATCATGACCAAGAAAGGCCGTGGTTATGCCCCGGCAGAAAAGGATCCGATCAGCTTCCACGCGGTGCCAAAATTCGATCCGGCCAGCGGTACCCTGCCAAAAAGCGCTGGCGGCCTGCCAACCTATTCCAAGATCTTTGGTGAATGGCTGTGTGAAACGGCGGCCAAAGACAGTCAACTGATGGCGATCACGCCAGCCATGCGCGAAGGTTCCGGCATGGTGCAGTTCTCACGCGACTATCCGCAGCAATATTTCGACGTGGCGATCGCCGAGCAGCATGCGGTGACTTTCGCCGCCGGGTTGGCGATCGGCGGTTACAAGCCGGTGGTGGCGATCTACTCCACCTTCCTGCAACGCGCCTACGATCAGGTGATCCACGACGTAGCGATCCAGCAGCTGCCGGTGATGTTTGCCATCGATCGCGGCGGGATTGTCGGTGCAGACGGCCAGACCCACCAGGGCGCATTTGATATTTCGTTCCTGCGCTGTATCCCGAACATGGTGATCATGACGCCGAGCGACGAAAACGAATGCCGCCAGATGCTGTTCACCGGTTATCACCATAACGCAGGCCCAAGTGCGGTACGCTACCCACGGGGCAACGGTACGGGAGCAACGCTGGAACCTCTGGCCGCACTACCGCTCGGTAAGGGCATAGTGCGTCGCGAAGGGGAAAAGATTGCCATCCTCAACTTTGGTACCCTGTTGGCGGAAGCCGCTCAGGTCGCCGAAGCGATGAACGCTACGCTGGTGGACATGCGCTTTGTCAAACCACTGGACGAGCAGCTGGTGCTGGAAATGGCCGCCAGCCACGACGTGTTGGTGACGCTGGAAGAAAACGCCATTATAGGCGGCGCTGGCAGCGGGGTTAACGAACTACTGATGGCCAAACGCCGTGTAGTGCCCGTACTGAATATTGGCCTGCCGGATTACTTTATCCCACAGGGCGGCCAGGAAGAGATCCGCAGCGATCTGGGCCTGGATGCAGCCGGTATTCAACGCCAGCTCGAAACCTGGTTGGCGTAAGGTTTGCTTGCGGCACCGCTACGATGCCCGTAAACAATCAGAACTACATCGCCTTTAAAAACGCAAAAAACCCGACTGGTGAGGTCGGGTTTTTTGCTTTCCGCCAGAGTGACTCTGGCCGGAGTAGAGCCATCTCTTACTAATGCAGCCAGTATAATAAAAAAGAGGCTCATACCGCCACGTTAATGATTATTGAGCAGTACCGAAGTGATCGTAGCCACTCCACGGCAGTTCAACCTCTTGCTGATCGCGGTAGAACTTCATTCCTTCAGACTGTGGGCCGATCTGGCCAATACAGGTGTAATCCGCACCTAAATGGCTTAATGCCACTTCCAGCGCGCCCCGATTGATCTCTGGCACGGTAAAGCACAGTTCATAATCTTCACCGCCGGTCAGCGCCCAGCGCAAAGCCTGATCCGCATCGGTATTGCTGGTCAGCGTTTGCGACATCGGCAACTCATCCAACTCGATACGGGCACCGCACTCAGAGGCATTCAGCACGTGTTTCAGATCTGAAATCAGACCGTCGGAGATATCAATCGCCGAGCTGGCCAAATCACGCAGCGCCTGACCTTGCAGCACACGCGGATGCGGGCGCAGATGGCGCGCCAACAGATATTCATGAGCAGCCTGATCGCTCACTTGCAAACGATCTTGCAGGATTGCCAGCCCAGCGGCGCTGTCGCCCAACGTACCGGTAACGTAAATCCAGTCGCCAATACGTGCGCCGCTGCGGGTTAGCGCCCGCCCGACCGGGATATGACCGTGGATGGTCAACGTCATGCTCAGCGGGCCACGGGTGGTATCGCCGCCAATCAGCTGCATGCCGTAGTAATTCATCTGTTCGAACAGGCTATCGCTGAACGCCTTGAGCCACTCTTCGTTCACTTCCGGCAGCGTCAACGCCAGCGAAAGCCACGCAGGATCGGCGCCCATTGCTGCCAGGTCGCTCAGGTTAACCGCCAGGGCTTTATAGCCGAGATCGGCGGGATCGATGTCCGCCAGGAAGTGAATACCCGAAACCAGGGTATCGGTACTGATGGCTAAAAGCTGTTTTTCCGGCACTGTAAGCAGTGCGCAGTCATCGCCAATGCCGAGCTGTACGTCGCGGCGCACACTTTTGAACCGGTCAAAATAGCGGGCAATGAGATCAAATTCGCCACATGCCATGGTATGTCTTCCAAAGAAGTAAGGCCGGTTTCCCGGCCTTATATTTTATTTTTTCCTACGGATGCTGGGGGCTGCTTTATCCAGCACGCCATTTACAAACTTGTGGCTATCTTCCGCACCGAAGGTTTTCGCCAGTTCGATCGCTTCGTTAATGGCCACTTTGTAAGGGACATCTTCACGCATTTTCAGCTCGAACAGCGCAATGCGCAGTACGGCTCTTTCCACCTGGCCCAATTCTTCGAGCTGGCGCGACAGGAAGGGGGCCATCAGGCCATCCAGCATACCTGCGTTGACTGCCACACCGGACAGCAGCTCACGAAAATAGGCGACGTCAACATCTTTGACATCCTGCTCCGTCAGGAACTGGTGTTCAACATCGGCAATGTCATTTTTAGACAACTGCCAAGAGTAAATCGCTTGAACAGCGCACTCACGAGCGCGACGACGAGCAGCAGGTTTCACGGAATTCCCCTTAAACTAAATTCAGGCTTTAATAGCTTTGATTACATTAATCATTTCAAGTGCGGTCAGGGCGGCTTCTGCGCCTTTGTTGCCCGCTTTGGTGCCGGCACGCTCGATCGCTTGTTCGATGCTTTCGGTAGTCAGCACGCCAAAGGCAACCGGGATCTCGGTATTCATTGAGACATTGCCTAGACCGGAGCTGGCTTCGCCCGCCACATATTCGAAGTGCGCGGTGCCCCCACGGATCACCGTACCCAGAGCAATCACCGCATCATATTTACCGGTGTTAGCCAGCACGCGTGCGGTTAATGGCAGCTCGTAAGCGCCTGGGACCCAAACAACGGTGATGTTGTCATCAGCAACCTGGCCGATACGCTTCAGTGCATCAATGGCACCTTGCAGCAGGCTGTCGTTGATGAAATTGTTAAAACGTGCAATTGCGATCGCCACACGGGCATTTGGAGTAGCAACAACACCTTCGATAACTTTCATGGGCTTTCCTTAAAAATGGGTTCAATACCCCGCAGGGGGGCGGATTCTATCATATTCTTTGCCCGCCTGCGCGGCGCTTTTGTAAAACGCGGCTGCACCGGCAGGCAAAGGTTACATTCTCTATTTGGCGGTTAACCGCAGGCGCAGATCGGGGCCAATCTGGCGCACCTCGCTAAAGACAAATTCCGGCGCATCGGCCAACTGCGTCAAACCCGGCAGTTGGCACAGCCCGCGAGCATTATCACCCAATAATTTTGGCGCGATGTACAAGATGAGCTCATCCACCAGCCCGGCCTGCAGCAGCGCACCCGCAAGTTGCGCGCCAGCCTCGACCCAGATGCTGTTCACCTGGCACTTGGCCAATTGCATCATCATCATCACCAGATCGATACCGCCGCCGTGAAGCGGGAAGGATAATTGCTCCACACCGTCTGGCCAAACCTGATCGTCTGGCTGCTGGCGTGCCAGCCAGGTCATACCCGGTTGCTGCACGACTCGGTGCTGCGGCGTAACCCGGTTCTGGCTGTCTAGAATAATCCGTAGCGGCTGGCGCAGGTTGTCACGCGGGTAGAGCTCTTGGGTTTCACTGCTCAGTTCATCCCAACGCACCGTCAGCGCGGGATTGTCGGCCAGCACGGTCGCGCTGGTACTGAGGATAGCCGAACTGGCCGCTCGCAACTCCTGTACGTCCCGCCTGGCCTGCGGTGAGGTGATCCACTGGCTTTCCCCAGAGGCCATCGCCGTACGGCCATCCAGTGAAGCGCCCAGCTTGAGCTGCACATAGGGAAACCCGGTGCGCATACGCTTGAGGAACCCCAGATTAACCGCTTCCGCCTCTGCCAGCATTACGCCATGGCGCACTTCAATGCCCGCCTGTTGCAGCTTGTACAGCCCGCGCCCGGCAACCTGCGGATTGGGATCTTGCATGGCAGCCACCACACGGCTGACTCCCGCTGCGATCAACGCATCCGCACAAGGTGGCGTGCGGCCATGGTGGCTACAAGGTTCCAGCGTGACATAGGCCGTAGCCCCTCGCGCCTTTTCCCCCGCCATGCGCAAAGCGTGTACTTCCGCATGAGGCTCACCGGCCCGCAAATGAAAGCCTTCACCCACGATGGAACCATCGCGCACAATAACGCAGCCCACGTTCGGGTTCGGCGCGGTGGTGAAACGCCCCAGACGCGCCAGCTCAAAGGCGCGCGCCATATAGAATTCGTCGTTTTGCATGCGGATCCCGTTAATCCTGCAGTTTGGCGATCTCTTCGCCGAATTCGCGAATGTCTTCAAAACTGCGATACACCGAAGCAAAGCGGATATATGCGACCTTATCCAGCTTCTTTAACGCATCCATCACCAGATTGCCGACCATTTTGGTGGGCACTTCACGCTCGCCGGTGGCGCGCAGCTGGGATTTGATGTGGTTGATGGCGTTTTCTACGTCGTCGGAACTGACCGGGCGCTTTTCCAGCGCTTTCAGCATGCCACGGCGCAGTTTATCTTCGTTGAATGGTTCGCGAACCTCATCACTTTTGATCACCCGTGGCATTACCAGCTCGGCCACTTCAAAAGTGGTAAAACGTTCATTACAGACCAGACATTGGCGACGACGGCGCACCTGCGATCCATCACCCACCAGGCGGGAATCAATCACTTTGGTATCAACGGCAGCGCAGAAAGGGCAATGCATAACTCGTCCTGATAAGCGTTTACATAGTTGAGTACAGTTTACCCCGAACTACCGCCACAACAAAGACCGCCGGGCATTTGTTGCGAATTGTATCCAGGATTGAGTAATAAAGCAGCCATAACGGACGCTGGACATGACTTTGGTCAGCGATCGGACTAAGCTGATAGCCAGTGTTATTGAAGAGGAAATTGCCGTTATGACAATCCGTTATCGCCAGGTTTGTCTGCTCACCGCCATGATCCTGCTGGCCGGTTGCGCACAGAACCGCGAAGTGCCGAAACTCACCAACCAGGTGGTTGAGCTGAAACAGGTGCTGGGGGAGTTGACCGAGCAGGCTACCGCCCTGGAGCGCCAAAATCGGCTTAACCAAAGCTCAACCAGCGGCGTCTACCTGCTGCCCGCCGCCAATAACGCCGCCAAATTACAAAGTAGCGTGGGTGAGTTGAGCCTATCGCTCAACTATGTGAAGAGTGAGGCCAACGGCAGCCAGGCAATACTGTATGTGCGCACGCTCTCAGGCCAATATCTGCCAAGCTTTATTGCCACATTGGAATGGGGCCAGTTGGATGCTGCAACCGGTATGCCGCTGACCGCGCAGGCGCAGTCGCAACAAATTCAGAGCGCCAGCTCGCTGCTGCCAAAAACCGAGCAAATCTTTGAACTGCGCCTGAGTGGTGTAACGCCATCACAACTGGGCTATATCCGTGTGCATAGCGTAGAGCCCACCGCTCAACGTTGATATGGTGAATCACCCAATCCCCATTGTTCGCGGGGATTGGGCCTGTAAGATTAGCCCAAGCGCTGCAACTTCGCCGGTAATCCCTGCCGTACCGCCGCCCCGCTGACCCAGTCCAACCAGCTATTGCCGACTTCGCGAGTCGGATCGGCCAGTCCTAGATCGTTGAGATTGATCCCTGCGGCAATGCGTGGATCCGCCGCCAATGCCTGCCCATCCAGCGAATGAACCCGCGCCCCCATCTCACGATGCCCATAGCCGTGTTCAATAGCAATCACGCCCGGCATGACCCCGTCGAGCAAGCTGATTTGCGTTTCCACGCTGCCACCCGGCGTTTGCAACCTGACCCGATCACCCTGTTGTAGCCCATAGCGCTCGGCATCTAGCGGGTTGAGTGCGACCAGATTAATCGCCTTCACGGCCCGCAAACGTTCGATAGGGGCAGTTGAACTGCTCATCAGGTGCGACTTGAACGACATCAGGCGGAACGGCCACGCTTCGCTCGGATAGTGCTGCGCCACGTCGGAACCGTCGGCAAAACGCGGTGGATAATAGGTTGGGCAACCGCTATAGCGCTCCCCGGTCATGGCATGGCGATGGCGTGCCACCTCTTCATTCCAGATATTCAGCCCCTGCTTCCACTGCGGGCCGGTCGTCCCCCCTTGCCAAGCTTGCTCATGGGGCGCGAAACGGCCACCACGCGCCAGCATGTAGCCCACCCGCAGCCGCTCATCCGCTTTCAGCACCTGATTGAGCGCCGGTTGTAGACGATCGACGCCGGTCAGGCGCAACTCACTTTCCGTAGCTTCAGGCAATGGCTCACCAGCAAACGCCACGTTGGCCGCAGCACGCAGGTAATAATCCTCGGCACAATGCAGCCCGCAAAGATTACCTTGCGCATCCTGTAACGCCCCGTCGCCGAAGCCTGGCAACCCCATGGCCTTCGAGAGCGCAATAACAAAGCTCTCCAGCGCAATCGGCTGCCCGTCCGCCGTCTTGGCTGTGCGCGCAGGCACCACCGGCCAACGGGCGGTACTTGCCTTGACCATCACGCCAGACCAAGGGGAGGTAAATCCCCAGCTTTCAAAGTTGTGCGTATCCGGCACGATATAATCCGCCAACGCGCTGGTTTCGTTGATAAAGGCATCGACCGAAATAAACAGCGGCAGATGCTGCGGATCCTTCAGCCGACTTCCCACCACGTCGCGCAACCCGGCCACGCCGTAGAGCGGGTTACCCATGTGATTGATCCAGGCTTTCAGCGGATAAGGGTATCCCATCAACGCCGGAGCCAGCTGCTCGGTAAACTGACCAGCCACAAAGGGATACCACGGCCCACGCGCCGGATACGGATTGACACCTTGTTCTACCTTGCGGCGATATTCGTCCGACTTTTCGTACGCCTGCTTACTGCGCGACAGCACCAATCCTTTCGGCTTCACCATGTCAGGGAAGGTAGCGAGGTTATAGCGTGGCCCTTCGGCAAACTCCTTGAACTTGCCACCGCCCACCGAAACGCCCCCCTTGAGGTTAAGGTTACCGATCAGCGCATTGAGCATCATCACCGCCCAACTGCTGTAAAAACCGTTGCCGCTCATCATGCCACCGTGGGAGATCACTGCCGCCTGCCGCTGGTAAGAAGTGAACTCTTTGGCCAACGCCGAGATAGTTTCAGCGCTAACGCCACATTGGGCGCTATATTCAGCCAGCGTAAAGCGTTGCGCCGCCAGTTGCAGACAACGGAAGCTGGAGCGCACCCGCACCGATGAGCCATCGGCCAGTTGAACCTGCCGCTCAACCAGCAGTTGCCCACGCATAGTCTCGGTGGCGGGCAGTGGTTCGTCTCGCTGTGCGTCCCACACCAAAGCAGGGCTTTCCTCATCACCACCAGCCCCACCTAACAGATGTGACTTACGCAGGAACTGGCCGCACAGAGGATGATCGTCATCGATCACCACCAGATGGGTGGCATTCGACCAGCTTTTTTCACCGGCTGCCTGCATGGCCGCCTCGCCAGGTAACGCCAGATAATCGGCGTTATAACGCTCCTGATCGATAATCCAGCGGATCATGCCCATCGCTAGCGCGGAGTCCGTCCCCGGCAATACCGGCACCCAGCGGTTATGATCGTTGGCCAGCGTGGTGGTTAACGGCAATGCCGGGGCCACCACCACATAGCGGAACTCATCGCGCAGGCGGGCATTGGCTAACTGACGCCCCTGCCGTTTGAACGGGTTACCGGACTGTGCGGGTGACGTCCCCAGAAACAGTGCAAAGCGCAAATGATCCCAGTCGGGCTTCACATGAGCGTTCTTGTCCAGATCGCCCATCAGCGCCCCGGAACCTGCCCGATAGGCTAGACCACAGTAAGCGCCGTGATGGCCAAAGTTGCGCGTGCCAAAGGCGTTTTGCGCAAAGCGTTTGATAAAGGTATCTCGCCCCTCATCACCTGCGTTGGTGACCAGCAGTTGGTTAGCCTTCGGCCCAAGCGTTGGCTGTGCCGGATCGAGCGGCGTTTGCAGATCGCGGATGGCCCGTAATCCCTCCACAGGCCCTTCGCCAAACAGATCGCCGCCCTCAACCACTTCCTTGATCAGTTGCTCAAAACTGATGCGCTGCCACTGCCCACCACCACGTGGCCCTACCCGTTTCATTGGCTCCAGCACCCGATACGGGCTAGTCAGCCCTTCCAGCAGGGTAGCACCGCGTGCACAAGCGGTTGAGCGCTGTTCCAGGCCAGCATCACCGCCTAGCCGGTTGAGTGCATCACTCACCGGTAATCGATAGGGAAAATGGTGATCGTGCGACAGTGGATGATAAGGGTTACCCGCTACGCGCAGTATCTGATTGCTGTTACGATCGACCCGCACCCGCAGGCCGCACAGCGTCCAGCAGCCAAAACATTGCGTCATGGAAACCGCCTGCTGCGGATTGGCCTGCCAGCCTTCAGGATGCTGGCGACCTTCTGGCGGTAACGCATTGGCACTGATCCGATCCAGCGTCAGTTTTCCACTGCTGCTGTCACGCAGGCCGGTAAACACCTTCTGCACCATTTCGCTGTAGCTGGCACCAAACACGGCCAGCCCACCCAGAGCGAGCCCGCCTTTCAACCACTGACGACGCGTTGACTTAGCCATAGCGTTTTTTCTCCATCAACCCATGCTGCAATTCACGAACCCCGATGATTAATGCCAGCCACAACCCGAAGGTACCGAGGATGGCCAATAGCCCCTCGCTGCCGAGCGGTAACACATAGGGGTTGAGCAATATATTGAACTTGGGCAGCGTCTGGGTTTGCATCAGCAGCATCCAGCGCACACCCCAACAAAGCAGCAACGCTGCCACGCATTGTGCTAACAAACCTGCCGCCCCTAGCGTCCGATGACGCGATCGCCAAGCCGAAACCATCAATAGCAGGATCAAGACGGCAAACGAGCTGCCTGCCAGTGACCAAGCGCTCCCTTGAGCAGGTAACTGACGTAGCGCAGCGGCGGAGTCACTACCGTCCAACCACCAGCCCAGGCTGGAGAGGCACAGCAACAGCAGAGAGATCCCTTGATAGCGTGCCAAGCGCGATTGCCATTGCGGTTCATGGCGTAACCAATAGGCCAGCATTGGCGGAACGGCCTGCATAGCGGTGAGCAGTAATAGCCAAGGCAACCACAGGCTGTACCACAGCGGTTGTGAACGCAGCACGGACACTTCCCGGCCGGTATAGAGCAGGATACTGACAGCCGAAAGCAGGGTTGCCAATGCCACCCAGCGCAGCCATTTCTGCTCTTGCCATGCGGGCCAGATTTGTAACCAGTGCGCCCAGAACGGCAAGTTTTTTGCCCTCAGTTGACAACGCAGCAGCAAAATGAAATAGGCCACTACCAGCAAGGTAAACAGCGGTAAAAACACCGAGCCGAGAGACATCCATGACCAAGGTGCGAAATGGGCATAGAAGTGCCAGATTCGAGCGGGCTGATGTAAATCCGCACTCAGGGCCAACGGAGCCACGGTGCCGCTCACCACCGCCAGCGAAACGGCAGCCAGCTCCAGCCGAGATGCCTCAGACGCCGAACGCCAGCGTAACCAGGCCGCAATGGCAATGCTGCTGCACGCCAGACCGATGAAAAAGAAATACTGTACCGCCCAGGGCAACCAGGCGATCTCCTGCGGGCGAGCCATCACTTCGCGGATCATGAGTGTACCTCCTGCCACAGCGCCGGTTGTCCCCGGACATGGCTGACAAAAGCCTCATCCAGCCCCAGATAAAACACCTGTGGATGCGTCCCCTGCTCAGGCTTCAGCACCTTTAGTTCCCCACGATGCTGTTCTAGCGTGCGCCTTAAAGTACCTTGTTCATCGTTGAGATCGCCGATCATGCGCGCGCCGCCGACGCAAGACTCAACGCAGGCAGGCAACAGCCCGGCATCCAGGCGGTGGACGCAGAAGGTGCATTTATCCGCGGTTTGGGTTTCATGGTTGATAAAACGCGCCTCATAAGGGCAGGCTTGCACACAATAAGCGCAGCCTACGCAGCGGGTGTTATCGATCACCACAATGCCGTCCTGACGCTGGAAGGTCGCCTGTACCGGGCAGACCGGCACGCAAGGCGGGTTATCACAATGATTGCACAGGCGCGGCAACAGCACGTTGGTGGGGATGCGCTGACTATCCGTGACAATCTGATACTGCAGTACACTGGTGCGAAATTGCCCCTGCGGCAGCTGATTTTCTACCGCGCAGCTGACCGTACAGGCCTGGCAGCCGATACAGCGGCGCAGATCGATCAGCATCGCCATACGCTTTTTGCTGTCGCCCTCACGCCGCTCGGGTTGCAACTGCCAGCCGGAGTGCGCCAGCGGTACCAGCGCAGCACCGGCGGTCAGTACACCGATTCGTTGTAAAAATTGCCGTTTTCCACTATCCATTGATTTCTCCCAAAAAGTATCAACCGGGGAGCTGATACAAAGGAGTGTAAAAGTGGTGCGCGACCACCCATATTGTGGTTTACCACATTCCCTATTGCGGCTTGATCCAGAACAATTCTGGCAGGCGATCGAGATCATAAAAATGGAGATGATGTGAAAAAAGCAGTACTGATGATCTTGCTATGCGGCTGGTTGAGCCCGGTCTGGGCGGGGCAATGGACCATCGCCGTGCTGGCTCTGCGCGGCGATGCCCACGCCCTCGCACAATGGCAACCGTTAATCGACCATATTAATCGTCAATTCCCTGATGAAAGTTTTCAACTGTTGCCGCTAAACCTGGCCGATATGGGGGAAGCCGTCAGTAACGGCCAGGTCGATTTTCTGCTCACCAACCCGGCGCAGTATATTCAGTTAGACAATAGCTACCCACTACGCTGGCTGGTGTCATTACGTTCCAATAGAAATCTGCAGAGCGCCTCAAATAACGTGGTAGGCAGCGTGATATTGGTACGCCGCGATAGCACCGTGGCCAAAGCCAATCAGCTTACCGGTAAAAAAGTTGGCGCGGTCGCCCCTGACGCTTTTGGCGGCTATCTGCTGGGTTATAAAGAGCTGCTGGCCGCGGGCGTGCACCCGGAAAAAGATCTGCAACTGCACTTCAGCGGTTATCCGGTAGACGCCCTGCTTTACCTGCTACGCGATCGGGCACTGGACGCAGCTATCGTGCCGGTTTGTCTGTTGGAGGAGATGGAGGCAGAGGGATTACTCAGGGCCAGTGATTACCGTGCGCTGCAGGCCAAAACCAGCGAACAACCCTGCCTGACCAGCAGCGTACTTTACCCCAACTGGTCGTTTGCCGCTTTAAACCACGTGCCCGATCCCTTGGTCGATGAACTGACCCGCCAGCTATTGCAAGTGAATATCCCTGGCCTCCCTACCTGGGGAGCTCCCGCTTCATCCCGCCAGGTAGACCAACTGCTGCGCGATCTGGATCGCCATCCGGCACAGCGTTCACTCTGGCAGGAGGTCCATAGCTGGGCATTGCAACATCTGCTCCTGCTTGGCACGATCACCGGGGGTATGTTGCTGCTCGGCGCTAACCATCTGTGGATCGGCCACCTGGTTCGCCAGCGTGGGCGCGAGCTAGAACAAATGCATCTGACGCTGCGGGCCAGAGAAGCGGCGCTAGCCCGCGCACAGCGCCTAAGTACCCTGGGTGAGATGGCTTCCGGTTTTGCTCACGAACTTAACCAGCCTCTGGGGGCAATACGTCACTACGCCGAGGGCTGCCGTATTCGCCTTGAGCGCAGCGATCCGCAGCACGAGCTGTTACCGATCCTCGAACAGATTGGCCAACAGGCTCAGCGAGGGGCAGAAACTATCGTCAATCTGCGCCAATGGGTCAGCAAAACGCCGCACCATGAAAGCGCACAATGGCTAACGCTGCGCCCCCTGGTAGAAAACGTCATCAAGCTGATGCGCATCGAACAGCATTACCCGCAGTGCCGCCTGGCGATCATCATCGCCCCGAAAAACCAGTTGTATAGCCAGGCTACGTTGTTGGAGCAGGTGCTCACCAACTTGTTAAGCAACAGTTTGCAGGCCGGTTCCCGGCAGATCACCCTACGGCTGGAAACCGATGGTGTTCGGCAAACGCTGATACTGGAAGATGACGGCGGCGGCCTCAGCGCCGAACAGTTAGCACAGCCGTTCGTGCCTTTCCGCAGCACTAAATCGGAAGGGCTTGGCCTGGGGTTGGTGATCTGCCAGCGGCTGCTGAGAAGCCAACAGGGTGAACTGACGCTGGAAAATTATTCGATATCGCCACAACGGCAGGGGCTACGCGTTACCCTGCTCTTCCCTGGGATCAAGCAAGAAGGAAACTCGCCATGGCGCTGATACATCTGGTCGATGACGATCTGGCAGTCACCGACGCTAGCCGCTTTTTACTTGAAGGGCTGGACTATCAGGTGCAGATCTGGAACGACAGCCAAAGCTTTATCGACCAAGTCGCCCCTTACCAATGCGGCGTCGTGGTGCTGGATATTCGCATGCCGGGGATCGATGGGCAGCAAATCCATCAGCGGCTTCGCGAACAGGAAAGTACGCTGGCAGTGGTGATCGTTACCGGCCATGGCGATATCGCTATGGCGGTAGCGGAGATGAAATTGGGGGCGTTGGATTTCCTGCAAAAACCGATTGCTACCGCACCGCTGATCGCCGCGTTAGACCGGGGGATTGCCCATTCTCAACGTCAGGTGGAGCGCTACCAGTTGCAGCAGCGTTTCAGTACGCTGACCTCACGCGAGCGTGATATCGCCAGCGCCGTTGCCGCCGGTATGACCAACAAGGCCATCGCCGATCGTTACTTCGTCGCCGTACGCACCGTTGAGGTACACCGCTCTAAAGTGATGGAGAAGATGCAAGCGACCAGCCTGGCGGAATTGGTGAGTTCGCTAAACCTGTTGGCGGCGCAGGAGCAAAAAAAATGCCGGTCAGCGTAAACTGACCGGCATCTGGTTCAGACGGTGCGTGGCTTATTCAGCCGCACACCGGGCAATCACGGCAGGATAGAAGGCTGATCGGCGCCCTCTTTCTCCACTTTCTGCTGCAGCATGTGTTCGCGTTTCATACCCAGTTTCAACGCCAGCGCAGAGGCGACGTAGATAGAAGATATGGTACCGATAGACACACCGATCAGCATGGTCAGTGAGAAGCCCTGCAGCATCGCGCCGCCGAAGATGTACAGCATCAGAACCACCATCAACGTAGTGGCGGAGGTCATGATGGTACGGCTCAGCGTCTGCGTCAGCGAGACGTTCATGATTTCATAAGGCGTACCGCGACGGATCTTGCGGAAGTTCTCACGAATACGGTCAGAAACCACGATACTGTCGTTCAGCGAGTAACCGATCACCGACATCAAGGATGCCACGATGGTCAGGTCAATCTCGATATGGAACAGCGACAACACGCCCATCGTGATAACCACGTCGTGCGCCAGGGCGATAACGGCCCCTGCGGCCAAACGCCATTCAAAACGGAAGCCCACGTAAATCAGGATACAGATCAACGCCACCAACAGCGCCATGCCGCCGGTTTGTGCCAGCTCTGCCCCTACGCTCGGGCCAACGAATTCAATACGCTTGACGGACGCGTTCTTATCGACTGATTCGTTGATCACGCCAATAACTTTGTTACCCAGTTCCTGGCCTGCGGTACCGACCGCTGGTGGCATACGCACCATCACGTCACGGCTGCTGCCAAAGTTCTGGATAATCGGGTCCTGGAACCCGGCTTTTTCCAACGTATCGCGCATCAGGTCCAGATTCGCGGGTTGTTCCAGAGTAATTTCAATCACCGTACCACCGGTGAAATCCAGACCCCAGTTAAACCCACGCACGGACATGGTGGCGATCGACGCTACCAACAGCACCAAAGAGATGCCGAAGGCCACGTAATCCCAGCGCATAAAGTCATAGACTTTACGGCCGTAGTTGAGTTGTTCAACAGTATAATCCTGTGCCACAACGCACTCCTCAGATAGACAGCTTGTTAATGCGCTTGCCGCCGTAAAGCAGGTTGACGATGGCACGGGTACCGACAATCGCGGTGAACATGGACGTCGCCACACCGATTGCGGTGGTAATTGCAAAGCCCTTGATCGAACCGGTACCGACTGCGTACAGAATGATCGCGGTGATCAAGGTGGTGATATTGGCATCAACGATACTGGAGAACGCGCCTTTATAGCCCTCATGGATGGCCTGCTGAATGGAGCGTCCATTCTTCAGTTCCTCCTTGATACGTTCGTTTATCAGTACGTTGGCGTCAACCGCCACCGCCAGCGTCAGCACGATACCGGCAATCCCCGGCATGGTTAGCGTCGCCCCTGGTAACAGAGACATCACGCCAACAATCAGCACCAGGTTAGCCATCAGCGCCGTAGAGGCGATCAGGCCAAACTTGCGGTACCACACCACCATAAAGACGATCGAAGCCACCAGGCCCCACAGGCAAGCTTCCAAGCCTTGGGTAATGTTCTGCTGCCCCAAGGTTGGGCCGATGGTACGCTCTTCCACGATCTGGATAGGCGCAATCAACGCACCGGCACGCAGCAGCAGCGACAGCTGACGTGCTTCGTTCGGGTTGCTGATACCGGTGATACGGAAGCTGTTACCCAGACGTGACTGAATGTTCGCCACGTTGATCACTTCTTCCTGTTTCACCAGCACTGCACGGCCGTTGGCATCTTTCTTGCCGCTGTCTTTATACTCCACGAACAGCGTTGCCATTGGTTTACCAATGCTGTCTTTGGTGAAGTTGGACATGGCAGTACCACCAGCACTGTCCAGCGAGATATTAACCTGTGGCTGGTTGTATTCATCGGTGCTGGAGGTGGAGTCTGTAATGTGGTCACCGGTCAGGATGACACGCTTGTACAGCACAACCGGTTGGCCTTCACGGGTGTATTTCACCTCGGAGTCGCCCGGCACACGGCCATTGGCCGCAGCGGTCGCATCCGCGTTGGTATTCACCAGGCGGAATTCCAGCGTAGCGGTCGCACCCAAAATTTCTTTGGCGCGCGCCGTATCCTGGATACCCGGCAACTCAACAACGATACGATCGGCACCCTGGCGCTGTACCAACGGTTCGGCAACGCCGAGCTGGTTGACACGATTACGCAGGATGGTGATGTTCTGCTGCACCGCATACTCACGTGCTTCGCTCAGGCGAGCGTCGGTCATCGTTGCTTTCAGGGTGTTGCTGCCGTTGGCAGAAAGCACCAGATCGCGCTGACGTGGCGTCATGTAGCTGATGGCCTGGTCGCGAGCGGCGTTGTCACGAAAGCGCACTTCCACGCCGTTGTTGTCCAACTTGCGGATCGCAGCGTAAGGAATACCCTTTTCACGCAGTTCGCTGCGCAGGGTATCCATGGTTTGTTCTTGCAGCTTGCTCAGTGCGGTGTCCATGTCGACTTCCATCAGGAAGTGCACACCACCACGTAAATCCAGACCCAGCTTCATCGGCTCGGCGTTGAGCATCGCCAACCAGGCAGGTGTTGCCGGGGCGAGGTTCAATGCGACGACGTATTTGTCGCCCAGTTCCGCCACCAAGGCTTCACGGGCGCGCAGCTGAACGTCAGGATCTTTAAAGCGAGCCAGAATGGCACCGTTTTCCAGCGCAATCGACTTGCTCGCAATATTGTCTTTTTCTAATACAGTACGGACTTGGTCCAGCGTAGTTTCACTGGCGGCGACTCCGCGCGCACCAGTGATTTGTACGGCCGGATCCTCTCCGTAAATGTTGGGAAGCGCATATAGCAGTCCGACGAGGATCACCACGATCAGCATCAGATACTTCCACAGAGGATAACGGTTTAGCACGGCAGTTCCCTTAGGGAAAACAAAATTACAGGGCCTTCATAGTACCTTTCGGCAGAACGGCCGCCACGAAGTCACGCTTGATCATCACTTCCGTGGTGTCATTCAGCGCGATGGCAATGATACCGGTATCTGCCACTTTAGTGACACGGCCAATCAGGCCACCGGTGGTCAACACTTCATCACCCTTGCCGATGGAGTCCATCAGTTTTTTGTGCTCTTTAGCGCGTTTCTGCTGTGGGCGCAGGATCATGAAATAGAAGATCAGGCCAAACACCACCAGCATAATGATCAGAGAGTACGGGCTACCCTGAGCTGGAGCCCCTGCTGCTGCCACTGCATCGGAAATGAAAAAGCTCATTAAAATTCCCTCATTAAGTTTTCAATTATTAATTCAAGCATTTAAAGGTGGTATCGGTTTACCGATCCGACCATAAAAATCCGCCACAAACAGCTCTAATTTACCCTCTTCAATGGCCTGGCGTAAACCCGCCATCAAACGTTGGTAATAGCGCAAGTTATGGATGGTGTTCAACCGGGCACCGAGAATTTCGTTGCAGCGATCGAGATGATGCAAATAGGCACGGCTATAATGGCGGCAAGTATAGCAGTCACACTCACTGTCCAGCGTGGAGGTATCATCCTTGTGCTTGGCATTACGGATTTTTACCACACCGTCGGTCACGAACAAATGGCCGTTACGGGCATTACGCGTTGGCATCACGCAATCGAACATGTCGATACCGCGACGCACGCCTTCAACCAGATCTTCCGGCTTGCCAACCCCCATCAGATAGCGTGGCTTATCTTCCGGAATTTGTGGGCAAACGTGTTCAAGAATGCGATGCATATCCTCTTTTGGCTCACCTACCGCCAAACCGCCCACAGCGTAACCATCAAAGCCGATATCCACCAGCCCTTTTACTGATACATCACGTAAATCTTCGTAAACACCGCCTTGGATAATGCCGAATAACGCATTGTTGTTATTCAGTTCATCAAAACGCTGGCGGCTGCGCTGCGCCCAACGCAGAGACATTTCCATCGAACGCTTGGCATAGTCCCAATCCGCCGGGTAAGGCGTGCATTCGTCAAAAATCATCACGATGTCAGACCCCAGGTCGTACTGGATTTCCATCGATTTTTCCGGGCTGAGGAACACCTTATCGCCGTTGATCGGGTTACGGAAATAAACGCCTTCCTCTTTAATCTTGCGCATTGCCCCCAGGCTGAACACCTGGAAACCACCGGAGTCGGTCAGGATCGGCCCGTGCCACTGCATAAAATCATGCAGATCGCCGTGCAGTTTCATGATCTCCTGCCCTGGGCGCAGCCACAGGTGGAAGGTGTTACCCAACAGGATCTGCGCACCGGTATCTTTCACTTCTTCCGGCGTCATGCCTTTGACCGTGCCATAGGTCCCAACCGGCATAAAGGCCGGGGTTTCCACGACGCCACGCTCAAAGACCAGGCGGCCGCGACGAGCACGGCCATCGGTTGTCTGTAATTCGTACTTCACAAAACCTCCAGCGTTAGAGATACAGTCTAACGTCATTAAAACAGGACCACGCATTGTGCGTAGCCCGGGAATTTATTCCCCGACGGATTCGCTTTCCGCCAGTGGATTACGGCTGATAAACATCGCATCACCGTAGCTGAAGAAACGGTACTGCTCGGCCACCGCCTGATGATAGGCGTTCATGGTGTTTTTATAGCCAGCAAACGCCGAGACCAGCATGATCAGCGTCGATTCCGGCAGGTGGAAGTTAGTCACCAGCGCATCGATCACCTGATAGTGATATCCCGGATAGATAAAGATGCTGGTATCGCCGAAGAAGGGCGCGATCAGCGCATCCTGGCAAGCATTGGCCGCGCTTTCCAGCGAACGCACCGAAGTGGTGCCCACGGCAACCACCCTTTTGCCTCGCGCCTTACAGGCCAATACCGCATCCACCACATCCTGCGGCACTTCGGCGTATTCCGCATGCATCACATGCTCTTCAATGGTTTCCACCCGCACCGGCTGGAAGGTGCCAGCGCCAACGTGCAAGGTGACAAACGCCATCTCAATGCCCTTGGCGCGCAACGCAGCCAGCAGTGGCTCATCAAAATGCAGGCCCGCCGTCGGAGCCGCTACGGCTCCCGGCTTTTCGCTGTAGACGGTCTGATACAGCTCGCGGTCAGCATCTTCATCCGGGCGATCGATATACGGCGGCAGCGGCATATGGCCCACCGAGTTGAGGATGGTGAACACGTCACGATCATCGTTAAAGCGCAGTTCAAACAGCGTGTCATGGCGTGCGACCATGGTGGCAGCAATGCTTTCATCATCACCCAGCAGCAGTTCGGTGCCCGGCTTGGGGGATTTGGAGGCACGCACATGGGCCAGCACACGATGATCGTCCAACACCCGCTCGACCAGCACTTCTATCTTGCCGCCGCTGACCTTCCGGCCAAACAGGCGCGCAGGGATCACGCGGGTATTGTTGAACACCAGCAGATCGCCCGCTTCCAGGTTAGCCAACAGATCGGTGAACACGCCGTGCGTCAGGCCTCCGCTCGGCCCGTCCAGCTGCAGCAAACGGCAACCGCTGCGCTCAGGTTGTGGATAGCGGGCAATCAAAGACTCGGGGAGCTCAAAAGAAAAATCGGCGACGCGCATGGGTATTCACTTCTTCAGCTAGCTAATTGGGAAAAAATAGGCGATACAGTCTAAAGCCGCAGGCGACAAGCAGCAAGGAATAAGGCGTTGCCACCGGGGCTAATTTCTCAGGAAACCGCCAAACGGCAGCCATTTGGACAGCCACAGTTGACCCTATGGCCCTCCAGGGCAACAGCGACGTCCTGTATATTGAGTAATGACGAACCTTCCGCAATGGAGCCGGTAGTTTTACACGCCGGGCAGAATACCGGGTCGCCTTTGCAGGCGATACCCTGAGTCTGGTTAACCCATGCTGAACCGCCAAGAACGGCCCCGCCGGTGGTAGTAGTGTCCCCTTTCTGGATGATCTTCCTGCCTTGTATTTTTGCTCTCATACCGCCCTCTACTCCGCGATAGATGCCGCTTCGCGCTCCAGGTGCCATAACGTCGTTCCAGGCTCTTGGCCGGGAACATCCATCGCAAATTCGCCTTGGGCAATAAAGGCCTGGGAACTGGGTTTAGACGGGGTAGACCAAAAACCGCTTACCAAGGCGGGATAGCCAGCGCGTAAGGGGGTGACGATAAGCGGCCCATCGTCAAATCTGGCAAACCAGCGTTCTGTCGACTCCTTCTCAAACTGCAAGTCCTTGTACTCAGAGTAGTAATGCAGCTGGTCCGGTTTTTTAATTCTGATAGGCCGCAACAGGCTATTGAGCCGAATATAATTGACAGGAGGCCCATCGGTATTGACCTCACCTAGCTCCGGATATTCTCCAGCTTGCATAACGAGCGTATCTCCTACCTTAGTTACGGTTATTTCACGATCAAGCTTGAAATAATTTCTAATCCACGATTCGCCACCCAATCGTTTTACATAACGCGGGCTAAGAGCCACTATCCAATTGGCACCTTTGATTTCATCAGCATATTCACGCCCACCAGTAACAATATCCGTAGTTTCGATTGTTAGCCCCGAAAACTTTTTTGCCAAATAATATTCATTAGGGAACAATCTATCCTCATCATCATAAGGAAGAATTGGCGATATACCTGCATAGCCATTATCGACATCCAACTGTTGGCAAAACCAGTAAAACAACTCCTTGAACTTCGTAAGCCCTTCCTCTGTCGAAATAAAATCCCAAGGCACATTGACAACCAGCGTACTTCGATCAAAGGCTTCAGAAAATGCCCTAGGTATTAATGTCGATATAGAATACGCTGCAGATATATAAGTTTCAGTCGTGCTTGTCAACACCCATTCATATTGCCCGCCGTCGGGGAGATCAATAAACTCCTGGCGGGTTTTAGCGTAATTCTTATCTGTTATGTTAATAAAGTCAGAGTAATAATTTTTCTTTAAAAATCGGCCGTACTCGGCGTAAAACCGGTCAAAACACGCTACCAGCTTCAATTTCTTTTCATAACTGCCGCCATAACGAAAGTAAAAACTCATCGTTAACCCTAGGCGGATAGCCTGTTCCTCTGGTTCATCGGCATAATAAGCTTCGATTTCATCAAGCCAGCGTGTTATTTTCTCTGAGTACGTTTTCATTTTAACATCCTGTTAATTAATTTAATATCAAACACCAACTCTTAATGTTGGTTTTCCAGCTCATACTGCTCAAGCATAAGAATAAGGTCGCTACTGGGAATACTGCCATTAGGGCGATCATCCGCAGTGGCGGCAGTCGACACCCCCAATAAACCCAACAACCCGGCAATAGCTGCATAAACGCTCGCCGGTACCGCGATAACTCCAGCCACCACACCAATGGCGATACCAACAACAATGCCCCCGAATACCCAAAGGACATCGATAAAAGTGATGGATTTTATAAACTCAATGGTCCAATCGGTCCACTTTTTGACCAAAAGATATAGCTCCAATACCTGTGCGATGGTAAAAATCACCGAGGATTTCGCCAGATCGGTTACACCTTCCTTTAGCCAAACATAGGCCTCTCTGCCCTGGTCATACATCCATTCACCGGCTTCTTGCATCCAGACCGCGGTGCCTTTGAGAACCGCCAACGTCTCCTCATAAAGCTCCCCTGCCAACCCGCCAATGGATTGAGCTTCCTGAACCACCAGCGTTTCTTGTTGAGTCCAAGGCTCCATAAGGTTTCTGCTATGAGTTGGGATTGGACTCCCCCCAGGTAATGGTTTCGGTTCCGGATGTTTCCCTGGAATCGGGACAGGTGGAATATAGGGCGGTTTGGCTCCAGGGCCAAAGACAGGCGGGATCAGCAGCCACGGCCAGACTTTGCCAAACTTACTCAGCAATTCATTGGTCAAGGTATCCCGTTCTTTATCTGTTTTGGTACGGCAGTCGTGAATATTTAAGAGGGTAAATTTATCTCGACCTCCCGCAATAGATACATTATCGTTTTTTTGCCCAGTCCTGAACCTATCACCTGGAAACTTTACTTCAACGACTCTGGCAATATTCGGCACCTGAGGCATTCTCTCCTCACAAATCGTTCCTTGACCACACCACAGGTTATCCGGTTCCTCAACGATAATAGCATCGACTTTACGATAGATATTCGCTATGCCAGTGCCACTGAGAGGAACCGGATTTAACGATCTACGCCGCCGCCCTGGAGCACCCTGATTTTTACTAATGAATGGCATGGGAGGATTTGCAGTCATAAGATAAGACACTTCGGCACGATACTCATAGCGCCACTGATGTAATTTAATCTCTTCAAATTGAATGATACCGGAAAGCAAAACCTGTTTTAGCTTCAGCATCCGTTCGCTGCCATTTTTCATTTTTTGCGTTATCACATCGGGAAAACGCTGGCAAAATGAAGTTCGCACTTGAAAATAACCCCGATTTTCGACATTGGGTAAAGGCGCTTCCTGCTCCTGCATTTCAATTGAAGAGGTGGTGCATTGATATCCCTTTTTTGGAGAACCAGCAATAATTACGCTCATCATGATTCCTCTATTCCGCGATAGATGCCGCTTCGCGCTCCAGGTGCCATAACGTCGTTCCAGGTTCTTGGCCGGGAACATCCATCGCAAATTCGCCTTGGGCAATAAAGACCTGGGAACTGGGTTTAGACGGGGTAGACCAAAAACCGCTTACCAAGGCGGGATAGCCAGCGCGTAAGGGGGTGACGATAAGCGGCCCATCGTCAAATCTGGCAAACCAGCGTTCTGTCGACTCCTTCTCAAACTGCAAGTCCTTGTACTCAGAGTAGTAATGCAGCTGGTCCGGTTTTTTAATTCTGATAGGCCGCAACAGGCTATTGAGCCGAATATAATTGACAGGAGGCCCATCGGTATTGACCTCACCTAGCTCCGGATATTCCCCAGCTTGCATAACGAGCGTATCTCCTACCTTCGTTACGGTTATTTCACGATCAAGCTTGAAATAATTTCTAATCCACGATTCGCCACCCAATCGTTTTACATAACGCGGGCTAAGAGCCACTATCCAATTGGCACCTTTGATTTCATCAGCATATTCACGCCCGCCGGTTAGAATGGTTGTGGTTTCGATATTCAGCCCCGAAAATTTTTTTGCTAATTGATACTCATCAGGAAATAACCTATGCTCATCATCATAGGGTAAGATCGGGGAAAGTCCTGCATAGCCATTATCCACATCCAACTGTTGACATAACCAGTAAAATAACGCCTTAAATCTTTCAAGCCCTGCATCCGATGAAATAAAATGCCAAGGTAAATTGACAACCAGTATGCTTCGATCAAAAGCTTCAGAAAACGCCCGGGGTATCAGCGTAAAAATGGAATACTCTTCAGAGATATAGGTTTCATTGGTGCTGGTTAATAACCACTCATATTGACCACAGTCGGGGAGATCAATAAACTCCTGGCGGGTTTTAGCGTAATTCTTATCTGTTAGGTTGATAAAATCAGAGTAATAATTTTTCTTTAAAAAACGACCATAGTCAGAATAGAACCGATCAAAGCATTCCACCACCTTCAATTTCTTTTCATAACTGCCGCCATAACGAAAGTAAAAGCTCATCGTTAGCCCTAAGCGAATTGCCTGTTCACTAGACTCATCGGCATAAAAAAGTTCAATTTCATCAAGCCAGCGCATGATTTTTTCGGAGTATGTTTTCATTTCAACACCCTGTTAATTAATTTAGTCTCAAATATCAACTATTAGTTTTGATTTTCCAGCTCATACTGCTCAAGCATAAGAATAAGATCGCTACTGGGAATACTGCCATTAGGGCGATCATTCGCAGTGGCCGCAGTCGACACCCCCAATAAACCCAACAACCCGGCAATGGCGGCATAAACGCTCGCCGGTACTGCGATAACCCCGGCCACCACGCCAATGGCGATACCAACAACAATGCCCCCTAATACCCAAAGGACATCAACAAAGGTGATGGATTTAATAAACTCAATAGTCCAATCGGTCCACTTTTTGACCAAAAGATAAAGCTCCAATACCTGTGCGATGGTAAAAATCACCGAGGATTTCGCCAGATCGGTTACACCTTCCTTTAGCCAAACATAGGCCTCTCTGCTCTGGTCATACATCCATTCACCGGCTTCTTGCATCCAGACCGCAGTGCCTCTAAGAACCGCCAACGTCTCCTCATAAAGCTCCCCTGCCAACCCACCAATGGATTGAGCTTCCTGAACCACCAGCGTTTCTTGTTGAGTCCAAGGCTCCATAAGGTTTCTGCTATGAGTTGGGATTGGACTCCCCCCAGGTAATGGTTTCGGTTCCGGATGTTTCCCTGGAATCGGGACAGGTGGAATATAGGGCGGCTTGGCTCCAGGGCCAAAGACAGGCGGTATCAGCAGCCACGGCCATATTTTGCCAAACTTACTCAGCAATTCATTGGTCAGGGTATCTCGCTCTTTATCTGTCTTAGCACGACAGTCGTGAATTTCTAACACAGTGAATTTATTCTTGTCTCCTGCAATCCAAATATTATCTATTTTCTGATTTCGCCTAAACCTGTCGCCAGGAAACTTTACTTCAACGACTCTGGCAATATTCGGCACCTGAGGCATCCTCTCCTCACAAATCGTTCCTTGACCACACCATAGATTCTCCGGTTCTTCAACGATAATAGCATCGACTTTACGATAGATATTCGCTATGCCAGTGCCACTGAGAGGGACTGGATTTAACGATCTACGCCGCCGCCCTGGAGCACCCTGATTTTTACTAATGAATGGCATCGGGGGATTTGCAGTCATAAGATAAGACACTTCAGCACGATACTCATAGCGCCACTGATGTAATTTAATCTCTTCAAATTGAATGATACCGGAAAGCAAAACCTGTTTTAGCTTCAGCATCCGTTCGCTGCCATTTTTCATTTTTTGCGTTATCACATCGGGAAAACGCTGGCAAAATGAAGTTCGCACTTGAAAATAACCCCGATTTTCGACATTGGGTAAAGGCGCTTCCTGCTCCTGCATTTCAATTGAAGAGGTGGTGCACTGGTATCCCTTTGTTTTTGAAGAACCGCCAATATTTACGCTCATAATGACTCCTCCGTATCCACAAACTCGAACGTTTGTTCCATCATTTCTCCATTGGTCACATGGAATAACGTTCTTACCGGTTGTTTTTTGCGCTCATAAATAGCTAATTCAACCTCATCCTCTGATTCTGTAAACACACGCCTGGTTTGGCCAAATTCGTTGGTAAAACCGCTAACCACCTGCCCATCAGCGGTTTTCAGCAAATAAGGCTCATAGGCTCTAGCTTCTTTGGTTTTTTGATCGGTGAGTAAATACTGCGCAGAATAGCGATACTTGGATACTGGGCCGGCCCTCCCTGCCGTATGGTTATCTAGCGTTATGCTCAGACCTTCCAATCTGATATTGCCGATGGGGTCGATAACAATACGACCACCTGCGTTGCCGATAATCACCTCACCAGCTTTAGAGGTAATAGTGATATTGTTGCCGACGGAAAGCGTATTATCACCGGCAACATCCAAAAATCGGCTGCCTTCAACCTGATTATTTTGCTGCCCTACGATTTTGATTGCCTGATTTTGCTCAACGGTTAGTGTCTTATTGCCTTTCACCGTCTCGCTGAAATCCTCGGTAATGCTAAGGGTATGGCTCTTTCTGTACGTGGTAGCCTGTTCGCCATTGACAATAACCGACTGCCTTTCCAACACCTCCATTTCCTGGTTTTTCTTTACCAGGATCTGTTGATTACCGCCAACCGTCTCATCATCATCAACGTCAACAGCAATGGTTCTATTGTGGCGGATCTTGATATTTTTATCTTTTTGGGCATGAATAAACACTTCTTCACTGCCATTCGCATCATCAAAGCGCAGTTCGTTAAACCCGGTGCCTTTATGGGTTTTGGTTTTAAAGGTTGTGCAGGTTTTTTCCGCTGGCAAGTCCAGTGGCGGCCTATTTTCACCGTTATAGGTGCATCCGGTCACCAATGGCCGGTCAATATCGCCATCTAGATAGGTGACAACCACTTCTTGACCTATGCGCGGAATGGCGCAGAAACCATAACCGTTGCCGTTCCACCCTTGGGCGACACGCACCCAGCAGCTCGCGCGATCGTCCGCCTTATCATAGCGGTTCCAATGAAAATGTATTCGTACGGCCCCGTCCGAATTGGTGTATATCTCCTCCCCTGGTGGCCCAACAACGGTGGCCACTTCGGCACCGTCTGACTGCGGCTTGCGCCTGAACGAAGGCCGCCAATTCGTCTGTGAGGAGACAAAACGCACTTCACTGTGCAAGGTGGTACCTTGTCCGCCATTTTCTTCCTCCGCTGCCTGTGGGCAACGGCCATGATGAGATTCTGCAACTACCTGCCAGCGGCGGTTGATCTCCTCGCTGGGATGGGCGTGAATGCTGAATACCTTACCCGGCATCAAGCCGATGCAGCACCCTGTGGCGACACCGGTTTCACTTTCGGCGCGTAACGCATCAAGGCGGTACTGGCTAAAAAGCTGGCCTTCAGGGTGTTCCTGATAACCGCCATAGCTGTCGTACAGGGTGAAAGAATTACCATCGCCAGGCTGATCGCCGTCCAGAAAAGCATAATGCTTCAGCCCGTCATGGGGCGCACGATAGTCACGATCTTTCAGGATGGCCTGTCTTGGCGCCATAAATACGCCGAACCTGACATCAGTGATCACATGATGATATTCGCCAGACGGAAGCTGAGGGTTAAAAGCAAATTTCCCGGCACCTGACATCCCCAACCGGCTATCGCTGTAAAACAGCAGTGGTTTCCCCTCAGTAGAGCTCTCCGACCAGAAACTAATCCCCTCTTCTGCGGCCAACCGCGCGAAGAATGCATAGTCCGTTTCACGTTTCTGCGTAACATATTCCCGCTTTTGGTGCCGGTCATAGAGCTTTTTATCTGAATGCACCCGATGCTTTTGCATCAATGCCTGCAGAATTTGTGGCACACTTTGCTGGTGAAAAATCCGGCTATCCTGGCTCAACGTCAGCAACCACAGCGGAGGGCGAACGGTAATGGTGTAATAGGTTTTCCTCACGCCCGTTTTGCCCCTTTCGGCCCCACTGATCAGGCCCGCGATCGTCCGTTGCGGCAAGCCTGCCGCAATGATGGTTAACGAGGCCGGTTGCAATAATTGCTCAGATAACCGCAGCTGCGAATGATCGCTGGTTAATGTCAGGATCAATTCAAACAGGGTCGATAGCGCGCCCCGCATCTGGAACTCAGTAACAGCAAACGTTGTTAGCGGAAAATCGGCAATGCGGCAGTGAAAATACAGTCCGTTGCTATCCATTATGTCCTCCAATCATCACTTCTCTTATGACCCCTTGACGGCGTCGAAATACCATCTATCCGCTGTTTCATTAATTAGAACGTCAATTTTTAATATCAGGTTGGCTGGCAGGCAATACGGCAGCAACCGAACCAGCAGTAAAGCAAATCGATACATTTCTCCGGCATCGGGATAATGCTCGGAATTCAGGAAAATAGTGACCGCCTTGCCCCGATAGGGACCCCCCATCACCAGATAATCCTTTGGTTCGCTCGTTATCTGGTTAATCCCCTCACAATAACGCTTAACTTTTTTTGCCAATGGGCGATCGGCATCAACATACAATTGCAAAACCTGCAAAATATGGTTCACCATTTGTCTATCGGATAAGGCAAAAACATTCAATGACAGCAAATCAATCAGCGGCCAATGGCAATGGCTGTCAAAAATAGGGGGATGAGCAACACTTACCGACGCGACATTGCGCGCAAGCAAACCGCTTCCTAATGTCTTGTTTGCAAATAACCTGCGGCCAGGGGCAATACGTTCAGCCAACTTGCCATTGCTGCACAACAGCTCACAATAAACCGTCTCACGCGGTAATAATCCATCGAACCTGTTGCCTCGTGCATCGACAAAGGATAAACGGTGCGTCGGCATACCAGGGAAGACACCGTCACGATGTAGTTGATAAAAACGCTGCTCAGCAAAGGGTTGACGAGTAAAACGGCTAATCAAAGGGTAAGTCACCGCCGCCCCGCGGCTGGCGGCATCCCCTTCCTCATCAGGCTCGATAGTGCCGTAAACCCCGGTAATTGAATGAATGGATTGTGATTTCTCTCTTGGCTCAACCGCAAAAGATGGCCTCGCAGCTTCCGCTTGTAGCGGCAAACTTTGCGATGGGAAAAGATTGATGGCAGGTACACAGTGCAGTAAGAACGCCTCTGAGGGTAACGCCTGGAACGGGAGGGCACGTTCAAAATTGAAGGCCAAAGTAAACTCACCGTCATCATCAACCGTTACCCTGCACGGCTCCGCTGAAAAATCCAAGGTAACAAAATCCGCGACGCGTGGAGCGTAGAAATACTCTAACGCCAGTTGCAGTCGCCAATAGGTCGTAGGGAAAACCGCAAGCGCCAATGATTCCGCGCAAACCGCTTTGGCAGCAATAACCCCCGGAGAAAAATGCACATCACCGCCCCCCGTAGGCCGCCTTAGTACTACAGACCCCAGGTATTGCTCGAACCAGAGCAGGAGTATTCCCGCATGGTAACTATCCGGCCCCAGAAATAAATCGATCGGCTGCTTAAATAAAAAGCTGCGCTCCCCGTCAATGGCCCCCGACCAACGCAACCGTACGACCAGCACACTTCCCTCTGGGGAGTTCAACAGGCTATAGCTTTGTAAAACCAGGGGCTGGATTGATAGCGGATGAACCGTTCGAAAACGGCAGCTCTGACCAATATCGCTATCAGAGGTAAATTCGGTTCCTTTCTCCACGCGATAAACAATCGCCCGATCTTTGGCGGCGATTTCCATTACGGTGATGGAAGGCATCGCATGCAGCGGCGTAGGCCACACACGTTCGAGTAATGGTTGAGTTACCTCTGGAAAAGCATCGTCAATACGCTGGCGCAAACGGCCAGTTAATGCGGCGAACCCTTCAAATAATCGCATAACAGCGGCATCGTTCGCTGAGGTTGCAAGAAATTCAGCCAGCGCAGGGGATTCTTCGGCCACCAAATCGCCTAATTCTTTAAGGTAGCGAAGTTCATCGCGGAAATAGTGTTCAAAGTCCATAGACACCTTGCCTCATCCTGGAGAAAGTGCTTTTTCTGCATATATCTAGTGGCCTAGTTTCCAACCCGCTGCACTGACTATTTTCAGCTTAGTGTTTTGAATAAATTAATTCGATAACAGCGTTACATTATCACTTTCGATAACATGCTACTTTGGGTTGGCATTTTCTATATTACAAAAAAAATAGATGCATTCAAATAAAACTTATCAGCGATAACAACATCCGCCAAAACCATTAGCTTAACAACCGGTTGGTATCATTCACCAGATAAATAATCAATAGCAACCCCGACTACAACCCGCTCTTAAAATATGATGGAAATGAAATTCAATCCCTATATTTAAACTATGAAGTCGTTAATTACGTCATAATATTTCGTTATCTCTCAGCAACCCAAGATTAAGCTGATTAAAAACGTGTTACTCAAAACACTTACCTGATATTCATTGCCCTACACAATTCAGTGCCAATAAAAACCCTCAGGTGGGCCACAATTCGCGTATAATTCAGTCATGAATTTTCTCGCTCATCTCCATTTGGCCCAGCTTGCGGAAAGCTCGCTGCTTGGCAACCTACTCGCCGACTTCGTGCGCGGCAACCCCGCAGGTGATTACGATCCGGCGGTCGTGGCTGGCATCATGATGCACCGGCGCGTCGACGTTTTGACCGATACCCAGCCGGAAGTCAAAGCCTGCCGCGACTATTTCAGCCCGCAGTTCCGCCGCGTCGCCCCCATCACGCTCGACGTGGTCTGGGATCACTTTCTGGCCCGCCACTGGCAACAGCTTGAGCCAACTTGCAGCTTGCAGAACTTCACCCAGCAAGCTCGTAGCCTGATCGTGCCGCACCTGCCGCAAACGCCACAGCGTTTCCAGAACCTGAACAACTATCTTTGGCCCGAACGCTGGCTGGAGCGCTATGCCGAACTGCCGTTTATCGGCGATGTATTGGCAGGTATGGCTAGCCGCAGACCACGGTTGGCCGCACTGGCTGGCTCTTTTGCCGACGTGGAACGCCAGTATCATCAGCTTGAAACACAGTTCTGGCAGTTTTACCCTCGTATGATGGAACAGGCCAGAAACAAGTCATTGTGATCGCCGGCTAAAAAGCCATAATATTCTTATGGTTAACAGAATGTGGCTTTTTGTCCTTGCCCTTTTGTACGAAAAGGTTATTTTGAAAGACTGCTGTTTTTAATCTCTCGGTTTGATAGGTGGAAGCTATCTCATTGATTGGTCTTTCGCCCTTCCCTCACCGAGTGGTGGCCCTTATACTGGCCCCTGCTTTTACATCAACCCATTGAACTACTATTACAGGAGTAATTATGGTCCTGGTAACTCGTCAAGCCCCTGACTTCACCGCTGCAGCCGTTTTAGGCAATGGCGAAATCGTAGAAAACTTCAACCTGAAGAAGCACCTGAACGGCAAACCAGCCGTCCTGTTCTTCTGGCCGATGGACTTCACCTTCGTATGTCCTTCTGAGCTGATCGCTTTCGATCACCGCTATGAAGAGTTCCAGAAGCGCGGCGTTGAAGTTGTAGGCGTTTCCTTCGACTCAGAATTCGTCCATAACGCATGGCGTAAAACCCCTGTCGACAAAGGCGGCATCGGTGAAGTGAAATACGCAATGGTTGCTGACGTTAAGCGCGAAATTCAGAAAGCTTACGGCATCGAACACCCAGAAGCGGGCGTTGCCCTGCGTGGTTCTTTCCTGATCGACAAGAACGGCATCGTGCGTTCTCAGATCGTGAACGACCTGCCAATCGGCCGTAACATCGACGAAATGATCCGTACCGTTGACGCGCTGCAATTCCACGAAGAGCACGGCGAAGTGTGCCCAGCTCAGTGGGAAAAAGGCAAAGCAGGTATGGGCGCATCTCCAGACGGCGTAGCTAAATACCTGTCTGAGAACGCTTCCAAGCTGTAATTTCAGCCTGTAAGTGTCAGAACCGGTTAGCCTTGCTGGCCGGTTTTTTTATGCCCAAAATCAGCGCACTCGCCCCCCTCCAGTGCATTATTCCTCTGTTTCGCTTCACATTTTTCACTCTGCTTGCCGCCGCATTCCCCATTCGTAGTTACTATTCATAAGTTGGCCTGCGCCTTGCCACGCAAGCGGGACAAATAAAAAAACAGGGATCAAACAGGAGTCGTTATGTTTTTGCAAAAATGTTCGTAAGAAGATCGTCGCCAATCAGGCTACGCCTTCTGTCAATGTACAACCGGGGATGGAGCCACACGAAAAGCCGGAAACCACCCATTATTCGATTGTCGATCATGAAGGGAACGCCGTATCGACCACCTATACCGTTAACGGCCGCTTCGGTGCCGTGGTGATCGCACCGGGTACCGGTTTCTTCCTCAACGAGGAAATGGATGATTTTACCGTCAAAGTGGGTGAGAAAAACCTCTATGGCCTGGTACAGTGAACGGCCAACGCCATCGCCCCCGGTAAGCGCCCACTATCCTCCATGAGCCCTACGCTGGTGACCAAAGACAATAAAATCTTTAGGGTGCTCGGCTCTCCTGGCGGTTCGCGCATCATTACCATCACGCTGCAAACCGCGCTGAACGTGATCGATCATGATTGCCGGGTGCAGCGGTGTGAGCCCGGCTAACTCGGGTAACAACTCTGCCGTTTCTGGACGCGTACGTGAGGGCTACCTGTACGGAGCCAACGACGTACGCCGCCCGGCAGGATCTTCAGTGAGATACTGACGAATCTGGTTTACCCGCCGCTTGGCGGGTAAACCTCGAACTTTAGCTACGTAACCGCCACACGCTGGCCGACTCGGCTGCTAGCTGCAACCGCAGGCCACCTTCCTGCGCAACCCGTTCGCCTTCCCCTTCCACAAGCTGCCATTTCCCCTCTCGCAACAGCGGGCTATAAGGCAGGTCGATCTCACCGCTATCGCTGCGCTGTAACGCCACCAGTACCTGTTCCTGCTGGTAAGTACGCACAAACACCAGCGTTTCCCCTTGCGCATACAACACCTGGCAGCCGCCACGGCGTAACGCCTTGCTTTGCTTACGCAGTGCCGTCAGGCGGCTGAACAAGGCCAACAGTGGCCGATCCCACTGGCTTTCGTCCCAAGGGAACGGCTTGCGGCAGAAGGGATCGTTGCCGCCATCCAGACCAATTTCATCGCCGTAATACAGGCAAGGCACGCCAATCCACGCCAGCAGCCACACTGCCGCCATCTGCATCCGGCGCGGGTTGTTGTCCAGCAAGGTCAGGAAACGGGCGGTGTCATGGCTGTCCAACTGATTGAACTGGATGAGTTGGCGGTTATGGGGCAATCCGGCCCGGTAACCGTCCATCCACTGCGCACAATCGGCCGCATCCAGCAGCACCGGATGATAAGCCACATCGATACCGGCCAGAAACGCCCGCACCGGCAGGGCAAAACCCATATAGTTCATGGCAGCATCTTCAACCCCAGCATGCAGCCAGCGGCGCGCGTCGCCAAAATGTTCGCCCAACACGTAGGCATGTGGGTTCTCTTGTTTGATTGCTTGATACAGGCCAGCCAGATGATGCAGATTCCCCGCTGCACCACCGTTCTCTCCCAACATATGTACTACGTCCAGCCGCCAGCCATCGATGCTGTACGGTGGCCGCAACCAATGGCGCACCACACTGTCTTCTGCCCGATAAATGGCATCAACCACCTGCGGCTCGGCAAAGTTAAGCTTGGGCAGATTGGTATTGCCCTTCCAGCTCAGCACATTACCGTCCGGGTAGAAGTTGAACCAGCCACGATACGGGGAATCGGGATGGTGGCACGCGCCATCCTCTGCCTGTTGATAACGATCGAACCACGGATGGGAGTCGCCAGTGTGGTTAAACACGCCATCCAGCACCAGTTTCATCCCCACCTTGTGAGTGCTTACTCGCAAACGCAATAACGCGTCGTTGCCGCCGAAGTACGGATCGACCTGATAATAATCTTCAGTATCGTACTTATGGACGCTGGGTGAGGTGAAAATCGGGTTCAGATACAGGGCGGTGACGCCAAGCCGCTGCAAGTAGGGCAGCTTCTCGCTGATGCCATCCAGATCGCCACCATAGAAAGTCGAAGCAGCGTGCTCATCCTCAAGCGGATGTTGCCAGTCACGACGTATCACATCACTTCCGGCGGCATGATGGTGATAACTGCCACTCTGGATGCCATGCTCCCCGCCGCTGCTGGCAAAGCGATCGGGGAAAATCTGATAAAACACCTGATCGGCCACCCAACCTGGGCTGCTATCTGGCTCATCCACGGCAAACTGAGCCAGCAGCCCCGGCGGGGTCAGCGACCAGCCCTGTGGCCCAAACCACTGCTGACGATCGACCCACAGCAGTTTAAAACAGTAGCGCCTTACCGGTTCCCCTTCTTGCAGCGTCAGGCTGGCCTGATAGCGCCATAGCCCTTCCACCGCCTTCGGCTTCATGATCAGCAACCATTCTTCATTGTCCGGCTCAACGCGTAAAAAAACCTGTTCGGGCAACTCATCACTTTGTAACCACAAAGCGATCTCCAGACGCTGCCCCTTATTCACCACGAAAGGTGGAACCGGCTGATGCCAGGCATTTAGCATGAATATTCTCCTGATGTAGCAAACCAAATCGATGACGAATGCAATGCCACGCACCATGCCACGTTAAGTGCCTTTTCCCCTCATCTTTCAGCCATAAACTCGGGGATGAGCCGAGGGGTGGAGATATGTAAAAAAGGGTAAAACAGGCGCACATCATGCCCCATAGCCGCTACGCTAACTGGTTTTAGAATGTTTGGATATTTTTTACTTACTTTTAGAGGGAGCGAGAATGCAGCAACAAATCAGACAATGGTTGGAGAGCGTTGGGCTAGAGTTCACCGACGCCATGTCCTTGGCAATGGTACTTGGGCTGATCGTATTAATTTCCGTGGTGATCCATCTGGTACTGCACCGTGTGGTGCTGACCGCGATCCAACGCCGTGGTCAGCACTCACAGCATGTGTGGCAACAGGCTATCATCCAGCACAAGCTGTTTCAGCGTGCTGCATTGTTGCTGCAAGGGGTGATCATCAACGTGCAGGCGGTACTGTGGCTACATAATGGTAGCCAGACCCAGGCGATTATCGTCACTGCGGCGCAGGTGTGGATCCTGTTATTTGCCCTACTGACGCTGTTCTCGCTGCTTGATACATTGTTGACCCTGATGCGCCAAAGCCCACTTGCCAATCAACTCCCGCTGCGTGGCATCTTTCAGGGCGTAAAACTGGTCGCCGCCATCTTTATTGGCATCATGATCATCTCACTGCTGATGGGCCGCTCACCACTGCTGTTACTCAGCGGCTTGGGGGCAATGACGGCGGTCTTAATGTTGGTGTTTAAAGATCCCATTCTCGGTCTGGTTGCCGGGATCCAGCTTTCCGCTAACGATATGCTGAAAATCGGCGATTGGCTAGAGATGCCTAAATACGGTGCCGACGGTGCGGTGACAGATATCGGCCTAACCACGGTCAAGGTCAGAAACTGGGACAACACCGTTACTACCATTCCCACCTACGCGCTGATCTCCGATTCGTTCAAGAACTGGCGTTCTATGTCTGAATCCGGTGGCCGCCGCATCAAGCGCAGTATCAATATCGACACCACCAGCGTCCACTTCCTGACGCAAGAGGAGCAACAGCGCCTTAACCGTAATCCGCTGCTGCATCGCTATCTGAACGATAAAACCCAGGAGCTGGGTAAGTATAACCAGCAGAGCGAGGTGGATCTCAGTTCACCGCTTAACGGCCGCCGCCTGACCAACGTCGGTACCCTGCGCGCCTATCTGGTAGCCTATTTACGTTCGCACCCAGGGATCCACCAGAATATGACGCTGATGGTACGTCAACTGGCCCCAACGCCAGAAGGGTTACCGCTGGAGATTTACGCCTTTACCAACACCACGGTGTGGGCAGAATACGAAGGGATCCAATCAGATATCTTCGATCATCTGCTAGCGGCGATCGGCGAATTCGATCTGCGCATCCACCAGACGCCAAGCGGCAACGATATGCGCAGCATGCTGGCAAACCTGCAGCCGGTGTCCAACAATCCCTGACGTAACCTGACAAAATTATTTCTGTTGGTAATTATCTTCGGCTGATTGCCAACAGATGTCTCCAGTGCCTTCCTTTCTGCTGCCGAATGGCCATTAATACGCACTCGCCACTTTACCGTTCGGAGCAGATATTTTGCTGAAAGCGTCAAAACACCGTCTGATTACCCTGTTGGCCACGCTGATGTTTGCTGGCTATCTGCATAGCGCCACGCTGGATGAAAGCCAGATGAGCCGCACATTGCAACCGGCGCTCAGCGCCTTGAGCAGCAGTATGATGGATATCCGTGAAGTGCTGGCGCGCTGTGCCAGAGAAGGGAAAGAGGAGCGGTTATGCGAAAGCAATTTGGTGATGGAGGTCAGGGCGGCCAGAGTGAACGACCCCGAGGAACACAGTTAAAAAAACACCGGCTGAAGGCCGGTGTCCGTTATTTCAATCTTACAGCTTCAGCGCGGCCTGCTTTTTCTGCCGGTTAACCTTGATGTAATAGCCCAGCAACAGCACCGCGACCCACACCAGCCCGGCATACAGGGAGATGCGCGTCGTTGGGAAGTAACCGATCAGGCCGATGATAAACACTAGGAAGATGATGGCAATGACTGAGGTGAATACCCCACCGCGCAGTGGGAACGCCAACTTGCTGACCTGGTCTTTGCTCAAACTACGGCGGAAAGCGATCTGCGAGAACAGGATCATGATCCACACCCACACGGTGGCAAAGGTCGCCAATGAGGCAATCACCAGGAACACGCTTTCCGGCATGACGTAGTTGAGATACACGGCGATCAGCATGGCCGCCATCATCACTACCACCGTCACCCATGGAATACCGCGTTTGGAGATTTTGCTGAATACCTGCGGGGCATGCCCCTGCTCCGCCAAGCCATGCATCATTCGGCCAACGCCGAACACGTCGCTGTTAATCGCCGACAGTGACGCGGTGATCACCACGAAGTTAAGGATACCCGCCGCAATGGTGATCCCCATATGCTGGAAGGTCAGCACAAACGGGCTACCGTTAGTCCCCACTTGGTTCCACGGATAGATAGACATGATGACGAACAGCGTGCCGACGTAGAACACCAGGATACGCCAAGGCACCGAGTTGATGGCCTTAGGGATCGACACCTTGGGATCTTTGGCTTCACCGGCGGTAATACCGATAATTTCAATCCCACCGTAGGCGAACATCACTAACTGTAGCGACAGGATCATGCCCATAAAGCCGTTACTGAAGAAGCCGCCGTTGACCCACAGGTTATGTATCCCGGTCGGTTGCCCCCCGTTGCCAATGCCCCAGACGATGATGCCGATACCGGCGACGATCATGATGATAATGGTCGCCACCTTGAAGAACGAGAACCAGAACTCCAGCTCACCGAACACCTTCACGCTCATCAGGTTGATGGCACCGATAATCAGCACCACGCTCAACACCCAGATCCAATGCGGCACTTCCGGGAACCAGACGCCCATATAGATGCCGAAGGCCGTTACGTCGGCAATGGCGACGATCAGGATCTCAAAGCAGTAGGTCCAGCCGGTAATGTAGCCGGCCATCGGGCCGAGATAATCCTGGGCATAGCGCGAGAACGAGCTGGCCTGCGGGTTATTCACCGACATTTCGCCCAGCGCACGCATGATGATAAAAGCAATGATACCGCCGATCAGGTAAGCCAGCAGGACGCTGGGGCCAGCCATTCTAATGGCCTCTGCGGAGCCATAAAACAGACCGGTACCAATGGCCGACCCCAGGGCCATAAAACGGATGTGACGCGTACTGAGGCCACGTTTTAGCTTATTGGCTGGAGCTGCGGTGGGTGACTGTTGTTGCATGAAAATGACCCGTCTTTATTTAAACGTAAAAAAGCCACGGACAAGTCCGTGGCCTAAAATTCAGACCGTAGGCTTAAGGGTGAGCAGTCACTTGGCTGCGTGCAAAAACCCGATCATAAATCGCGACCAGTACCAGCATCAGCAGCGAAGGTGGCAACCATGCCAGCCCCTGCGCCGCCAGCGGCAGGTGATTGGTCCATTCTGGCATAAAATGCTGGAAGTTGGACGCTTTCACCGCATCAAGGATACCAAACAAAAGGCTGACTAACATCACCGGCGCAACAATACGTGATGCACTATTCCACCAGCGCAGGGTGAAGCTCAGCATTACCAGCACAATGCAAGGCGGATAGATGGCGGTCAGCACCGGGATCGAAATCTGGATCAGGTGGCTCAGGCCGAGGTTGGACACCACCATCGAGAACAGGCCGAGAATGAATACCAGCGTTTTGTAAGAGAATGGCAGGTATTGTTCGAAGAACTCCGCACAGGCGCAGGTCAGGCCTACCGCGGTCACCATACAGGCGATGAAGATCAGCGCCGCCAGGAAGAAGCTGCCCAGGCCACCGAAGGTATTTTGCACGTAGGCATGCAGCACTACCGCGCCATTAGTGGCATCCGGCGTCAGCACACCGCTGCCGGAACCCAGCTTGAACAGGCTCAGGTAGACCAACGTCAGGCCCACTCCAGCGATCAAACCAGCCAGGATGGTATAACGGGTCAGCAGGCCCGCATCTTTCACCCCACGGGAACGTGCGGCGTTCACGATAACGATACCGAACACCATGGCGCCCAGCGTATCCATCGTCAGATAACCATTAACAAAACCGGCAGAGAACGGCACGGTTTGGTAGGCACCCACCGCCGAAATTGGCGCTCCTGCTGGCCAGATCAGCGCAGCAATACCTAACACGGCCAGCGCTACAATCTTCAACGGAGCCAGAATATGGCCTACGGTATCAAGCAGGCGGCCCGGATAGAGCGAGATGCCAATCACCAGCGCAAAATAGACCAGGCTATAGATAAACAGCGGCATGGCACCGTCACCGGTCAACGGCGCAATGCCGACTTCAAAGGAAACGGTAGCGGTACGCGGGGTGGCAAACAGCGGGCCAACGGCCAGGTAACACACCGTTGCCAGCAGCAGACCGGCGCTACGGCCAATGGGTGAGCTTAATGCATCAACACCACCACCCACACGAGCCAGGGCAATGACGGTCAACACTGGTAAACCCACGGCGGTAATCAGAAAACCAATCGCCGCAATCCAGACATGTTCGCCAGACTGCAAACCCACCATCGGCGGGAAGATGATGTTCCCAGCTCCGACGAATAAGGCAAAGGTCATAAAACCTAATGCCAGAATATCTTTTGATGCTAAACGATGACTCATAAGCTGTTGTGCTGCCTGTTGAAATAAAAAATTACCGATAAGGATGGTGGCAAAAGTGCCCCCACTTCGGTTCGGTTACCGGCCTGCCCTCTCATCGTGAAACTCATAGGCAACAGACAGCGCACAATAGCGGCGTCTTACCTTGATAAAGGTGAATACCATGATGACGAGCAGATTTTTAGACGTTTTTTCCCTGCTGAATTCCTGGTCACAATCACCGAAGAATGCTGGGGAAAATGGAGGTTTAGTCCGGCAATAGGGGGCTAGTTAAACGTTTATAGTGCCAAAAGGCAATACGCAGGACAAAAAGCAGAGCGATCATCCAGATAATATTGCTCATCCAGTCGAACATAGGGGTTATCAATAAATATGCACTACATGATTTGTATTATTTTTGAGCACACCACTCACAAAAAGTGAAACAATTAGTTACATGGCGCATGAAAACACCATTAATCAACCATAAAATGCGTGGTATGCGCTCAAAATCCCCCCCCCTTACTCCAGCCCAAGCAGCGTACGGGTTTTGCGCAGCGTGATCGGCGGCAGCGGCAGATAACCATCGTGATTAACCAGATCCTGCCCCTGCGCAGACAGCACACGGTCGAGGAATGCAGCCGTCAGGGGTTCCAGCGGCTGGTTGGGGGCTTTGTTAATGTAAATATACAGATAGCGCGCCAATGGGTAACTACCATTGCGCACGTTGGTTTCGCTAGGTTCAACATAACGCTCGCCGGCTTCAGCTAGGGGCAACAGCCGCACCCCGCTGGCGCGAAAACCGATACTGGCATAGCCAATGCCGTTTAACGATTCGGCTACCGCCTGCACCACCGAGGCCGACCCCGGCAGTTCATTCACCCGCGCCATAAAATCACCACCACATAACGCACTCAGTTTGAAATACCCATAGGTACCCGAAGCGGAGTTGCGGCCAAAGCGTTGCAAGGCGCGCTGCTGCCAACTGCCCTGAAGCCCCAGTTCCCCCCAACGGTTAATCGGCGTGTTTTCTCCGCAGCGGCGGGTAGCCGAAAAGATTTGATCCAGCTGTTGCAGATTCAACCCACGCAGCGGATTGTCCTGATGCACCAGTACCACCAGCGCATCGACCGCAACCGGCACCGCCAGCGGTGCATAGCCATAGCGGTGCTCAAATGCCGATACCTCCGCCGCCTTCATTGGCCGGCTCATTGGGCCAAGCTGCGCCGCACCTGCCGCCAATGCGGTGGGTGCCGTCGAGGAACCCGCAGCCTGCAGTTGTAAGTTAACATTGGGATAGTGTCGGCTGAAATCCTGCCCCCACAGCGCCATCAGGTTGGCCAAGGTGTCAGAACCTACGCTAGACAGGTTACCGGAAAGCATGCCATCTGGAGCAGCCACAGCCTCGCGGCCAACCGACAACAGTAGGCAAAGCAGCAAAGCTTGGGTAAATCGATTCATGGCAGGCTACCTGTTAATTTTTCACCGCATTCTCTGCTAAAGGCGCGGGAACAATCAACCGGTTAGGCAAGGTAAAGATAAAACGGGTGCCAATGCCTGGCTCACTGAGGATCTCCAGCCGTGAATCATGATGGCTGAGCGCATGCTTCACGATGGCTAACCCGAGCCCACTGCCGCCGGTCTGGCGTGAACGTGCTTTATCCACACGATAGAAACGCTCGGTCAGGCGCGGGATATGTTCGGCACCAATGCCTGGCCCGTTATCGCTGACCTGGAACTGGGCACCCTGCGGCGTCTGCTGCCAGCTCACTTCAATATTGGTGCCCGCCGGAGTATGGTTGACGGCGTTGTACACCAGATTGGAAACCGCGCTACGCAGTTGATCCTCGTTACCAAATACCTGCAGGTTTTCATTCACCCGGAAATTGATTTGGTGATTACCACCACTGAGCGACTGTGCCTCACGCTGCAACACTCGCAGCATTAACGGAATATCGACCTTCTCATTCATATCCACGTTTGGCGCGGCCTCGATCCTGGAGAGCGTGAGCAACTGCTTTACCAGTCCATCCATGCGTTTGGTCTGCTCTTGCATGGTGCCCAAGGCCTTGCCACGCAGCGAACCATCCAGCTCTTCGTCGCTCATCATCTCCAGGTAGCCTTGCAACACTGTTAGCGGCGTTCGCAATTCATGGCTGACGTTGGCAAAGAAGTTGCGTCTGGCCCCTTCCAGTTGGCGCATCTGGGTCACATCACGGGCCACCATCAGCAGTTGGCCTTCGGAATAGGGCATGATACGGAATTCGACAAAGTGCTCGTTATTGAGCTGTAGCGTCAGCGGCCGGGTAAATTCCTGCCGTTGCAGATAGTGGCTAAATTCAGGGTAGCGTAACAGGTTGAGAATGTGTTGGCCGTTATCTTCCGGCCAGCGAAAGCCCAACAGATGCTGTGCCAGACCGTTACACCAGAAGATATTGCCCTCAACGGTAGTCATCACCACCGCATCCGGTAAAGATTCGGCCCCGCTGCGAAAACGTTTGATCAACAGCGCCAGCTCACGGCGGCGGCGGCGGTTACGCTGCTGCATCTGATACAGGCCATAGAACAACGGCTCCCAGCTCCAGCGGCCCGGCGGCGGCGTCATGCTGCGGTCCACCCACAGCCAGTGGGAAAGTTTGAGTTGGTTATAGAAGTTCCAGGCCAGCGCGGCCAGCACCGAAACCAACAGCAACCAGGGCAGATAACCGAAAATCAGCCCCAGCAATAAGGCGGGCAGGCAAAAAAGAGCCAGCTCCAGCGCCAGCCTCTTCCACGATAAACGTTCTAGCACGGTAACCTCTCCAGCGCGGTGCGATCAGTAGCGCGTTGAGAACCGATAACCGGTGCCGCGAACGGTTTGAACCATCTTGTCATGACCACTGCTCTCCAGCGCCTTACGCAGCCGGCGGATATGCACATCAACGGTGCGGTCTTCCACATAAACGTTAGTGCCCCAGACGTGATTAAGCAACTGTTCGCGGCTATAAACACGCTCCGGATGAGTCATAAAGAAGTGCAACAGTTTGAACTCGGTCGGCCCCATCTCCAGCGCCTGCTCATTGGCCATCACCCGGTGTGAGGAAGGATCCAGGCTTAACCCCTGCATTTCAATCACTTCTTCTACTGCCATCGGTGAAATACGACGCATCACCGCTTTGATACGAGCCACCAGCTCCTTGGGTGAGAAAGGTTTGGTGATGTAATCATCCGCCCCAACCTCCAGGCCACGTACCCGATCTTCTTCTTCACCGCGCGCGGTCAGCATCATCACCGGGATATCCCGGGTCATCGCCTCGCGCTTCATATGCTTGATAAACTGAATGCCGGAACCACCCGGTAACATCCAGTCCAGTAACACCAAATCAGGGAACGGTTCAGACAGGCGCGTGACGGCACTGTCATAATCCTCGGCTTCCAACGGTTGGTAACCATTCTGTTCCAACACAAAGCACACCATCTCACGGATCGGCGCTTCGTCTTCCACCACCAGTATGCGTCTTGCCATCGTCAATCCTGCCAATGTGTTAGCGATCTCAGTTGATTGCGGTCGCCATTATGCGTCAGTTTTGTGACACTTTTATGAAAAAAAAGCCCAGTTGATCGCAGTAAGCATAGCGATTATTTCTGACGTTAAAGAAATATCATCATGCTTGAGTTACGATAAGGCCCGTTTATGCCCTTATCCTCCTGTTAGCGATGGAAGACCTATGCGCCTGATCCATACCTCCGACTGGCATTTGGGCCAGTACTTTTTCACCAAAAGCCGCGCCGCCGAGCATCAGGCTTTCTTACGTTGGCTGATCGAACAGGTGGAACAGCAACGGGTGGATGCGCTGATCGTCGCAGGCGATCTATTCGATACCGGCTCCCCGCCAAGCTACGCCCGCGAACTGTACAACCGCTTTGTGGTGGAGCTGCAACGTACCGGCTGCCAACTGGTGGTGCTGGGCGGCAACCATGACTCCGTAGCCACGCTGAATGAATCGCGTGAGCTGCTTTCCTGTCTGAATACCACCGTGATTGCCAACGCGCAAAGCGAGCTTGAGCAGCAAATCGTGGTGCTCAACCAGCTTGATGGCCAGCCTGGTGCGGTGCTCTGCGCTATCCCGTTCCTGCGCCCACGGGATCTACTTACCAGCCGCGCCGGTGAATCTGGCAACCAAAAGCAGCAGGCACTGCAAGAGGCCATCGCCGAGCATTACCAAAACCTGTATCAGGCAGCCTGCGCGCGCCGCGATGCGCTGGGTTTGCCACTGCCGATCGTCGCCACCGGCCATCTGACCACCGTGGGCGTCACCACCTCGGATTCGGTACGGGATATCTATATCGGCACGCTGGACGCCTTCCCGGCCCAGGCGTTTCCTCCTGCCGATTACATTGCACTGGGGCATATCCATCGCGCGCAGAACGTCGCCAAGTCCGAGCATATCCGCTATAGCGGCTCGCCAATCCCGCTGAGCTTTGACGAGTTAGGCAAGGCTAAAAGCGTGTTTATGGTCGATTTTACCGACGGTGCGCTGCAACAGATCACCCCGTTGGAGATCCCCACCTTCCAACCCATGCAGTTGATCAAAGGTGACTTGCAGCAAATCGAGGCCCAGTTACAGCAGTTTGCCGATTATCAGGGCGAACTCCCGGTTTGGCTGGATATCGAAGTGGCTACCCAGGATTACCTCAGCGATATTCAGCGCCGCATTCAACAGTTGGCGGAAGATTTACCGGTTGAGGTGGTGCTGCTGCGGCGCAGTAAAGAGCAACGTAGCCAGACCATTGCCCAGCAGGATAAAGAAACCTTGAATGAATTAAGCGTGGGCGAGGTATTCGAGCGCAGATTGGCGTTGGAAGCCGAGATGGCCGAACCGCGCCAACAGCAGATGCGGCAGATGTTCCAGCAGGTGGTAGAAACCTTGCATCACCAAGAGGAGCCATCGGCATGAAGATCCTGAGCCTAAGGTTGAAAAACCTGAACTCGCTACAGGGCGAGTGGAAAATCGACTTCACGGCAGAACCCTTCGCCAGCAACGGCCTGTTTGCCATCACCGGCCCCACCGGAGCGGGTAAAACCACCCTGCTGGACGCCATCTGTCTGGCACTTTATCACCAGACGCCACGCCTGGAAGTCAGCGCCAGCCAGAACGAATTAATGACCCGCCACACCGCCGAATCACTGGCCGAAGTGGAATTTGAGGTCAAAGGCGTCGGCTATCGCGCCTTCTGGAGCCAACGCCGGGCGAAAAACGATCCGGACGGCAACCTGCAGGCTCCCAAGGTGGAGCTGGCACTGCGGGCAGACGGCAAAATCCTGGCGGATAAAATTTCCGATAAAAAAGAGCTGATTGCCGCGATCACCGGGCTAGATTTTGGCCGCTTCACCAAATCGATGATGCTGTCGCAGGGCCAGTTCGCCGCCTTCCTGAACGCCAAGGCCAACGAACGTGCTGAACTGCTGGAAGAACTGACCGGCACCGAAATTTACGGACGACTGTCGGCACAGGTATTCGAACAGCACAAACAGGCGAAAAGCGATCTGGACGCTTTGCATCACCGTGCCAGCGGGATTGAATTGCTCAATGATGAGCAACGTCAGGCGCTGGAAAGCCAGCTCAACGAGCTCGGTGCTGAAGAACAGCTTCTTAGCCAACAGGCGCAGCAGCAGCAACATCAGTTGAGCTGGCTGCAACGCTGGCAAACCACCCAGCAACAGACACAGGAATATCAGCAACAGCTGGCTGGCGTGCAACAGGAGTTTCAACTGGCCGAACCGCAGTTACAGCAGTTAGCTCGCAGCGAACCAGCCGAGAAACTGCGCCCGTTGCTCAATGAGCGTAATCGTTGTCAGCGGGATCGTTTGGCGTTGCAGCAACAGATCGAACAGTTGGCTCAGCAGCAAGAGCGGCAATTGGCCGAACTGACCCCGTTACAACAACAGTTGGAGCAGGCGCAAAAGGCCAGGCAAGCCCAGGCGGAACATCAGCAACAGCAGCAGACGCTGATGGATGAAAAGGTGTTACCGCTCGACCACCAGATCGCCCTGTTGCAAAACCAACTGGCAGAAGCGCGTAAACAGCATGCGGAGTGCCAGCGGCAAAGCGACGAGCTGCGGCGCACATTGGAACAGCTAACCGAAAGACGCAGCCAACTGGCTACCTTGGCAGGCCAATATCAGGCTAAGCAGCTTGAGCTCACGGCGGCGCTGGATAGCCAACTCCAGCAGCAAGCCATGCTGGAGGCGCAATCCCCAGTGGAGAAACTGCGTCACCGCCAGGCCGAACTGAGTGGCTTGCGCCCGGCTCGTCAACAGTTGTCCAAACTGGCCTTACTGTTCCAGCAGAACCAGCAGCGCCTTGAGCAACAGCAGTTCGAATTCACTACGCGCCAAAAACAGCTGACCGAAGTAGAAACCCAGCTCGATACGGTGCGCCAGCAGTATAAACAGCAAAAAGCGCACCTGACGGACGTTGAAAAGACGCTCGAACTGGAAAAGCGCATCGTCAGTCTGGAAGCCGAACGAGCGCGTCTGCAAACCGATGCCCCCTGCCCGCTGTGTGGCTCCACGCACCATCCGGCTATCGAGCAATATCAGGCCGTCAAACCGTCCGAAACGGAACAGCGCGTCGCTCAATTGCGCACCCAAACCGAAGAGCTGCACACTAAAGGGACGGAGCTGCGCGCACGCAGTGAAAGCCTGAAAGAGCAACAGCAACGTCTGCAAACGCAGTTGAATCAGGAGATTGAGCAGCAGGAAAGCCACCTGCAAAGCTGGCAAACCCTCAGTGCCCCCTTGACCTTCGATTTTACGCTGCAAGACAGCGCTCGTTTAACCGCTTGGCTAGAGGCTTGCGATAGTGAGGAACAGGCCGCTCAGCAACTTCTGCTGCAACACGAACGGCTCGCCAAGGCTGTACAGCTTGCGAAGGATGCCCTAAATGCTCTGCAAACCGAGCAGCAGAGTTCGCAACAGGAAACGGCGCGGCTGAATGAGCGCTTTGAACTGCTGCAGAAAAACCAGCAGGAAACCCAGCGCCAATTAGCACAGTGGCAACAGCAATGTCTGACGAGTGAAACTCAGTTGCTGGCACAGCGTAACGAACGCATTGCGCTGTTTGGTGAGCGAACGGTGGCCGAAGCCCGCGAGCAGTTGCGCACGGCACAAATCGCCGCAGAGAACACCTTACAGCAGGCAACGGAGCAATTGCACAAAGCTCAGGAGCAGCGCGATCGTCTGGCTGGCCAATGGGTTGGTTTGCAGCAACAACAGCAACAGCAAACCGAGCGGGGGCAACAGGCCGAGCAACAATGGCTGGAGGCGTTGGCCAACAGTACCTTTGACGATGAAGCCGCGTTCAGCGCCGCGCTGCTGGATGACGACGAACGCCTGCGCTTACAACAGTACAAAGAGCAGTTGCAGGAGCGCCAGGTACAGGCCACCACATTGCTGGCACAGGCCGTGCAGGCTCTAGAGCAGCACCGGTTGGAGCGCCCTGCAGATCTGGACGATACGCAGGTCAATATTGAGCAGCTCACCACCGCGCTCAGCGGGCTGGCAGAACGACTGAAAACGCTACAGCTACGCCAGGGCGAAGTGCGCAACCAACTGAGCAGCGATGCCGAGCGCCGCCTCAATCAACAATCCCTATTCGAACAGATCGCCCAAAGCCAACAGCAGTACGACGACTGGAGCCTGCTCAACCAGCTTATCGGCTCCAAAGAGGGCGACAAATTCCGCAAGTTCGCTCAGGGCTTGACCCTGGATCATCTGGTGTACCTGGCCAATAACCAGCTTGGCCGCCTGCACGGGCGCTATCTGTTGCAGCGCAAAACCAGTGATGCACTGGAGCTACAGGTGGTAGATACCTGGCAGGCCGATGCCCTGCGCGATACCCGTACCCTCTCCGGTGGCGAAAGCTTCCTGGTGAGTCTGGCGCTAGCGCTGGCCTTGTCCGATCTGGTCAGCCACAAGACCAGCATCGATTCGCTGTTCCTGGACGAAGGCTTCGGCACGCTGGACGCCGAGACGCTGGACACCGCGCTAGACGCCCTGGACAGCCTTAATGCCACCGGCAAAACCATCGGCGTGATTAGCCACGTTGAGGCGATGAAGGAACGCATTCCGGTGCAGATTAAGGTGAAAAAGGTCAATGGGCTGGGCGTCAGCCGACTGGACGCTCAGTTTCGCATCGAATGACCGTGGTTGAGTCTTACGTCAAGAGATAACTACGGTCAGAAATGTGATCGCGGCTACAGTACAAGCTGAAAAGCATTGAGCCAGAGCCGACAACGGTTATCATGGTGCCAATTACAGGATTGTCACTGTGCATCATACAGGCAAAACCTGACCTTCGGGATCGCTCCTGAACGTCAGGTTTTTTCGTTTTCAGCAGGCCAGGAATAGCCATGAAAATCGCTAAGATACTCAATAATAACGTAGTGATTACGCTGAATGACCATCAGGAAGAAACGGTGGTCATGGGGCGTGGCATTGGCTTTAAAAAGAAAGCCGGGGAAAGTGTGGATGAAAGCCTAATCGAAAAGGTGTTTACCCTCAATAGCGGCGAGATGAGCGAACGCTACAAAGAACTGCTGGCGGAAATCCCGCTGGCTTGCGTCACCACCGCGGATAAGATCATCACCCTCGCCCGTGAGCGGTTGCCAGGAAAACTGCATAACATTGTCTACATCACGCTGACCGACCATATCCATTTTGCGCTGCAACGCCACGCGCAGGGGCTGGATATCAAGAACGCGCTGCTGTGGGAGATCAAAAAACTCTATCCAAACGAGTTTGCCATTGGGCGCGAGGCGCTGACCATCATCGCCCAGCGCCTGGAAACCACTCTGCCGGAAGACGAGGCCGGGTTTATCGCCTTGCATCTGGTCAACGCGCAGCTCAATGACGAAATGCACAATACCCTGCATATCACCCGCGTGATGCAGGAGATCCTCAATATCGTCAAATACCATTTCCGTTTTGACTACAACGAGGAAGCACTCAGCTACCATCGCTTTGTCACCCACCTGAAATTCTTTGCCCAGCGGCTGCTAGGCAAGAACTACGTCAACAGCGAGGACGACTCGCTGTATCAGGTGGTGAAGGAGAAATACCGCGAGTCATTCGCCTGTGCTGGCAAAATCAACCAACACATCGAAAAGAACTACCAACATCAGCTGACCAGTGAAGAGATGATGTTTTTAACCATCCATATCGAGCGGGTACGCAGCGAAAGCGAAAAAGACTACACGCCGAAGGATTAAGACTGGGGCACAACGTAGGGGTCTGCGCCCCTACGGAGTAAGACGCTTGAAGTTTGTTACACCTGAGGCCAGAGCCAGGCTGCACCACGCACGCCGCTGGAATCACCATGTACTGCCTTGCGGATCGGCGTTTCGCACTCACCGCCAAATACCCAGGTTTTCACCAGCGGCGGCACCGTCTGATATAGCCGCTCAACGTTGCTCATGCCGCCCCCCAAGACGATCACATCAGGGTCAAAGAGATTGATCACGTGAGCCAGAGACTTAGCCAGCCGCATTTCGTAACGCTGAATAGCCAACTCTGCCACCGCATCCTGCTGCGCCACCAGCGTCATGATCTCGTGACCTTTCAGCGCCTGACCACTCAGCCGCGCATAGTCGGTAGCGAAACCGGTTCCGGAGATAAAGGTTTCAATACAGCCTGGTTTACCACAGTAACAGGGCACTTCGGCGCGAAAACGCAGTTCGTCTTCATCCAGCCACGGCAGCGGGTTGTGGCCCCACTCGCCGGAAATGCCGTTGCCTCCGGCATGCACCTGGCCGTTTATTGCAACCCCGGCACCACATCCGGTACCAATAATCACCGCAAATACGGTTTGCTCTCCCGCAGCGGCCCCATCGGTGGCTTCCGATACCGCCAAGCAGTTGGCATCGTTGGCCAGACGCACTTCGCGTTGCAGCATGGCAGAAAGATCTTTATCCAGCGGCTGGCCATTCAACCAGGTAGAGTTGGCATTCTTTACCAGGCCGGTAAAGGGTGACAACGTTCCTGGGATCCCCACGCCTACCGAACCTTGCTGGCCAGTTTTTTCCTCCGCCAGCCTCACCAACCCGCAGATAGCATCTAGCGTCAGCTGATAATCATGACGAGGCGTGGCAATACGATGGCGGAACAGCTCCGTGCCGTCGTTGGCCAACGCAATGACTTCAATTTTGGTGCCACCCAGATCGATACCAATACGCACAATTTCTCTCCCCAATTCAGCGCGACAACGAACTTGCCGCCCAGTGTAGCGCATAGCCCGGCTCATGCCATGCGGATCAAATGTGACATCAATGGCAATTCCCCTGTCTGGCGCGGCGAAACGCGGCAACGGACGCAAATCAGCGGGAATGAGGCGATTTTTCAGCGTCAATTCGTTATTATGCCGCCCTGCTTTTGATGAATCTGCGTGCCAAATGCACGCCCAGCCTGGGATAACATTATGCTGTGGTTTAAGAATTTGATGGTTTACCGTTTGAGCCGCGACGTTGCGCTAACTGCGGATGAAATGGAAAAACAGCTCAGCGCCTTTGCCTTCACCCCGTGTGGCAGCCAGGACATGGCGAAAACCGGCTGGGTTTCCCCGATGGGCTCTCACAGCGACGCACTGACGCACGCGGTTAACGGCCAGATCATGATTTGCGCCCGTAAAGAAGAGAAGATCCTGCCCTCTCCGGTACTGAAACAAGAGCTACAGGCCAAGATCGAAAAATTGGAAGGCGAGCAGCACCGCAAGCTGAAAAAAACCGAAAAAGACTCCCTGAAAGACGAAGTACTGCACAGCCTGCTGCCACGTGCCTTCAGCCGCTTTAACCAGACCTATATGTGGATCGATACCGTTAACGATCTGATTATGGTCGATGCCGCCAGTGCCAAACGTGCCGAAGATATGCTGGCGCTGCTGCGCAAGAGCCTGGGTTCTCTGCCAGTGGTCCCCTTGACTATGGAAAGCCCGATCGAGCTGACGTTGACCGAATGGGTTCGCTCCGGCCAGCTGCCCGCCGGGTTTATCATTCAGGATGAGGCCGAGCTGAAAGCCATTCTGGAAGAAGGCGGAGTGATCCGCTGTAAGAAGCAGAACCTGATCAGCGACGAGATTGCCGTACATATCGAAGCTGGCAAGCTGGTGACCAAGCTGGCGGTAGATTGGCAGGAGCGCATTCAACTGGTGTTGGCCGACGACGGCTCACTCAAGCGCCTGAAATTTGCCGATACCCTGCGCGATCAGAACGACGATATCGATCGTGAAGATTTTGCCCAGCGTTTCGACGCCGATTTCATCCTGATGACCAGCGAACTGGCGGCCTTGATCAGCAACACCATTGAAGCCTTGGGTGGCGAAGCACAGCGCTAATAACAAAAGGGGCGCAACACGTTGCGCCCGCTAAAATCAGAATGCTGTAGATAATTACAAATACCCTATGGATTTCAAGTCGCAGCTAGGCGACAAGTTCACTCATCCCCAGGAGCTTACTATTGTAAGTGACTGGGGTGGGTGAATGCAGGTAACAACGCTGCGGCTTGAAAGACGACGGGTATTTTTACTTACTTAAGTAACGACACAGATAGGCCGTCGCATCGGCAACCTGAACGTTGAATTCACTCTGCGCAGGCACAAAGAACTTCTCGCCTGGCGTAAACACCTGCCAATCCGGTGCGCCCGGTAACAGCACTTTCAATGCCCCGGTGATCACCGTCATCTCTTCCGGCTGTGCGGTACCGAAGGTGTACTCTCCCTCTTCCATCACCCCGACGCTGGTACGACCGATGCTGCTACTATCGTAACCGATAGACTTCACTTTCCCGGCAAAATACTCGTTCACTTTCAGCATAGACTGGCACCTGCGTAATCATCTTTGAGGGATCTCCATATTGGGGGATGAATCCGGGTCTGTCACTGGTTTTTGATGCGAAATGCGATCGTTACGCATGGCAAAACATGAGCGGGATCAAACAATGAGTTCGGTGGCCAATATAGCCACCATGAGTCGGTTGGAATTGGTCAGTGGTATCGTGGCACAAGATGTGCCTTGGGAAAGTTACTTTACCGCCTCGCCTTGCAAGACCGCCAGGATCTGCTCAACGACCTGCTGGGGATTAGCAGTGCCATCCATAACATGGTGCGCAGCCTCCTGATAGAGCGCCTCACGTGCCGCCAGCACTTCCATCATTTCTTCGGCGATGGGTCGACCGGTCAGCGTTGGGCGCTGGCCCTCTTCCGGAAACTCTGCCAGCCGTTGCGCCAATACGTTGGCTGGAGCACGCAGGTAGATCACCGTGCCATGCTGACGCATAAAGCGCCGATTCTCTTCGGCCAGGATTGCTCCACCGCCAGTGGCAACTATGGTTGACGGTTGGGTTACCGCTTGCAGGGTCTGGGTTTCGCACTGGCGAAAACCCTGCCAACCAACCTGTGCGACCATTTCCGCTACGCTCATTTGCGTGGTTTGCTGCATAAACAGGTCGGTATCGATAAACCGATAGCCCAGCGCCTGCGCCAATGCACTGCCGACCGTGGTTTTACCTGCTCCACGAGCTCCTACCATAAAAATGGCTTGTGTCATTACGGATTGTCCCTTTTGCGGTGACTGAATGCATTGGATTGCCTGCGAATCTGCCTGCAGGTCGATCAAGCGTTGGCAATGTAACTGCATCATACCGCCCTGAGTCTGTATTTCAATCTTTACGATAGTGTAAATTCCATAGCACAGCGGCTATTGGCAGCAAACCCCTGCCCGACCTCCCGCGCCAGAAGATGCTGTAAATATGCATCCAACCGTGCGACGGGAATGGTGCGAAAACCAAGCCGCTGGTAATAAGGCGCATTCCATGCCACTTGCACGAAAGTCGTCAGCGTTAATCGCTGCACGCCTTGGCGCAAAGCCAGCCCGGCAACCTCATCGATCAGGCGCTTACCCACACCTTTCCGCTGCCAATCGGCCGCAACCGAGAGTTCGGCAATATGCCAGCTGTGCGGAAACGGCTGCACCGCTATAAAACCGGCGATCTGCTCAGTTGGGCTAACCATCACCCATTCCCGCTGCTGAGCAATAAAATCGACGTGCTGCTGCGGGCTCATCACCTCGCCTTCGGCAATAAACTGCCACTCTTGCTGCTGCCGAAACAGCTGGGCAGCGGAACGTTCAACCGCGACCAACTGCGGGATATCCTGCCTTTGCGCCAAGCGTAGCCTAAGGCCCATATCTGGCTCCTGATTAGCGGCCGGCCATTTAAACAGATTTTGCCGCAGGCACAAATCATCAATAGCGCCACAAAGCTCCATATGATAATGACTCTCATTTAATTATTCAATAAACAGCGCAGATATGGTTTCGGTTCCCCTGAACGATATCCGCAGAAAAACAGAAGATAAAAAGCCAAAAGCAGTCGCCACGCTACGGCCTGACAGGCTAAATTGGTATCACAACACCGGGGGATAAATATGGCTCAACAGATTGTTACGCTGACAGACTACCCACACTTTGCCGACGTCTGCGCCGCTTGGGCATTCGGCCAATGGGGCTCACAACGCGGAGGCACGCTGGAACGTACCCGCCAACGCTTTGCCTTGTGCAGCAAACCCAGCGAGGATTTCCTGACGCTGCTGATGATTGATGGCGAGTGCCCGCTGGGGATGGCCAGCCTGTGGCCGAGTGACGATCATCATCGCATGGATCTCTCCCCCTGGCTGGCCGGTGTCTTTGTGCACCCGGATCATCGGCGGCAAGGCATTGCGCTGCGCCTGGAGCAGGCGATCGTCAGCGCGGGACAGCAACGGGGCCATCCCGTTCTGCATCTGATCACCGATCACAGCGAGGCGCTATACGCCGGTTGGGGTTGGCAAACCATTGAACGCCGCCAGCAATATGGCGACGAGGTGGTGGTGATGGAAAAGCGACTGTGATCGGTACCGACCATCATAAAGTAAAAACAACAAAGGCTGCGATAATAATCAATCAATAAGCCAGGTTAGCTTTATTGGTCAGATTATTATCCGCAGCCGTCTATTATAGTGGCCAATCTTTTCGGCCACTCAGCTATTTATCGTTGATTAATTAACGATAAACTTCCGCAGTACCACGCCAGCCGCTGGAATCCCCTGGATTATCCAGACCAATGATTCGATAATGTGTTCCGCCGTCTTCTGTCGCCTTTTGTTTCAGCGCATCGATAGCGTCATCCGGTGAGCCGCTGATACCGGAAACCGACACCACGCCGATGCTCTGCATGCTGCTGGCTTGAACACTATCAACCTGTTTGGCACCCATGCTGGCAGCCAGGGTGGAGAATGAAGCGGTGGCGATCAGTGCTGCTGCGATGTAGGGTAATAGTTTCATGATTGACTCCGTTATTTTCATCTGAACTCGTTCTCAGTGAGGTTAATTATGAGTTAACCATTGAAAACAGACGTCATCCAATGTAAAGAAGCTCAATCATTGTGAGCAAAACAAGGAGAAAGTGAGAGCGGGTATTTCCTGGTAGCGCATAACTTTATTTATGATGACGATTTTACGCCCTATTCCAGAGAAATAAAAATGCTATTTACTTAACGAGGTTAACTCCATTTATTTTAAGCAATTTTATCTGGCCGGTTGGTCGAGCGACCACCTTACCGTTTTGTCAAACAAGTTGGGCCAGGCGACCCAACTTATGTGTAGGTTTAACGGAGAGGTTCAGGGAGTGTCAGCACCCACAGTTCGCTCAATGATTGAGGCTGTTCCAATGGCCGCAATTCAATCGTCGTGTTTACCGGTTTACCTGCCAAACTCAGCTTCCCTTGCTGATCCAGCTGATAATCGCCAATCTTCTTCCCTTCAGGCTCGGCGTTGACCAGTTTGGCCTGCAAACCAAAGTCGTTGTCATTCATCACCGCCAGTGTGCGGTTGTCGATCAACGCCAATCCTTCCACCTTTTCCTGCTGCCAGCCCAGCTTACGCAGATCGACCACTTCACGTTTCTTTGCCAGTTTCACCCCACGCTTGGCCAATTCGCTGGTATCCGCAAATTCCAGCGCCTTGCCCTGGCCGTCGAACGATGCCAGATCGCTGGCCTGGCTGAGATCAACCAAATAGATCTTGTTCATCATCTGTTTGTCTTTGTCACTACCCTGTTCGATCAGCAAGATGTGTTGATTATCGACCGCCACGATATCGCCAATCTTGGCATCTTTGGCTTTCTGGTAGCGGGCGATATCAATCGGATAACCGTACATGGCCGTTTTGCCACTGGCTGGGTCAAAGCTCACCAAACGGGTAAACTGCGCCTGGTTTTTGCTCTTGCCATCGATATCCAGCGTGCTCTGCACCGCTGCCAGGATCCGTCCATCCGGCAACCGGGTCACGCCTTCAAAACCCCGGTTTGGTTGGCGCCATTTAATGATGTTTGGCAGACCGCTGGCAACCGCCTGCTCTCCCGCTAACGGCGTTGGGCCATATTTTGCCAGAATTTTACCCTGCCCATCGATATGGATCAGGAAGGGACCATATTCATCACACAGCCAATAGCCTCCTTTACCGTCTGGCGTGATCCCTTCGGTATCCAACCCGCGTTTGTCACTCGGCAGCGGCTTGAGCATATCCGTCAATGCCACTTCATTGGTTGAGCCAATCAGATTGCCGGGCAGCGGCAAGCCGCTGATAGGGCTGTGATCATCGTGCAGGGGACGGGCCTGGGTGGCAATGGCCTTACCGCCACCAATACGAATTTCCATTAATAGAGGAACAAAGGCCGGGTTGGCGAAAATCTTGGCCTCCTGTTTGCCGAGCATGGGCGCATCAGCGTTCGGACCACGATCGGTCACGGTGGTCAGCAGCAAATCTCCCCCTCTCTGGCCATTAAATACCAGCCCGGAACCAATCCCTACCGGTAGCCCATTGGGAAACTGGCTGGCAAAAGCGCCGACATAGCTCACGCGATCGCCATCAGGAAAGCTGACGTTGTAACGAGCAACGCCAATATCGGCAGCATGGGACAACAGCGGTAATACAGAGGCCAACAACACGCCAAGCGGTTTGATTCTCATAGCATTAACTCTTTGTAAGGGAAAGTAACAGCCTGAAAGCCTAACTACCGATGGTGACATTTTTATGACAATAAAGTCTAAAATGCAGATAACAAATAGAAATTAACAATCAACCCATCATTTTTGAGTGATAAAAACCAATTGAAAAAATAAGAACCTGCCTATTAAAAAAATAAAATCGAGAACAAATCCCATATAAAATAAGATAATTGCCTATTGGCGAGATAAAAAAACAGCAAAAGGGAGATAATTTCTTAAAATCTTCGTTTTCACATAGACAAAATAAAAAGTTAGGGCTTTAATACCGGCCGTAATCAAGGGTGCGTCCGCTAAAATCACACGATAGACCACTACAATATTAGAAAGGTGCTCTATAGTTTTAGTGCTAACGCCCGTTAGTTTGTTCCCTAGCAGGATGGATTTTATGTCAAAGCGACTTTTTGCCGAATTTTTCGGTACTTTTTGGTTGGTGTTCGGTGGTTGTGGTAGCGCAGTGCTGGCCGCAGCGTTTCCACAATTAGGTATTGGTTTTGCTGGTGTTGCTTTAGCGTTCGGCCTTACCGTGGTAACCATGGCCTACGCTGTCGGCCATATTTCTGGTGGGCACTTTAACCCAGCGGTCACTATGGGATTATTTGCAGGCGGCCGTTTCCCTGCCAAAGATGTTATCCCCTACGTGGTTGCCCAGGTAATTGGTGGTATTGCTGCCGCTGCGGTACTTTATTTAGTTGCCAGCGGTAAAACAGGTTTTGATGCGACTGCCAGCGGCTTTGCTTCGAATGGCTACGGTGAGCATTCACCCGGTGGCTATTCTTTGCAGGCCGCAATCGTTATTGAATTAGTGCTGACGGCATTCTTCCTGATTGTTATCCATGGTGCGACTGATAAACGCGCACCGGCAGGCTTTGCGCCTTTGGCCATCGGCCTGGCGTTGACGCTGATCCACCTGATCAGTATTCCTGTTACCAATACCTCAGTTAACCCGGCACGTAGTACCGCCGTGGCAATCTTCCAGGGCACCTGGGCGTTGCAACAGCTGTGGGTATTCTGGCTGGTACCGCTGATCGGTGGTGTTATCGGTGGTTTGATCTACCGTTGCCTGCTGGAAGACAAGAAGTAAGTCTGGATCTTCAGGGCAGCCCGCAACGGCTGCCCTGAAATTTTAGCCTTTTACGGCTTCAAACATCATGATGTCACTGGTAAATGAGCCGTCGGCCTGAATGGCAAAATGTTGACGAACATCTTCTGCTACGCCCTGCTGTAACGCACGGATCGCCGTGACAAAATACTCAGGCGTTCGCATCCGGGCCACCCAACTGCTGAACTCCAAATCCAGACGATCGGTCGTTACCTCCCGCACCAGCAACCCAGATTCGGTAAACATACTCAGCCACTCACCCGGTGCATAGTTGCGCACGTGCGAAGTATCCCGCAGCACTTCAACCGTTTGCAGATAAATATCCAGTAAAGGATGCCCTGGGGAAACCACATCCATAAAAATGGCCCGCCCGCCTGGTTTCAACACTCGTTTGACTTCACGCAGTGCCCGGCCTACATCGTGCCAATGGTGCGCCGAATAACGGCTGATCACCACGTCAAAGCTGGCGTCATCAAAGGGTAACGACTCCGCCACGCCCTGCTGCACCTGAATATTCTCCAATCCCTTTTCCTGTGCCGCGCTGCCGACCACCGTCAGCATCTGCGCCGACAGATCGTACGCCACCACCTGCCCAACATGGGCCGCAGCGGTAAAACTGGCGTGCCCTGCCCCACAGCCCAGATCGAGCAGGTGGGCATCGGTGCTACCTGCCAACAGCTTGGCCAGGCGTTGCAGATCTTTCCCTTGCGCATGTACCGTACTGGTCAGGTAGGCATTGGCCTGTTCGCCAAACTGACGATCAACCGCATTTTTATGGCTGTTGCTGATGCTCATAGCTGCTCCCATTATTATCTGGCTTACGCCGCTGCCAAGATGGCTGGTAATGACTATAATCAAGCTGCTATACGGGTACAATATGAGCAGTTATCCTAGTATAAGTGAGTACCCCCCTAATGGAATCAGACTCAATATCCAGCCAAAAAGCCCTTGGCGCCTTTCTGCGTGCGCACCGCGAGCGGATCACGCCAGAGATGTTGGGGCTGCCCACTGCCACACGCCGCCGCACCAGCGGTTTACGCCGTGAAGAGCTGGCACAAATCAGCGGCATCAGCGCCACCTGGTATACCTGGATAGAACAGGGGCGCGAGGTGTCGATCTCCCCCTATACGCTGGCACGTATCGCCACCGCGTTACGGCTGGGCCATGCCGAGCGTCATTACCTGTTCACCCTGGCGCATATTACCGACCCAGAAAAAGAACAGCCGCAGGAAACGGTTAACGCCGCTGTGCTGCAAAGCGTGCATCAAATGACCGTACCCTGTTATCTGCTCGATCTCACCTGGAATATGATGGCCTGGAACCCACAGGCGGAGGAGCTGTTCTGCGATTGGTTAAAGCAGGCCAAAACCCCCAACCTGCTGCACTTCATGTTTTTTCACCCTCAGGCAAAGGTGCTGGTCAGCGACTGGGAGGATCGTGCTCGACGAGTGGTAGCCGAGTTTCGTGCCGAAACCAGCCATCATCAGGGAAAGGAAGAGATACGCGCCTTTGTGCGCAATATGACCCACAACAGCGAAGCTTTTAATCATTGGTGGCAGCAGCAGGACGTGATGGCGCGGGAAGGCGGCGAACGCACCTTTAGCCATCCACAGCAGGGGGAGCAGCACTTTCAGCAAGTGACATTCTACCCGGCGGAGCACAGCGGGTTAAAGTTGGTCATGTTAATGCCGTTGCACTAGCCCGCCAAAAACTTATTGCACCAGGCAAACGGCGCTAGAGGGGTTAGTCACTGTCAATCTTTGCCAAAACCTGGCGGTAGGCTTTGACTTTCTGGCGTTTCTTCAGCCAGGTGGTAGTCGAAACGACAAAGATGGCGCCGGACATGGCCAATACGCCGGTGGGATGGCCATAAAACACCATCAGGGCAAAGTAAGCGGCTGAAACAATCGCCACCCATTTCGCCGAATTGCCGACGGCATTTTTCTCCAGGCTCAAACGGCGGAGTGCTTCTTCTTCACTGATTCCCATACGCGCTCCTTGTGAAATTAACACTCCATTATATGTGGAAATACCGCTGTATTTTCAATCGGTTTCTCAGTAAAGAAGCGTAAATTTCAATACGTTGCCGGTTGAGCAAAGAGATAGGCTGCAATTGGAAAGAGGTTTTATTGGAACAGGGCGCAGCTTGGCCATTGCGCCCACCCATTTTACTTGCCTGAAGTCAGGGCACTGTAGCTGGTCATCAGGTTACGATAATCTGGAATATGGTTGGCAAACAGTGTTCCCAAACCTTCAATATCATTACGCCAATCACGGTGCAATTCGCAAGCCACGCCGAACCAGGTCATTAACTGCGCCCCTTCAGCCTCCATGCGACTCCATGCAGATTGCCGCGTCAATTCGTTAAAGGTGCCAGAGGCATCAGTTACCACAAAGACTTCAAAACCTTCAGCCAATGCCGATAATGCCGGGAACGCCACGCAGACCTCCGTCACCACGCCAGCAATGATCAACTGTTTGCGGCCGGTGGCTTTAACCGCCTTTACGAAGTCTTCATTATCCCACGCATTAATCTGGCCAGGGCGTGCGATATAAGGCGCATCTGGGAACTGGGCCTTCAGTTCCGGCACCAAGGGGCCATTAGGACCGGTTTCAAAACTGGTGGTCAAAATCGTCGGTAGATTGAAGTATTTCGCCAGATCACCCAGAGCCAATACGTTGTTCTTGAAGCGATCGGGATCGATATCACGTACCAGTGATAACAGCCCAGCCTGATGATCTACCAGCAGCACGGCGGCCTGGTCTTTATCGAGACGCTTATAATTTGCTGTCATGTTACAACTCCTTCTTTAGGGTAAGTATCGGCACAGAGGTTATCTTTAAGCAGGTGCCCGATACGGAGAGCGTTTTCCGTACCGGGACACCGAGGTTACTGATTGCTGCCTTCGGTAGTCAGCGGCATAGCACCAAACTGACCGCTGTTAAAATCACGGAAAGCCTGTTGGATCTCCGCCTCGCTGTTCATCACAAAGGGGCCGTAACCGACGATGGGCTCATCGATGGGCTCGCCGCTCAGCACCAGCAGGCTGACACCATTGTTGGCCTCAATCGTGATGGCGTCGCCAGCACGATCCAGCAGCACCATTTGCGTTTCCCGCACAATCTGCTCGCCGTTGACCAGAATCGCCCCATGCAGCATTACCACGACCAGCGTATGCCCTTCCTCCACCTGCAAGGTGGTGGTATGCCCGGCGTTCAGCTTCATATCCCACACGTTGATCGGGCTGAAGGTACGCGCTGGGCCAGCATGGCCGTCGTAGTTCCCGGCAATCACCCTGACCTGCCCGGCGTTATCCGCCAGAGGCACAACAGGAATATCCTGGTTCAGCAAAGTCTGGTAACCCGGCGCCGCCATTTTGTCTTTGGCTGGCAGGTTGACCCAAAGCTGCACCATTTCTATGGTGCCCCCTTTCTGCGAAAAGTCTTTGGAATGAAACTCTTCATGCAAAATGCCCGACGCCGCCGTCATCCACTGCACATCGCCAGGGCCGATCACCCCACCGCTGCCGGTGGAATCACGATGTTCAACTTCGCCCTGATAGACGATGGTGACCGTTTCAAATCCGCGATGGGGATGCTGCCCCACGCCACGTCGGCCACTGTGCGAACGGAATTTGGTTGGCGCAGCGTGATCCAGCAGCAGGAACGGGCTCATCTCTGCACCCAGTTCGTTATACGAGAACAGGGAATTCACCAGAAAACCGTTGCCGACCCAGTGAGCTTCCGGGCTGTTATAAACACCAAGGATCTTTTTCATCTTAAACTCCTGTTGCAGGCCTCGCGGCCTAACGTTGATGACAGAAGTTTAGTCCAAGCCAATTTGCCGCAGTAGTCGGCAAGATATACACTCAGTGTTCTATCAATAGAACGATAAGGGCACCGATGCAGACAGACCTGAACGATCTGTATTTCTTCGCCAGCGTGGTAGACCATCAGGGATTTGCACCTGCAGGGCGTGCGCTGGGCATTCCCAAATCGAAGCTCAGCCGCCGCGTGGCGCAGTTGGAAGAACGGCTCGGTGTACGTCTGATCCAGCGTTCAACCCGGCGTTTCTCGGTGACCGATTTAGGGCAAAGCTATTATGTGCACTGCAAGGCGATGCTGGTTGAGGCCGAAGCGGCACAGCAGGCGATCGAACAGACTCGCGCGGAGCCTTGCGGTACGGTACGCATGTCTTGCCCGGTGGCGATGTTGCATACGCGTATCGGTAGCATGGTGGCCAGGTTTATGGCGGATTATCCACGAGTGACGGTGCATCTGGAGGCGACCAACCGCCGGGTCGATGTGGTGGGTGAAGGGTTGGATCTGGCGATTCGCGTCAGGCCACCACCGTTAGAAGACAGCGACCTGGTATTGAAAATTCTGGCTCAGCGCAGCTGGTGCATCGCAGCCAGCCCGGCATTGGTACGCACCATCGGCGCTATCGATTCACCCGCTGGGTTACAGAACTACCCAACGCTCGATCTCGGCCCGGCCAGAACGCAGCATCAATGGCAACTCAGCGGCCCGGAGGGACAGACGTTCCAATGGGAGCATCAGCCCAGACTGGTCACCGACGATATGCTGATGCTGCGTACTGCGGCAATTGCCGGGGCCGGTATCGTTCAACTGCCGACCATGATGATGCACGACGAGATCCTGCGGGGCGATCTGGTACGGCTGTTGCCCGGCTGGCAACCTCAGGGCGGTGTGATCCACATTGTCTATCCCTCACGCCGTGGCATGCTGCCAGCGGTACGGCTACTGATCGATTTTCTGGCTCAGCAGTTCGCCACTCTGGAGGAAACGTGATCAGGCGGTGATTTCGATAGCCGCTTTGCCATCAATTTGAGAAAAAGCGCTTTTGGCGATTTTCGCCGTCAGGATGTTGACTATACTGGAAAAAGTCACGTTAGCGCGGACGTAACGCTCTGATTAAACAACCGATGAAAGGCAAATTGCGGCTTGAAAGGCAGGCGGCCATAAAGGAAAAACAATGCTATTGAGAGTTGCAAGCTGGCTGTTTCAACTGCCGGGTAGGTTATTGGCACCGATCTTCCGCAATCGGCTGACCCTGTTGATCTTCTTTATGCTGCTTGCTGCCGGTTTTTTTTTGGCTAAACGCCACTTGAGTGAAGGAGTACAGGAGGAGAGCTTTGCCCTTGCCGCACCACAGAATTACGTGATCCAGCGGGAAGCCCCGTTACGGGAGGCACGCCAACACTGCGTTGGGTCGTTGCCAGACAATCAGGGCAGCCAGTGGCCCACATCGGCGGGGTATCTGCATGAGCCAGATTGGCAAGCCGGCAGTAAATTGCAGACATTGACGCTGGATAATCAGCACAATAAATTTGCCGTGTTGGTCAAACTGGAGAACGCCACCAAGCAGCTGCTGGCCGAGGTGTTCCTCCCAGCCACCAGCAGCTTCAATATCAAGCTGGAGTCCAACGGCCGCTATGTGATGAAGGTGAAAGACATCCACAACGGCTGTAGCTTCCGTACGGCCTTCTCGGTGGCAGATCGGCCCGATGGCAGGCTGCCATTGACCTTTTCAGAGGCGGGGCCAGACCAATATCATCCAATCAGTGATCGAGATTTCTAGCCCGTCCTATCGGGCTATTTTTTCACCGGATGGTCGCGGCGGAACAGTGCCCAACTATCAATCTCTTGCCCATCAGGCAAGGTGCAGGTGGAATACTGCCCCTGAGCATTCTGCTTGGGGTTAAGCTTGCCGCCAATCTGGCTGCAATACACATCAGCCGGATTCGCCATACCAATCACTTTTGGCGGCGCGGGCGCATCATCATTGGTTTTCACCGTACACCCCCTGTAACAAAACCACACTAGCAAAAAGGGAAAGCATCAGAACTGCCAGCGCAGCCAGGCGAAGAGCACGTTACCGTTATTGTAGGTGCCCGGAATATAGGTGGCCTGGAAAGTCAATTGCTTATAGCCGATCGAGGCCAACGGCAGCGGCGCGGGGATCGGGATATATTTCCAATTATCACGAGCGGTCACGCTGGCGGTAAACCCTAGCCCCAGACGGAAATCCTCCCCTTCAATCGGCCGCCAGATCTTCTCATAGGCATAACCACCAATCGGCTCCCACTTGTTGTAGGAATCCTTGAACGCCATCAGGTAAATCCCGTGCCAATCGCCATCGGCATCAAACCGCGAGATACCATAGCCAGCTCCCCAAGGGCGCTCGTTGTACCCGTCGGTCTTTTCCTTGTCGTAGGTCCAGCGGTTATGCCAGGTGATCGCCGGGAGATAGAACTCTTTATTCGGCGAGTTGTTCCAGGTTTCCGCCACGTTGCCGGTAAAACGCCCCCACCAGCCTGGGTCTTCAGCGTGCGCGGCATTGCTATTTTCCGTACTAACCTCAGCGTAAGAAGGCAGTGCAGGAAATATCAACGCTAGCCAACCAGCTAGAAAGATCCTTTTAATCATCATCATTGCAACTCCTGTAAAAAGAAAGCCGGGGATTCTTACCGATCGCCCTACCCTGATCAAGCCGTATCTCTCTGACTCGATGCTTTTATCGTCCCTTGTTGAGAGACCGTTAAGTTTGGCGCTCAGCGGCGCGCTACTGCAAAATCCCTAGGTGCGCGCCCAAGTTATGCACCTGTACCCCCTTTGTCTGTCAGACAACTCCGGTTCTCCTGCTTGCACCTCAACAGCTTATGGAGGAACCTTAGGTTTTATTTTCCGGGGGTAGATATGGTTATCGGTCCTTTTATTAATGGCGCAGCAATTTTGGTCGGGGGCATTGCAGGGGCAATGTTGGGTCATAGGCTGCCGGAGCGGGTGCGCCTGGCATTGCCAATGACCTTTGGTATTACCTCGATGGGGATGGGCGTAGTGCTGATCGGCAAGGTAGCGCATATGCCGGTGATGGTATTGGCACTGGTGCTGGGAGCACTGCTTGGCGAGCTTTGTTACATCGAACGAGGCATCGGCCGCATCGGAGGCTGGGCCCGTAATCTGATGGCCCCCAAAGGCGCTGTCAGAGAGGACCAGAAAGAGTTTCTAGAGGCATATGTCGCCATTATCGTGCTGTTTTGTGCCAGCGGCACCGGCATCTTTGGCTCGATGCACGAAGGGATGACCGGGGATGCTAGCGTGCTGATCGCCAAATCTTTCCTCGATCTGTTCACCGCGCTGATTTTTGCTTCCACGCTTGGCCTGGCAGTGGCGCTGATCGCCGTCCCGCAGTTGGTTATCCAGTTAGCGCTGGCGTTTGGTGCCGTGTTCATTTTGCCCCTGACCACACCAGCGATGCAGAGCGATTTCTCTGCCGTTGGTGGGTTAATGATGTTGGCCACCGGCTTGCGCATCTGCGGCATCAAGCTGTTCCCGGTAGCCAATATGCTGCCAGCCTTGGTGTTGGCGATGCCTATTTCGGCGGCATGGGTGATGTTCTTTTAAGCGCCACTCTCCCACCCTAAATTATCTTCCTCCTGGCGTAGCGAAAAATTGACGCCCAGCCAGGAGAGAAGTGGAGATGGCGGAAAGTACCTGCCTGCCGTTTCCTTTCTGCCCTTGCAGCAATTTCCAATGCTCATCAATACAAGAAAAGTACCGCCCCCTGCGAAAACCGCTCTTGCTACCCCTTTTTGGTCGTAAACTCCTTGATACGATAAGCAATCCTTCCTCAAACTGGCTCAACTTGAACAAGCCTCTACTTTCACCAACTGTTAATACTGACGCCCTACAAGCGACTCGCATTTTCAACGATTAACCGCGCGACATCGCCAGCCGTTCCCTGCTGCGTACGGTTAAATAACAATAAATTGACGTGAATGTGGAGCAATCAATGAGGATCACCATAGGTTCATTCATCCTGCAACAGCTACGTGCCCTAAAAGTGGATCGCATCTACGGCGTGCCCGGCGATTACAACCTGGCACTGCTGGAAACCATCGAGCATGACCAAGACTGCGAATTCATTGGCAACTGTAACGAGCTGAACGCCGCTTACGCCGCCGACGGCTATGCCCGCCTCAAAGGCGCCGGGGCGTTGATCACCACCTATGGCGTGGGCGATCTGGCGGCACTTTCCGGCATTGCCGGAGCCTATGCGGAATCGGCCCCGGTAATTTGCATTGCGGGTACGCCCCCGCTGCACGCCATGCAAGGCCATGCGCTGCTGCACCACTCACTGGCAGACGGCAATTTTGATAACGTGATGAACTGTTTTCGCCAGTTCACCGTGGCACAGGCACTCATCACGCCGGAAAATGCCGCAACGGAGATCCCACGGGTCATCGCCTGCGCCTGGCAACAGAAAAAGCCGGTTTACTTGCAACTTCCCTCAGACATTTGTGAAGTTGAAATTGAGGTTGCCGATAATCCCGTCCCCTACCGCTTACCGAGCAGCGACGCCAGCCATCTTCAGCTTGCCAGCGCAGCCCTGCTCGAACGGATTAACCATGCTAAACGGCCAATTATCCTGATCGATCAGATGGTCGAACGATATCAACTTCAAGCTCAGGTGTTAGCGCTGGCGGATAAATTCGCCATCCCTTTAACCAATATGCCCACGGCAAAATGCGCGATCTCAGAGAACGCGCCGGGCTGGCTAGGTGGCTACAGCGGCGATCTGTCTCGCCCCGAGTTGTTTGAGCTGATGGCCCAATCAGATTGCGTCCTCAGTTTTGGCGTGCGCCTGGTGGACTCCACCACCGGCTATTTCAGCCAGCAGATCCCGGCGCAGGCGGTGGTGGATATTCAACCCTATTCGCTGAAGCTGGATAACCTCTCCTATCCGGCGGTAACGGTAAGCGAGCTGCTGCAAGCCCTGCTGGATAAAGCCTCTACCACTAACCCGATGCCGCTAACTTCGCTCCCCGATCCACAGCAAAAACTGGCGACGCCAAGCAACTCTCCGCTCGAACAGGACTATTTCTGGCAGCGGATACAGCGCTTTATTCAGGCGGATGACGTACTGGTAGTCGAAAATGGCACTTCTGGTGCAGCTGTCGGCGGCATGCGGATGCCAAACGGCGTCACCGTGGTCAACCAACCGATTTGGGGATCGATCGGCTATACCTTACCGGCGTTGCTCGGTACGATGATGGCTGCGCCCCAACGGCGGCATTTGCTGTTTATTGGTGATGGTTCATTCCAACTCACCGCGCAGGAGCTATCAACGCTGTTACGCCATGAGCAAAAACCGATCGTCTTTCTGATCAATAACGGCGGTTACACCATTGAGCGCTATATCCTTGGCGAAACGTCGTCTTATAACGATATCGGCTCGTGGAATTACGCCAGACTCCCGGCAGTGCTAAGCCCGCAGACCCAGGCGTTTTGCATCGAGGTAGAAACCGGACAACAGCTGGAGATGGCGCTGGAGGAGGCTTCACGTCAGGATCAGTTGGCATTTATCGAGGTGAAATTGCCGATGATGGATTCACCAGCGGCGATGAAAGAGTTCTGCCGCCGCTGCAACAGCTTTAACTTTGGGCTGCACAACCCACGACGCAGTGCCTGATGAAACCAGGGGCTTGGCGGTAGGATGCCGCCAGGCCAAGCTGCACTGGTATACTGTGCTCCTCTCAACGGCTAGGCAAAAGGCCATTAAAAATGTATTTTATATACATTAAATATAGAGGAACATCATGATGGATCAGCAGACCACCCTGCCAGAAAACTACTACACCCAAAAATACTCCCTGACGGCCACCCATTCCGAAGTCCTTGAGGCAGCCAAGCTGATCGCACCCGGCAAGACGCTGGATCTGGGCTGCGGCAGCGGCCGCAATTCGCTGTATCTCAACCTGAAAGGTTTTGATGTCACCGCCTGGGATAAAAACGCTGCGTCGATCGCCGCGATAAACCAGATCATCGCCACCGAGCAGCTTTCACACATCAGCGCCAGCGAGCAGGATCTCAATACCCATCGCTTTAGTGGCCAGTACGACTTTATCCTGTCTACCGTAGTGTTTATGTTCCTGGATCGCCAGCAGATCCCACACATCGTGCGCAATATGCAAGACAGCACGGTTAAAGGAGGCTACAACCTGATCGTCGCGGCTATGGATACGCCAGATTACCCCTGCACGGTGCCCTTCTCATTCACCTTCAAGCCGGATGAGTTAGCAGACTATTATCAGGATTGGGACATCATCAAATATAACGAGAACCCCGGCGAACTGCACCGCGTAGATGCCGAGGGCAACCGCATCAAACTGCGTTTCGCCACCCTGCTGGCGCGTAAATAGCCCGCAGGTGTCAGGCAGATGAAATACGGGAAAAAGTGGCAACCATCACTTTACTCTACTTCGCGACGGGTGCGGTAAAGCCGGGTCTGGGCAGCATCGACCATGCTCAGGCGTAATGCATGGGAGTGGTACTCCTGTATTGCACCGGCAACCCCAAGTGGCACAAAACCGGCCACAGGCAGAATTGATTTGATCTAACCACTGTTCAAAACTGACATTAACCAACCGTGTAGACACTGCCATGATTAACTCATTGAAACATAAGTAACAAAAAGAACAGGCTTATCGTACTGAGCAGTATGCCCCGGTAGCTGCGGCTATTTGAGCATCAGCCAGAGAGGAAAAATAACAAACCAATAACATAAGAGGGTTTGATACAGTGATCACAAACTACACCTAGGATATAATTTTCGTCGCGGGGATAATGGATATAAATAATCGTAGAAAGAGAAGAAGAGAATATTTAGAGAAAATGAAAGGTACGACACCATCCATAGTGCCATACCTTAACGATTACTTGCGATTAAAGACCGCAGCTAACCAGATCGGCTGGAACACGAGTAACAGATTCACCGAATTTGCCTTTACAGGTGGTCACTTTACGGCAATTCTTGACCAAAGTAGCACCGGTACCTGTGGTATTCTGTTCATATGAAACAACACAGTTGGTCACATTACCGCCAACAACATTTGAAACTTCTGATGCGTTTAATTTTTTCATATTCATATCCTTATAGTGAGTACCAAAATTAGCCTTGCGGCTATTTAATAAACCATCCTTTATTGACAAGCCAAGACTCATCTTAAAGAGAAAAAATTATAGTTATTAAACAAACTTACAGTCAACATTAAACATTTATCCAACCCACATTCTGGAATTGCCTTAATACAAAACAAGAATCATCCTTGCGGTTAATGAAGTTATAAGTAAATTATATAACAATAAATAAAGCCATTTAACAACATAAATAGCAATATTAATAACAACAAAAAACGGTACTTATTTATATTTACACTTTAAACCAAAAATAGATGGGAGATCATGTATCTACGTCCATTTAGCTCATAAATACCCGATTCGGCCCTTAGGGATGGCATGTCGGTGTTCTGCATGACCCCACCCGCAGCACGATGACTTACGGCTATTGACCTATCTGCCCTATAGGTAGTGAACACAATTTGACAAAGTTTACTTTTTGTCATTTATTGAATACCGCTGATCGCGCAGCCACACTCGCCATCAAATCAGATAAAAAACTGATTAAGGCAAAAAAAACTATTTTTTATTTCACCAGGAAGGAAATATGCCGCTGCATTTACGCCATTTAGTCTTAATTCCGCTATTAACGTTGGTGGCTTGTCATCAACCCACCGGCACCAATTCCGCGCAGGCCATCGCCGCCACGGCTAAAAATTCACCTGCGGTGGTAAGCAATGCCCGGCTGGAAATCTCGCAAAGTGCGCTGGAATACAACACTCACAAAATTCAGCAACTGCTGGGCGATAAAACCACGCTCTGCGCCATTCTGAAAGGGGATGCTTACGGGCACGACCTTTCTCTGGTCACACCCGTAATGATAAAGAACCACGTACAGTGTATTGGGGTGGCCAGTAATCAAGAACTGCAAACCGTGCGCGAACTCGGCTTTAAAGGGCGCCTGATGCGCGTGCGCAATGCCACCGAAGCGGAGATGCGCCAGGCTACCGACTATGATACCGAAGAGCTGATCGGCAATCTGGAGATGGCTAAACGCCTGGATGCCATCGCCGCTCAGCAGGGGAAAACGCTGCGCTTCCATTTAGCACTGAACTCTGGCGGCATGTCACGCAACGGCCTGGAAGTCAGCGAAGTGGCCGGATTGGCGCAAGCCAAAGCCATCGCGAAATTACCTCATCTGAAAATGGTCGGCATCATGTCCCACTATCCTGAGGAAGATGCGGCGGCGGTGCGCAAGGATCTCGCCCGCTTCAAGGAGCAGTCCCAGCAGGTGCTGGACATTACCGGGATCAAACGCAGCGACGTGACCTTACACGTTGCCAATACCTTCGCTACCCTCACCGTGCCGGAGTCCTGGCTCGATATGGTGCGCGTTGGTGGGGTGTTTTATGGCGATACCATTGCCAGTAACGACTATAAACGCGTGATGACCTTCAAATCTTCGATTGCGGCACTCAACCATTACCCTAAAGGCAATACCGTCGGCTACGATCGCACCTACACGCTGAAACGTGATTCGATATTGGCCAATATCCCGGTGGGTTATGCAGACGGCTATCGCCGCGTGTTTAGCAATGCCGGTCATGTACTGATCCAGGGGCAGCGGGTGCCGGTGGTGGGTAAAACCTCAATGAACACCGTGATGGTGGATGTGACCGGGCTGAAAAACGTCAATCCTGGTGATGAGGTGGTGTTCTTCGGCAAGCAGGGTAACACCGAAATCACCGCAACCGAAGTCGAAGACATCAGCGGTGCGCTGTTTACCGAGATGTCGATCCTTTGGGGCGCGACCAATAAGCGCGTGTTAGTGGATTAATTACCCCCAGGCAACGGCTTGCGCCGTTGCCTGGGGTGAATGCACGATTATTCGTCGAAGAACCAGTAGCCCTGATTAACCAGGCCAGTTAACTCTGCAACGAACGCCGGGTTTTGCAATGCCCCACCCAACTCTGCTTTACCAAGCAGAGTGTAGCGGCATAAGGCATCGGCAGCTTTAGGCTCGACGGTATCCAGGCGTTCGCTGTTGATAAAGAAGCTGCCGCCCACCTCCAGCACTCTTAAACCACTCAGGCGAGTCAGAACCGCACCATCCATCAACGCTTCAATCACCTCACCCTGTTCGTAAGGCGGTTGCGCTGGGGCGATATCCAACTCGTGGCGCGGCGTCGTCACGAAGCGACCAAACCACTGTTTAAAATCTTCCGGCTGATTAATCATCTCGGTCATCATGCTGCGCAGGCGATCGAGCTCATACTCTTCAACCCGGCCTGGATGTTCCCGACAGGTTAAATCAGGATCGCTGTAGTGCTCACCCCCAAGATCGTTTTCCAACGCATAGTCCGCAAAGCTACTGATTAAATCCCTGCCGTTAGGGCCTCTGAAGCCAACGGAGTAGTTAAGCGCGGTTTGGTGGGTAAAACCGTCGTGCGGGAAGCCCGGTGGAATATACAAGATATCGCCCGGCTCCAGATCCTCATCGATAATCGGCTCGAAAGGTTCCACGTGCAGCAGCGCCGGATGCGGGCAAAACTGCTTCAGCGGCAGTTTGTCACCCACGCGCCAGCGGCGGCTCCCCATCCCCTGGATGATAAACACATCGTACTGATCGATATGTGGCCCAACACCGCCGCCAGGTACCGAGAACGAGATCATCAGATCGTCTAAACGCCAGTCCGGCAGCACACGGAACGGGCGCACCAGTTCAGCTGACGGGGCATGCCAATGGTTAACCGCCTGAGCCAACAACGACCAGCCGGTTTCACCCAGGTTATCAAAATGCTCGAACGGCCCGTGGCTGGCCTGCCATTGACCATGGGTTTGGCTGACCAGGCGGCTGTCTACCTCAACCTCCATCGCCAGACCGGCCAACTCGTCAGGGGTGATCGGATCGACGAAGTTCGGGAAGGCATTTCTTAATACTACAGGCTGTTTTTGCCAGTATTTCTCTAAAAATTCGGGCCAGTTCAGATTCAGTTGATAAGCCATGGGTCCACACCAGTGAGAAGACAAACGGGCCTGATTATAAAGAAGCTGACGCCCGTGCCGCCTTGTCATTGGTCAATGACTGGGCGTTAAACTGGGCAAAAAAGGAGGTGTTGGGGGATATTGCTGAATGGGTTGTTGATTATATTAAAGGGTGCAGCAATGCAGCGCATAGATAATGAACGGGATAGCAGCAGCAAGCCGCAACCTATATCAACGATCAAATTACCCAGCAGGGCCTGCTGATGTCGGCGAACGATATTTTCTATCTCTCTGCCGGGGTGTTCTTGATGCTGACCCTACTGGTTTGGTTCGCCAAGCCGCCGTTTAATACGGCCAAGGCGGGTTGATAAACAGGGACAATTGAGAGGCGCTGGCGCGCCTCCTGATTTACTTAATCCGTTTGCCGAAGCCATCAACAATCTGTTCGCCGTCCTCTTTGGCCAATGCCCCTATTTGCGGATTAGGTAGGATATCAAGCACCGTTTCGGAGGGGCGGCATAGGCGGGTCCCCAGCGGCGTCACCACAATCGGCCGGTTAATCAGAATCGGGTGTTGCAACATAAAGTCGATCAGTTGCTCATCGGTGAATACATCTGCTGCCAGCCCTAACTGCTCGTAGGGCTCCACGTTATTGCGCAACAAGGCCCGCACGCTGATCCCCATGTCTGCAATGAGTTTCACCAGTTCAGCACGGCTGGGTGGTGTCTCCAGATAATGGACGATCGTTGGTTCTGTACCGCTGTTGCGAATCAGCGCCAGCGTATTACGCGAGGTGCCGCAGGCCGGGTTGTGGTAAATCGTGATCATGGATGTTCCTCGCTACAAAGTGATGGATAGACGTAACGCCAAGGCCGTCAGCGTGACCAACAACACAGGTACGGTCATGATGATTCCGGTACGGAAGTAATATCCCCAGGTGATCGTCATGTTCTTCTGTGACAAGACATGCAACCAGAGCAACGTTGCCAAGCTGCCAATCGGCGTGATTTTTGGCCCCAGATCGCAGCCAATAACGTTGGCATAAATCATGGCCTCCTTAATCACTCCTGACGCAGCACTCCCCTCAATGGACAGCGCGCCAATCAGCACCGTTGGCATATTATTCATAATGGATGACAGGAACGCGGTCATGAAGCCAGTACCAAGCGTGGCGGCCCATAACCCATAATCCGCCAGTAGGTTCAGCACGCCGGAAAGGTATTCCGTCAGCCCGGCGTTGCGCAGGCCATAAACCACCAGATACATCCCTAGCGAGAAAATGACGATCTGCCAAGGCGCACCACGCAGTACCTTCCCGGTATTGATGGCATGACCTCTTTTGGCCACAGCAAACAAGATCACTGCCCCCACAGCAGCAATAGCGCTGACCGGAATGCCGAGCGGCTCCAGCACAAAGAAGCCGACCAACAGCAGGATTAATACCACCCAGCCGGTTTTGAACGTGGCCGGATCTTTAATGGCTTTCGCCGGTTGTTTCAGTCGTTCAAGATCATAGGTCGGCGGGATGTCCTTGCGAAAGAACAGGTGCAGCATCACCAGCGTCGCGATAATCGCAGCGATATCGACAGGTACCATCACCGAAGCATATTGCGTGAACCCCAGATCAAAGAAGTCTGCCGAAACGATATTGACCAGATTGGACACAATCAGCGGCAGGCTGGCGGTATCGGCAATAAACCCGGCAGCCATGACAAACGCCAACGTGGTACCTTTACTGAACCCGAGCGCCAACAGCATGGCGATCACAATAGGGGTAAGGATCAACGCCGCGCCATCATTGGCAAACAAGGCCGCCACGGTCGCGCCTAGCAAAACGATGTAGGTGAACAGCAAACGTCCCCGCCCGTTTCCCCAACGGGAGACATGTAACGCAGCCCATTCGAAAAAGCCAGACTCATCAAGCAGCAGGCTGATAATGATCACGGCGATAAAGGTCGCTGTGGCATTCCAGACAATATTCCACACCACCGGAATATCGGCAATCTGTACTACTCCGGTGATCAAGGCCAGCCCCGCACCAAGTGTGGCACTCCACCCAATTCCTAACCCTTTGGGCTGCCAGATCACCAGCACAATGGTCAGGATAAATATCGCCCCAGCCAATAACATACTTACCACCTCAAGATTTATATATTTATTTTCATATGTGTACGAACAAAAAATTTAGCTACACAGGGTTTTGCCATCGCTGGAGCAATTCGCCGCTGCCAGCTTACGTGCCCTAGTCTGGACTTCATCCTGTTGGCTCAACCAGGCTTGTTCTACTACCAGGGCTGCCCAGGCAGGAATATGCGGGGAAAGACGATAATGCACCCACTTCCCCTGCTTACGATCCAGCAGCAACCCGCACTCTCTGAGCATTGCCAAGTGGCGTGAGATCTTGGGTTGCGACTCTTCCAGCCCAGTGCAGAGATCGCAAACGCACAGTTCACCCAGCTGTTTGAGCAACAATACGATACCCAAACGGGTTTCGTCCGACAGGATTTTGAACAGTTGCAAGGAAGTCAGGGCCATCGGTCTCTCCACTACGATCAGTGAACAAATCATACTCGCCAGCGTTTTTAAGTCAAATACACATTTGAATTTTCATATATGTTTTATTTTCCTCCACTATTCAAAAAAGCGACAAACGTTGTCCCGATACGCCGCGTAGCAACGGCGGCTAAGCCCATTTCGTCGCAAGAAAGAAAACTGCGTCTTGGCCACACAGGCGCGTCCGGCAATATATTCACACCTCGGCATTGCGCAAAATAGTGTGACATTGTTCAAGACGAAAAACGTCCAATAATGCTATTTATTCTGCATGGTTTTCTCTAACGTGGATCTGCGTAATCATGAATCATTATGACGCGTACAGGCATGCCAGAAAGTGTACGGATTGCCTGAGAAAATGACAGACAGGAGGAGCTGTTATCTAAATCCTATTGATTCAACAAAGCCGCAGGCACGGTGAAAATGATGCCACGACACGGGCTGAGTTTGCACTACAACAGGCACTCTAACGTGAAGTAATAAAGAGATAGTTGCGGTTCAACCCCATTAATGAACGCCACAGATAAGGGCATTCAATGGGGCTTAATAATCCTCTGGATCAACTCAGCTATGATGGCGGTGCAAACACAAATAGAGGAAATAGCCTTGAAGACACTGTTGAAAACGCTGGTGTTCTGCATGGTGGCGGGCGGCCTTGCTGCCCAGTCTGTTTATGCCGAACCGCTGGTGATTAAAGAGCAAGGAAGTTTTTCTGCCGGTGGCACAATCATTACTGCCCCAGGAAAATTTGACGCCAAAAAACCAATGGATCCTGCCGGTCAGACTTATCACGGCGATCATGCCGCGGTATTTTATCAAATCCCGGAAAACCCGCATAAATATCCGCTGATCATGCTGCATGGTGCGGGGCAGTTCTCCCGTACCTGGGAAAGCACGCCGGATGGCCGCGAAGGCTTTCAAAATATTTTCCTGCGCCGCGGTTTCTCCACTTATCTGGTCGATCAACCGCGTCGGGGTAGCGCCGGGCGCACCACGGTTGAAGGCACCGTGACGCCAAAACCGGATGAGCAGATGTGGTTCAATCAATTCCGCATCGGGGTCTGGCCTGACTATTTTCAAGGCGTTCAGTTTTCTCACGATACGGCAGCGCTGGATCAGTATTTCCGCCAGATGACGCCGAACACCGGGCCTTTCGATATCAATGTCATTGCCGATGCCATGTCGGCAGTAGTAGATAAAGCGGGTTCGGCAATCCTGTTTACCCACTCGCAGGGGGGCGGGCCAGGCTGGTATACCGCGATAAAAAACAGCAAGGTGAAAGCCATCGTGGCCTTTGAGCCAGGTAGCAGCTTTGTCTTCCCCGAAAATGAGCTGCCTGCACCGATGCCCAGCGCGTTTGATACGCTGAAAGGTGAACCCGTGCCAATGGAGCAGTTCATGGCGCTGACCAAAATCCCGATCCTGATTTTTTACGGCGATAATATTCCTGATAAACCCGTCGCCATGCCCGCACAGGACAGTTGGCGTGTCCGGCTGGCGATGGCCCGCCAGTGGCGTGATGTGGTCAACAAACACGGTGGTGATGTTACGGTGATCCATTTGCCTGAGATCGGCATCAAAGGGAATACACACTTCCCCTTCTCAGACCTGAATAATGTCCAGATTGCCGACCAGGTCAGCCAATTCCTGCAAACAAAAAATCTGCAGTAGCCCAAACAGCAGGGTTCATTCGCTTATTAATGAACTCTGCTAATTAACCCTAGCGAATTACTCCCTCTAATCAAATAAATCACTCTGCGCTAAGCTTTTCACACACCACAGTGAAGGGTAACGTCATGCAAACAGTAAAACTGAACAACGGTATTACCATGCCCCAGGTGGGCTTTGGTGTCTTCCAGATGACGGATGCCGCAGAGTGCGAGCGCGCCGTTCTTGACGCCATCGAAACGGGTTATCGACTCATTGATACCGCGGCTTCCTACCAGAATGAAACGCAGGTTGGCAACGCTCTTAAGCAAAGCGGTATGGCGCGCGACCAGCTGTTTATCACCACTAAACTCTGGTTACAGGACACCAGCTATGAAGGCGCAAAAGCGCAGTTTGAGCGCTCACTGAATCGCCTGCAACTGGACTATGTTGATCTTTATCTGATCCACCAACCCTACGGAGATGTTCATGGCGCGTGGCGTGCCATGGAGGAATTGCACCAGGCGGGGAAAATTCGCGCTATTGGCGTCAGCAATTTCCATCCGGATCGCCTGGCCGATCTTATCGCCTTTAACCATATGACGCCGGCAGTCAATCAGATTGAAGTGAACCCGTCCAACCAACAGTTGCACGCGGTGCCTTGGATGCAAAGCCGTGGCATTCAGCCAGAGGCCTGGGCCCCTTTTGCGGAAGGCAAAAATGGTCTGTTCCAACATCGGCAACTAGCCGCTATTGGCGCAAAGTATGGCAAAAGCGTGGGTCAGGTGGTGTTGCGCTGGATCTTCCAGCGCGGCATCGTTTCCCTGGCTAAATCGGTACGTCCATCCCGGATGGCTGAGAACATCAACATCCTCGACTTCGAACTCAGCCCAGACGATATGCTGCAAATTACCGCCCTCGACACCGCGACCAGTGCTTTCTTCTCGCATCGCGATCCGGCAATGGTGGAATGGCTGGCTGGCCGCAAACTCGACGTTTAACGACATAAAATAGGAGAAACTCCCGAATGCAAACACGTTATCTCGGTAAGTCCGGGCTGGAAGTATCAGCGCTGGGCCTGGGCTGTATGGGGTTAAGCTTCGGCTACGGCCCGGCAACGGATACGCGTCAGGCCGTCGAACTGATCCGCGCTGCCGTTGAACGTGGCGTGACCTTTTTCGATACCGCTGAAGTGTACGGCCCGTATCTGAATGAAGAAGTGGTCGGCGAAGCCTTAAAACCCTTGCGCGATCGGGTCGTCATCGCCACTAAATTTGGCTTTACCTTTGGTGATGACAACAAACAGCAGATTTTAAACAGCCGCCCGGAGCATATCCGCCAGGCGGTGGAAGGCTCATTGCGTAGGCTTAAAACCGACGTGATCGATCTGTTGTATCAACACCGCGTCGATCCCGATGTGCCCATTGAAGACGTTGCGGGCACCGTGAAAGATCTGATTGCTGAAGGCAAGGTCAAACACTTCGGCCTGTCAGAGGCTGGCGTACAAACCATTCGCCGCGCTCATGCGGTACAGCCGGTTACCGCCCTACAGAGTGAATACTCAATGTGGTGGCGCCAACCTGAGCAGGACATCCTGCCGGTACTGGAAGAGTTGGGTATTGGATTTGTGCCATTCAGCCCATTAGGCAAAGGCTTTTTGACCGGAGCCATCAAGGCCGGAACGACCTTCGGTGAGGATGATTTCCGCAGCAAGGTGCCGCGTTTCGCCGCAGAGGCGCTGGAAGCGAATGAGCAGTTGGTCAGCCTGCTGGCAATCCTTGCCGCAGAGAAAGGCGTGACGTCAGCGCAAATTGCTCTGGCCTGGCTACTGGCACAAAAACCGTGGATTGTGCCCATCCCTGGTACAACCAAACTACATCGGCTGCAAGAGAATCTGGGGGCCGCAGATCTCATTCTTTCCCAGAATGATTTGCTCAAAATCTCTCAAGCGCTGGAGAAGGTAAAAATCGTGGGTGAACGTTATCCGGCCGCCATACAGGCTCGCGTGGGCCGTTAAGGTTTACTCTGGCTTGCGGTTTCCCGCAAGCCATTCAATCACCATGGCGCAACGCATCAATCAACAGAGCAAACGCGGGAGGATGCTGTTTTCTACTTGGGTAATAGAGGTAGTAACCCGGGAAAGAAGGGCACCACTCTTGCAGCACCTGAATGAGTTCGCCGGATTTGACCAAACCCTGGACCATATCCTCTGGTACGCAGGCAAGGCCAAACCCTGACAGCGCTGCGTCTATTCTTTCCGACAACAAGTTCAGCGTCAGTTGGCCCTCAACCCTGACGCGCAGCGGCTTACCTGCTTTCTCAAACTCCCAGTGATATAAACCGCCTGCGGTAGGTAAACGCATATTAATGCAGCGATGATCCTGCAGTTCATGTGGTGTCTGCGGAATGCTGTTGGTGGCGAAATACGCTGGCGCCCCTACCACCACCATACGCATATCCGGGCCGATCTTCACGGCAACCATGTCCTTATCGACGCTTTCGCCAAGGCGAACTCCCGCATCGAAACGCCCATCCACAATATCGACAAAGCCGTTATCCACCACCAGCTCAACGTTGATTTCCGGGTATTGCCGTAGAAACGGCTTTAGCTTTGGCCATAGCAGGCTGCGCACCGCATGTTCGCCCGCCGAAAGCCGGATCTTACCGGAAGCAGAACCATTCAGTTGAACGAGGGCTTCCAACTCCTGTTCAAGATCTGCAATACGGGGTTCGAGACAGGCAATGATCCGCTCACCCGCCTCCGTGGGGGCAACGCTGCGGGTGGTTCTAGTTAGCAGACGCAGGTTTAAACGCTCCTCCAGCGCCTTTATAGCGTGGCTGAGTGCAGACTGTGAAACACCCAGCTTACCCGCCGCTTTGGTAAAACTTCGCTCCCTCGCCACGACGAGAAACACCTGTAGCTCATTGAAGTTTTCTTTCAGCATGCGTATTCCCTTGGTTGACGTAAACCTTGCCAGTTTGGACAGAACTTATGAAATTAGTTCATAGACACTACCATTTTAGCCCTGTTACCGACAAAAGTTGCTGATAACTCGCCAACAAAAATGTTCTCATACCGCCAGATTTTTTGGATGGTGCTATATTTTATGAACTGACCTCTCCCCACCGAGAAGATATATGAAAAAACATCCTTTTAGCGTTGCCGTAGGTGTTTTATCTACCGACATGTCATTTTCGGCGGGTACCGCCAAAGTAGATGAAAAATATCAATATTCATAAATTATTATCCACTACAGTCAATGATAACCCACTAATACACGCCTAGCAGACAAGGTGGCGCACCCCATAGCGCTCTTACCTAATCCGTCGGGTTAGTTTACTTAGCCGAGGCCACCATGTTCCTAAATTACTTTGCGTTAGGCGTACTCATTGTTGTCTTCCTCGTCATTTTTTACGGGATCATTATTCTCCATGACATTCCTTATCTGATTGCGAAATCACGCAATCATCCGCATGCGGACGCGATCCATGTCGCAGGTTGGGTCAGTTTGTTTACTCTGCATGTGATATGGCCCTTTTTATGGATATGGGCCACGTTGTATCGGCCAGAGCGCGGTTGGGGCATGCAAGGCCAGCAAGATCCATTTGCCCGTTTAGAGCAAAGAATAACCGAACTGGAACAAAACATCAGCGAAACTAAAACATCTTCTGCGGAGTAACTCCATGGACTTGCTCATTATTCTTACCTATGTCGCACTGGCCTACGGCATATTCAAAATATTTAAAATTCCGGTAAACAAATGGACGGTCCCTACCGCAGCATTGGGTGGCGTTGTTTTAGTGGGTGCCCTGATTTTATTAATGAATTATAACCACCCCTACACTTTTCAAGCGCAAAAGGCCGTGGTTTCTATTCCCATCACGCCGCAGGTGACTGGCATTGTCAGTGAGGTTACTGATAAGCAGAATACCTTTATAAAAAAAGGTGACGTACTTTTTAAAATAGAACCCACCCGATACCAGGCGCGTGTCGATAGGCTACAGGCCGATTTAATGACAGCAGTACATAGCATCCAGGTGCTCCAGGGGCAATTAGATGAGGCCGTTGCCCATACCTCGGGGATCATTGCCGAACGCGATCGTTTATATAAAGACTACCAACGCTATCTTAAAGGGAGCCGGGCCAAGGTAAACCCGTTCTCCGAAAGTGATATTGATAACGCCAGGCAAAATTTTCTGGCGCAGGATGCGCTGGTGAAAAGCTCATTGGCTGAACAGGCACAGATTAAAAGCCAGTTAAACAGCGTCGTCAACGGAGAACAGTCGCAGATAGTCAGCCTCCGGGCCCAGTTAACGGAAGCCAAATACAATCTCGAACAGACCGTAGTCCGCGCCCCCAGTGATGGTTATGTGACCCAGGTGCTTATCCGCCCAGGAACTTACGCAGCGGCGCTACCACTACGCCCGGTAATGGTGTTTATCCCGCAACAAAAACGGCAAATCGTCGCGCAATTCAGACAAAATTCGCTGTTACGCCTGAAATCGGGCGATCAAGCCGAGATCGTCTTCAATGCGCTACCTGGCCAGGTATTTCAGGGGAGACTGACCAGCATACTTCCCGTCGTTCCCAGCGGGACATACCAGGCGCAGGGAACCCTGCAATCATTGAGCATGATACCGGGTTCCGATGGTGTGCTAGCGGTGATTGAGTTAGAGCCGAATGCGGATGTTGATGCCTTGCCAGATGGGATATTTGCTCAGGTAGCGGTGTATTCCGACCACTTTACCCATGTTTCCGTGATGCGTAAGGTGCTGTTACGCATGACAAGCTGGATGCACTATCTCTACCTTGACCATTGACCGTAAAGAAAGCGACCATGTGGCTGACAATGCGCCGTTGGTTAGAGTCCCCCCCCGACGATGACATGGCGGAGGAAGTCCGGACGCAGTTGACGACAGCGCCTAAACGCCACGTGATGTACACATGTGAGGGGGGTTGCGTTGACGGCGCGGTGATCAAAAACCGCGAGTGAACCAATAGCCAGAGACAACAAGGGCGCAGTATCTACACACTGCGCCCTTAAACATCGTTCAAATCTGGCTAGCGAAAGCTCTAGCTGCGCACCAAATCGTCGCCGTAGCCAATCCACTTATAGGTGGTCAGCGCGTCCAGCCCCATCGGGCCGCGGGCGTGCAATTTCTGGGTGCTGACCGCGACTTCCGCGCCCAAACCAAACTGGCCGCCATCGGTAAAGCGGGTGCTGGCATTGACGTATACCGCGGAGGAATCCACCGCACGGACGAAATACTCGGCGTTGCTCAGCGAGCGCGTCAGAATGGCATCGGAATGGCTGGTGCCGTGGGTGCGGATGTGATCGATGGCCTGATCGATATCGTCCACCAGCGTCACGTTCAAATCCAACGATAGCCACTCATCGTCGTAATCTTTCGCAGCAACCGCGACCACCTTAGCCGACCCTTCCTGCAACAACGGCATGGCGTTATCGCTGGCGTGCAAGGTTACCCCAACGGCGGCCATACGCGCGCTCAGCGCTGGCAGGAAGCTGTTAGCGATAGTGCGGTTAACCAACAGGGTTTCTACCGAGTTGCAGGCACTTGGACGCTGAATCTTGGCGTTTTCGATGACCGTCAGCGCCTTATCGTAGTCCACGCTGTCGTCCACATAGATATGGCACACGCCAATACCGCCGGTAATCACCGGAATGGTTGACTGCTCGCGGCACAGCTTGTGCAGCCCGGCACCGCCTCGTGGGATCAACATGTCTACATAGCGATCCATGCGCAGCAGTTCATTCACCAACTCACGATCCGGACTTTCAATCGCCTGTACCGCCGCCGCTGGCAGGCCACACTGTTCCAGCGCTTGCTGGATCACTTTCACCGTCGCCTGATTGGTGTGGTGAGTCTCTTTACCACCGCGCAAGATCACCGCATTACCGGTTTTCAAGCACAGGCTGGCGACGTCGATGGTGACGTTGGGGCGCGCTTCATAGATCACGCCAATCACCCCGAGCGGCACACGGCGGCGCTCCAATTTCAGGCCGCTGTCCAGCAGATTGCCATCCAGCACGTGGCCAACGGGATCGCTCAGGCGACAGACCTGGCGCACGTCGTTAGCAATCGCCGCCAGACGCGCTGGAGTTAACAGCAGGCGATCCAACAAAGCTTCACTCATGCCGGTGGCACGGGCCTGAGCCATATCCTGCTCATTCGCCTGTAGAATTTCTTCGCTGCGAGCTTCCAGCATGTCGGCCATCACCGCCAACACCTGGTTCTTTTTCGCCGTGCTCAGTACCGCCAACTGCCAGGAAGCCTGTTTGGCGGCCTTCCCCATCTGCTCGAGCATGTTCACTCCTTAACTTACGATCATATCGTCGCGATGCACGGCCACCGGGCCATATTCATAGCCCAGGATCTCGCTGATTTGCTGCGAGTGGTGCCCGGCAATCATGCGCATTGCATCGCTGTTATAACGGCTGACGCCATGAGCCAGATCGCGCCCCGCCAGATTGCGGATGCGGATCACCTCACCGCGTGAGAAATCGCCTTTAACATCGCGGATGCCCTTCGGTAGCAGTGAACTGCCACGGGCCATCATGGCTTCTACCGCCCCATCGTCAACGGTGATCTCACCCGCAGGCGGCGCACCAAAGATCCAGCGTTTACGGTTCTCCAACGGGGTTTCCAGCGCATGGAAGCGGGTGCCCACCGGGTTGCCTTCGATCACATCGGCTACCACGCCCGGCTTGCTACCGGCAGCGATAATTACATCAATGCCCGCACGGCAGGCCACATCAGCCGCCTGTAGCTTGGTGCCCATTCCGCCGGTACCCAAACCGGAAACGCTGTCGCCTGCAATGGCACGCAGCGCATCGTCGACACCATGTACTTCACGGATCAACTCGGCTTGCGGGTTATTGCGCGGATCGGCGGTATATAAACCCTGCTGATCGGTCAGCAACAGCAGTTTATCGGCCCCGGCCAAAATGGCAGCCAGCGCCGACAGGTTATCGTTGTCACCGACTTTGATTTCTGCGGTGGCGACGGCATCGTTCTCATTGATGACCGGAACGATACGGTTATCCAGCAATGCGGTCATGGTGTCACGCGCGTTGAGGAAGCGCTCGCGGTCTTCCAGATCGGCACGCGTCAACAGCATCTGCCCGATATGAATGCCATAGATCGAGAACAGCTGTTCCCATAGCTGGATCAGCCGGCTCTGCCCCACCGCCGCCAGCAACTGCTTGGAAGCGATGGTGGCGGGCAGCTCAGGGTAGCCCAGGTGTTCACGCCCGGCAGCAATCGCCCCGGAGGTCACAATAACGATGCGGTGGCCCGCTGCATGTTGCTGGGCGCATTGGCGCACCAGTTCGACAATATGGGCACGGTTCAGACGCAGCGAACCGCCGGTCAACACGCTGGTGCCCAATTTCACAACCAATGTCTGGCTGCCGTTCATAATAGTTCTGCCGTTGGAGTTAAAAGGAATGCAAAGGACGTTGTAACAGGAGAGACGCGTTATGCCAACAGGCACAACGCGATTTCGGCGTAAATATCTGGGGGAATGATCTAGGCAGAGAGTTTTATCGGCTGCTCGTTGAAATCATCGGCGGGTTCCAGCGTCAGCTCCATCGTGGTCAGCAGTTCACCCAGGCGACGATGGAAGACGCGCAGCGTGGTTTCCAGCTTCTCTTTCACTTCAGCATCTTTAATCTTTTCCTCGTTCCACTGCCCTTCTTTATCAAACAGACCAAAGTGGTAGCTATAGGTGAAACGGGAATTATCGGCCTGCAGTTCGATCCACCAGCCCCAGAACTCACGCTTTTCCGGCGCTGGCTTGACGTTGACGCAAACCGCCAGGCAGTCAAAGAAAAAGCGGTCGTTCTCACATTGCCCTTCGCGCAGGTAAGGGCCCAGGCTGGCAAAGCGTTTCATTAGTCGGCTTTTAGGGTGGCCACTCGGTAGCGTCATTTTTCAACCTCCACAATGTAGTTCACCCTTTTTAACAAACTGTTAAAAATTAGCAACTAGTTAGCGCATTTTATCTCTTAGCCAATCACAAATTTTCAGTAAAGATTGATGGAAACTCTGATAAACCGGCGTACGCGGGATGGCGATCAGTTTGCCGTTCAGTGAAGAAGACGCGATCAGCTGCGACTCTTCTTTTGGGCTGAGCGGATCGTCATCCCAATAGGCGGCCAGCATCGGCGTTGGGCAACGGCGGCCCAGCAGCCCCTGGGTTTTCAGGGAATAGCGGTTCAGCTCGGTTTTCAACACGCTGTCAGAGGCGTTGGCCATACCCATGCGGCTGGCCAGCACGTCCATATACATATCCGGCACGTGGTCCTGGCATTTCAACTCACACAGCAGGCTATGCACCACCGGCCCTACGCAGGCTACACCGCGCAAACGCTGCGACTCCAGATAAGCCAAGCGCACCGCCACGTTGGCACCAAAGCGGAAGCCGAAAGCGCTGACACGCGTATGGTCAACCCAAGGCACGGAAGGCAGTTGAGCCAACACCTGCTGATGCAGGAAACTGGAATCTTGCGTCAGCTTCCACTTATAGGATGAACCGATGGACGGCATATCGATGGTCAGCATCGCAATGCCGTGCGGCGCAAGATAATCACGGAACAGGCGGTGGTAATCGGTCTGCAAGGTATCCAGACTGCCGCACATCAGTACCGTAGGGTAAGGTGCCTGGCCGTTATCTGGCATATGCAGGAAGCCGGTGATGGAACTGCCCCCCTCAATGGCGAACCCCAGCTCTTTAAGCTGGTATGGCAACAGCAGTGCGGCCTCTTCATAGGCGCGATTGGAGAGCACCTCTGCCTGCTCGGCCAGCTCATCCCCTTTCAGATGCGGATAACCGGCAATGCTGTAGAGATTGGCGGCATTCAGCCAATACTGCCCACCGACCAGCGGATCTTTTTGCTCCAATGCCCGCTGCTGCCACTGCATCCCCTGGTGCACCCACTCGTAGATCCAGTTGCCGTTTCGGTAACCGACCACGGTATCCAGCAGGTGATCGTCGCTATGCTCTGCGTTAGAGGCCGCAATGCGCGCCAACACTTCGCTGATTTCCAGCGGATCGGTGCCGCGCCAGGTCCACAGCAGATGATTGAGCATACGATACCAGTTGCCGTCGGTATCACCCTCCAAGGCAGAGTGCATATCGGCACCTACCGCATGATGGGCACGGGTGACTAACGTCGAGGTTTCGACATGTTTAAATGAGGGTTTGAACAGTACTTCGGAAAGGTTGGCTTGTGCCATGGTAACAACAGCCTCCTAAGACTTACATCAAGGCCTGAATAGCCGGGATATCTAGGTGCTAGTGTACCTAACTCTGGAGGTAGAAGGCGGGGAATTTACCGAATTTGACGAAACCGCTGCATAAACAACAACGCCCGGTATTACCGGGCGTTTGAAGCAGGGGCTGATTAACGACCGCCGATCGGTGGCACGAAGGTCACCGCCATATCCCAAGGCTGCTCGATCCAGGTGTCCTGCGGGATATCAACCACGTAATCGTCAACCAGCGGGCGGCCAGCAGGCTTGGCGAAGATGGTCACGAAATGGGCTTTCGGGTACATGTCGCGGATCGCTTTGGCGGTGCCGCCGGTATCCACTAAATCGTCAACCACGATAAAGCCTTCACCATCGCCCTCGGCGCGCTTGAGCACCTTCATTTCGCGCTGGTTGTCATGGTCATAGCTGGAGATGCAGACGGTATCCACATAACGGATGCTCAGCTCGCGAGCCAGCAGCGAAGCAGGCACCAGGCCGCCACGGCTTACGGCAATGATGCCTTTCCATTGATCGGCAGGCAGCAGGCGGTGAGCCAGTTTGCGCGCTTGCATTTGCAGCATATCCCAGGTAACAACGTATTTTTCGCTCATAGAATGGTGTCCCAGCCAGCAATGATGTGGCTTACTCAGTAGTTCAGGGGGAAAAAAGGTTGCGCGAGATTATAGAGACTGCGCGCCACGAATACCAGTTGAACCGAGGAGTTGATGCGTTTTTCCTGTGAATATCGTTGTGGCGAGTAGCGTGTCTTTTCTGCACAACCGCCCGTAAACCGGGGAACCCAAGCCGATAAACTGCGTCATACGGGACGCGCACAGCCGAGAATAAAATGATATTCTCAGGCTCACGTGCCTGAAGCACAGATAGCTACTCACCCTAACCGCACAGCATTCACGCCTTGCTGAAAATGCTGTCACAGGAGACTTATAGTGTCTGAATTGTCTCAACTTTCGCCACAGCCGCTGTGGGATATTTTTGCCAAAATCTGCTCGATCCCGCATCCTTCTTACCACGAAGAAGCGCTAGCGCAGCACATCCTCGACTGGGCCAAAGAAAAGAACCTGCATGCCGAGCGCGACCAGGTTGGCAATATTCTGCTGCGTAAACCTGCAACCAAAGGCATGGAAAACCGCAAGCCGGTAGCGCTGCAAGCGCACCTGGATATGGTTCCGCAGAAGAACAACGATACGGTTCACGATTTCACCAAAGATCCGATCCAGCCTTATATTGACGGCGAATGGATCAAGGCTCGCGGTACCACGCTGGGTGCAGATAACGGCATCGGTATGGCGTCTGCACTGGCGGTGCTGGCCGATGACAGCGTAGAGCATGGCCCGCTGGAAGTGCTGCTGACCATGACGGAAGAAGCGGGTATGGATGGTGCCTTTGGCCTACAGCCAAACTGGTTACAAGCTGACATCCTGATCAACACCGACTCCGAAGAGGAAGGCGAAATCTACATGGGCTGTGCTGGGGGGATCGATTTCATCACCACCCTGCCGCTGCAACGTGAAGCACTGCCAGCCGGTTACCAAACGCTGAAGCTGACCCTGAAAGGGTTGAAAGGCGGCCACTCCGGTGCCGATATTCATCATGGCCTGGGCAACGCCAACAAGCTGCTGGCCCGCTTCCTGTTTGCCCACACGCAAGAACTGGACCTGCGCCTGCTGGAGCTGAACGGCGGTACGCTGCGTAATGCCATCCCGCGTGAAGCTTCTGCCGTGGTTGCCGTGCCAGCCGCCAAAGCCGATGCGCTGAAAGCCCTGAGCCAGCAGTTCCTGGCTACGCTGCAAAACGAACTGTCTACCAAAGAGAAGAACATTACCGTTCTGCTCGAGCCAGCCACAACCGCTTTGCAAGCGCTAACCGCAGACAGCCAGAGCCGCTTTGTGGCACTGCTCAACGGTACGCCTAACGGTGTGATCCGCATGAGCGACGAAGTGAAAGGCGTGGTAGAAACTTCGCTGAACGTCGGCGTAGTGACCACCAGCGAGCATGAAGCCGAGATCATTTGCCTGATCCGCTCCCTGATCGACAGCGGTAAAGACTATGTGGTGGATATGCTGACCGCCGTAGGCCAACTGGCCAATGCCAAAGTGGCACCGAAAGGCGGCTACCCAGGCTGGCAGCCGGATGCCAAATCGCCTGTGATGCAACTGGTACGCGAAACCTACCAGAAGTTGTTCAACAAGACGCCGAACATCATGGTGATCCACGCCGGGCTGGAGTGTGGTTTGTTCAAGAAACCTTACCCAGAGATGGATATGGTGTCGATTGGGCCAACCATCACCGGGCCACACTCGCCAGATGAGCAGGTGCATATCGCCAGCGTTGGCCAATACTGGACGCTGCTGACCGCACTGCTGAAAGCGATCCCTGAGCGCGGATAAGAGGTTGGGCCCAGTTTAAAGCTGGGCCCATTTTTCGTTATGGCAGAGGTTCTACTCGCTTCAGATTACCGTTGATTTCATTCATCTGCGACTGTATCAACGCCGCACTAACAGGGGGTAACAGGAAAGCAAACAGGATAATTAGCCAGGTTTTATACCTTGCGGTTTGCCCATGGCTTTCAATGATGGCGCGTAGATTGTCGTTGAGCGTGGAAAATATCACCGGCGTGACAAGGGCGGTAATAAAAGCCGACCATCCTGCCCCTCTGGGCGTCAGCAGAGTTGCTGATTGGGTATAATTCCTGATCTCCCCGTGGATTTTTACCAACCAGTAAATATTGTAAAACGGGACCCAAAAAAGCAGGAAAGTCACGGCAGGATCGCGGTATTTAATCGGCTGTGGTATTGCTTGCCGTACTGGCGGCTCGCAATTAAATAAACAGGCCTTAAGCGGCAGCAGGAACAGTGTCCCGATAATGACGGGGACCAATAGCAGGGTAAAGAAATACTCAGGGCTGGAAAATAACCGCTCTATATCAAAAAGCCATCCGGCTATCGCTATGATGGATGAGCCAAACACCATTTTTAGCGTCACCATCAGGCCAAATGACAGCACAAATGCCTCTACGCTGCCAACGGCCCCTGCGATAAAGGCCGGAACGATCAGCATGATAGCCCCTAGCCCCATCCCTATCAGGACCTCTCCCGTTATCATCAAAAAGTGATTGCTGGTATGAAAGCAGAACAAAAACAGGCCAAACAAATACAGCCCGCTAAAGAGATACAGCAAATAATAGCTTTTCATCCGGCTGGCCATCCAGGCCAACAATGCACCAAATAACATGCCAACCTGTTGTAATCCCACTGCGACCCCAATCATCGAGATCGGTAAATCTGCGGTTTGCCGGATATAGAGTGCAGAATAGGCATTAAAGATATATTGGCTAGTAACAATCGCGGTAAAATAAACAACCAGCCCCCAAAATCGATAGCTGCTTTGTAAATCGGCCCATGTCCATCTTTTGACCGGCTTTTGCTGAATCACGTCCATTTTTAACTCTTCCCGTTGAATGCCTTAATCCCAAAGAACTGGCAACGATTGTACCTACGGTTAAGCATTTAAACACACTCGTTTTTAGCATCACCAGGTTAATACCAACTGCCGCTCCAACTGAGGATCGAGCAACGTTACGTGCAGGCCAACCAGGCGCACACCACGCCCTTCCCGCCGCTCCTGCCACGCCTGGCGGGCAACGTTGAGCAAATCCTCAATATTGAGCACCGGCCAAACGTGTTCCTGGGTGGTTTGCTGGAAGTCCTGGAATTTCAGCTTCACCCCTTGGCGGGCGATATGCAGATCCGGTTTGACCTTGCGCAGCCGCATCTCCAGTTCTGGGTAGAGCTTTTCAACGATCAACGCCTCGCAATCTTCCCACTCATGAATATCGGCCACCAACGTTCGCTCGACCCCTACCGATTTGCGTAAACGATCGGGGGAAACTTCACGCTCATCGATACCCTGGCAGCGCTCCCACAGCACCCGGCCAAATTTGCCGAAGCGTTTTAATAAATCGGCCAGATTATAGTTCTGCACATCGGCGCAGGTGATTAGCCCCACCTCTTCCAACCGTTTGGCGGTGACCTTGCCCACACCAGGGATTTTGCTCAGCGGTAACTGCTGCAAGAATGCGGGCACCTGCGCCGGTGTGATGACGTATTGGCCATTGGGCTTGTTCAACTCGGAGGCGATCTTGGCCAGGAATTTGATGGGGGCAATGCCCGCCGAGGCGGTCAGGTTCAATTCGGCGGAAATTTCCTGACGGATCTGTTGGGCAATCAAGGTGGCGGAGCCGTTGCATTGGGTGCTGTTGGTCACGTCCAGATAGGCTTCATCCAGGGAGAGCGGTTCTATCAGTGGCGTATAGCGGGCAAAGATTTCACGGATATGCAGCGAGGCTTCTTTATAGGCCGCCATTCGCCCCGGTAACAGCGTTAAGTGTGGGCACAGCTTGAGCGCCGTGGCGGTCGGCATAGCGCTATGTACGCCATAACGGCGCGCCGGGTAGTTGGCGGTGCTGATCACGCCACGCCGATCTGCGCTGGCACCGATAGCCAGCGGGATATCACGCAGGCTGGGGTTGTCGCGCATTTCTACCGCTGCGAAGAAGCAGTCCATATCGACATGAATGATTTTACGCATCGCGCCTCCAATAACACTGTATAAGTATACAGCCAATTATTAAAAGCTCAATATGGAGAGTTTATACGGGTGGTGAACCCTAGTTCGCTTAGAGGATTCGGTGTTTTTCCAGCATCTCGCGGCGCAGCGCTTCCTTAGCCATGCGCTTCTTACGCGCGTCGCAAGGCTCCGGGCAGTCGCAGACTTTTTCCATTCCCAGCGCGGTAATGCCACCACAGCTGCCCTGCAAGGTTTTACGCTTGAACACATAGCCCAGCGACATCCCGCCAACCACCAGCAGAAACAGCACAAAGGATGCAGCAAACATCGTCAACATTACGGTCTACCCTTTCTTCAGATAGGGTTTGAACGCGTCGGAATAGCGCTCCTCAAACCCCTTGGCGGTTTTCACGATCATAAACACCGGGATCCCCAGCAGGTTGGCCAGTGCCATCCCCCGCTCCGGCCCCATCACGTTTAACCCGGTAGAAAGCCCGTCCGCCGTCATGCACAGCGGGCTGATCACCGTGATCGACACTAAATGGTGGCGGATCGGTTTACCGGTAAGCGGGTCGATAGTATGAGAATAGCGCACTCCGTCCTGCTCGAAGTAGTTTCGGTAATCCCCGGAGGTGGCCATCGCCATATCACCCGGCTCGATCACCAATAGCGCCTGCTGCTGCTCCCCGGCGGTTGGCCGCTCGATGGCAATGCGCCAAGGCTTCTTCTCGCCGTTATGGCCACGGGTGCGGACTTCCCCGCCAATATCAACCATGTAGTTTTTGACGTGCTGCGATTGCAGGTAATGGGCAATCGCATCAACACCGTAGCCTTTGGCAATGGAAGAGAGGTCGACATACAGTTCAGGAATGCGTTTCACCAGCGCATTGCCTTCTACCGCCAGCTTGTCGATCCCCGTCCAGTTGCGGCGCTGTTCCAACTCGGTGGCGCTCGGCACTTTATCCGGCCGCCCTTCCGGGCCAAAACCCCACAGGTTCACCAACGGCCCGACGGTCACGTCCAGCGCGCCGTCGGTCACACGGTTAATGCGCAACGCTTCCAGCACCACGTCCGTGGTGGCAGCAGAAACCGGGAAAGGCTTGTCCACTTCCCGGCTGGCGTTAAAGCGGCTTAGCTCAGAATCGGGTTGATAGGTCGACATCTGATCGTTGACCTGCACCAGCCGTTTGTCGATCTCCGCTTGCAGCGTTGCCAGCGAAGGTGTTCCGTCCCCAGGGAGATAGCTGATCGAGTACGACGTCCCCATGGTTTTACCCTTGAGGTTTTCCTGTTTCGGCTCACAACCGGTCAGTAACACTGCGGTGGCCAGCGCCACCAGCATCATCCAAGCCTTCATTCCTTCGCCGCCTGCTGCTCGCATTTAACCGCCAAAGTCATCGAGCATGATGTTTTCGTCTTCCACGCCCAAATCTTTCAGCATCTTGATCACCGCCGCATTCATCATTGGCGGCCCACACATATAGAATTCGCAATCTTCCGGCGCTGGATGGTTACGCAAATAATTTTCCAGCAGGACATTATGAATAAAGCCGGTGTAGCCCGTCCAGTTATCTTCTGGCTGCGGATCGGAGAGCGCCACATGCCAGGTGAAGTTTTCATTCTCTTCCTGCAAGTGGTTGAAGTCGTCCTCGTAGAACATCTCACGCAAGGAACGCGCACCGTACCAGAAGGTGATTTTGCGCTTCGACTTCAGGCGCTTCAACTGATCGAAGATGTGTGAACGCATCGGCGCCATCCCGGCCCCGCCGCCGATAAAGATCATCTCAGCGTCGGTGTCTTTGGCAAAGAACTCGCCAAACGGCCCGGAGATGGTCACCTTATCCCCCGCCTTCAGCGACCAGATATAGGAAGACATAATGCCCGGCGGCACGTCCGGGTTGCTCGGCGGCGGCGTGGCGATACGCACGTTGAGCATGATGATGCCTTTCTCATCGGGATAGTTGGCCATCGAATAGGCGCGTACCGTCGGCTCTTTGACTACCGAACGGTAGCGGAACAGATTGAATTTATCCCAGTCGCCACGGTATTCCTGCGGCACGTCGAAATCGGCATAGCTGACTTCATGCTCAGGCGCCTCGATCTGGATAAAGCCCCCGGCGCGGAAAGGCACATCTTCCCCGTCCGGAATACGCAGCTTCAGCTCTTTGATAAAGGTGGCTTTGTTATCGTTGGAGATCACCTCGCAGTCCCATTTCTTCACGCCGAAGATCTCTTCCGGCAGCTCGATTTTCAGGTTCTGCTTCACGTTAACCTGGCACGCCAAGCGGCAGCCCTCTTTGGCTTCACGCTTGCTGATATGGGAAAGCTCGGTGGGCAGAATATCGCCGCCGCCCTCTTTGATCACCACCCGGCACTGGCCGCAGGAGCCGCCGCCGCCACAGGCCGAGGAGACAAAGATCCCCTGGCTGGACAGCATATTCAGCAGCTTGTCCCCTGCGGGGGCGGTAAAACTTTTGTCTTGATCGCCGTTAACCTCAACGGCGATGTCACCGGTGTTTACCAACTTGGATTTGGCAAACAGGATCAGTAACGCCAGCACCATCACGATGCAGGTAAACATCACCACGCCTAAAATAATTTCCATAAATGCTTCCTGCCTTTACAACTGGACGCCGGAGAACGACATAAAGCCCAATGCCATCAATCCGGTGGTAATAAAGGTAATGCCCAGGCCACGCAACCCGGCTGGCACATCGGCATACTTCAGTTTTTCACGGATCCCCGCCATGGCAACAATCGCCAGCATCCAGCCAGTGCCGGAGCCGAAGCCATACACCACAGATTCCATAAAGTTGTAATCACGCTGCACCATGAACGATACGCCGCCGAAGATGGCGCAGTTCACCGTGATCAACGGCAGGAAGATCCCCAGGGCGTTGTAGAGCGCCGGGAAGAAACGATCGAGGATCATCTCCAGGATCTGCACCAGTGCCGCAATCACGCCGATAAAGGTGATGAAGTTGAGGAAGCTCAGATCGACACCCTCCACCAACGCACCATCACGCAAGATCAGGTTATAGACCAGGTTATTGGCTGGCACGGCAATCCCGAGCACTACGGTTACCGCAATCCCCAGTCCAAACGAGGTGGAGACCTTCTTCGACACCGCCAGGAAGGTACACATCCCCAGGAAGAACGCCAGCGCCATGTTCTCAACGAACACCGCACGCACAAACAGGCTGATATAGTGAGCCATCGGCGGTTACTCCTTTTCTATCTGCGCTGGCTTGAGAGCACGTAGCCCCCAAATCAGCAGGCCGATGATAAAGAACGCACTCGGCGCCAGCAGGAACAGGCCGTTAGGCTGATACCATCCGCCATTCTGCACCGTTTCCAGCACCGTAATGCCAAACAGCTTGCCCGAACCGACCAGTTCACGCAGAAAGCCCACCAGGATCAGGATCACGCCGTAGCCCAGCCCGTTGCCGATACCGTCCATAAAGCTCTCAATCGGCGGCGACTTCATGGCGTACGCCTCGGCGCGGCCCATCACGATACAGTTGGTGATGATCAGCCCGACGAACACTGAAAGCTGTTTGGAGATTTCAAATGCATAGGCACGCAGCAGCTGATCGACCACGATCACCAGCGAGGCGATGATCGCCATCTGTACGATAATGCGCACGCTGTTAGGGATATGGTGGCGGATCAGTGAAATAAAGAAGCTGGAAAATGCGGTAACCAGAGTAACCGCAATAGTCATCACCACCGCCGTTTCCAGCTTGGTGGTTACCGCCAGCGCCGAACAGACGCCAAGCACCTGCAACGCGATCGGGTTGTTGTCAAACAGCGGCCCCAGCAGGACCCGTTTAACCTCTTTGGAATCAGCCATTTTTCAGCGCTCCTTCACGGACTTTCTGCAGGAATGGGCCAAAGCCGTGCTCGCCCAACCAGAAATTAAACGTATGCTGTACGCCGTTAGCGGTCAGTGTCGCGCCGGACAGGCCATCCACACCATGGATATCACCTTGCCGCGCCCCGCCTTTCACGATGCGGATTGCCGGGTTGCCGCTGTCATCAAACAGTTGCTTGCCGATCCACTGCGCGCGCCAGCTGGCGTTCTGGATCTCGCCACCCAGGCCAGGGGTTTCGCCGTGTTCGTAGAAACTCAGGCCGCGCACCGTATTACCATCGGCATCCAGCGCCACAAAGGCGTACATCACCGACCACAGGCCTGTGCCGTAGACCGGCAGCACAATTTTGTCCACTGCGCCGCTTTCGTCACGCACCAGGTAAATTTCAGCCTGGTTGCTACGGCGGCGGATACCGGCCAGATCCTGCTCAGCAGTCAACACCCGGCTTTTGGCATCACTGCGTAGCGCAGCAGCCAGATCGAAAGCTGTCGCATCCCCAGGCACAAACTCACCGCTGTCCAGATCCAGCAAACGCGGTTCGATACGCTTGCTAAAGGCGGTGTTCACCTGTTCGCTGGTCATGTCGCGCTGCAAAAGGCCAGCCACGTCCAGGATGTTACGTTGCTTATCCAGCAACCGCTGTTCCTGCTGTTTGGACTTCAGCCCGACTGCGGAACCCGCAACCACCACCGAACACACCAGACACAGCAGCAGCACTACCAGCAGCGTTTTGCCAATGCTGTCATTTTTAGATTCATTCGCCACGTGCTTTTCTCCGCTTGATGTTAGCCTGCACCACCAGGTAATCGAACAGCGGTGCGAACAGGTTGGCGAACAGGATCGCCAGCATCATGCCTTCCGGGTAGGCCGGGTTGACCACCCGGATCAGCACACACATCACGCCGATCAGGATGCCGTACCACCACTTCCCTTTGTTGGTAAACGAGGCGGAAACCGGGTCGGTAGCCATAAACACCATACCGAAGGCAAAACCGCCCAGCACCAGATGCCAGTACCAAGGCATGGCGAACATCGGGTTGGTGGTAGAGCCAATGGCATTGAACAGATACGCCGTGGCGATCATGCCGATCATCACACCAGCCACGATGCGCCAGGAAGCGACGCGGCCAAACAGGATAATCGCCCCGCCAAGCAGGATCATCAGGGTTGAGACTTCACCGATCGAACCAGGGATGTTACCGATAAACGCGTCCATCCAACTGATAGATTGGCCGGTGGTGACGTTGGTCAGGCTGTGAACTCCGCCGACGCTCCATTGTGCCAACGGTGTCGCACCGGAGAAGCCGTCTGCGGCGGTCCACACCAGATCGCCAGAAATCTGCGCCGGATAGGCAAAGAACAGGAAGGCACGCCCCGCCAACGCCGGGTTGAGGAAGTTACGCCCGGTACCGCCGAAGATCTCCTTGGCGACTACCACACCAAAGCTGATACCCAGTGCGGCCTGCCATAACGGCAGGGTTGGCGGCACAATCAGGGCGAACAGAATGGAGGTGACGAAGAAGCCTTCGTTGATCTCATGTTTGCGTACCATCGCAAACACCACTTCCCAGAAGCCGCCCACCAGGAATACCACGGCGTAGATCGGCACGAAGTAGGTTGCACCGAGCACCATCTTGCTGATCCAGCCAGCATCGGCGCCGAGCGTTGCCCCCAGCATCTGTGCCAGCCAGTAATGCCAGTCCCCCGCCAGCACCTGTTGCAGCTGATCACCGCTGTACAGATGGTGCAGTGCCGGAATAGTCTGCTGGCCAACGTTATACATGCCCCAGAACATGGCCGGGAACACCGCCAACCATACCAGGATCATCATGCGTTTCAGATCGATGGCATCACGTACGTGCGAGGCACCGCGCGTTACCGTGCCGGGGGTGTAGAACACCGTGGCCGTCGCTTCAAACAGCGGGTACCACTTTTCCAGCTTGCCGCCCGGCGTGAAGTGATGCTCAATCTTGTCAAAAAAATTCTTCAGGCCCATCGGTTATCCTTCCTGCTCAATCTTGGTCAGCACTTCGCGCAGCACCGGGCCATATTCATACTTGCCGGGGCACACGAAGGTACACAACGCCAGATCTTCTTCATCCAGCTCCAGACAGCCCAGCGCCTGGGCACCGTCCGTATCGCCCGCCAGCAGATCGCGCAGCAGATGGGTCGGCAGAATATCCAGCGGCATCACCCGCTCGTAATTGCCGATCGGCACCATCGAACGCTCGCCGCCGTTGGTGGTGGTGGAGAAAGCGAACAACTTGTGCTTGAGGAAATGGCCCAGCGTGGTGCGGGTGATAGAGAACTTGTCCGATGCCGGAGCAATCCAGCCGAACAGCTCTTTCTCCCGCCCTTCCAGCAACACCGAAACCTGGTTGTGGAAACGGCCAAGCCAGGCGCTCGGGCCGCTGGCATGGAAACCACTCAGCACCGAGCCGGATATTACCCGGTTCTCACCGGCCTTCAGGCGGCCTGCGGTCAGTTGATCCAGGCTGGCCCCTAAACGGGTACGCAACAGCACCGGCTGCTCCACCTGTGGCCCCGCCAGGGCAACCACGCGCTGGGTATCCAGCTTACCGGTGGTAAACAGGGTGCCGATGGCGATCACGTCCTGATAGCCGATATGCCAAACGGTCTTTTTCAGGCTGACCGGCTCCAGGAAGTGAATATGCGTGCCCACCAGCCCCGCAGGGTGCGGGCCGGCAAACTCGTTGTAATCAATCTGCGCCCCGGCAGCCGTATCCAGCCGCGTACCCGCTGCGTGGCAGACATGTACCTTACCGTCTGTCAGGCGCGCCAATACCCTCAGCCCGGCATTAAATGCCGCCAACTGTTGGTTGATGATCACCAACGGATCGGCAGCTAACGGCTGAGTATCGATAGCGTTGACAAAAATAGCACGGGGTGAAGTGCCTGGACGGGGGGTTTTGCTGAATGGTCGTGTGCGTAGCGCGGTCCACAGGCCGCTGGCGATCAGATCGCTTTCAACCTGTTGGCGTTCCAGCATCGGCAAATCGGCCTGCTGATAATAGGCCAGCTCCACCTGTTCTTCACCGCCGTTGTCGATGTCAATCACCACCGATTGCAGCATGCGGCGTTCGCCGCGATTGATAGCAGCGATCTGCCCGCAGGCCGGTGCCGTGAAGAAGACCCCAGGGTTCTTATTATCTTCAAACAGCGCCTGGCCTTTTTTAACGCGATCACCAACCTGTACCAACATGGAGGGGCGCATACCAATGTATTCCTGGCCGAGCAGCGCCACTTGCGTGATCGCTGGGCCATCCTGGATCACCTGCGAAGGCACCCCAGCTATTGGCAGATCTAACCCTTTTCTTATTCTGATCATAGGATTTATACGATGTTTTAAATTTTCACACGTCCTACCAGCCCAGAGGCAGGCGCAGAGCGTGCAGGATGATGAGGCAGCCTTGGCCGCCTCCGGATGAACACGATGACCTCATGCCCAACTTGAAATATTCACACTGACCAGTAGCGTTCGCAGGCCGGTGATTAAGCCAATACTGCCGAATGTTAAAACATTGCTATAAACGATGGCGGCATTGTTGCTATTTCATACAATATCCACGTACTGAATACCGATTAATAACGAAGCAGCATGGGCAAGATATTAACATTTTCGACGGAATTTTTCCGTGCTATCTAGTGACCTGAGTCGAGGAAATGCAATTAAATAGCTGTTATTTCTTGACACTACTCGTTAAAAACTTGGGTTCATTTCACTTTTACCGATGATTGTAGTTTTTTTATACACTCCGCGTATTGCTAAAAAACAACACGCTGGTAATCTGACGGGGTTAATGCACAAACCCCGGCAGTGGCATGCTGGCTGCGTTCTAAAAATAAATAAGCAGGAATAATTAATAATGAGCAAAATCGCGCTGTTGTTTGCGATGCTATTTTGTACGCCGCTGATCACGGCGTGCAGCGCCAGTGAGCCTGCCCCGGCTCCCCAGTCGCCCTTGGTTGCACAGCAATTATTAGGTTCACCGGTCTATATCCAGATATTCAAAGAAGAGCGCAAGCTGGAATTGTACGCCAAGATGGGCAACGAATTCCGTCTGGTGAATAGCTTCTCTATCTGTAACTTCTCCGGTGGCCTAGGCCCGAAACGCCGTGAAGGGGACTTTAAAAGCCCCGAAGGCTTTTATAGCGTCGATACCCGCCATCTGAAACCAGACAGCAAATATTATCGCGCCATCAATATCGGTTTCCCTAATGATTACGATAAAGCGCAGGGATATTCTGGTGCCTATCTGATGATCCACGGGGAATGCAAATCGATCGGTTGCTACGCGATGACCAACACCTATATGGACGATATCTATCGTTACGTCGAGGCGGCATTTGCCCACGGGCAAAGCCGGGTGGATATCAGCATTTATCCGTTCCGCATGACCGAACAGAACCTGCAACGCCACCGCTCTTCAACCTACATCAGCTTCTGGCGTCAGTTGAAACCAGGTTATGACTACTTCGTCAAAAACCGTCAGCCACCGATGGTTAGCGTGGCTAACGGCCAATATGTGATGGCACAGCCGTTGATTGGCAGTGGTCAGCCAACGCAGTACGCCTCAACGATTGAGACAACCACCAACCCGTTCGCCCGCAGCCAGCCGCTCACCGTAGTGAAATAAGGCAAACTCACCTGGTGCAATCTTGTGCCAGGTTTCGTTGCCCGTCAGCGGTTGGGTCGCAATGACCGTGACCACGTCATCCGGCGTGGTCTGCCGCTGAAAATCAATCTCTACATCCTGATCGAGCAAGGTGGCTTTGCCAAAAGGCGCTCGCCGAGTGATCCAGTAAAGATTAGTGGAGCAATAGGCCATCACAAAGCGCCCATCTGACAACAGCATATTGAATACCCCTTTCTGCCGCAGCCGATCGGCCAATAACGCGATATAACGAAACACGGCTGGCCAATTGCTGGGAGTGCGCGGGTATTTCAGCGCCAACTGGTGTAACAGCCAGCAGAAGGCATATTCGCTGTCGGTCTGGCCCACCGGGCGGAAATTGCCGGTCGCCAGTTGGCGATAGCCTTTCAGTTGCCCATTGTGAGCGTAAGTCCAGTTGCGGCCCCACAGCTCACGGGTAAAGGGATGGGTATTTTCCAGCGCCACCTCACCGCGATTAGCCTGGCGGATGTGGGAGACCACGGCACAGGACTTGATCGGGTATTCCTGTACCAGGCGGGCAATAGGTGAATTGAAGCTGGGTTGGGGATCCTTGAATGTGCGACAACCGTTGCCTTCATAGAAGGTAATGCCCCAGCCATCTTTATGTGGCCCGGTTCGGCCACCGCGCTGTACCAGCCCGGTAAAGCTAAAGCAGATGTCGGTTGGTACGTTGGCGCTCATCCCTAGCAGTTCACACATCGATTGCCACCCCTTGAGGACTACTGACATTGGATATTGGTATAAGGGCGCAGCTTGATGCCACGCCCTATATTTAATGCTGATCTCGCCGTTAAGCTTTAACCATCTCTTTTTCGATCAACATGATCAAGATGTGGATCGCTTTGATATGGATTTCCTGGATACGGTCGGCGTAGCCAAAGTGCGGCACGCGGATTTCCACGTCGGCGCTACCGGCCATTTTGCCACCGTCTTTGCCGGTCAGGGTGATCACTTTCATCCCCTTGGCGCGGGCCGCTTCAATGGCTTTGATGATGTTGCCAGAGTTGCCGGAGGTGGAGATCCCCAACAGCACGTCGCCTTCACGGCCTACGGATTCCACATAGCGGGAAAACACGTATTCATAGCCAAAATCGTTGCTGACGCAAGACAGGTGGCTAACGTCAGAAATCGCGATGGCCGGATAGCCTGGGCGATTCTCACGGTAGCGGCCAGTCAGTTCTTCTGCGAAGTGCATCGCATCGCAATGCGAACCACCGTTACCGCAGGAGAGCACTTTCCCGCCAGCTTTAAAGGAATCCGCCAGCAGTACTGCCGCGCGTTGGATGGTGTCAATGTTGGCGTCATCGCTAAGGAATTTAGCCAGAGTATCAGCCGCTTCATTCAGTTCACTGCGAATTAAATCGTGGTACATAGAGATCGCCTCTTGTTGTGCGGTGGCATCGTCAATCTTTCGTCACGCAGTGTAACGGATTGCAGAAAAACCTAGAAGCGTTGCGACGCAAACAGCGCTAGTGTGAACCGACCCGGTGGTTTTTTGACAATTGATGCTGTCAGTTTGTGACTTAAGTTGTAATTAAAGTGTAAATATATTGATAAAAAAATAGGTATGAACTAAAACCATTAGATATACACAACAGGTCAGACCTCTTACTACTTCGGAGCTTCTTATGATGGTTCTTAGTATCGTTGTTTTACTCGCACTCATTGGTGTGGTGTTTTATCACCGAGTGAATCTGGCTCTCAGCAGTCTGCTGCTGTTGGCCTTTACTGCGGCCATGGGTGCTATCGGCCTTTGGACTTACTGGATGCTGGTACCGCTGGCCATCGTGCTGCTGCCGCTGAACATCGTTTCGCTGCGCCGCTCGCTGCTTTCGGCCCCGGCACTGCGCGCTTTCCGCAAAGTGATGCCGCCAATGTCCACCACGGAAAAAGAAGCCATTGACGCCGGGACCACCTGGTGGGAAGGCGATCTGTTCCGCGGCCAACCGGATTGGAACAAGCTGCACAACTATCCGCAGCCTAAGCTGACAGAGGAAGAGCAAGCCTTTATCGACGGCCCAGTGGAAGAAGCCTGCCGCATGGCCAATGACTTCCAGATCACGCACGAACTGGCCGATCTGCCGCCGGAGCTGTGGGCCTATCTGAAAGAGCACCGCTTCTTTGCGATGATCATCAAGAAAGAGTACGGCGGGCTGGAATTCTCCCCTTATGCTCAGGCCCGTGTCCTGCAAAAACTGGCGGGTGTCTCAGGTATTCTGGCGATCACCGTCGGCGTGCCTAACTCCCTCGGCCCAGGCGAGCTGCTGCAACATTACGGCACTGAAGAACAGAAAGATCACTACCTGCCAGGCCTGGCGCGCGGTGATGAAATTCCTTGCTTCGCACTGACCAGCCCAGAAGCGGGCTCCGACGCCGGGGCTATCCCGGACGTAGGCACCGTGTGCATGGGCGAATGGCAAGGCAAACAGGTACTGGGCATGCGCCTGACCTGGAACAAGCGTTACATCACTCTGGCACCGATTGCCACCGTGCTGGGGCTGGCCTTCAAGCTGCATGACCCAAGCCGCCTGCTGAGCGATAACGAATCCCCCGGCATCACCTGTGCGTTGATCCCAACCAACACCCCAGGGGTAGAGATCGGCAACCGTCATTTCCCGCTCAACGTGCCGTTCCAGAATGGCCCAACCCGTGGTAACGACGTGTTCGTTCCGATTGATTACATCATTGGCGGGCCAAAAATGGCAGGTCAAGGCTGGCGGATGCTGGTTGAATGTTTGTCGGTTGGCCGTGGCATTACCCTGCCATCCAACTCCACCGGCAGCCTGAAATCGGTGGCTTTGGCGACCGGCGCTTACGCCCATATTCGCCGCCAGTTCAAAATCTCTATCGGTAAGATGGAAGGGATCGAAGAACCGCTGGCACGTATTGCCGGTAACACCTACGTGATGGATGCCGCCGCCTCGCTGATCACCTATGCGTTGATGCAGGGCGAAAAACCTGCGGTGCTGTCTGCCATCGTGAAATACCATTGTACCCACCGTGGCCAGCAGGCCATCATCGATGCGATGGATATCACCGGTGGTAAAGGCATCATGCTGGGCGAAGCCAACTTCCTGGCCCGTGCCTACCAGGGCGCACCAATCGCCATCACGGTAGAAGGTGCCAATATCCTGACCCGTACCATGATGATCTTCGGCCAAGGGGCGATCCGCTGCCATCCTTATGTGCTGACCGAAATGGCAGCCGCTCAGAACAACGATCTGCACAGCTTCGACCAGGCGCTGTTTGGCCACCTCGGCCACGTTGGCAGCAGCAAAATGCGCAGCCTGTGGCTCGGCCTGACCAATGGCCGTACCAGCAGCACGCCAACCAAAGACGCTACACGCCGCTACTATCAGCAGCTCAACCGTCTGAGCGCCAACCTGGCATTGCTGTCTGACGTTTCCATGGGCGTACTGGGCGGCAGCCTGAAGCGCCGCGAGCGTATCTCTGCCCGCTTGGGTGACGTGCTGAGCCAGATGTACCTGGCCTCGGCCACGCTGAAACGTTTTGAGGATGAAGGGCGTCAGAAAGAAGATCTGCCACTGGTTCACTGGGGCGTGCAAGACAGCCTGAACCAGGCAGAACAAGCGCTGAACGATTTGCTGCGCAACTTCCCGAACCGCTTTATCGCCGGGGTGATGCGCCTGGTGGTGTTCCCATTCGGCCGCGTGCATACCGCACCTTCCGATAAGCTGGACCACCAGTTGGCGAAGATTATCCAACAGCCTTCGGCCACCCGCAGCCGTCTTGGCCGTGGCCAATACCTGACGCCAAGCGAGCATAACCCGGTTGGCCTGCTGGAAGCCGCCCTGCTGGACGTGATCGCCGCAGAACCTATCCACCAGCGCCTGTGCAAACAAGCCGGTAAGAACCTGCCGTTCACCCGTCTTGATCGTCTGGCACAGCGTGCACTGGATGAAGGCAAAATCAGCGCCGACGAAGCCAAGATCCTGGTGAAAGCGGAAGAGAGCCGTTTGCGTTCAATCAACGTCGATGACTTTGCCCCCGACGCGCTGGCGGCGCAGCAGCCGGTAAAGCCAGTCAAGTTGGAAAAACGCCAGCAGCAGACTGAGGCGGCGTAATAGGACACGGCAAGCCGCTTGAGGCTTGCCATCAATCTGGCCGGCGCTATGCCGGCCTTTTTTTAACCGTTAGCCGTCAGTTTGTCATAACCCTGCAGCCGGTAATTCACCATCGAGAGCAGCCAACACAGAATAAACACGCCGATAATCCAATACCCCATTTCCCCCAGATGGTCATTTACCGCAGCGATGCTGTCCCATATCACCCCGGTCAGTTGCAACTTATCGGCAATCAGCCCCAGTGCCTCGATCCCCCCGATAAACACGGCAATAATCACCGAAATAGCCGTGATCGTCATGTTGTAGTAGAGCTTGCGGATCGGTTTGGAAAATGCCCAGCCGTAAGCCCCAACCATCACAAAATTATCAATCGAATCGATCAGTACCATGCCCGCAGCAAACAGCGCCGGAAACAGCATGATGCTCCACAGGTTCATGCCGTGCCCGGCACTGGCGGCCGAAATACCCAATAAACCCACTTCGGTGGCGGTATCAAACCCCAGACCGAACAGAAACCCGACCAGATACATATGCCAGCTTTTGTTCACCAGATTAAATAGCGGGCGGAACAGACGTGCCAGGAAGCCTCCCTGATTGATCACGTCATCTAAAGAACGATCCGATTCCAGTTCGCCATTTTTTACCTGCCGAAAAGTTCGCCAGACCGAAATCAACACCAGCAGGTTGATAAACGCCACCATCAGCAAAAATAACGAGGAAACCAGCGTGCCGATCAGCCCACCGGTTTCATGGAACCAACCCAGCTGATCTTTGAACATCATTGCCGTGGCCGCAATGGCTACCGAGGCCAATACCACAATGGTGGAGTGGCCGAGAGAAAAAAACGTACCAACGGCAACCGGCGTTACTCCTTGCTGCATGAGTTTACGTGTCACATTGTCGATGGCCGCAATATGATCGGCGTCTACCGCATGGCGCAGCCCAAAACTGTAGGCCAGCAGCGCGGTCCCCATCAGCGCAGTATTATCGCCAAACACTAGGAAGGCCATTAACCAGGCCGCAATATTGATCGCCACCAGCCCAAGCAACAGATAAATCGCCCGCTGCCGGGCAGGGCCGGAGAAACCCGTAGAAATCACCGCCATAAAGACGCTCCTGCTTAATCAGAAATAAGAAAACAAACTCTCGTCACTCGGGGGAAATGATTTTCGGGTTGGCGAGCAACAATAACCAGCAAACCAAAACAAACGGCATGGTTAACGAAGGGATACCCAGAGGTGTCAATAACGTATTGAACGCCCCCTGAGCCACCACGGTAAAAATGACACCTAACAAGGTGTAAATCAGCACCCGCCAGCCTGGTCGATTGAATACCGAGCCTAGCGCTATCGCCGTCAGCACCGCACTAAAGGCGTACAAACCCGCGCTAATGGAGTGCGGATCGGCACCGAGTCCTCCAGCGATTAGCGTCGCCAGCAGAGCGCCCAAAAAGCCAAGCGCCATGGCCCACCGTGAGGTGATCCCCAGCCCTAACAGCAGCAGCACTCCACTAGCCACATTGCTGAACAGAAACACCTGCGATACCCCCTGTAATGTTCCTGTTACGATCTCGGAGAGGCTCAGATATCCGGCGTGTTCTGGCACGCTGGACGGCATTGCCGCCAAAGGCAAATGGGCGGGATTCAAATGGCTGAAAGCATAGCTGGCCAGCAGCAGGCTCCAGGTAGTGAAGACAAAAGGAGCCGTGAGCACGGCAAGTTTCCACAGTTTGAGCAATCGGCTCAGCGCCAGGGTGACGATGACCGAGAGCAGTCCGCCCAAGGTAATGCTGACCCACAGTAACGTCGACATAGACAGAAAGGTCGGTAATGCCGCGCCTATCAGGCAGCCGTTATAACCGAACAGCCCGGCACGCAATGCGCTACGATCCGTGACGATAAGTGCCGCGCTACCGGTTGCCACTACGGTCCCCAACAAGCAACCAAAGGCAACCTGCGGCAGACCTTCGCCATAAGCCCCCATAAATATCGCGATAAAAAACAGTAAGCCTGTCAGAGGATTATTCTGGAACATCACCTGCGAACAGCCGCGCAGCGTCATATCCAGCGAGGCGAACCAACGGCTACTTGCACACCACTGCGCCCAATTAAATGTCGAGGTCATATGCGCATCCTGCTAAAAATTAACGCCAGAGAAAGGGAGTGGGCAACGTGACCCCAAGGATTTCTTCCCGCGCGACACACCAAAACGCCCTGATAGCCGCCTTCACCTGATGAGACTCTTTCCCCAACGCCTTGAAGATCAAACCGCAATCATTGGGCAAACAACTGACACCACTGGCTATGCCCGCTACAGCGTCATAGTACGCAGGAGTACGGGCCAGAATGCGGGCATGATGGATAGCTGGCGTTAACAGGATCACATTACCGAAGACATCAAACGGCCCCATCACCCCTACCGAATTCAGCGGCTGTTTCCGTGGTTCCAGTACGTAGCGCTCGGTAAACAGCGGTTTGCCCTCTGGATAGCAGGCGCTGATGCGTGAGGAATAAACGTCAAAGTTAAAACCACCGTCGGCCTGATGGTATTTGCGCCCCGACAGCAAAATTTCGGAAAACAGCAGGGTCGCCGTCGGGTGCAGCGTGATTTTCGTCTCGCTGATAAAGCGTGAACCACTGTGAGGGATCACCGGATCTGGCATGACTTCCAGATAACCTCCCTCTTCGATGTTCAAGGTCTGGATTTGCGCCGCATAGTTGTTTTCCATGGCGTGGATCTTGGTTGCCGACTGGGTTGTCACATGCCCCGACGCATGGGGAGCGACGTGGATGTCCATCGCCAGACGATCGCCCTGCAGCACACAGCCCGCTGTAGAAATAGCCATAACGCAGGGCATCTGCGGTAACATTTCGTCCCAGTACAGCGCTCGTTGCACCAGAAAGGGGACCCGCCGCTCCATCTGCGCCAGCACGCTACGTTGGCCGCGCAAGGCAAATCCCAGCCGCAAATAGCCACTTTTACCGGTACTGCCACTCGCCATCTGCGGCGGCTCATCCTGATAACATCCCAACTCTGGCGCCGAGCTTCCTAGCTGGTTAACCCGTAACCTGGCCTGGCTGGCCGGAGTCATAACGCCACCTGAGCGCCATGAGTGAACAGAAAATCTCGCATGATCATGTCGACCAACGCCTCGATCCCCTCCCCTGTTTTGCAGTTGGTCAGAATATAGGGCCGCTCCCCACGCACCACGCGGGTATCATGCTCCATCACGTCGAGGCTTGCCCCGACGTAAGGTGCCAAATCGATTTTATTGATCACCAGAATATCGGCCTGCACCAGCCCAGGGCCGTTCTTGCGAGGGATTTTTTCCCCTTCAGCAACGTCGATAACATAGATATAAAAGTCTGCCAGCGCCGGGCTGAAAGTCAGGGTCAGATTATCGCCCCCACTTTCAATCATCACTAAATCGCTGTCAGGAAAACGCGCCTCCATTTCTTCCACCGCAGCAATATTCATACTGGGGTCCTCACGTACCGCGGTGTGCGGACAGGCTCCGGTTTCGACCCCCAGGATTTTCTCCTCATCGAGAATGCCTTTGAGCGTGCGCTTCACCTGTTTGGCATCCTCCGTGGTGACAATATCGTTAGTGATGATTAACGGGCTGATGCCCCGTTGGATCAGGCGTGGCGTAATGACTTCAATAATCGCGGTTTTGCCAGAACCTACCGGCCCACCGATGCCGATGCGGGTAATTTTTTTCACAGACCTTCCTCATTATGATTAGTTGCTAAATAACCGGGTGAAAGCCCCCACATGCAGCGCTGCCAACACATCAATGATCGGCGCATAGGACGCCATCTGTTCGATCCCCCCTTGTTCAGCACTGTCGCAAAACTGTTCAATCTCCTGATTGAGCTGGAACAGGATGCATTGGGTATCGATATGGGTGACTCGCATCAGGCGCATGGCGGCACTCAGGATGGTCGTCGCCACCCCGTATTGGTGCATCACAATCACCTCACGTGGGCTGGCACCCAATGCGCTCATCACCACCGCCTGGGTGATGGGATAAGTCCCTACCGCCTCACCTGCTTTGATTTGCGCCAGCCAGCCAACCACCAACGGCTCCTGGGTGACGGCCACCGCCATTTCCGCCAGTTTCTTTCCCATTCGGGTCACCATCAGGCGGCTTTCTTCATTCAACTTGCGGTTGAACAGCGACCTGTCGATGTCGGTCACCTGGTCGAGATCGCCTGTGGCCAATGCCTTGCAGGCGGCTATCACCGCACGACCATCACCGCTAGCGGCCTGTATAAGGGCTGTGCGGGTGAAATCCTTCAGGCTGCTGACGTCATGTACGATGCCAGCCTGGATCGCAGACTCAACGCCATTAGAGAACGCAAAAGCCCCGACCGGCAGTACCGAATCCGCAAACTGCAGTATTCTGATTAAACGCAGATCGTTCATTTCAGCTTGATCAGGTGCTGGCCAACATAGGCATTTTCCACGTGGACGTGGGTAGAGGAATCCTCCGCCCCCCCAAACAGCAGTCGGGCTTCCGTTTGGGATAGCTGCGGCAAGATGACCTCGCCTTTCACAAAAGAGTAAGGCAAGGCGTGGAAACCGTGCGTTTTCATCACCGAGTCCATCACCTTGGTGGCCACCGTCAACGGGATATAGATCCGGTCGCCTTTGATTACCGATTTCCAATGTTGATTTCCCAAGGCGTGGCCCAGTTCAAAACTGGTTTTCATCACCGTGGCCACATCGCCAGCCAGCAGTGACGATAAATGGATCACCATCACATCGCGCAGGGTCATCTGCACCACGACGGCACGCCGATTTCCCTCATCCCATAGCAGAATATCGCCATCCGCCAGCACCCGATCGCGATCGAGGGAGATCCCTAAGTCCAGGCCATCGCGGGTTGTTTTGCGGCAGCGGCTCTTTTGCGCCTCCCACTGCGACAGGGCCAACACATCCAGAGAGATGCCCTGCAAACACTGCTGCCAATAGCTGTCTTGCTTGATATTGCCGAGTATTTTTTCAATGACGATCATGGCAACGGCCTCCTAGCTGAAGAAATAACGCTGGTTAAGCACCACGGTTTTCACCGGTTTTACCGTGGCATGCGCGCCGTTGACTTTGACGGCAAACGTTTCGGGATCGACCTCGATGGTAGGCATTTCTGCATTGCGTACCATGTCCTGCTTGGAGATTGCCCGGCAGTTATGTACCGCCATTATCTGGCGTTCCAAAGCCAGCTTTTCCTTGATATCGCTATCCAGCGCCGCTTTTGAAACAAAAGTGACGCAGGTTTCCTGCAAGGATTTCCCCAGCGCGCCGAACATGGGCCGGTAGAACGTCGGCTGTGGCGTCGGCAGTGAAGCATTGGGATCGCCCATCACCGCCCAGTTGATCATGCCACCTTTGATCACCAGCTTTGGTTTGGCACCGAAGAAGCGTGGCTCCCACAGCACCAGATCGGCCATCTTGCCAATTTCAACCGACCCCAGTACGTGGCTGATCCCTTGGGCGATTGCGGGATTGATGGTGATTTTTGCCACATAGCGCAGCACCCGGAAGTTATCATTTTGCGCCGCATCTTCCGGTAACTTACCGCGCGCCATTTTCATGGCATGCGCCGTTTGCATCACCCGCAACCAGTTTTCCCCTACTCGCCCCATCGCCTGGGAGTCACTGGAAAACATCGACAGCACGCCCATATCGTGCAGCACATTTTCTGCGGCGATGGTTTCAGGGCGCACCCGGCTTTCCGAAAATGCTACGTCGGCAGGGACATTGGGGTTGAGGTTATGGCACACCATGATCATGTCGAACAGCTCTGCCTGGCTGTTAATCCCGAATGGCAGCGTTGGGTTGGTCGAGCTGGGTAACACGTTCATCTGGGCAGCCACTTTGATGATATCCGGTGAGTGCCCGCCCCCTGCCCCTTCAGTATGAAAGGTATGAATGGTCCTGCCTTCAAAGGCATCAATGGTATCCTCGACATAGCCCCCCTCGTTGAGGCTGTCGGTGTGTACCGCCACTTGGATATCCATATCGTCTGCCACCCGCAGGGCATTACGCAGAGCCGAGTTGGTCGCGCCCCAGTCTTCGTGCACCTTCAGGCCGACCACGCCCGCGTTGATTTGCTCGATCAGGGGCATCGCGTGTGAGCCGTGGCCCTTACCCAATATCCCCACGTTGACCGGCAGCCCTTCAAACGCCCGCAGCATACGATGGATATGCCAAGGTCCGGCGGTGACGGTGGTCCCATTCGAACCATCCGTTGGCCCAACGCCGCCGCCAAAGAAGGTAGTGACGCCGTTGGAGAGTGCATGCTCTGCCTGCTGTGGCGAAATAAAGTGAATATGGGTATCAATACCCGCAGCGGTTAAAATCAGGTGCTCACCTGAAATGGCATCCGTGCTGACACCGACCACCATGCCCGGTGTCACGCCATCCATCATTCCTGGGTTACCGCTTTTGCCAATGCCGACAATCAGGCCGTTTTTAATACCGACATCGGCTTTGATCACCCCTTGCCTGGCATCCAGTATGGTGACGTTGGTGATCACCAGATCCAGGACGTTGGCGCTGGCCATACGATTATCGGCCCCCATGCCGTCGCGCAGGGATTTCCCACCACCGTAGACCGATTCATCCCCATAACCCCGCAGATCTTTTTCTATTTCGATAAACAGCTGAGTATCACCCAAACGAATTTTATCACCCGTCGTTGGGCCAAACAGTCCTGCATATTCCTGCCGGGAAATCGTTGGCATTGTTATTTCCTTTCACTGTATTAGTCGAGCGTCTTGTAGCCCCGTGCAACGGCCTGTTTTACCGCTAGCGTTTTTTCTACTCGTTCACCTGCGGTAACCGGGCTTTCTCCCACCCAACCGTCAACCAGATTGTTAAAACCGTAAACCGTCTGCTTACCGCCAATGGCAATCAACGCCACCTCCACCTCATCGCCGGGTTCAAAACGAATAGCGGTAGTCGCGGTAATATTAAGGCGTTTGCCAAATGCGGCTGCCCGATCAAACTGCAACGCCTTATTTGCTTCAAAAAAATGAAAGTGGGAGCCGACCTGAATGGGACGATCACCAGAATTACGGACCTTGAGCTTAATCTCCGGCTTACCCTCATTAAAGGTAATTGGGGACTTAGCAAGAATAAGCCCTCCTAACGGAGTATTCATTTCTTCATCATGTTTTTTCATTGCAGCGACCTGTAGAGATGAATATCATCTACTGTTATATAGGGGTCGATAGGCAGTTATTTATTGGATCGGTTCGTGAACCGTTACCAGCCGACTACCATCGGTGAATATGGCCTCAACCTGCACATGGGGAATAAGATCGGCAACACCATCCATCACGTCTTCACGGCTCAAGACCTGCCGCGTATCATTCATCACCTCTTCCAGCGTCTTGCCGTCCCTGGCACCCTCCAGGGCCGCAGCGGTAATGATGGCAACTGCTTCAGGATAATTAAGCTTTAGCCCTCGGGACTTACGCTTTAATGCTACATCAGCCAAGGTATAGACCATCAGCTTTTCAATCTCGCGCGGGGTTAACTGCATAAAACACTCCAGTGTTAAAAACAGAAATCAACTATTCCCGCCTGATAAGATTAATAACATTGCGTTATTTATTTCTTTCAAGGCACAAAACAATCTAGAAGATAATGTTAAGTTTTTCAAGCAAACATTCAGATGGAAAATACTCCATTACCAAGAAAGTGTTAAAAAAGTAACGGTCAGATGATAGATTTCAACGATAAAAAAAATGGTTTTTTATCTTTCCGCCTATAAAAACCTGATTAAAAAACAAACAATACAATGAAGCAGGGCTTATCATGACTCTGTTTTAGCCCTAATGATATTTAATCGCTAAAGCGTTATCGCAGCGCAAGCATATGTAAAAAAGTGTCGCAATAAATAATGGCGGTTACAATACGGCCAGGATTAAAAACATCCTTTAGCCCCAAAAATTTATCTTTTATGGCACTAATAGCAATACGTTATTAAGGATTGGCGGCAGACGGATGAATGGCATGAAATTAGCAGAGTAATAATTTAGCAAAAGTACTTTTATTGGAAGATAAAAAAACCCCGGTTTGACCGGGGCGATAGACTTATTCAGCCATGTTGGCGAATACGCGCCAGCAAGGCATCGATATGGCCTATGTACGGCGCATTGACGATCAGCGCACGGCCTAGATTGAGCGCGCTGCGCTGACACTCGGCACGCATTTCCGGGTCGGTAATGCTGTCCAGATCGGCCACGTGCGCCAGCCCGATAGTACGGCGTATCAGCTCCGTACCGCAGTAACCCACCGCGTCTGTCCATACCTGTTGCAAGAACTGCTCGGCATAGCCCGGCAGCGCCAGCGTTGCGTCACGGCTATGTTGATGGCACAACGCCAGAAAGCGATCGGCAAAGATCAGCCACAGCTCACGCACATCCTGCAACCGCTGCTCACGCCCGGCCGCCGCATCACGCGGGCCAAACAGCCCAGGTAACCCACAATAGTTCAGCAGCAGATTGCCCAACGCAGTGCCAATGTCGAAGCCGATCGGCCCGTAGAAGCCAAACTCGGCGTCGATAGCCTTCAGCTTGCCTTCCGCGACAAAGATCGAACCGCTGTGAATATCACCATGCAGCAGCGCTTCGGCCTTGCTCAAGAAGCGATGTTTCAGCCCGGCCACCGCCAACTTCAGCGCCGCGTCATCACGCAGTGCCAACACCTGCGGCAACAGCACCTCGTCAAACTGATTACGTTCATGATGCTGATAGGGATCGCTAAAGAATAGATCTTCGGTGATCTGGCACAGTTCCGGGTTGCTGAAACGGCTGACTTCTGCCTTTTTCAGCTGTGCGGTCTGGTAAAAATCAGAGGTGTGGAACAGAGTTTGCGCCAGGTATTCCGCCAGTTGCCCGGCTGCCAGCGGATAGTAGCGCCCTTTCACCAGCTCGCTGCGCCAGATGTGATGGTCAGAGAGATCTTCCTGCACCATCACCGCCAGCTCAGGATCGTGATGTAGCACCTGCACCGTGTGGCGTGAGCATAGCGCCCCATGGATCAACAGCGTTTCCGCTTCGATACGCGCCCGATCCAGCGTCAACGGCCAGGATTCCCCCACGCAACGTACGTACGGCAGCGCCTGCTTGACGATCACCCGGCTGACGCCGTCAGCATCACGGATTTTAAAGACCAGGTTCAGATTGCCATCACCGATCTCATCGGCACTCACCAGCGCCTGTGGATCGGCCTGTTGCCCATATTGGCGCGCGTATTCAACGGCATCGGCAGCAGTAAACGTACGATATTGTGACATCCCCCAACCCCTCTGTTCTTTCCCATAGCGATGATTTTTTTATTTTTAGACGCAAAAGCGTTTAGACGTCTATACATCCGGATGTCATGTTGGCAGAATGGGTTCACAGATGCAATAAGAAACACACAAGGATTTAACCACTGATGCAAGCACTTAACACCACCAGCCTGAGCCTGCAAAACAACCGGCTCCAGATCCTTGACCAGCAAGCCTTGCCACAGGAAAAGTGCTGGCTGCCCTGCGACAGCGTGGACGAACTGGTTGGGCATATCCGTGCTCTACGAGTGCGTGGCGCACCGTTGATCGGGCTATCTGCCAGCCTGCTGCTCGCTCTGTTGGCCGAACGTGGTCTGTCGCAGGCTGAGCTAGAGCAGGCATTACAGACGCTACGCGCCTCACGCCCGACCGCGGTGAACCTGATGAACAATCTGGATCGTATGAAGCAGGCTTTGGCACAGCCGGATTGGGTGAGCGCGATGGCCGAGGAAGCGCTGCGCCTGGTCGAGGAAGATCGGACCCTGTGCGATCGCATCGCCGATAACGGGGCCGAGTGGGTGAAACCGGGTAGCCGCCTGCTCACCCATTGCAACACCGGGGGATTGGCGACGGCGGGCGTGGGTACGGCGATTGGCGTTCTGCTGCGTGCGCACCAGCAGGGTAAGATCGCCCAGGTTTGGGTCGATGAAACCCGTCCGTTGCTGCAAGGAGGCCGCCTCACCGCCTGGGAGCTGGGTGAGTTGGGTATTCCTTACCGCTTGATCTGCGATTCCATGGCCGCCAGCCTGATGGCTACGGGCCAGGTTGATGCCGTCTGGGTAGGCGCGGACCGCATTGCGGCCAACGGTGACGTGGCCAATAAAATCGGCACTTACAGCCTGGCGGTACTGGCTCATTATCACCATATTCCGTTTTACGTGGCCGCCCCACACACCACGCACGATCCTCATTGCCCGAACGGCACGGCCATTCCTATCGAACAGCGCGCGGCCGAAGAAGTCACCGGCGTCAGCGGCAGCTTTGGTTCCTGCCAGTGGGCACCGCTCAATGCGCCAACCTACAACCCGGCATTCGATGTGACTCCGGCAGCGTTAATCAGCGGCTGGGTGTTGGATAGCGGCGTCATTACTCCAGAGCAGGTTGCCGACGGCATTTTCCAGCGCGCATTGGCATGATGCTTCTCTCCCTGCGGGGAGAGAGCCATAAACTCAGGCTAACTTGGGATAGTCTTGGGCAATCTGGTCGCCGGTGAAATGGGCCACCCAACCTTCCGGATTATCAAATACGCGGATGGCGGTGAAGTTGGGGGCCGAGCCCATATCAAACCAGTGTCGGGTATTGGCCGGCACCGAGATCAGGTCGTTTTTCTCGCACAGGATTTGGAATATTTTACCTTCCAGATGCAGGCAAAACAGCCCCGCCCCTTCGACAAAGAAGCGCACCTCATCCTCACCATGAGTATGCTCGGCCAGGAATTTTTCCCGCAGTACTTCACGCTGGGCGTTGTCCGGACGCATGCTGATCACATCCCAGCTCTGGTAGCCCTTTTCCGCCACCAGCCGGTCGATCTCATGCTGATAGGCGGCAATCACCGCTGCGGGCTGCGGGCTCTCACCCAATTCATGATCGGCCTGCCAACGCTCAAAACGCACGCCAATCTGCGCCAACTGCTGCTGGATAGCCTGTGCATCCTGGCTCTGCCATAACGGCTGCTGCGGCTCTTTATCGCTAAAAATGGTCAATCCACTCATTAGATAAACTCCCCTAACTCGATGTGATCAAAACGCTTAACCTGCCGGTGCTGGCTTTGCGGATCGGCGGCGTCACGGATCAGTTGGCAAGTATGCCAACCCGCTTGCCGTGCCGCGTCCAGCTCCTGATGGATATCGGAAAGGAACAGCAGTTCAGCAGGCTCCAGGCCAATGGCTTGGGCGATATTGTGGTATGACGCGCTTTCACGCTTGGCCCCTACGTGCGTATCAAAGTAACCGCTGAACAGCGGTTGCAGATCGCCCGCGTCGCTGTAACCAAACAGCAGCTTTTGCGCCTCCACCGAGCCGGAAGAGTAGACGAACAGTTTCAACCCTTGCCGCTGCCAGGCGGCCAGCTGTTCGGCTACCTCGGGGTAGAGATGCCCCTGAAAATCGGCGTTTTGGTAGCCACTGCGCCAGATAATGCCCTGCAAGGCCTTCAACGCGGTCGATTTGCGATCTTCATCCATAAAGCGATAAAGGGTGGTAATAAGTTGCTCATTATCGGCATCCGGCTGCGCGATCTCTGCACGTAATGCCGCCAGCGGAGCCGCAACTTCGGCGTCGTTGGCATGGTTGCGGATAAACTCCCCCAGCCGCTCACGGGCATAGGGGAACAGCACCTGGTGCACAAAGCGGATATCGCTGGTGGTGCCTTCAATATCGGTGACAATGGCGCGGATCATTTAGCCTCCAGTAAACGGCGTTGCAGTTCGCACTGGAACAGGAACTCCAGCCCTTCAAGGTGGCGGCGCGCTTCCTCCACCTGTTTGCCCCAGCAATACAAGCCGTGGCCGCGCACCAGAAAACCGTACTGTAAGGGCGTTACCTCGGCAAATGCGGCCACACGCGCAGCCAGCGCCGGAATATCCTGGTCGTTATCAAAAATGGGGATGCTGACGCTGTCGAGGTGGCTCTTCTGGCCGCTAAGGGATTTCTGCATTTCATACCCTTGCAGCACCAGCGCCTCACTCTTCTCCACGCGTGAAAGCACGGTGGCATTGACCGAATGGGTATGCAGGATAGCACCGACGGTGGGATAGAGGCGGTAGATCAGCGTGTGCAGGCCGGTTTCCGCCGAAGGCGTACGGCCACTGGGAACATGATTGTTTGCCGTTTCCACCAGCAATAAATCCTGTTCACTCAGGCTACCCTTGTCTTTGCCGGATTCGGTCACCAGGCAGTGTTGGGTATCAAGGCGCAGCGACATATTGCCGCCGGTCGCCGGGCACCAGCCTTTCTCACCGATCCAGTGGCAGGCGGCCAATAGGGCAGATAATTGCGGGTTTTCTGTCATTCAGTCATGTTTCCTAGCAGGTAGCTTTTAGGCTTTGGCTGTTGATTGAATATGAACCATTTATCCTCTAAGAACGAGGATAGACGTCTAAACGTCTTGATTGCCAAAGACTAACACCGTGTTATATTGTTGGCAACATAAGCGCCAGGAGAAATAGCCTGATATGAGCACCGTACCTGTCCCAGCCAGCAAGTTACCCGACCTCGGCACCACCATCTTTACCCAGATGAGCGCCCTGGCGCAGCAGCATCAGGCGATCAACCTGTCGCAGGGCTTCCCGGATTTTGATGGCCCGGAGTATTTAAAACAGCGCCTGAGCTGGCACATCAGCCAGGGGGCAAACCAATACGCACCGATGACGGGCGCAGCGCCGCTGCGTGAGGCCATTGCGGAAAAAACCGCTCAACGCTATGGCTGGCAGCCCGATGCCAATAGTGAAGTGACCGTTACTGCGGGGGCGACCGAAGCGTTGTTCGCCGCGATCAGCGCCCTGGTACGCTCCGGCGATGAAGTGATTTGCTTCGACCCCAGCTACGACAGCTATGCCCCGGCGGTACAGCTTTCCGGCGGCGTTCTGAAACGCATTGCCCTGCAACCACCCGCCTTCAAGGTGGATTGGCAACGGTTTGCCGAACAGCTTTCACCGCGCACGCGGCTGATCATCCTTAATACTCCACAGAACCCCTCCGCCACGGCCTGGTCGGCAGAGGATATGCAGCAGCTATGGGCCGCCATCGCCGATCGGGAAATCTATATCCTGAGCGATGAGGTTTACGAACATATCTGCTTTGCCAAAGGGGGGCACGCCAGCGTGCTGGCCCATCCGCAACTGCGTCAGCGGGCGATTGCCGTTTCCTCGTTTGGCAAAACCTTCCATATGACCGGCTGGAAAGTGGGTTACTGCGTAGCCCCGGCAGCGTTAAGCGCCGAGGTGCGCAAGGTTCACCAGTATCTGACGTTCTCGGTCAACACCCCGGCCCAACTGGCCTTGGCCGATATGCTGCGCAACGAGCCGGAACACTGGCAGCAGCTACCCGCGTTCTACCGTGCCAAACGCGATCGCTTTGTGCAGGCGTTAGCTAACAGCAGGCTGGAAATCCTTCCCTGTGAAGGCACCTATTTCTTACTGGCCGATTACAGCGCCATTTCCGATCTGGATGACGTCGCCTTCTGCCATTGGTTAACCGAGCATGCAGGCGTGGCGGCGATCCCGCTGTCCGTCTTCTGCGCCGATCCTTTCCCCCATAAACTGATCCGGCTGTGCTTCGCGAAGCAAGATGCCACGCTGGATGCCGCTGCGGAGCGCCTATGTCGACTCTAAAAATTACCCTGTTGCAGCAACCGTTGGTCTGGCGCCAAGGTGAGGCCAACCTGCGCCAGTTCGATGCCTTGCTGCCCTCGATTACCGGCCGCGATCTGATTGTGCTGCCGGAAATGTTTACTACCGGCTTTGCTATGGATGCTGGCGAAAGTGCCCTGCCAGAACAGCAGGTGATCGATTGGTTACATACCTGGGCGGTGAAAACCAACGCCTTGGTGGGCGGCAGCGTGGCGCTGAAAACTGCCGATGGGGCCGTTAACCGTTTCCTGCTGGTGGAGCCCGGTGGCAAGGTGCATGGTTATGATAAGCGCCATCTGTTCCGTATGGCCGGTGAACACCAGCATTATCAGGCTGGGAAACAGCGCACCATTTTCGAATGGCGTGGCTGGCGTATCCTGCCGCAGATCTGCTATGACCTGCGCTTCCCGGTGTGGTCACGCTATCAGCAGGATTACGATCTGGCCCTGTACGTGGCCAACTGGCCAGCTGCGCGCAGCATGCACTGGCAAACGCTGCTAGCGGCGCGAGCGATTGAAAACCAGATTTACGTGGCGGGTTGCAACCGTGTGGGCGAGGACGGTAACGGCCTGAATTACAGCGGTGATAGCCTGATCATCAGCCCGCAAGGGGAACGGTTGGCCAGCGCAGAACCGGGCTTGGCGGCGAGGCTGGATGCCGAGCTTTCGCTGGAAACGCTGCAAACCTACCGCACCGCCTTCCCTGCCTGGCGTGATGCAGATAGCTTTTTGCTGCACGATTGAAGCGATGTGACAGATTAATAATCAATCTGTTATATCCACGGCACGGCAGTAAGCCTGGATCGCCAACGCCACATCGTACGCCGTGATGGCCTCATCGGGATGATGGCTGATGCCGCCTTCGCAACGGACAAACAGCATCCCCACCGGCCAACGGGCAGCGATAGCAATCGCATCATGCCCCGCACCGCTAGGCAGCATTAGGCAGTTCCCTTGTACCTGCATCACAGCTTCATGCCAGCGCTGTTGCAGTTGCGGGTCACAAGGGGTAGCCGGTATGCGGTAGAACTCCTCGCTGTCGAAGCCGACCCCGCGACGCGCGCCAATGCTCTGCGCCTGTGCCAATAACTCAGCTAGCAACGCGTCTAGCGGCTCATCTTGCGGGCCACGAACGTCGAGGGATAACCTGACCTGTCCAGGGATCACATTCACTGCCCCCGGTAAACTTTCGATCTGACCCACCGTGGCGACCAGATTCGGAGCACGCTCCACAGTAAACCGTTCAACCGCGACCATCCATTCGGCGGCAGCAGCCAGCGCATCCCGGCGCTGCAACATCGGTACGGTTCCCGCATGGCCAGCGTGTCCGGTAAAGGTACAGTTGAGGCGGCGGGCACCGTTAATCGCCGTGACCACCCCCAGCGCCAGATCGGCGGCTTCAAGACAAGGCCCCTGCTCAATATGCAGTTCGAGATAGGCGCAGATCGAGTCTTGTGCACGCTCGGCAGAACTCACTGCCGCAGGATCAAGCCCCACGTCACGCATGGCCTCTGCCACGCTGATGCCCTCAGCATCGGTACATGCTAGCCAATCTTCAGCCCACTGCCCGGTGATCCCTTTACTGCCGAGCAAGGTAATGCCAAAACGCGTGCCTTCTTCGTCAGCAAAACCGATCACCTCGATCGCCTGCGGTAAACGCCGATCACAGCTATGCAACATTGCGACAACTTCGAGCGCAGTCAAGACACCCAGCATGCCATCATAACGCCCCGCGTTGCGCACCGTATCGAGATGAGAGCCAAGCAGCAGCGCCGGGGCCGCCGGTTGCAGCCCTTCGTAACGCCCGCAGATATTGCCCACGCCGTCTTGCCAGACCGCCATCCCCAGCTCGCGCATCCAGTTCCCTACCAGCCGGTTGGCGCTCAGATGTTCTGGGGAGAGGTAAACCCGCGTCAGTTGGCCAGGCGTGCTGCTGATTGCCGCCAGTTCGTCACAACGAGCCATCACTCTGGCTGCGGCTCGTTCCGCTTCCAGAGGGGTCAGCAGCGTTGCCATCAGTTCTGCTCGGCGTCGTAAATGTTCCACGCTGCCTGCATAGCTTCCCCGTGGGGGCTAACAAAACCGAGACGGTTGAGTACCGCTTCCAGCGCAGCCAACGTTTGCAGTACGCAGTCTTTACGCGCGTTATACCCCATGGTGCCAATGCGCCAGATCTTGCCCTGCAACGGGCCAAACGAGGTGCCGATTTCGATGGCGAAGTCATTGAGCATCATCTGACGTACCTGCTCGCCATGGATGCCCTGCGGGATCACCACGCCCAGCACGTTATTCATCTTGTTGGCGATATCGCCAAAGACCTCCAACCCCATCCCCTGGATCCCGGCCAACATCGCCGCGCCGTTCAATTTATGGCGAGCAATAGTGTTATCCAACCCTTCTTCCAGGATCACCCGAGCGCATTCACGCGCGGCAAACAACATGCTGGTGGCTTCCGTATGGTGGTTCAGGCGCTCTGGCCCCCAATAATCCATGATCATGCCGAGATCGAAATAGTTGGAGTAGATCATCTCGTCATCACCGTCTGTGTGATCGACGGTACGGATCCCCTCTTCAACACACTTACGACGGCGCACGATCTCTTCAAACTGCGGGCTAAGAGTGATTGGAGAGCTACCGGAAGGGCCACCGAGGCATTTTTGCAGCCCTGCGGACACCGCATCCAAACCCCAGGCATCGGTTTCCAACTCGTTACCGGCGAACGAGGCGGTGGCATCGGTATAGAACAGGACGCCGTGGCGGCGGCAGATATCCCCCAATTCCGCCAGCGGTTGCAGCATGGTGGTGGAAGTATCGCCTTGCACCGTCAGCAATAGGCGGGGCCGTACTTTCTTGATCGCATCCTCGATCCGATCGGCGCTGAATACCTCACCCCAAGGCGCTTCGATGGTGTGCACTTCAGCACGGCAACGGCGGGCAATTTCACACAACAGATGGCCAAAACGACCAAATACCGGCACCAGCACTTTATCCCCGGGGCGAATGGCAGAGACCAGCATCGCCTCGATACCGGCACGAGAAGTCCCGTCTATCAGCATCGTCCAACGGTTCTGCGTGCGGAACAGGGCGCGATACAGCTCCATCACCTGATTCATATAGTCGGTCATGGCCGGATCGTATTGGCCAATCAGTTGGCTGGACATGGCACGCAGCACGCGCGGATCGGCATTGATCGGCCCAGGGCCCATCAGCAGGCGGTGCGGAGGATTGATTTGATCGAATGGGTTGATAGCTAGCATGTTCATTCCTTGTCAACTTAATAACTTAGCCTGGAGATTGCTACGTCTGCGACCGGCCGGATTTTTGATATTGCTAGATTATCGCCAAGCGAGAGAGGATGAAACAAAAGATTCTTAAATTATCTACCTGCAACTAAAGAATCAATCGAGAGCAACATGCCGCGCTCGATTAGCCGCCGGATAACCAATGCCTCAACGCTGCTCCAACTCCTCCAGATCGCTGAACAGATTGGCGACCTGACGAATACGGTGCCGCCCTTGCGACAACCTGTCATGCAGCAATGCATTGCTCAGCAGACTCGCCAGGCTCATGGCGCTGGAGTAGCTATCAAACGCCGAGACGCTATCGAGCGGCGTCAGCAAATGCCAGTTAGCCAACGGGAGCAATGCCTGAGCCTGCGGTTCACAAATCAATAACGTCGGCACCTGCCGGATCTGCAACTGTTGCAATACTTCTTGCACCAAGCGTGGACGGCGGCGAAATGCCACTATCACCACCATGTCCTGCGGCCCCAGATCCACCAGGTCTTCGGCCAAAGTTTGGCCCGGCTGCGGTATTAACAAAACCTGCTCACGCACCTGCATCAGTTGCTGGCGCAAATGCATCGCGACGGGATAGCTGTTGCGCATCCCCAACAGCACCAGCCGCCGGGATTGCCCCATGGCCGCGATCACCGCACCAAACTGTGCTGCATCAATCTGCTGCACCCAGTGCGTCAGGTTGGCCATTTCCTGCTGGTAATGACGGGCCAGCAAGGTGTTGCCCTGTACCGCGTCACGGCTGTCGGTCAGTGGCATACCGCTTTGGCGTAGGGTGCGCAACTCATCACGCATTGCGCGATAGCTGGCATAGCCCAGGCGCTTGAACAAACGGCTGACCGTGGCCTTGGACACTCCGCTCAGGCGTGCCAACTCGGTGCTGTTATAGCTAATCAGGTCGTCAAAGTGATCGAAGATAAAGTCGGCCACCCGCTGCTCTTGAGGGGCCAATTGCGGATATTCGCTGCGCAGGCGCTCATCAATCTGTTTCATCGCTACTCCCGCTGTAACTTTTGTTTCAGCGGAACATAGCACAGCAGCCAAAGCGGCCGCCAGAGTTGAAATTTGAACGGCTATGCATGCTCAAAAACCAGACAACAACTGTTTGAGCGATTTATTGTAGGGAATGAATTTGCCTCTCACGACTTAGGACGACTTATGGCGATGATAACCCCGATCAAAGTTGATGATGACCCCAGACAACGCTTGCATTTGGATCTGTTACAAGCATGGGAAACCTACCAAACCGAAGGTAACTTTCTGACAATTGAAGAAGCTGATTACTGGCTGGCTAAATTGGAGAATGGTGAGGACACAGAGATCCCGCTTTGATGGCATAGGCTATAAGATAACGGTGTTTAAACCGCGACACATTAAGCCTGAAGCAGGTGGGAGTTATGCAGGTTAACCGACCGTTGAGCGCATGGATGCGCGATTCGAGCCCCCAGGGACGGGTTCACGGCGTGTCGGTGATCTGCATGACTTCCACCTGTAGCGCTATTAGACACAGCAATTTAGTAAGCTCAGAAACTTAACACCAGTACGCCATAAAGTTCACCGTGGAACGGTCCAGATCGCGTTCGCCAATCAGGTAACGGCGCAACGTTTTTACCACCGAAGACTCCGCCGCCACCCAGGCATAAAAGGTCTTAGCCCCTTCGGCACGCTCCCACAGCAAATCCCCACCCAGGCTGTTTTCTGCCATCGACTGCGCTTCGGCCCGTGCCGAGGCAGGAATGTTAACCCGCTGACGTACCGCCTCCACCAGCAGCGTGCCATGCAACTGCTGTTGCCCAACGTCACGTGGCAGCCAGTAAACCTCGGCAAATGGGAAGTGCGCCATATCGAGGCAGTCCCCCGCTACCGGTACTTCAAAGAAAGCCTGCACACTCGGCGGGTTAACCTGCTGCGCCAACTGTTCGAGGATACCCATCGCCGCTGGCAGTGCCGTTTCATCGGCGATCAGCAGCGCCTGCCGGGTTTGCGCTGGAGGGGCCCACTCATAGCCGCCGCTATCCTCAGCAAAATCGGCATTCGGTGCTACAGCCTGAAGTTTATCTCCCGCAACAGCATACGTTGCCCAGGCAGAGGCCGGGCCATTGATGCCGTGGAGCACAAACTCCACGTCCATTTCATTCTCAGCGGCGCGCAACGCCCGCAAGGTGTAGGTGCGCATCACGGGCCGTTGCTCTTTCGGTATCGCCATGTAGTTACGATACCAATCGTCGCAATTCTCCAGAGGCTGGTTCTGCCCTTCCGCTACCGGGAACAGCAACTTGATCCGCTGATCCGGAGCTTCCAACTTCATGCGCTGTACCTCTGGGCCGGTAAATACACAGCGCAGCAGCGAGGGGGAAACATTTTCCTTGTGCTTCAAGGTAAGATCAAAGATGCGATAGCTTGCGGACATATCACTGACTCTCCCGCGCAATGTCAGCCATTCGATGCTGGCACCATAGCCAGCTGCTAATGCCGCCCAGCAGGACGGCGGCTACCAGTGCCGCCGCAACCAACTGCGACTCACCGTAAAATTTGCTCACCACCGGCACCATTAGCGCGCTCGCACCGTAGCCCAGCGTGTGACTGGTGGCAATCGCTCCAGCCCCTTTGCCAGTAGATAATTTATCGTTCAACATCAGTTGATAGCCCGGTGTCGCCATCGCAGCCCCAAACGAAGCCAAAGCACAGCCGAGATAAAACAGCGCCAGCGGAGCGGTACACATCAGCCCCAAGCCAGCGATCATCAACAAAGCGGCAACCATCAATAGCTGCGGCGGAGTAAGACGTTGTGGCCGCACCACCAAAAACTGTGCCAACAGCGTGCAACCTGCCGCCACGCTGAGCAATACCGCCACATGGTGGCTAACGGTCGTCGCCGAATGGCTGAACAACTGCTGCAAATGCGGAGCCAAGCCCAACTGCATCAGACTGACGCAGCCCGCCAGCAATAACGCACACAATAAATAAGGCATCATCGTCAGCCGCAGGCGGTTTTGCTGATGCGCCACCGCAGGCAACGGCGGGTCGTTATGCTGGTGGCAGATCACCAGTAACGCGATCAACGGCGCAATCGCCATCAGCCACAGCGGAGCCATCGGATGCAAAGACAGCGCCACGGCCGCACACAGCGGACCAAGCAACCGGCCGCAGCTCAGGCCGGAACTGATAGTGGCTAACGCGGCCATACGTTGTTCATACCCAGCGCGTTGCAGCGCCCAAGTCTGGCTGGCGGGCACCATGCCCGATACTGTCAGGCCGTAGATAATGCGCGCCACGATCAATCCACCCAGCCCAGCCATTTCAGGCAACCAGCCAGCAGCCAGCCCCCACACGGCCAAGGCCAATAACGCAAAGCTGAGCAGGTAACCCGCCAGTGCCATAACCACCACGTATTTACAGCCGCGAATTTCTGCCTGCCGCCCCCACCAGGGAGAGCCAACCAGAAACAGCATCGACCCTAGCGTTAGCAACCCTGCCCACACCGACAGCGAGAGCTGAGTCAGGCTGACCAACACGGGTAATGCGACCAGCAAGCCATTTTGCCCAATGCCCAATAGCCCGGCACAAAATGCCAGCGGCCAGTTTGAAGGAGAATTATTACCAATTGCAACGATTTTTGAACCGGAAAATAGGCGCATTAAGTAAAATAACCGTTAAAAAAATGATGTTTTTATGTGTAATTAATCAAAAAATTGTATCACACGGTGATTGATAATAATAAGAACTATTGATATAAGAATCATTCTCAATCGCTCCAGAGTGACAAGGGTCATGACCATCCAGTTAGCAAGCGCAGCAACCGATGTGGCTGCGCAATGTTTCCTCAACGCGCTAATGCGTGAAACCCGGGACTGGCACATCGTGCCGGCAACCCATAGCCAACAACCTCAGCTACATCTCCCACTTTCGGATAGCCAGTCCATTCGCATTCCATTACGGCATATCTCGCCAACCCAACATCATCAATATCAGTTCCCCGCCTGCCTGAATGGCAACGGTGAAGCGCTGAGTTTTGAGCGGTTGGTTACGTTGTTGCTGGCCAAACCGGCGATAAAAGGCCAACTGAGTGAGGAAGTTTTGGCTCGCTTTCGCCAGCGAGTGCTGGAAAGTCATGACAATACCCAACAGGCGATCGCCATCCGGCTGGACTGGCCAAAGCTACGTGACCAGCCGCTGAATTTTGCCCAGGCAGAACAAGGGTTGTTAGCTGGCCATGCCTTCCACCCGGCACCGAAATCCCATGAGCCTTTCGATCGTCAGCAGGCACAGCGCTACCTGCCTGATTTTGCTGGCAGCTTCCCCCTGCGCTGGTTTGCGGTAGATAAACACCACCTGTGTGGTGACAGCCTGGAACTGACGTTACAACAGCGCCTGCAACGCTTCGCCGCAGAAAGCGCACCGCAGCTACTAGGCCATTTTACCGATGACGTCTGGCTGCTGCCGATGCATCCATGGCAGGCCGATTATCTGCTGGCACAAAGCTGGTGCCGCGAGTTGGTCGAGCAGCACAAGCTGAGCGATCTGGGTGAGGCGGGTGAACGTTGGCTGCCAACCAGCTCTTCACGTTCGCTGTACCAGGCGGGCAGCCGCGACATGATCAAGTTTTCCCTCAGCGTACGGCTAACCAACTCGGTGCGTACCCTGTCGGTCAAAGAAGTGAAGCGCGGTATGCGTCTGGCACGACTGGCGCAGACCTCCCGCTGGCAGGAACTGCAAGCTCGTTACCCAACGATGCGCGTGATGCAAGAAGATGGTTGGGCCGGGTTACGTTCCGCAGACGGCATGATCCAGGAAGAAAGCCTGATGGCGCTGCGCGATAACCTGCTGTTCGGTCAGGCGCAGAACCAAACCAACGTATTGGTCACCTTGACACAAGCAGCACCAGACGGTGGTGATAGCCTATTAGCCGCAGCAGTGCGTCGCCTGGCTGCCCGCCTGAACTTGCCGTTGCAACAAGCAGCCCATTGCTGGCTGGACGCTTACTGCCAGCAGGTGCTGCTACCGCTGTTCAGCGCCGAAGCCGACTACGGCCTGGTGTTGCTGGCCCATCAACAAAACATTCTAGTGGAAATGCAGCAAGACTTGCCGGTAGGCATGCTGTACCGCGATTGTCAGGGCAGCGGCTTTACCCGCGATGCCACGCCTTGGTTGGATGAAATCGGCGAAGCCGAAGCGGAAAACCGCTTTAGCGAGCAGCAACTGTTGCGCTACTTCCCTTACTATCTGCTGGTGAATTCTACGTTGGCCGTGACCGCCGCGATGGCGGCAGCAGGGTTCGACAGTGAAGAGAGCTTGATGCGACGAGTACGGGATGCGTTAACCACGCTGCGTAACACGGCGAAAAATACCCGCTGCCTGGACTATGTGCTCGACAGCCCACATTGGAACTGCAAGGGCAACTTCTTCTGCTATCTGCACGATCACAATGAGAACACCATTGTCGATCCGGCGGTGATTTACTTTGATTTCACCAATCCGCTGCGCGTGGAGGCCGCTCAATGATGCCCGTCGCCAAGATTGTTCACGCCACCAGCGGATTCCGCTGCGAACAGCTGGGGAAAAACCTGTCCCTTAGCCTGGGATTAGACGGCAGCGCTGCGTTGCATTATCCAGGCTCACTGCCAGCAGGCTGGTTGATCCAGGCATTGGATCAGTTGCTGATCGCGGCTCCACAGCTGAGCGGCATTGCCCTGCCCTATGCCGAATGGCGTGAGGAGCCACAGGCTCTGGCACTGTTCACCCAGGCCAGCGGTGATTACCTGGCCCGTGAAACCTTCTACCAACTGCCGCTGTGGCTGATCGCCGAACGCCAAACCGCTGGCGGCCAGATGCAATACGATGCCGAGCGAGAGCTGTGGTTCCCACAACGCCCTGCCCGACCCAGTGGCGAGGTGTATCGCCGCTTCGATCCGCAAATCAAACGTAGCTTGAGTTTCCGTTTGCCTGAAGTCGAGCGCGACGCCGAGCAGTTCACCCGTTGGATGAATTCCCCCCGTGTTGACGCCTTCTGGGAAATGAGCGGGTCGCTCGAAGTGCAAGCCGCCTATTTACAGCGCCAGCTTGATTCCAGCTATTGCTACCCGCTGCTGGGCTGCTTTGACGACCAACCCTTTGGCTATTTCGAAGTTTACTGGGCGCCAGAAGATCGCATTGGCCGCCACTATCGCTGGCAGCCGTTCGATCGCGGCCTGCACATGCTGGTCGGCGAGGAGGACTGGCGTGGCGCGCAGTACATCCGCAGTTGGCTACGTGGCCTGACCCACTATTTATACCTGGATGAACCTCGCACCACTCGCGTCGTGGCCGAGCCACGCGCAGACAATCAGCGGCTTTTCCGCCATCTGCCCACCGCTGGCTACCAAACGCTGAAAGAGTTTGATTTCCCCCATAAACGCTCACGGCTGATCATGAACCAGCGTGATGACTTCTTCCGCGAGGGACAGGTATGAGCCGCCACGATTACGCCAATTGGCAACGCGTTAACCTGCAGATGATCGCCAAGATCCTGGCGGAACTGGAGTATGAGCGCACTTTGCAGGCCGAAGAATACGGCGACCAATGGCAGATTGCCCTAGGTGATGCGACCTACCGCTTCAGCGCCAAACGCGGGATCTGGGGTTGGTTGCACATCGACGCCAACAGCCTGTGCTGTGATCGCCTGCCGCTGGCCGCCGATCAGACGCTGCGGCAACTGGCGCAGGTGCTGAAGATGGACGATGCGCAGATCGCCGAACATTTGGAAGATCTGTACGCCACGCTACGCGGTGACATGCAGCTACTCACCGCTCGCCACGGGATGAGCGCCAACGATCTGATTGCGCTGGATGCCGACGCGCTGCAATGCCTGTTGGCAGGCCACCCGAAGTTCGTCTTCAACAAGGGGCGTCGTGGCTGGGGGCTGACGGCGCTGCAACAGTATGCGCCAGAATATCAGGGCCAGTTCCAACTGCACTGGGTGGCCGCCAAACGTGGCAGCTTTGTCTGGTGCATTGACGAGGACTTCCCGCTAGAAAGCCTGCTCAACAGCGCGATGGACAGCAGCGAACGCCAGCGCTTTGACCGCCGTTGGCGCGAATTACAGCTGAACAACGACTGGCTGCCAGTGCCGTTACATCCATGGCAATGGCAGCAAAAAATTGCGCTGCATTTCCTGCCACAACTGGCCAGCGGTGAATTGGTTGAGCTGGGCGAGTTTGGCGATCGCTATCTGGCTCAGCAGTCCCTGCGCACTTTGACCAATACCAGCCGCCGGGTGCCCTTCGATATCAAGCTGCCGTTGACCATTTACAACACCTCCTGCTATCGCGGTATTCCGGGCAAGTACATCAGCGCCGGGCCTGCGGCTTCACGCTGGTTACAGCAGATTTTCGCCAGCGACAGCACCTTGCAGGCCAGCGGTGCCCAGATCCTGGGTGAACCGGCTGCGGGCTACCTGGCCCACTCAACCTACGGCGCACTGCCCAAGGCCCCTTACCGTTATCAGGAAATGCTCGGGGTGATCTGGCGTGAAAACCCCTCCTGTTATCTGCAACCGGGCGAGCAGGCGATCCTGATGGCAACGCTGATGGAAACGGACCATCAGGGTGAGCCGCTGATCGCCGCCTATATCGCCCGTTCCGGCCTGAGCGCAGAGGCCTGGCTGGCGCAGATGTTCCAGGCGGTGGTGCTGCCGATGTACCACCTGATGTGCTGCTACGGGGTGGCGCTGATCGCCCACGGCCAGAACATCACATTAGTGATGAAAAACCATGTGCCACAGCGGGTGCTGCTAAAAGATTTCCAGGGCGATATGCGCCTGGTAGATCAGGACTTCCCACAGGCCGCTTCACTGCCGCAGGTGGTGAAGGACGTGACGGTGCGCCTGCCTGCCGACTATCTGATCCATGATCTGCAAACCGGGCATTTCGTCACCGTGCTGCGCTTCATTTCGCCACTGATGAGCGGCTGCGGCATAAGCGAACCGCGTTTCTATCAAGTGCTGGCACAGGTGCTGGAGCGCTATATGGCGCAGCATCCGCAGTTGGCCGACCGCTTTGCCCTGTTCGACCTTTTCAAGCCACAGATTATTCGCGTGGTACTCAACCCGGTGAAACTCACCTATTCAGAGCAGGATGGCGGCAGCCGCATGTTGCCGAACTATCTGCAAGATCTGGATAACCCTCTTTATTTGGTCTCCAAGGAGTTTGCCCAATGAATCAGCCTCTGGATTTCATCGGCATCGGCGTCGGCCCATTCAATCTGAGCATTGCCGCACTCGGCAGTGAGGTTACCGGTTTTAACAGCAAGTTCTTCGAACGTAAACCGCACTTCTCCTGGCACCCGGGCATGATGGTGCCGGACTGCCATATGCAAACCAGTTTCCTCAAGGATCTGGTCAGTGCGGTTTCGCCGACCAACCCGTACAGCTTTCTCAACTACCTGGTGAAAAGGAAGAAGTTCTACCGCTTCCTGACCACCGAACAACGCACTGTCTCCCGCGAAGAGTTCGCCGACTATCTCGACTGGGCGGCTAACGGGCTGGAGACGCTTGAGTTCAGTCAAGACATCCGCAGCGTGGATTTTGACGACCAGCAACGCCAATTTGTTGTCACCACCCAGCGTGATGTCTACCGTGCTCGCCATATCTGCTTAGGGATAGGCAAACGCCCCAAGCTGCCGGACTGCGTCAGCGAGCAGAACGATCGCTGCTTCCATGCCAGCGAAATGAGCCTGCGTAACCCAGATCTTAGCGACAAACGCGTCACCGTGATCGGCGGCGGCCAAAGCGGTGCCGATCTGTTTTTGAACATTTTCCGCGCCGAGTGGGGCCAGCCCAAGCAGTTGAACTGGATCTCACGCCGCAACAATTACAACGCGCTGGACGAAGCCGCCTTCGCCAATGAGTACTTCACGCCGGAATACGTAGAAAGCTTCTACACCCTGAGCGACAGTGCCAAACAGCGCATGCTGACCGAGCAGAAAATGACGTCGGACGGCATCACCAGCGGATCGCTGCTGGCGATCTACCAAGCGATGTATCACCGCTTTGAAGTGTTACGTGAAAAGCCTTGGGCCCACCTGCTGCCTAGCCGCTCATTGGCTGCGATGCACGCATCCGGCAATGGCTATCAGCTGGTCACCCATCACCACCTCGATCAGGGCAAGGAAACCTTCGACTGCGACGTGGTGATCTTCGCCACCGGCTATCAGCAAGACCGCCCGGCGTTTCTCGCACCGCTAGCCAATCGCCTGCTGACCACGGCGAACGATGAATATCGTATCACCCCAGATTTCACCCTGGAATGGCAGGGCCCGAGCGAAAACTGTCTGTTTGCCGTCAACGCCGGCATGCACAGTCATGGTATTGCCGAACCCCAGCTCAGCCTGATGGCCTGGCGTTCGGCCCGTATTCTCAACCGGGCATTAGGACGCGACCAATTCGACTTAACGTCCACCCCGGCGGTGATCCAATGGCGTAGCCAGCAGGCAGCGGTAACCGCCCAAGCTGCACACGACGCCATCTTTAACTTTAACTAACCATGGAAACGTTTGAACAACAATGAAACGCAGACACCTCTGGGTACTAAACCCTTGCCTGTTAGCCATGCTCGCACCAACGGCCTGGGCAGAAGAACAAAAAAATGATGACCAACTGGTGGTTTCCGCCAGCCGCTCTCACCGCAGCGTAGCGGAAATGGCACAGACCACCTGGGTGATCGAAGGCCAGGAAATTGAGCAACAGGTGCAGGGCGGTAAAGAGATCAAGGATGTGCTGTCGCAGTTGATCCCGGGCATGGACGTCAGTAGCCAGGGCCGTACCAACTACGGTATGAACCTGCGCGGCCGCTCGATGATGGTGATGATCGATGGCGTGCGCCTGAACTCATCGCGCAGCGACAGCCGCCAGCTCGATTCGATCGATCCGTTCAACATCGCCCATATTGAGGTGATTTCAGGCGCTACTTCGCTGTACGGCGGCGGTAGCACCGGTGGCCTAGTCAACATCGTGACCAAGAAAGGCCAGGAAGAGAAACAGGTGGAGCTGCAGCTTGGCGGTAAAACCGGCTTCAACAGCAGCAGCGATCACGATGAAAACGTGTCGGCGGCCGTCAGCGGCGGCACCGATAAGGCCTCCGGGCGGCTGTCGGTTTCGTATCAGCGTTACGGCGGTTGGTATGACGGCAAAGGCGACGAGGTACTGATCGACAACACCCAAACCGGCCTGCAATATTCCGATCGTATCGACCTGATGGGCACCGGCACCATCAATATCGACGATCATCAGCAGTTGCAGCTGACCACGCAATATTTCAACAGCGAGTCAGACGGTAAGCACGGCCTGTATCTGGGGCAAAACTTCTCGGCGGTGACCGGTAACGGGCAGGCCTACAACAGCGGTAATCTGGATTCGGATCGCATTCCAGGCACCGAACGCCATCTGATCAACCTGCAATACTCCAACACCGACTTCTGGGGCCAGGATCTGGTGGCGCAGGTTTATTATCGTGATGAATCGCTGACCTTCTATCCGTTCCCAACCCTGAGCGGCGGCAAGGTAACCAGCATCGGCGCTTCACAACAGAAAACCGATTTCTACGGTGGCAAACTGACCCTGAACAGCAAGCCGATCGATAGCCTGACGCTGACCTACGGCTTCGATGCCGATCATGAAAGCTTCAATGCCAACCAGCAGTTCTTCAATCTGGCACTGGCCCAGCAGTCCGGCGGGATGACGTTGCAAAATGCCTACAACGTCGGCCGTTACCCGAGCTATACCACCACCAACCTGGCGCCGTTCATGCAGGCCAGCTACGACATCGACCCGATGTTCACCCTGAGCGGCGGCGTGCGCTACCAGTACACCGAGAACAAGGTGGATGATTTCGTTGGCTACGCACAGCAGCAAGGGATCGCCAACGGACTGGCGACCTCTGCCGATGCCGTGCCGGGCGGTAAAACCGACTACAACAACGCGCTGTTCAACGCCGGTTTACTGGCTCATCTGACAGAACGCCAACAGACCTGGTTCAACTTCTCGCAAGGGTTTGAGATCCCGGATCTGGCCAAGTATTACGGTTCCGGCACCTATAAGCTGGTGAACGGCCACTATCAGCTGCAAAAAAGCGTCAACGTCAATGACTCCAAGCTGGACGGCATCAAGGTTGACTCCTATGAGCTAGGTTGGCGCTACAACGGCGACAACCTGCGCACCCAGGTTGCAGCCTACTATTCCCTGTCAGACAAGACCATCACCATTAACAAGACCGATATGACCATCAACATGAACTCTGACAAACGTCGAATTTATGGCATGGAAGGCGCGGTGGACTACTTCTTCGACGACAGCGAATGGAGCACCGGAGCCACCTTTAACCTGATCAAGTCGGAAACCAAGACCGATGGCAAATGGGAGAAGTTGACCGTCGACACCGCCAGCCCATCGAAAGCCACCGCCTACGTCAACTGGGCACCGGGTGACTGGACGGTGCGCGTGCAGTCGCAGCAGACCTTCGACGTTTCCGACAGCCAGGGCCGCAAGCTCGACGGCTATAACACCATTGACGTCCTCAGCAGCTATGCCCTGCCGGTGGGCAAGGTCAGTTTCAGCGTAGAGAACCTGTTGGACAAAGACTACACCACCGTGTGGGGCCAACGTGCGCCAATCCTGTATAGCCCAACCTACGGCGCGCCTGAGTTGTACAGCTATAAAGGCCGTGGCCGCACCTTTGGTTTGAACTACTCGGTGCTGTTCTGATACATCTGTGATATCTATCACCAGGCCGAATTCATCTATTCGGCCTGCTTCTCATCTACACAGAGAACTTATGCCCCGCCAATACTAAAAAGATAACCCAAACAATATATACATATTGAATATCTATTTATATCAGAAATCAGCAAGACTTATCTTAACTTGCAAAAATTAAAAATAGCATATAAAATAAAAGTCATTAGGAATTCTCCGAATGAAAAAAGTGTCAGAGCGCAACTTATTTGAACTTTAACTTCACTCCGTGACATTTAAAAGGGAAAAAACCAAACCAAAATCCGTCACAAGCCAAAAAACAGCATTTTATGCTTATGCATTAGCACCTCTGCAGTAACAGCTATTAATGTCAAAAAACAACAAATTCACAGAAAAAACAAACAAAAATATCAAAAATAAATCAATAACCAGATTTAAAGTCTTTTATTTCTGGTTGTTTTTTTATTTTTATGAATTGACATTAAATCTTCAGGCAATAATATATGAAGCCAACAATATGGAAGTAATATTTCCAATAGATGAAATCAGAGCCAGGCAGTTTTAGCAGCAGATGCGGCGGAGTTGATAATGGATGGCACGAGTCAAATTAAATATGTAGCAGACCCAATCGTCGAAACGGGTGAGGGTGGGTTATTGCTTTTTGGCTATATTATCAACAATGAATATCAGGTAGATATCAAGTCTGGCTCGGTAATCAAGCTTTATAATACGATAGAGTACCACCATCATGGTGATGAACGATTTACCAACTATCTAAGACTGCGAGAAACGATGTTGCGGTTGCTGACGTATCTATTGGCACATGCAAGCTCTGGTTATGTTTCCAACCAGGAGTTGCTGGTACAGGTTTGGGAAAACTATAACTTATCCTCTTCAACCACTAGGTTGACCCAAGTGGTTGCTGAGCTTAAAGCACGGTTAAGTAAGATCGATATAGCCGATGACTTTATTAAAACCGCGCGAGGAAAGGGATATACCTTACGTGGGGCCTCTATTACCCCACTGTATATAAAAAAAATATGATTTGACGGTTTATCACCACCAAAGGGAACAGCATTTTCACTGTCAAAGTGAAATGACAACTCTGATGTCACTCCATGTAAAGTTCAGAGTATTTTAAGGATAATTAACAAGGATCATATGCAATGAAAAAAACCACATTAGTAATGGCACTCTCACTGGCTATCGGCGGCTTGGCATCGGTTCCGGCTTCTGCTGCTATCGCGCCTGGTGTTACCCCAGGTGGTAATATCAACTTCACTGGCGAAGTCACTAATGCAACTTGTCTGATTAACGGCAAAACTCCAAATGGCTCCATTAATATGGACATCCCTTTAGAAAAGGTTAGCGCCAGTGAGTTAAGCTTTGTTGGTGCCACGGCCAAGCCTTACTCGTTTAGCATCACACTAGGTGGTCCCAACGATCCAAACTGCATCGATGGTAGTATTGCCTCAGTGTATTTCGAGCCAAGCAGCCCGGCGATTAGCCCGAACGGCTGGTTGAAAAATACTGATAACTCAAGCAACGGCGCGACAAATGTTGAGATTCAAATCCTGAACGCCGAAACCGACACCCCGATTAACTTGGCGTCTGGCATTGGCAACTACTCGCCGAAAACCATCGTCAATCAGACCGCACAGTATAATTACGTTGGCCGATATGTTGCGGTAAATGGCTCGGCAACCCCTGGTCAAGTTGCCTCCACGGTTAAATACAGCATCGTTTATAACTAAAACCTAGCTGTAATATTCTATGGCCCTGTGACTACGGGGCCATATTAACGACGGCTATACTGACGAGATTGTTATGCCTCTGATACAAAGATGTTGGCTGCTCTTATCGCTACTGATAAGCGGATTTTTTTCTTCACACCTGCATGCCAGTATCGTTATTGCTGGTACTCGTGTTATCTACCCTTCCGATGCCAGGGAAGTCACGCTGAAGCTGGAAAATAAAAGCCGTTTCCCACTGTTGGTTCAATCCTGGATTGATGCAGGTGATGCCAATATCGCCCCCGAGGACAGCGACGTTCCCTTTATGCTGATGCCACCGGTCTCACGCGTTGAACCAGCCAAAACACAAACCTTACGCATTACCGCAACGCCGATGGCAAACCACGCTACCGACCGCGAGACCCTTTACTGGATCAACGTACTTGAAGTCCCGCCCCAGTCGAAAGGAAATCATAACAAACTCTCCATTGCCTATCGCAACCGCCTGAAAGTGTTTTACCGCCCGGCAACGTTACCAGCGCTGTCATCGGAAACCATGGATAAGGTAAGTTGGCAACTGCAAGGGGATAAATTGCTCGCTAAAAACCCAACGCCATACCATATCAGCTATGCCTCTGTTCTGGTCTCTGGCCATGGCATCGCCTCGGCTACAGGTTCTGATGGCGGCATGATTGCTCCCTTCTCTGAGCAAACCTTTCAGTTAAAACGCGATAGCAAGGTTATTGCGGTGCCGCCAAATAGCGTAATCGCCAAGGCGATTAATGACTACGGGGCTTTTATTGAAAAAATATACCCGTTAAGCCGCTGACATAACCCTTAATTTCAGGAGTATTGGCTTATCTGAGTCATCAAGGATGCTATGACTAGATGTAACCCGACAATAAAAACCACGCTCAAGTGGTTGCTTTCGTATGCCATGGTTTCGGCTACTGCCAGCTATGCGGCAGATGCACCGGAAGAAGTCACATTCGACCCCAGCTTTTTCCCTGGTGGTAAGGTCGGCACGTTCGATCCGGCCCAATTCAGCCGCGGTAACGTCGTTGTCCCTGGTATCTACACCGCGTCGATCGAGCTTAATGGCCAACGGATCGGAAATGAAAAAATCCAGTTCAAAACCCAACCGGGCAATAGCCTGCAAACCCTTCCCTGCTACCCGGGAAGTTTCTTTTCGTTGCTCAATCTGAGCGCAGAGAAACTGCTGGCTCAGACCCCTGCCGTTCAATTGGCTCCACTAGTGCAAGAGGGATATTGCGGTTCACTTAGCGAACTCCTGCCCGGGGCCACCGTCAGCTTTGATGTCAGCGAGCAAAAGCTGACACTGACGATACCACAATTGCTACTCAATAGATCACCGCGTGGCTACGTCAATCCCGAGCTATGGGAAGACGGCTTAACCGCTTTGATAGTGAACTACAATGCCAACGTTTATCAGTCAAAACAGCGGGAAAATACCAATACCTACGGCTATCTCGGGCTACGTAACGGCCTGAATGCCGGTCCTTGGCGTGTACGAAATAACGGAACTATCAATTGGTCCTCCAATGGCAGCGGCGGGGATTACAAGAGCACGTCAACCTATATCGGCCGTGATATTCCCGTGTTGCAATCCCAATTGGTCCTTGGTGATACCTTCACCAGTGGCGAATTATTTGATGGCGTACGTGTGCGTGGGGCCAGACTCTATTCTGACGACCGTATGCTGCCTGACTCTCTACGTGGCTATGCTCCCGTAGTACGCGGCATAGCCAATACCAATGCCAGGGTCGTCATTACTCAGAACGGTGTCACTCTCTATACCACAACCGTATCTCCGGGGCCGTTTGAAATTAACGATCTCTATCCCACCAGCTACGGAGGGGAACTGACCGTACAAATAGAAGAAGCTACCGGTCAGGTCAGAACCTTTACTGTTCCCTATGCCTCGGTTGCACAAATGTTGCGGCCAGGAATAAGCCGCTACGAAGTGGCTGCAGGTAAAGTGAATACGGCAGGGCTGGCAAATAAACCGGGCTTTGGTAGCCTGACTTACCAGTTAGGCCTGAGTAATTTCATTACCGGCTATACCGGTGCCATCGCCAGCAAGGGTTACTTTTCGGCCTTATTAGGGGCGGCCACGAACACGCCTCTCGGCGCTCTCTCGCTGGATATCACCCAGGCGAAAACCCGTTTTCCCAGCCAGCCCCCTCGTTCAGGGCAAAGCTATCGTATCGGCTTTAGCCAGATGTATCCAGAAACACAAACCAGCTTCTCCGTGGCGGCTTATCGTTACTCAACAGACGGTTTCCTGAGCTTAAATGATGCCGTGCAGCTGCGTGATCTGGCCCTGCGTAATGAAAATATCGATACCTATGGCCGTCAACGCAGCCTGTTTACGCTCTCGGTCAACCAGCCGCTGGGAGAAGGCTGGGGCAGTCTCTATGTCACGGGCAACCATACCACTTACTGGAACCAGAGTAGTTCACAACAGAGTCTGCAGATAGGTTATAGCAACTTCTGGCGCAATCTTAGCTATACCTTATCGGTAAACCGCACGCTTAGCGGGCAACTCACAAGAAACGCAGACGATACAACGGCGAATCGCCGAGAAACCCAATACGCACTGACGCTCTCGTTACCGTTAGGTTCAAGCCTCTATGCGCCAACGCTCAATGCTACCGGCACTACCGACAACAAGGGGAGTACTGGCCTGATTGGCCTATCGGGCAATGCGGGTGAACAGAATCAGTTTAACTATGTCGTCAGCACCAGTCGTAATACTGACGGCAATAGCAACTATTTCAACGGTGGCGTTGGCTACCGCGCATCCCAAGCCCGTATGGGAGCAACCTATAGCTATGGGCAAGGCAACCGGCAGATTTCAGCGAACATGGATGGTGCCATAGTCGCTCACCGTGGCGGCATCACTTTAGGGCAGTCGCTTGGCGAAACGGGGGGACTGGTACGTGCACCAGGTGCCAAAGGCGCTCTCGTCACCAGCGCTTCCGGCGTTAAGATCGACCGTTTTGGCTATGCCATCGTCCCTTACCTGCGGCCCTACTATCTCAACCAGGTCGATATCGATCCCAAGGGCAGTTCACGGGACGTAGAGTTGCTATCTACTCGCAATACCACCGCCCCCCGTGCCGGTGCATTGGTACTGCTTGATTATGAAACCAAACGCGGCAAGGTGACCTACATCAGAGCCAAGCGACCAGACGGGAGCCCACTGCCCTTCGCTGCCAACGTCTATGATGCGCAGAACAACGCCGTGGGGGTTGTCGGTCAAGCCAGCCTGATAGTGGCCCGTGATCTTGACCTGAAAGGCGTGCTGCAGGTGCGATGGGGGAACGATCAGGCAGAGCATTGCAACATTCATTATTCGCTGCAGCCAGGCACTTCTGAAGAGAGCAGGCTGTTGATTCAAGGCGTCTGCCAGTGACGAAGTACCCACACTCTATGAGAAAAAACATGAAAAGAATATTCGCCTCAAGAATGGCGATATCACTGATACTCTGCGGTGGCCTGTGCGCGCAGAATGCGCTCGCGGCAAGCGCGGGTTGTGATTGGGATGACTCCTCTGCCATCAAGGAACCACTCAACACCCGCCTGACCATTGGCGGCTATGTTACCGTGGGGGAGGACCTTCCTATCGGCAGTGTGATCTATTCCCAACGGATCCAGACCAATGGCAACGGAGCCAAACTATTCTGCCGCAAAGGGAGCTATGATCTGGTTAGTACCTTTACTACTATGCCCTATGGCCAATCCGATTACAGTAACACCACCTTTCCCTTCGTGTTCAATACCAATATTCCTGGCATCGGGGTGGCGCTGTGGCAAGGCACTCCCGATGGCAACAGCGGTGCGCGTTTACCGATCCCTGGCAGGCTACCGGCCTACTTTTCACCCAGCAGCGACAGTGTTTTCAACTTTACCGACCAGCATGATGCCTCGGTCAGCTTTAATATCCAATTTATTAAAACCGCCGCCAACGTCGGCAGCGGCACCATTAACAGTAGTGACCTCCCCAGATTCCAGACCTCATTCGACGGTAAAGGCACAAGCTTAATCTATCAGCTGACCGCGATGATCGGCAATCTGACCGTGATCCCGGCAACCTGCAACGTCGGCAACAATTACTATCTGCCTCTTGGGGAACACTATCCTGATGAGTTCAACGGCATCGGTAGCACCGCAGGCAACGCCGAGACCGAGATTGTGCTCTCTGGCTGCCCGGCTTTCTATGGCACGACTTCCTTCGGCGTATTCAGGCCCAATATCATCAACCTCAAGCTTACGCCACGCAATGGATTCATCGATGCCGAACGCGGGATCTCAAAACTCAATACCACCGCCGGTGACGCAGCCTCCGGGGTTGGTGTGCAACTGAGCTTAAGGCAGGAGAACGGCAACTATCAAACGGCCAAATTCAACCAGAATATCAATCTGGCTGACTATATTACCTTCCATGAGGATCGCGGCGGTGATTACAACCTGGGCGTCAAGGCGACCTATATTCAAACCTCTGCCCCCATCCAAGCTGGCAGGGCTGATGCCCAAATAGAGTTTATGATCACCTATCAATGATCGGGAGCGGTGCATGAAGATATCGAATACGCTGGGGCTACTTTCTCTAGTGATGCTGATCGGCGGTGGGCAAAGTGCTCAGGCCGCCTCTACCGGCGTGCTTAATGTTACGGGTTCCATTAAGCTCGCGACCTGTTACTTCGACAGCGTCGAGGGGCAAGAACATAAGAACTACGATTGGCCGATGCCACAGGTTTCAGCGGGGAGCCTACACGCAGCGGGTATGACTCATGGCCGTTCGCTAGGCAGTATCCATATCGGCGGAGTACATTGTACCAATGGTTACACGCCCTATATTACTCTGGAAAATGGGCCTACGGTCAGTTCAGAGACCGGCAACCTGGTCAATATGCTGAGTGGCGAGGCCGAAAACGTCGAAATCAGGCTGCTGATGAATGACAATCCGCTGGATTTACGCACTAGTCCACGCGTTGGCTGTGCCGTTATTGTCGATAACCGGAGCCAGTGTGATATCAGCTATGAGTATTATGCAACCGGACGCGCAACCGCCGGAAAAGTGAAGAGTTCGGTACTGTTTAACGTGACCTATGACTGATCCCTTCCCGCACGGCTAGCTGATTGACGCCTGCCGGTAACAGGTGTCAGGATAGAGGAAGATCGCCTAGGTCATATTTGAAACATCTTTAATGTGTTTTCTACCAACACTGGCGAAGGGGTATGAAGAGAGGATTTGAACGTGGGACAACGGAAAAGACGAAGCCCTGAGTTATTGCTAACTCAGGGCTTCTGAATGTTGGCGGAACGGACGGGGCTCGAACCCGCGACCCCCTGCGTGACAGGCAGGTATTCTAACCAACTGAACTACCGCTCCGCAACGTTCCCTCTTGCGGGGGAACGAGCCGAATACTACGGTTGCCTCGCCATTCCGTCAACGTCTTTTCTTATAAAAAGAGTCGTTTGCACAGTTTTTCAACGAACACACGTTGATTATGGCGCTTAAGCGCCATTTCTATCCTGAGAGACCGTTATTCGGCTTCTGCGCCACCACGCCACAAACAGCTACCGCCCTTCTTTTGCACCAGATCCAGACGCGCTTCATGAGCCTGCAACTCTGCGTCACTGGCGTAAATCACTTTCATCGCCGTAGCCGGGCGCTGGATACGCTGGATATCCTGGGCTGAATCCGTCTGCTGGGTGTCCCCTTCCATCTGGAAAGCCATCGAGGTCTGGCCACCGGTCATCGCCAGATAGACTTCCGCCAGGATCTCGGCATCGAGCAAAGCGCCGTGCAGCGTTCGCTTGGTGTTGTCTATCTCATAGCGGTTACACAACGCATCGAGGTTGTTACGCTTGCCTGGGAACAGGCGGCGCGCCATCAACAGGCTGTCGGTGATGGTACAGAAGGTATCCGTCTTTGGGATATCTCGCTGCAACATACGGAACTCGTGATCCATAAAGCCGATATCGAACGTAGCGTTATGAATGACTAATTCGCCACCACGGATAAAGTCGATAAATTCAGCGGCGATCTGATCGAAAGTGGGCTTATCCGCCAGGAACTCATCGCTGATACCGTGTACGCCGTAGGCTTCCGGATCCACCAGCCGATCCGGCTTGACGTAAACGTGGAAGTGGCGACCGGTCAGGCGGCGGTTGATCACCTCAACGGCCCCGATCTCAATGATGCGGTGACCTTCGTAGTGAACCCCTAGCTTGTTCATACCGGTGGTTTCGGTATCGAGAACGATCTGTCTGGTTGGTGTAGAGATCATAATGCTGTGCTCATGGCGCTGGTTTATGTCAGACTTGGTTTTTATAAAACTGATAGGAAGAGTCTACCAGAGATGCTTAAACAGGTAGAAATTTTCACCGACGGCTCTTGCCTTGGTAATCCAGGCCCCGGCGGTTACGGCGCAATTTTGCGTTATAAACAGCACGAGAAACTGTTCAGCGCGGGTTATTACCTGACGACCAATAACCGCATGGAACTGATGGCCGCCATTGTGGCGCTCGAAGCGTTGACCACCCCCTGCGAAGTGGTGCTGAGCACCGATAGCCAGTACGTACGCCAGGGGATCACCAGTTGGATCCATAACTGGAAAAAGCGCGGCTGGAAAACCGCCGATAAAAAACCGGTGAAGAACGTCGATCTCTGGCAGCGCCTGGATTTGGCGATTGCCCGCCATACCATCCGCTGGGAATGGGTCAAAGGCCATGCCGGGCACCCGGAAAACGAACGTTGTGACGTGCTGGCACGCGATGCGGCTGGTAACCCGACGCAGGACGACGTTGGCTACAAGCCCGAAGCTTAAGGCAGTTTGCGATAACTCTTAGTCGCGCCCACTGCGCGGCTAAGAGAGTGTTTTCTCGCCCCCACTTTCATCGGCGTTGGCGTCAGCGGCAAGGTTCGTTTGCGGGCCACAATCACGCTCATACAGCCGAGCGCCGGTAAATGTGTACTCAAGAAAGGGCCTCCCTTGCGCCGCCAGGGCAGCACATGGAAGCGCGTCTGATCCAACACCTCATAATTGAGCAGGCTGAGCCAGTCCAACAGGCGCATCTGGGTATACATCCGGCTGACGTAAGGCTGACGTTTGCGCAACCGGGGGATCAGCTTCCCCAGACCTAGCAGGCTAAAAGGGTTGAAACTGCTGATCACCAGCCAACCATCGTCGATCATGACGCGGTCGACCTCACGCAACATACGGTGCGGATCATCGGCGTAGGAGAGCGTATGGGACAACAGGCAGGCATCGACAGACTTGGCCGCAAAGGGTAACTGATAAGGATCGGCCTGCACATGCAGGTTCTCTCCGGCCAATCCCACGTTAACCTGATGCGAGATGGCACACTTTTCGCTATCTAACTCGGCGCTGAGATTGCCGATCTTCAACAGATGGAAACCAAACATCTTGGGCCACCAGGGCTGCAACTGCTGCTCCAACGCCTCACGATAGTATTCGCCCCATGGCAACCCGGCCCAGGAGTTGGGGCTAGTGAGCTTTTCTAGAGTCTGGGCTGGTTTCATGGTTTAGTATCTCTTTCAAGCCGTTGCCAACGAGAGGTGTTCCATGAATCTTATCAGTATTCCCGCTTTTCAGGACAATTACATTTGGTTATTAGCTAACCAGCAAGGGCGCTGTGTGATCGTCGATCCCGGCGAAGCTGGCCCGGTATTGGCGGCATTGTCCCAGCGGCAACTGACCCCCGACGCCATATTATTGACCCATCACCACCGCGACCATGTCGGCGGCGTCGCGGAAATCGTTGCGCAATATCCGGATCTGCCGGTGTATGGCCCTCAGGAAACCGCTAATAAGGGAGCAAATCGGTTGGTTCAGGATGGCGATATCCTGGCAATTGGCGGGCGTCGCTACACCACCATCGCCGTTCCAGGACATACCCTGGGGCACGTAGCATTCTACAGTGCACCTTATCTTTTCTGTGGGGATACGCTTTTTTCTGCGGGCTGCGGACGGCTTTTTGAAGGAACGGCAGAGCAAATGTACCACTCATTTCAACGGCTCGCGCAACTTCCCGACGAAACCTTAATTTGTTGCGCACACGAACACACGCTCTCAAACCTTAAGTTTGCCAGGACAATTTTGCCGCAAGATCGCCAAATTGAAACATATCAGCAACAAATTGAGCAATCAAGGGCAAAAGGAGTACCCAGCCTGCCCACAACGCTGCAATTAGAGCGTAAAATTAATCTATTTTTACGCTGCCATGACACTGATTTACAAAATGAAATAGGCTTTAACTCACCACCGAGTCAGCTTCATTCGGTTTTTTCCGAATTACGCCTGCGCAAGGATGCCTTCTAAGCTTTTAGTTGTGTTTTTTGATTAAGCAAAGTATCCTTGCTCGTCTTTTAAGCAACTATATTGACACACACATGAAGGCTAAAGCGATACTTCTCGCCTCGGTCTTGTTGGTTGGTTGCCAGTCATCCAGGCAGGATGCACCGGCACCAGAGCAGCATGCACAGAGTCTGTCTTCGGCAGGTCAAGAAAGTGAAGCAGGAGAGTACACAGCGAGTTCGGCACGGTGGCTAGACAGTAACAGTAGCGCCGCCCAGCAGAACCTGTGGAACTTCATTAGCGACGAGCTGAAGATGGAGGTTCCGGAAAACGACCGGATCCGTGAACAAAAAAGAAAATATTTAAAAAGTAAGAGCTATCTCCACGATGTAACACTACGGGCAGAGCCGTACATGTACTGGATAGTCGGGCAGATTAAGAAACGCAATATGCCGATGGAACTGGTACTACTACCCATAGTGGAGAGCGCTTTTGACCCCCACGCCACATCAAGTGCCAATGCCGCAGGGCTATGGCAGATCGTGCCGCAAACGGGTCGCAATTATGGGTTGAAAAACAATCAGTGGTATGACGGGCGCCGTGATGTTGTGGCCTCGACAACCGCTGCGCTTAACATGATGGAGCGTTTGAACCGCATGTTTAACGGTGACTGGTTACTGACCATCGCCGCTTATAACAGTGGTGAAGGCCGAGTCATGCAGGCAGTTAAGGCGAATAAACGTCAGGGTAAGTCCACCGAGTTCTGGGCATTGTCGCTTCCGCGTGAAACGTCAATCTATGTCCCGAAAATGCTGGCACTGAGCGATATCATCAAGCACAGCAAAAAGTACGGCGTCAAGTTGCCAAAAACTGACGAAACCCGTGCACTGGCGCGTATTGATGTCGGGCAGCAGATCCAGTTGACTCAGGCGGCGGAGATGTCTGGGCTTTCTCTTACCAAGATGAAGGCTTACAACCCTGGCTACAAAAAAGGCGTTACGGCACCCAATGGGCCCCATTACATCATGGTTCCCAAAAAGAATGTCGCAAAGTTGAAAGACTCGTTGGCCGACGGACAGATAGCTGCAACATTACCAACTACTCAGTTGGCAAAGAACAGCGGCCTGTCAGGCGGAAGTGCGTATAAGGTTCGCTCCGGTGACACGTTATCCACCATCGCCAAACGGTTGAATGTTAAGACCAGCGATTTGCAGAGTTGGAACAATTTGCGTGGCAAGAGCACGCTGAAAGTTGGGCAAACCCTGCAAGTGGCCAACAATGCCAAGGATAACAGCAGCATCACCTATAAAGTGCGTAAAGGTGATTCGCTATCGAGCATTGCACGTCGTCACGGCGTCGAAATTAACGACGTGATGCGTTGGAACTCAACGCTCGGCAAAGGCAGTAGTCTGCAACCCGGTGTGAAGCTGACCCTGTTTGTCAGCAACAAATCGTCGCCGGAAACCTAAGTTTTCGCTACAAAAAAAGCATCCTTCGGGATGCTTTTTTATTGGCCAAATTTCGCTACCAGACCGGTTTATCGGTTTGCGAATGGAACTCCACCAGCAGCGGATTGTGGTCTGAGGCCTGAGTCACCAGCACCGAGGCCTCCGTAACGCCCAAGTTGCGGTAAAAGATAAAATCCAACGGGCGGCCAAAAGCTTTGCGGCGATGATCGTCGGTGAAGTTGACCTCGTGCAACGCCATATCGCTGGCAAATTGATACAGCGCGTTGATGCGCTTGCGGCTCCAGGCGTTAAAATCCCCCGCCATGATCACTGGTCCCCGATGGAGGGCGATCTGTTCACCAATCGGGCCAAGCTGCTTACTGTAAACATCGACCCCCAGGCTAAAATTCACCGCATGGATATTCACCACCATCAATAGCTCACCATTGAATAACGGGTAAACGGTGATCAACGCCGATTTGGCCAAACGCAACAGTGGCTCCCGTTCGCGCAGCGGGCAACAATACACCGGATGTGCCGCCGCCAACGTCATCACACCTGAAGGGTGTTGCGGCAACACAAAGGCGGGCACCTGATCGGCAGCCAGATAGTTAGAAGTGGCAAAGCTGACCAATTCCGGCGTGGTCTGCGCCTCCTGCAATAGCACCAGCTGCGCATCTTTACCGAAGTCTTTCAATACAGAAAGCCAATCGGCACGCTGCTGTTTGAAAATATTCCATACCATCACCCGCAGCGCGCCAGACGTAGGCAAAGCGGCCCCGGGCGGTAGCGGCTGATTGATGGCACCAGGGAAAATCCGTTCAACTGGCTGGCCCGCAACATACCTCATTGCATAAGTTCGTTTCGGCACGTTATTCGCCTATTTCCCGTTCGGATGAAGATCACGTTGATAGCAACATGGCTACCAAGACTAAATTGAGTATACGCCTGAGCGGCTCTGCCAACATGGCTTTTAGAGATCCAGTTATAGGGGCAAGGCGGGCCGATTTCAATCAATGCCGTGTATGTGTCTGTAAAGGTGCGCGCTGAATGCGAAAAGGCCCACCAATGCGGGCCAAGAAGAGTGCAAGATGGGATCAGGCGAACTGCCGTGGGTATTGTTTATCCAAGCGGCCACTGAGACCAATCAGTAACAATGCCCCCACCACAATCAGTGCCCCGATCCAAGGCGTTTGCGCCAACCCTAGTGAGGCCACAGTCTGTCCGCCAATCACGGAGCCCAGTGCGATCCCCACGTTAAAAGCCGCGATATTCAGGCCAGAAGCAACGTCCACCGCGTTCGGTGTGTACTGCTCGGCCTTCTGCACCACATAAACCTGCAAGCCCGGGACATTGCCAAAGGCAAATACCCCCATCACCACCACCGTCAGCAACGCGGCGATGCTGTGGCTTGCTGTAAACTGAAACACCAACAGCAAGGCGGCTAACGCGGCAAAGATAAAGCTCAATGCCCGTACCGCGCCATGACGGTCGGCCAGCTTGCCGCCCCAAATATTACCGATGGCTACCGCTATGCCATAGGCCAGCAAAATCCAACTGACGGCCGGAGCCGAAAAGCCAGCCAGCTCCTGCATCATCGGCGCCAGGAAGGTGAAGGTCGTAAATACCCCGCCGTAGCCCAGTGCGGTAACGGCGTAAATCAGCAGCAGGCGCGGGTGAGTTAGCACTTGTAGCTGATCGCGGATGCTGGCACTGGCCTGGTTCTTGATGTTGTTCGGGATCAAGATGAGGCTGGCAATAATCGCCACCATGCCAATCAACGACACCGCCAGGAAGGTCTCACGCCAGCCGAAGTGCTGGCCGATAAAGGTGCCTAACGGCACGCCGGTCACCAGCGCGACGGTCAAGCCACCAAACATGATGGCGATGGCCGTTGCCGCCTTCTCTTTGGCTACCAGGCTGGTCGCAATGGTTGAACCCACCGAGAAAAACACCCCGTGCGCCAGGCCAGTCAGTAAACGAGCAACCACCAGTGACTCATAGCTCGGTGACTGCCAGGCCAGCAGATTGCCAAGGGTGAACAGCACCATCAGGCCCACCAGCAGCATCTTGCGCGGCACTCGGCCGGTTAAAGCGGTCAGTACCGGCGCGCCGATCGCCACCCCAATGGCGTAAAGGGTCACCAGCAGCCCTGCGGAGGGCACAGTGACGTTCAACTGTTCGGCGATGGTCGGGATCAATCCGACAATCACAAACTCCGTGGTGCCGATGGCATAGGCACTGATGGTCAAGGCAAGTAAAGCGAGAGGCATTGCTAACTCCAAAATAGCGTTCGGGTTGATAGCGGTGATTATCTGCCTGTGCTTAAATGATAAAAATGCTCAAAATTTCAAATAAATTTTGCTGGTGGAGCAACAATGAAGGCAAATTCGGATGAACTGATCACCTTTGTCACCGTGGTGGAATGCGGTAGCTTCAGCCGCGCGGCGGAGCACTTGGAACAGGCGAACTCGGTGGTCAGCCGTACGGTTAAAAAGCTGGAAAGTAAGCTGGGGGTCACGCTGCTCAATCGCACCACCCGCCAGATAAACCTGACGCAGGAGGGAGAAAACTATTTCCGCCAGGTGCAGAAAGTCCTGAGCGATATGGCCGCAGCGGAAAATACGCTGATGGAGAGCCGCCAGCGGCCCCAGGGCCTGTTGCGCGTGGATGCCGCAACGCCGGTCGTGTTGCACGTGCTGACCCCATTGGTTGGCGAGTTTCGTGCCCGCTACCCGGAAATGTCGCTCTCGCTAGTCTCTTCAGAAACCTTTATCAACCTGATTGAGCGCAAGGTCGACATTGCCATCCGGGTGGGGGAACTGACAGACTCAAGTTTGAAGGCGCGTAAACTGATGACCAGCTATCGAAAAATTGTGACGTCACCGGCCTATCTGCGGCAGTTCGGTACCCCGCAAAACGTGGAGGAGCTGGCGCAACACTGCTGCATCGGCTTCAACGATCTGCTCAGCCTGAACCGTTGGCCATTAGCCAGCGCCGATGGCCGGCAGTTGGAGATCACTCCGGGGCTGACTACCAACAGCGGAGAAACACAGCGCCACCTCTGCCTACATGGCAACGGCATCGCCTGTCTGTCGAACTTTATGATCGATGAAGATATTCAGCGTGGGGATTTAGTGCAGATCCTGATCAAGGAGACGCTGCCGGTTGCCATACCGGTCAATGCGGTTTATTACAGCGACAGCGCCGTAAGCAACCGCCTACGCAGCTTTATCGACTTTCTTAGCGAAAGCCTGACACCCCGCTAAGCTGGCCGATGTTGTAACCAGAATGCGGTGGACGTCAGACCACCCAATTTCTTCTCCACTTTTAATCCAGCACCTGCTGGAACGCCTGGAGAAATAACATGAAAAAGATCCTGTTAGTGTGTGACTTGGGTATGTCCACCAGTCTGCTGGTGAAAAAGATGCAGGAAGCCGCCAAAGCACGCGGTATTGACGCCGAGATCTGCGCCAAGTCGATCCGTGAATACAAAACGGCGGTAATCGAATTTGACGTCGCGCTGCTGGGGCCGCAGATCCGCTATAAGCTGGCCGAGTGCGAGAAGATTGCCCATGAGCACCATAAAAAAGTCGCCTGCATCGATATGATGGCCTACGGCACCATGAAAGGGTGACAAGGTCTTGGATCAAGCCCTGGCGCTGATTGAGGAAGCCTGAAATTGATTTGGAAAACGAAGTAATGGAGCTGATTGCCAATGCGAGTTACGCCCGCAGTCTGGTGTTTCAAGCCATGCGCTGTGCACGCGAAGAAGAAGATTTCGTCCAGGCCGAACATATATGCAGCAAGCGCAAGAGGCACTCTCTGGCGCTCACCACGTGCAGACCAAACTGATCGAAATGGACGAGGGCAGCGGTAAAATCCCGGTTCATCTGGTGATGGTTCATGCGCAGGACCATCTGATGAGCGCGATTATGCTGATGGAAATGGGCCGTGAGATTATCGCCCTACACCAAAAGATCGCTCGTTAAAACAAGCTTGGCCGTCTGTGGCCTCAGAATCACAGACGGCCAAGATATCAATCCCAGTTTGGAGCCAGACCTTCCGGGCTAACCAGGCGGCCATTGCATTCCAATGCAGCAATCGCAGCCATTTCATCATCAGACAGTGTCAGTTGCTGCGCCAATAGATTACTCGCCAGGTTTTCACGCTTTGTCGAGGACGGGATCACCGCATAACCCAGCTGCATCGCCCAGGCCAGGATCACCTGAGCCGCAGTCACATCACGGCGCTTGGCGATATTGTTGATGACTTCATCTTGCAACGCTTTGCCATACGCCAACGTCATATAGGAGGTGATGGCAATGCCATGCTGTTGCGCAAATTCAACCACCTGACGGTTTTGCAGATATGGTGAGAGTTCGATTTGGTTGGTGGCAATCGCATCAGCCCCCACCGCATCAATAGCGCGCTGCATCAGTTCAACAGTGAAGTTGGAAATACCAATCTGGCGCGTCAGCCCCAGTTCCTTAGCCTTAACCAACTCCGCCATAGACTCGGCAACCGAGATTTCATCGTTCGGTGATGGCCAATGGATCAAGGTCAGATCCACATAGGAGGTTTGCAGCTTTTTCAGGCTTTCTTGCAGGCTAGGGATCAACTGGTCTTTACCCAGGTTGGCGATCCAGATCTTGGTGGTGATAAATAACTCTTCACGTTTCACGCCACTGGCTGCGATTGCTTGGCCAACAGCCGCTTCGTTCTCATAGATTTGTGCGGTATCGATGGCACGGTAGCCCAGTTCCAGAGCGGTGCTCACGGAATCGATCACCACTTGATCTTGCAGACGGAAGGTACCTAAGCCAAATGCAGGGATGCTCATAATTGTGTTCTCTCGGTTTGTTTATCAAAACAGCTTGAGAGGATTATGGCAGCAGTTTTGTTGATCAAAAACGCCCTATTGTGCATAAGACTTTTGATTAATTGGCAACAATAATCAGAAATTGACGCTAATTGGGGCAGGAATAAGCCATTGGGGTGTTCAATTTATGCAAATGAAAAAGCCCTGAGTCAGAGACTCAGGGCTTATCAATTAAGTGGCGGAACGGACGGGGCTCGAACCCGCGACCCCCTGCGTGACAGGCAGGTATTCTAACCAACTGAACTACCGCTCCACCGATTCTTTTACGTCGCATCTTTCGATGCTGGCAAAACCACCTGAGTGATTTCGCGCATTACCAGGTGTCATACTGATAACGTTTAATTGATGCCTGGCAGTGTCCTACTCTCGCATGGGGAGACCCCACACTACCATCGGCGCTACGGCGTTTCACTTCTGAGTTCGGCATGGGGTCAGGTGGGACCACCGCGCTATTGCCGCCAGGCAAATTCTGTTTCATTCTTGGCCGTCATTTTCATGACCACCAGAACCAATCTCGGAACCCGCTGAAAATCTACTTCAATCTCTCTAAAACACCTTCGGTGTTGTAAGGTTAAGCCTCACGGATCATTAGTACTGGTTAGCTCAATGCATCGCTGCACTTACACACCCAGCCTA
>NZ_JAGQDC010000039.1 GCF_023282985.1 Serratia silvae | reverse complement strand
CTCAGAAGTGAAACGCCGTAGCGCCGATGGTAGTGTGGGGTCTCCCCATGCGAGAGTAGGACACTGCCAGGCATCAAATAAGTAGAAAGCCTCATGCGAAAGCATGGGGCTTTTTGCTATGGGTCAATCACTCGGCTATCCCGAATTATCTCCTCATTGGTAAATGATTAAATATAACCAGATTGCCTGCTAGAAATATTCACGAGATTTTTAGTTCCGAACCCACCTTGCTATATTCATACATATCGTTAATACCTATAGGTTTTATATAACTCAGGCTTCTTTTTGTATCTGGATAATGAAGGGGTTATATCATCATGATTTACATAGAAGTTTTAAATTCCTGTGCAATCAGGGCTTATTAGATAACAAGAAATATCTGATTAATAAAAACAAATAATAGCCATGCGCGGCGAATCGAGTAGACTAGATGGTAATTTATTACGTAAGAGTATTTAAATCATGTCTACTGAAAGCGCGTCTTTAAAAAATCACAATACTTTTGCGCTCCCGGTCAACGCAGCGCATTTAGTCATTGCTGAAGAAATTGAAATGATGATTAAAACCTGGCAGCAAGCGCAAAAGCGCCAAGAGCCACTGCTGGTACTCGGTGAAGGGAGCAACGTCCTGTTCCTGGAGGATTTTGCCGGTACGGTCATGATTAACCAGTTAAAAGGTATCACCGTCAGGGAAGAGCAGGATGCCTGGCATTTGCATGTTAGTGCCGGGGAGAATTGGCACCATCTGGTTAGCCAGATGCTCGAGCGTGGCATCCCCGGGCTGGAAAATCTGGCATTGATCCCAGGGTTGGTCGGTTCGGCCCCGATCCAGAACATCGGGGCGTACGGCATCGAGCTCAAACAGGTCTGTGAGTATGTCGACCTGCTGAACCTGACTACGGGTGAAATCGATCGTATGGATCCTGAACGCTGCCAGTTTGGTTACCGGGAAAGCGTTTTTAAGCATGAGCTTAAGCAAGGCTTCGTGATTGTGGGCGTTGGTTTACGGCTTAGCAAACAGTGGCGTCCGTTGCTGAACTACGGCGACCTTACCAAGCTGGATCCCAAGACGGTAACGCCGCAGCAGGTATTTGACGCGGTATGCGCCATGCGGTGCAGCAAGCTGCCAGATCCACGTATTACGGGGAATGCAGGCAGCTTCTTTAAAAACCCACTGGTGAGTGGGGAAGCCGCTAAAACGTTATTAGCTCAATATCCTGCAATGCCACATTATCCACAGCCGGACGGGCAAGAAAAATTGGCTGCCGGTTGGCTGATCGATCAGTGTTCACTCAAGGGGCATCAGATCGGTGGCGCAGCGGTGCACCGTCAGCAGGCTTTGGTATTGGTAAATGTCGATAATGCCAGCAGCCAGGATGTGGTGGCACTAGCCAGACACGTGCGCAATACGGTAGCGCAGAAATTCGATGTCTGGTTAGAACCGGAGGTGCGTTTTATGGGGGCCACTGGTGAGCTGGATGCCGTAGAGGTCATTTCATGAGAGACACCACAGTTCCACTGAAGATCATCTCCCTATTGGCGGACGGCGAGTTCCACTCTGGCGAACATTTGGGTGAGTCATTGGGAATGAGCCGCGCAGCGATTAACAAGCATATTCAGACCATTCGGGAGTGGGGTTTGGATGTGTTCACGGTTCCGGGGAAAGGCTATAGCCTACCTGCGGCGATCAACTTGCTGGACGTTGAGCGCATTCTTGGCTTACTGGAAGACAAGCGGGTCACGGTGTTACCTGTCGTTGATTCAACCAACCAGTATCTGTTGGACAGGCTTGCAGAACTGACTTCCGGTGATGCCTGTATAGCCGAGTATCAGCAGGCAGGGCGTGGGCGGCGTGGGCGGCAGTGGGTTTCGCCTTTCGGGGCCAACCTTTATTTATCCATGTTTTGGCGTCTTGAACAAGGGCCAGCGGCCGCGATGGGGTTGAGCCTGGTTATTGGCATCGTGATGGCGGAAGTGTTGCAACGTCTCGGTGCAGAACAGGTCCGTGTGAAGTGGCCGAATGATTTATACCTTAACGATCGCAAGTTGGCCGGCATTTTGGTTGAACTGACCGGTAAAACCGGGGATGCAGCCCAGCTAGTGCTGGGAGCAGGCATCAATATGGCGATGCGCGAAACCAATGCCAGTCAGATTGATCAGCGCTGGATCAACTTACAGGAAGCCGGGATCACTATCGATCGTAATGAATTAGCCGCCAAATTGCTTAATGAGCTACGCAATTCATTACGGAAATTTGAAATAGACGGTTTAGCTCCCTTTATTTCACGCTGGCGTAAATTAGATAACTTTATCGATCGTCCGGTTAAACTATTAATTGGTGAACAACAGGTTTTCGGTATTGCCCGCGGTATTGATCAGCAGGGCGCATTGCTGCTTGAACAGGAAGGGGTAATTAAACCCTTTATTGGTGGTGAAATATCTTTGCGGAGTGCTGAATAAGTTAAAATAAGAGAGGTCGCAGGCCTCTCTTATTCCATTGATTATTTTCGTAACCGTACACTTTCCACCGCGTGATTGGCACTCTTCGTCATAATCAAGCTGGCTCTTTCGCGAGTTGGTAAGATATTCTGCTGTAAATTCAATCCATTAATCTCATTCCACAGCTGAGTGGCGATGTTGATCGCCTCCGTTTCCGGCAACTGCGCATAGCTATGGAAATAGGAGTCTGGGTTAGAGAACGCACCTTGGCGGAATTTCAGGAAGCGGTTGATATACCAGCTTTGCAATAGATCGCCAGGGGCATCAACATAGATTGAGAAATCAACAAAGTCGGAAACAAATACCCGGTGAGGATCGTGTGGATAGTCCATGCCGCTTTGCAAAACATTCAATCCTTCCAGGATCAGAATATCAGGCTGTTCGATAACTTTATTGCCTTCAGGCACAACGTCATAGATGAGGTGAGAGTATACCGGGGCAGTAACACGTTTGGCACCGGATTTAACTTCCGAAACGAATTTCACCAGGCTATGCATATCGTAGGATTGCGGGAATCCTTTCTTCTTCATCAGGCCGCGCTCGTTCAGCACCTTGTTCGGGTGCAGAAAGCCGTCTGTGGTGATCAGCTCCACGCTACGATGTTCCGGCCAGCGGCTCAACAACGCCTGCAATAAACGCGCTGTGGTACTTTTACCCACGGCTACGCTACCAGCAATGCCGATCACATAAGGAATGCGTTGGCCATCGGTGCCAAGGAATTGCTCCAGAACTGCCTGGCGACGCAGGTTAGAACTGATATAGAAGTTCAGCAACCGTGAGAGCGGCAAGTAGATCTGCGCGACTTCTTCCAAGGAGAGATCTTCGTTAATCCCTTTGAGTTTAACAATCTCTTCTTCCGACAGCGTCAGCGGCACCGAATCTCGTAACGCGGCCCACTGGCTGCGATCGAACTGAAGGTAAGGCGTCGCTAAAGATTGATCTCTTTTTATCATAAGCCAAATTCTGCCTGTTAACGCAGGTTGGGAAAGGCGCTGGACGCCAACTCCAGATAATAATCAAACTGCATATTATAGACAGCTGGCTTTTAGGCGTAGACTTTTTTCGCAATTGTGGTCGATTAGTGACAGTTTTTACCAATAGTGCGAACAGGCACGCAATTGAGAAAGGGTCTGTTGCAAGGCGGTATCACTGGGTAATGATACCGTTTTTCAGGTCAGCTGGCGGCGGCGCGAGAGGGTTGCTGAACGGCAAACAGCCGCTTGTAGTAAATCGCCGTAGGGTGGTAATACCCGTCGGGAGCCGCGGCGTAATCGGGTATCTCCCCGAGGCAACGATAGCCCAACGAGCGATACAGCCCTTCGGCTGCAGAACCGGCCTGGGTGTCCAGATAAAGCAGGCCACGGCGGATCTCAAGCGCCATTTTTTCCAGCGATTTCATCAACGCCTGCCCAACGCCATTGCGGCGGGCGCGGCTGTGCACCAGCAGTTTTTGTACTTCGGCCCGATTGCGGCCGTTCGGCTTTTGACACAGGGCTAGTTGGACGGTGCCAATGACGCCGCTTTCATCTCTGGCAATCCACAATAGCAACTCTCCTTTGGCCAAAGCAGGGCGTAGGCTATGGAAGTAGCTCTCGGCATCTTCGTGGGGAATTTGCGTGTCGTAACCTACTGAAGCCCCATGGGTGACCGCATCGGTGAGCAACTGCGCCAGTTCGGCGCGGTAAATGGGAAGCGTTGCCGCATTGATCAGGACAATTTTCATCGGTCATACCTCCTGGCTATTAGGGATAATGATGATAAGCAATAAGCGCGCCAATGCGGCTAACCTGTGCGGGTGCAGCCAGTTCAGGGACGAAAGCGGTATATTAGGCACCATCAGAGAGCACTTTCCTCTTTGTGGTGCACTCCCCCGATCGCGATTTTCAACCGTTTGATTGAGCGACACGACAAAGTGGCGGGAAAGCCTGAGTAGGGAGGTCTAGAATAGTTTAGATTATTGCCCATAATTGATGAAATTTTGCGCCTCTATTGTGAAAAATTGCGAGCCGGATGCAGAAATCGGCTGATTTGTGAGCGATAGTGCTTAGATCGCAATTTTTTTGTTGCATAGGCCGTCAGCTCTACCTAGAATGCGCTGCACTTGATGCCGGCTTAGCTCAGTAGGTAGAGCAACTGACTTGTAATCAGTAGGTCACCAGTTCGATTCCGGTAGCCGGCACCATTCAAGTGTAAAGTAGTTAAAAATCTGGTGGGGTTCCCGAGCGGCCAAAGGGAGCAGACTGTAAATCTGCCGTCACAGACTTCGAAGGTTCGAATCCTTCCCCCACCACCATATTGGACCCGAGGCACTGGGTCACACCGAACGGAATCATTAAGATGAGCATCGTTCGGGGAGGGTAAGAGCCTGATAGCAAGGTTCGAGTTTCACGAAGTGAGACAATGCCTTCAAACAGTTCGCGCCGCGTAACGGAAGTTGCTGGCACGAAGGGTGGAGAGTTAAGCGACGAACAATCCTTCTCTACGCCTTTAAAGTCTACAGAAAAGTCAGGTAGCCGAGTTCCAGGATGCGGGCATCGTATAATGGCTATTACCTCAGCCTTCCAAGCTGATGATGTGGGTTCGATTCCCACTGCCCGCTCCAAGATGTGCTGATATAGCTCAGTTGGTAGAGCGCACCCTTGGTAAGGGTGAGGTCGGCAGTTCGAATCTGCCTATCAGCACCACTTCTTAATTTCTCGCCCCCTGATTTTCTTTCTGTTTCCTGAATTCAACAAGCAAATGCTTGGTTGATGTGGTGATACCACCGATTTATCCGTGTCTTAGAGGGACAATCGATGTCTAAAGAAAAATTTGAACGTTCAAAACCGCACGTTAACGTCGGTACTATCGGCCACGTTGACCACGGCAAAACTACCCTGACTGCTGCAATCACTACCGTTCTGGCTAAAACCTACGGTGGTTCTGCACGTGCTTTCGACCAGATCGATAACGCGCCAGAAGAAAAAGCTCGTGG
>NZ_JAGQDC010000038.1 GCF_023282985.1 Serratia silvae | reverse complement strand
GTCGTTAGCTCAGTTGGTAGAGCAGTTGACTTTTAATCAATTGGTCGCAGGTTCGAATCCTGCACGACCCACCATCTCAAAGAATTCTCAGTAATAAAATCCCAGTAATGAAATTGCATATCGCACCAGTCGTGCGGGTGAGATCCTGCGTTCAGGTTCGAGTCTCGCTTGCGAGGCAACGGCGACAGCCGGTCATCCTGCCAGACCCACCATCTCAAAGAATTCTCAGTAATAAAACCTCAGCAATAAAATCGCATATCGCACCAGTCGTGCGGGTGGGAACCTGCGTTCAGGTTCGAGTCTCGCTTGCGCGACAACGGCGACAGCCGGTCATCCTGCCAGACCCACTCTCCCACAAATCACTGCTCCTAGCCGTTATCTTTTAAGTCCTTAGTCTCCCATTCCAACCAAAATTTCAGCGTAATAAACAAATATACCCAGAATCAAGAAATGTTCAGCGACTTTCAGCCAGAGATTAGGTATTTTGTTTAGTATATGAAACGATATGGTTGGGCAAGCGGCAGGATACAGCCTAAAAAGCAGACCCACAGCCTAGCATAGAGATAACAGCGATGAGTGAAATGTTTGATGTCAATGCGGCGATATACCCCTTCCCGCCGAAACCGGTGTCGTTAGACGTCACAGAGAAGGCTTTTTATCGGCAGAAGATCAAAACCTTGCTCAAGCAGCGTGATGCGGTTCTGGTGGCCCATTACTACACTGACCCGGAGATCCAGGCGCTGGCCGAAGAGACCGGCGGCTGCGTCGCCGATTCACTTGAGATGGCGCGTTTTGGTAGCCAACATCCTGCGTCTACATTGCTGGTTGCTGGCGTGCGTTTTATGGGGGAGACGGCCAAAATCCTCAGCCCGGAAAAACAGGTGCTGATGCCAACCCTGCATGCCGAGTGCTCTCTGGACCTCGGTTGTCCCGAGGCGGAGTTTGCTGCGTTCTGCGATAACCATCCAGATCGCACTGTAGTGGTTTACGCCAATACTTCCGCCGCCGTTAAAGCGCGTGCCGATTGGGTGGTCACTTCCAGCATTGCCGTTGAGCTGATTGAACATCTCGATAGCCTGGGGGAGAAAATCATCTGGGCGCCGGATCGCCATCTGGGCAACTATGTGCAGAAGCAGACCGGCGCAGACGTGCTGTGCTGGCAGGGGGCCTGTATCGTCCATGACGAGTTTAAAACCCAGGCGCTGATACGTATGAAAGCCCTATACCCGGAGGCCGCGATACTGGTGCATCCAGAGTCGCCGCAGGCGATTGTCGATCTGGCTGATGCTGTCGGTTCGACCAGCCAACTGATCCAGGCAGCGGTAACCTTGCCAAACCGGAAACTGATCGTGGCCACCGATCGCGGTATCTTCTACAAGATGCAGCAAGCTTGCCCGGATAAAGAACTGTTTGAAGCCCCTACTGCCGGTGAGGGGGCAACCTGTCGCAGCTGTGCCCACTGCCCGTGGATGGCGATGAACGGTCTGAAGGCTATTGCCGAAGGGCTAGAGCAAGGGGGGGCACAGCATGAGATCTTTGTTGATGGTGCACTGCGTGACCAGGCGCTTATTCCGCTCAACCGCATGCTGGACTTTGCAGCGCAGTTGAAAATGCAGGTTAAAGGCAACGCCTAAATCCAGGTTGACGTTTTTATAAGGAAGACATATGAGCTTTTTCAGCACCGGCAACATTCTGGTCCATATTCCGATTGGTGCAGGGGGTTATGACCTGTCGTGGATTGAGGCCATTGGTACGCTGTTTGGTTTACTGTGTATCTGGTATGCCAGCAAAGAGAAAATCATCAACTATCTGTTTGGCCTGATCAACGTCACGCTGTTTGCGGTGATCTTCTTTCAGATCCAGCTATACGCCAGCCTGTTGCTGCAACTGTTTTTCTTCGTGGCCAATATTTACGGCTGGTACGCCTGGAGCCGCCAGACGCAGGATAATCAGGCCGAATTGCAGATCCGTTGGTTGCCGCTGCCTAAAGCATTGGTATGGGGGGCGGTGTGCGTGGTGGGTATCGCGTTGATGACGTTTAATATCGACCGGGTATTTGCCTACCTGACACAAATTGCGGTGGCGGTCATGCAGGGGCTGGGTCTTAACGTACAGATGCCAGAACTGCAACCGGACGCTTTCCCGTTCTGGGATTCGGCCATGATGGTGCTGTCTATCGTTGCCATGATCCTGATGACGCGAAAATACGTCGAAAACTGGCTGTTGTGGGTAGTGATTGATGTGATCAGCGTGGCGATCTTTGCTTACCAGGGCGTGTACGCCATGGCGCTGGAATACGTCATTTTGACGCTGATTGCGCTCAATGGCTCTTGGCTATGGATACGCAGTGCAGCGAAGAATCACTCCAAGCCGTTCTCTTCAGCGTCTTAGTACTCCAGGGGCGCAACAAGCGCCCTTGGATGTTAATGATGATGCCCCAGATGGCTGGAGTGTGAGTGGTCACTCGCAATGCCGCAGTCATGGGTATCACAATGCTGGTACTCCATCTGGATCGTCGCATGGCCAATCTGGTAATGCTCCAGCAAATAGGCCTGGATGCGGCGTAACAGTCCGTCATGATCGTGGGGTGGGATCACCTGGGCGTGGAGCGTCATCAGCTTTTTTTCGCCAATCTGCCAGACATGCACGTGATGGATGTTACGCACTTCCGGAATATTCAGGCACAGATCCTTTTGCAGCTTATTGATATCTACCTCCTGCGGTGTTCCCTCCAGCAGTTCATGGAAACTCTCTTTCAGCAGGCGCCAGGCGCTGCGCAATACCAGGCAGGAAACCAGGACCGAGAGTATCGGATCGATGGGGGTCCAGCCGGTGGTGAGAATGATGATGGCTGCTGCAATCGCCCCGACTGAGCCGAGCAGGTCGCCAAGAACATGTAAGGCGGCGGCACGCACGTTGATATTTTTCTCTTCATTGCCGCGGTGCAGCAGCCAGAAGGCGAACAGGTTAGCCAGCAGACCCGCTACGGCGATCACCAGCATTGGGGTACCCATCACTGGCTGCGGTTCGAAGAAACGCTGTACGGCCTCCCACAGGATGAATACGACGATCAGCAGTAATGCGGCAGCATTGATAAAGGCGGCCAACGTGGTCAGGCGCAGATAGCCAAAAGTATGGCGGGCGTTGGGTTTTCGCTGTGAGAAGTGCACAGCCATCAGCGCGACGAGCAGGGCTGCGGAATCCGTCAGCATATGCCCGGCGTCTGCCAGCAGCGCCAGTGAGCCAGAAAGTAATCCGCCCACGGCCTCGACAACCATGAAGAGGGTGGTGACTAAAAATGCGGCTAGTAGGCGCTTACTGTTGCCGTCTTTAGGCTGATGGACATGGGAAGCTCCAGACATTACTTATCCTTTTGCAAAATTTGTCGGGTACCAAAGTTTAAGTTTGGCCGTTACTTAGCTCATTATAGGCGGCCTTGGTAGAGAGCTGAATATTTGCCGGTGGCGATTATGGGATCTAAAGGTGATTTACAGCGTCAGCCTCACAGGCTAGATTGGTAAAATCTACTCTACGCGCTGTGCGATACACCCGATACCGAATGGAAAAGTGATGAATTACCAAAACGACGACTTACGTATTAAAGAAATCAAGGAACTCCTGCCGCCGGTGGCCCTGTTGGAAAAGTTTCCGGCTTCGGCTCAGGCAGCAGAGACGGTGTCACAGGCTCGCCAATCGATCCACAACATCCTGCGTGGCAATGACGATCGCCTGTTGGTGGTGATTGGGCCTTGTTCCATTCACGATACCAAAGCGGCGAAAGAGTATGCTGCGCGCCTGATGACTCTGCGCCAAGAGCTCAACGGTGAGCTGGAAGTAGTGATGCGTGTCTATTTCGAAAAACCACGTACCACCGTTGGCTGGAAAGGGCTGATCAACGATCCGCAGATGGATAACAGCTTCCAGATTAACGAAGGGCTGCGCCTGGCGCGTAAACTGCTGTTGGATATCAATGACAGCGGCTTGCCTGCTGCGGGCGAGTTCCTGGATATGATTACCCCGCAATACCTGGCTGATTTGATGAGCTGGGGAGCGATCGGCGCACGCACCACGGAATCCCAGGTGCACCGTGAACTGGCTTCTGGCCTGTCTTGCCCGGTGGGCTTCAAAAATGGCACCGACGGCACCATCAAAGTGGCGATCGATGCTATCAATGCCGCTGGCGCACCGCACTGTTTCCTGTCCGTCACCAAATGGGGTCATTCCGCGATTGTTAACACCAGCGGCAATGGCGACTGCCACATTATTCTGCGTGGCGGTAAAGAGCCAAACTACAGCTCGGCCCATGTGAAAGAAGTGAAAGAAGGGCTGGCCAAAGCAGGTTTGCCTGCTCAGGTGATGATCGACTTCAGCCACGCCAACAGCAGCAAACAGTTTAAAAAACAGCTAGAGGTGAATGCGGATGTTTGCCAGCAACTGCGTGGTGGTGAAAAAGCCATTATTGGGGTGATGATCGAAAGCCACTTGGTGGAAGGAAATCAGAATCTGGAAAGCGGCGAGCCGCTGGTTTACGGCAAAAGCGTGACCGATGCCTGTATTGGTTGGGAAGATACCGAAACTGTACTGCGCGATCTGGCTGCAGCAGTAAAGGTGCGCCGTAGCCGATAAGCTATCTACGTTTATGGCCCTGCAACGTTGTTGTGGGGCCAAGCCTATCGTGATTTTAAGAATTTACTGTTTTCACATAATGACACTAGAATAAAATATAATATTATAATAATTTCTTAGAGCTTTCCTCTTTCCGCTTGACCTTTATTGATGATAATAAGTTGGTGCTACCGATCATATTTTTATTTCCAGGAAACATCTTATTTGGCCCGCCGCTGTTTTTATCTCGCGCAACTGTTACAAGTCAAACACAATTTGCTCTTGCCGCGCGGTATGATTATGATGATGCGTTTTTTGCAGCCAAAATTCCCAATCTAAAAATAAGGGTATTATGGTGGATGACTTTAATTTCTGGGTGAATAGCTGATGGAAAAAAATAGTACTCGGCATCAAATGTATTTTCGCGGTAAGGGCGGGGAGTATTTCTCGATCTGGCTGGTTAACATATTACTGACGGCCATTACATTGGGAATATACTCGGCGTGGGCAACGGTACGTCGTCGTCGTTATTTTTATGGCAATACCGAATTGAATGGCGATCGCTTCGATTACCACGCGCAGCCAATGCAAATCCTCAAGGGACGTCTGCTGGTGATTGGTGGAGTGATCCTGTTCTATGTTCTTTTGTTTATCAACCCATTGCTTGGCATGGTTGCCATGCTGGCGTTTTTTGCGTTGATCCCTTGGATTATTATCCGTAGCTGGCGTTATAACGCTATTATGTCTAGCTATCGTGGCGTTCGCTTCAATTACCTATGTCAAACCGGGCGTGCCTACTGGGTATTACTATTCTGCCCAATCCTGTTAGTGATTGGTCTGTATGCGGTTATGATTGTATTGGGTCTGATTGGCAGTAATCTGGGCAGCCCGACTGCGATGATTGTGCTGGCCGCTATTACGGTTGTCCTGTTTGTGCCGATGTTGGCTGCGATCAATGGCATTCTGGCTACCCTGCAATACGATCTTTACGTGAACAACCTGCGCTTCGGTAATTCGCCATTTGTGGCCGAATTCAAGAAAGCGGAGTTCATCAAGATTGCACTATTCAGCCTGTTGATCTTCTTGCCGTTCTTCATCATCGCCTTGGTATTGGTTGGTTCGTTCTTTGTCACATTAATCCAGATGGCGATTTTTGGTGGCATGTCTGACGCTATGTTGCAGAGCATGATGGTTAGCAATATCGGCAGCCTGTTCTTGATGATGCTAGTGCTGCTAATTGGCGTGATGGTTTCCAGCAGCTATATGGTGGTGAAGCAGCGTAACTACGTGTTTAACCAAACCACCTTGCAAGGTGAGGTTAAACTGCGTTCTTCCATGCAGACTCTGCCGTATATGGGGCTCTTGATTACCAACAGTTTGATCACCGTCTTCTCGCTGGGCCTTGCAGCTCCAGTGGCGCATGTACGCCATGCTCGCTATTTGGCTGAATCAACTCAGGTTGAAGGCGATCTGTCGCTGTTGTCTGTGCAGGCTCATCACGATACGGCCAATACCGCTATCGCTGAAGAAGCCGTACAGGCGCTCGATCTGGGCACCGGTTTTTGAGTAAAGACTGATGATCCTTGAAGGACACTATCAGTGCCCTGGCCGGGGGGGCCCCCCCCCCGCGCCGCGGGGGGGGTTAAAAGGTGGGGGGGGGGGGTGGCGGGGGATTAATTTGGGGGCAACGGGATTTTTGTTTTGTGGGAGAAAAAGTGGGGGGGGG
>NZ_JAGQDC010000087.1 GCF_023282985.1 Serratia silvae | reverse complement strand
CAAGACTTCTGTTTCAAAATCATCAGGTAAAGTCCGATCTTTTTTGGCACGACCAGCTTCGTCATAAGACAAACCATAACGATTCTGTACATCTTGAGTCAGTTGCTTGCCACCAAAAACTTGCTCTCGGGTATAAATGATCTTGCCATTTTGCATCACAGACAAAGTGGTCATGGTATGACCAATATCTAGGATACCCACAAGATTTACACCAATTGGCAAGGTATCGGAAAAGACATCAAA
>NZ_JAGQDC010000037.1 GCF_023282985.1 Serratia silvae | reverse complement strand
AAAAATGGAATCAATGAATCCCTGAGCGGCACGTAGCGTGAGGCGAAAGGCGCGTTTGAGCATCAGTACGGTGGAAATAGCCAACGTAGAATAACGTTGTGGACGCCCTCGTGAAGCGGTTTTTGGCTCGTCGTACCAGGCCTGGATAGCCGACTCATCAAGCCAGAATGTCAGCGAACCCCGATTGACGAGTGCCTTGTTGTAGGCCACCCAGTTAGTGATCTTGAACTTTTGCTTTGCCACGGGAAACCGCTACAGGATCAGGAATGTGGTGATCTGATCCTGATTGCAGTCAGAAGTTCGATTTATTCAACAAAGCCTCATCAGGTCTGTGGGGTTCTGATTTACGGATTCAAGCGTATACACTCGCTTATCCATCCCCGTAACTAGTGTTAGCCCAAGATCTAGCAATTCAATGAATAACTTTTGTGCAGTAGTCACATCCTGCCGCGTAAGACGGTCTAAGTTCTCCACGTACAGCCAACTATCATCAGGGATTACGCCCTCTCTGACAGCATTAATAAAATCCCCCAATTTTCCAGTTTTCGTGTTTTTCCCTCGAAAAGCACTGACTCCGGGATCTATGATTTCAACAAGCTCAAGCCCGTTTGCTAAGGCAAACTCCTTTGCACTCGTCATCTGACGCTGAAGAGTTGTCCCCTTCGCCTGTCGTTCAGATGACCAACGGATATAGCTGTACAGCAGTGGCATATGTATAATCTCCCAATTCTGAGCAATGTATAGTACAAAAAAATGGCTAAGATTGGATTTTTATCATTAGGATGCCCGAAAAACCTGGTTGATTCTGAACGGATCCTGACTGAACTGCGTAACGAAGGTTACCAGGTAGTGCCTCGCTATGATGATGCTGAGCTGGTAATCGTTAACACCTGCGGCTTTATCGACAGCGCCGTTCAAGAGTCACTGGAAGCGATCGGTGAAGCCTTGAACGAGAATGGCAAGGTGATTGTGACCGGCTGCCTAGGTGCCAAGGAAAACCAAATCCGTGAGGTGCATCCAAAGGTCCTGGAAATTACCGGGCCGCACAGCTACGAGCAGGTTTTGTCCCACGTTCACCAATATGTGCCGAAACCGGAACATAACCCGTTTACCAGCCTAACCCCGGCGCAGGGCGTGAAGCTGACGCCAAAGCACTACGCTTACCTGAAGATTTCCGAAGGCTGTAACCATCGCTGCACCTTCTGCATCATCCCATCAATGCGTGGCGATCTGGACAGCCGCCCGATCGGCTCCGTGCTGGACGAAGCCAAACGCCTGGTGGAATCTGGGGTGAAAGAGCTGCTGGTGATCTCACAAGACACCTCGGCCTACGGCGTCGATGTCAAACACCGTACCGGTTTCTGGAACGGCCAGCCGGTAAAAACCAGCATGGTCAGCCTGTGTGAGCAGCTTTCCAGCCTGGGTGCCTGGGTGCGTCTGCACTACGTTTACCCTTACCCACACGTGGATGACGTGATCCCGCTGATGGCAGCAGGCAAGATCCTGCCTTATCTGGATATTCCACTGCAGCACGCCAGCCCGAAAATCCTCAAGCTGATGAAACGCCCTGGTGCGGTTGAGCGCACGCTGGAGCGCATCAAGCGCTGGCGCGAAATCTGCCCGGATCTGACGCTGCGCTCCACCTTTATCGTTGGCTTCCCAGGGGAAACCGAAGAAGACTTCCAGATGCTGCTGGACTTCCTGACCGAAGCCAAGCTGGATCGCGTTGGCTGCTTCAAGTTCAGCCCGGTAGAAGGTGCAGCCGCTAATGAACTTGCCGACCCAGTGCCAGAAGAGGTGAAGGAAGAACGCTTCCACCGCTTTATGCAGCTGCAACAGCAAATCTCCGCCCAGCGCTTACAGGACAAGATTGGCCGCGAAGTGCTGGTGTTGATCGACGAAGTGGATGAGGAAGGCGCCATTGGCCGCAGCATGGCGGATGCTCCGGAAATCGACGGCGCGGTATACCTTAACGGTGAAGCCAATGTCAAAGTCGGCGACATCGTCAAAGTGAAGATTGAGAACGCCGACGAGTACGATCTCTGGGGTTCTAAGGTCTGATATTTCAGGGGGGTTAGCGCCGGTGCTAACCCCTCAGATTGATTATACGTAGTTTTATTAGCCGATCGGCATCCGCATTGGATCGGGATACTGATATTCAAACCCTAATTCGTTACAGATACGGCTACCGTCCACCAACCGCCCTTCTTGTTGATCCTCTTGCACAAACTGCGGAGGTTGCAGATGTAACTGCTCGGCCAGCGCCGGGTAGAAATCACGTTTGAGCGGATGACCTGGCGCGCAAAGATTATAGGTATGCCCACCCTTCGGCAGCTTCAGCAGCAGTTGAATCGCCGCGATCACGTCATCCTGATGCACCAGATTGACCCCATGTGAACCGCCCTTAACGTCAACCTTGCCCGCCAGGAAACGGCCTGGATGCCGATCACCTCCTACCAGCCCTGCCAGGCGTAAAATGTCCACCGACGTGTTAGGCAACTGATGCAGCCAAAGCTCCAACTCCTCCAGAACTCGGCCAGACGATGTCACCGGCTTGAGCGGCGAATCTTCCCGAACGGTGCCGGTGGTTTCGCCGTAAACCGACGTTGAGCTGGTAAAGATAATATGCGGTACGCCAAATGCTATCGCGCTGTCTACCAGCATACGTACGGCATCAAAGTAGCTTGCGCTTCCTTCTACGGTGCGGCTGGCAGGAAGAGTGATCACCAGCGCATCCGTATACAGCAGTTGCTCCAGATCGTGAGCTTCGCAAATCAGCTCCGGCGTCAGTTCCAACCGATAACATTCGATGCCACTCATCCGCGCGGCTTCTACCCCATCCGGCGTGGTTTTACTGCCAACCACTTCATACCCGTGGCCCATTAACGATAAAGCCAGCGGCATCCCTAACCAACCCAATCCCACAATGGCGACTTTTCTCATCAGCATGCCCCCTAAGAATCGACTAACAAGCCCAACTTCACCGTTGCAGAAGGCTACCAGCCACACCGCAGGCGAGAGTGAGATACTCCCCTAGGCTACGCCACCGCGCTGGTGGTTACAATCGGTTAACCTTAAGGTTGGGTAAAACCGCGTGCGGCTAATAACTCAGCCACTTTCAATAAATTAAATTCATAACCACAAAAAAGGGTTGCAAGTTATACAACGGATAGTTTAGCTTAATTAGCACCTCAGCACTGGCTGACCCAATTTTAAAGAGAAATGACATGACTCGCGTTCAGTTCAACCACCATCATCACCATCATCCTGACTAGTCTTTCAGGCGATGTGTGCTGGAAGACGATTCTCGAATCTTCCAGTGGCGCGTAGAACGAACTAAACGCAAGAAAGAGCCCTCGGAAGATATCTTCCGAGGGTTTTTTTTTGGCTCCGGACAGACATAGAAAATAATTTTAATAACAAATTCATGCAATTACAGATTAAACAGAGGTTACCATGTTGGATAAAACACGTTTACGTATCGCCATGCAGAAATCAGGCCGCCTGAGCGAAGAGTCTCAGGAGTTGCTGGCTCGCTGCGGCATCAAGATCAACCTGCAGCAGCAACGCCTGATTGCCTTCGCCGAGAATATGCCGATCGATATCCTGCGCGTGCGTGATGACGATATCCCTGGCCTGGTGATGGATGGCGTGGTTGATCTCGGCATCATCGGTGAGAACGTGCTGGAAGAGGAGCTGCTCAACCGCCGTGCTCAGGGCGAAGACCCGCGTTACTTCACGCTGCGCCGCCTGGACTTTGGTGGTTGCCGCCTGTCGCTGGCCACTTCGCTGGATAGCGAATACTCCGGCCCGCAAAGCCTGCAAGACTCCCGCATCGCGACCTCTTACCCACACCTGCTCAAACAGTACCTGGACAAACAAGGCGTGCGTTTTAAATCCTGCCTGCTGAACGGCTCGGTGGAAGTAGCCCCACGCGCAGGCTTGGCAGACGCTATCTGTGACCTGGTGTCTACCGGTGCCACCCTGGAAGCCAACGGCCTGCGTGAAGTGGAAGTGATTTACCGCTCGAAAGCCTGCCTGATCCAGCGTGATGGCGAAATGCCGGAAGCCAAACAACAGCTGATCGACCGCCTGATGACCCGCATCCAAGGCGTGATCCAGGCGCGCGAATCCAAATACATCATGCTGCACGCGCCAAGCGAACGCCTGGACGAAATCGTCGCGCTGCTACCGGGTGCCGAACGCCCTACCATTCTGCCACTGGCAGGCTCTCAGAACCGCGTAGCCATGCACATGGTCAGCAGTGAGACTCTGTTCTGGGAAACCATGGAAAAACTGAAGGCCCTGGGTGCCAGCTCCATTCTGGTGCTGCCAATTGAGAAGATGATGGAGTAACGGCATGCCAAACTTCAATACCGTCGTCAATTGGGGCAGCTGCAGCGCGGAACAGCGCGCGGAGTTGCTGATGCGCCCGGCCATTTCCGCTTCGGATAGCATCACCCGCACGGTACGCGAGATCCTCGACAACGTGAAAGCCAACGGGGACAGCGCATTACGCGAGTACAGCGCCAAGTTTGATAAAACCGAAGTCGCGGCATTACGCGTAACGTCAGAGCAGATTGATCAAGCCTGCGCCCGTCTGGGTGACGAGATCAAACAGGCGATGGCCGTAGCCGTCGCCAACGTGGAAACCTTCCACAATGCACAACAACTGCCAGCGGTAGACGTAGAAACCCTGCCCGGCGTGCGTTGCCAACAGGTGACCCGCCCTATCGATTCGGTGGGTCTGTATATCCCTGGTGGCTCAGCACCGCTGTTCTCCACGGTATTGATGTTGGCGACCCCGGCACGCATTGCCGGTTGCCGCCGCGTGGTGCTGTGTTCACCACCGCCGATTGCCGATGAGATCCTTTATGCCGCCAAACTCTGTGGTGTGCAGGAAGTGTTCCAGGTCGGTGGCGCGCAGGCGATTGCCGCCATGGCATTTGGCACGGATTCGGTGCCACGGGTAGCGAAAATCTTCGGGCCGGGCAACGCCTTCGTGACCGAAGCCAAACGTCAGATCAGCCAACGGTTGGACGGGGCAGCCATCGATATGCCTGCTGGCCCTTCCGAGGTATTGGTGATCGCCGACAGCGGCGCAACCCCGGCGTTTGTCGCTTCCGATCTGCTGTCTCAGGCCGAGCATGGCCCAGACTCACAGGTCATTCTGTTAACCCCAGACGCCGCAATGGCCGAAGCGGTCGCCGTAGCGGTCGATCAACAGCTGGCACAACTGCCACGGGCAGAAACCGCTCGCCAAGCGTTAGCCAGCAGCCGCCTGATTGTGGCGAAGGATTTGGCCGAGTGTGTCGCCATCAGCAACCAGTACGGCCCTGAGCACCTGATTATTCAGACCCGCAGCGCGCGCGATCTGGTAGACAGCATCACCAGCGCCGGTTCGGTGTTCCTCGGTGACTGGTCGCCGGAATCTGCCGGGGATTATGCCTCCGGAACTAACCACGTGCTGCCAACCTATGGTTATACCGCCACCTGCTCCAGTTTGGGACTGGCGGATTTCCAAAAGCGCATGACGGTGCAGGAACTGACGCCACAAGGCTTTATGACCCTGGCACCGACCATTGAAATCCTGGCAGCCGCCGAACAGCTGGTCGCCCACAAAAACGCCGTGACCCTACGCGTCGCCGCACTGAAGGAGCAAGCATGAGCATCGAAGAATTAGCACGCAAAAACGTGCGCGAGCTGACCCCGTATCAGTCGGCCCGCCGCCTGGGTGGTAAGGGTGACGTCTGGCTGAATGCCAACGAATACCCAGTGGCGCCAGAGTTTCAACTGACCGCCCAGACCTTTAACCGCTATCCGGAATGCCAACCCGCGCTGGTGATTGAGCGCTACGCCGCCTACGCCGGGGTGAATAAAGACCAGGTGTTGGTCAGCCGTGGTGCTGATGAAGGCATCGAACTGCTGATCCGTGCGTTCTGCGAGCCGGGTAAAGACGCCATCCTGTTTTGCCCACCGACTTACGGCATGTACGCCGTCAGCGCCGAGACGTTTGGCGTAGAGCGCCGCACTGTCTCTGCCAAAGAAGATTGGCAGCTTGATCTGCCTGCCATTGCCGCCAGCCTGGAAAACGTCAAGCTGATCTACGCCTGCAGCCCGAATAACCCGACCGGCAACCTGCTCGATCCCAACGATCTGCGTAACCTGTTGGAATTGGCCAAAGGTAAGGCCATCGTGGCGATTGATGAAGCCTATATCGAGTTCTGCCCGCAGGCGTCGGTTGCTAGCTGGCTGAGCGATTATCCACACCTGGTAGTATTGCGCACGCTGTCCAAAGCCTTCGCCCTGGCTGGCCTGCGCTGTGGCTTTACCCTGGCCAATGAGGACGTGATCGCCCTGCTGCTGAAAGTGATTGCCCCGTATCCGCTCTCAACTCCGGTGGCCGACATCGCCGCCCAGGCGCTGAGCACCGAGGGGATCCGCGTTATGCGCCAGCGCGTCACCGAGATTGCCGCCAACCGCAGCTGGCTTCAGCAGGCGTTACAAGACTGTGCCTGTGTGGAGCAGGTCTTCACCAGTGACAGCAATTACCTGCTGGTTCGCTTTACCGCCTCAAGTCATGTCTTTAAAACCTTATGGGATCAGGGCATTATCTTGCGAGACCAAAATAAACAGCCTGGCCTGTCCGGTTGCCTGCGTATCACCATCGGCACCCGTAACGAATGCCAGCGCGTCGTTGACGCACTCAATACTCTGCCCGGCGCATAGGAGCCAACGTGAGCCAAAAATATCTCTTTATTGACCGTGACGGCACCCTGATTGCTGAACCCCCAGAAGATTTCCAGGTCGACCGCCTGGACAAACTGGCGTTGGAGCCGGAAGTGATCCCTGCCCTACTGGCCTTGCAGCAGGCCGGTTTCACCCTGGTGATGATCACCAATCAGGACGGCCTCGGCACCGCCAGCTTCCCGCAGGAAACCTTCGATCCACCGCACAACCTGATGATGCAGATCCTCAGCTCACAGGGCGTCAAATTCGACGATATCCTGATCTGCCCACACAAGCCGGAAGATCATTGTGAATGTCGCAAACCGAAGGTCGCCATGGTCAAAGGCTATCTGGAGCCGGGCGTGATAGATGTGGCCAACAGCTATGTGATTGGCGACCGTCAAACCGACATCCAACTGGCGGCCAATATGGGTATTCAAGGGCTGCTGTATCAGCGCCAGGCGCTGGGCTGGCAGGCCATCACCCAACAGCTAACCAAACGCGACCGCTATGCGCACGTTAACCGCGTGACCAAAGAAACGCAGATTGACGTTAAGGTCTGGCTGGATCGCGAAGGCGGCAGCAAGATCAAAACCGGCGTCGGCTTCTTCGACCACATGCTGGATCAGATTGCCACCCACGGCGGCTTCCGGATGGATATTCAGGTGAACGGCGATCTGTACATCGACGATCACCACACGGTAGAAGACACAGGATTAGCGCTGGGCGAAGCTCTGAGTAAAGCCCTGGGCGACAAGCGCGGCATCGCACGCTTCGGCTTCGTGTTGCCGATGGATGAATGCCTGGCCCGTTGCGCACTGGATATCTCTGGCCGCCCACACCTGGAATATAAAGCCGAGTTCAACTACCAGCGCGTAGGCGATCTCAGTACCGAGATGATCGAGCACTTCTTCCGCTCGCTGTCTTACACCATGGGCTGCACCCTGCACCTGCGCACCAAAGGCAAAAACGACCATCACCGCGTCGAAAGCCTGTTCAAGGTGTTTGGCCGCACGCTGCGCCAGGCGATCCGCGTTGAGGGCAATACGCTGCCCAGCTCGAAAGGAGTGCTGTGATGAACGTGGTGATCCTGGACACCGGCTGCGCCAACCTCGCCTCGGTCAACTATGCGGTGCAGCGCCTGGGCTATCAGCCACAAGTGAGCCGCGATCCGGAGATCGTGCTGCGCGCCGACAAACTGTTCCTGCCTGGTGTGGGTACTGCACAGGCAGCGATGGACCAGTTGGAACAGCGCGACCTGATCGATCTGATCAAAGCCTGTACCCAGCCGGTGCTGGGCATCTGCCTCGGCATGCAGTTGCTGGCAGCCAGCAGTGAAGAAAATGGGGGTATCAAAACGCTAGGGATTATCGATACTCCGGTAACACAGATGACCGACTTTGGCCTGCCTTTGCCCCATATGGGCTGGAACCAGGTTACTGCGCAGGCCGGCGATCATCTGTTCCGCGGCATCGAGGATGGTGCTTACTTTTACTTCGTTCACAGTTATGCGATGCCGATATGCTCAAGCACCATCGCTCAGGCGAACTACGGCGAGCCCTTCACCGCCGCCGTACAAAAAGACAACTTCTTTGGCGTGCAGTTTCATCCAGAGCGATCTGGCAACGCCGGAGCGCAACTGTTGAAGAACTTTCTGGAGATGTAGGCAGCATGATTATTCCCGCTTTGGATTTGATCGACGGTAACGTAGTGCGCCTGCATCAGGGCGATTACGGCCAACAGCGCGACTACGGCAACGATCCGCTGCTGCGTCTGCAAGACTATCAGCAGCAAGGGGCGCAAGTTTTACACCTGGTTGATTTGACCGGGGCCAAAGACCCGGCGGCTCGCCAGATCCCGTTGTTGCGTAAACTGCTGGCCGGAGTAAGCGTTCCGGTTCAGGTTGGCGGCGGTATCCGTAACGAACAAGACGTTGCGGCGCTACTGGAGGCCGGAGCCACGCGCGTGGTCATCGGCTCCACCGCAGTTAAGCAGCCAGAGATGGTGCAGGGTTGGTTTGAACGCTACGGTGCCGATACCATGGTGCTGGCGCTGGACGTACGCATCGACGCCGCAGGCCGCAAGAACGTAGCTATCAGCGGTTGGCAGGAAGACTCGGAGGCCACGCTGGAGCAGGTGGTTGAACAATATCTACCGTTTGGCCTGAAACATGTGCTGTGCACTGATATCTCACGCGATGGTACGCTGAAAGGCTCTAACGTGGGGCTGTATCAGGAAGTGTGCCAACGCTATCCGCAGATCGCCTTCCAGGCTTCTGGCGGCATCGGCAACCTGGACGATATCGCCCAGCTGCGAGGTAGTGGTGTGGAAGGGGTGATCGTCGGGCGCGCCCTGTTGGATGGTAAATTCAGCGTTGAGGAGGCTATCGCATGCTGGCAAAACGGATAATCCCTTGTCTGGACGTCAAGGACGGGCAAGTGGTCAAGGGCGTGCAGTTCCGTAACCACGAAATCATTGGCGATATCGTGCCGCTGGCCCAGCGCTACGCGCAGGAAGGTGCCGACGAACTGGTCTTTTACGATATCACCGCCTCCAGCGATGGCCGGGTGGTAGATAAAAGCTGGGTATCACGCGTGGCGGAGGTGATCGATATCCCGTTCTGCGTTGCCGGGGGCATCAAGAGTGCCGAAGACGCCAGCCAGATCCTTTCCTTTGGGGCGGACAAGATCTCCATCAACTCCCCTGCGCTGGCCGACCCAACGCTGATCAGCCGCCTGGCAGATCGCTTTGGCGTACAGTGCATCGTAGTCGGGATCGACACCTGGTATGAAGCCGCAACCGGCAAATACCACGTCAACCAATATACCGGGGATGAAAGCCGTACCCGAGTCACCGAGTGGCAAACCCTCGATTGGGTGCAGGAAGTGCAAAAGCGCGGCGCTGGGGAGATTGTGCTCAACATGATGAACCAGGACGGCGTACGCAATGGGTACGACCTGGAACAGCTGAAGCGGGTACGTGAAGTGTGCAAAGTACCGCTGATCGCCTCCGGCGGGGCCGGTACCATGGAACACTTCCTGGAAGCCTTCCGCGATGCCGACGTTGACGGCGCGCTGGCAGCTTCGGTATTCCATAAGCAAATCATCAATATCGGCGAACTGAAACGGTTCCTGGCAGAGAACGGCGTGGAGATACGCGTGTGTTAACAGAACAACAGAAAGCTAAGCTGGATTGGGAAAAAACCGACAACCTGATGCCGGCTATCGTACAACATGCCGTTTCCGGCGAAGTATTGATGCTGGGTTACATGGATCAGACTGCCCTAGCCATGACCGAGCAAACCGACAAGGTGACGTTTTTCTCACGCACCAAACAGCGCCTGTGGACCAAGGGCGAAAGCTCGGGCAACTTCCTTAACGTGGTCAGCATTACGCCAGACTGCGATAACGATACCCTACTGATCCTGGCCAACCCAATCGGCCCAACCTGCCATTTGGGTAACGACAGTTGCTTCCATCCGGCGAGCAGCGATTGGGGCTTCCTGTACCAACTTGAGCAATTGCTGGCTTCGCGTAAAACCGCCAGCCCGGATAGCTCGTACACTGCCAAGCTGTATGCCAGCGGCACCAAGCGCATCGCACAAAAGGTGGGCGAGGAAGGCGTAGAAACTGCCCTGGCCGCCACGGTGAACGATCGCGAAGAGCTGACCAACGAAGCTTCCGACCTGATTTACCACCTGCTGGTGCTGTTGCAGGATCAGGAGCTTGATTTGAGTAAGGTGATTGGCCGCCTGCGCGAACGGCACGAGAAGAAATAATCCTGTTTTGCAGTGACTAGTCCTGGTATAGGTTGACACTTTTTTGCCTGTAAAACGCCTGATGCACCGCATCGGGCGTTTTGTATTTTA
>NZ_JAGQDC010000036.1 GCF_023282985.1 Serratia silvae | reverse complement strand
TTCTTTAGCCGGGTATTTAACGGTGAGCGCGTATTGAGCCCGTTGATCGGGTCTTATCTGGCGCGTAGCGATCCTGACGATGTTTCAAGCCTGCACCATCTGACCCGTTGTGAAAATGATGTACTGACGTCCCTGTTCAACGGGATGAGCCTGCGGGAAATTGCCGAGATGCAACACCGCAGCATCAAGACCATCAGCGCGCACAAATGTAATGCCATGCGCAAACTACAGGTTAAAAACGACAGTGAATTATTCTCGTTGAGAAAGAACATTTCTTAACGAAATACGCCGTAAACCCTCGCCCAATACGGGCGGGGATATAAGGCGAAAGCCCTAAGGGCTTTAAAGATCAGTCAGGCATTGACTGACTCTGAATATAGTCTCTGAGAGTCTCAATAGTTGCCCCTCCTGCGCTACAGACAAAGTACGATCTTGACCATAACAGCCCTGTTTTGCTCTGTGTCTTTAAATGTGTATTTTGCTGGCGTAGTAAAATTCTATAGCCTTGCAGCAGGCGGTCATTAACCTCAACATCGCGTTTTCCAACTTTATTAATCCGAAGCTGAAAGCGCGTTTTCCGGCTTCCAAACGAAAGCATGGAAAGCAGTCCTGTTATCATTGTGTCGGGGTGAAGGTACTTACAGGCGGCGGGACTCGTCGTTTCAGCCCATGGAGGCCAGCGTAAATCCGTCACAGAGACGGTTGCGGCCTGAGAAGTGGGAGGTCTCGCTGTTTTCACGGCGGGGAGCAGTCACGGAACATATACGATGAATGACAGGAAATCCAACGAGGCATTCGCTCTGTTGCTGTTGCCACCAAGTATGACCTGTCTTATCATCCCCAACGGGTAAGAGTAATATTGCCCGCCAATGGAGGCGATCCGCGTGCGCACGGGCAGCGGTGACGGACATTATCCAGTCAGGAAGGAATAAAATTTGAAACAGCTTCAGAAAACCCGTGGATACCGGCAGCCACTGCTTGCCTGCCTGATCATCAGCAATGCCCTGCTGATGGCTGGCTGCGTGAGTGAAAGCCCGGTCACCTCTCTTGTCACACCGGCTGCGGAGCCTACGCCTGTCGTCGTTGAAACTCCACCCCCCCCGCCAGAGCCGACGCCTATAAGCAGGTGTCAGAGCGATCTTGCCGCGTTGCAAACCGTGAGCCCTCGGGTCTATGCAGTCAGGAAGGCCAATTTTGACAGTCTGCTGGGCAACGCCTCGTTTTACAGCGGGGTACGCGGTGATGTGAATGCGTTGACCAAAAATACGCTAGACGCGCTGTATAAATATAAAACCAATCAGCTGTGTGCACAGATAGGGCAGGACTTGCTTAATGGATTGATCCGCAAAATGGAGAGCGTGAAATGAAGCTGGGGTTAAAGTATGGTTTGGCCTTGAGCCTGACGCTGCCCGTGGGATGCGCACTGGGTGCAGATCAACTCAAGGATGACAGGGCCAGCACGCTCCGGGCCTTGGAAACGATCACCAGCCAAGAGAGTGAGGCTCCGGCGTTGCTGCTGTTGAGCCCTTCACAACTGAATGAGCTCAGCCTTCCCGCTGAAAGGAAAGCGAGTAAACCTTCCACCAATACCAAGACCCGCGAGTCAGCGCCCCTGCAAGCGCAAATCAAACAGTTAAATGCAGCCCTTGCCCAACGGGATCAAGAACTGCAGCAACTGCGCCAGGCAGCACAGCAGGATGCGGATGCTCGCGCTGAGGTTAGCCAGTTGAAAAAGGCTCTGCAGGAAAATTTGCAGGCGACGGAGCAGATGCAGCAGGATATGGTGGCCGCAGCGACGGCTAAAGGTGATAACTCAAACGAAAACGGTAGGCTACAGCAGGCGCTGGACCAAAGCCGCCAACAAAGCTCCGCGTTGCAGAAACAGTTGGCTACCTTGGCCAAAGCACACACAGATAATAGTCAGGAAAACAAGGCGTTGCAGGCCGAGTTGAACGAAAGCCGTCAACAGGCTGAGCAAGCTAAACAGGCGTTGGCCGCGTTATCGGCGAAAACCCAAGCCAACCCCATCTTGCAGATTGCGCTGGATGAAAGCCTGCACAACCAACTGACGATGCTGAAGGTCGCTAACGAGCAGCAACAGGTGGAAAACAGCCGATTGCAGCAACAGTTGTCTACGCAGCCACGAGAAATCATAGAGCCGAAGTCAGAGCTTGAGATCCGTGATTATGCCATCGGCAGTTCCCTGGCAGAAGACATGCTGGCTTTGCTCAAACAGCGGGCGGCTCAGGGTGTTGAAGTAGACAGCCGTTTGGCGCTGGCGGGTGTGCAAGATACCTTCGCAGGTAAGCTCAAGCTGCAACCGGAGCAGATCGACAAAGCGTTAGAAGCTAGCGAAAAGCTGGTACACCGTAACGAACAGCAGCAAAAGTTGGATACCGAAAAGGCAGGTGCCAGTTACATCAAGCAATTTGCCAAGCAAAAACAGGTGAAAAAAGAGGCTTTAGGCTACTTTTACCGGATCGATAAGCTCGGAAAGGGGGCCATTGGCGCGAATAACATGATCAGCGTGGCGGTAAAAGAGAGCCTGATCAACGGCAAAGTCGTCAAAGATATGCAGGCGGCAGGTACCTCAGTCAACCAGTTACTGAGCAGCTATCCACCGATATTCAGAACGGCGATCTCGAAGCTGCAAAATCACGGCAGTATCACGATGGTCGTACCGCCAAGTTTGGCTTATGGCGATAAAGGCCTGCCTCCTGATATCCCGCCGGGATCGACCATGATATACAACGTAAAGATATTGGATGTCGCACCTGGCAAGTAAATAAAACACGTTAGCGACAGGGCTGGTGCGCTCACAGTGATAAAAAAGTCGCCGGCCTGATTTTTATTGTGAGTGTACTGGCAGCTATTTCCCCAACGGCACCACCAGCGGGGTATGCGAAACCGGATCGTCGATGATCACGCACTTCAGCCCGTAAACCTCTTCGATCAACTCCGGCGTTACAATGTCTTTTGGCGCGCCCTCGGCCACTACTTTGCCGTCGCGCATGGCGATCAGATGGGTGGCATAGCGGCAGGCATGGTTGAGATCGTGCAGCACCACCACCAGCGTGTAATTATTCTCCCGGTTTAACTGGCGCAGCAGTTCCAGCAGATCGATTTGATGGGTGATGTCCAGCCAGGTGGTCGGTTCATCCAGCAGCAGCAGCGGCGTTTGCTGGGCCAACACCATGGCGATCCATACCCGCTGGCGTTGGCCACCGGAAAGGGTATCGACCGGCTGATCGGCCAACTGAGCAACGCCGGTTGAGCGCATAGCCTGCTCCACCGCCTGTTGATCTTCTTCGCGCCAGCGGCTGAACAGGCTCTGATGAGGGTAGCGGCCACGGGCAACCAAATCGAATACGGTGATGTCGCCAGGGGCAATTGAGCTTTGCGGTAACAGGCCCAGTTGGCGTGCGACTTCCTTGGTAGGATATTCGCGGATTTGTCGGCCATTCAGCCATACTGAGCCCGCCTGGGGTTGCATCAGGCGGCTGAGGGTGCGCAGCAGCGTGGATTTGCCACAGGCGTTTGGCCCGATAATGACCGTCAGTTCACCGTGAGGAATAGACACTGAAAGATCGCGTGCGACGATTTTCTTGTCGTAGCTCAGCGTCAGGTTTTTGGCACGCAGCGGTGCGGTTAACGGGGTTTCAGTATTCATTTTTTTCGTGACTCACGGATTAGTAACCAAATCAGATAAATGCCGCCGATGCTGACGGTCAACACGCCGACCGGCAACTGATAAGGCATAAATAGGCGCTGCGCTGCCACATCGGCCGCCAGCAATAATAAGGCACCGGTCAGCGCGGTGAGTAGCAAGACGTTTTGGTTGGCGCACAAGCGGCGGGCAATTTGCGGGGCTACCAGGGCTATAAAGGAAATCGGCCCGGCCACGGCGGTGGCGGCAGCGGTTAGCACCACGCCAGTCAGCCACAGTAGCAATCGGGAACGTTCTACGCCAACGCCGAGTGCGCAGGCGGTATCGTCCCCCATTTCCAGCAGCCGCATACGCCGTGTCAAGGTCAGCAACAGCAATAACGCCAGCAGCAGTACCGCCAGCACTGGCAGGCTTTTTGCCCAGGTGATGCCGTTGAGGGAGCCAGCGTTCCACAACCCTGCGGTCATGGAGGCTTCCAGCGAGGCACTGACGATCATCCAGGTATTGGCGCCCAACAACAGGGCACGAACGGCAATCCCGACAATAATCAGGCGGAAGGTCTCTACCCCGTTGCTCCAGGCCAACAGATAAACCACCCCGGCGGTAAGCAGGCCACCGGCCAATGCCCCAGAGGTAATGCCGATAACGCTGCCGTTAAACAGCACGATGGCGACCAGCACGCCGCTATAGGCACCGGTATTGAAACCGATTACGTCCGGGCTGCCGAGCGGGTTACGCAGCAGCGACTGGAAAATCGCACCACTGAGGCCGAGCGCCGCTCCCAACAGTAAAGCCATGGCGACACGTGGCAAACGCCACTGGGTGACGATCACCGCAAAATTGGTCGGGCCTTCGCCGCGTAACGCGTCGATCACTTGCGCAGCGCTGAGCTGCAAGGTACCAGAACCGAGGGCATAAACCGCCAACGCCAGGCAGGCGAATAACAATAGCAGGGCAGTCGCTAACGGACGTGCCAGCCGAAACGGTTTTTTGGCGAGGATCTGGCGGGAAACCAACAGGCTCATCTTATCCTCCCCGCCGGAACATACGGCGCTGGCGCACCAACATAATCAACATCGGCGCACCGATCAGGGAAAGCACGATTGAGACCCGTAGTTCCCCCGCCACCAGAAAGCGCCCCAGTAAATCAGCGCTCAGTAGCAGGATCGGCGTTAAAACCAGCGTCCAGGGCAGCATCCAGCTTAGTTCTGACCCCGCCAAGCGGCGGGCAATATGGGGCATCATCAGCCCGACAAAGGCGATAGGGCCAACGGCGGCGGTAGCTCCACCGCACAGTAGCGTAATAGCTAACAGGCCAAGCAGTTGGGTGCGGATAATCCCGGTGCCGAGCGCCGCTGCAAGCTCACTCCCCATGCTCAAGCTGTTCAGTGCCTTGCTAAGCCACAGGGTGATTAGGGTGCCCAGCAGGATCGGCAATGCGACGGTGCGCACTACCGCCATATTCTGAATGTCGAGTGAACCGGCCTGCCAGAAACGCAACTGATCGAACACCAAAGGGTTGAGTAGGGCAATGCCGGTGGTCATGCCTTCCAGCACTGCGGCCAGCGCAACCCCGGCCAGCGTCAGGCGCACGGGATTCACGCGGCTGCCACCCAATGAGCCTACCAGTGCCACCAACAGCGAGGCAAACAGCGCACCGGCAAAGGCGAACCACAGATATTGGCTGACGGTAGCCGCACCAAAGAAGGTAATGCCCAACACCACGGCGAAACCGGCACCGGAGTTAACCCCTAAGATGCCAGGGTCTGCCAGCGGATTGCGGGTGAGGGTTTGCATCAGCGCACCGGCCAGCCCAAGCGCGATGCCAGCTAAAACGCCGATCAGCGTGCGTGGCAGGCGGGCTTCGTTAATGATGACGCAGTCTGCACTGCTGCATTGGCCGCTCAGCGCCGCAACGACGTTACTGAAAGGAATGGATTTGGACCCTAGCGACAGGCTGAGCATCATCACCAGCAGCAGAACGGCAACGGCAAACAGCAGGCTCAACAGACGCTGCCAGAAGGAGCGGGATAAACCCAGAAACAGTATGCCCCTGCGGTCAGGGAGCTGAGGAGAGCAATTAGGTGTAGACCGGAACATGACAGCCCATTGTTAACTGAACATAAATGATATCTATTATCATTATTGATTGTATTTATCTATGGTAGCATGGCAGCCTGAGCAGCACTAGCGCTGTGCCTATCGAATATTGTGTCGTTGTTTGTCTACCCGTCGTCTTTCAAGTTGCAGCGTTGTTGACTGCACTTGCTCACCCTAGTCACTTACTAAAAGTAAGCTCCTAGGGATGAGCAAGCTGGCCGCCTAGCTGCAACTTGAAATCTATAGGGTATAAGAACTGAGGATATAAGTTGTGGTGATAACAAAATGAATAAACCCTCTATTTTGCTCGATTTTAGCCTGCTTAGGACCAACCCCGCTTTTCGTGCCGTATTCTGCGCCCGTTTTATTTCGATCCTGGCATTGGGCCTGATGGCGATCGCTATTCCGGTGCAGATCCAGGCGTTAACAGGTTCAACCCTGTTGGTTGGGCTTGCAGTGACCCTGGCGGGCAGCGGAATGTTTGCCGGTTTGCTGATGGGGGGAGTGTTGGCCGATCGCTATGAACGCCGTCGCCTGATCCTGTTTGCCCGTTCTACCTGTGGTGTGGGCTTTTTGGGGCTGTGCCTCAATGCTGCGCTACCTGCGCCTTCATTGACGGCCATTTATCTGCTGGCGGTGTGGGACGGATTTTTTGGTGCGGTGGGTGTGACGGCGCTGTTGGCGGCGACACCGGCCATCGTTGGCCGTGAGAATATCGTACAGGCCGGGGCCATCAGCATGCTGACCGTGCGCTTTGGTTCGATCCTGTCTCCCGCTATCGGCGGGCTGGTGATCGCCGGGGCTGGTATCAGTTGGAACTATGCGCTGGCGGCCTTAGGGACGTTGATTACCTTGATCCCGCTATTAAAATTGCCTCAGTTGCCGCCGCCGCCGCAGCCTCGTGAGCATCCATTACGGGCATTGATCGGCGGCTTCACTTTCCTGTTCCAGAACAAGGTGATTGGCATGGTGGCGCTGATCGGAGCGCTGATGACCATGGCCAGCGCAGTGCGCGTGTTATACCCAGCTATCTCGGGCATGTGGCAGGTCACTACACAAAGCTTGGGGATCATGTATGCGGCCGTACCATTAGGAGCGGCGATTGGCGCATTTACCAGTGGCCGGGTGGCTCAGGTGGCACGGCCAGGCTGGATGATGTTGATCACGGCGATAGCGGCTTTCGTGGCCGTGGGGCTGTTCGGCCTGATGCCTTGGTACAGTATGGCGCTGTTGTGTCTGGTGGTGTTTGGCTACCTCAGCGCGTTGAACTCGTTGCTGCAATATGGCTTGATACAGAACCTGACGCCGGACGCGTTTCTGGGCCGGATTAACGGCCTGTGGACCGCGCAGAACGTAGTGGGGGATGCACTTGGTGCCTTGTTGCTCGGCGCGATGGGGGCATTTATGCTGCCAGCGATGAGCTCGACCAGCTTCGGTTTTGGTGCGGCGCTGCTGGCCGTAGTGCTGGCGTTTGCCATGCGGGGCCTGCGCAACGTGAGCATGGGCGGGCAGAGCGAGGAGCTCCAACCCGCTACTGCGGCTACGGAGAAATAAACAGCTTTTCCAGACGCGTCAGCAAGTTGCTGGCGCTGTAATAATCCAGGCGGAAGGTGTCGTTCCCCAAGGCGTAAACCCGCTTATTCTCCACCGCAGGCAGATGGGCGAGGAAACTGTTGCTCATCAGCCGCTGTACGTCGCTTTCGTCGTTGGCGAATAACAGCAGCGTCTGGCCATTCAAGCCTTCTGCCAGGTTTTCACCGCCGAGTTGGACGATGTCTTTCCGCGCCCCTTGGCTGGTGCTGGCGTTAAGTTTTGGCGGCAAAGTGGCGAGGGTAAAGCCTAGCTGTTGCAGCAGTTGCCCTTGGGATGAGTCGGCGGTCCACAGGTTGGCGTTCTTGCCATCGCTGCGAAAGACCAGTGCTGTGGTGGGTTGTGGCGGTAATACAATCTGCTGTTTCAGCGTTTTCTCACGGCGATCAAACTCGCTAACGATCATCTTCGCTTGCGCTTCATGGCCGGTTGCTACGCCGAGGATGTTGGCCAGTTCCTGCCAGCTTTTATCGTCGTAGTTCACCACCAGCACCGGAGCGATGGCCGACAGTTGATCGTACAGGCGCACCGCAGAATCGGCCCCGGTAGCGGACATCACAATCAGGTCCGGTGCTTCACCGGCGATCGCCTCGGCGTTGGGTTCACCAATATATAACCGTTTTACTCCGCGTTTGGCCGCAATCTCTCCCCACTGGTGGAAAAAGCCCTGCTGATCCGAAAGCCGGTTGTTTGGGCTGGTGGCTCCGCTGGCTATCACCGGGGCGTCGATCGCCAATAGCGTACCGGTGACCGTCACGCTGGTGGAAACGATGCGCTGTGGCGGTTGGTTAAGGGTGATAACGCCGTGCGAGGTTTCGATACTGCGCGGCCAGGCTTGAGTCTCGGCTTGGGCCACGCTCAACGCCAGCAGGCCAAACAGCGCCAGGCTGAGCCGCAAGGGGATTGACATCGGTGAGATCCTTTTTTCTCTGAATGATTATCATTCATTGGTCTAAAACCACCAAGTTTAACCCTTAATGTGGCTTAGCAGAAGAGGTTACGTTTATTGACATGATCAGTTCTGGCAGGTACTTTATCGCGGATGCAATACAAATGATAATCATTATTATATTGGTTATTGTTGATGAAACAAGAGGAAGTACCTATGGACGTAGCCGTTAAGGGCGCTGCGCAAAAGGGCCTGCAACAGGGGGTAGAACTGGCACAGGCCGACACAATATCTCCGACTTCAGGTTTCTTTTTTACCTCGCCTTTTCGCAGTCTGAGCACCCAAGGATGCTTTGCCCGCATCACCTTGCCAGCGGTTAATGGCGATGACCTGCAAGGCCAATTCCAGCAGGCGATACAGCAGGCCTTTGCTCAGGCCCGCAAGGCAGGCATCAAGGATCCGCTGCTGTGTGGCGCGATCCCTTTCGACACTCGTCAACCTTCGTCACTGTTTATCCCACAACAGACGCAATGGTTTGATCGTGAAACCCTGCAGGCCAGTTTGGCACCGGCTGCAGGGGCGCTCCCTGAGATTGTCCGCCAAACCGAGTTGCCAGCGCAGCCGCAGTTTATGCAGATGGTGAGCGATGCCGTACAGGCAACTAGCGGTGAGCAATTGGATAAGGTGGTACTCGCCCGCCTGTTGGACATTGAAACCAGCAAGCCGGTAGACCACGAAGCGTTGATGATGCGCATCATTGCCCAGAACCCCCATGGTTTCCATTTCCATGTGCCGCTGGCAGAGGGGGCGTTGGTGGGAGCCAGCCCGGAGCTGCTGCTACGTAAATTTGGCGACCAGTTCCATTCCAATCCGCTGGCGGGTTCGGCTCGGCGCGAAAGCGATCCGCAGCGGGATCGGGCCGTCAGCGAACAGCTGTTGGTTTCGGGTAAAGACCGCTATGAACACCAGATCGTGACCGAAGGTATGCGCCAGGTCTTGGCTGGGCGTTGCAGTCATTTGCATATTCCCGTAACCCCCGAACTGCTCAGTACCACCACGTTGTGGCATCTTTCGACGCCAATCGACGGTGAAGTGGCCGATCGGGCAGAGAATGCCCTGTCGCTGGCCTGCTTGCTGCACCCGACGCCGGCATTATGCGGTACTCCAACGCTGGCAGCGCGCGATCTTATCGAACAGCTTGAGCCGTTTGACCGGCAGCTGTTTGGTGGCATTGTCGGCTGGTGTGACGCCGAGGGCAACGGAGAATGGGTCGTCACCATCCGTTGCGGCACCGTCAAGGGTAATCAGGTACGCCTGTTTGCCGGTGCGGGCATCGTGCAGGACTCTTCCCCGCAGTCCGAATGGCACGAAACTGGTACCAAACTCAGCACCATTCTGCGTGCGTTTGGCCTTAATCAAGGATAGAGAGTCCCCCATGACTATTGCTTTTACCCCTTGGCCTGAAGAGTTCGCGCGCCGTTACCGCGAACGCGGCTATTGGATCGATCAACCATTGACCGATATCTTGTCCCGTCAGGCCAACAATGACGCCATTGCCCTGATCGACCCACAACGTAGCTTAAGCTACCGCCAACTGGAACAGTTTTCCGACCGTTTAGCCGCCGCCCTGTTACGGCGTGGACTACAATCCGGCGATACCGCGTTGGTTCAGCTTGGTAACGTGGCTGAATTCTATGTGGTGTTCTTTGCCCTGTTGAAAATTGGCGTGGTGCCGGTGAATGCCTTATTCAGCCATCAGCGTAGCGAGCTGAATGCCTATGCCAGCCAAATCAAGCCTGTGCTGCTGATTGCCGATCGCGAGCACGCTCTGTTTGCGCAGGATCAGTTCCTGGATACGTTCAGAGAACAGCATCCTTCGCTAAGGGTGGTTGGGCTGCGTAATCAGGCCGGAGGTGAACAGGCGTTGGCCGCTTGGATGGAAGAGGAACTCGGTGATTTTGAACCGACGCCAACGGCCGCCGATAGGGTGGCGTTTTTCCAGCTTTCTGGTGGTAGCACCGGCACGCCTAAGCTGATCCCGCGCACCCATAACGATTATTACTACAGCATTCGCCGCAGCGTGGAGATTTGCCGCTTCAACAGCGCTACCCGCTATCTGTGTGCGTTGCCGGTGGCCCACAACTATCCGATGAGCTCTCCGGGCGTATTGGGGGTGTTCTATGGTGCCGGTTTGGTGGTGTTTGCCAGCGATCCCGCTGCTGCCCAGTGTTTCAAACTGATCGAACAGTATCAGATCACAGTCACCGCGCTGGTGCCGCCTGCCGTTACCCTGTGGTTACAGGCGATCGAAGAGTGGGGCAGCAACCAACCGTTGGCCAGCCTGACATTGCTACAGGTTGGCGGAGCCAAATTGGGGGAAACCCTGGCGGCTCGTATACGCAATGAGATCGGCTGCCAGTTGCAGCAGGTGTTTGGCATGGCCGAAGGGCTGGTGAACTACACATTGCTGGATGACGACGACCAACACATTCTCACCACCCAAGGCACGCCAATGTGCCCGGACGATGAGCTGTGGGTGGCAGATGAGCAGGGTAATCCGCTACCTGTAGGGGAAACTGGCCGCCTGATGACGCGTGGGCCATACACCTTCCGAGGTTATTACCAAAGCCCTGAGCATAATGCTGAAGCCTTTGACGAGAACGGCTTCTACTGTTCCGGCGATCTGATCAGCCTGACGGCGGACGGTTATGTGCAGGTACAAGGGCGTCAGAAAGACCAAATCAACCGTGGTGGCGAAAAGATTGCCGCAGAAGAAATTGAAAACCTGCTGCTGCGCCACCCGGCGGTGATTAACGCCGCGTTGGTGTCGATGCCGGACGATCTGATGGGTGAAAAAAGCTGCGCCTTTGTGATCGTGCACGAGGCCGTCAAACCCGTGGTGCTGCGCCGCCATCTGCGTGAGCAGGGCGTGGCCGAATTTAAATTGCCCGACCGCTTTATTCAGGTGGAGTCACTACCGTTAACCCCGGTCGGTAAAGTCGATAAAAAACTGCTGCGTGAACGCCTGGAAGCGCACCAACTGTCTCAGGCCAAAGGAGAGTAAATCATGGCGATCCCTAAACTTAACGATTATGCGTTGCCAACCCCGAGCGAACTGCCGGTTAACAAGGTTAACTGGGCCTTCGAGCCACAGCGCGCAGCACTGCTGATCCACGATATGCAGCAATATTTCCTCAATTTTTGGGGTGAAGACAGCCCGCTGATCAAACAGGTGGTCGAGAACATCGCCGCTCTGCGCCGCTACTGCAAGCAGCAGGGTATCCCGGTGTTTTATACCGCGCAGCCTAATCAGCAAAGTGATGAAGACCGTGCCTTGTTGAATGATATGTGGGGGCCGGGGCTGAACAAGCACCCAGAGCAGCAGGCGGTGGTCAGCGAATTGGCACCGGATGCTGATGACACGGTGCTGGTGAAGTGGCGTTACAGCGCGTTCCATCGTTCGCCGCTGCAAGAAATCCTGCAAGAAAGTGGGCGCGATCAGCTGATTATCTGCGGCGTGTATGCGCATATCGGTTGCATGACCACGGCTATCGACGCCTTTATGCGTAACATCAAGCCGTTTATGGTGGCCGATGGCCTGGCGGATTTCTCCCGCGAGGAACACCTGATGGCCCTGCGTTACACAGCCGGGCGCTGTGGCCGGGTGGTGACTACCGCCGATCTGCTACCCGGTATTGCCAGCATCGATGCGCTGCGCCAGCAAATTATCCCGTTGCTTGATGAAGATAGTGAAGATATCGGCAATGACGAGAACCTGATCGATTACGGTCTTGATTCGGTGCGCATCATGGAGCTGGCAACCCGCTGGCGTAAAATTCGTGAAGATATCGATTTTATCGCGCTGGCTAAATCCCCTACGATCGATAGTTGGTGGGCGCTGCTCTCCGAGCGGAGATCCTGATGACTAGCGGGCAGGAGTTTACCGGTAAACGCGTTTGGGTGACCGGTGCCGGGGCGGGGATTGGTTATCAAACCGCATTGGCATTTGCGCAGAATGGGGCTGATGTTATCGGCTTCGATCTGCATTTTGGCGATCTGGACTATCCGTTCCGCACCGAAGTGCTGGATATCACCGATGCCGATGCGGTAGATAGCGTTTGCCAGCGTTTATTGGCGGAACATGAGCGGTTGGACGTGTTGGTCAATGGGGCTGGCGTTTTACGCATGGGGCTGACCGATGAAACCAGCAATGCGGACTGGCTGGCCTGCATGGCGGTGAACGCCGGTGGTGCTTTTAACCTGTTCCGTCATACCTTGCCGGTGTTCCGTCGCCAGAAGCAGGGTGCCATCGTGAGTGTTGCCTCCAACGCGGCCCATGTGCCACGTATTGGCATGGCGGCCTACTGCGCCTCCAAGGCCGCGATGCGCAGCCTGTGCCAAACCGTGGGGCTGGAAATGGCGCCTTTCGGCGTGCGTAGCAACCTGGTTTCCCCCGGTTCGACCAATACCCCGATGCTGCGCGGGATGTGGCAGGATGAACACGGCGAAAGCAACATGATCAAGGGTTTCCCTGACCAGTTTAAGTTGGGGATCCCGTTAGGCAAGATTGCCCAGCCGCAGGAGATTGCTGATGCGATTCTGTTCCTGGCGTCTGATCGGGCCAGCCATATCACGATGCAGGATATTGTGATTGATGGTGGGGCGACGTTGGCGGCGTAACAAGGGGACTTGATGTGGTTAATTTCAATGGAGCCTATCGGATGCTACGGATCCTTTAACTAGATGGTCGTGTTGAGGACGGTCAAATGCTATATGCTATCGTTGTATGGGCGTTTTATTATATTTCATGGGCAGAGGGTGTGTTATTTTATTTATCTTCCATGTAAAAATATAGGATGTTTAATATGCGTATAAGTAATGCTTTTAACTTGTTCAGGGCCAACGTATTGAATGACACGAAGGCTGCAGTTGCTCTCGCCCAAAAAAAACCTGAAAAATATAATGATGTTGCTATGAAGCTAACTAAGGCTAGCATTACTTCTTTGAATTTCAAGCTGGAAAATAAAGAAAGTAAACTTGCTGATGCAGATAAAAAACTTGAGGCAGGAAAGAATAAATATCCTAGAGAATATGAATATGCCCATAGTAAGGATGCACGAATGGTAGGGAAATCGTATGAAGCAGTTAAGTCCCATAATAAGAATATGAGTGTCTACAGCGACAATATTGCGCCGCATGCTCGGGTTTGTAATGAGCTAAGAGAAGAAATATCTTCATTGAAGTCTAAAATAGAAAATCATGAGGGGAATTTAAAGCACATGGTACATGCTGGAAACGTTAAAAATATTCAGAAAGCAACGATATATTGAATAGGCATTGCTTATTTCTCCAGTGTACTTGTCAGCCCTCTCCTATTGGGTTTTTTATTAGAGTGAACCAGGAGGAAAAATGCCTTTGGAGGTTAATGTCGTTAAGTTAAGGTATGGTTGAGTGATCCGTATACTATGAGAAAACCCGGAGCAGATTATGTCTCCGGGTTTTTTATGCAAACTTCCTAAGCGTGGATTTTATCTCTGAATTTAATCATGGTCGAAGCTCCTGGCTCCCCAGAAATGATAAAATAAAGCCGGAAAAACCCTCAAGGATTGAGTGCGGCCGTGCAGGATTGACTCGGCCTTTGGCCTCGCCCTGCGGGCCAGCGCAAGCGCTGTTCAAAATCGTTTCTGACGATTTTGTCGAACTTGAACGCAGGTTCTCATCCAACACGAGATCGTTGCGTATGTGACATTGGGAGTGTGGGGGGGGTAGCGCATATGCGAAAAAGGCGCTTAAAGGCGCCTTTTTCTAAATGGTGGTGGGTCTGGCAGGATGACCGGCCGCCGCCGTTGTCTCGCAAGCGAGACTCGAACCTGAACGCAGGTTCTCACCCACAGGACCCTTCTTTGCACATGTGGTGAGGGAGACGGCACTGTTGTGTGGAGTACATATGCGAAAAAGGCGCCTAAAGGCGCCTTTTTCTAAATAGTGGTGGGTCGTGCAGGATTCGAACCTGCGACCAATTGATTAAAAGTCAACTGCTCTACCAACTGAGCTAACGACCCA
>NZ_JAGQDC010000035.1 GCF_023282985.1 Serratia silvae | reverse complement strand
GTGCGTTTAAACTCGGTCATTATCACGTTCTCCGGATTTAAGTCGAAAACGTGTCAACGCTATTCAGGACGGGTCACGGGTAATAAAAAAGCCGCCGGGCGTTAACCTCGGCGGCTTTTTTTATCGTTCAACGTGCGGGGTTATTCCATCCATTCGGAATGGAATACGCCCTCTTTGTCGGTACGCTTATAAGTGTGAGCACCGAAGTAGTCACGCTGCGCCTGGATCAGGTTGGCAGGCAGCACCGCAGAGCGGTAGCTGTCGTAGTACGCGATGGCCGCAGAGAAGGTTGGCGTTGGGATGCCGTTCTGCACCGCATAGGAAACCACATCACGCAGCGCCTGCTGATACTCATCGGCGATTTGCTTGAAGTAAGGTGCCAGCAGCAGGTTGGCGATGTCGGCATTCTCAGCGTAGGCATCGGTGATCTTCTGCAGGAACTGAGCGCGGATGATGCAACCGGCACGGAAGATCTTGGCAATTTCGCCGTAGTTCAGATCCCAGTTGTTTTCCTTGGAGGCCGCTTTCAACTGAGAGAAGCCCTGCGCATAGGAAACGATTTTACCCAGGTACAGAGCGCGACGAACTTTCTCGACAAACTCTGCTTTCTCGCCGCTGAAGGCTGCAACTTTCGGGCCGGTCAGGACTTTGGAAGCCGCTACGCGCTGGTCTTTCAGAGAAGACAGGTAACGCGCGAACACCGACTCGGTGATCAATGACAGTGGCTCGCCCAGATCCAGAGAACTCTGGCTGGTCCATTTGCCGGTGCCTTTGTTGGCCGCTTCATCCAGGATCACATCAACCAGGTATTTACCCTCTTCGTCTTTCTTGGTGAAGATGTCTTTGGTGATGTCGATCAGGTAGCTGTTCAGTTCGCCCTTGTTCCACTCGGCGAAGGTGTCAGCCAGCTGCTCGTTGTTCAGATTCAGCGCCTGCTTCAGCAAGGAGTAGGCTTCTGCGATCAGCTGCATGTCGCCATATTCGATACCGTTGTGCACCATCTTCACATAGTGGCCAGCACCGTCGGCACCGATATAGGCTACGCATGGCTCACCTTCGGCCACAGCGGCGATTTTCTTCAGGATTGGTGCCACCAGCTCGTAAGCTTCTTTCTGGCCACCAGGCATGATTGAAGGCCCTTTCAGCGCCCCTTCTTCGCCACCGGAAACGCCGGTGCCAATAAAGTTGAAGCCCTGAGCAGACAGCTCGCGGTTACGACGGATAGTGTCCTGATAGTAGGTGTTACCACCGTCGATCAGGATATCGCCTTTATCCAGGTGCGGAGTCAGCGAGGCAATGGTCTTGTCCGTAGCTTCGCCCGCTTTTACCATCAGCAAAATGCGGCGCGGTGTTTCCAGCGATGCAACAAACTCTTCGACGGTGTAGTGCGGCACCAGATTTTTGCCCGGGTTCTCTGCAATAACTTCGTCAGTCTTGTCGCCTGAACGGTTAAAGATAGAAACGGTATAGCCACGGCTTTCGATGTTCAAAGCCAGATTGCGGCCCATCACCGCCATGCCGACAACGCCGATTTGCTGTTTGGACATTAGGAACTCCTGTCTGAGGATGACACCTGTATCACGGCTCTTGGCCAACAGGTTTTTGATGTGGTCAACATGTTAACTCAGGATTGTGTTCACTGGGTAGTGATTGGTGCGATAGGTCACATAATTGCATATCACGGATAGACAATGCGGTTTTTACAGGCGCTTCTCGATCAACTGCTGATATAGCTCAATGTAGCTTTCCGCCATACGTGCAGAAGTGAACAGGTCCTGGAAACGCTTTGCAGCATTATCTCCGTAACGGGCTGCCAACTGCGGATCGTTCCACAGTTGCACCATCGCTTGGCGCAATGCGTCAGCATCTGACGGAGGTACGACGATGCCGGTTTGCTTATCCAGATTGATGTAGGTTGTACCTGTGCCGATCTCACTGGAAATGAGCGGCTTACCAAACATCGCCCCTTCGAGCAAAGTGATACCAAACGCCTCTGAGCGCAAATGGGACGGGAAAACCACGCTGTAGCAAAGTTGCAATAAGGCGGCTTTATCTTCATCTGGCAACGCGCCAAGGAAATGAATATTCTTTAAACCTAAATCTGCGGCCTGCTGTTTCAACTCTTGCTCAATCGGACCTGCTCCAACGATCACCAACGGGAAGTCGGTGCCTGTTACCGCATCAAGCAGAATATGGAGCCCCTTGTAGTAGCGGAAAGCGCCAACAAACAGGAAAAAGCGATCGCCCACCTTTTGTCGCCAGTGGTCAAGGTGCTGTTCATCCGCCATGGGATAAGAGTTCTTATCCAAACCATAAGGGATCACTTTGACTTTTGGCAGGTATTTCTGCAAGGTCACGCTCGTTTCCACATAGTTTGGCGAAGCCGCGACAATACAATCAACCGAGTCTAAAAATTTGTTCATCAACGGCGTATAAAATTTTAACGCCAATTTTTGCTTCACTATATCCGAGTGATAGCTAACAATCGTCGGTTTTTTGACACCAGCGATAAAATGTACCATATCCATAAATGGGTATGGGAAGTGGTAATGGATAATGTCTGCTTGTTCAGCTAACTGTTTGAATTTTTTTACCGCACTGATGGAAAACGGTGTTGAGGCAACTTCAAAATTGGTTGCTGAGTAATAGGCCGAGTGCGAGCCGACGCGTTCATTATCAATATCACCACGCGTGCTTAGCGACAGCGTTGTCGATTCGATATCATGACATATGCCAGCTTCGCTTAACTGGTAGATAACCTGTTCAATGCCGCCAAAGGAATCAGGATAATATGTTTTATAAAAATGCAGAACTTTTAACATGAAAGCTATTAAACCTGCTGATATGCGTGAATAGTCTCTGCAGCACAACGCTGCCAAGAGAAGGTTTTTGCCCGACTTAACCCACCGGTGATGGCAGATTCACGCCAAGTCTCATCTTCAATGCTCTGATGAATTAACTGCGTCAAGGTTTCGACATCCAAAGCGGCGCAGGTCAACGCGCACTCTCCAACCACTTCGGGTAACGAAGAACTGTTGGAACACACCACCGGCACACCCGATGCCATGGCTTCCAGCACCGGCAACCCAAACCCTTCATATAACGATGGGAATAGGAAGCTCCTGGCGCCAGCGAATAGGTAAGGTAAATCTGATGACTTGGTGTAGCCCAGATAACATAACCACCCTTCGCGTTCAGCCTGTTCAAAACGCACGTGCAAAGCCTCACTACGCCAGCCTTTAAAGCCGCTGATAGCTAATGGATAAGCCTTTCTTAAGTTGAGTGGCAACCGTTCGTAGGCGGATAGCAAAGTTTCAATATTCTTGCGCGGCTCAATCGACCCGGTAAATAAACAATATCGCCCCGCCTGCAGCCCATACTGGGATACTACAGCAGTAATAGACTCGGGATCGCGCGGGTAAAACTCCCCACTGCTAGCCAGTTTTGCCGCATATACTTTATTAGCAGGCAAGTTAAAATAATCCATCACCTCTTGCCGTGTAAAATCTGAGTCAGTGATCAAGATATCGGCACGTTTCATCGTCAGCAGGAGTTCTTTCTGCATAAATCGGACGCGCTCTTGAGGATGGCATTGCGGCCACATAAAGACAGAGAGATCGTGGAAGGTGACCACACTAGGTCCAACTTTAGGCGGTAAGTAGAAATTTGGACCATGATAAATGGCATCAGGATGTTTTTTAAGTGCCTGCGTTTTCAGCCAAGGTGCTATTAGACGATAAAGCTCGGAGGCAACTTTGCTTTTTTGCACCATTTGACGAAAACCTTGGTTCGCCCCCCCCCCTCCCTAGCTTGCGGTATTTGCTTACTTAGGCTACGCCCCTGAAGAAATAAAAGCTCAGATATCTCCGAGCTTTTAGTTAAACAGTTGGCTAACTCATAAGCATATCGGCCAATCCCAGTTAACGGATATTTAATCGGGTCAGTACCAAATATGACTTTCATCGTCAGTTTTCCAACATCCAGCGCAACGTTTCCTCCAACGGAGGTGTATCCCAATCACCGACAAGACTGTGCAGTTTTGTCGCATCGCCACACAGTATTTTTACTTCGTTAGGACGGACAAAAGCCGGGTTTACGCGGATATCCAGGTGGTGCGATGTGATTTTCTCACACAAATCAACCGCTTCACGTAAAGAATAAGTTCGACCGGAGCAGACATTGATCGTTTCGCCGATAGGCTTGGCCCGTAACAGTGCCACATAGGCCTTGCTCAAGGCGCGGACATCGGTAAAATCACGCCAAACGTCGATATTGCCGAGCTCGATAACGGCAGCCTTACTCTTGTAGTGTTTAACGATTTTCGGCAACAAGAAATTATCTGCCTGGCCAACACCGGTATAATTGAAGGGCCGCGTGATGAATATCGGCAGTTTATCCACCCAAAGTCTGGCCATAAACTCCATGGCTAGCTTACTCACCGCATAGTCATTCGCAGGATTGGCGGGAGACTCCTCGCCGAGTTTACCTTCAGTGCTGTTACCATAAACATTGGCACTGCTGGCAATTAACACGGCATCCAGTTTATGACCACTGCCAGAAAGCGCCTGCAGTAAGTTCCGGGTACCTAGCAGGTTTACGTTATAGAAAGCATTCGCATCACCATGGCCCACAAACGCAATGGCAGCAAGATGAATAACGACATCTGGCTTAATTTGGCCAATAGCTTCCGCTAACACCGCTTCGTCTTGCAAGTCTACCTGAAAATAGTCCGCCTGAACCGAAGGTAATGAACCCAGCCCATAAACCCGATATCCGGCAGCGGATAATTCCGCTGCCACATAGCGGCCGGTAAACCCATTGATGCCCGTAACCAAGGCACGTTTGCCGGCGCCGAACATCAGAAGGAAGACCCTTTCTGATTACGTACAAGATCCTGCTCCACCATCATCTGGCACAGCTGCTCCAGAGTGGTCTTCGGCTCCCAACCCAAAATTTCTTTGGCGCGAGCTGGATTACCGATCAACAGTTCCACTTCTGCCGGACGGAAGAATTTCGGGTTAACGCGAACCAGCGTTTTACCGCTAGCTACGTCAATCCCGACTTCTTGCTCATCTTTGCCTTCAAAGCGCAGGGTATAACCGGCGGCTTTAAATGCCATGGCAACGAAGTCACGAACGGTTTCTGTACGGTTGGTTGCCAGCACGAAGGTATCCGGCTGCTCAGCCTGCAGCATACGCCACATGCCTTCGACATATTCTTTGGCAAAGCCCCAGTCGCGTTTGGCATCCATGTTACCCAGCTCCAACACGTCCAGTTTGCCCAGTTTGATTTTGGCAACGGAGTCAGTAATTTTACGGGTAACAAACTCACGACCACGCAGCGGCGACTCATGGTTAAACAGAATGCCGCTTGACGCAAAGATACCGTAACTTTCACGATAGTTGATGGTCATCCAGTGGGCATACAGTTTGGCAACGCCATACGGGCTACGCGGGTAGAATGGCGTATCTTCCTTCTGTGGAACCGCCTGTACTAAACCGAACATTTCAGAGGTTGATGCCTGATAGAAACGGATTTTAGTGTTAACAATGCGGATCGCTTCCAGCAGGTTAACCGGGCCAATACCGGTTATTTCCGCTGTGGTAATAGGCTGTTCGAAAGACACCCCCACAAAGCTCTGCGCCGCCAGGTTATAAACCTCCGTTGCCCCTGTTTGCTGCAACAAACGGATGCTGGCAGACAGATCGGTCAGATCATACTCAACCAGATGCAGATTCGGGTGCTTATCAACCCCCAGCTCTTCAATACGCCAGAAGTTTACGGAGCTGGTACGGCGGTAGGTTCCGTGAACTTCATAACCTTTATCGAGCAGAAGTTCAGCCAGATATGCGCCGTCTTGGCCAGTGATCCCCGTAATTACGGCTACTTTTTGAGTCATCTTATTGTCCACCACAAGTTAAACTTACTATCTAGAAATATAAATTCATTTTAAAAAAACGTTGAGCAGTTGCTTTGCGCTTTGCTCCCATGTCAGCCATTTTAAACTTGTGACATCAGGGACTCCAGCAATGCTTTCCAACTTGCACCATTCATCTATTGCAGTCGCCAAACTACCTGCCGACATTCCATTAAAATAAAATGCGCTATCACCAGCAACCTCACGAAATACAGGGATATCACGCGCAATGATCGGCACATTATATTGAGCAGCTTCAATCAATGGCAAACCAAATCCTTCTCCACTACTGGCTAAAATCAAACAGTTCGCAGCCCTGTAGACCCGTTCGAGATACTCATCACTAACGCCTGACAACCAAAAGAGCCGGTTATTGAGTTCCTTATGGGTCGAGAGTCTCTCTATCAGTTGCTCAACCATCCATCCTTGCTTACCTACGATGACAAGATTAATATTCTTGCCATTTTTCCACAAAATTTCGAAAGCATCCAAAACCTGAGTATGCTGCTTGCGAGGCTCGATAGTACTGACCATCAAAAAGGTGGGCCTACTCGCCATTTTTTCCAGCACATTTGCCGAGTCAACAAACTCACCGTTTGAAGGAACGGAATTGACCAAGTCAGCCCCAAGGTGGAACCATTGGATATCAAAATAATCGACTCTATTTGGGTATGCCGTAGAGACCCAATTGGTTAACTCATTGGCTACCGTTTGAGAAATACAAATTGCGCCATCGAATTGAGTAATGCAACTCAACCAACTTTCATAGGTACCTTTAGCGCCAGGGAAAAAGGACTCAGGCGCCAGTATAGGTAACAGGTCATACACCACGAAATGCACTTTAACACCACGGCGATGCATTTCTCGTAAAAAATCCTGTTTCGACTGAACTATATTCGGCTGGAGATCTAACCCCAGGAATACATCTCCCTGCCAAGCTTCTATCGGACTATCGCCGGTCCAATCAGAAGGTATATCTAAAAATTGACAGGTGAATTTACGGGCATAACGATATCCTGTAGACATTTCTGTCGCATATATCGGCTCGACAATCCATCCTTCTGGTGGATTATGCAATAATTGATTAAGTACAGCCCTTACGACCCGTTGTATACCACTTTTGGCATCCCTTTGAACAAGCTCGGAAACATCGACGAATAACTGTTTTTTCCGTGGCTCAGGCTCGTAATTTTTTGCAATAGCCGTTGAAAGCCTTAAGTACTCAGCAGAAATGTCATGCTCTGCATCTCTAACTATACGCCCGATCAGTTTTTGGGCACTATGATGGGATTCACCATAGAACGACTCTATTGCAGTTTTATACTCTTCAGCACAAGTTCTTGGATGATGAGCTGTTCTGATCTTACTTATTGCTGCGGCCTTAAGTCTTTCTCTATAATTTTCGTCGTTATAAAGTGATGTTAGAGTATCGACCAGTTCAGACTCTAAAAACTCATCAGCCAATTTAACAACACTAAATTCATCAAGATCGGCCATTGAACCGTTAGCATTGACTATCGTAGCCAGACCATAATTCATGCAATCAAGCACGGTGCCTGAAGTCTCGCCACGGGAAAGTGTACGTAATTGCACGCCAACGTCTGCTGCGGCTAACCACATCTTATAACTTTCAACTTCGGCCCAACCGGTGATCTTGATTCTTTTCCCACATTTACTTTTTTTGATCAGCTGTTGTAAGTCACTGCCATAAGTTCCGCTATGGTTTTCACCAACAAAAACAAGGTGACATTCTTCATGTTCAGATAACGGGGAGTTTATCCATGCAGAAAGTAATTTATGATTTAACTTGGTTGGACCTAGCAAACCAAAGCTGCAGACTAAAAATGCATTTTCACTGATGCCTAATTTTTTTCGTGCAAGCTTGCGCGGTATATCATAGACAGGCACTCGTAAATGAGGAATCAAAGTCCAATCAGATGCTATTGTATGCCCATATAATTTTGACGCCAACCTTCTCGAAAAATCAGAATGAACAATGACACCCATGGAATTTTGGAGAACCGAAATATTACAAGGGTATTTATACACAACATCAGCCGTATCTTTAGCATGATATCGCATATATACCGCAGGCCAACCACCAGACTTATGGAGTTCTTGACTCCAAACACCTGGGTATTGCGACGTAGCTACATCTATATGTGCAACGACACCTGAAATAAAGAAGTCATGGAGTACAACAACCCCTGGGTAATCGTTTAAAAGTTGGAACATATGCCCGTGGAAAGCAGAGTTTCCAAAGTGATATAATATGCGGTCATACTGGGCCGAATGACCTTCAAAATACTGAACACTTCTTATATTACAGTTGGCAATAATGTAAGGTTCTGACACTGCATCATCCTGATCGACAACAACGTCAATAGAATAATGCCGACTTAGCTCTGAAATTAACTCTGCGCTGTAATCTGCAATACCACTTTTTGCTGGAGGTAGAGGCGAAACATAGGCTAAGCGTTTGCGATTAGCTGAAACAAAGGGGAGGCAAGGTAATTTCTGCGTTAAATTTTTTGCATGGAATTTTTCTAAAGCATCCCAAGCCAGTTTGGCAGATATGTCCCAAGAGAAAATGAGCGACTGCGACTCCGCATGTTTCTCGAGCGAGGCTTTAAAATCTTCATCAACCAACAATCTCTCGAGTTTGGCCGCAATTTGCTGGTTATCATAAGGATCAAAGAGTGCCTCCTCGCAACCTATAACCTCAGGTATGCTTGATAGATTCCCACCAATAACAGCTTTGCCACAGCACATGGCTTCTAATACTGGCAAACCAAACCCTTCATGCCACGATGGGAATACAAAACAATAACAATTGTTATATAGACCAATCAGATCGGCTTCTGGGACGTAACCAGTAAAGATTACATCCTGCTTTTTAAGCCCAAACGACTTACATAACTGTGCTAAACGATCACGTTCAATATCTTGTATTGAGCAAATAATGGCCAGTTGGTGTTTTAATCTCAAACTGACAGGTAACAAGGAATAGGCTTTAAGCAATCCTTCAATGTTTTTCCTATGATCTATCCCACCCGTATACATAATATAGGGGGTATCCAGATTATACTTATTAACTAAAGAAAGACGTTCATTTTCGGTTTGAGTTATTTTTCTGAAGCCTTCATCACACGCTGTAGAAATATTTACGACATTACTTTCATTGAACCCCAAATAACGAATAGCCTCGCCACGCGACGAATTAGAGATGGATAGTAGCAAGTCAGCTCGACGCAGGTGATCTATTTTATCCAGATACCATTGCTCAACCACATCATCTTTTAAATAGATATCTTTATGTATAAAAGGGATGAGATCATAAAGAATCACCGCCGTTGGAACCTTAGTGTTAAGGTTGCCGATGCTTGTTACAGCGTCATCTGGCAAACCCTCAAACAAAGAGGTAACTAATAATATATCTGGAGAAAGCTTTGTTATGAAATCTTCTCTAATTTTCTCACAGATATCTCGACGTGCATCATTGCTCTTATCTATCGCACTAACTGGGCCAATGGCAGACCAGACCTGTATATTTTCAATTGGCAGGTAGCGACTAAACTCTCTGCGTATACTATCAATACTGTCCAGTAGTAGACCATTAAGTAAAAGAATTACTTCATGCTGTTCTTTCAACTCAAGCATACGTTTAACTAAGTCGGAGGTGTAACGCCCAATACCTCTTTTTCCATTAGTCGCTTGCAATCCCTGCATATCTATAACTATGCGCATTAACGATTCCTCAACTCATCGTTCAAGCTTGCTTTATTTAAAGCATGATAAATTGCTCTAGCCTTTGGCGATAATTCAGATTCTGAATCTGAGTTATGATTCTGTATATCATATGAAACATGTCTGCTGTTAGACTTGTAATAAACTCTCTTAGCAAAGCTATAAAGACCGAATTTATTTATTAAGCCTAGCAGTATACTCTTTAATTTTGGCTTTGTATTTAAAAAGCTGATGACTCTTTTTGCAAGAGAAACCAACTTCCGTTTAAAGAAAGTCATTATTCTTGATGGTAGGCTTTTGAAACCATTCATTTTTGTTGGTCTGACGATCCATCTCAAAACTCTTGATAATGCACGTACAGGCGAGGTTAACTTCCATGAAGTACTTGAATAAACAAGACTCAACAGGTTCTTGGTATCTGAATGGTTTTTTTGTTCAGTTCTAAGCTGACCTTCTAATTCCGATACTTTGGCTTTCAACTCGGAGTTTTCATTTTCTACGTACGATAGAAATTTTTCCGATAGCTTATTAAACTCACTTTCCAAGTGGTTTATTTTATCATCAGATAAATCGCTTCTCGATAAAGACAACTCCTTCAAAGTATCATCTAATGACGATATTCTTTCATCTCGCTTTAGAAATGATGCTTCAATATACTTATGATACTTAGTCGACAAGTCTTGTAGACCTATACCGTAAGTTTGACTAAAAGCGGTATCTAATGCATTTAAAATTTCAGAATCACCTTTTTTTTGCGCAACAACGCAATAGTCAGGACTGACACCGCCAAGAACATCAATTAACTGTATGTCCTCTTTGTCGTTCAAGTCTTTATTCTCTTGAAGGCGTAATATTTTAGTGCGCTCGAAGCCTTGATGTTCAGTAAGGAAACTAAGAAGCAAACTTGGTATCGGCGTTACATGAGTAGGATCAAGATAGAAATTATTAGTGGAAACTATTATATTCTCTGGATTGGGCGTTTCCATAATAAGCAGGCCACCTGGTTTAAGTATTCGAAATGACTCTTCAACCAGCCTCTTTACATTATCGAATCCAATATGCTCGATTAAATGAAATGAAGATACTATTGGCACAGACATGTCAGGTATATTTTCTAAATATGAAATGACATCCCCTTTTTCAACATTTAACTCTAGATCATGGCAATATGAGAGCATCCCCTCATCAAGATCAATTCCTTTGCCCTCAAAACCAAGTTCCTGCATAAGCTGTAGCCATTCGCCACGGCCACACCCTAAATCGATGATAGCATCGTCAGGATAAATATCCTTAAAGGGAAGCACGAATGGCATGTACGCATTTAAGCGTTCTTTTATAGACTCACGGCTACCGCGATGTTTATTTTCAAAAGAACTATAGAAACTATCTTTCATTGATTTTCACCTCCACAGGTAACCATGATACTCCGACAAATGTATTTTTATTAACATTGACCACATTAAATACGAGTGCTAAATCTCGCCATTCGTAATTTTTATTAATGTGCGTATCACGGTCATGGAGTGCTACCGCAACTGAGTAATTCCCCTCACCTAAATTCATGTTAAATTTAAATTCAAATTCAACCTCTTGACCTACACGCAGATCCTTCAGAGTTTTTCCAAGATGATAAGTATTAATCCCAAACATAGGCTGACCCAGTCGGTCTTTTATCATATAACCTAAAACTAACTCAGGAATATCTTTCTCAATTTTGACGACAATTTTTAAGGTTACGCTATCGCCTACGCTTACCATTTCAATAGATTTATCTTCATGTGAGCATAACGTAATAGAAGATATTTTAGCATCGCCGGAACCAGAAACTGTTTGCATTTGACCTGACTTCGTCATTTCCTGTTTTACCGTCAATGCTGAGCCTGATTTTTCAGCAAGCATGGCATTGTAATAATCCATGATAATTTCAGGCTCACCTTCTTTTTCTACCTTACCCGCATTAAGCAAAATTGCCCTATCACAAATCGATTGAATGGCAATTTTATCATGTGAGACAATAAGTAGCGTTGTACCTTCGCTGCGAAATTTACGTATTCGATCGAAACTCTTATGCTGAAAGTAAGCATCACCGACTGATAAAGCTTCATCAACTATCAAGATATCAGGCCTTACCGCAGTTGCGACACTAAAAGCTAAGCGCATCTGCATGCCGCTAGAATAGACCCTCACCGGCTGATCAATATATTCACCAATTTCCGCAAAGGATTCTATCTCAGGCATCAGTCTATCTATATCACTGTTGTTTAGCCCCAATAGTTGCCCAGACATGTAAACATTCTGCCGGCCTGTAAAATCAGGATGGAATCCCATACCTAACTCAAGTAATGCAGCTACCCGACCATTGAGTGTTATTTTTCCGACCGTAGGCTGGATAGTACCTGTTATTAATTTTAATAGCGTACTTTTACCAGCCCCATTGATACCAATAATACCAACCGCTTCGCCGGGACGAACAGTGAAATTGATATTATTCAAAACCCACACTTTGGAATGCTTAACAACTTTGAAAGGTGAAACCCATTCAATTAAGCGACCAAAGCGGGACGAATACTTTTTATAGGCTTTACCAACGCCTTCTACAGAAATTTGTCCCATTATAACTCATCCACCATATCAGCAGCATGTTTTCTAAAAAGATGCATTCCTAAGCCGCATAGAATAATAGCAGCTACAATTACGGGCCAGACGCTTCCCCATGCTATAGGCTGCTGATGAATGATAACTTGCTGGAAATTATCAACCAATACGGCCATGGGATTATATTTCAAAATCTCTTGTGCCCAAACAGGTAACGCACTCAATACATAAACTATAGGCGTAAACCAAAACCAAAATTGTAGCAACACCGTGACAAACTGACCTACATCACGGAAGAAAACATTGACTACGCCAAGCACAACCCCTAATCCTAAAGCAAATGCCACTTCAATAACTAATAATGGTATTATTTCTACGATGGAATAAAAATGAAAGTTCCCTGTAATCATTAAGAAAACAAGGAAGAGAGAAAATATAATAGTGAAATTTATTATTGCCGATAATGCAACAATAATGGGTAGACATATCCTTGGGAAACTTAACTTCTTTAATAGTCCGGCGCTTTCGATGAAAATATTTTGACTTCTACTAATAATTTCAGCAAACAGCCCCCAGGTAATTATCCCTACGCAAAGATAAATACTATAGGCAAACACTCCACTAGCACCAGGAAGGCGAGTTTTCATCACCTGAGAAAAAACCAGTGTATAGACAAGAATCATCGAGAGTGGTTGTAAAATAAGCCATGTTGCTCCTAGCATACTCATTTTATAACGTATCTGAAACTCTCTTTTTACGCTTCCAACAATAAACCCTCGATAGCGATAAATAGTTAGCAATAATTCTTTCAAAATCATTCCTCACCAAGGATATTTAAAATTTCCATCGTTTTCTTATTCATCAAAACGACATCACCCTTAGATTCTACGTTCAAGCGTACAACTGGCTCCGTATTTGACGTGCGTAAATTAAAACGCCAGTCAGGATATTCAATACTAATGCCATCAGTTAAATCAATATTCAGTGCCGCTGGCTCATAGATAGCTCTAATTTTCTGTATCTTCAGGGAAGCATCTGTTAACTTACGGTTAATCTCGCCTGACGCAGGGTAGGCCAACATACGATCACCAACCAACTGACTCAGTGCCTTACTTTTAGTAGAAAGCAAACCAGCCACCAACAACCACGGGATCATCCCACTATCACAGTAGGCGAAGTCGCGGAAATAGTGATGCGCGCTCATTTCCCCACCGTAAACGGCATCTTCTTTACGCATGCGCTCTTTGATAAATGCATGACCGGTCTTAGACATAACCGGTACCCCGCCAGCCTGGTTGACAATATCAATGGTATTCCATGACAACCGCGGGTCGTGAATAATCTTGGCGCCTGGATTGGTTTGTAAAAATGCCTCGGCTAATAAACCAACGATATAGTAGCCTTCAATGAAGGTTGCGTTTTCATCAAATAGGAAACAACGATCGAAATCGCCATCAAAAGCAATCCCCATATCAGCTTGATGCTCCAATACTGCCTTTGCGGTATCTGCCCGGCATTCTGGTAGTAACGGATTTGGGATGCCGTTCGGGAATTGTCCGTCCGGTTGATTGTGGATCTTGACGAACGAAACCGGCACGTTTTCCTGATTGAAACGCCGTTCAATCTCATCGATCACATGGCCAGCAGCACCATTCCCTGAGTTGATCACCAACTTCATTGGGCTTAGCGCCTTGGTATCAATGTACCCTAACAGATGATCTACATAATCATTCAGAATAGAGATCTGCTGATAGCTGCCACGTTTGCTTTCATCAACCGGAGCGAAGTTATTCACTTCGGCCAATTCCTTAATCGCAAACAGGCCTGTGTCGCCACTGATCGGTTGTGCATTCTCACGCACCAGCTTCATCCCGTTATAGTTCATAGGGTTGTGGCTTGCTGTAACCTCGATCCCACCATCCATATTGAGATGGAATGTGGCAAAGTACACTTCTTCTGTCCCACTTAACCCAATGTCAAAAACATCGGCTCCGGCATCACGTAGGCCATTTGCCAAAGCCAATTTTAATGCTTCACTAGTCAAACGCACATCGCCACCCACGATAATGCGCTTTGGCTTTAAATATTCGCCATAGGCTCGCCCAATACGGTAAGCAATATCTTCGTTTAACTCTTCACCAAGTTGACCACGAATATCATAAGCCTTAAAGCATGTTAAACTGTTCATTAAAACCTCAAAAATTAGCAACGCCCATAGTGATCTTTTATGCGGATAACGTCATCATCCCCAAGATAAGAGCCAGACTGAATCTCAATCAATTCTAACGGAATGTTGCCTGGGTTTTCTAAACGGTGGATAACCGCAACGGGGATAAATGTTGACTGATTCTCGGTAATCAAGAACGTCTTATCGCCAGTAGTCACTCTCGCAGTGCCGGAAAGCACGACCCAATGCTCAGCGCGATGGTGATGCATTTGCAAAGAGAACGCCTCACCCGGATTCACAGTAATACGATTGACGTTAAAGCGTTTCTCGGCGACCAAAATGTCGCAACGGCCCCATGGACGATACACCTCACGATGCCGACGGTATTCACTACGCTTGTTCTTCTTTAGATGTTCAACAATCTTTTTAACATCCTGAACCTTTGATCTATCTACTACCAAAACGGCATCTTTGGTGTTAACAATCACCAGGTTTTCTACACCTACAGCAGCGACCAACTTCTCGTCAGTGTTGATGTAGCAGTCACGGGAGTCATAAAGGAAAGTATCTCCGGTTAGCGCATTACCCGCCGAGTCTTTCTTGCTTACTTCCCACAACGCCGACCAAGAGCCGACATCACTCCAACCAGCATCCAGGGGAATGACCACCGCATCGTGAGTCTTCTCCATTACCGCATAGTCAACTGAGTCATCCGGGCAGGCAGAAAACGCATCGCGATCAACATTGATAAAGTTTTTATCGCATTCAGTGTTATTAAGCGCATCACGGCAAGCCGCAAGGATATCTGGGCGGAATTTTTCCAGCTCTTCCAGATAGCGCTTGGCACGAAACATGAACATGCCGCTATTCCAGAAGTATTCACCGGTCTCGATATAGCTTTGTGCCGTCTCGCTGTCAGGCTTCTCTACAAACCGTTGGACAGGTGCAGCCACCGAACCATTCTTACATTCCCCACGTTGAATATAACCGTAACCCGTTTCAGGCCCGGTGGGGACAATACCAAAAGTGACTAGACTCTTTGCTGCCGCATGTGGCAGTGCCAGGTCAATGGCACGATGGAATGCTTCGACATCATTGATAATGTGGTCGGCCGCCAACACCAGCATGATAGGGTCGTTACCCTGGGCAATGGCATTCAATGCGGCCAAGGCTATCGCCGGAGCAGTGTTACGCCCTACCGGTTCCAGAATGATGTTATGCGATAACATGTCGATCTGCCGAAGTTGTTCAGCAACCATAAAGCGGTGATCTTCGTTACAGATTACAACAGGCTCACTGACGCCGACACCATCAAGCCGCTTTAACGTTTCTTGCAACATGGAATGGATGCTATGCAAACGCAGGAACTGCTTGGGATGGAGTTCACGGGACATTGGCCATAAACGACTGCCAGTGCCACCTGCCATAATTACGGGTAGTAACATTATTTATCCTTTATTACGTTAAGCTAAAAAGCTTCAAGTAATACAATCACTTAATAAAAATACGCCAATCGCAGTCTTTAACTCACTTTCTTAAATCATCACTCAGTCTTAATCCTCTTGGCAGTCATTATGCCATTATTCCGATTTTCACCCAAGCTGTCATACTTTGTTACATAATGAAGTATAATGGTTGACCGTAGAGGCGAGGTCAAAAAACAATCAAAAAGCCATTTTACTCACTGCCAGATCAAAAATGCACGCTACCGCCCTTGGCTCAACAGCTACCAATAGACTGAAAATAAAGTATAAATTTTACGTTTTATCCAACCGATACGCTAAGTTAAGCATACAACAAGGCACACGATCATTACCCACACGCGTATTATGCCCATTGAACGAGATTTTTGCTGCGTATGCTACCACTTAAGCGGACAAAACACCTGTAGATTGTCCGCTCTTTCAGTTTAATCTGGAGACGTTTGTTGGTTTATTGAGCTCCTCCCTGCTCTATCAGCAAATTTATTTTATCTCAATTAATTAAGATGGAAGAAAGTCCTAAATTCTGTAACAAAGCCTGCAAATAGATAGTCACCTTATCATTGCAAGGGCGAAAAAAAAGCCCATAAATGGGCTTTTAAGAATGCGCAATATCAAAGAATTTTCTTACTTTTTAATAACATATCCCTGCGGGTTGTTCTTCTGCCAGTTCCAGGTATCACGCATCATCTCATCGATACCACGGCTCACCTCCCAGCCCAGCTCTTGGCGAGCCAGGTTGGCGTCGGCCCAGAAGGCTGGCAAATCACCATCGCGGCGCGGCAAGATCTGATAAGGGATAGCGACACCGGAGGCTTTCTCGAAAGCATGCACCATATCCAGCACGGAGAACCCAACACCAGCCCCCAGGTTATAAGCTTTGAACCCTTCGACCTTATTCAGATGATCCATGGCCATCAAGTGGCCTTCAGCCAGATCCATCACGTGAATGTAGTCACGCACACCGGTACCGTCTTCAGTTGGATAATCACCGCCGAAAACACCCAGCTTCTCCAACTTGCCGATAGCAACCTGCGAGATGTAAGGCAACAGGTTATTAGGGATGCCATTGGGATCTTCACCAATTAGGCCAGACTCATGAGCACCAACCGGATTAAAGTAACGTAGAGCGATAATCGAGAACTGCGGCTCTGCCTTGGCGAAGTCCTGCAGGATTTGCTCAACCATCAGTTTGGATGTGCCGTACGGGCTAGTCGTACCACCAATAGGCGTGGTTTCAACATAAGGTACTGGGGAGTTAGCCCCATAAACAGTGGCTGAGGAACTGAAGATAAACTGATGAACTCCAGCACGACGCATCTCATCCAGGAGCACTAGGGTGCCAGAGACGTTATTCTGATAATACTCTAACGGTTTGTGGGTGGACTCCCCTACCGCTTTGAGGCCAGCAAAGTGGATTACCGCCGAGATACGGTGGCCATCGAAGATGCGGTTCAGACACTCCGGATCTTGAATATCGCCTTGGTAGAAGATGGCGACTTTGCCAGTTAGCTGCTCCACACGATGCAGTGACTCTTCGGATGAGTTCGATAGGTTGTCTAGGACGACAACCTCTTCGCCACGTTCCAGCAAGGCCAGAACGGTGTGGGAACCGATGTAGCCGGCTCCGCCGGTGACTAGAATTGCCATTGTTACCTCTTTTGTGCGCCTGGGGCATTGGAAATCAGAATGAGTAGCCTTCTATTGTACTCATTTATTAATTAATAATATTTTAAAGAAGCAAGAGAAATTCCCAGCTAAATACTCATGCACGTTCAACAGATATTATAAAATACAAGTAAAATCCTCTTGGTATCACTTTAAAAGAATTTTAAATAGGATAGGGGATGCCATTGAATAAATGAACCAATTAGGATTTAATAACAGTAGCCTCCCTAGATCTACTTCCCCCCCCATTACATAGAAAATACAGAAGTGATGAAATATATAAATATTAAGTGTGCTATCATTATAAATCAAATCAATAAATACATCACTAATTAACAAATATTCACATCTATCTGGGCTTTGTTGAATAAATCGGATTGAGACAAAAGCTTTCCCGAATTGACGAGCTATCAGGCAACACGCACACTTTTTG
>NZ_JAGQDC010000034.1 GCF_023282985.1 Serratia silvae | reverse complement strand
TGATTTTGTCATGTGAGCTACCTCTGGTTAAGAGTTTACTCACTTAGCGCCGTGTCCACTATTGCTGGGTAAGATCAGTTAGCCAAACGACCTAACTCGTGAGATTTTGCAAGTGCCATCTCAAGATAGTAGTTTTTTACTTGCTCACGAAAACCGAAGTAATTATCCATATAAAACTAATTCCTTTGAAATTAGAGCTTGATCATTATATCGTGCTTACTTTAATTCCTTTGACCATGATATCAATCTCCACGAGATTGATCAAATACGACTACTTTTGGAAGCATATAAAGTGGTTCTTTTGGGTACTCCCTACTGATATGTGAGCGGTGTGAACAAAAACGGCCCAGCTTTGATGACAAAACTAGGCAGGCGCAGCATGCAGCGCCCAGACGTAGAGTAGCTAGCAGCTTCGGCCTTACAGTATAGGCCGTTTTGATGGCGATCTATAACCAGCCGGAACGCTTGAGTTTTTGGTACAAGAAGAAGCAACCGGCGACCGTGACGCCCAGCGTAGTATGGTAAGCCCAGGGGAACTTCAACTCGGGCATATCGGCGAAGTTCATGCCGTACAGGCTGAAGATCACCGTTGGAATTGCCAGAATCGCCCCCCAGCCTGCCAATCGCTTAACCACTTCGTTTTGCTTGACGGTCACCAATGCCAGATTGACGTGCATGGCGTTGGTCAGCATTTCGCGCATATCGTCTAGCGTGCTGGCGACCTGCCGGGTATGGTCCTGCACGTCGCGGACGTAGGCCCGTAGCTCTTTAGGGATCACATCCTCGTGCAGATGGATCAGCTGGTTGCAGATCTCATCCATCGGCAGGGCGGCATTACGCAAGCCGAGCAGGTGGCGGCGCAGGCTGTAGACGTTTTCGATGGCGGTTTCGTCAAACTCCGATCTGAACATGTTGGACTCGATACCTTCGATCATCGTTTCGAACTTGCCGACGATATGACGATAGTTATCGACGATAAAATCCAACACAGAATACAGCGCAAAGCCCGGCCCGTGGCATAGCTGCTTGGGGTTTTCCTCTGCCTTTGCACGGATAGGGGCATAACTGGAAGAGGCACCGTGGCGCACGCTGATCAAGAAGTTTTTACCAACGAAAAAGTGAGTTTCACCGTATTCGACCTCTTCTTTCATCCACTGCGCGGTTTTCACCACGATAAACAGTGAGTCACCGTAGGTCTCGATTTTCGGCCGTTGATGGGCGCAAAGGGCGTCTTCGATCGCCAGATCGTGCAGGCCGAACTCCTCCTGGATCTTGCGCATAAAGGCGTCTTCTGGTTGCCACAAGCCCAGCCAGATAAAGGTGTCCGGCTCTTTGACTACTTCACTGATATCGTCAATCGTCACGTCGGTCAGCCGTTTTCCGGCCTTGTACGCCACGCAGTTGATTACCATTGCTTGGGTTTCCATCGTGCTACCTGTCAGTCTGTGAGGATTTTGGTGAAAAAATAGCGTTCATGTTCTACCGGATAATCGTGTAGCGTCATCTGAAGCTGATAGCCCAGTTTTTCGTAGAATGGCCGAGCCTGGAAGCTGAAAGTATCAACTCGAGCGTAACGGCACCCCGCAGCAATCGCCTGTTGTTCTGCCGTTTGGATTATCTTCCTGCCGATCCCTTCGCCCCGTAATGTGTCGGAAACCCACAGCAGCTCGATGCTTAGCCAGCGGCCTACGGTGCTGCCGGTTAAGCCAGCAATCTTATTGCCGTTATCATCCAGGGCAAATACCCCGATGTTCTTATTCAGAATATCGCCGACGAATTGATGATTGTAGGTCATCAAATGGTTGCGGATTTCTGCGCTATCTTCCGGCTGTAGTGCGTCTGTTACGGTGATGTTCATTGTGCCTCCTGGAGGGTGTAACTAACTTAAGTACAGCAAAGGGAAAGTGCAACATATTGAAATTTAGGTGAGTTTTAGATCGGCAGCGGTAAGCACCTGGTCGGAATTCATTAAGAATATGCGCTTTACCGTGTCATCACTCAGGGGATGCGGGTCTGCATAAACTGAGTGATATCCTTTGGGAAAGCCTGCAACGGTAATTTCCTGCAGGATCCGCTGCTCTACCTGGCTTACGCCGCCTTCCAACATCACTATGTCATGACGAAAATGACGGCGTTTAAGCTGGTTGATAAACCCAGGAAAGAACTGCGGTACCAAATTGTACAGGCAGTATTCGGCAATAAAAAACTGGCCGATCAGCAGCCGTTGAGTGCTGAAAGGATCAACTCTAGAGGCGGTTTTCTGAGTATCGAGGCTTTTCAGCGTTAGATGGTTTCTACGTACCTGTAAATAAAACAATGACATACTTCTTCGTACCTCCGTTGTACGAAGTGCCCCGGCAGGGGGCACTGTAGCAATCAAGTGAGTGGGATCATTACTGCGTGTTGGTAAGCAGGGCGTGCGCACAACCGTTGATACCAGCGTTCCATATGCGGGCTGGGCTGGCGTTCGATCGGCATGGAAAACCAGGCGTAAACAAAGCTGCCGAGCGGGATATCGCCGATGCCGAACTCTTGGCCCGAGAGGTAGGGCTGCTCAGCCAACGTCCGTTCGATGATAGCAAAGTGTTGCTCCAGTTCAGCAATGGCGGCCTCAATCAGGGTCATATCACGCTTTTCGGGCGGAGTGCGAACCATGCCCCAGAACACGTTGCGGAAGGGGGCGGTGATGGTTGAGGTATTCCAGTCCATCCATTTTTCTGCCGCAGCTCGAGCCTGGAGATCCTGCGGGTAAAATGGCGACTGGCCGAACTTGGCCGCCAGATAACGCACGATGGTATTGGATTCCCACAGCACGAAATCCCCATCTTGCAACAGCGGCACCAAGCCGTTGGGGTTAAGCGAGCGGTAAGGTTCTTCGTTAACCTTGCCGTAGGCACCACCAGCGTTGATATGGGTGTAATTCAACCCTAACTCTGCGGCACACCAGCGCACTTTTTTAACGTTGTTGGAATTTTCACGGCCCCAAATGGTCAACACAAAACACCTCTTCATCGACAGGATAAAAGCAATCTTTATACCTACGCTACAAACCCGTTTTTGTCACTTTGAAATCAGCGTTCCCAGTGGCAGACTTCCCAGCCATGCTGCTCTGCTAGCGCGCTAAGATCGCTATTCGGGTTGATGACGGTGGCGCTGTCGACGTATTCCAGCATGGCTTTATCGTTAATAGAGTCGCTATAGCCGTGGCTATGGACGAATTGCAGTTCAGGGTGTTGCTGTAGCCATTGTTGCAGGCGGATGACCTTACCCTGCTGATAGGTCATGGTGCCGTAGGTATTGCCGGTAAAACGGCCCTCTGCTACTTCGACACCGATAGCCAGCGCACCATCGGCCCCCAGTTGCTCGGCGATGGGGGCAACCAGGTGTTCACCGGTTGCTGAAATGACCAGAATACAGTCGCCGCGTTCGCGATGCCATTGCATACGTTCGCGAGCCGCGGGATAGACGCGGGGCAGGATATCCCGGCGAATATAACGCTGTACCCAACCGGCGACGGTCTGGGTACTCAAGCCCACCAGAGGAACCAGCGTTGCCTGCATATAATCTTCCATCGACAGTTGGCCTTGATAATAGGACTGCATCAACAGCTGTTCTTGGCGTTCCAACTCTGCCGGGGCGAACCCTTCGGCCACCAGCCAGCGAACCCACAGGCTGGCGCTGTCATCATCAATCAGGGTTTCATCCAGGTCGAACAGGGCTAAATCCATCAATATTTCTCCGGCAAGGAATGCTCTCGGGCTACAGGATAACGGATACGCGCGGCCGCTAGCCAGTTGCCGCGGTGAAATGCGCAGAGCATAAGTAACTTTGATGACAGTGTGGCGACGGTTTGTTGAAGGTTTACATAACGTGGCGCATAGCCTGATTTCCAACCCATTTCTCTGCGATTACGTACAGTTATGTAAAAATGCAGAAAAAACGGCCTAAACCCTGCAAAAATAAGAGCAATCTAATAAACTCACAACGAGGGCACTTTTGGTGTCGCGTTGGCCCAAATGGGAGCCGTGTGATATTTCGCGGTTGGCAGCGTGGCATCGTGCCACTCTCGCTGGTTGGCTGAAAACGTGAACATGTTTGAAAGTTAACGCTATTTCAATGGTTTGAATGGACACTCTGGCGACGTCATGATGAAAAATAATCGTTCCACTCCTCTTGGTAAATTGGCCCTCAGCGTAGGTGTCATGTTGTTGGTTGTGCCTGCCGTACAGGCAGCAGAGGCTCCGGCCGCACCGCAGGTCGATGCGAAAGCCTATGTGTTGATGGATTACAACAGCGGCAAGATCTTGGCAGAAGGCAACGCGGATACCCGCCTGGATCCCGCGAGCCTGACTAAAATCATGTCCAGCTATGTGATTGGCCAGGCGATGAAAGCCGGTAAAATCAAACCGGACGATCTGGTCACCGTGGGCAAAGATGCCTGGGCAACCGGCAACCCGGTGCTGCGAGGGTCCTCCCTTATGTTTATCAAACCCGGCGACCAGGTGCCGGTATCGGAACTCAATAAAGGCATCGTCATCCAATCAGGTAACGACGCTAGCATCGCCTTGGCGGATTTTGTGGCGGGTAGCCAGGATTCGTTCGTTGGCTTGATGAACAATTACGGCAAGTCTCTTGGCCTGCAAAATACCCACTTCCTGACCGTGCATGGCCTGGATGCCGAAGGGCAGTACAGCACTGCACGCGATATGGCGTTGCTGAGCCAGGCGCTGATCCGCGACGTGCCGGATGAGTACGCGTTACATAAAGAAAAAGAGTTCACCTTCAACAAGATACGCCAGATAAACCGTAACCGCCTGCTGTGGAGTACCAACCTGAATGTGGATGGTATCAAAACCGGCTACACCGGTGGGGCCGGGCATAATCTGGTCGCCTCGGCGACCGATGGCCCAATGCGCCTGATTTCAGTGGTGCTAGGGGCTCCGAGCGACCGCGTTCGTTTTAGCGAAAGCGAGAAGTTGCTGACCTGGGGCTTCCGTTTCTATGAAACCGCAACGCCGATCAAGGCCGATAAAGCCTTCGTGACGCAGAAAGTGTGGTTTGGCGACGTGGGCGAGGTGCCGCTGGGGGTGGCGAAGGATGCCGCCGTCACTATTCCTAAAGGGCAGATGAAAAACCTGAAAGCCAGCTACAAGCTTAACCAACCGACGTTGGAAGCGCCGCTGGCGAAAAATCAGGTGGTAGGCACCATCGATTTCCAGCTGGATGGCAAAACTATCGAACAGTACCCGCTGGTGGTGATGCAGGAAGTGAAGGAAGGGAACTTCTTTAGCCGCATGTGGGACTTTGTGATGATGAAGTTAACCCAGTGGTTTGGCGGCATCTTCGGCTAATCTTGGTTTGATAAGGGGCCAACAGTGGCCCCTTTTGCTATCAGTTACACGCCACAACCTTGATGGCCAATCCGCCCTGCGATGTCTCGCGGTATTTGGCGTTCATGTCCTTGCCGGTTTCGTACATGGTTTCGATCACCTTATCCAGGCAAACGCGCGGCTCGCTGGTGCGGCGCAGTGCCATACGTGCGGCGTTGACCGCCTTCACGGCAGAAATCGCGTTACGTTCGATACAAGGCACCTGAACCTGTCCGGCCAGGGGATCGCAGGTCAAGCCAAGATGGTGCTCCATGGCAATCTCTGCGGCGATACAAACCTGCGCCGGGCTACCGCCCATCAACTCCGCCAGACCGGCCGCTGCCATTGAGCAGGCCACGCCGACTTCCCCTTGGCAGCCCACTTCGGCGCCGGAGATGGAAGCATTCATCTTATACAACGTGCCGATCACACCGGAAGCCAGGAAGTAACGGCTGTAGGAGTTGGTGTTCACCGGGCGGATAAACTGGTCGTAATACGCCAGCACCGCAGGAATAATGCCGCAGGCACCGTTGGTTGGCGCCGTCACTACCCGGCCACCTGCCGCATTCTCTTCATTGACCGCAAACGCAAACATGTTGATCCAATCCACCACGTTCATCGGGTCGATATTGTTTTTGTCACCGGTTACCAGAATACGACGCAGGGCAGCAGCACGGCGTTGTACCTTCATCGGGCCGGGCAGCAGCCCTTCGGTATTCATGCCGCGTTCGATCCCGGCACGCATCACCTGCCAGACGTCGGCAAAGTGTGCGTCGATCTCTGCTTTGCTGCGCAATGCCAGTTCGTTCTGCATCACCAACCCGGAAAGCGACAGCCCGGTATCTTTACAATGCTGCTGTAAATCCAGTGCGGAGCGATAAGGGAAGGGGACCGTGGCGCTATTGCTGGCCGATTGGCCGAAGTTTTCTTCATCAACGATAAACCCGCCGCCGATGGAGTAATAGGTTTTGCTGTGCAATAACCGATCGCCAGCATAGGCGCTGATCGACATGCCGTTTTCGTGCAGCGGCAGGTTAGTGCTATGGAAGTTCATACCGCCAGACTGCGGAAAATCGACCTCATGTTCGCCCTTTGCCAACAGCAGGCGGCCACGCTGTTCTACATCGCAAATAAAACTGGCGATGCTGTCGATGTCTACGTCATGGGGCAGATTACCCGCCAGGCCCATAATAATCGCGATATCAGTATGGTGCCCTTTGCCCGTCAGTGACAGTGAGCCGTAGACGTCAACCGCTACCCGCGTTGTATCGTGGAGCTGTCCGGCTGCAAGCAAATCATCGATAAACTGTTTACCAGCTTTCATCGGGCCGACGGTGTGGGAGCTGGAAGGGCCGATGCCAATTTTGAAAATATCGAAAACGCTGACCATAGTCTCGCTTCCTTCTTGAAGTTAATTCCCTCAGCCTGCCGTTTAGGGGGCATATGGGTAATGCTTGAGTTCGCGGCGGGGTAAGAGGGGGAGATTCGAGATAGCCGGTGCCATTGGGCACCGGCTGAGCGCTATTAACCGAACAGGGTGTACAGGATGGCAGAGATGGCAATCAGGCCCATCACGACCACAAATACGTTGCTGATGTGGCCGCTGTACTTGCGCATGGCAGGCACTTTACGGATGGCATACATCGGCATCAGGAACAGCAGCATCGCGATGATTGGGCCACCCAGGTTCTCGATCATACCCAGAATGCTTGGGTTCAGCGTGGCGACGATCCAGGTGGTCACCAGCATGAAGATGGCAGTGATGCGGTTCAGCTTGTTGGTGGTGATGGTTTTACCACGGCTTCTCATCGATTTGGCAATCATGCCGTTAAAGCCTTCACGAGCGCCGAGGTAGTGGCCCAGGAAGGATTTAGTGATGGCGATAAAGGCGATGACTGGAGCGATGTACTCGATCACCGGGTTGTTAAAGTGGTTAGCCAGGTAAGACAGGATGGAGATGTTTTGCGCTTTGGCTTCGGCCAGATCGGCCGGGGACAGGCTCAGCACGCAGCTGAAAACAAAGAACATCACGGTCAGCACCATCATGATGTGTGCGTAGCCCAGGATGCGGGAACATTTCTTCTCAGCGTCCACGCCGTACTCTTCGCGTTTTGCGACTGCAAAGGCGGAGATGATTGGTGAGTGGTTGAACGAGAACACCATAACCGGGATCGCCAGCCACAGAGTGATCACCAGGCCGTGGCCCAAGCTGCCGCCAGAACCGGCCAGTGAGACGTTTTCGAAGATGGCACTGCTCCAATTAGGGATCAGATATAGCGCCAGTAGCATCAGCACCGCAACAAACGGGAATACCAGGATACTCATGGTCTTCACGATCGCCTGCTCACCGAAACGCACGATGCCCATCAGGCCAACGATCAGGATCAGCGACAGGATGGCGCGCGGTGGCGAGGCCATACCCAACTGGTGGGTGATGAAGCTGTCCACGGTATTGGTGATCGCGACGCTATAAACCAGCAGGATTGGGTAAATGGCGAAGAAGTAGAGCAGGGTGATCAGTTTACCTGCGCTGATACCAAAGTGTTCTTCTACCACTTCGGTGATGTCTTCACCTGGGTTTTTGCCGGACAAAACGAAACGGCACAGGCCACGGTGGGCAAAGAAGGTCATCGGGAAGGCGATGATGGCCATGATGATCAGCGGGATCAAACCACCGATACCGGCGTTAATTGGCAAGAACAAGACGCCAGCGCCGATGGCGGTACCGTAGAGGCCCAACATCCACATGGTATCTGATTTACGCCAGGCCGTGCTGGAACTTGAGGCTGCAGAGGCGATAGTGCCGGTCTGTGTAGTGTCCATAAATATCTCCGAGGTGAACACGATAATTTAAAATAAAAAGAAAAACTTAAGTTTAAAATCCGCTGGTGAAATAAGTTGCTATCCGCCAGTGGTAAAATCAGTTGTTACAACTAGAGGATGAATTGCGCCTCTGAAGTGTTTATCAGGCTAATGATGTTGCTAACCTGTCCAAATGGTTTCTGCTGTTAACGTGGTCAACGCCGATGTTTCTGTCGGAGGAGCAACTGCCCACCGATTTTGTTGGCGGCAAGATAACGATTTACAGCAGAAACAACCGTGATCTTGCTCCCAAATGCGTGATGTGTGCGGTTAAACGCTTTTATTGTAAGTTTTCATGCAAATGTTGCGCGTTTGTGCGAAATATCATGCTGCAAGCGCTCTCACGAAAGCTACGGTCTTTATCCGGTTTGGATGATGTTTAGCCAGATAAAAACTTGCCTGGAATGGCAGGGAGAGCAATATATTTTATGTAATGGTTTGGATCTAGCTAAAAAGCCGGATTAAGCTGTTTTAGTGATATGGATCACGTTTAGTTATTGAAGGGGAAAGCTCTATCTGCTTGTTTTCGCTATTATTTACTGATTTTTATTGTCAATGTGGCTGGAAGGTGGCAGGCGTAATAAAACGATCTTAATCATCACATGAATAAGGATAAATCCTGATAATTTGATTAAAAATAGTCGATAATTTTTACTTAAAAGTTGGCTAAACGGAGAGCGTTAAGGCTTGGAGCCCTCTTATCTGGGTGAGACTTGATGCAAATTACTGCAATAATGTTCTGAGTGGAATAATAACGCCGGCAAGTTGTTGCAATCCATTAACCTGTAATTATCGGCCATTAGGAATATTTTAAGTTTAATTGCTCAAAAAAAATCTGAGGTTAACGAGGAATTCGCAGCCGCGTCCGCTGGTGGGCTCCTGGGAGCACGGCATAAAATCGGCAGTGAGGCCAAGATCAGAAACGTAAAGTGACCGCGTGTTGGTTGAAAAAGTCGATGAACTCGGGGTCAGGCTGACGATCGGTGATGACTTTATCGAACAATGCCAGCGGCCCGATGCAGGCAGGCTTGGTTTGGGCAAATTTGCTGTGGTCGGCGACCAGGATCTTTTGCTGCGCCTTGTCCAACGCTTTGTGTTTCATCGCCAGTTCATCAAGGTTGAAGCAGGTTGCGCCGTGCTGCAAAGTGATGCCTGCCGCTGAGATAAAGGCCACGTTAGGGCAGATGTGGTCCAACTCGTTATGTTGGCCAACAGCGGTGAAAATGTAGTTGCTCGGTTTGAATTCGCCGCCGCACAGGATCACCTTGCAGTTGGGTTTGTCCTGCAGCGCCAGGAAGGTGTTGAGTGAGTGGCAGATGGCGGTAAAGGGGAGTTCATCGGCAATGGCGTCGATAATGGCCGGGGTGGTGGTGCCACAGTCAAAGAACACCGTGTCGTTTTCGTTGACCAGCGGCGCTGCCAGCATGCCAATACGGCGCTTTTCCGCCACTTGTTTGGCTTTCTGATCGGAGACAAAGTAATTGGTCACCCCGTTGATACGCGGATCGGCTACGACATAACCCCCAAGCAAGACCACCGCCGCAGGTTCGGCACTGAGATCGCGCCGGATGGTCATTTCCGAGACGCCGAGCAGTGCGGCTGCTTCTTTTAAGTGGATCTTGTCAGAACGCTTTAGAGCCTGAACTAGCCGGTTGATACGTTCGTCGCGCCGGGTTTCCATCAGTTTTTCCTACAGGTTTATACCCCAGGTTTCTCAAGTGTGGCCGAAAGGGATAAAGGAGCCAAAAGTCTCTTTCGTTCGCTCCAACACAATAATGCGGAGTAGTGCCATAAAGGCACAACCCCGCATTAGATGTCGCTATAACTAGATAGAGCTAGCGAAAATCAGTAGCTACCTGCGTCAGCCGCATCGCCAGAAACGATCGCAACGCCCGAGCTGGTGCCGATACGAGTTGCACCGGCAGCAATCATTTTCCCTGCGGTAGCGCGATCACGCACTGCGCCAGAGGCTTTGACGCCCATCTCGCTGCCTACGGTAGCACGCATCAGTTTGACGTGGTCTTCACGAGCGCCGCCAGTGCTGAAACCGGTAGAGGTTTTAACGAAAGCGACATCCAGTTCACGACACATTTCACAAACTACAACGATTTGTTCATCGCTGAGCAGACAGGTTTCCAATATTACCTTCAACGGGATAGCCGCGCAAACTTCACGCACCGCGGCGATATCGGCCTTCACTTCGTCATTCAGGCCGCTTTTCAGCCAACCGACGTTGATCACCATGTCGATTTCCTGTGCGCCAGCGGCAATGGCAGCTTTGGCTTCGAAAGCCTTGGATACGGTCAAACCAGCCCCCAGAGGGAAACCAATAACCGAGCATACTTTAACGTTGCTTTCCTGTAACAGGTGAGCGGCCAACGGGACATAACCCGAGTTAACGCATACGGCATAGAAGTTATGCTGACGTGCTTCTTCGCACAGTTGGTTGATCTGGCTTTCCGTAGTGTCCATAGCCAGCAGGGTATGGTCGATATAGCGAGCGTAATCAATCTGTTCAGTAGTCATGGTAATTCCTCAGTGGGTGTAATAACGCTTTTGGATGTTAGTGATGTTATAATCCTAACATTCTAACATCGCGATTGGTAGCTGTATTAACACTAATTTTTCAGTCATAAGCAGAATTAATGAGCACCATCTGCTACATAATTGGCTGGTAAATGTTATTTAAATAACATAGATTATACATTGACCAATCCATTCACTGTGCAACGGCTGCCCCTGAGGAAAGAAGATGAAGACGATCGTTAATCTGAGCCCTGGATTGTTCGGCAAACAGCCGAATGAGGTGTATCGTGGCGCCGGTTTTACGGTGACCGCGTTTATGTTTCCTGGTGAGATCGCTGCCTTGGCGCTGCAAAACCAGCGGGGTACCTTAACGTTGTTGCCCTACCAGGATTTGATGATTTGGGATGCGGTGTTTGATGGCCAGTCCCTCAAATCAAAAGCTAGCCAGGTGCAGCCACGGCGTAATGATGTCCGTGGTTGCTTTGCCTCTCACCAAGGCTTGCCGACTAATCATGGTCCGGTGATTGATGTTTGGCTGGAAGTAGAGGAGGAAGCGATCACTGTGCGAGCCAGCAATGCCAGCGGCCCTTGCCGCGCCCAGCCGGCCGTCCAGCTAGCCGCCAACAGCACGCAGTTCAGTATTGAAATGGTGATCAACAACCTGGCCGAGCAGGCTCAACCATTGAGTTATATGTGCCACATGAACTATGCCTGTGAAGAGGGGGCCGTTTTCCGCCAAAATCTACCGGGCTGTGCGCTCAATATCCGTGATAATCCGCAACAGGTCATTTGCTCAGACGATCTCTCGCTGTATGTCGATCAGGCCGAGTTTTTCATGCTGGCGCCGTGCGGCAGAAGGTATGTGACCCGTTTTGCCACCGGCCAATTCAGCTATGCCGTCTTACAACGGCCACGAGCCAACTCGCGAGCCACCGCGTTTGTCCAGCCGGCAAGTTGCAGTCCTGAGGTTGCAGCGACACCGATGGCAGTGATGTTAAAAGCGGGTGAGATGCGGGAATTCCGCGTGACGACTGGCGTACTATAGCTGGCAGGGGGCAAGCCCCCTGCGGGCAGGTCTTACTCCTTCACCCATCCTTTACGGATCGGGAAAGCGAACAGGAAATGGTATAGGCGCTCCAGACGTTGGGCGATGGCATCACCAAACAGGTTCCACACCAATTGGGCAAACAGACAACCCACACAGCCCAGTAGGAAGCCGCCCACCATATCCAGCGGCCAGTGCACGCCGAGGAATACGCGGGACCAGGCAATAGCGACTGCCACAGCCATCAGCAAAAGACCGGACCAGGTGCGATGCCAGCATAGGAAGGCCAGGGCGAAGGTGAAGATGGCGGTGCCATGATCGCTGGGGAAAGAACTGTCTGGTGCATGCGCCAGGAAGGTATAGCCGATACTGGCGACAAACGGGCGTTCATGGGGCAACAGCGCACCGATAGTGGCCGAAGCGCTCATGGCAAATAGCAGGGCAATGGTCGTTTTGGCTACCACTTCTCGCTGTGTTGCCAGTTGGCCATGCGCCCCCCAGAACCACAGGCCGACAATCAGCAGCGGGATAATGGCGATCAGATCCCGTGCGATGAAAGTGGCAAGACCGATCAACCATTCCGGGCTGGCCGGAGTGGCATCGATCCAGGCGAAAAGAAGATAGTTCAACTGCTCCATTAAGTATTACCTCGTCTTACGGCGGAAATAGCCGCTAATACACCAATAAACAGCCATCTGGCTGAACCAAACCCACCACCCGGCCCACAGGTTATGGGAAAGAAAATGTGCACCCCGCATGATCTGGCCAAAGCCCATAAGCATGCCAAGCGTGATGCCGCCCAGCCAGCACCAGTAAGCCAGGCGCGGGCGTTGCGGATAAAACAGAAAGAACAGTGCCATCACGGCGAAACCGCTGGAAGCGTGGCCTCCGGGGAAGCAACGGCCTGGCCCCGGAAACGCTGGCGTGGCGCCAAACAGGGGAAACGACATTGCCTTGCCACCGTATTCCAGCAGGTCCCAAGGGCAGGAGTGTGCGCTGGTGGCTTTCAGGATCCCCACCACCAATGGCCCAATGCCGATTAACAACATGGTGACGATCAGCCGCGGGTTACGGCGATAAATTCCCCAAAACAGCGCCAGCACCGCCCCAGTGATAACCGAAATCTTTAACAACCGATGGTTGATCAGATCCAGCCAGTAACTGTTCTGCCAAGGAAAACGCTGGTTGGCGGCGTCATACCAATAATTACTGACTGCCCAATCCAACTGTTCATTGCGTGACAGCCAGATAAACAACAGTGCAGCTACCATCAGCCCAAAGGCTTGCCAACGGTAAAAGGATGCAGGCAAGGAGTAAAGGGCATCAGTCTTAATTTGGTTGGCCGTTGAGGATTGATTTAATGAAGATTGTTTGGCGTTTGATGGGTTCACTTGGTGGCTCATAGGCGGTAATGGATCAGGCTACTGTAATCATTCCTCCTTAAGAAAACCTTAATAGATGGCAAGCGGTTCGGGGAAGATATCCAGATTTGGCCTATAATTTAACGGCGTAAAGTATGCTAGCGTAGTTGGGTATTAGTTTATGAATTGCAAGGATAAAAAATGAACAAGCTTTCTATGATAGTGACCAGCCTGCTGATGGCCGCATCTGTCAGCGCCGTTGCCGCAACCCCCGCCAGTAATGACGATCTCAATATGCAGCCGTTGGAAAAAGTAGCACCTTTCCCGAAAGCGGAGCCGGGGATGAGCCGGCAGGTCATTTATTTGCCCAAGCAGGAGAATGAAGAAAACTTTAAGGTTGAGCTGCTGATAGGCCAAATGCTGGAGGTGGATTGCAACCGCCACATGATGGGAGGCAACCTGGAGAGCAAAACGCTGGCCGGTTGGGGTTACGACTATTTTGTGCTGGCGAAGCTCTCGCCTCCAGCCTCTACCATGATGGCTTGCCCGGATAATACCAAGCGTCAGGAGTTCGTTGCCGCTCATCTGGGGGATGCCGCGATGCAGCGCTATAACAGCCGCTTGCCAATCGTGGTTTACGTGCCGAAGGACGTCGAGGTGCGCTATCGCATCTGGTCAGCCAGCGAAACGACTGGTCGTGCGGTAATTAAATAAACGACTGCATACTACGCTATGTAGGGCGCCGCAAAAATGCTGCGCCCAATCGGGTAATCAATGGTTAGCTAAGGCTCGCTATGGCGCTTAAGACGCTTGGGAATCCAGTTTTCCTGGTTTTGCACCACTTCCTGCGCCTTGGTATAGTTTTCAATCAATTGTTGGTAGGCCGGGAAAATATGGGTGTAGACTTCTGCCCACGCCATGGCATCCTCACGATCCCAGGTGCGTTGTAACTCGGAACCGACACCAGCCTGTACGACTCGCGCTAGAGTAATTTCCTGAGCCATTTTGGAGTAAGTGCCTGAGGCATCAACGACAGCAAAGACTTTATAGCCTTCATAGACTGCGCTGATTGCAGGGAATGCCATACATACGCTGGTAATGGTGCCAGCAATAATCAACGTCTTGCGCCCGGTAGCTTTAACCGCGGCAACAAACTCAGGATTATCCCAGGCGTTGATTTCGCCCTTGCGTGCAACATATCATTGGCATCAATAACAGGACGCTGGCCATTAAAGTTAGCTGGAGTACTCATCGTCAATCCTCCCAATTAGTGGTTGTTCGTCACATGATTATCTGTGGCAGCAGGGATGTCCTGTGCATATGAGAGAGTTTAGCCACGTGCAGATTTTGCAGTAGTGCCTGATGCAGAAATGGATTGTTCCAGTAGTAGAACGATAAGAGGATGAGCAGCCACTCTCAGGCTAGACTAGAATTAATAGGTAGGTTATCAGGCTGGGTATTAGGTAATACGGAGGGCCGACAATATGACTTATCAACATATCGCTATTGCAACCGATCTGAGCGACGATGCCGAACTTCTGGTGCGTAAGGGGTCTGAATTGGCTGGTGTACTGCAGGCCAAGCTGTCGTTGATTTATATTGATGAGCAAGCCAACCACTATAGCGAGTTTGGTAGTGGCGAATTCAACTATACCGATAAGACCTTCTCCGAACGAGTGAAGAACATGCTTAACGCTATTCAGCAGCAGGCGGAGTATCCCATCAGTGAAGTGATCATTGGCCGTGGTGAACTAAGCGAAGCGCTGAACAATGCTATTAGTGAAAAGGGGATTGATTTGGTGATTTTTGGTCACCACCACGATATGTGGAGCCGTTTAGTATCCAGTACGCGTCGCACGATCAACCATATTGTGGTTGATATGCTGGTGGTGCCAATCGAAAAACATTGATGGGGGAGTGTTGAATCTTAGCGGCATTGAGAAAGGCATCACAATAATTAGGCCTGAGCAGTGATAGCGTTCGGCCATGGCTATAGGCCGATCGCTATCACTTCGGAACTGTTTCAATAGCCCGCTATTATGTTATTCTGCATAATAGCAAGGGGTGCTTATCGGATTATTCTGTTGAAGGGAAGCTTCTTTTCACGAGGTAATTCAGTACATCAATCTCATCATTGAGCATTTTCGTGGGGATGTTTTTTAGAATTTCATTTCTAACATCGGTTCTTATAAAGAAGAGTGACGTATTTGAATGGAAAAAAGGGTCCATCAGGTAAATAGAAACGCCGCCATTGTATAACTCCATATAGTCACTGCCGATAAAGGAGGTTTTCTTTATGGTAGTGGTGTATTTACTGGCTAGAATTGCACTGATAAGACTAAACTGATCGTTTTTAAATTGTAACTGCAGTGCGGATAAATTCTTATTCTGATCGAACAAGACAAAAACATCTTTGGTACTTTCAAAAATAATATCGCTTCGTTTGTCCTTGTTGTTATCGGGTGTTTCTTTATAGATGTTTCCTCTCAGTTCGTTATTAAAACCCACATTTACCGCTTCCGGGTGAGTCGCCTTAAACGTATCCTCCGTTGTCTGACCAAACTTCACCGTAAGAGTGCCTGTGCTGACTGCGCTTAAGTTCCCACAAAAAAAGGAACTGGTTAAAACCAGAAAAAGGTAACCTAAAAAACTCACTTTCATGATGCAATCCTATAAATCCTTTCGGGATTGTGAAATGATGCATAAAAAATCATTAAACTGCCAAAACTCGGTGTTTTATTTCTGGTGCTGTTATTGTATTGGTTTTACATGCTCACCTCCCTGGCATTAATGATATTTGTAACCGATGACAGACTCCCTTCGTTGAGCGACAATACCTCGGTGTTTCACTACGTTGTCATTAAAAGAATAGTGTTGTCAATAACCTCGATAGGTTAAATTCTGTCAGTTTAAAATATGAGATAGGGTTAACGCTATTGGTAACAGATGTCTCCTCCTGCGTTCATGTACATCTACCTTCAGTATTTTATATCGCATTAATATTTCTGTTAGGATACTTTGACCAATAAACAATATGCTGTTGGTGTAAACGTGCTGATCGACATTTATGTGTCGTACCGACAGGGCTGAGTATAAGGCATACTTGGGCGTATCACATCATCTATGTAATCTGCACAACCAGCCTCAATATAAGTCTGGTTAAATGTTGATGCATCCTGATGCATTAATAGAGAGATTTACAGGCCGGTGTAGCGAAGGTTGTCGGCCTGGGAAAGTATGTAACCAGGTAGCCCGCCATTGTCTTACCCTAACGTTCGGAGTTAGAAGTGTTATTGGGTGGATATAAATTAGTTTGTATATCAATTTGTTACTGACTTACTAAGCATCAAGCAAGCTTCGAATTATCAGCTGTGCAATGAAAATTAATAGTTGCAAACTGTATATACATACAGATAATTGTCAGTGTCGGAGGAAGCAAGGTGGCATTTATGAGGACTAACATGAAATTTATCGCAACTGGACAACATCGAAGTGAGTATCCAGATCCTATCACGTTCACAAGTGGAACTCCGCTTTTTATAGGGGATATGTATGAGGGCGATGAAGGTTGGGATAATTGGTATTTCTGTACAGTGCCTGATCATCCCGGTGGATGGGTTCCAGAACAACTCATAGAACGAAGCAACAAACCTGGCCATGGTATAGCGAAAGATGACTATACGGCCAAAGAACTTGATGTTAATGAAGGAGATGAGTTGCTGGCGATAAAATTCTTAAATGGCTGGGTATGGTGCCAGAGACTTTCAGATCAAGATAGTGGTTGGGTACCGAAAAGCATTCTTAAGAACATCAAATGAGGCCATTATTTTACATCAGAGTCTGAGTGGCGACGAATTCTAGGCTGTGTCCCCCAATTGATTGTGGCACCGTCGCAGTCCCCAAAGCCTTAAGACATTACTAACATCGCGGTGTGTAAATCAATGGGGTGCAGGTCAATCTGACTAGCAGCCTGAGAATGCAGGCTTTTTATGGCAGCAAAACGAGTGTCACCACTCACTAAAACGACGATTTCTAACTAACTGTTTTTGAAGTATGTAAAATTCAGGCAACAAAAAACCCGCTAATCTTGAACCTAAAAAGGCGGGACTAACGGGCTCCACAAAATGGGGACATCAAAGAAAAGCAGTGGCACTAATTCAGACTATGTCCTAATCGAAAAGTTCTGCCTGTTGCTAGAAAAATCAAAAAATATTTCGCTGTGGTACCACTTCTCAGGTCGCCTCGCTACCCCATGATACCTGGCCAGATCACCACGATGAGCGAACCTGCCAAGGTTAACAACACGTTAGCGATGGCGTAGGTGCCTGCATATCCCAACGCAGGAATATTACTACGTGCAGTGTCGCTAATGATTTCCATCGCCGGGGCGCAGGTACGTGCCCCCATGATGGCACCAAACAGCAGGGCACGGTTCATACGCAGAATGTAGGCTCCGAACAGGAAGCAGATCACTACCGGTACCAGGCTGACGATCAAGCCTGCTATGAGCATCTGGCCACCGACTGCGCCAAGGGTATTGCCGATACCGCCCCCTGCGCTCAGGCCCACACCGGCCATAAACACCATCAGGCCGAACTCTTTCACCATGTTCAACGCGCCTTGAGGGATATAACCAAAGGTCGGGTGGTTGGCGCGCAGGAAGCCCAGCATGATGCCGGACATCAATAGCCCTGCTGCGTTGCCGATGCCAAAAGAGAAGCTGCTGGTGAACTGAATGGTGATTTGGCCAATCAGCAGGCCGATGATAAAGAAGGCGCAGAATGCCAGCAGATCGGTGACCTGGCTATGAATGGAGATAAAGCCGATCTTCTCTGCCACGCTTTTTACCCGGCGGGCATCGCCGCTAACCTGCAGCACATCGCCTTTGTTCAACACGATGCTGTCATCGATCGGCATTTCAATCTGGCTACGGATCACGCGGTTCAAGAAGCAGCCATGATCGGTCAGCTTCAACTGGCTCAAGCGCTTGCCTACCGCATTGCTGTTTTTTACTACGATCTCTTCGGTCACTATGCGCATATCCAATAGATCGCGGTCGAACACTTCCTTACCGTTGCGGAAGCTGGGATCCAAGCGTGCGTGAGCATCAGGGTAGCCGACCAGTGAGATTTCATCCCCAACCTGTAACACTGCATCCCCGTCCGGATTGGCCAGAATGCCGTTGCGGCGAATTCGTTCGATGTAACAACCGGTTTGGCGGTAAATGCCGAGTTCGCGCAGGTTTTTGCCGTCTGCCCAGGCAACCAGTTCCTGGCCAACGCGATAGGCGCGGATCACCGGCAAATAAACTTTGCGCTGGCTATCGGTATCCAGGCCGCGCTCACGGGCGATTTGTTGGGCAGAGGTAGAGAGATCCTGATGCTGCAGTTTTGGCAGGTAACGAGCGCCGAAAATCAGGCTGACCAGGCCAATCAGGTAGGTCAGGGCATAGCCCAGGCTCAGGTGATCTTGAGCGGCAAGCAGCGCCGGGCCGCTGGTGAAGGTATTACGCAGCGTATCGCCTGCACCGACCAACACTGGTGTGGAAGTCATCGAACCGGCGAGCATGCCAGCAGTAAGGCCGATATCCCAGCGGAACAGCTTACCCAGACCGATGGCGATTACCATCGCTGAACCGACCATCACCAGCGCCAGCATGAAGTAGTTTTTGCCGTCGCGGAAAAAAATCGAGAAGAAATTGGGGCCAGCTTCAACGCCGACGCAAAAAATAAACAGCATGAAACCGAGGCTTAACGCTTCGGTGTTAATGGCAAAGTGCTGCTGGCCAAGCAACAGCGAGACCACTAAAACGCCAATGGAATTACCGAGTTGAACGGAACCCAGACGAACCTTTCCGAGGCAGAGTCCGAGGGCGAGTACCACAAACAGTAACAGGATGTAGTTACCATTTAACAAACTAGCGACGTTTATGTTCACGGGGGATAACTTATTGTTTACCAGTAAGTGCTTGATGTAGAACACTATAAGAGTTAAATTCACCCATAGAGCATAGGGATAAAACTCATATAACAACCAACCATTGGAAGGCGAGCCGAACCATCGAACGGCGGCGTTTATTCTAGCCGTTATCACGTATGACAGCCAGAATAAAACTGTGTTTTTATACGTATTTAACCCTTTTTGACCAAGGAAAAAGTTCAGCCAGCGCTGCCGATTTCGGCTGCGTATCGCAAGGTCTTTGCGATACGGCTGTTTTTTTACGATGTAGTCAGCGGTCACATCGCGATATCCGTCGTTTTTCGGGTATGGAGGGGAGAGGTGGATGGTGAGTTATCGATACTGGGTGGGGATTTTCAGCTGTTTTCTGCTGTTTAGCCTGGTTTTTCTTAGCCAGAAGAGCGGTAGCATCGGCGTGACAGAATCCGAGCATCATGGTGAAACCGGTTTGCTGTTGTTTATTATTCCCGGTTTTGTCGCCAGCTATTTTTCGAGTAAGCAGCGTATTCTGTGTCCCTTGCTTGGTGCACTGTGTGCGGTACCGCTGTGTTTGATCATTCGCCACTTTTGGTTGACGTCCGGCCATTCGTTTTGGCAGGAGTTGGCTTACGCGGTCAGCGCCGTGTTTTGGTGTGTTTTGGGTGGGATGTTGTATTTATTAATGCGCGCGATGTTGGATGCGTTGCAACAGTTCTATCGGCGGCAAAAACCCTAATGACTAGTCCTGGTATAGGTTGACACTTTTTTGCCTGTAAAACGCCTGATGCACCGCATCGGGCGTTTTGTATTTTA
>NZ_JAGQDC010000033.1 GCF_023282985.1 Serratia silvae | reverse complement strand
ACACTGCCAGGCATCAATTAAGTAGAAAGCCTCATGCGAAAGCATGGGGCTTTTTGCTATGGGTCGGAAATGGAAATGCCCCTCACCCCCACCCTCTCCCAGAGTACCAACCGAGAATATCCTGAACACTTGTGTAGGGGAGAGGGAGCTGTCCGGCGTCGTGGATGAGTGAGAGTAGTGCGGCTTCGGCAAGTATTAGCCTGTGCTGCTTCAGAACGTTGGGAGCAAGAAGAAAATGGGGGTATTGCGCAGGAATAGCAGCGAGCTCGATCGGTTCCCTCTCCCTGTGGGAGAAGGTGAGGGGACTATGCCTTTGCCTGTTTCAACCACTGAACAATAAACCCAGCGATCGTTTCAGGCTGGTTGATATCCAGTAACGGCGCAACACCTTCTATCTTCTTATCGCTGGCCACGGCAATAACGTGCTGATCCAACATGTCTGCAAGTGGTTTACCGACTTCCTCGCGATAGAGAACAATTTTGCTGATCGGCTCATGTTTGAACCCTTCCACCAGGATCAAATCCACCTTACTGTGATCGAATCTGCTGGCTAGATACTGGAGATCTAAAGGCTGTTGCTCCGGTGTTTCGCTCATTAATGCCCAGCGCCGATCGCTGGCAACCAGCGTCTGGTCTGCACCGGCCTTGCGCAGTTCATAGCTGTCCTTACCCGGCGTATCTACATCCATATCATGATGGGTATGCTTGATCAGGCCAACGCGCACCTGCTGCTGTTTTAATAGCGGGATCAATTGCTTAAGTAGCGTGGTTTTACCTGTACCGCTATAGGCGGCGATAGCCAGCAAGGGGGGCATTAAGCCCGTCATTGATCACCCCCTTTTTCCTGCTGCCACAGCAGGCAATCTTCCGGGGTATTCAAATTACGGAAAGCCTCTTGCTGCCCACTGAACACCACCTGTTGTGCACCAATAGCCGCCATGAACAGCATCAATTTGCGTTCCCCTCGGGTTAGATAACGGGTGAGTTCCTCTGCCAGACTGGTATGCAGTAAAGCGAAGGTGGGATGTTCACGCTCACCGTCGCTGGCATAGGAGGCCAAGGCATTGCCCTTATGCAGCCAAAGCTGTTCTACCAGGTTGAGAGGGAAGTCGGGAACGTCGCAGGGTGCACAGACAATCCATGGTGTGCGGGCATAAGTGAGGCCTGCCAATATACCGGCTAAAGGGCCGGGGTAATCTGCGGTCAGATCGCCGACGACCTCTAAGCCGCTTTGCTGATAACATAGCTGATTGCGATTGGCGCTGATGATCACCTGGCTCACTTGTGGTGTTAATCGGCCCAAGACGTGTTGGTATAGGGTTTTATCCCCTACTTGCACCAATCCCTTATCTTTCCCCCCCATGCGGGTAGAGCGTCCACCGGCCAGAATAACGCCGGTTATATTTGCATGCATAGTCATCATCCTGCCCCTCTCCAATGCCCTGATTGTAGCGCTAAATCTGTTCAGACATCATGATTTACCTTTATTGACACGCTGGTTCTTTCACTACGTAGTCAAGCCTGTTACTTTGTGGGTTTATCACTTCACTGGATGATATTTTGATATGAAAACGCATCGCGTAAACGAACTGATTGAGCTTTTGCACCCGGCCTGGCAGCAGGATCCCGATCTCAACCTGATTCAGTTTTTGCAAAAGCTGGCGCAGGAAGCGGGTTTTCAGGGTGAGTTAAGCGATCTGAGCGATGACATCTTGATCTATCACCTGAAAATGCGCGGCAGTGCGGGCACAGAACAGATCCCAGGCTTGAAGAAAGACTACGAAGACGACTTTAAAACGGCGTTGCTGCGTGCCCGTGGCGTGATAAAAGATTAGCATTCATGCGGTGCGGTCATCAGTGGCGGTGATTAGTGCTACTCTTTCTTATTCTTGGCACGCTGTTGTCATCTGGCGAACTGAACGGTTGTTATGAACAACTCTGCATTTAATTTTGAAACCCTTTCTCCCGATCTGATTATGGATGCGCTGGAAGGGATAGGTTTGCGTGTTGATTCTGGGTTGACGGCGCTCAACAGCTATGAAAACCGCGTTTACCAGTTTATGGATGAAGATCGTCAGCGTTACGTGGTGAAGTTTTATCGCCCAGAACGCTGGAGTGCAGAGCAAATCGGTGAGGAACACCGGTTCGCACTAGATTTGTCGCACAACGAAATTCCGGCTGTCGCACCACTGGTATTACAGGGAAATACGCTGCACACCCATGCAGGTTTTTTCTTTACCGTATTTCCGAGCGTCGGTGGCCGACAGTATGAGATCGATAATCTGGAACAGCTGGAGTGGGTCGGGCGTTTTCTTGGCCGTATCCACCAGGTGGGTGGCGAAAGCCTGTTTACCAAACGGCCGACCATTGGCATTGAAGAGTATCTCACGGAGCCACGGCAGGTTCTGGCCAGCTGTGATTTAGTTCCCAAGGCCCAGCGCGAGACTTTTCTGCGGGCTACGGATACGCTGATTGACGCTATCAAACCGCACTGGCAGCTGGATTGGCAGCCGCTGCGTTTGCATGGCGATTGCCACCCAGGCAATATCTTGTGGCGTGATGGGCCGCTGTTCGTCGATCTTGACGATGCACGCAACGGGCCAGCAATACAGGATTTGTGGATGTTGTTACACGGCGAACGTCGCGATCGGCTGATGCAGCTGGATATCCTGCTGGAGGCCTATGGCGAATTTGCCGAATTTGATCAGCGCGAGCTGGCGTTGATCGAACCCTTGCGGGCTATGCGCATGGTGTATTACCTGGCATGGGTAGCACGCCGTTGGCAGGATCCCGCGTTTCCAAAAAGTTTCCCGTGGATGGCGGAGTCTGATTTCTGGTTATCTCAGACTGCGGCATTTACTGAACAGGTTAAGCTGTTGCAGGAACCTCCTCTGCAGCTCATGCCAATGTATTGAAGCATTAACATAATGGAGAGTTTAGTGTTATGAAAAAAATTTGGTTGGCACTCGTAGGTATGGTGATGGCATTCAGTGCCTCCGCTGCGCAATTCAGTGACGGTACGCAATACATCACTTTGGATAAGCCGGTAACTGGCGAACCACAGGTGCTGGAATTCTTCTCTTTCTACTGCCCGCACTGCTACCAGTTTGAAGAGACTTACCATATCTCTGATGCGGTAAAAAAAGCGCTGCCTGAAGGCACCAAGATGACCAAATACCATGTGGAATTCCTGGGTCCATTGGGTAAGCAGTTAACTCAAGCCTGGGCAGTTGCCATGGCTCTGGGTGTAGAAGACAAAATTACTCAGCCAATGTTTGAAGCGATTCAGAAAACTCAAACCGTGCAAACGCCTGACGATATCCGCAAGGTATTCGTCAATGCTGGCGTAGCAGGCGAAGACTATGACGCGGCTTTAAACAGCTTCGTGGTGAAATCTCTGGTGGCTCAGCAAGAGAAAGCGGCAGAAGATTTGCAACTGCGTGGCGTGCCAGCGGTATTTGTTAACGGCAAATACATGGTGAAAAACGATGGCCTGGATACCAGCAGCATGGACGTTTACGTCAAGCAATTTGCTGATGTCGTGAAGTTCCTGACCGAACAAAAGTAACCCGCAGCAAGAAATCAACGCCGGTTAACCCGGCGTTTTTTTTAACTTATTAACGCTTGAGCCTGTCAAGCAAACCATCTTTTTCCTGCCACAACGTATTCAGCCAAATCTGGAATTTACGTTTAAACAGTTTGTCATTGAAGTAATCCCCGTGCAGCGATTCATCAATCGGCAGGCATTCAATCCTGACGACAACCCGTTGCAATCGACCGCACAACATATCCCTAAAGGGATGCTCACGGTTATCCGGATAGCATAAGGTGACATTCAGGATCTTATCAAATTGCTGACCAAGTGCGCTAAGCGTAAAGGCGATCCCGGCAGCTTTGGGGGCGAGCAAATTGCGGTATGGGGAGCGGGTTTTAATTTTCTTGGCCTCGGTGAAACGAGAGCCCTCAACGAAATTGACGATGGTGGTCGGGCGCAGGCGAAACTTGTCGCAGGAACGCCGCGTGGTTTCGATATCCTGGCCGCGTTTTTCCGGATGTTTGTGCAGATAGGCCCGCGAGTAGCGCTTCATAAAAGGCATATCCAGCGCCCAGCAGGCCAAGCCGACGAAGGGGATCCAGGCCAGTTGCTGTTTCAGGAAGTACTTATTCATAGGTATATGGTGACGGAATAACACACACAGCACCACAATGTCCGACCAACTTTCATGGTTGCTGATCAGCAAATACCAATTCTTCTTCTCCAGCCTGTGCAGCCCTTGAATATCCCATTGCATGCGGGGGTTAATTCGTAACAATACCGCCAGGCATTGGCACCAGCACCACATCATCAGGTCAGCAAAGGCTGAAATGTATCGCCAAACCGCGGGTATGGGGATCAAAAGCTTAATGATACCGGCCAAAACAATGGGAATGGAGCACAGCATCGTTACGCCAATGGCAAGCAGCGCAGAAAAGATAAAAATAACAGGGGCTAGCAATTTTGGCATGGGTTTAGTGCTGACGGTTGAAGGAAACATCGTTAGATACGTCAGTACGTACCAACAAAAAAATATTTTAACAGAATCCCGGCCAAGAATACGCGGCTAAAAGTAAGCGATCTTAACCGGGTAGAAATTGCCAGTTGTTTGCCGTTGGCGTGCAGGTTTTCAATCTTGTGCTATGGTCATTGAGGTGCCTAAATTGATTAAACGTGCGATTAAACTCCGGCCCCAGTTATATCCACAAATTACCGAAAACACGATAAATAGCAAAACCGCCAACCCCCTCTTTCAACAGTGTGATTTGTCTAGGAATTTTATTTCCCATTATAACGATATTATCTTCGTTATAATTCAGTCGCTAAACTATGCACAAAGTTATCCACAGGCAGGGCCTTGCGGATCGCTTCACAGTATCTCATCTAATTTGGCCATATTGCACGCTAAGGTTCGTCACCAGCGGCTAGCTATGGCATGCTTACCCCAGTCCTTTTCACGAAAAAGAAACGTTATGGCCCAGATTGCAGAAAACCCATTAATCCTGGTGGATGGTTCCTCTTACCTTTACCGTGCCTACCATGCCTTCCCACCGCTGACAAACTCGGTCGGTGAGCCGACGGGAGCGATGTATGGTGTGCTGAACATGCTGCGCAGCCTGCTGTTGCAGTATACCCCCAGCCATGTGGCGGTGGTGTTTGATGCCAAAGGGAAGACCTTCCGTGACGAGCTGTTTGCCGAATATAAATCACATCGGCCACCGATGCCGGACGATTTGCGAGCGCAGATCGAACCGCTGCATCAGATGGTTAAAGCCATGGGGTTACCGCTGCTGGTTACACCTGGCGTAGAGGCCGATGACGTGATCGGCACCCTGGCGCTAGAGGCAGAAAAAGCGGGTCATGCCGTTTTGATCAGTACCGGCGACAAAGACATGGCTCAGTTGGTGACGCCGAATGTCACCCTGATCAATACCATGAACAATACCATCCTCGGCCCGCAGGAGGTCTGTGATAAATACGGCATCCCTCCTGAACTGATCATCGATTTCCTGGCGCTGATGGGGGATTCCTCAGATAACATCCCTGGCGTGCCAGGGGTGGGTGAGAAAACGGCCCAGGCTCTGTTGCAAGGGTTAGGGGGCCTGGATCAGCTCTATGCCAATCTGGATAGCATTGCCACGCTAAGTTTCCGCGGTGCCAAGACCATGGCGGCCAAGCTGGAGCAGAATAAAGAGGTGGCCTACCTCTCTTACAAACTGGCGACGATCAAAACTGATGTTGAACTGGATCTGAAATGCAGTGAGCTGGAAGTGAGCCCACCGGATGTCGATCAACTGCAGGCGCTGTTTAAGCGCTACGAGTTCAAACGCTGGATGGCTGATGTTGAAGCGGGGACCTGGTTAGAAAACAAAGGGCCAGGCCGTAAGGCCAGCGCGGCGGCCAAGCCAGCCGCAACGGCAGAAGCACCAAGAGCCGCTGTAGAGCCTACCCTGTCGCAGGAAGGCTATGTCACCATTCTGGATGAGGAAACCTTCGCCGATTGGATGCAGCGCCTGAAACAGGCCGAAGTTTTCGCCTTCGATACCGAAACTGACGGCCTGGATACCCTGACGGCCAACCTGATCGGCCTGTCTTTTGCCATTGAGCCAGGCGTGGCGGCGTATCTGCCGGTTGCACACGATTATCTGGATGCTCCCCCACAGCTGGATCGTAACCACGTGCTGGCCACCCTGAAGCCGCTGCTGGAAGATGAGAAGGCATTGAAGGTGGGGCAGAACCTGAAGTTTGATAAGAGCCTGCTGGCGCGCTATGACATCGATCTACGCGGTATCGCCTACGACACCATGCTGGAGTCCTACGTGCTCGACAGCGTCAGTGGCCGTCACGATATGGATAGCCTGGCCGATCGCTACCTGGGCCATAAAACCATTACCTTCGAAGAGATCGCGGGCAAAGGCAAAAAACAGCTAACCTTCAACCAGATCGCTCTTGAAGAGGCGGGCCCTTATGCGGCAGAAGATGCCGACGTTACGCTACAGCTTCATTTGGCGATATGGCCGCAGTTGAAAGAGAGTGAAGGCCTGCTGACGGTATTCAATGAGATTGAAATGCCGCTGTTACCGGTGCTTTCCCATATCGAACGCACCGGGGTGCTGATCGATCCTAATATCCTCGCTGCTCACTCCATTGAGTTGACCAAGCGCCTTGGCGAGCTTGAAGTTCAGGCCCATGAGCTGGCAGAAGAACCGTTCAATCTGGCCTCGACCAAGCAGTTGCAGGCCATTTTGTACGAAAAGCAAAAGCTGCCGGTGCTGAAAAAGACCCCAGGTGGTGCTCCTTCTACCAATGAGGAAGTGCTGGCCGAGTTGGCGCTGGATTATCCGTTGCCGAAAGTGATCCTGGAATACCGTGGCCTGGCGAAGCTGAAAACCACCTATACTGACAAACTACCGTTGATGATCAACCCGGTTAGCGGGCGGGTGCATACTTCTTATCATCAAGCCGTCACCGCCACTGGTCGTCTGTCATCCAGCGATCCAAACCTGCAAAACATTCCGGTACGTAACGATGAAGGGCGCCGTATCCGTCAGGCATTTATTGCGCCAGAGGGCTACCGTATTGTCGCTGCGGACTACTCGCAGATTGAGTTGCGCATCATGGCTCATTTATCGCAGGACGAAGGCTTGCTCAAGGCGTTTGCTGAAGGTAAGGACATACACCGGGCAACGGCGGCAGAAGTCTTTGGTCTGGCGTTGGAGAAGGTCACCAACGAACAGCGCCGCAGTGCCAAGGCGATTAACTTTGGCCTGATCTACGGCATGAGCGCATTCGGTTTGGCTCGCCAGTTGGGGATCCCGCGCGGCGAAGCGCAGCGCTATATGGATCTGTACTTCGAGCGCTATCCTGGTGTGCTGGAGTATATGGAGCGCACTCGTCAGCAGGCTGCCGAGCAGGGCTACGTCAGCACGCTGGATGGCCGCCGGTTATATCTGCCGGACGTTCGCTCCAGCAACGGTATGCGTCGCAAGGCGGCCGAGAGAGCGGCGATTAACGCCCCTATGCAGGGCACTGCTGCGGATATCATCAAACGCGCGATGATTGAGGTGGATGCCTGGCTGCGAGGGCCTGAGCAGCCGCTAGTGCGCATGATCATGCAGGTACACGATGAACTGGTATTTGAAATCCACGAGTCGGCCATTGAAGAGGCCAGCCTGCGCATTCATGAGTTGATGGAAAACAGCATGCAGCTGGCGGTTCCATTGCGGGTGGATATTGGCGTAGGTAAAAACTGGGATGAGGCTCACTGATTACCCTGGTGATACGTGAATACCCGTTTTCTCTAACTGGCGAAAACGTAAGCACTTTTGGTAATTGAGCAACATCTTCCGGCGATTGTTTCGGCTAAATTGCCGGTCTTAGTGCCTGGATCGTGTAAGTAAACTACAAAAAATTCTTTTGCAGCGTGAAAAAATGATGTAGAGTTACAGGCGTAGGGTACAGAGGTAAGATGTTCTATCTTTCAGACCTTTTACTTCACGTAATCGGATTTGGCTGAATATTTAGCCGCCCCAGTCAGTATTGACTGGGGCGTTTTTTATTGTAAAAACAACGTCAAAACCATCGATTTTAGTTATCCTCACCTTTCTCTCTCCCGCCGTTCCCTTGGCTGATTTATCTGCATTTATCTCCTGACAGCGCAACATCTGCCATAAGTTTTTGTGATGGTTTTTAGTCAAAATTGTAATTAGATAACGAAATAATGCCTGATATGGCGAACGGTGGGCGTAAAAAAGCCGATGTCTCAGCATCGGCTCATTGGGCGCAGCATACGGCGCCTCTACGAAATCTAGCTGCGGTTATCATTCCCCGCCGATATCGTCTTCCGGCAGCACTTCCGGTGGGATCTCGTTAAACCAGGTATTCAACTTCTGGCTAAGCTTATCGACGCCGATCTTTTTCGGTGACGAGAAGGCTTCCACCTGAATGTCGCCCATAAACGACAGCACGGCCTCACGCACCATATTGAGTTGCGCCTTACGGGCACCAGAAGCCAGTTTATCGGCCTTGGTCAGCAGAACCAGTACTGGCGTGCCAACATCGACAGCCCATTGGATCATCTGCTGGTCCAGGTCTTTGAGCGGATGGCGGATATCCATCAACACCACCAGGCCTTTCAGGCAGTTACGCATTTGCAGGTATTCACCCAATGCCCGCTGCCATTTCTTTTTCATCTCTTCCGGTACTTCGGCATAACCATAGCCTGGCAGGTCGACCAGGCGAATACCTTCTTCGACTTCGAACAGGTTAATCAGCTGGGTACGGCCCGGCGTTTTACTGGTACGAGCCAAGCTTTTCTGATTGGTCAGGGTATTCAGTGCGCTGGACTTACCGGCGTTGGAGCGGCCGGCGAACGCAACCTCAATACCTTCATCCCCCGGAAGGTGGCGAATATCGGGCGCACTGGTGACGAAATGGGTCACATGGTAATTGTAGTTCTTGCTGGTCAAAATTTTTCGTCTCCGTGAGGATGGCTATCTGGTGGGCGATTATAACTGCATCAGAGGTAAAAGGGTGTGTTTCTCGGTTTTTAAGCGATTATCCATCGAACCCTTATGGCAAGAAAGCGCCTACCGTGTGAGACATTGACCATTCGAGTTGGGGGTAATGTCGCTTTATTCGAAAGCTTTAAATATTTTATTTTATATAAAACAATGAATTGTAATTTCGATAAGTAAAAGATCGCCGTAAGCCGTCAGTAGGTATCTTGAGCACACCCCATAAAAGCGTAAAGTAGGTTGCAAGGCAGGAGGCCAAGGAAACAGGAACATCCAGGAAGGGTGAAAAATCTCAGGGAATACACAGGCAGTGTAATGAGTACCAGGATGATGTCAGATGGAATTGAAACTATTGGTGCCGGAGCGCACGAATAGTACAGGGATGAAGAAGTGACTGCAATTGGACGCACGCGGGAAGCGCACTCAGGAAGAGTGGAAGCGAATGGGTCGCAGCACGGATGATTTTTTCTTTCAGGATGAAAGACGTAGTAGCAGGGAGCGCGGTTATCGCAGATGGAAAGACCGGGATGTTGAGTGTGCGCATGGAGCGCGGAGCAAGAATATCCTTCGACTGAAGGTGCGAAATAGGCGGCAGGTTTTAACCTGCCGCCTTTTTTCTTTGTCTGCTTTCTGCTAGATTCCGCCGCAACCGTATAGCAATTCTATACTGGATCTACATACCTAAGAGTAAAAGCTATGAACCAGCCATCAAAAGCACCTCGCGGCCCACGCAGCAGCGCGGCGACGTCAAAAAGTAAAAAGAAAAGTCGTGTGGAGCTCGATCAGGAAGCGCGCGAGCGCAAGCGTTTGAAAAAGCGCCGTGGCCTGGCTTCCGGTTCACGTACCCAGGTTGAGTCTGCCAACCAGAAAAATAAAACCGGTGCGCAGCCCAAAGATCCTCGCCTCGGCAGTAAAGTGCCGGTTGCGCTGGTGGTTGACGCTAAAGTGAAGGCGACTAAGCCGCAGCCAAAACCGAAGGCAGAAAAACCGCGTCTCACGCCGGAAGAAGAACTGACCAAGCTGGAAAACGATGAGCGCCTGGATGCTCTGTTGGATCGCCTGGACGAAGGCGCCACGCTGAATGCAGAAGATCAGGCTTATGTCGATCAAACCCTGGATCGTATCGATGCGCTGATGGAACAGCTGGGCATCGAACTGGGTGATGAAGACGACGAAGAGCAGGAAGAGAAGCAGGAAGATATTCTGAAACTGCTGAAAGGCGGTAACCCGAAAGACGTATTTTAAGCGGTTATGTGGCTGATCCCGGCAATAGCCCTACTGTTGACATGTTATCTACTGTGGTTATTCGGTAAACTATGGCGGCTGTCGAAGCGCAAAACGCGTTTTCGCAGCGCTTCCGCGGCCAGACAGCGTAGACAACTGCCCATTTCCCGGCCCGGTAGGAAAAAATATCGGAAGGAGTGAGCAAGCATGTCAGAACAGACCATTGTCTGGGATTTGGCCCTGATCCAAAAATATAACTATTCAGGCCCGCGTTACACCTCATACCCCACGGCGTTGGAGTTTAACCAGGGCTACGACGAAGCCGCGTTCCAACGTGCGGCCACGCGCTATCCTGAGCGCCCGCTGTCGCTGTATGTCCATATTCCCTTCTGTCATAAGCTCTGCTATTTCTGCGGCTGCAATAAGCTGGTCACGCGTCAGACGCACAAGGCCGATGAGTATCTGACCGTATTGGAACGGGAAATCATCGCCCGTGCCCCCCTGTTTGCCGGCCGCAAGGTCAGCCAGCTGCATTGGGGTGGTGGTACGCCAACCTATCTGGATAAGCAGCAAATCAGCCGCCTGGTTGCCATGCTACGTCAGCACTTTGATTTCCAGCCAGAAATGGAAATGTCGATCGAAGTTGACCCACGGGAAATCGAGCTGGACGTGCTGGACCACTTGCGTGCCGAAGGCTTTAACCGCCTTAGCATGGGGGTGCAGGACTTCAATAAAGAAGTGCAGCGTCTGGTTAACCGCGAGCAGGATGAAGAATTCATTTTTGCCCTGATCGCCCGGGCTAAAGCGCTTGGCTTCAACTCGACCAATATCGATCTGATTTACGGCCTGCCGAAGCAGACGCCAGAAAGTTTTGCCTTCACGCTGCAGCGAGTGGCGGAGCTAAACCCGGATCGCCTGAGCGTATTTAACTACGCTCATATGCCGAACCTGTTTGCTGCCCAACGTAAAATCAAGGACGCCGATCTACCTAGCGCCCAGCAGAAACTCGATATTCTGCAGCAAACCATCGCTTCGCTGACGGAGTCGGGCTATCAGTTTATCGGCATGGACCATTTTGCCCGGCCGAACGATGAGCTGGCCATTGCCCAGCGCGAAGGCAAGCTGCACCGTAATTTCCAGGGTTACACCACTCAAGGCGACAGTGATCTGCTAGGTCTGGGGGTTTCCGCCATCAGCATGCTGGGTGACAGTTACGCGCAGAACCAGAAAGAGCTGAAGGTGTATTACGCTAACGTGGAAGCGCAGGGGAACGCCCTGTGGCGTGGCCTGGCGATGACGGAAGATGACTGTCTGCGCCGTGATGTGATCAAGACGCTGATCTGTAATTTCCAACTGGCTTATCAACCGATTGAGCAGCAATACGGCATTGCGTTTGCGGATTACTTTGCCGCCGATCTGGAATTGCTGGCACCTTTTGAACGTGATGGGCTGGTGGAGCGTGATGATCACGGCATCCGCGTCACGCCTCGTGGGCGCTTGCTGATCCGTAATATCTGCATGTGCTTCGATATCTACCTGCGTAAACAGGCCCGCGCCCAGCAGTTCTCCCGGGTTATCTGACGCATAGCACCACGGCCGTGATGAGCGGCTGTGGTTAACTAAAGAAGTTAATCAGTGCGGCGCACAACACCGTGGCAACGGCCACCTGCGGCGAGTGGCTGACGGCAGAGCCGATGTCTGCGCCCTGGGTAAGAAAGACGATGAATGTATCCAGCATCAAAAGCCTCCTGAGTTTGCGTTCCGATCATACTGCTGCCGCATACCCTGTAAAAGCCTTCAATCGCTGGTTTTTTGTGCGCTAGATTGTATTTTTAATCATCTAACGTCCCTCTCTTACTCCATCCCTAATTCTTTCAGCTTACGCGTTAAGGTATTGCGGCCCCATCCCAACAGGCGGGCAGCTTCCTGCTTGTGCCCCTGGGTATGCCGTAGCGCGGTGGTGAGCAAGGTACGCTCCATTTCCGGTTGAGCTTCGGACAACAGGTTTTGATGACCGGAACGTAATGCGCGGTCGGCCCACTGTGCCAACAACGTTGCCCAACTGTCCGGCAGGCCGTGGCTGCTGGTTTGTGGCGCTGCGGTTTCAAATAGCTCTGATGGCAGATCCTGGATCAACACTTCTTGCCCGGCGGCCATCACGGTCAGCCAGCGGCAGGTGTTTTCCAACTGACGTACGTTGCCTGGCCACGGCAAACGGGTGAGGGCGGTTTCGGTTTCCGGATGCAGGTTCTTCGCCTCCACACCCAACTCTTTCGCGGCCACCTGTAGGAAGTAGCGCGCCAGGCGCGGAATATCCTCACGGCGTTCACGCAGAGGCGGCAGATGTACGCGGATCACGTTCAGGCGGTGGAACAGATCCTCACGGAATTTACCCTCCTGGACGCGCAACTCCAGGTTCTGGTGGGTGGCGGCAATGATACGCACGTCTACCTTCACCGGCGCATAGCCACCCACGCGATAGAACTGGCCGTCAGCCAACACGCGCAGCAAGCGGGTTTGCACATCCAGCGGCATATCCCCGATTTCATCCAGGAACAGCGTGCCACCGTCGGCCTGTTCAAAACGGCCCTGACGGATCTGATTGGCGCCGGTAAACGCCCCTTTCTCATGGCCGAACAGTTCAGATTCGATCAGGTCTTTGGGGATCGCGGCCATGTTCAGGGCGATAAAGGGTGATTTGACGCGCGGGCTGTGGCGATGCAACGCATGGGCGACTAACTCTTTCCCGGTTCCTGACTCCCCGTTGATCAGTACGCTGATGGAGGAGCGCGACAGGCGGCCGATAATGCGGAACACATCCTGCATTGCCGGGGCCTCACCAATAATATCGGCGACGGGATCGTTGGCGGGTTGGCTGCGAGCGGGTTGCTGCTGTTCTTGATAATGGCTGATGGCACGTTCTACCAGCGCGACGGCCTCATCAATATCAAAAGGTTTTGGTAGGTAATCGAACGCACCTTGTTGATAGGCGCTAACCGCCGCATCCAGATCCGAATGTGCCGTCATTATGATGACCGGAAGCATCGGATGACGTTGTTTGATCTGCTTGAGCAGTGCCAGGCCATCCATACCCGGCATGCGGATATCAGACAGCAGCACGTCGGGGGTTTGCGTTGCCAATGCTTCCAACACGGCATTGCCGTTGTCGAAGGTGACGCTGTTCACCCCGGCTCCGGTAAGTGCACGTTCGAGCACCCAGCGGATGGAGCTATCGTCATCGACGATCCAGACTATCCCTCGTTGCATAGCACAAACCTCACTGGCGAATAGGCAGGAAAACCGAGAATTCGGTGTGACCTGGCCAACTGTTAAATTCAATTTTTCCGCAATGCTGATCGATAAGATTACGGGCGATGGATAATCCCAGGCCGGTACCGCCTTCGCGGCCGCTGACCATTGGGTAGAACAGGGTATCTTGCAACTGGGCCGGTACGCCCGGGCCGTCATCCTCAACATCGATCCGTGCCGCCAGCCGGTAGCGGGTACCGTGCAGGGTGATCTGAAACGCGGTACGCGTGCGCAGCGTGATGGTGCCACCGGTTTCGCTCAGCGCTTGCAGCGCGTTGCGGGTGATATTGAGCAACACCTGCTCGATTTGATCGGGATCGTGCGCCAGTTCCGGCAGACTAGGATCGTAATCACGCACCAGCGTGACGTTATCGGGTTTCTCCAGCGACACCAATTGGAAGACTCGTTCCGCTACCTGATGGATACTCTGGGTAATATGCTGGCCAGGGCGCTGTGGCCCTAGCAGGCGATCTACCAGATTACGCAGCCGATCGGCCTGTTCGATGATCACCTTGGTGTATTCCGTCAGCGAAGGGTCTGGCAAGGCTTTGGCCAGCAACTGCGCGGCACCCCGCAAACCGCCGAGCGGATTTTTGATTTCATGGGCCAAGCCACGCACCAGATCGCGAGCCGCAACCTGTTGAGCGTGCTGTAACTGCTCCTGGCTGAGGCGACGCTGATTGTCCATTGGGGCCAGCTCAAGCAGAATAAAGCCTTCTGGCAGCGCCTGAGCGGTCAGGGAGAGGATATGGGCGCGGCTGTCGACCACCAGGGTCACTTCGTTATCGGTAAAGCCCTGGCCGGCATGCAGGCTTTCGCGCATCAGATCGATATTCAGCGAAAAATAACCGAGTAAATCGGGCAGCGGTGTACCGAAAAGTTTACGAGAACTCTGTGCCAGCAGCTGTTGTGCCGCCGGGTTGGCGTAGTGGATCGCCAGTGTGTCATCCAACAGCAAAATGCTGTTGATGAGAGAATTGAGGATCTGCCCAGCATCGGGCAGCTTGCCGGTTGCCATACAGCAGTCTCCTGCACCTTTTTAGTGCATCCATCCTACTCCATCCGCAACCATCACGGTATGAAATAGTTTTGCAGAACATACGGTGGAGAAAAAAGCCCATCCGAAGATGGGCTAAAAGTTTCCACGGCAACAAAAAAACGGCTTAGATAAATAGCGAGCGATGCGCCATCCGTAGACAGCGCGGGTATGGCTTAAACGCTGTAATACAGTTCGAACTCAACCGGGTGTGGCGTCATGCGCACGCGATCCATCTCTTCTTTACGCAGTTCGATGTAGGCATCGATCGCGTCGTCGGTGAATACGCCACCGCGGGTCAGGAATTCACGGTCTTCGTTCAGCGCGGCCATCGCTTCATCCAGTGAGCCAGCCACTTTTGGAATCTCAGCTTCTTCTTCCGGCGGCAGATCATACAGGTTTTTATCCATGGCATCGCCAGGGTGGATCTTGTTGATCACGCCATCCAGGCCAGCCATCAGCAGCGCGGCGAAGCACAGGTATGGGTTAGCCGCTGGATCCGGGAAGCGGGCTTCGATACGGCGCGCTTTCGGGCTGGCAACCACTGGGATACGGATTGACGCAGAGCGGTTACGGGCAGAGTAAGCCAGCATAACCGGCGCTTCGTAGCCTGGGACCAGACGCTTGTATGAGTTGGTAGTCGGGTTGGCCAGGGCGTTGATTGCTTTAGCGTGCTTGATGATGCCGCCGATGTAGAACAGCGCCATTTCAGACAGGCCGCCGTACTTGTCGCCAGCGAACAGGTTGGTACCGTTCTTGGACAGTGACATGTGGCAGTGCATACCTGAGCCGTTATCGCCGAACATCGGTTTAGGCATGAAGGTCGCGGTTTTGCCAAACGCGTGAGCCACGTTGTGAACCACGTATTTGTAGATTTGGATTTCGTCGGCTTTCTTGGTCATGGTGTTGAAGCGGGTAGCCACTTCGTTCTGACCTGCGGTTGCCACTTCGTGGTGGTGAGCTTCAACCACCAGGCCCATTTCTTCCATGGTCAGACACATGGTAGAACGGATGTCCTGTGAAGAGTCGACCGGTGGCACTGGGAAGTAACCGCCTTTTACCGCTGGACGGTGGCCTTTGTTGCCGCCTTCGAGTTTGGTGCTGGAGTTCCATGCGCCTTCGATATCATCAATAGCTACCATCGAGCCACGGATGCTGCTACCGAAACGAATGTCGTCAAACAGGAAGAACTCAGGCTCTGGCCCGAACAGCACGGTATCAGCGATGCCGGAAGAGCGCAGGAAGTCTTCAGCACGTTTGGAGATCGAACGTGGGTCACGATCGTAGCCCTGCATGGTGCCTGGCTCGAGGATGTCACAACGAATGATCAGGGTAGATTCTTCGAAGAACGGATCCAGAACCGCCGTGCTGGCGTCTGGCATCAGTACCATGTCAGATTCGTTGATGCCCTTCCAACCACCGATTGAGGAGCCGTCAAACATTTTACCTTCTTCGAAGAAGTCGGCATTTACCTGATGAGCAGGGATGGTGACGTGTTGCTCTTTACCCTTGGTGTCAGTGAAACGCAGGTCTACGAATTTCACATCATGCTCATTCAGCATCGTCAAAACGTGTTCAGCGGACATACTTAACTCTCCCGGATTTATCGTTGTCATCGTCGTGGAACGAATCTGTGTGATGGCCTGTTTTTGCCCTGTGTAGACTAAAGCGAAAACTGTGCCAACTTTATAAAAGCGAAAAAATCGCCGGTTTGTGCGGGTTTTGCTCTTTGCCAGTATGCACCATTAGCGATGCAATGCACTATGGTGGTGCAAATAACCTGGTTCGGGGCACTGGAATGGTGCAAAACATCATCGATTGCTGCTTTTTGCACCGTGAAAGGGATCACAAACTAGCCTGTACACAGTTGTTTATAAGAGAGTGTTGTGATCTTGTTTAGTCCCTCGCTTAATACGTGTACAATAGCGCGCTATTTCTAATGCCTGAGGCAAAGCTGTGATCGAAAATTTGCGTAACATCGCCATTATTGCCCACGTTGACCATGGTAAGACCACCCTGGTTGACAAGTTGCTGCAACAATCCGGTACTTTCGGAGAGCGTTCAGAAGCGACAGAACGCGTAATGGACTCCAACGATTTGGAGAAAGAGCGTGGGATTACCATCCTCGCAAAAAACACCGCCATTAATTGGAAAGACTACCGCATCAACATCGTGGATACCCCAGGACACGCCGACTTCGGCGGCGAGGTAGAGCGCGTGATGTCAATGGTCGACTCGGTGCTGCTGGTTGTGGACGCAATGGATGGCCCAATGCCGCAAACCCGTTTCGTGACCAAGAAAGCGTTTGCTAATGGTCTGAAACCGATCGTGGTAATCAACAAGGTTGACCGCCCTGGCGCACGTCCTGACTGGGTTGTGGATCAGGTCTTCGACCTGTTCGTTAACCTGGACGCTACCGACGAACAGCTCGACTTCCCAATCATCTATGCATCCGCATTGATGGGTATCGCGGGTCTTGACCATAACGATATGTCCGAAGACATGACTCCGCTGTACCAGGCGATTGTCGATCACGTCTCTGCGCCGCAGGTTGAGCTGGAAGCACCTTTCCAGATGCAGATCTCGCAGCTGGACTACAACAACTACGTGGGCGTTATCGGCATCGGCCGTATCAAGCGTGGTAAAGTTAAGCCTAACCAGCAGATCACCCTGATTGACAGCGAAGGCAAAACCCGTAACGGTAAAATCGGTAAAGTGCTGACCCATATGGGTCTGGAACGTATCGAAGCCACCGTTGCCGAAGCGGGCGACATCGTTGCCATCACCGGCCTGGGCGAGCTGAACATCTCTGACACCATTTGTGATGTGAACGCGGTTGAAGCGTTGCCAGCACTGTCGGTTGATGAACCTACCGTAAGCATGTTCTTTAACGTCAATACCTCGCCGTTCTGTGGTAAAGAAGGCAAGTTCGTGACTTCACGCCAAATCCTTGAGCGTCTGAACAAGGAACTGGTGCATAACGTGGCGTTGCGCGTTGAAGAAACCGAAGATGCTGATGCATTCCGTGTTTCAGGCCGTGGTGAGCTTCACCTGTCGGTACTGATCGAAAACATGCGTCGTGAAGGCTTTGAGCTGGCGGTTTCCCGTCCGAAAGTTATCTTCCGTGAAATCGATGGCCGCAAGCAAGAGCCATTCGAGAACGTGACGCTGGATATCGAAGAGCAGCACCAGGGTTCTGTGATGCAGGCAATGGGTGAGCGTAAAGCTGACCTGAAAAACATGGATCCAGATGGCAAGGGCCGTGTGCGTCTTGATTACGTGATCCCAAGCCGTGGCTTGATCGGTTTCCGTAACGAATTCATGACCATGACTTCTGGTACTGGTCTGCTGTACTCCACCTTCAGCCACTACGATGATATTCGTCAGGGCGAAGTGGGCCAGCGTCAGAACGGCGTGCTGATCTCTAACGGCCAGGGCAAAGCGGTAGCGTTCGCTCTGTACGGTCTGCAAGATCGCGGTAAGCTGTTCCTGGGCCACGGTGCTGAAGTGTATGAAGGCCAGATCATCGGTATCCACTCACGTTCTAACGACCTGACCGTGAACTGCCTGACCGGTAAGAAACTGACCAACATGCGTGCATCGGGTACCGACGAAGCAACTACCCTGGTTCCGGCCATCAAAATGTCTCTGGAGCAGGCTCTGGAATTCATCGATGATGACGAACTGGTAGAAGTGACGCCAATCTCGATCCGTATCCGTAAGCGTCACCTGACGGAAAACGATCGTAAGCGTGCCAACCGCGGTCCTAAAGACGCTTAATTCGCCGATTTAATCCGCAATACTTAGGGCGTGTCACAGCGCCCTGAGTTTTTTCCTCTGTCTTTCCCCCTTTCTGCGGCGCGCCATGCGCTTTTCACACTGCTCCCTGTTCAGCCTTAACTTTTCCCGTTACAGTGAAATCTCACTGGCCCATGGGAGAGGACTATGCTGTATATCTTTGATTTAGGTAATGTGATTGTCGATATCGATTTCAAACGTGTACTGGGCGTGTGGAGCAACCTGAGTGGCACGCCGCTGGCGACGTTGTCCGAACGTTTTAGCATGGGTGAAGTATTCCAACAGCACGAGCGCGGCGAGATCAGCGACGAAGACTTTGCGGCAAAACTGTGTGAGGAGATGGGGATAGCGCTCAGCTTCGAACAGTTCGCCACCGGCTGGCAGGCGGTGTTTGTCGCCTTGCGCCCTGAAGTGATCGAAATTATGCACCGTCTGCGCAACGAAGGGCATCGCGTGGTGGTGTTATCGAATACCAACCGCCTGCACTGCAATTACTGGCCTCAGCACTACCCTCAGGTCGCTGAAGCGGCCGACCACATGTATCTGTCGCAGGATCTTGGCATGCGTAAACCCGATGCCAAGATCTATCAGCACGTACTGAAGGCGGAAAACACTGCAGCCGATCAGGCGGTATTCTTTGACGATGTGGCGGCTAATGTAGAAGCGGCCGCAGCGCTGGGGATCAAGGCAGTGCAGGTCATCGATCGCCAGGTTGTGCCGGCTTATTTTGCTCAATGATCACCGTACGTTAAGCTTAAGGCGTCCAGACTGACATTTAGGATGAAGATATGTCGTTTTTCCGCCGCAAAAAGCTGCCATCGTCGATCAAACCCGGGATCACTTTTGGGCGGTTGCTGATTAAACGTATTGATGAGGATGGCCTGACCATGTTGGCGGGCCATCTGGCCTACGTCTCGCTACTTTCGCTGGTGCCGCTGATCACTGTGGTGTTTGCGTTGTTCGCCGTTTTCCCGATGTTTGCGGATATCAGCGTCCAGCTGAAAAGCTTTATTTTCTCCAACTTTATGCCCGCTGCCGGTAACGTGCTGCAACGTTACCTGGAGCAGTTTGTTGCCAACTCCAGCAAGATGACCGCCGTTGGGATCTGCGGCCTGATTGTTACCGCGCTGCTGCTGATCTCTTCGGTGGATAGCGTGTTGAACATCATCTGGCGCAGTAAGAACAAACGGCCGATCGTGGTTTCCTTTGCCATTTACTGGATGGTGCTGACCCTCGGCCCGCTGCTGGTGGGAGCCAGTATGGCAATCAGCTCTTATCTGTTGTCACTAAACTGGTTAGCGCAAACCGGCGTTAACAGCCTGGTGGATGAGGTGCTGGGCATCTTCCCGCTGATCCTGTCATGGGTCTCTTTCTGGTTGTTATACAGCGTGGTGCCCACGGTACGCGTGCCTGCGAAAGATGCATTGGTCGGGGCGCTGGTGGCTGGGGTGCTGTTCGAGTTGGGTAAGAAAGGCTTTGCGCTGTATGTCACCATGTTCCCCTCTTACCAGCTGATCTACGGCGTGCTGGCGGTGATCCCGATTTTATTTTTATGGGTCTATTGGAGCTGGTGTATCGTGTTATTGGGTGCCGAAATCACCGCTACGCTGAGCGAGTACCGCCTTTACCGGCAGCAGAAAGCAGAACAACAGCAAAAACAGGAGCAGGAAGGATCGTTATGATTGCGTTAATTCAACGGGTATTAAACGCCAGCGTCACGGTAGAAGGTAAGACGGTAGGCAAGATTGGCCCCGGTTTGTTAGTGTTATTGGGCGTTGAGCAGGATGATAGCGAGCAAAAAGCCCAACGCCTGTGTGAGCGGGTGCTGGGGTATCGCATCTTCGGCGACGAGGATGACAAGATGAATTTGAATGTTCAACAGGCTGGCGGCAGCCTGTTGGTGGTATCGCAGTTCACCCTGGTGGCCGATACCCAAAAAGGCATGCGGCCAAGCTTCTCACGCGGTGCGGTGCCGCAGGAGGCCGATCGGTTATACCGCTATTTTGTTGAGCAGTGTCAGGAACGTGGTATTGAAACCCAGACCGGTGAGTTTGCCGCCGATATGCAGGTGGCATTAGTGAACGATGGCCCGGTAACGTTCTGGCTTCAGGTTTAAGAGAGAAGGCGTCTATGTATCACCTACGAGTACCCGTTACAGAACAAGAACTGAAAGAGTATTACCAGTTTCGCTGGGAGATGCTGCGCAAGCCATTACACCAGCCGGTGGGTTCGGAAAAGGATGCCTACGACGCCATGGCGCACCATCAAATGGTGGTGGATGAGAACGGCCGGATTGTGGCCATTGGCCGCCTGTATATCAATGCTGATAACGAAGCCGCTATCCGCTTCATGGCGGTCGATCCAACGGTGCAGGACAAAGGCTTGGGAACTCTGGTGGCAATGACCCTGGAGTCGGTAGCACGCCAGGAAGGGGTGAAGCGTGTGGTGTGTAGCGCCCGTGAGGATGCGGTGGACTTTTTTGCCAAGCTGGGTTTTATCAACCAGGGCGAAATCACCGCGCCGCAAACCACGCCGATCCGCCATTACCTGATGAGTAAACCGGTAGCTACGCTGGACGATATTTTGCATCGCCCCGACTGGTGCGGGCAGCTGCAGCAAGCTTGGTATGAACATATCCCGCTTAGTGAAAAGATGGGGGTGCGCATCAGCCAATATACCGGCCAGCGTTTTGTTACCACCATGCCGGAAGTGGGCAACCAGAATCCGCACCATACGCTGTTTGCCGGTAGCCTGTTCTCCTTGGCGACGTTGACCGCCTGGGGATTGATCTGGCTGCTGCTGCGTGAGCGTCACCTGGGTGGCACGATTATTCTGGCGGACGCCCATATTCGCTACAGCAAACCGATCACCGGCAGGCCGAGAGCCGTTGCCGATCTGAGCTCACTGAGTGGCGATCTGGCCCGTTTGGCTCGTGGACGCCGGGCGCGCGTGCAGGCAGAGGTGCATTTATTCGGTGACGACGACAAAGGGGCGGTCTTTGAGGGCACCTATATGGTGCTGCCAGCCGAGCCGGAGGAGCCGTTGGATAAGGGCGGTTCAGAGGCGATAGCGGACTGAGCATCAAGCCGTGTGGGCAGAAAGAATAAGGACTCTGTGACCAAACCTATCCAGGTGGGGCGCTGCATGTTGCGCCCACCTAACGGTAACGGGTTGGGCTTAATGGATAGCTTAATCGTTCGTAGTGAAGGTAGCACAGTTGCCGATTATTTTTTGGCCAGAAAGTTCTTACCTTTTTAGCATAATTGACTGTTTGATTTATATACAGTAAATGAAGTAAATGGCTTAAAACGGTTTAATAAAATTTGCCTCGCCTCATTACAAGATTCATCCCAATTGTAGTAACTTCAAGCCCCGCAAAGTCATGATCCTTTGCTTGTCTGACGTTGAATTCTGTCGTTAGAATGCCGAAAAATCATTAAATCGGTTTATCTGAATGGACTCAGTAGCTCCGCGGTTGGCAGTGTCATGGTTGTTTCTTTCCCTCAGTTCGGCTGTTGGCGCTAATATGCTCAGCCCGGCGGATCGAGATACTATCCAACAGCAACTGTAATGATGTGATGGACGCCCCTTCCTAAGGTAGACAGTGCCATACTTATACTGACTGCATTAATCCGGGAGTAAC
>NZ_JAGQDC010000086.1 GCF_023282985.1 Serratia silvae | reverse complement strand
GTGCATATGAAGGTCGAGCTGATCAAGGGCGGCATGGCCAAGTACGGGATCAAGAACCCGGTGTTCAAGCCGAGCCCGATCACGCCGAACTACAAGAATTACCTGATCTTCGAAGGCATCTCGGTGGACGAGCAGGGCCAGCAGCACTACCTGGACGTCAACATCGCCTACCGCCAGGCGTGCCTGAATGCGATCAACTACCTGACCAAGTTCGGCTACTCACCGGCCCAGGGCTATGCGCTGCTCGGC
>NZ_JAGQDC010000085.1 GCF_023282985.1 Serratia silvae | reverse complement strand
AGCGGCAGGTTTCCAGGACCTGTGCATAACGTTGCGCCGGGTACACGCCGTCGTCCTGTGGATAACTCAATGCAGCTTTCAAGGTCCCAATCGGCAGGTAGGGTTTCTGCGGCAGGAACAGGTAACGCGCCGCCGGCAGGCGAATACTGCCGTGCCCTGCAGGCCACAAGTCGCCCATTGCACGCAGCAGCGTACTTTTACCACTGCCGGAACGCCCACTGAGCATCACCCGCTGGCCCGGCTCTACGG
>NZ_JAGQDC010000032.1 GCF_023282985.1 Serratia silvae | reverse complement strand
TGAGTAGCATTACTGGCAGAGCCAAAAAGCCGATAACCACGTCCATAGGACGTGGTATTCAGTTAGAAATAAAAAACCCGGCCGAAGCCGGGTTTTGTGGTTAGCTCACAGAGGTGAGGGGAATTACATCATTCCGCCCATACCACCCATGCCGCCCATACCACCAGCGCCACCCATGTCTAACTTGTCTTCTTTCGGCAAGTCAGTGATCATGCACTCGGTGGTGATCATCAGGCCAGCTACAGAGGCCGCGTACTGCAGAGCAGAACGGGTCACTTTAGTTGGATCCAGGATACCCATCGCGATCATGTCGCCGTATTCTTCGGTGTAAGCGTTGTAGCCGAAGCTGCCTTCGCCTGCTTTCACGTTGTTGGCAATCACAGAAGCTTCTTCACCGGCGTTGATCACGATCTGACGCAGTGGAGATTCCATGGCACGCAGGGCAACTTTGATACCCACGTTCTGGTCTTCGTTATCGCCTTTCAGGCCAGCAATTTTGCCAGCTACGCGGATCAGCGCTACGCCACCGCCAGCAACCACGCCTTCTTCTACCGCAGCACGGGTAGCGTGCAGGGCATCTTCAACGCGGGCTTTCTTCTCTTTCATTTCAACTTCAGTTGCGGCGCCCACTTTGATAACGGCAACGCCGCCAGCCAGTTTAGCTACACGCTCTTGCAGTTTTTCACGATCGTAGTCAGAGGTCGCTTCTTCGATCTGCTGACGGATCTGGGTAACACGGCCCTGAATGGTGGCTTCGTCGCCCACGCCATCGATGATGATGGTGGTGTCTTTGTTGATTACGATGCGTTTTGCCTGACCCAGATCTTCCAGGGTAGCTTTTTCCAGCTCCAGACCGATCTCTTCAGAGATCACGGTACCAGCAGTCAGAGTTGCGATATCTTGCAGCATGGCTTTACGACGGTCGCCGAAGCCAGGTGCTTTAACCGCAGCCACTTTCACGATGCCACGCATGGTGTTAACTACCAGGGTCGCCAACGCTTCGCCTTCAACATCTTCAGCAATGATCAGCAGTGGTTTGCCTGCTTTCGCAACGGCTTCCAGCACTGGCAGCATTTCACGGATGTTGGAGATTTTCTTGTCAGCCAGCAGGATGAACGGGCTTTCCAGCTCGATAGAACCGGTTTCTGGCTTGTTGATGAAGTACGGGGACAGGTAGCCGCGATCGAACTGCATACCTTCAACCACGTCCAGCTCGTCTTGCAGGCCGGTGCCTTCTTCAACGGTGATAACGCCTTCTTTACCCACTTTCTCCATCGCTTCTGCAATCAGTTTACCCACGGTTTCGTCGGAGTTTGCAGAGATGGTGCCTACCTGAGCGATAGCTTTAGAGTCAGAGCAAGGTACGGATAATTTTTTAAGCTCTTCAACCGCAGCGATAACCGCTTTGTCGATACCGCGCTTCAGATCCATCGGGTTCATGCCGGCAGCCACAGCTTTCAGGCCTTCGGTGATGATGGATTGAGCCAGTACGGTTGCAGTGGTGGTACCGTCGCCCGCAGCGTCGTTCGCTTTAGAGGCAACTTCTTTCACCATTTGTGCACCCATGTTCTCGAACTTGTCTTCCAGTTCGATTTCACGAGCAACAGATACGCCATCTTTGGTGATGGTAGGAGCGCCGAAGGATTTATCCAGCACTACGTTGCGGCCTTTCGGGCCCAGAGTCACTTTTACTGCATCAGCGAGAACATTCACACCGCGGAGCATCTTCACGCGAGCGTCATTGCCGAATTTTACATCTTTAGCTGCCATTGGTATTTCCCTTCAACTCGTTCAGTTCAGAAGATTTATAAAGCGTTATTACGCTTCAACAATTGCCAGAATGTCGCTTTCGGACATGATCAACACTTCTTCATTGTCGATCTTCTCTGCTTTCACGCCGTAACCGTCGTTGAAAATCACGATGTCGCCTACTTTCACATCCAGCGGCTGGATGTTGCCGCTTTCCAGAACACGTCCTTTACCAACGGCTACCACTTCACCACGAGTAGATTTACCCGCTGCAGAGCCAGTCAGAACGATGCCGCCAGCAGATTTTGATTCAACTTCTTTGCGCTTGACGATAACGCGGTCATGCAATGGACGAATACTCATTGAACGCTCTCCTGTAAGAAGGTTTCTATCAGATTTAGGGTTGTGCGCCAGATTATTGATACCGGCTCCGTGGGATTTGAAATGGGGGCGTTCCATCCCCCTTCAAGGGGCAGCAGCAAAAAAATTTTCGATTTGATGGCCTGCCGTGAACGCCATTAGCAAAAACGCGGCCAGTTGGCCGCGTTTGGGGGAATTATCAGCGATCGTCACGCTGGTCGCGATCATCGGGTTGATGATCCAAGGTGTAGCGGTCGTCTTGCTTGCGCTGGAATTCACCGTCGAAGGTATTGCCATTGGCAGCCCCGCCGTTCTGGCCCCAACCGCCTGGGCGATAAACGGCGAGATGCGGCATCAGCTTCAGCGTCAGCGATTTTTGCACCGGCGGCAACAGCAGCAACAGGCCAAGGAAATCGGTGAAGAAGCCCGGTATCACCAGCAGGAACCCCGCCAGCACCAGTGAAACGCTTTTCACCATTTCCGCTGCCGGGCTTTCGCCCGCAGCCAGCTTCTGTTGCATCTGCACAAAGGTCTTCATGCCCTGATTACGTACCAGGGAAACGCCGACGCAGGAGGTAAACACCACCAGCAACAGCGTCATTGCCACGCCCAACACGGCGGCAACTTTGATAAATAAGGATATCTCTATGTAAGCCAGTAGAAATATCAGCAGTAACGGTAACCAGCGCACCTGGTTCTCTCCTCTAAGTAGAGTCGACGTACCCGCCTATGGCGCATACGAGATAAATGGGGCCGCCAATCGGCCAACCTTCATACAATGGGGGCTTCCCGCCGCCATTTCAACCGGGCGATCTTTTTTATTCTCTATACCGCAAACGTGAAGCCCTTCACAGAAATCAAAAGCTGTCATTTGCCGAAGCGCCAGATAGTGATCTACGTTCATTCATTTATTACCAACCAGCATATGATCTGGGCAGCGACAATAGCTGCGGTCAATACTTCCGCAGTTGACCCGCTCGGCAACATTATTTTGTTATCCTGCATATAATTATATTCGGCAGCAACATAGAGAAGGTTCTCATGTCAAACAACATTCGTATCGAAGAAGACCTATTAGGAACACGTGAAGTCCCTGCAGAAGCCTACTACGGTGTTCATACACTGCGTGCGATTGAAAACTTCTATATCAGCAACAGTAAAATCAGTGATGTTCCTGAGTTCGTACGTGGCATGGTGATGGTGAAAAAAGCCGCCGCCATGGCCAACAAAGAGCTGCATACCATTCCACGTAAAATCGCCGACGTTATCATCCAGGCCTGTGATGAAGTGCTGGATAAAGGCAAATGCATGGACCAATTCCCGGTGGATGTGTTCCAGGGCGGTGCAGGCACCTCGCTGAACATGAACACCAACGAAGTGCTGGCAAACATCGGCCTGGAGCTGATGGGCCACCAGAAGGGTGAATACCAATACCTGAACCCTAACGATCACCTCAACAAGTGCCAGTCTACTAACGACGCTTACCCAACCGGGTTCCGCATCGCGGTTTACGCCTCCAACCAGAAACTGATCGACGCCATCAACCAACTGCGTGAAGGGTTTGACCGTAAATCCAAAGAGTTCGAAACCATTCTGAAAATGGGCCGCACCCAGTTGCAGGACGCGGTGCCAATGACTCTGGGTCAGGAATTCCACGCCTTCAGCGTGTTGCTGAATGAAGAAACCCGTAACCTGCAACGCACCGCAGAGTTGCTGTTGGAAGTGAACCTAGGCGCGACTGCGATCGGTACCGCGCTGAACACCCCGGAAGGTTACCAACAGCTGGCCGTACAGAAACTGGCGGAAGTCAGCAACCTGCCGGTAGTGCCTGCCGAAGACCTGATCGAAGCCACCTCCGACTGCGGTGCCTACGTGATGATGCACAGCGCGCACAAGCGCCTGGCGGTCAAACTGTCCAAGATCTGTAACGACCTGCGCCTACTGTCTTCCGGCCCACGCGCTGGCCTGAACGAAATCAACCTGCCAGAGCTGCAGGCGGGTTCTTCAATCATGCCAGCCAAAGTGAACCCGGTGATCCCGGAAGTGGTTAACCAGGTTTGCTTTAAGGTGATCGGCAACGACACTTGCGTTACCATGGCCGCCGAAGCGGGCCAGCTGCAGTTGAACGTGATGGAACCGGTGATTGGCCAAGCGATGTTTGAATCGATTCACATCCTGACCAACGCCTGCTATAACCTGCTGGAAAAATGCATTAACGGTATTACCGCCAACAAAGAAGTGTGCGAGTACTACGTATTTAACTCTATCGGTATCGTCACCTATCTGAACCCGTTCATTGGCCACCACAACGGTGACATTGTCGGCAAGATCTGTGCAGAAACCGGCAAGAGCGTACGTGAAGTCGTGCTGGAACGCGGTTTACTGACCGAAGCTGAGCTGGATGACATCTTCTCCGTAGAGAACCTGATGCACCCGGCGTATAAGGCGAAACGCTATACAGATGAAAATGAACAATAATAGACTCATCCGGTAGCCTGAAAGGCACGCTAATCCTCTGGATAGCGTGCCTTTTTTCTTTCTATGAATACAAAATTGCAACCTTTGGTTTTCATAAAAATCCATTTTAAGGGGTAAACACTATGCTAGTAGTAGAATTGGTGATCGTTCTACTGGCCATCTTTTTGGGGGCCAGACTAGGCGGTATCGGAATTGGCTTTGCGGGCGGTCTTGGGGTGTTGGTGCTGGCGATGATCGGCGTTAAGCCAGGCAGCATTCCCTTCGACGTTATTTCAATCATTATGGCGGTTATCGCCGCTATCGCCGCCATGCAGGTCGCCGGCGGGATGGACTACCTGGTACAGCAAACCGAAAAGCTGCTGCGCAAAAACCCAAAATACATCACTATTCTGGCCCCAATCGTCACCTATTTCCTGACCATTTTCGCCGGTACCGGTAATATCTCCCTCTCGGCCCTGCCGGTGATTGCAGAAGTGGCCAAAGAGCAAGGCATCAAACCTTGCCGTCCACTGTCTACTGCCGTGGTTTCCGCGCAGATTGCCATTACTGCTTCGCCTATCTCGGCAGCGGTGGTGTACATGTCTTCCGTTATGGAAGGCCACGGTGTGAGTTATCTGCACTTGCTGATGGTGGTGATCCCTTCCACTTTCCTGTCCGTGCTGCTGATGTCGCTGCTGGTCACCTGGCTGTTTGACTCCAAGCTGTCTGACGATCCGGTGTATCAAAAACGCTTCGAAGAAGGCCTGGTTGCCCTGCGCGGTGAAAACGTGATCGAGATTAAACCACGTGCTAAAACCTCCGTGCTGCTGTTCCTGGCCGGCGTGCTGTGCGTTGTAGCCTATGCCATCATCAACAGCCCAAGTATGGGTCTGGTGACGACACCGCTGATGAACACCACTAATGCCATCCTGATCATCATGCTGAGCGTGGCCACCCTGACCACCATCCTGTGCCGCGTCGATACCGACATGGTACTGAACTCCAGCACCTTTAAGGCCGGGATGAGCGCCTGTATCTGTATTCTGGGCGTGGCCTGGTTGGGTGACACCTTTGTGCAGGCCAACCTCGACTGGATCAAAGAGACTGCAGGTACCGTGATCCAATCCCATCCCTGGTTGCTGGCGGTGATCTTCTTCTTCTGTTCGGCGCTACTGTACTCTCAGGCCGCCACTGCCAAAGCGTTGATGCCGATGGCGCTGGCCCTGAATGTCAGCCCCCTGACGGCGATCGCTTCCTTTGCTGCCGTTTCTGGCCTGTTCATTCTGCCAACCTACCCTACTCTGGTGGCGGCGGTACAGATGGACGATACTGGAACAACGCGCATCGGGCGCTTCGTGTTTAACCACCCGTTCCTGATCCCTGGCACCTTGGGCGTGGCGTTTGCAGTGATCTTCGGCTTCCTGATTGGCAGCGTTGTTCTGTGATCCTCAAGCGGGGCTTCAGCCCCGCTTTCCCCCTCTGCTGATAATCTAACCTTCTAGCCAACACCGCTTCAGGGTATAGTGCCCTGTTACCAAACCTGGTTGAGAGGGCCGAAGATGTCTGATTGCAAAGCTATCGTCATACTCTGTACCGCACCCGATGAAGCCACGGCGCAAGAGCTGGCGGCACGCGTCCTGGGGGAAAAACTGGCGGCCTGCGCCACGCTGCTGCCTGGAGCTACATCCTTGTATTACTGGGAAGGGAAACTGCAACAGGAATACGAAGTACAGATGCTGTTTAAAAGCGATTGCCAGCATCAACAAGCGCTACTCACCTACCTGAAACAACATCACCCGTACCAGACACCCGAACTGTTGGTGTTGCCGGTGATGGCCGGAGATAAAGATTACCTGTCATGGATCAACGCCTCATTAAACTGATATTGCTGCTGTGCAGCCTGTTCTTCCTGCCCACTGCGGCTCAGGCTTCACTGTTCGCGCAAAACGCGGGCAACCAATTCGTGCCCGTCGATCAGGCATTTGCCTTTGATTTTAAACAACAAGGGCCCCAGCTGACACTAAGCTGGCAAATCCGCCCCGGTTACTACCTGTACCGCCAGCAAATCAAACTGGTGCCGCAGCAGGCAACGCTGGGCCAATTTGAACTGCCCGCCGGGCTGAAGCATAAAGACGAATTCTTTGGTGAAGTGGCCATTTTCAAGGAGCCATTGGCCCTGAGCATTCCCCTGTTACAGACGGGTGACAATGCCAGCCTGAGCGTCACCTACCAAGGGTGCGCTGAGGCCGGTTTCTGCTATCCACCGGAAACCCGTGTGATCCCGCTGAGCGCAGTGACACTTGCCGCAGAGCCTGCAACACCGGTCGCCGTAGCCCCCACGGAAACGGCCCCCGCCAATCTGCCCTTCTCGCCCCTGTGGGCCTTGCTGATTGGTATCGGTATTGCGTTTACCCCTTGCGTGTTGCCGATGTATCCGCTGATTTCCGGCATTATCCTGGGCCGTGAGCGGCCACACAGCAGCGGGCGCATTCTGGTGCTGGCCGTGGTGTATGTCCAAGGCATGGCGCTGACCTATACCCTACTCGGCCTGGTGGTTGCCGCCGCCGGGTTGCAGTTCCAGGCCGCGCTGCAACATCCTTACGTGCTGATCGGTCTTTCGGTGCTGTTTGTCGCTCTGGCTCTGTCCATGTTCGGCTGCTACTCATTGCAGCTTCCTTCTTCGCTGCAAACGCGGCTGGCCAACTGGAGCAACACCCAGCAAGGTGGCTCGTTGCTGGGCGTGTTTGTGATGGGTGCTCTGGCAGGCCTTATCTGTTCGCCATGCACCACCGCCCCGCTCAGCGCCATCCTGCTGTACATCGCCCAAAGCGGCAATATGTGGGCCGGTGGCGGCACGTTGTATCTGTATGCGCTGGGGATGGGTATCCCGCTGGTGATCGCGACACTGTTTGGCAACCGCCTGCTGCCACGCAGCGGCCCGTGGATGCAGTACGTCAAGGAAGCCTTTGGCTTTGTGATCCTGGCACTGCCGGTGTTCCTACTTGAGCGGGTGATTGGCGATGTCTGGGGGCTGCGCCTGTGGAGCCTGCTCGGCCTGGCGTTCTTCGGCTGGGCATTCGTCCTGAGCCTGCAATCATCCCGTGGCTGGACGCGGGCCATCCAGGTGCTACTGCTGGCGGCGCTGGTGATTTCGGCGCGCCCACTGCAAGACTGGGCATTCGGTCATACCGCTTCTGAGCAGGCGGCCCTACCGCATCTGAATTTCACCCGTATCAATAACGTTGAACAACTTAACCAAGCGCTGCAACAGGCGCAGGGCAAGCCGGTGATGCTGGATCTGTATGCTGACTGGTGTGTCGCCTGTAAAGAGTTTGAGAAATACACCTTCAGCGATCCGGCGGTACAGGCCCAATTGGCCGATACGGTGTTGCTGCAGGCCGACGTGACGGCCAATAATGCCGAGCAGGCAGCCTTGCTCAAGCACTTGCAGGTACTTGGCTTGCCGACCATTTTGTTCTTTGACCGAGCTGGCAAAGAGTTACCCGCAGCTCGCGTGACGGGCTTTATGAACGCAGAAGCCTTCGACGCACATTTGCAGAAAACCACTCGGTAAACGACACTGAGTTTCAGAACATTTTTTGGAGGGAGCACTAGTGCAACGTGAACAGGTTTTAAATACAGCCTTGGCGCTGTTGGAAAAACAGGGCCTGGCGACCACCACCTTGGAAATGCTGGCAGAAAAACTGGGTGTGCCATACAGCGACTTCAAACCGTTCTGGCCAGACCGTGAGGCACTGCTGTATGACTGCCTGCGCTACCACGGCCAGCAGATTGATACCTGGCGCCGCCAGTTGCAGCTTGATGAGACGTTGAGCCCACAGCAAAAGCTGCTGGCGCGTTATGACGTGCTGGCGGAGCACGTGCAGAATGAACGCTATCCCGGCTGCCTGTTTATTGCCGCCTGTAGCTTCTTCCCGGAGAGCGACCACCCGATCCATCAACTGGCCGAGCAGCAGAAGCTCACCTCACTGGACTTCACCCGAGATCTGTTGCGTGAGATGGATGCCGACGACGCCGATTCGGTAGCGCAGCAAATGGAACTGGTGCAGGAAGGTTGTCTAAGCAAGCTGCTGATAAAACGCCAATTGCAGGATGTTGCTGTCGCCAAACGGCTGGCCGAAGATATCTTGCAGATTGCCCAGTGCCGTCAGTTCGGTGCGTTAAGCTAAAGCGTGATATGCAGTGACCTGGTGGCAACAGAGGCAGAATTACGCGCCCTTTGCCTGAAAAGCCAGCAATCGGCGCTGTTTTCACGTTTTTTGTCACAAATCCGTTGACGCCGCACGGCCAATACGGTTTAATGCGCCCCGTTGCCCGGATAGCTCAGTCGGTAGAGCAGGGGATTGAAAATCCCCGTGTCCTTGGTTCGATTCCGAGTCCGGGCACCACTATTTAGAAGAACCCGCCTATGGCGGGTTTTTTGCTTTTAGGCGTTCAAGTAGATTTCTGGTCGTTCTGATCGCAGATGTCACTACTCTGCCTCTTTCATTCAGCCTGAGCATTTGACTACCTGCCCTTCTGGTCACAGTGTCGTTGTCTGTTAGGCTTCAATTGCCAATAAACACTATTCCCCTCATGTATACCTATCTGGTGGATTCGTCACCGCAAAGCAGTATCCGGTCTTTGTCAGGTCTGGGGGAAAATAGTATCATTGCTTTCATTTGTGTAGCTCCATAATACTTGAGATTTCCCATGCTTAGTATCATGATACCAACGAATATGAATAAAAAAATCGAATCTGCCCATGGCAGACTTCGAACTTGTGGACACCCCCTGGTGCTTTACCCATATAAAGCTTCAGCTAATACATCACTCCGATGCCTTAGATCTACATTCAGAAGGAATTCATGTGACTGTTAGTGTGGCAATATGCTCTGTGGTTGACCTGCTTACAGGTAAACAGATTAAAACCGGTACATGTGGTACCATCAGCAGCAATTTTTCTATACCAGAGTATCAACGCCCTTATATATGGCAAGATGGGCAAATCACGAAGTTGCTAAGGGATATAGCAGAACATCAAGCCCATTCTCGCTCTATACCCTATTATCTAGGTAGTGTCATTTTGCATGCCGATGGTGAACGCCTTAATATCATCGACGGTCAACAACGCTTGACCACTTTAGCATTAATAGCCCATATTAATGGGCAATTTACTGATTTTGCTCTACATTATAACTCACCAATTAGTCAACGGCAGATAGTGCATAATCTTGCTTGGCTAAAACAACATTCTGCCGAGTGGCTAGAATTGATTGATTTTAAACTATTGCAATTCTCACTAGTCATCACTCGCTCTGAAGATCAAGCCTACCAATTTTTTGAAACTCAAAATACTGGAGGAGTGCGTCTGAGTGGAGAGCAAATTATCAAAGCACACCATCTGCGAGCAATTGGCGAGAAAGATAAACCATCGGTTGATCACTTTGCCAGACGTTGGGAAGCACTCGGTGATTTGTCTATGACTGTTGATTTACTTCTTCGGGGGCGTTATTGGCAGTATTTGCACTTTAGAGAATATCCGCAGCATAACCAGAAGGCAAAAATTAGAGATTGCATTGTCAATGAGTTGGCAGAAAAAACCGGCAAGGGAGAAGATACAGCCTTTGGGCGTATCACTCGTACTTATTCAACTAGCGGCGCAGAAAGTTTATCTCAAGCACAGGTGGGATATGATTTAAGGCAACCACTCAATAGTGGTGTAAATACTATTCATTACCTTCAGTATTTTGAAAATCTTCGTCAAAACTATCTAATACATAGTAAAATGATTTCAACACCAAAAGGATTCAGCGATTTTTATCATCATTTTATTTGCAAACTAGAAGGCTGTAGCTATCTCAAGCAACTACTGGATACTGCGTTATTACTTTATATAAGTCAGTTTGGTCAAAAAAATCTAGAAGTGGCTGCGAAAAAGCTATTTAGGGTTATTTATTCCCGCCGCATTGAGAACCAAACTACGGTGAAAGAAAGGTCAATACCTGCTTTTATACAAGAAACACCAGTACTTGACTGGATTACAGCAAGTTTTACGGTTGAACAGCTTTTTGCAAAGCTGGATGGGTTTGACTTAAAGGTGGATGGCAATGGACTCGGCGAGGGTGACAACACTGTCAAAAAACGCTTTGTTGTCCGCGTGACAGAGCATTTTAGCCTATCGATCAGCAAAAGTGATTTTAAAACACAATTCGGTCCTTATTTTGATAAATATATAAAAGGCTTGGAGGTCAGCAATGGATAAGGAGCAGGGTGTTAAAACGGAGATCCTGACACTCGAAACTGTACTTAATAAAGGCTATCAGTTTACAATCCCAAGCTATCAACGACCTTATGTTTGGAGTGATGATGACGTATTATTACTCTTCAATGATATTAAAGAGGCTTGCTTTACAGGTGACAAAATCTACTTCATTGGCACTGTTCTTTCATCCTTGCTGGAAAAAAATGATCAAAAAATATATGAACTTATTGATGGTCAGCAACGCACAACGACTTTGATGCTAATTGCTATTGCTTTTAAGTCTGCTGGCAGCAAGACACTGTTAGCTGATGTGATTGTATATGAGAATAAACCGAGGTTGCAATTTGCAATTCGAGAGCAAGTCCAGAATTTATTGGGAAGTCTTGCTGGGCTGAAATGCTTTGAAAAACCGTCTGATGAATCGATTGCACAAAACGACTACCTTAAGCAACTAGAGATAGCACTAACTGTTTTAACCAAGGAAATCACTAAGCTTAAACAGCAATCGACGCAAAAATTTGAGTTATTGGCAAACTATATTTTTGGCCGAGTACAGTGGGTAAATAATGTTGTTCCTGTCCAAATGGATTTAAATCGCTTGTTTGCCACGATGAATACTGCCGGTGTTCAGTTAGAGCAAACGGACATTTTGAAAGCAAAACTACTAAAACTAATTAAAACGCATAAATCGCGATATGAAGCAATTTGGTCATCCTGTGAGCATATGGAAAACTACTTTGAAAGGAATATTAGAAAAACATTTAAACAAGCTGACTGGGATAATATTCAACATCAGGATCTTGCTACATTTAGTTTAAAAAAATTTACTACTTATGAAGAACCAACGAAAAAAAATGACTCAGGACTGTCTATTTTTCAGCTTGCAGAACAGATTGAGAATCAGCCTAATCTAGAGAGCACAGCAATAGAAAAATTGGAATCAGATGAGTTGAATTCCGAGACAGTTTATTGTCGTTCAATCATTGGTTTTCCTTTGTTACTCATCCATGCTTACCGTGTATTTCTTGCATTGAAAATGCAAGAAGATATCGTTCCGAGACTGCATAGTGACAGGTTACTTGAAATCTTTGAGCCACTTATTAATTCCGATGAATGCACAGTAAAAGATTTCATAGAAATGCTTTGGCAAGTACGCTACCAGTTCGATACATGGGTTATAAAATGGGTCGATAATGATGATAACCTAGATTCGCATCTTGCATTAACTAATGTTTCACGTAGCTTCTCCAAAGGGAAATACTACTTAAATCGGTCTACTAAACCATTAAGTGATCTGGTAATGCTGCAAAGTGTTCGTAACTTTACCGGTGAGCGCAGTGCGCAATATTGGTTAACACCTTTTATTGCATCACTAATTCGCAGAGAAGTTAGCGCCACAGAGGATAAACGTGCATGTCGGATACTTGAACGTATTGATAATCGCATGTCTCTTTCTTTAGACAGCCAAAAAGAGGCCAGTTTTAAACAGGCTAAATGGATAAAACCTAAGACCAAACCTTGGGATGAGCAGGTAACTTATTTTGATGAATCACATGGCATCGGCTTTGAACACTATTGGTTCCAAAAACTAGAATATATACTATGGAAATCATTAAATAAAACCAGCATGCCAAAAAAAGATGTGATTAAATTTGAACGATATCGCATTACCTCTAAAAACTCCGTAGAACATGTTCATCCACAACAAGAAGAATATGGCAATAGACTCGCTGAAATATCTTTAAACTCTTTTGGAAATTTAGTGCTATTAAGCCCTGGAGATAATTCATCTTATAGCAATCAATCTGTCGCAAAGAAAAAAGCAGACTTTGAAGCCAAACCTCGATTTGACTCGTTAAAATTGAGAGCTATTTTTCGTTCTAACATCAACTTTGATGAGGGTTGGACTGAAAAAAACATTGAAACTCATAAAAACGCGATGCTTAAGTTGCTTACAGAGCATTACGAAAAAAAATCTTAATATGCCTAAATACAGGCCAAGAAAGGTTATCAGGACAGGGACTGTCCCTCAGATTGAAATCCGGTGTTTGTTTCCGCGAGTTTCTGATTTCCGGTATAAGAGTAATTGCAGGCAGCCTGTAGGCACGATGTTGCGGCAGACCCGTCGCGTCACACATCACTACCACCGCTTCCCGCTTCTGGTCTGTCGTCAGTACTTTCGCCCCAAAGCCACCTGAAGTGCCTCCTTATCCAGCCTGGCTTTGGCAAGCTGCTACTTCAGGCGGGCGTTCCCTTCTTCGAGAGTCTTCAGACGCTTAACTTCCAGCATTTCCATACCGCCAAACTTTTACGCCAGGTGTAGAAGGTGGCGTCGGAGATGGCGTGCTTACGGCAGAGTTCATGGGCTGAAACTCCGGCTTCAGCCTCGTGGAGAATACTGATGATTTAAGTGGTCAGCGTTGATCCAGTGGCCACCTCGACCCACGAGTATTTAGGCCGCGAGCACGTGCAGTAAATCGCCCTGAATCCGCAAACGGATGTGCCGCTGCAACTTGCCCTGGCACACAATTCCTCCCTTACCTGTCGGGCCAGCCAGCCCAAAGACGCCCATTGGGCCTCGGCGCTGTGCGGTATTGATGCCAATACCATTCAGGAGTTGGCCCGCCAGATGGCAGCTAACCCTTACCTCGGCGGCATTATCTACGCTGGAGCAGTATCCGTGGCCAGGCAACGTTCGCGAACTGGAGCACGCCATCTACCGGGCTGCAATAGTGGCGTGCGCAACGCAAAACCACACCGAGCTGGAACTACTGCCCACACACTTTAATTTAAACGTGGAACTCATGGCAGAAAGGATTAATGACGGTCCCTACGAGCCGGTATTAGCAACCGATCTGGCCACGATGACCCAACAGTTTCAACGCGATGTGATCCAGAAAACGCTGGAAGACTGCGATAGAAATTGGGCGGCCACGGCGCGTAAACTTAGTCTGGACAGTGGGAACCTGCACCGCCTGGCAAAACGGTTAGGGATTAAATAATCCACGCTGTCAGCTGACAAGGTTGTCCCCCTAAAATCCGGGGCCAACCAACGAACTACTCGGCGTAAGCGGGTTGAAAAACAGTGCGCCCGATCTGACGCGCAGCATCGAGGTAAGCCTTAGGCTCCCCCAGCTCTGGCAGCAGTAGCATTTCAGATGTCTTAACCGAAGCACCGCAATAGTCAAAAATACCATGCGCTATCTGGGCATTGAATGCGTCTGTATAACCGTGTCGGTCATAGACGTTTTTGCCTCCCGCCCCCAGCCCAATAATATGGACAGGCAAATGCCCCAATTTTTTGACCACCGCCCCATCTGCCGTCTCTTCATAAGCCCAGCCATTGGAGAACACGCGGTCGATCCAGCCCTTAAGCAAGGCAGGCATGCTCCACCAGTAGATTGGGAACACCAGAACCAAGGCATCCGCGCTATCGATACGCTTCTGTTCTGCCAGAATATCCGGGGGAACGGTGGCCGTTTTTAAAAATGCGGCGATATCTGCGCCACCGTACACCGGATCGAAACCTTCCTGGGTGAGATCGGCAATTTCAAACGAATGGGCAGGATCGGCAGCCGTTATCCCTTCGGCGATGGCTGCTGCAACGCCATGAGTTAATGACGTATCGAGAGGATGGGAAACAACAATGAGCGCGTGCATGGGGTGACTCCTATTGTCAGGGCGAGGTATAAAACGTACTCTATATACCAATAGTAAGTTACCATCGGTAAGTTACCTTTAGTATATAGCTCTGTCAACGGGTAAATATTGCCATGACCTCCAAACCACATTCACGAATTCGGCTATCGAGAGAAGAGCGTTATCAGCAGTTGCTGACAACCGCATGGGAAATCATTCATGAAGAAGGCACCGAAGCGCTAACGCTCGGCCACCTGGCTGAACGCTCGGGCGTCACCAAACCGGTGGTGTATGATCACTTCACCAACCGTTCGGGCCTGTTTGCCGCGCTGTATCAAGAGTTTGATAGTCGTCAAACCGCGCGGATGGATGAAGCCATCCAAAATACCAAACCGGAGCTAGAGGCCTTAGCCTCAGTGATTGCCACTTCCTACATTGAGTGTGTGCTGCTGCAAGGCCGTGAGATGCCTAGCGTCATGGCCGCACTAGCCGGTACCCCCGAGCTTGAGAAAATCAGGAATGATTACGCCGTGGTGTTCATCGAGAAATGCCGCCAGATCTTTGCCCCCTTCTGCTGCAACAACCAGCTTCAGGACGCCGCGCTATGGGGTATGCTCGGCTCTGCGGAAGGGCTATCCTACGCCACCAGCTGTGGCGCGATTACGGCAGCCCAGGCTAAGGAAGAGTTATTCGGCATCATTATTTCGATGGTGCAGCGAAGTGGCGATCGGCCGGATATGACTATGCCATAATAAGCACAGTGTTACCCCTCATCATGGAAGAGAGTTATGCCAACGATCGTTACCCACGCCGCAGTGCCGTTATGTCTCGGTTTAGGGCTGGGCCAAAAAATCATACCGCCCCGCTTGCTGTTCGCGGGCGTGGTACTTTCTATGTTGCCGGATGCCGACGTGCTGGCGTTTAAATTCGGCGTGGCTTACGGCAATCAGTTTGGCCATCGCGGTTTCACGCATTCACTGCTGTTTGCGTTCCTGATGCCTAGCTTGGCACTGCTGTTCTACCGCTGGTTCAAGGCTAACCCCGTCAAGACCTGGTTGTTCCTGTTTATCTCGCTGTTATCCCACAGTTTGCTGGATTCGGTGACCACCGGAGGCAAAGGCGTCGGCTGGCTGTGGCCATGGAGTGACGAACGTTTCTTTGCGCCCTGGCAGGTGATCCGCGTAGCGCCGTTTAGCCTCGAGAAATACCTGACTCCTGCTGGGCATGCGGTGATCATGTCGGAATTACTGTGGGTTTGGTTGCCAGGTGCCATCTTGATGATCGGCATGATAGTGCTGCGTAAGTTTATGCAGCGCCAGTGAGATCACAAGCCTCAGCAACATTTCGGCCATCATGCCAATAGAAAAACCCGCCGATGGGCGGGTTTTGAGAAAAAGATTTGGAGCGACTTACGCCTGATTGGCAGGGGTCACTTTACTGGCCAGGAACTCCTGCTCGTAGGCCAGCGACTTTTTACGGTCGAACTGATGTTCCCATTTGGCAATCACCAATACCGCCAGCGCATTGCCCACCACGTTCAGGGCCGTACGTGCCATATCCAGAATACGATCGACACCGGCGATAAACGCCAAACCTTCCAACGGAATGCCCACGCTGCCCAAAGTCGCCAACAACACCACAAAGGAAACACCCGGCACACCGGCAATCCCTTTTGAGGTCACCATCAACGTCAGCACCAGAATGATCTCTTGCCCCAGCGACAGCTCAATACCGTACAGCTGTGCAATAAAGATGGCGGCAATACTCTGGTACAACGTAGAACCGTCCAGATTGAAAGAGTAGCCGGTAGGCACCACAAAGCTGGTGATGGATTTTGGTGCGCCGTAAGCCTCCATCTTTTCGATAATGCGCGGCAACACGGTTTCCGAACTGGCCGTTGAGTAAGCCAGGATCAGTTCTTCTTTCAAGATGCGGATCAGCGTCCAGATACGCAGGTTACACAACCGCGCAACAGCCCCCAGAACCACCAGGCCAAAAAAGGCGATGGCGAAGTAAACCAGCACTACCAGCTTGGCCAACGGCAAGAGCGAAGCGAAACCGAAGTTGGCTACCGTTACCGAGATCAAACCAAATACCCCGATTGGGGCGTAACGCATGATCATGTGGGTCACTTTGAACATGCTCTCGGCCACCGCTTTGAACACCTTCAGCAACGGTTCTTTGGTCTCTTTCGGCAAAGAGGACAACCCCAGCCCAAACAGCACTGAGAAGAAGATGATCGGCAACATGTCGCCTTTCACCATCGAGGAGAACACGTTAGAAGGAATTAACGAAAGGATGGTGGCCACCAGGCTATGTGAGCCGCTTTGCACCTGTTCCGTCGTTTTTTCATACTGTGAGATATCGACCGCGGTCAGCGCCGACATGTCAATGCCGTGCCCGGGTTGAAAAACATTAGCCAATGTCACACCCACGATGATGGCGATGGTGGTGATCACTTCAAAATAGATAATGGTTTTCAATCCAATGCGGCCCAGCTTTTTGGTATCACCAATACCGGCAATACCGACGATCAGCGTGGAAATAACAATCGGCACCACGATCATCTTGATCAAACGAATAAAGATATCACCGGCGGGGCTCAATATATTACTGACGACCCACTCACGCGATTCCGTTTGATTATGCAGCACTGCGCCCAGAATAATACCCAATACCAAAGCGATCAGGATTTGCCAAGCCAGGCTGATCTTTACATTTTTCATACCCAAAAGTCCTCAAAGACTCCGTGCCAACATGTTAAACAACACCCTGACTCCGGAAGGAATACTTACTCATTTATTACAGGCTTATGTTTGTGAACCTCTGCGTCGACTGCCCTTGGTGTAACGCAGTATAACTCTGTACCATCTGAGGGCGGGCTTCTGCAAGCCTTGTTTCATCTCGATTTTGTCCGTTTCGCCAGCAAAAAACCAACAAACAAAAAACGAATAGCAACATAATTACTTGTTCTAAAAAACATAATATTAGCTTGAGCAGAACAATAGCCCATTGGATAGGACGATTTTTAATCCAAATAAAAGTGCGTGATTTGTCGTTGCATTTGCATATTTAGTCTAAATCATTGTTTCGATATTGTTAACAAAAGGTTTTTCAAAAGAAAATAAAGTCCTCCTACGAACACCTTTAATGGACTAAGATAACTCTCAATATAATTCACGAAACCAATAATTAAACCCAGAATCATTCACCAGACCTCTTGTTTCAATTTTCAAAAAACCGACATAATAAAGGCAGAAAAAATAAGCCTTCGACGGGTTGCGGCTAACAATTTCGTTGAGTATTTATAGCAGTCATTAATAGAGTCTGATTCGCTGTAAAATATAACCTCGGCCTTATTGTTTCCTGCACCATCAAGCCGATGCCTCACGCTTAATATTTTTAGTTTTCTAAAAACTTTTTTAACAGAAATGCGCCCATTACCGTCTTTTCACCGTCAACCAAACAGTTACACAACACAATTACGACAGTAACTATTACAAATCAACATCTTCGTTGCGTGATCTGCCGCCCAAAAAAGAAACAAAGCGTCATGGCAAACTATACTTAACCGTCAGTTGACATATCATTAACAATTCTAAGGAGAAAAACCATGAGCCAACTGCATAAACACGCCATTCCTTCTGCAATTGCAGATCGTGCCCTGATCAATCCGGAGCAATATCAACAGTATTATCAACAATCTGTGCAAGACCCAGCGGCATTCTGGGGCGAGCACGGTAAGATCCTCGATTGGATCAAACCCTACACCTCCGTTAAGAACACCTCTTTCGATCCTGGCCATATCAGCATCCGCTGGTTTGAAGACGGTACCCTTAACCTGGCGGCCAACTGTCTGGACCGCCACTTGGCCGAACGCGGCGATCAAACCGCCATTATCTGGGAAGGCGACGATCCGACCCAATCAGCCAAGGTCACCTACAAACAGTTGCACCACGATGTCTGCCAGTTCGCTAACGTGCTGAAAAAGCTCGGGGTGAAAAAAGGCGATGTGGTGGCTATCTATATGCCAATGGTACCTGAGGCCGCCGTCGCCATGCTGGCCTGTGCCCGCATTGGTGCGGTGCACTCGGTGATCTTTGGGGGCTTTTCCCCAGAAGCCGTTGCTGGCCGCATTATCGACTCCAACTCCAAACTAGTGATCACCGCCGATGAAGGGCTGCGTGCAGGCCGTGCGGTACCGCTGAAAAAGAATGTCGATGATGCGCTGAAAAACCCAGGGGTGAAAAGCGTCAACAACGTGGTGGTCTTCCAACGTACCGGTAAGCCGGGTTACTGGCAAGAAGGGCGCGACCTCTGGTGGCATGAGCTGACTGAAGGCGTGTCTGCCGACTGTCCACCGCAAGAGATGAACGCGGAAGATCCGCTGTTTATCCTCTATACCTCCGGCTCAACCGGCAAACCGAAAGGCGTGGTACATACCACCGGGGGCTATCTGGTTTACGCCGCACTAACCTTCAAATACGTCTTTGATTATCACGATGGCGACATCTATTGGTGCACCGCCGACGTGGGCTGGGTAACTGGCCATAGCTACCTGTTATATGGCCCATTGGCCTGTGGTGCGATCACCTTAATGTTCGAAGGCGTGCCGAACTACCCAGGCGTAAACCGTCTGTCGCAGGTGGTGGATAAGCATCAGGTCAATATCCTGTATACCGCACCAACGGCAATCCGCGCCCTAATGGCCGAAGGTGACAAAGCGATCGAAGGCACCAAACGCGATTCACTTCGCATCATGGGTTCCGTGGGTGAGCCAATCAATCCAGAGGCCTGGGAGTGGTATTACAACAAAATTGGTAACGCCAAATGCCCGATCGTTGATACCTGGTGGCAGACCGAAACCGGTGGCTTCATGATCACTCCGCTGCCAGGCGCTACCGAACTGAAGGCTGGCTCCGCCACTCGCCCATTCTTTGGCGTGCAACCAGCATTGGTCGACAATATGGGCACCCCGCAGGAAGGCGCCTGCGAAGGCAACCTGGTGATCACCGATTCTTGGCCGGGCCAGGCTCGGACCCTGTACGGTGACCATGACCGCTTCGAACAAACCTACTTCTCTACCTTTAAAGGCATGTACTTCAGCGGTGACGGCGCACGCCGTGACGAAGACGGCTATTACTGGATCACCGGCCGCGTCGATGACGTGCTAAACGTTTCCGGCCACCGTCTGGGCACGGCAGAAATTGAATCCGCATTGGTCTCCCACCCCAAAATTGCCGAGGCCGCGGTGGTGGGTATTCCGCATAACATCAAGGGTCAGGCGATTTATGCCTATATCACCCTGAATCATGGGGAAGAGCCAACGCCGGAACTGTATGCCGAAGTACGTAACTGGGTGCGTAAGGAAATCGGGCCAATCGCGACGCCAGATGTTCTCCATTGGACCGACTCTTTGCCAAAAACACGGTCTGGCAAAATTATGCGGCGTATTCTGCGCAAAATTGCCGCCGGCGATACCAGCAACCTGGGGGATACCTCAACGCTGGCGGATCCGGCTGTAGTCGAAAAGCTGTTGGAAGAAAAACAATCAATGAAAGTTCCATCCTAATCCGCGCCGCCTCCGGCCGTTCACCTGCCATGTGTAGTTGAACGGCCTGTATACCTGAAAGCTATCAAATGCAGTAAAGCCGATCCCAGACATTTGGCTGGGATGGGTGCGGCCCGCAGAGCGCCAATTTGCCAGCTGGAAGGGTATCGCGCGGCGTACTCGTTCAATACCTATTGGAGATAACCGGATGAATGACGACATTTATCAAGGGATTGAGGAAAACCCGCGCTTTAAGGAGCTGGTGCAAAAACGCAGCCGTTTTGCCTGGTTCCTGTCACTGATCACGCTGGCGCTGTACGTAGGTTTTATCTTATTGATCGCCTTCGATCCTCAGTGGCTGGGTACCCCACTCGCTCCAGGATTAACCATTACCCGTGGGATCCCGGTCGGTGTGGGATTGATCGTGATTTCCTTTGTGTTAACCGGGATCTACGTTTACCGTGCCAACGGTGAATTCGATCGCCTGAATGCTGAAATCCTGCGTGAGGTGAAACAATGAAGCGCACTCTTTCAGCCGCCGCGCTGCTGGCCCTGCCAGGCCTGAGCCATGCCGATGCCATTGGTGGTGCAGTTCAACGCCAACCGCTGAACATCCAGGCCATCATCATGTTCCTGCTGTTCGTCGGTGCCACCCTTTACATCACCTATTGGGCTTCCAAACGTACCCGTTCTCGCCAAGATTACTACACTGCTGGCGGGCGTATCACCGGGCTGCAAAACGGCTTGGCGATCGCTGGTGACTTTATGTCTGCGGCATCGTTCCTTGGTATCTCTGCGCTGGTCTATACCTCCGGCTATGATGGGCTGATTTATTCCATTGGCTTCCTGATTGGCTGGCCAATCATATTGTTCCTGATTGCCGAACGGCTACGTAACCTTGGCCGATATACCTTCGCCGACGTGGCCTCTTACCGCCTGAAACAGAAGCCGATTCGCTCACTTTCAGCCTGTGGTTCCCTGGTGGTGGTCGCACTGTATCTGATCGCCCAGATGGTGGGCGCGGGCAAATTGATCCAGCTGCTGTTCGGCCTCAATTACCACGTCGCCGTTGTCTTGGTCGGTATATTGATGGTGCTGTATGTCCTGTTCGGTGGCATGCTGGCTACCACCTGGGTGCAAATCATCAAGGCCGTGCTGCTGTTGGCCGGTGCCAGCTTTATGGCGCTGATGGTGATGAAATCCGTCAACTTTGACTTCAATACCCTGTTTGCCGAAGCCGTGAAGGTGCACCCGAAAGGGCTTGCCATCATGAGCCCGGGTGGACTGGTCTCCGATCCGATATCCGCCCTCTCCCTGGGTCTGGCATTGATGTTCGGTACCGCCGGTTTGCCGCATATCCTGATGCGTTTCTTCACCGTTAGCGATGCCAAAGAAGCACGTAAGAGCGTGTTCTATGCCACCGGTTTTATCGGTTACTTCTATATCCTGACCTTTATTATCGGCTTCGGTGCGATCCTGCTGGTCAGTGCCAATCCGGCCTTCAAGGATGCCAGTGGGGCATTGCTGGGCGGTAACAACATGGCAGCGGTGCATTTGGCTAACGCGGTGGGGGGTAACTTCTTCCTCGGCTTTATCTCTGCGGTGGCATTTGCCACGATCCTGGCAGTGGTTGCCGGGCTAACCTTGGCAGGGGCTTCTGCGGTTTCTCACGATCTCTACGCCTGCGTCATCAAAAATGGCAAAGCGACCGAGCGTGATGAGCTGAAAGTTTCCAAAATCACCGTGGTGTTGCTCGGGGTGGTGGCTATCGCACTGGGGATCCTGTTTGAAAAGCAGAACATCGCCTTTATGGTGGGGCTGGCATTCTCCATTGCGGCCAGCTGTAACTTCCCAATCATCATTCTTTCCATGTACTGGTCACGCCTGACCACGCGGGGAGCAATGATCGGCGGGTGGCTTGGTCTGTTAACCGCAGTGATCCTGATGATCCTGGGCCCGACTATCTGGGTGCAGATCCTCGGCCATGCCAAACCGATTTATCCTTACGAATATCCAGCGCTGTTCTCTATGCTGGTCGCCTTTATCGGCACCTGGTTCTTCTCTGTGACCGACAATTCGTTGGTTGGGCAGCAAGAACGCGTGAAATTCCGCGCCCAGTTTGTACGTTCACAAACGGGGTTGGGGATTTCGCAGGGGAGTGCACACTAAGGCGTTGATTTGGGCTGAGGTTGACTCGGCCCTGCTTTAAAGAGTTAGCCTGCTGGGTCTTCCGGCAGGTTAATTTGTCAGATCGAGTAATGATCCCTCACCCTAATCCTCTCCCGCGGGTGTTCAGGATGTTCTCGGTCGCGACTCTGGGAGAGGGCTGGGGTGAGGGGGATTTCTGTTTTTGACCCATAGCAAAAAGCCCCATGCTTTCGCATGAGGCTTTCTACTTAATTGATGCCTGGCAGTGTCCTACTCTCGCA
>NZ_JAGQDC010000031.1 GCF_023282985.1 Serratia silvae | reverse complement strand
ATGGTGGGTGATGACGGGCTCGAACCGCCGACCCCCTCCGTGTAAAGGAGATGCTCTACCAACTGAGCTAATCACCCCGTCTTGTTGGAGTCGCATTATAGGGATAGTTGAAAGTGAGTCAATGGTTTTTAAAATGATTTCAATCGTTCGCCGCAAATTTAGACAGGATGCGATATTTATCGCCGACCAGGACGATTCTTTGCACTGTATCGTGCGTAGCGGGCCGCAAAGCGTAGCGGCCGATAGCGTGTCGGCGTTGAGGAATTAGCATGGAGTGGTAGAATGTCGTCCACTATTTTACATTCCGAGCAATCGTCGGCACTCCGCTGACACGCGTTGCGTAATAAGGCAGTGAACCCAATGAAAATCAAAACCCGTTTCGCCCCAAGCCCGACCGGCTATCTTCATGTCGGCGGTGCTCGTACTGCGCTCTATTCCTGGTTGTTCAGCCGCCATTTCGGCGGTGAGTTTGTATTGCGTATCGAAGATACCGATCTCGAACGTTCAACCCAGGAAGCTATCGACGCAATTATGGATGGCATGAACTGGTTAAACCTGGATTGGGATGAGGGTCCGTACTTCCAGACCAAGCGTTTCGATCGCTACAACGCGGTGATTGATGAAATGCTGCAACAGGGAACGGCCTATAAGTGCTATTGCTCGAAAGAACGCCTGGAAGCGCTGCGCGAAAAGCAAATGGAAAACGGTGAGAAGCCACGCTATGACGGTCATTGCCGTGATAGCCAGTGCAGCCACACTGATGACGAGCCACACGTAGTGCGTTTCCGTAACCCGCAGGAAGGCTCGGTCATCTTCGACGATAAAATCCGTGGCCCGATCGAATTCAGCAACCAGGAGCTGGACGATCTGATCATTCGCCGTACCGACGGTGCGCCAACCTATAACTTCTGCGTCGTGATCGATGACTGGGACATGGAAATCACCCACGTGATCCGTGGTGAAGACCATATCAACAACACGCCGCGCCAGATCAACATCCTGAAAGCGCTGGGCGCACCGGTGCCGGAATATGCCCATGTATCGATGATCCTGGGTGATGATGGTAAAAAGCTGTCTAAACGCCACGGCGCCGTTGGTGTGATGCAATACCGTGATGACGGCTATCTGCCGCAGGCGTTGTTGAACTATCTGGTGCGCCTGGGTTGGTCCCATGGCGATCAGGAAATCTTTTCTATTGATGAGATGAAAGAGTTCTTCACCCTGGATGCGATCAACAAATCTGCCAGCGCCTTCAACACCGAAAAGCTGCAGTGGTTGAACCATCACTACATTAACCATATGCCAGCGGAAGAAGTGGCGGTCTATCTGGCATGGCATGTTGAGCAGCAGGGGATCGAAACCCGCAATGGCCCAGAGCTGAAAGATCTGGTCAAACTGCTGGGCGAGCGTTGCAAAACGCTCAAGGAGATGGCGGAGTCTTGTCATTACTTCTACCAGGACTTCAGCGAGTTTGATGCCGATGCGGCGAAGAAACACCTGCGCCCGGTCGCACGCCAGCCGTTAGAGGCCGTACGCGCCAAATTGGCCGCTATTACCAACTGGACGCCAGAGAACGTGCACGACGCCATTCAGGGCACCGCAGATGAACTGGGCGTGGGTATGGGCAAAGTAGGGATGCCATTGCGCGTCGCGGTCACTGGCGCTGGCCAGTCACCGGGCATGGACGTTACCGTACATGCTATCGGCCAGGCTCGTTCCCTCAAGCGTATTGATCAGGCGTTGGCTTATATTGCCGAGCGTGAAGCGCAAGCCTGACCGTTAGTTGTCAGCTAAACCGACAAAGCCCTGCGAAGCGATTCGCGGGGCTTTTTTCTTGCTGGTTTGTTTTGTGCCCAAAGCGATGGTTTTTTAGCATTAAACGCGCTGATTTGGCGGCTTTTTCAGCGCTTGGTCGAGGAATTCAATTTAGCCGTTGACAGGATTTCTGGGGTTTCATATCATGCGCCCCGTTCACAGGATTTCGTGATTGTGGATTGGGGCTATAGCTCAGCTGGGAGAGCGCTTGCATGGCATGCAAGAGGTCGACGGTTCGATCCCGTCTAGCTCCACCAACCTTTTATCTCAGGAAGGTTGGGGAATACCGTAACGCACGGTTAACGCGTACCACTTTTGTGGGGCTATAGCTCAGCTGGGAGAGCGCTTGCATGGCATGCAAGAGGTCGACGGTTCGATCCCGTCTAGCTCCACCACCATTTGAAAAGCCGACCCTTGGGTCGGCTTTTTGCTTTTGTGCTGTAAGAACGCCGCCGCATGTTGTGTCTATTCCTCCCCTTCAGTTCGAGCAGTATTGTCATTGGGCCATCAAATAAAAAACGCCCGATAAACTTCATCGGGCGTCTTAAGACTAGAACTTGTCGATTCTAAAGCTGTTAGCCCAGAACCAGGCCTGTAATGGCTGCTGACAGCAGGCTAACCAGGGTCGAGCCGTAAACCAGCTTCAGACCGAAGCGTGAAACCACGTTGCCCTGATGCTCGTTCAACCCTTTAATCGCACCGGCTACGATACCGATAGAAGAGAAGTTGGCGAAGGACACCAGGAACACGGACAGGATACCCATACTGCGCGGGGACAGCTCAGCACCGATTTTCTGCAGTTCCATCATGGCGACGAATTCGTTGGAAACCAGCTTGGTTGCCATGATGCTGCCAACCTGCAACGCTTCATGCTTAGGTACGCCAAGGATCCAGGCAAATGGATAGAAGAAGTAGCCTAGGATTTCCTGGAAGCTCAGGCCAAAGATGGCGCTGAACAGGCCGTTAAGCGCGGCAATCAGAGCGATAAAGCCAATCAGCATCGCGGCAACGATAATCGCCACTTTGAAGCCTGCCAGAATGTATTCACCCAGCATTTCAAAGAAGCTTTGGCCTTCGTGCAGATTGCCGAGGTGCAGCTCTTCTTCTTTACTGGTGTCATAAGGGTTGACCAATGACAGGACGATAAAGGTGCTGAACATGTTCAATACCAGCGCCGCCACCACATATTTGGCATCCAGCATGGTCATGTACGCACCAACGATGGACATGGAAACTGTCGACATCGCGGTAGCGGCCATGGTGTACATGCGTTTTTCTGACATCTTGCCCAGCACATCTTTGTAGGCAATAAAGTTCTCAGACTGGCCCAGGATCAACGAACTGACGGCATTGAAGGATTCCAGTTTGCCCATCCCGTTCACTTTAGACAGCACGGTCCCGATGATGCGGATGATAAACGGCAGCACTTTGATGTATTGCAGAATACCGATCAGGGCAGAGATGAACACGATTGGGCACAGTACCTTCAGGAAGAAGAAGGCCAGGCCTTTATCACCCATCCCGCCGAACACAAAATCAGTCCCTTGCCCCGCAAACCCGAGCAACTTGTCGAACATTGCTGCAAAGCCTTTTACAAAGCCTAAACCTGCTTCCGAGTTCAGGAAGAAATAGGCCAGTAGCACTTCAATAACTAACAACTGAATAACATAGCGGATGCGGATGTTTTTACGATCGCGGCACACTAACAGAGCCAGGATCGCAACCACCACTAACGCTAACGCAAAGTGCGCAATATGGGACATGTTTGCTCCAAATTTGAGGCAGGCTGAATTTCGGTTGTCATTTTATGTAACGCCAAGTTTAAAAACGAGACATTCATTGCAAATATGGAAAATCATAGTGGAGATAGTCTTAATCTATGACGGCAAAGCACCAAAGATCAAGATGTTAATAAATATGCGTATTCATGGCATTTTTGTGCTAGTTTTATTATCAAGCGTGATCCGCTCTGAACCTTGTGATCTAGAGTAGATGGAAACGCCAAGATTTCATGCGATCTGTTCGATAAAACCTTCGTTTTTGGCTATCGCAGAGATAACAATTATCGCTGCAAATGCACTTGATAATCATTATCACTTGGGTAAAGATGAAGGTGAGCTAAAATTAGTAAGGGTTTTCGTTATGCTGAACAGTCGCGCGGTTAACAATACTTCCTCCAGCCGCCCGTCCAGAAAGATCAAACTTTCTCTGATGGGGCCAGCCTTTATCGCCGCCATCGGCTATATCGACCCCGGTAATTTTGCCACTAATATTCAAGCTGGCGCTTCTTTTGGCTACACGCTGCTGTGGGTGGTGGTATGGGCCAACGTCATGGCGATGCTGATCCAACTGCTGTCTGCCAAACTCGGCATCGCTACCGGTAAAAATCTTGCCGAACATATCCGCGATCGCTTCCCGCGCCCGGCAGTGTGGGCCTATTGGGTGCAGGCGGAGATTATCGCCATGGCCACCGATTTGGCGGAGTTTATTGGTGCCGCGATCGGTTTTAAAATGCTGTTGGGTGTGACGCTGCTAGAAGGCGCAATCCTCACCGGCATTGCCACTTTCCTGATCCTGATGTTGCAAAAGCGTGGGCAAAAGCCACTGGAATTGGTGATTGGCGGCCTGCTGCTGTTTGTGGCAATGGCCTATATAGTAGAACTGGTTTTTTCCCAGCCGCAGATTAGTGGGTTACTTAAAGGGATGGCGATCCCGGATTTGCCGAACGGTGACGCGGTGTTTCTTGCCGCAGGGGTGTTAGGGGCAACCATCATGCCGCATGTGATTTATTTGCACTCTTCGCTGACGCAGACTGCCGGTAAAGACTCTAAAGCCGAACGTTATTCTGCCACCAAGTTGGACGTGGCGATTGCCATGACCATCGCCGGTTTTGTTAACCTGGCGATGATGGCCACCGCCGCCGCCGCATTCCATTTCAACGGCCACAGCGGCATTACCGATCTCGACCAAGCCTATCTGACGTTGCAGCCGCTACTCGGCAATGCGGCTGCCACCATCTTTGGCCTGAGCTTGGTCGCAGCAGGTCTCTCTTCTACCGTGGTAGGCACCCTGGCGGGGCAGGTGGTGATGCAGGGTTTTGTCCGCTTCTATATCCCTATCTGGGTACGGCGGGTGGTCACCATGCTGCCATCGTTTATTGTCATCATGATGGGGATGGATGCGACGCGTATTCTGGTTTTGAGCCAGGTGCTGCTGAGCTTTGGTATCGCCCTGGCGTTGGTGCCGCTGCTGGCGTTTACCGGCAACCGTGAACTGATGGGGGATATGGTCAACGGCCGCCTGATCCAGAATCTTGGCAAACTGATAGTGTTGGTGGTGGTTGGGCTCAACGGTTATCTGCTGTTTAGCAATTTGCTTTAGGATAGCTCCTCTCACCCTAACCCTCACTCATGGTGAGGGGATGAAACGTGCTACAGACTGACTTCTGCACCTGTTTACGATGCCGATCAGCTCCCTCTCCCTGTTGGAGAGGGTTGGAGTGAGGGGTCAATCATCATGGTCGTGATGGTGTTTTTTGTGATGATGCTTGTTCTTATAATGGTGCTTTTTATACTGTTTGTAATAGTATTTATCCGCCTTGCGGTAGCGGCCATCGTGGTAGTAGTAGTTTTTGTGCCAGTAGTCGCGGTCACGCCAGCGATAACCATCCCAATAGTAGCCTCGGCGGCTGCGCTCCCCTAAATCACGCCCCTGATGGCCATACCACCAGTCGCGATCGCGCCAGTCGTAACCGTCCCAGTAATTGCCGCGTTTGTCCTGGTCACCAATCTGCAATGAGACCCCAGGCAGCAAATCAATATTGACGCTGCTGGCATGGGCTATGGGCATGAACAGCGCCACCAGAATGGCAGCGGTAAACAGAGGTTTAAACATTTAGGCTCCTTGGCCGGGGACCGATAATGAAGCACGTTCATCGGTATAGGTTTTGGCCATGCAAACGGTTGTTATTCCTCGCTCTTTAACGCTATGCGTCAAATCCATGAGGTATTTATCCGAGGGATGTTAGCGCCGTGAGGGGACTGCGCCTTTGGGGAAATTCTGAAAGCCATGGGGCATTCAAGGGATTGGGAGTTATCTGAGGCGGAAGGTGAAAAAAACGCCGATAACGCATCGGCGATTTGTAAGCGATTACATCAGGATTTGCTCGATCTTGGCGATCTCTTCTGCGCTGAACTTACGGTTGGCCAACATGCCGACCGCATCTTCAATCTGGCTAACTTTGCTAGCGCCGATTAAAACGGAAGTGACGCGATCGTTACGCAATACCCAGGCCAGCGCCATCTGCGAAAGCTTTTGACCACGCAGCTCAGCTAGTGCGTTCAGCAGACGAACCTTTTGCAGTTTCGCTTCGGTAATCTGCTCGGGAGCCAGCGAGCGGCTGCCGCTGGCAGCGCGGGAATCGGGAGGAATGCCTTGTAGATAGCGGTCGGTCAACATGCCTCCGGCCAGCGGAGAGAAAGCGATAGAACCCACGCCATGCGCTTCCAGCGTATCCAGCAACTCGGGTTCCACCCAGCGTTCAAACATCGAGTACTTCGGCTGGTGGATCACGCAAGGGGTGCCAAGTTGCTGCAGGATGGCAAATGCGTGCCGCGCTCGCTCAGCCGGATAATTCGATAACCCGACATACAGCGCTTTCCCTTGGCGGACTATCAAATCCAGCGCCGTCATGGTTTCTTCCAGCGGCGTATCTGGGTCAGGGCGGTGATGGTAGAAGATATCCACATAGTCGAGCCGCATGCGTTGCAGGCTTTGATTAAGGCTGGCGACCAGGTATTTCTTCGATCCCCAGTCACCGTAGGGGCCAGGCCACATGGTGTAGCCTGCCTTGGAAGAGATAATCAGCTCATCGCGATATGGCAGGAGATCCTGATGCAGAATACGGCCGAAATTCTCCTCGGCAGAACCCGGCGGTGGCCCGTAGTTATTGGCCAGATCGAAGTGGGTAATGCCAAGATCGAAGGCACGATGCACCAGACTGCGCGCATTGTCATGCAGCGTGCTATCGCCAAAGTTGTGCCACATACCGAGTGAAACGGCCGGAAGTTGCAGCCCGCTGCGGCCACAGCGGCGATATTCCATATTCTGGTAACGGTTTGGCTCAGCTTGATAAACCATAGGATCCTCATCGACGGCGGGAAATGATATTCAGTGTATGCGCTTCCACTTGGGTTGTCAGAGTGCCAGATCACGCTAATTGGTCTGCCAAACATGAATATTCCCGAACTGCTCGTTAGCGTGTCGCGGGCCATTCAATCGCGTAATGCGGCGGCTTGATCGGCGGCATTTTCCAGCAGGCGATCCAATAGCCACAGCCCCGCTGGCCCCGGCGGGGTAAGCTTGGACCATACGGCGTCGACCGAGATGGTTTGTGGCCAGCCACGCATTTTCAGTTCTGTCAGTCGTTGCCGCCCGTACTGTTTGACCAGCCAGTGCGGCAGTATCGCCCAGCCCGCCCCCTGTTCCGCCATCTCTAACAGCATCAGATAGCTGGGTGCCGACCAGGCCCGTCCGCGCGGTTTTGGCACGGTGTTGCCGGTATAAGTGTTGAGGTAAAGTTGGCGGCTGCTGGCAAGGTGTGCCTGTGTCAGGGCAGGAATAAGGGTCAGCGGATGATCATGAGCGACAAACAGCCCCATTTCGGTCTGTTCAGGCAGCCTGGCGACGGCGATCTCGGGCGGGTAGGTGGGTTGTACCGCCAGCATCCCCAGGTGGGCGCGGCCAGTCTGTAGCAGATCCAGCACATCTTCCCCTTCGGCGATCATACATTCCAGCTCAATATCCTGATAACGCCGCTCGAAATGCTTCAGCAGGTTGTCGTGATGGTTGGGCTGATAGGTATCTGAAAACACGATGGTCAGCCGTGGTTCGATATTGTCCCCCAAACGGATGCTCAGCGCATCGAGTCGTTCGCTGGCCGCAAGAATTTCCTGCACGTGGCCCAGCACCTTGCGGCCAGACTCCGTCAATACCGGTTGGCGCGCCTGCCGATCGAACAGCGTCAGCCCAAGATCCGCCTCCAGGTTGGCAATGGCGGTGCTGATGGTGGACTGGCTTTTGCGCAGCCTGCGTGCGGCGGCAGAAAAGGAGCCTAACGCGGCGGCCTCAACAAAGGCCAGTAGGGCTTCTGGGGAATAGCGCATGAGGTATCTACTTTATCGATGGAACCTATTTTTAATCTACGCAAAAAACCGATGATAATCACCTGACTTTTTCAATAATGATCACAAAGCAGGTGAAGTATGCAGTTGCAAAACAAGTCGTTGGTTGAACGTATCGTTCACGCCGTGGGGTTCGAAGCTATCGCCGTGATGATCTGTGCCCCTTTGGGTTCATGGCTGCTTAACCGTTCGATGGCGCAGGTAGGGGCGCTGGCGATCATGTTATCTACCGTCGCCATGCTGTGGAACATTGTCTATAACTCGATCTTTGATCGGCTGTGGCCAGTGAGCCGAGTGGTCAGAACGCTGAAAGTGCGTATTGGCCACGCCTTTGGCTTTGAAGCCGGGTTTGTGCTGATTGGTTTGCCGATAGCCGCCTTTATGCTCAATATTTCGTTGTGGCAGGCCTTTGTGTTGGAGATCGGTTTCTTCCTGTTCTTCCTGCCCTATACCATGGCGTATAACTGGCTCTACGATACCCTGCGCCAGCGTTGGTTCGAGCCGCGCCAGGCCCAGCTTAGCAGCTCGCGCAGCAAATAATTGCTTCGTCAGTCAGGTCGTTCTCGGGTAATGTCTGGTTGATAGTGAATCAAAGCCAAGGAGAACCGAATGAAAGTGTTGGGATTATTGGGTGGCATGAGTTGGGAATCCACCATCCCCTATTACCGAATGATCAACGAGCAGGTGAAACAGCGGCTTGGTGGCTTGCATTCGGCCAAAATCGTGCTCTACAGCGTGGATTTTCATGAGGTGGAACGATTGCAGCACCAGGGGGATTGGGAAGGCGCAGGCCGTTTGCTGGCGAAGGCCGCAGCCTCGTTACGTGCTGCCGGTGCTGAGGCCATTGTGATTTGTACCAACACCATGCATAAGGTGGCGGATGTGGTGGCGCAGGCCAGTGGCCTACCGCTGATCCATATTGCCGATGCCACGGCATTGCAGGTGCGGCAGCAAAATATTCGCCGCGTTGGCTTGCTCGGCACGCGCTTTACCATGGAGCAGGATTTTTACCGTGGGCGTTTGCAGGATAAATTTGCTATTGAAGTGGTCACGCCGGATGCGGCCGATCGCGATATCGTACACCGCATCATTTATGAAGAGCTGTGCCTGGGTAAGATCGTTGATGCCTCACGCGATGAGTATCGCCGGATTATTGCCAAGTTGGAACAGCAGGGCGCCGAGGGGATTATCTTTGGCTGCACCGAGATCGGCCTATTGGTAAGCGCACAAGATGCCGCGGTGCCGGTGTTCGACACCACGGCCATTCATGCGCACGCTGCGGCCGAGTACGCGTTGGCCTAATCTTCATGTGGAGGCGGTTTTTTTACCACCAGCATCAAAGGCTTGCCCGCCAGCACTAACCAAGCGGGCTGCATCACAATACACAGTATTAGCTCTGGCACCACCGCCACGGCCATAAACAGGCTCAGCCAGCCGTCGCGGGTCACCACCAGCACCAGCCCATAATGGCGCAGGAAACGGTGATTGCTGCCGGAACAGCCGGGACATGCTGATGCAACATCCAACCCTTTGAATAGGGTGATCGGGTTTTCCGGCCCCAACTGACGCCACCTGCCAGGCAGACCATCAAGGCTAACGCTAACCCCGGCACGGCGGTCAGCGGCAAAGGCATACCTATCAGCGACTCAGTAGCCGGATCTGGCCCGGCACGAAGCGTACGATCAGCCCAACGGCGATGCCGGTCAGCGTAAGAATTTTGCGCCAATCTGTAACCGCCGGTATAAATCGGTGAAATGTGGCCTGGCTGAAACGATTTTTGTGATCTGGATCGCTATTGAGCAGCGGGCCGCAGAATGCAGATTGTTGTTTGGGCGGCGTGATTTTACAGTGTACCCAATTTCGCATTATTCATTTTATGGAGAAACACCGATGACCTATGCCCTCGTAGGTGATGTTGGCGGCACCAATGCCCGCCTGGCGCTGTGCACTGTCGAGTCGGGTGAGATCACCCAGGCTAAAACCTATTCTGGTCTGGAGTTTGCCAGCCTGGAAGCGGTGATCCGCCAATACCTGGCCGAACTGCAGTTGGAGGTTCAGGATGCCTGTATCGCCATCGCCTGCCCGGTAACGGAGGATTGGGTCGCCATGACTAATCACACCTGGGCCTTCTCCATCAAGGCAATGAAAGAGAGCCTGGGTTTAAAGCACCTGGAAGTGATTAACGATTTTACTGCGGTTTCGATGGCTATTCCGATGCTGTCCGAAGATGACGTGTTGCAGTTTGGCGGTGGTAAAGCGCAAAAGGATAAACCGATTGCCGTTTACGGTGCGGGCACTGGCCTGGGGGTGGCGCATCTGGTACATGTTAACCGCCGTTGGGTAAGCCTGCCGGGTGAGGGCGGCCACGTAGACTTTGCGCCGAACAGCGAAGAGGAGGGCATCATCCTGGAGGTGCTGCGTGGTGAGGTTGGGCATGTATCTGCGGAGCGCGTGTTGTCAGGCCCAGGGCTGGTAAATCTGTATCACGCCATCGTCAAGGCGGACAAACGCCTGCCTGAGAAGCTGGAGCCCAAAGATATCACCGAGCGTGCATTGGCGGATAGCTGTACCGATTGCCGCCGTGCCTTGTCCCTGTTCTGCGTGATCATGGGGCGGTTTGGCGGCAACCTGGCGTTGAATCTGGGGACGTTTGGCGGGGTGTATATTGCCGGGGGCATCGTGCCGCGCTTTATGGAGTTCTTCAAGGCTTCCGGGTTCCGCGTTGCCTTTGAAGACAAGGGGCGCTTTAAAGACTACGTGCGTGAAGTTCCGGTCTTTATGATCACCCATTCTCAACCTGGGCTGCTGGGGGCTGGCGCTCATCTACGGCAGACGCTGGGGATATCCCTCACCCCAACCCTCTCCCAAAGGGCTGTCTCTTGATCAGGAGATCTGATCAAGAGACAGGTGGTAGAGGGGGAGGGGCCATTAGCCGTTGGCTTTAGCTAATACTGGCTCTGCGTGAGACTCTTCTTCCTGCTCAACCGCTTTCGGCGCCTTGATAAACAGGGTGATCAGCAGTGAAATCACCGATAGTGCACCCATCACCATGAAAGTCGCGTGGAAGCCGCCGAAGTGGTTGGCAACAAACGACCCGGCCAGCGCGCCCAGACCAAAGCCCTGATAAATGATGCCGTAGTTTTTGCTGTGGTTTTTCAGGCCGAAGAAGTCACCGACAATCGCCGGGAAGACGGTAATGTTGCCGCCGAAACAGAAAGCGACCGCACCGACGCAGATAAAGAACAGTGTATGGCTCAGCGTCACGAAGCTCAGTGCGGCAATTGCCAGAATGGTGACCAGCATGGTGAAGCTGATGACGCGCATACGGCCCACTTTATCCGACAGGGTGCCCAGAATGATGCGGCCTGCGGTATTGAAGATTGCCACGGCGGAAACGGTGTTGGCGGCGGTGGCCAAATCCATCCCAGCCAGCTGTACGCCCATGTCTTTAACAATACCGATCAGATACAAACCGCTCATACAGGCCGCGAAGAAAATCACGAACAACATATAGGCTTCTTTGCTTGCCAGCATCTGGCGCACGGTATAATCGTTGCCCAGCGTGCCGTGGTTAGCCTGTTGGTTAACCTGCACCGGTTCTTTGAGCAGCATGGAACCCAGCACAATCAGCGCCATCACGATTACGCCCCAGTAGAAGAAGGCGGCAGAGACACCGGCACCGCTAATCAGGGCGGCGTTAACGTATTTGAACAACAGGCTGCCGCTACCGAATGCCCCGACGGAGATGCCGGAAATCAGCCCCTTGTTGTCCGGGAACCATTTGATCAGGTTGGACAGCGTAGAGATATAAGCAATACCCACTGCAAAACCGACCACCACGCCCGCTAATAGATAAATCATATCCAGCGATTGCACGTGGGCGCTGGCAATCAACCCCAGGCCGACCAGCACGCCGGAGACCAGCGTCAGGTTACGAATACCGAAACGTTCTTGCAGTTTACCGGCGAACAAGGTGGCGAAGGCCAGGAAGAAGCTGGTGATCGAGAAGGTGGTAGCGACATCGCCAAGACCCCAGTGGAACTTGTCCACCAGCGGCTGGTTGAACAGGCTCCAGGTATAGATAGTGCCAAGGCCCATCTGGCAGATGATGGTGCCGAGAACGATTAAGCTGCGATTTGCCGGTTTGCTGTTCATGGCCGGTCTCCTTCCTGTATTGGCGTTGCCTATTGGCAAAATTAGCAAGGCACCAGAGCCCTGCGGTATGGGCCTATTATAAAGGGGGCGATGGTTGCCAATGGCGGATCGGGAATGAACTGCCGTTACCGAGGAATGAAATGCCATTATCGTTGCATGAGTTGCCGAATAAGGGCTAAAAAGCCGCTGGAATGCGGCCTGACGGGCGTGATCTACATCAAAGATATGTCAGAATTATGGCCAAACCGCCGTGGCAACTGTGTGGTCATTGTGAAGGATATGCCTGCAAGGCGTAATTGGTTTTTCGTCCTGTAGAGAGCGTACCGGTGCGGAACTACTGTGATCGGTAAATGGGCCCGTTCCATTCTCTGGGAGAGACCTGATGAAAAAAGTGCTGTTGTTATTGGCCGAGTTATTGCCGCTATCACTGCCTGCGGTGAGCCATGCGGATATTTCTGTCGGCATCAACGTGCCCGGTATGTCGGTGCACATTGGCGATCGTGATGACCGTGGCCATTACTGGGATGGCTACCGCTGGCGTGAACCGCGCTGGTGGTACCAACATCGCCAACGCGCATATTATGGCCCACGCTGGTAATTACAGACGCATCAACTGGCGAAACGCTTTGACCTTGCTGCGGCTGACCGGGACTTCAAAATCCAGATCGCTCAGCCGCAGAATATAGGTGTTGTTGAACCAGGGAACGATTTCCCGGATCTTGGCCAGATTGACGCAATACGAACGGTGGCAGCGGAAGAAAAACTCCTCCGGCAGACGTTGGTAAAACTCGGTGATATTCATCGGCATCACAAACTCTTCGCGCCGGGTATACACCCGCGTGACCTTCTCATCGGCGGCGGCGTAGTAGATGTCGTTGATATCCGTGACGATGATACGCTCGTCTTTGATCAGGTTAATGCTGTGGCTGGTGCGATTCGCTGGTGCGCTAGGCTCCGGCGTCTGCGTCGGTCGGTTATGCAATGCCTCCAGCTTTTGCAGCATGGTGATGATGCGTGCTTCATGATACGGTTTGAGGATGTAGTCGAACGCCTCGATCTCAAATGCCTCTACCGCATGTTCTTTATAGGCGGTGATAAACACGATTGACGGCCGATGGGCAAACTTGCTGATGTTCTGCGCCAACAATACGCCGTCTAACGACGGAATATTGATATCGAGGAAAATGGCGTCTACCTGATGGTTTTGCAGGTATTTCAGCACGTCCAAACCATCTTCGAAGGTGGCTTCGATGGTGATGTTACTGTGTTTATTAATCAGATAAGTCAGCTCTTGCTGGGCGAGAAACTCATCTTCCACAATGATGGCTTTCATAACGGCTCCCCGGCTGGTTGTGGGCTGTTTTCGCTATGCAGCTTATTGCCGTTTTTGGTGACGTAAAAGGCGATTTCCGTTCCCGGCTCCAATCGCTGGATGCGCAACCCTTCGCCGTACAGCAGTGAAACCCGGTGATGTACGTTGAGCAGGCCGATATTGTGGCCCGGCATTTCATTGCGCGCTACGCGTTCGATCACCTTCGGATCGATGCCGTTGCCAGTATCTTTCACCGAAATCCTGACACGATCGCCCCGATCTTTCACCGCGATCACCACTACGCCTTTGCCCTTGCAGGGCTGAATACCATGCACGATGGCATTTTCCACCAGCGGCTGGATCAGCAGGCTGGGGATGCGTACCGAGATATCGTCGTCGATGTCATAAATTACCGTCAGCTTACTGCCGAAGCGTGCCTGCTCGATGGCGATATAGTCCTGGATCTGGTGCAGTTCCTTACGGATATCGATCAGTTCGTCGTTCAGTTCCAGGTTATAGCGCAGGTAACGCGACAGGTTGATGATCAACTGACGGGCGGTATCCTGATTCAGCCGGATCGAAGACGAGATGGCGTTCAGCGCGTTAAACAGGAAATGTGGGTTGATTTTGCTTTGAAGCGCGCGCATTTCGGCCTTGTCCGCCATTTGGCGCAGATGCTCGATGCGTGAGACTTCCATTTGGGTGGAGATAATCTGCGACAGGCCCACCGCCATCACCTTCAGCGTATTGGTGATCTGATGGGCATGACAGTAGTAAATCTTCAACGCCCCGGTCACCTCGCCCTTTTCCCACAGCGGGATCACCAACTGGGAATGGATCTGCGGTGCGGTCTGGTTCTCGAGGTTGTTTTTGATGATGATTTTGCCCTGCTGGATGCTTTCCAGCGTGACGCTGCTCAGCCCTGCGCGCCCGAGTGGGTAATGCTCTGCTCCCACGCCAACGTAGGCAAGTACATGTTGGGTATCGGTGATGGCGACCGCATCGGCATTGATATCGTGGCGGATAATTTCGCAAATGGTAGTCAGCGATTCGCTATTGATATTACGGAAATAGGGCAGCGTTTTGCGGGCGATATCCAGCGCCAGCTTGGCCTGCCGCGCCGCAATCACCTCTTTTTCGTCCTCGACGCTTTGCACTAGCAGCACGATCAGGCCGATACACACCGTGCCGAGGATCATCGGCAGGGCAATTTTAGACACGATGTCCAGCCCGAGTTCGGTGGGTTTGGCCCAGGCAACGATTAGCAGCATGGTGAGCGTTTCGCACAGCATGCCCCCCAAGATCCCGGCACGCCAGCGCTGGCCTTTCTTCACCTTCAGGTTGATATAACCGGCGCCGATCCCGGCAATAATGCTGGTGATCAGGCAGGGAACTGAGGTGATACCGTCGATATCGATCAGATAGCGGTGCAATCCGGCGATAATGCCGGTAATGATGCCGACCCAGGGGCCAAACAGGATCCCCCCGGCCATGATAGCGATCACGCGCACGTTAACCAGAGAGCCTTCGACATTGATGCCGGAATAGGTACTGAACAGGGCGAACAGAGAGAAGATGGCCGTGACTGCGGCCAGTTCCAGCGGAGTATGATCTTCCTTTTGCAACAGCTGGCGAAACAGCCGGGTGCGGGTGAGGAAAAACAGGCAGATCAACATCAGGGCGGCACGATCAAATACCGCTAACAACATTTCAAAAACAGGGTGCACAACGGGCGGCTCACTGCGACAAACGGGAGAACACAGTATATCACAGCGTGGCAATGACCGAGGTGGCCGGAGCACACCGCGGTCATCAGGTCTATTTGATACCCAGCTGTTCCTTGCCGAGTGGCGTCAGTAGCTCAACGGTGGCGCGGCCAATGAAATCCACTTCGAAATCATCCGCCGCAAAATCCGCCGGGCTTTTGCCTGACAGGAAGCTTGGCAACTGGCGTTGCAGATAGGCATCGTTCTTTTCGCAACCCGGCGCGGCGGCAATGTACATCACGTTGCTGTCGAACTCGCCGTTATGCTCGTTTTCTACCGAATGGATCACGTCACAGTGCCAGAATACCGTATCTCCCGGTTCCAGATCGGGAATAGGGGATAACCCACTTAATAAAAGGGGATGCCATTGTTCCGAGATAGATAGCGCCCGGCCCGGTGCGGCTCCGCACAGATCGTCATCCGTCACATCGTCTTGCAGGGCACGCAGCAGGATATAGGCCATGGCGTTGGCGATCGGTACCACGTTCAGCGTACCGGCATGGGTACGTTGCGGTGTCAGCGCTGTCCAGCCCTGGAAGGTACGGAACATGGAACAAACTGCCGGTGAGGCGATCTCGCGCACTTCGGTGCGGCCATCTGCGGCAAAGGGATCGTATTGCTGCCAGTTGCCGGAGAACACGTGACGATAGACATAGCGGAAATTCTCATCCAGCCAGCGCTCGATGGTGCCGCTATCCACATGCGGGGAAAGGCCCAGCGAAGAGGAGTTTGGTGGGCGGCGGCGGGTACGGTCGGCATAGGTAGCAACACGCGTTGGGTCAAAGTGCTGTTTACCGTTGCTTTCGGTTGCCCACAGGCTGTTGAGGAACACCTGCACCGCATGCATGCGCTGATCTTGACGAGCCTCGACCTGAGGCTTCGACCAGTAAATGCCGTAGATCTGTGGCTTACTGGCAGCCAGTTTGCCAAAGTAGTTATCTTCGGCGGCATTTTTTAGCCGCTCGACGAAGTTATTGCGCTCAAGATAATTGCCGATCTCCTGATTCCAGGACTCGGCCTTGCTGCGCGGGAATACGCCCCGAATAGCGCACACGCCACGCTGTTTAATCATGGCAACTTGTTGTTCGGTAACGCGTTGTTGCAGAATATCTTCGGCGTCCACCTGCGGCACTGGGTCCTGGCCGTTGGCCAGTTCCTGACGGATTTGATCCACCTGCTGGCGAATATTGTCTTCCAGTTCCAGGAAGACTTCGCGATAGCTGGGTAGAGCCTGGCGTAACTGCTCCTTGACGCTTTTTATTGCGGCAGGAATATCATCGATGAGTAATGAAGCCATGGTGTTCTCCTTGGCCCGCCGGTGGGCGAGGATGGTGGGTGGTAGGGTAGCGTTATAAAGTTGCTATTTTGTTGTAACCTCGTTAATGATTATCTGGGTTTAATAGGGGAAAATAAAGGGATATCTTTCATTCGTAACTTCCTCATTTTCGATTTTCGGAGATTTACCTGATGAAATTGGAAACACCCCGCTTGCTGCTGACATCACTAACGGCAGATGACTGGCCGTTATTCCTACGTCTGTTCCAGGATCCCCAGGTGATCCGTTACATTGCCGATCCGCTGCCAGAACACGAGATCCGCGAACGTTTCGAAGCACGCTTACCCGCATGGGATAAGCATTGTGATCGCTGGCTGTGTCTGGTGATGAGAGAAAAAAGCAGCGGTCAAGCGGTGGGAATGACCGGGTTTCGCCCTGAATGGTCCCCTTGTCGGCAGGCCGAAGTGGGCTTTGGCAGCCTGCCGGAAGGGCAAGGGAAAGGTTATGGGAAAGAGTCGCTGCCTGTGATCTTGGACTTTGCTTTCAATGCCTGCGGGTTTCACAAATTATATGCCACGGTGACAGAGGGGAATTTAGCCTCACGGGGTCTGTTGGAGAGCTGCGGTTTTCAACTGGAAGGGACGCTGCGTGACAATTTCCGCCTGGCGGGCCGATGGTGTAATGACTGGCGGTTAGGGCTGTTGGCGAGGGAATTTGCGGCTGCCAACCGGTAAAAAATTGTTATGCGGGGGACTCGACAGCCTGACAAGGCTGAGTTATGTTCGATGTTCGGCCATTCTGTGGCCAGCGTCGCTCGGATGGTCCGGGCGCTAACGTCTCTTCGAGGTAACTATGTCTGACAACAACCCGCGCCGTTTCACGCGCATCGAACGCCTGCCCCCTTATGTGTTTAATATCACCTCCGAACTGAAGATGGCCGCGCGCCGTCGCGGGGAAGATATTATCGATTTCAGCATGGGTAACCCGGACGGCCCGACGCCGCCGCATATCGTAGAGAAACTCTGTACCGTAGCCCAACGTGACGATACGCATGGCTACTCAACCTCACGTGGTATTCCGCGCCTACGCCGTGCTATTTCGCATTGGTATCAGGAACGCTATCAGGTTGATATCGATCCTGAGAGCGAAGCCATTGTGACCATCGGCTCGAAAGAGGGCCTGGCACATCTGATGTTGGCGACGCTCGATCACGGGGATACGGTGCTGGTGCCCAACCCAAGTTACCCGATCCACATTTATGGTGCGGTGATCGCCGGTGCACAGGTACGTTCGGTGCCGCTGGTGGACGGCGTGGATTTCTTTGGTGAGCTGGAGCGCGCCATTCGTGAAACCATTCCACGGCCAAAAATGATGATCCTGGGCTTCCCGTCTAACCCGACGGCGCAGTGTGTAGAACTGGATTTCTTTGAGCGGGTAGTGGCGCTGGCGAAGCAGTACGATGTGCTGGTGATCCACGATCTGGCCTACGCCGATATCGTCTATGATGGCTGGAAAGCGCCTTCGATCATGCAGGTGCCGGGAGCCAAAGACATTGCGGTAGAATTCTTCACCTTGTCGAAAAGCTATAATATGGCCGGCTGGCGGATTGGTTTTATGGTGGGTAACCCTGAGCTGGTAAACGCGTTGGCGCGGATTAAAAGCTACCACGACTATGGTACCTTTACGCCGCTTCAGGTGGCCGCTATTGCCGCATTGGAAGGGGATAAGCAGTGTGTATTGGACATTGCCGAGCAGTATCGCCAGCGTCGTAACGTGCTGGTGAAAGGGCTGCACGAAGCCGGCTGGATGGTAGAGAACCCGAAAGCCTCGATGTATGTGTGGGCGAAAATTCCTGAGCCTTACGCGCACTTGGGGTCGCTGGAGTTCGCCAAGCGTTTGTTGGCGGAGGCTAAAGTGTGCGTATCGCCGGGGATCGGTTTTGGGGATTACGGCGATACCCATGTGCGTTTTGCATTGATTGAAAACCAGGATCGTATCCGCCAGGCGGTGCGTGGTATCAAGGCGATGTTCCGTGCCGATGGGTTAATCAAACCAGCTAAAACGGTAGCCCCTGCTACTAAATAATATCCCATCTTGAGGGGGGGCCTGAGACTTGGCTATCGCTGTTCCCCCTCACTTCCAAAGGGAGATAATCTCAGCAAACTCGATTGTCTCTCATCCAAGGTAAGTCACTACAATTTCAAACATGCTCGATCAGTCCCCTGTGGAAGAGGGTTAGGGTGAGGGGCGTGTTAATGGTCCACAACCCTGATTTTTCTTCTACTTAAGGTTTTCTTCAGTTGTTATCCGCTATGCTCAGCTACTACCGTAGTTTTTGGGAGTCTCTATGAGCGTTCGCTTTGCAAAATCACAAATCCTGCTGCACTGGCTGACGCTGGTGATGGTGATCCTGACTTACAGTGCCATACTGCTGAAGGATACGGTGCCGGATGACAGCGTGGCGTTGGTGAAGGATCTGCACTTTAACTTTGGGCTGTCGGTGTTTGTATTGATGTTTATCCGCCTTGGGTTACGCCACCGGCATCCTACGCCGCCGATCACTCCGGCCTTGCCGGAATTGCAGGCGCTAGGGGCGAAAATTCTTCATTTGGTGCTGTATCTGCTGTTTTTATCGTTGCCGATCTTGGGCTTCTTGACGTTGGCCTACGGTGGCAAACAGTGGATGCTGCTGGGCTGGCAGGTGCCGCAGTGGGTCACGCCCGATGCGGGCATACGCCGCACGCTGAAAATGGTGCACGAAACTTTGGCAAACACGGGGTATTTCATCATCGGCATTCATGCCTTGGCCGCGATTTATCATCACTATGTGCGGGGTGACGACACCATGCGCCGGATGATGCCCGGTAAATAGTCCGTGGTGCACAAACAACAAAGGGACGCTTCTGCGCCCCTTTGTCTATGTACCTGGCGAGGTTGCGGTTAGGCAACCATCAGCATGAAGGTGCCTACCCATGCAACCAGCATGAATGAAACGCCCATCAAAAAGTATTTCACGGAACAACTCCTTGTGGAGTCCTCGCAAACCAACGATCCCGATTGTTGTCTGAGTATTTTGTGGCAAATCAGCGACAGGTGGCGGGTTCTTCAATCAGAAGGAACAACGTCCTGAGCTACGATTTACCGGTCGTTGCGATTCAAGTTCCTTGAGGTTATCCAGGAATCACAACAGGATCGGCGCTAATGTACTCCCAAAATCCTACCCATTTCAATACTGTGTTTTTGATCACACTTCTTGCCGGTTTTTTACCCTACAAGGGGGATTTTTAAAGCGGTTAATGCATCAGGCCACGGCGCTGACGCTGGCAATCAGGATAGCCCAGAAGACCAGACAAGAAAGCAGGATAGCGGCCCAGACATGACGACGGTTGAGTTCCATTTTTAGCCTTCACTATTGCAATCGGTGGTTGTTTAATAACCCTATCGGCGCAAAACGGCAAAAATTTACTCTCTGGGCAAACTATTTATTCTGATAGCTGGCGGATCGCCACTACCGTGGTATGCACTTCGTAGCCCAGCAGAAACAGGGCTTGCTCAAGTGCCTCGACTTTCGAGGCATAAGCCACATCCAGCAACCGATCGATCTGTGCGCCGTTAAACCCCATCTGGCGGGCCAGCAGCACTTTTGAGGTGTTGCTGCTCAACATGTGGTTATGCAGTTCCAGCTTTAATTTCACTAGCACCGGCAAATGCAGGGCGATGTCACCGCTTTGCAATGCGGAGGCTGCAGGCACCGGGCGCCCTTCTTCCATTTCAATGGCGATAGCCGTCAGCAGGCTTTCCTGCGCCTCCAGTTCGACGTCCTCACGTTTGTAGCAGGCGGCCTGCTGCTCGGGGAAATCGCGTAGGGTAATTTGCCAGGCATCGCTTTCGCTATCGAAGGCGTAATGGGCGGGATAGTGGCAAGGCATCATATTTCCTGCTTGGGGGGAAGTGAGCCGCATTGTGACCGGTTGGCGACAACAATGCCAGAGATTGACGTCCTTGCCGCGCCAGGTATTTCTGCAGCCTCTGGCCGTTTTTTAATCGCACCGCACGTATGGTGTATATTTTTTGCTCATCAAGAGTATTCTTATATTTGCAGCGCATTTAATGATCGATTGCCATCCTGCTTGTGGCACGTCAACTTTACTGTAAACGTTGGGGAGGAGATCATGGAAACTTTGGAAAAGTGTTATGTCTATGCCAAGAACACCAGCAACATGGATTTTCTCGCTTCTACGGTAGCATTCCTGGAGTTTCAGGGGCGGGAAGTAGATGCTAACGGCGTGGCGGGTAATATGTCGCGTGAACAGAGCGACAGTTTCTTCGAACGGCTCAATCATTACCGTTCGATCTACAAAAAGCAGGCCCAGACGGCCTGAAAGAACTAAGTCCCCGGAACGGGGACAGCCCTGCTAAACAGGCGCAGCCCAGTTCCGGGTTTTTTAATGGGTTGGTTTAATTATTTTTTATAATCATCTCGACCGGATAATGATCGGAATACTGATCGGTGAAGTCATCCTTAAGCACTTTTACGTCAACCAGATCGTTTTTCATCGCTGGGGAGACATAAATATAATCATAGCGTAGTGGGGTTTTGGCCTGATCGTAGAAGATCTTGGTTGGCGCGGTGGTGACAAAGGTCGACGGGTATTTATGCTTCAGTACGTCAATATAACCGCGATCCAGAATATTTTGCTGAACGGTGTAGTCCATCTTGCCATTGACCAGATTGTGCAGGATCGGCCTGGCTTTCTCTTTTTCTGCCAGATCCTTGGCCATCACACTTTCGTTATAGCCACTCTTATCCAGCGGGGAGAAGGAGTTGAGATCGCCAGCAATAATCCACTTACCGTTCGGATCGTTACTGTACCTGATGGAGTCAAGGATCAGCTCCATCTCATCGATGCGCTTCGAGGTCCAGAACGGGTTCATATGGGTGACCACAAAGTGATAGTTACCCACATTGGCAAATAGCGCGCCGTGCCACAGGTTATCCACCTGTTTATGGACGTTGACGATTGGGTATTTGGAGGTGATGGCGGTTGGGAAGAATTCGTCGTTAGTTGGATCGTTAGACTCTTTGAGCAACACCGCATATTTGTGCCCATAGCCAGCGGCAAATTTTTCTAATGAGTCACGGGTAAAATGGTTCATTTCCTGCCAGGCGATAATATCGGCATCCTGCGTTTTCGCCCATTCAATAAACTTCTGTTTCCCTTCTGACTTATCGGACTTCATTCCCCAGTAAGCATTGTAGCTGATAATTTTCAGCTCTTTTTGATTATCGAGTTTATCCTGTGCAATGGATAGCGAAGAGTAACCCAACATGCTTAAACCCGCGCAGATCGAGAGAGTCATTAATTTTAACTTATTCATTAAAAATCCTTATAATGAGGTTTTATTTTCATTCCAATTTTACTATCTCTTTGAATAGACTATAATTTATGAGTCAACCTATTTTTAGCTTTTGATGCTGAATAGCCAATGTAATTATCATTCTGTGATATTCATCACCACTTATAATTTTATTTTTTTTGCTATTATTTAAACGGTTTGGCGCTATGTCAATGATTTAGCCCGAAGGCAATTATGCCATCAGAAGAACAGCGTTTTTTCAGAGCTATTCAAATAACCAAAATGTTCCCGCACTGCCAGGTGGCAGGCGGGGAGTTCTCTATGCGTTTACTTGTTCACGCATCAGGTCCGCCAGAGACTTTTTCAATTGTGACTGATTGAACCATTCACAGTAGAGCGGTGAGCCGCGCTGAAAACGCTAGCCTTCTTTCAGTGCGCCGCATCAACCACGTTAAAACCGAACTGGTTGATCAAATCGCTAACCCGTTTTTGGCATCGTCATTATCCCCAGCGATGGGCAGAGCGCGGCGCTGCTCATCTCCTTGTGGGCGGCCATCTTTATCCAGATTCGATGACGCGTATGGAGTTAAACGCCTTCACAACGTGAGATGCATAAAGGTGACGGGCGAGCATTTCGCTGGTGGTGGTGAGTTGTTGATCCAGTTCGACGAAATTACCGTCGCGTTCGGGATAATAGTTATTGGTATCGATTACGATTTTGCCGATGAAGGGTTTGAGGCAGTCATCCGTATTGGACCCTTGGCAGATTCGACACTGATTGGCCGTAAACTGAAACCTTACCAACTAATTGCCCGCGCATCCCCGGGGTATCTGGCTGAATATGGCACTCCAGCCCAACCCGAAGATCTGCTCGATCACGAATGTCTCGGATATACCTATTGGTCCCGCATCTCGGAGCAAGAGTGGATTTTCACCAAAGAGGGGAGGCAGCTCGCCGCCAAGGTAAACAGCCGTTTGCAGTCAAATAATGCTACGGCGCTGCAGTCTGCAGCGCTTAGCGGCGGTGGTATTATTTTGGGGCAGAAGTGGTACTCAGAACCTACGTCACCTCCGGCCTGTTGACGCAGATCCTGGCAGATTATCAGGCACCTTCGCGCGAAATGCATTTGCTGTATTCGCCGAACCGTTATCCGACGCAGAAACTGCGCTGTTTTATCGATGCGGTGATGGCGGAATACGGTTAAACATCAGACAATGTTGCTTACCACATCAGATCATCAGGCACGATAAAATCGGCATACGGATCTTCTTCATCTTTAGCCTCTTTACTCAGCTCGGCATTTAATACAATACTGCTCGCATCACGTTGCGCAATTTTATCTGCCACGCTAGCGGGTATAATCGCGTATTCGCCATCAGGGTTCTTATCGGTAATCAGACGAGCAATGGCAAGACGTCCACTAATCAATTGAGATTGGGTCGTTTTATCCACATATATTTTTTTAATTAAATTATTATCTGTGAAGTTATAGCCAATATCGCCGTTTGAGATAACGATCCGGTTCATTTCAATGAGCTGTTTTACCTGCGCTTTATATTCTTTAGCTAACGCGGCTTGCTTTTGCTGCTCATTTAACTGCTTATCACGTTCAACCTGTGCCTTTTTGTTTTCTTCCACGGCCTCTCTTGCCTCACGAGCCTGAACTCGCGATTTTTTAGCCGTTCTTTCCACTTTCGCCAGTTTTTTACTGTTGACTAGTCCAGCTTTAAGCAGCTGTTCTTGTAATGTTAGCTTTGCCATGTTCGTTTCCGAAACCGATTAAATAATGCCTTAGATTATACCCTTAACGTACGAGGTTGTGCTAGGTAGTGGGATTTGAATATGTAATATACTGATAAAAATGAGTTTTATACTCTCTATGACCGCAAGTGATGCCCCTCACCCTAACCCAAAAGGAGAGGAAAACTGAGCGTGCTACAAATCAGCTCAGCACCTGACCGTGACTCTGGACTTGTAATGATGTGATGGACGCCCCTTCCTAAGGTAGACAGTGCCATACTTATACTGACTGCATTAATCCGGGAGTAAC
>NZ_JAGQDC010000084.1 GCF_023282985.1 Serratia silvae | reverse complement strand
CTCGAAGACTTCGATCTTGTCGCCAACCTTGACGTCGTTGTAGCTCTTGACGCCGATACCGCATTCCATGCCGGCACGTACTTCGGAAGCGTCATCTTTGAAGCGGCGCAGGGATTCCAGCTCGCCTTCGAAGATAACGATGTCTTCACGCAGTACACGAATCGGACGGTTACGGTGGACGGTGCCTTCGATAACCATGCAGCCGGCGATCGCGCCGAATTTCGGCGAGCGGAACACGTCACGCACCTCGGC
>NZ_JAGQDC010000083.1 GCF_023282985.1 Serratia silvae | reverse complement strand
GGCCCGCAGCCGCCATGCCCCGCAAACCGAAGACGGGCCTGGCAAGAATGGCCGCCTGGGCAACAGCGACGGGCGCCAGGACGGCGGCGCGCTGGGCGGTTCCTACACCTGGGACGACGGTTATGCCGGGCTGTCCTACAGCAACTACGACGCCAACTACGGCTCACCCGCCGAACAGGACGTGCGCATCCGCATGAAGCAGGATCACTACGCCTTTGCGTCCGAGATCCGCAACCTGCAAGGCCCGTTTAC
>NZ_JAGQDC010000030.1 GCF_023282985.1 Serratia silvae | reverse complement strand
GGCTTGCGTTTCGCAATCCGTGAAGGCGGCCGTACTGTAGGTGCGGGCGTTGTTGCTAAAGTTATCGCTTAATCGCGAATAATTTATAAGCACTAAAAGAGGGCACTTCGGTGCCCTTTTTTTATACAATTTTTTATCAATGTTAATTGAAATAAAAACGATTCTTATTTAGACTTACTGTATTGGTTAAAAAGTGAGTCTCTCTATGTACGTATGTCTGTGTAATGCTGTGTCTGACAAAGCGATCCGTAAAGCGGTACGTCAGCACGATCCTCATACCATGAAGCAACTGCGTGAATTGGTGCCGATTGGAACCGACTGCGGTAAATGCATTCGTCAGGCAAGGCAAATTATGGTGGAGGAACGGGCAACCCTGATTCATATGCACGAAGTCGCCTAATAAATAGTAGGGTTATTTTTTGACTCTTGGCCCGCAGCTTCTACACTTTTAGAACTGCCCAGGAGGATTTACCTATGAAAGGCGATAAAAAGATCATTGCTCACCTCAACAAGCTGCTCGGTAACGAGCTGGTTGCCATCAATCAATACTTCCTGCACGCGCGTATGTTCAAAAATTGGGGCCTGATGCGTCTCAATGAGAAGGAATATCACGAGTCGATCGATGAGATGAAACATGCCGATCGCTACATCGAGCGTATCCTGTTCCTTGAAGGGTTACCTAATCTGCAAGATCTCGGCAAACTGAATATCGGCGAAGATGTCGAAGAGATGCTGAGGTCCGATTTGGCTCTGGAGCTGGACGGTGCCAAGAACCTGCGGGAAGGTATCGCCTATGCCGACTCTATCCATGATTACGTTAGCCGCGATCTGATGAAAGAGGTTTTGGCCGATGAGGAAGGGCATATCGACTGGTTGGAGACTGAGCTGAGCCTGATTGAGCGGCTTGGCATCCAAAACTATTGCCAGGCGCAAGTGCTGGAACGCAGGGACTGACATTACGGCTCCCCTCCCTCCTTGGCCAGTATCTCTAGAACTGGTAGGGCAGGGGAGTAACATACTACTATGCCGCGCACTTCCTCCAAACTCTCCCGATCCTCGCCAAACCAATAAATTGCCGTCTATTCTGAGCATATTTCCATCCGTGGCTTGCAACTTGGGCTGGTTTGCGTATAATGCGCGGGCTTACCTAATCTTGGTAAGCCTGATTTTAGCGAATCAGTCGATTGGCAAGAACGTTTTGCCCTTCGAACAATACTCCCGATATGGGGGTTATATGTTGACGATTACACTCCCCCATCAATCGAAATGGGTGTGAGGAGTAATTATTTACGTTTATAAATAATTGGAGCTCTGGTCTCATGCAGAACCAAAGAATCCGTATCCGCCTGAAAGCGTTTGATCATCGTCTGATCGATCAATCAACTGCGGAAATCGTCGAGACTGCCAAGCGCACTGGTGCGCAAGTCCGTGGTCCGATCCCGCTGCCAACTCGCAAAGAGCGCTTTACCGTTCTGATCTCCCCGCACGTCAACAAAGACGCGCGTGATCAGTACGAGATCCGCACTCACAAGCGTCTGGTTGACATCGTTGAGCCAACTGAGAAAACCGTTGATGCTCTGATGCGTCTGGATCTGGCTGCCGGTGTAGACGTGCAGATCAGCCTGGGTTAATCAGGTCATTGACGATTGAGAGGTTGAAACAATGATTGGTTTAGTCGGTAAAAAAGTGGGCATGACTCGTATCTTCACTGAAGATGGCGTTTCTATCCCAGTAACCGTGATTGAAATTGAAGCGAACCGCGTGACTCAGGTTAAAGACCTGGACAACGACGGATACCGTGCCATTCAGGTCACTACCGGTAGCAAAAAAGCTAACCGTGTGACCAAACCGGAAGCGGGTCATTTCGCTAAAGCTGGCGTTGAAGCTGGCCGTGGTCTGTGGGAATTCCGCCTTGAAGAAGGTCAAGAGTTCGCTGCAGGTCAAGAAATCAGCGTAGAAATCTTCGCTGACGTTAAAAAAGTCGATGTTACCGGTACTTCCAAAGGTAAAGGTTTTGCTGGCACTGTAAAGCGCTGGAACTTCCGTACTCAGGATGCAACCCACGGTAACTCCTTGTCTCACCGCGTTCCGGGTTCTATCGGTCAGAACCAGACTCCGGGCAAAGTGTTCAAAGGCAAGAAAATGGCTGGCCACCTGGGTGACGAGCGTGTAACCGTTCAAAGCCTGGACGTAGTACGTGTTGACGCTGAGCGCAACCTGCTGCTGGTTAAGGGTGCTGTACCGGGCGCAACCGGTGGCAACCTGATCGTTAAACCAGCTGTGAAGGCGTAAGGGGATAGCAATGGAATTAGTATTGAAAGACGCGCAAAGCGCGCTGACTGTTTCCGAAACTACCTTCGGTCGTGATTTCAACGAAGCGCTGGTACACCAGGTTGTTGTTGCTTATGCAGCAGGTGCCCGTCAAGGTACCCGTGCTCAGAAGACCCGTGCTGAAGTGACTGGTTCCGGTAAAAAACCGTGGCGCCAGAAAGGTACAGGCCGTGCGCGTTCAGGTTCTGTGAAGAGCCCGATCTGGCGTTCTGGTGGTGTAACCTTCGCTGCGAAGCCACAAGACCACAGTCAGAAAGTAAACAAAAAGATGTACCGCGGCGCGCTGAAAAGCATCCTGTCCGAACTGGTACGTCAAGATCGTCTGATCGTTGTCGAGAAGTTCTCTGTAGAAGCGCCTAAAACTAAGCTGCTGGCACAGAAACTGAAAGATATGGCTCTGGAAGATGTGCTGATCGTGACCGGTGAACTGGATGAGAATCTGTTCCTGGCAGCCCGCAACCTGTACAAGGTTGACGTGCGCGATGTAGCAGGTATCGACCCAGTTAGCCTGATCGCCTTCGACAAAGTGGTTATGACTGCTGATGCTGTGAAGCAAGTTGAGGAGATGCTGGCATGATCCGTGAAGAACGTTTGCTGAAAGTGCTGCGTGCACCGCACGTATCTGAAAAAGCATCCGCTGCGATGGAAAAAAGCAACACCATCGTACTCAAAGTTGCCAAAGACGCGACCAAAGCAGAAATTAAAGCTGCAGTGCAGAAACTGTTTGAAGTCGAAGTCGAAGACGTTAACACCCTGGTAGTAAAAGGGAAAGTGAAGCGTCAAGGTCAGCGTGTTGGTCGTCGTAGCGACTGGAAAAAAGCTTACGTCACCCTGAAGGAAGGCCAGAACTTGGACTTCATCGGCGGCGCAGAGTAAGTCGGAGGAGTAAGAACAATGGCAATTGTTAAATGTAAACCTACATCTCCGGGTCGTCGCCACGTTGTTAAAGTGGTTAACCCTGAGCTGCACAAGGGTAAACCTTATGCCCCGCTGCTTGAGAAACTGAGCAAAAGCGGTGGTCGTAACAACAATGGCCGTATCACCACCCGTCATATCGGTGGTGGCCACAAGCAACATTATCGTCTGGTTGACTTCAAACGCAACAAAGATGGTATCCCTGCTGTGGTTGAGCGTCTGGAGTACGATCCGAACCGTTCCGCGAACATCGCGTTGGTTCTGTACAAAGACGGCGAACGCCGTTACATCCTGGCGCCGAAAGGCCTGAAAGCTGGTGACCAGATCCAATCTGGTGTTGATGCTGCAATCAAAGCGGGTAACACCCTGCCTATGCGCAACATCCCAGTAGGTTCAACGGTTCATAACGTAGAAATGAAACCAGGTAAAGGCGGCCAGATGGCTCGTTCTGCTGGTGCCTACGTTCAGATCGTCGCACGTGATGGTTCCTACGTAACTCTGCGTCTGCGCTCTGGCGAAATGCGTAAAGTTCCAGTTGATTGCCGCGCCACCCTGGGTGAAGTCGGTAACGCTGAACATATGCTTCGCGTTCTGGGTAAAGCAGGTGCTGCACGTTGGCGTGGTATTCGTCCTACCGTTCGCGGTACGGCGATGAACCCAGTCGATCACCCGCACGGTGGTGGTGAAGGTCGTAACTTTGGTAAGCACCCGGTAACTCCGTGGGGCGTTCAGACCAAAGGTAAGAAGACCCGTAGCAACAAGCGTACTGACAAGTTCATCGTACGTCGCCGTAGTAAAAAATAATTAGAGGATAAGCCATGCCACGTTCTCTCAAGAAAGGTCCTTTTATTGACCTGCACTTGCTGAAGAAGGTAGAGAAAGCGGTGGAAAGCGGTGACAAGAAGCCTTTGCGCACTTGGTCCCGTCGTTCAACGATCTTTCCTAACATGATCGGTTTGACCATCGCTGTCCATAATGGTCGTCAGCACGTACCAGTATTTGTTTCCGATGAAATGGTCGGTCACAAACTGGGTGAATTCGCGCCGACTCGTACTTATCGCGGCCATGCGGCTGATAAAAAAGCTAAAAAGCGCTAAGGTAGGAGGAAGAGATGGAAACTATCGCTAAACATCGCCACGCTCGTTCTTCTGCTCAGAAGGTTCGCCTTGTTGCAGACCTGATCCGCGGTAAGAAAGTGTCGCAAGCTCTGGAAACTCTGGCCTACACCAACAAGAAAGCTGCTGGTCTGGTCAAGAAAGTGCTGGAGTCTGCCATTGCTAACGCAGAACACAACGATGGCGCTGACATCGATGATCTGAAAGTCACGAAAATCTTCGTAGACGAAGGCCCAAGCATGAAGCGCATTATGCCTCGTGCAAAAGGTCGTGCAGATCGCATCCTGAAGCGCACCAGCCACATTACTGTGGTTGTGTCCGATCGCTGAGACTCTGGAGACTAGCAATGGGTCAGAAAGTACATCCTAATGGTATTCGCCTGGGTATTGTCAAACCTTGGAACTCTACTTGGTATGCGAATACCAAAGAATTCGCTGACAACCTGGACAGCGACTTTAAAGTTCGCCAATTCTTGACTAAAGAACTGGCGAAAGCTTCCGTTTCTCGCATCGTTATCGAGCGTCCAGCGAAGAGCATCCGTGTGACTATTCACACCGCTCGTCCTGGCATCGTTATCGGCAAGAAAGGTGAAGATGTCGAAAAACTGCGTAAGGTCGTAGCGGATATCGCTGGCGTTCCTGCGCAAATTAACATCGCCGAAGTCCGTAAACCGGAACTGGACGCAAAATTGGTTGCTGACAGCATCACTTCACAGCTGGAACGTCGCGTTATGTTCCGTCGTGCTATGAAGCGTGCTGTACAGAACGCAATGCGTCTTGGCGCTAAAGGTATCAAAGTTGAAGTAAGCGGCCGTCTTGGCGGTGCTGAAATCGCGCGTACCGAATGGTACCGTGAAGGTCGTGTTCCGTTGCACACACTGCGTGCGGATATCGATTACAACACATCTGAAGCGCACACCACTTATGGTGTAATCGGCGTTAAGGTATGGATCTTCAAAGGTGAGATCCTGGGTGGTATGGCTGCAGTTGAACAACCGGAACCGGCTGCTCAACCTAAAAAGCAGCAGCGTAAAGGCCGCAAGTAAGGAGAGTCGCTGATGTTACAACCAAAGCGTACAAAATTCCGTAAGGTGCACAAGGGCCGCAACCGTGGTCTGGCGCAAGGTACGGATGTTAGCTTCGGCACTTTCGGTCTGAAAGCTGTTGGCCGTGGCCGTCTGACTGCTCGTCAAATCGAAGCAGCTCGTCGTGCAATGACTCGTGCAGTGAAGCGTCAAGGTAAGATCTGGATCCGTGTATTCCCGGACAAACCAATCACCGAGAAGCCTCTTGAAGTGCGTATGGGTAAAGGTAAAGGGAACGTGGAATATTGGGTTGCCCTGATCCAACCTGGCAAAGTCCTGTACGAAATGGACGGCGTTCCAGAAGAAGTCGCCCGTGAAGCGTTCAAGCTGGCAGCAGCTAAACTGCCGATCAAAACCACCTTTGTAACTAAGACGGTGATGTAATGAAAGCACAAGAGCTGCGTGAAAAAAGTGTTGAAGAGCTGAACACTGAGCTGCTCAACCTGCTGCGTGAGCAATTCAACTTGCGCATGCAGGCGGCGAGTGGCCAACTGCAACAAACTCACCTGTTGAAACAAGTGCGTCGTAATGTCGCACGCGTTAAGACTTTACTGACTGAAAAGGCGGGTGCGTAAATGACTGATATTATCCGTACTCTGCAAGGTCGTGTTGTTAGTGACAAAATGGAGAAATCCATGGTTGTTGCTATCGAACGTACGGTGAAGCACCCGATCTACGGGAAATTCATCAAGCGTACGACTAAGCTGCATGTACATGATGAGAACAACGAATGTGGTATCGGCGACGTGGTAGAAATCCGCGAATGCCGTCCACTGTCCAAGACTAAGTCATGGACGTTGGTTCGCATTGTAGATAAAGCGATTCTGTAATAGAGTAGCTGACTCTAACTTAATAAACGGCTCAGAAAGTGAGCCGTTTATTTTTTCTACCCATACTCTGGAAGCGGTGTTATAATGCTGCGCCCTCGGTTATGGGGCTTTTCAACGACCTAGTAATGGGTCCTAAAGTTGTAGTTGACATTAGCGGAGCACTAACATGATCCAAGAACAGACTATGCTGAACGTGGCCGACAACTCCGGTGCACGTCGCGTAATGTGTATCAAGGTTCTAGGTGGCTCGCACCGTCGCTACGCAGGCATCGGCGACGTCATCAAAATTACCATCAAGGAAGCAATTCCTCGCGGTAAGGTGAAGAAAGGCGATGTGCTGAAGGCGGTAGTGGTGCGCACCAAGAAGGGTGTACGTCGCCCGGACGGTTCTGTCATTCGCTTCGATGGTAATGCATGCGTTATTTTAAACAATAACAGCGAGCAACCTATCGGTACGCGTATTTTTGGGCCGGTAACTCGTGAACTGCGTAATGAGAAGTTCATGAAAATTATCTCTCTGGCACCAGAAGTACTCTAAGGAGCGAACCATGGCAGCGAAAATCCGTCGTGATGACGAAGTTATCGTGCTTACCGGGAAAGACAAAGGTAAACGCGGTAAAGTAAAAAATGTCCTGTCTGCTGGTAAGGTCATTGTTGAAGGTATCAACCTGGTTAAGAAACATCAGAAGCCGGTCCCGGCCCTGAACCAACCAGGTGGCATTGTTGAAAAAGAAGCTGCTATTCAGGTTTCCAACATTGCGCTGTTCAACTCGGCTACCGGTAAGGCTGACCGTGTAGGCTTTAGATTCGAAGACGGCAAAAAAGTCCGTTTCTTCAAATCAAATAGCGAAACTATCAAGTAATTTGGAGTATGACGATGGCGAAACTGCATGATTACTACAAAGACGAGGTAGTCAAACAACTGATGTCTCAGTTTGATTACAACTCTGTCATGCAAGTCCCTCGGGTCGAGAAGATCACCCTGAATATGGGTGTTGGTGAAGCGATCGCTGACAAGAAACTGCTGGATAATGCAGCAGCTGACTTGGCAGCAATCTCCGGTCAAAAGCCGTTCATCACCAAAGCACGCAAATCTGTTGCAGGCTTCAAAATCCGCCAGGGCTATCCGATCGGCTGTAAAGTAACTCTGCGTGGCGAACGCATGTGGGAGTTCTTTGAGCGTCTGATTTCCATTGCTGTTCCACGTATCCGTGACTTCCGTGGCTTGTCCGCCAAGTCATTCGATGGCCGTGGTAACTACAGCATGGGTGTGCGTGAGCAAATCATCTTCCCAGAAATCGACTACGACAAAGTCGATCGCGTTCGTGGTTTGGATATTACCATTACCACTTCTGCGAAATCTGATGATGAAGGCCGCGCGCTGTTGGCTGCTTTTAACTTCCCGTTCCGCAAGTAAGGCAGGGTTACTGATGGCTAAGCAATCAATGAAAGCACGCGAAGTCGTTCGCGTGAAACTGGCTGACAAGTACCGCGCTAAACGCGAGGAATTGAAAGCTATCATTTCTGGTGTGAACTCTTCTGACGAAGATCGTTGGGATGCTGTTCTCAAGCTCCAGTCTCTGCCGCGTGATTCCAGCCCGTCTCGTCAGCGTAAACGCTGCCGTCAAACTGGCCGTCCACATGGTTATGTGGGCAAATTCGGGTTGAGCCGTATCAAGCTACGTGAAGCCGCTATGCGCGGTGAAGTACCGGGCTTGAAAAAGGCTAGCTGGTAATTACCAATTGAATCACGGGAGTAAAGACAGATGAGCATGCAAGATCCGATCGCGGATATGCTGACCCGTATCCGTAACGGTCAAGCCGCGAACAAAGTTGCGGTCACCATGCCTTCCTCCAAGCTGAAAGTGGCAATTGCCAACGTGCTGAAGGAAGAAGGTTTTATTGAAGATTTCAAAATTGAAGGCGACACCAAGCCTGTTCTGGAACTGGTACTGAAGTACTTCCAGGGTAAGGCAGTGGTAGAAAGCATTCAGCGTATCAGTCGTCCAGGTCTGCGCATCTACAAGAAAAAAGATGCACTGCCAAAAGTTATGGCCGGTCTGGGTATCGCTGTTATTTCTACCTCTAAAGGTGTTATGACCGATCGTGCAGCTCGCCAAGCTGGTCTTGGTGGCGAGATTATCTGCTACGTAGCTTAATTCGGGAGGAAAGAATGTCTCGTGTTGCAAAAGCACCCGTCGTCATTCCTGCCGGCGTAGAGGTAAAACTCAACGGTCAGGTTATTTCGGTTAAGGGTAAGAACGGCGAGCTGACTCGTACAGTCCATGACGCCGTTGAAGTGAAGCAAGAAGCTAACGCACTGACTTTCGCACCGCGCGAAGGTTTTGCTAACGCATGGGCCCAAGCGGGTACCACGCGCGCTCTGCTGAACGCAATGGTTGTCGGTGTTACCGATGGTTTCACCAAGAAGCTTCAACTGGTAGGTGTTGGTTATCGTGCTGCTGTTAAAGGCAACGTGGTGAATTTAGCCCTGGGCTTCTCTCACCCAATCGATCACCAGCTGCCAGCAGGTATTACTGCTGAATGCCCAAGCCAAACTGAAATCGTGCTGAAAGGCGCTGATAAGCAGGTTATTGGCCAGGTTGCTGCAGATCTGCGTGCCTACCGCCGTCCTGAGCCTTATAAAGGCAAGGGTGTCCGTTACGCCGACGAAGTCGTGCGTACCAAAGAGGCTAAGAAGAAGTAAGGTAACACTATGGATAAGAAATCTGCTCGTATCCGTCGTGCGACCCGCGCACGCCGTAAGCTCAAAGAACTGGGTGCAACCCGCCTGGTGGTACATCGTACCCCGCGTCACATTTACGCACAGGTAATTGCTCCGAATGGTTCTGAAGTTCTGGTAGCCGCTTCTACTTTAGAAAAAGCTATCACTGAGCAATTGAAGTACTCCGGTAACAAAGACGCAGCAGCAGCCGTAGGTAAAGCTCTGGCTGAGCGCGCGTTGGAAAAAGGGATTGCGAAAGTATCCTTTGACCGTTCCGGTTTCCAATATCATGGTCGAGTCCAGGCACTGGCAGATGCTGCCCGTGAAGCTGGCCTTCAGTTCTAAGGAAGAGGTTTAAGATGGCTCACATCGAAAAACAAGCTGGCGAACTGCAGGAAAAGCTGATCGCGGTAAACCGCGTATCTAAAACCGTAAAAGGTGGCCGTATTTTCAGCTTTACCGCACTGACAGTAGTTGGTGATGGTAACGGTCGCGTTGGTTTTGGCTACGGCAAAGCACGCGAAGTTCCAGCAGCGATCCAGAAAGCGATGGAAAAAGCCCGTCGCAACATGATGAATGTCGCGCTGAACGGCGGCACCCTGCAGCACCCTGTTAAAGGTGCTCATACGGGTTCCCGTGTGTTCATGCAGCCAGCTCATGAAGGTACCGGTATCATCGCGGGTGGTGCAATGCGCGCCGTTCTCGAAGTTGCTGGGGTGCACAACGTACTGGCTAAAGCTTATGGTTCCACTAACCCGATCAACGTGGTTCGTGCAACTATCGACGCTTTGGCTAATATGAAGTCTCCTGAAATGGTCGCTGCCAAGCGTGGTAAATCCGTTGCAGACATTCTGGGGTAATTGACCATGGCTAAGACTATCAAAGTTACACAAGTTCGCAGCTCCATTGGCCGTCTGCCGAAGCATAAAGCTACACTGCTCGGTCTGGGTCTGCGTCGTATTGGTCACACCGTAGAGCGCGAGGATACTCCTGCTGTACGCGGTATGATCAACCTGGTTTCCTACATGGTTAAGGTTGAGGAGTAACAGATGCGTTTAAATACTCTGTCTCCGGCTGAAGGTGCCAAGCATGCGCCTAAGCGTGTAGGTCGTGGTATCGGTTCTGGCCTGGGTAAAACCGCCGGTCGTGGTCACAAAGGTCAGAACTCACGTTCTGGCGGTGGCGTACGTCGTGGGTTTGAAGGTGGTCAGATGCCTTTATATCGTCGTTTGCCGAAATTCGGCTTCACCTCTCGCAAAGCTATGATCACGGCAGAAGTTCGTCTGTCTGAACTGGCTCTTGTTGAAGGCGACGTAATCGACCTGAACACGCTGAAAGCCGCTAACGTTGTTGGTACCCAGATCGAGTTCGCGAAAGTTATGCTTTCTGGCGAAATCACTCGTCCGGTTACCCTGCGTGGTCTGCGTGTCACCAAAGGCGCTCGTGTTGCTATCGAGGCTGCTGGCGGTAAAATTGAGGAATAAGTAAGCTGATGGCTAAGCAACCAGGATTAGATTTTCAAAGTGCTAAAGGCGGACTCGGTGAGCTGAAGCGCAGACTTTTGTTTGTTATCGGCGCGCTGATTGTTTTCCGCATTGGCTCTTTCATTCCGATTCCTGGTATCGATGCCACTGTGCTTGCCAAACTGCTCGAACAGCAGAGAGGCACCATCATTGAAATGTTTAACATGTTCTCTGGTGGTGCTCTCAGCCGTGCTTCTATTTTTGCTCTGGGGATCATGCCGTACATTTCGGCCTCGATCATTATCCAGTTACTGACGGTGGTTCACCCAGCGTTGGCGGAAATCAAGAAAGAAGGGGAGGCTGGCCGTCGCAAGATTAGCCAGTACACCCGCTACGGTACGCTGGTGTTGGCCATATTCCAGTCGATCGGTATTGCTACCGGTCTGCCGAATATGCCTGGTATGCAGGGCCTGGTGTTAAACCCAGGCTTTGCGTTCTACTTTACTGCGGTTGTGAGTCTGGTTACCGGGACAATGTTCCTGATGTGGCTGGGCGAGCAGATTACTGAACGTGGTATCGGTAACGGTATCTCAATCATTATCTTCGCGGGTATTGTGGCGGGTCTTCCGCCGGCAGTTGGCCATACTATTGAGCAAGCTAGGCAAGGCGACCTGCACTTCCTCTTGTTGCTGTTGGTTGCAGTATTAGTGTTTGCAGTAACCTTCTTCGTTGTTTTCATTGAACGTGGTCAACGTCGTATCGTCGTTAACTATGCGAAACGTCAACAAGGACGTCGTGTTTACGCAGCACAGAGCACACACTTACCGTTGAAAGTGAACATGGCAGGGGTTATCCCGGCAATCTTCGCTTCCAGCATTATTCTGTTCCCTGCCACGATTGCATCATGGTTTGGGGGCGGTACCGGTTGGAACTGGCTGACAACGATTTCGCTGTATTTGCAGCCTGGACAACCGCTTTATGTGTTACTCTATGCGTCTGCAATCATCTTCTTCTGTTTCTTCTACACGGCGTTGGTTTTCAACCCGCGTGAAACAGCAGATAACCTGAAGAAGTCCGGTGCCTTCGTACCAGGAATTCGTCCGGGAGAGCAAACGGCGAAATATATCGATAAAGTGATGACGCGTTTAACCCTGGTGGGCGCGATGTACATTACTTTCATCTGCCTGATCCCGGAGTTCATGCGTGATGCAATGAAAGTACCATTCTACTTTGGTGGTACCTCGCTACTGATCGTTGTTGTCGTCATCATGGACTTTATGGCTCAAGTGCAAACTCTGATGATGTCAAGTCAGTACGAGTCTGCATTGAAGAAAGCAAACCTGAAAGGCTATAACCGCTAATCTGGTGCGTTTGAGAAGTTACGGAGAGTAAAAATGAAAGTTCGTGCTTCCGTCAAGAAATTATGTCGTAACTGCAAAATCGTTAAGCGTAACGGTGTCGTTCGTGTGATTTGCAGCGCCGAGCCGAAGCATAAACAGCGTCAAGGCTGATTATCTCGCATATTTTTCTTGCAAAGTTGGGTTGAGCTGGCTAGATTAGCCAGCCAATCTTTTGTATGTAGCTGCAACATTATTTGAGTATCCTGAAAACGGGCTTTTCAGAATGGTGTTGCCGTAAAAATTAGTAGGAGTGCATAGTGGCCCGTATAGCAGGCATTAACATTCCTGATCATAAACATACCGTTATCGCGTTAACGTCGATCTTCGGAATCGGCAAAACTCGTTCACAGTCCATCTGTGCTGAAACGGGTATTGCTGAAAATGTTAAGATCAGTGAGCTGTCTGAAGAGCAAATTGAACAACTGCGTGAAGCAGTTGCCAAATTCACTGTTGAAGGTGATTTGCGTCGTGAAGTTACCCTGAGCATCAAGCGTCTGATGGATCTTGGTACATACCGTGGTTTACGCCATCGTCGTGGTCTGCCAGTTCGCGGTCAGCGCACTAAGACCAACGCACGTACCCGTAAGGGTCCGCGTAAACCGATCAAGAAATAATCGGGGTGATTGAATAATGGCAAAGGCACCTGTTCGTACACGTAAGCGTGTAAGAAAACAAGTCTCTGACGGCGTGGCTCATATCCATGCTTCTTTCAACAACACCATTGTGACTATTACCGATCGTCAGGGTAATGCTTTGGGTTGGGCAACAGCCGGTGGTTCCGGTTTCCGTGGTTCTCGTAAGTCAACTCCGTTTGCAGCTCAGGTTGCAGCCGAGCGTTGTGCTGACGCAGTTAAAGAATACGGTATCAAGAACCTGGAAGTTATGGTTAAAGGACCTGGTCCTGGTCGTGAGTCTACTATCCGCGCTCTGAACGCGGCTGGTTTCCGCATCACTAATATTACCGATGTGACTCCGATTCCTCATAACGGTTGTCGTCCACCGAAAAAGCGTCGCGTGTAACGCCCCTGCTTTTCGGATTGTTGGAGAAAGAAAATGGCAAGATATTTGGGTCCTAAGCTCAAGCTTAGCCGCCGCGAGGGCACAGACCTGTTCCTGAAGTCTGGCGTTCGCGCGATAGATTCAAAGTGCAAAATTGAACAGCCACCTGGTCAACACGGTGCGCGTAAACCGCGTCTGTCTGACTATGGTGTACAGTTACGTGAAAAGCAAAAAGTTCGCCGTATGTACGGTGTTCTGGAGCGCCAGTTCCGTAACTATTACAAAGCAGCAACCCGCCTGAAAGGCAACACCGGTGAAAACCTGTTGACCCTTCTGGAAGGTCGTCTGGACAACGTAGTTTACCGTATGGGCTTCGGCGCCACTCGTGCAGAATCACGTCAGCTGGTTAGCCATAAAGCCGTTATGGTAAATGGTCGCGTTGTTAACATCGCTTCTTATCAGGTATCTCCGAATGACGTAGTCAGCATCCGCGAGAAAGCTAAAAAGCAGTCTCGTGTTAAGGCTTCTCTGGAGCTGGCTGAGCAGCGTGAAAAGCCAACTTGGCTGGAAGTTGATGCTGCGAAGATGGAAGGTGTGTTCAAACGTATTCCTGAACGTACCGATCTGTCCGCCGACATTAACGAACACCTGATCGTCGAGCTTTACTCCAAGTAAGGCTTGAGTTTCAAAGAGAGGACACAATGCAGGGTTCTGTGACAGAGTTTCTAAAACCGCGCCTGGTAGATATCGAGCAAGTCAGTTCGACGCACGCCAAGGTGACCCTTGAGCCGTTAGAGCGTGGCTTTGGCCATACTCTTGGCAACGCACTGCGCCGTATTCTGCTTTCATCTATGCCGGGTTGCGCGGTGACCGAGGTTGAGATTGATGGTGTACTACATGAGTACAGCACCAAAGAAGGCGTACAGGAAGATATCCTGGAGATCCTGCTCAACCTGAAAGGGCTGGCGGTGAGAGTTCAAGGGAAAGATGAAGTTATCCTTACCCTGAATAAATCTGGCATTGGCCCTGTGACCGCTGCCGACATTACCCATGATGGTGATGTCGAAATCGTCAAGCCGCAGCACGTTATCTGCCACCTGACCGATGAGAACGCTGCTATTAGCATGCGTATCAAAGTTCAGCGCGGTCGTGGTTATGTGCCGGCTTCTGCCCGAATTCATTCGGAAGAAGATGAGCGCCCGATTGGTCGTCTGTTGGTTGACGCCTGCTATAGCCCTGTAGAGCGTATTGCCTACAATGTTGAAGCGGCGCGTGTAGAACAGCGTACCGACCTGGACAAGCTGGTCATCGAGATGGAAACCAATGGCACGATCGATCCTGAAGAGGCGATCCGCCGTGCGGCAACCATTCTGGCTGAACAACTGGAAGCTTTCGTTGACTTACGTGATGTACGTCAGCCGGAAGTGAAAGAAGAGAAACCAGAGTTCGATCCGATCCTGCTGCGCCCTGTTGACGATCTGGAATTGACTGTCCGCTCTGCTAACTGCCTTAAGGCAGAAGCTATCCACTACATCGGTGATCTGGTACAGCGTACCGAGGTTGAGCTGTTGAAAACGCCTAACCTGGGTAAAAAATCTCTTACTGAGATTAAAGACGTGCTGGCTTCCCGTGGACTTTCTCTGGGCATGCGCCTGGAAAATTGGCCACCGGCTAGCATTGCTGACGAGTAACCGGATCACAGGTTAAGGTTTTACTGAGAAGGATAAGGTCATGCGCCATCGTAAGAGTGGTCGTCAACTGAACCGTAACAGCAGCCATCGCCAGGCTATGTTCCGTAACATGGCCGGCTCTTTGGTTCGTCATGAGATCATCAAGACGACCCTGCCAAAAGCGAAAGAGCTGCGTCGCGTTGTTGAGCCGCTGATTACTCTTGCCAAGACCGACAGCGTTGCTAATCGTCGTCTGGCATTCGCCCGTACTCGTGATAACGAGATCGTGGCAAAACTGTTTAACGAGCTAGGCCCGCGTTTTGCGAGCCGTGCCGGTGGTTACACTCGCATTCTGAAGTGTGGCTTCCGCGCAGGCGACAACGCGCCGATGGCATACATCGAGCTGGTTGATCGTGCTGAGTCTCAAGCAGAAGTAGCAACTGCAGAGTAATCTGTGGAAGCGTAAAAAAACCGGGCTTGCCCGGTTTTTTTACGTCTGTAACTCGCCAAACGTGCTTTCCCCTTCCGGCAATGCTTAAGATCCCTCCCCATATCCGCTATGCTCAGGCTATTAGTGAGAAGTACAACACGGAGCAGTCATGATGTTCAAGATTGGGCAATTAGCCAAGCTGGCTGACGTCACGCCAGATACGGTGCGCTATTACGAGAAGCAAGGCATGATGGACCACCATGTTCGTACCGAAGGCGGCTATCGGCTGTATAGCGATCAGGACTTACAGCGCCTGCGTTTTATCCGCTATGCCAAACAGCTGGGCTTCACGCTGGAAACCATCGCCGAGTTGCTGTCGATCCGTGTGGATCCGGAGCATCACACCTGCGAAGAGTCGAAGTCGATCGTGGATGCGCGCCTGCGTGAGGTTGAAAGCAAACTGACCGAGTTAAGCAGAATGCGTGAGTCGCTGAAAAGGCTCAGCGATGCCTGCTGCGGTAGTGAACACACTAGCAACTATTGCTCGATTCTGGAGGCTTTGGAGCAAGGGGCTAGCGAAGAGAAAGCCAAAAGTGTGGTTTAACTGCGCGCGGGTCTTTAATTTTTATCTGGCCAGCAGTATGATCGGTGCGTTTATTATCAGCAACCAACAGGAAGACCAAGATGACCCAATATCGTCATACCAAAGGTAAGATCCAGGACAATGCCATTGAGGCGTTGCTACATGATCCTCTTTTCCGCCAGCGGGTAGAGAGGAACACTAAAGGGAAAGGTAGCTACCGGCGTAAAGACAAACACGCAAAAGGCGGTAACTGGGAGGCCAGTGGTAAATTGCCCAACGACAATTTACCACTGGCCTTCTGGTTTTAAGCCACAAAAAAGCCATCTCGCAAGATGGCTTTTAGCGTTATAGCTGGAAAATTACAGCTTGGGTTGCTGTTGATGACTTAGCAGATCGCGGATTTCTGTCAGAAGCTTCTCTTCTGCGGTTGGCGCAGGCGGTGCGGCCGGCTCTTCAACTTCTTTACGGCGCATTTTGTTCATTAACTTGATGGCCATAAAGATCGCAAAGGCGACGATCACGAAATCAAAGATATTCTGCAGGAAGGAGCCATAGTTCATCACCACTGCCGGGACATTGTCCTTGGCTTCACGCAGTACCAGATGGAACTGTTTAAAATCAACGCCACCTATCAGCAGGCCCAAAGGTGGCATGATGATGTCGGCAACCAAGGAAGAAACGATTTTACCGAATGCCGCACCAATGATCACACCCACTGCCAGATCGACCACGTTGCCACGCATGGCAAATTCGCGGAACTCTTTTAACATACCCATCAGAACACCCCTCAAAAAATTAGTAACGCAATTTTAACAAAGCAATTCCCCTTTGACACAATCAGTATAGGAAAATTTTTAGTTTTTCCTATCTATTAACCCCGGATGTGTCAAAAATCATTCGTATGATTTAAGCATCTATAAGAAGAACGGGCTTGGTTGGAACAGGCGCTCAACGTCAGGCACAAATTTCTTATCGGTAATAAACATGATCACGTGATCCCCTTGCTGGATCCGGCTGTTGCCGTTGGCAATGATCACATCATCACCACGCACAATCGCGCCAATAGTGGTTCCTGGTGGCAGCTTAATCTCTTCCACCATCCGGCCGACAACCTTGGAGGTGCTTTCATCGCCATGGGCAATCGCTTCAATGGCTTCAGCAACGCCACGGCGCAGTGAGGAGACGCTGACAATATCGGCTTTACGCACGTGGCCCAGCAGTGCGGAAATGGTGGCCTGCTGCGGCGAAATAGCGATATCAATCACGCTGCCCTGGACCAGATCGACATAGGCACGGCGCTGGATCAATACCATCACCTTCTTGGCCCCCATGCGCTTGGCCAACATGGCAGACATGATATTGGCTTCGTCATCGTTGGTGATGGCGATAAACACATCCACCTGCTCGACATGCTCTTCGGCCAATAACTCCTGATCGGAGGCATCGCCGTAAAACACGATAGTATCGTGCAGTTGCTCTGCCAGTTCGGCGGCGCGTTGCTGGTTTTTCTCAATCAGCTTCACGTTGTACGATTTTTCTAACCGCTGTGCCAGTCCGGCCCCCACATTACCGCCGCCGACGATCATGATGCGCTTGTAGGGCTTTTCGAGCCGTTGCAGTTCACTCATTACCGCGCGGATATGCTGTGATGCGGCAACAAAGAACACCTCGTCGCCCGCTTCGATTATGGTCGAGCCTTGCGGGCGTATCGGGTGATCATGGCGGAAAATCGCCGCCACACGGGTATCGATATGTGGCATATGCTCGCGCATGGCAGACAGGGCATTCCCCACCAATGGGCCGCCATAATAGGCCTTCACTGCGGCGATGCTGACCTTGCCATCGGCAAAGTTCACCACCTGTAAGGCACCAGGGTATTCGATCAGTTTGTAGATGTAATCGATAACCAACTGCTCTGGTGAGATCAGGTGGTCGATGGGCACCGCCTCCGGGTGGAATAATTTCTCGGACTCACGGATATAATCCGGCGCCCGGATCCGTGCAATACGATTCGGGGTGTTAAACAGTGTATAAGCGATCTGACAGGCGACCATATTGGTTTCGTCAGAGTTGGTGACGGCAACCAGCATATCGGCATCTTCGGCACCGGCTTCGCGTAATACGCGTGGATGGGAGCCGTGCCCCTGGACGACGCGCAGGTCAAACTTGTCTTGCAACTGGCGTAGGCGCCCGGTGTCGGTATCGACCACGGTAATATCGTTATTTTCACCCACCAGGTTTTCAGCCAGTGTTCCGCCAACTTGCCCTGCGCCAAGAATAATTATTTTCATCGATTTCTCTGCTCGATCTGCGACGGCCGTGGCCGAAAGTTGAGAACGCCCGCGGGCGCTCCCTGAACAGTTATATTTTAATCAGCTTAGCGTAAAAGAAACCATCGCCATCCTCAGGATGAGGCAGATTCTGTTTACCTGGTGATTGCGTGTCGCCGGTTTCAACCAGCTTGGCATCGCCGTGACGTTGCAGGAACGCGGCTATCTGCTCGCTATTTTCCTGGGGCAGAATAGAGCAGGTTGCATAAACCATTACGCCGCCGGGTTTCAGACGTGGCCAGATAGCTTCCAGAATTTCACTCTGTAAAGCGGCCAGTTCGGCGATATCGCTGTCACGACGCAGCCATTTGATATCCGGGTGGCGGCGAATAACACCGGTGGCGGAGCAAGGTGCATCCAACAGGATACGATCGAACTGTTGGTCACCGCACCACTCTTGCGGAGTACGGCCATCACCCTGGCGAACTTCTGCATGTTGGCGTAGGCGCTGCAGGTTTTCTTTCACCCGGCTTAAACGTTGTTCGTCGATATCCACGGCGAGCACGTGAGCTTTGGGAGCGGCTTCCAGAATATGGGTCGTTTTGCCGCCGGGGGCTGCACAAAGATCGAGGATCTGTTCACCGTCTTGTGGATCCAGCAGATCAACGCATCCTTGAGCGGAAGCGTCTTGTACCGTTACCCAGCCCTCGGAGAAACCGGGCAAGTCCGTTACTGGGCACGGAGCCAGCAAGCGAACTGCGTCGCGACACTCCGCATGAGGCTCGGCAGTAATACCGGCCTGCTGCATCAGTTGCAGATATTTTTCACGGGTATGGTGCAGACGATTGACGCGCAGCCACATTGGCGGCTTCTGATTATTGGCATCAACGATCTGCTCCCACTGCGTTGGGTAAGCCAGTTTGATGCGTTTAAGCAACCAGCTTGGGTGCAGATAGCGGCTTTCGTTATTGGCAGCGCGTGCCAGCAGCTCTTCTTGCTGGCGCTGGAACTGGCGCAGTACCCCGTTAATCAGTCCTTTCAGCTGTGGACGCTTCAAGGCGACCGCGCCTTCAACCGTTTCGGCTAACACCGCGTGCGGTGGAATACGGGTATACAGTAGCTGATACAGGCCAACCATCAGCAAATAGTGCAACGGGCGCTGTTTGCCGGTCATGGGCTTTGCCATCAACTGCTGGATACACCATTCGAGCTGCGGTAACACCCGCAGCGTACCGAAACAGAGTTCCTGCAATAGCCCACGGTCTTTGTCAGAAATGTTCTTTTGTAATGCGGGCAAAATGGTGCTGAGCGACTGCCCTTGATCCAGTACCTGGCCGATGGCCTTGGCAGCAATGCTTCGGAGGTTGTAATTGTTTTTCATAGGCTAAGGCGGATTACGATCGGCATTAAGAAACGAACAGCCCGGCAACAATGGCCGGGCAATGGGAGTGGTTTATAGCCGGTTGCCCGGTGTGAACCATTCGCGGCGAGAATTCAGTAAATCTTGTGCCGACATCGGTTTTTTACCGGCAGGCTGGAGCTGCGTGAGGTTGAGAATACCTTGTGCGGTAGCAACCTGAATGCCGTGTTTGTCGGCATGCACGATAGTCCCCGGTTCTGCGTTGGCGGTTTCCGTCAGCGCGGTTGCCTGCCAGACTTTCACCGGCTGATCGTCGATGGTGAAATAGCTGACCGGCCAAGGATTGAAGGCGCGAATACAGCGTTCCAACTGTTCGGCGGAAATGCTCCAGTCCAGGCGTGCCTCTTCCTTGCTCAGCTTTTCTGCGTAGGTCACCAGCGCTTCGTCTTGAACTTCGCGCTGTACAGTACCCGCCGCCAATTGCTGCAAGGTGATCAGCAGCCCTTGTGGCCCCAGTTCTGCCAGCTTGTTGTACAGGCTGGCGCTGGTATCGGTGGCTTCGATCGGGCAGGCGATCTTGTGCATCATATCGCCGGTATCCAGGCCCACGTCCATTTGCATGATCGTTACGCCAGTTTCGCTATCGCCAGCCCACAACGCGCGTTGGATCGGTGCCGCACCACGCCAGCGTGGCAGCAGAGAACCATGAACGTTGATGCAACCCAGGCGTGGCATATCCAGCACTGCTTTCGGCAGGATCAGGCCATAGGCGACGACCACCATCACGTCCGCATTCAGATCGGCAACCAGGTGCTGATTCTCTTGTGGGCGCAGTGACTTAGGCTGGAAAACGGGGATTTGATGCTGTTCGGCCAGCATCTTGACCGGGCTTGGCGTTAGTTTGTTACCACGGCCTGCGGGGCGATCGGGCTGGGTGAAGACGCCGACCACCTGATGCCCAGATGACAACAGCGCGTCTAGGTGACGCGCTGCGAAGTCTGGAGTTCCGGCAAAAATAATCCGTAAAGAGTCAGACACGTTGATTTCCTGATCGGTTAGGCTCGAGCTTCAAGCTTGGCCATTTTTTCCAGTTTCTGACGGATACGTTGGCGTTTCAACGGCGACAGGTAATCGACAAACAGTTTGCCAACCAGATGATCCATTTCGTGCTGGATACAGATTGCCAGCAAGTCATCGGCCTCAAGCTCAAAAGGTTGTCCTTCACGATTGAGGGCACGGATCTTCACTTTCTCTGCGCGTGGCACCAGGGCGCGTTGCTCAGGGATGGAAAGGCAGCCTTCTTCGATACCGGTTTCACCGCTTTTTTCCAGCAGTTCCGGGTTGATCAACACCAGGCGTTGATCGCGGTTTTCAGAAACGTCGATGACGATAATGCGCTGATGAATATCGACCTGAGTCGCAGCCAGGCCAATGCCTTCCTCTGCGTACATGGTTTCAAACATATCATCCACGATGCGCTGGACATCTGCATTGACTTCTTTTACCGGGGCCGCAATTTTGCGTAGCCGCTCGTCTGGGAAATGTAATACCTGTAAGACTGACATATATCTTAAGATCTGTATCCGAGTGATGAACAGTAATTAGCTTCTATTCTAGACATTCTTTGGCCTGATTGACAGCATCCTAGACCAATTGCACGAATTGGTAATACCCTAATTACAGCGAGGGAATGCTCCATGCGGCCAGAAGAAATCGCTCTACGTATGCATGCGGTGACAAAGATCGACGCACCGCAAGCCAGCCGGATTATCGATCGCCTGATTGCCGAAGGTGGGGATCCTTACCGGTTGCTTAAACCCCTGGGGCTGAATGACCAGCAGCAAAAGCAGTTTCGGCGGGGGCATGGGCAGTATCTCAAGGCAACGCTCAAGTGGCTGGAGCAGCCGGGCAACCAGATGGTGCGATACGGTGAGCCAGCGTTTCCCGCACGCTTGGCGCATATCGATGATGCTCCGTTATTACTCATGGTGCAGGGCGATGTAGAGGCTTTGCAACAGCCGCAAATCGCCATGGTCGGTAGCCGCCAGTTCAGCCACTATGGCGAGCACTGGGGCAGTTACTTTGCCAGCGGGTTGGTGCATTGTGGTTTCGCCATCACCAGCGGCTTGGCGATTGGTATTGACGGGATCTGCCACCGGGCAGCCTTGGAGGCAGAAGGGCTCACCATTGCGGTATTGGGTAGCGGCCTGGCAAATATCTACCCACGCCGCCATCGTCGCCTGGCTGAGCAAATCATTGAGCAGGGCGGTGCGGTGATTTCCGAGCACCTGGCTACCGATTTGCCGCTGGCGGCTCATTTCCCGCGTCGCAATCGTATTATCAGTGGATTAAGTGTGGGCGTGGTGGTCATCGAGGCTTCACTGCGTAGCGGGTCGTTGATCACCGCGCGCTATGCGTTGGAACAGGGGCGTGAAATATTTGCTCTGCCGGGGGCATTGGGTAACCCGATGAGCGAGGGGGCTCATTGGTTGATACAACAGGGGGCCAGTTTGGTTACTGGCCCAAAAGATATCGCAGAACAGCTAGGAAGTGGGCTGCAATGGCTGTCCGTGAGCGAAAATACAACTATTTCTGCATCAGAGGCCGAAGTTGAATTGCCATTTGCCGATGTGTTGGCTAACGTAGGAGATGAGGTGACACCTGTTGACGTCGTCGCCGAACGTGCCGGCCAACCTGTGCCAGAGGTAGTAATCAAATTACTCGATCTGGAGTTAGCAGGTTGGATCGCAGCTGTACCCGGCGGCTATGTCCGAATAAGGAGGGCATGCCATGTTCGACGTACTCATGTATTTGTTTGAGACTTATATCCACAATGAGCCAGAGATGCACGTTGATCAGGATACCTTGACTGACGATCTTACCGAAGCAGGATTTGATCGTGATGATATCTTCAACGCGTTGAATTGGCTCGAAAAGCTTGCAGACCTCCAGGAAGGCGAGAATGCCCCTTATTTTATGGATGCCGATCCGCTGGCTATGCGGATCTACACCGAAGAAGAGAGTGTGCGTTTAGATGCCGGTTGCCGTGGTTTTCTCCTGTTCCTAGAACAGATCCAGGTATTGAACCTCGAAACCCGTGAAATGGTTATCGATCGTGTTATGGCTTTGGATAATACGGAATTTGATCTCGAAGATCTGAAATGGGTAGTGCTGATGGTGTTGTTCAATATCCCCGGATATGAGAGCGCCTATCAGCAGATGGAAGAACTGTTGTTTGAAGTAAACGAAGGTTACCTGCACTGAGTAGGTAACAGGCATAGAAGACGTTATGACAAAACCAGCGATTTTTGCCGCGAGGCAAAATGAACCCTGTCCGGAATGCGGGGCCGAGTTGGTGATCCGCAGTGGTCGCCACGGCCCCTTCCTCGGCTGTTCTCAATATCCGCAGTGCGAGTATATCCGGCCTTTAAAAGCGCAGGCGGATGGCCATATTGTCAAAGTGCTGGAGGGCCAGCAATGCCCGAAATGCCAGGCAACACTGGTGTTACGCCAGGGGCGTTATGGCATGTTTATCGGTTGCAGCCACTATCCCGACTGCGATCATACCGAAGTGATCGACAAACCGGATGAAACCAGCATCGCCTGCCCTCAGTGTGGCCAAGGTCAACTGCTGCAGCGAAAATCTCGCTTTGGCAAGGTGTTCCATTCCTGCGATCGCTACCCGGAATGTCAGTTTGTGCTCAATTTTAAACCCGTCGCCGGTGAGTGTGCCCATTGCCACTATCCATTACTGATGGAAAAGCGCACGGCAAAAGGCCCAACGCTTTGCTGCGCCAGTAAACTGTGCGGAAAACCCGTCGCTATCTCAGAATAATCACGCTATGAACCCAGAACAAACTTCCGCATTCGCGCCTATTATCGCTGCGCTGGAAAACCAGCAGGTGATTGCCTATCCAACAGAAGCGGTATTCGGTCTGGGGTGTGACCCAGATAGCGAACAGGCCGTCAAACAGCTGTTGGCTTTGAAACAACGGCCGTGGGAAAAAGGCCTGATCCTGATCGCTGCCGATTATGCCCAGTTAGCGCCTTATATTGATGATGGCGCATTGAATGAGCAGCAGCGTGCTACGATCTTTGCCAGCTGGCCTGGCCCGGTAACCTGGGTGATCCCGGCAAAACCGCAAACGCCAGCCCTGCTGACAGGCCGTTTTAGTTCGTTGGCCGTGCGAGTTAGCGATCACCCTTTGGTGCAGCAGCTGTGCCGCCAGTTCGGCAAACCGTTGGTGTCAACCAGTGCCAACTTAACCGGTGAGGAGCCGTGCCGCACCGTAGCCGAAGTAATACAGCAGTTTGGTGACGCTTTCCCGGTGCTGGCAGGTAATGTGGGTGGCCGGTTAAACCCTTCTGAAATCAGAGATGCTTTGACCGGTGAGCAGATCCGTCAGGGCTAGAGGCTAGATCTATGGAGAAGTTCGCGGTATTCGGTAACCCGATTGCTCACAGTAAGTCCCCCCGCATCCACGCGCTGTTTGCGCAGCAAACCGGGATCGAACACCCCTATGGCACCGTGTTGGCTCCGTTGGACGGGTTTATACCTACCTTGCAGCGGTTTATTGCGGCTGGTGGCCTAGGGGCCAACGTCACCGTACCGTTTAAAGAATGTGCCTATGAGGCAGCAAGCGAGCTTAGCGAAAGGGCGGCGATGGCCGGTGCGGTGAATACGCTAAAGGTATTGCCCGATGGAAAGCTGCTGGGGGATAACACCGACGGTATCGGTTTGTTGACGGATCTTGAACGCCAACGGTTAATTCGGCCAGGTGACCGTGTGTTGCTGGTTGGGGCGGGGGGCGCTGCGCGCGGTGTGATCCTGCCGCTGCTCTCTTTTGGCTGTGAAGTGGTGTTGACTAACCGCACCTTCAGCCGCGCCGAGGAGTTGGCTGCGGCGTTCCGGCATCTGGGTGAGATCGCCGCCTTGCCGCTGGATCGGTTGGATCAACAGCATTTTGATTTAGTGATCAACGCGACCGCTTCAGGATTCAAGGGGGAGATCCCGGCACTGCCTGACAGCATTATTCATAGCACGATCCGGTGCTATGACATGTTCTACCAACAGGGCGGCACCCCATTCCTGGCTTGGGCGCAGCAGCTGGGGGCGCAACATTATGCGGATGGTTTAGGCATGCTGGTGGGGCAGGCTGCCCATGCTTTCTTTTTATGGCATGGCGTGATGCCGGAGATCGAACCGGTATTGCAGCAATTGCGTCAGGAAATGGCGTCGTGAGGGTTGCCCCGCTTAGGCAAGCAGGGCGGGGCAGTCAGATATCTTCACTGAGGTATTCGTCTTTCCAACGTACATAGTTATTGGCTGAATAGCGTAACCCTTCCAGTTCCGCCGGAGTCAGGGTTCTAACACGGCGCGCAGGGCTGCCTACATATAAGTAGCCACTTTCCAGATGCTTGCCGGGAGCGACCAGGCTACCTGCACCAATCATCACATCATCTTCTATTACGGCACCGTCGAGCAGAATAGAGCCCATCCCCACCAAAACGCGATTACCGATGGTACAACCATGCAGCATGGCTTTATGCCCCACGGTGACATCCTCGCCGATCAGTAAAGGGTAACCTGCCGGATTGTAATCGGATTGATGGGTGACATGCAGAATGCTGCCATCCTGGATATTACTGCGTGCGCCGATCTTTACCGCGTTGACATCACCGCGGATGGCAACCAAGGGCCAAACGCTGACGTCATCAGCCAGATCAACGTTGCCGATCACTACGCTGGAAGGATCGATCATGACGCGTTGGCCAATTTGAGGGGAATAATGAAGATAAGGACGCACTGAATTGGACATGGGATTGCCTCGTATAAGGATCTTATTACCGGCAATACTAGACTTTGACGGTGGAATTACAACCAGTTAACACGGAGGATCGTCGGTAAAACGGCCTTGATCGGGCAAGATCCGTGCGAAAGGGCGGAAAAGTGCGCAGTCGGTAAGAAAAGATCTAAAAAGGGGTTGTGGAAAAAAAGGGGATCCCTATAATGCGCCTCCATCGACACGGAACATGTGAACAACTTCACAGAGTCTCCGGAGGTCGCAGAGAAAAAACCTGAAATTAAGGTTGACTCTGAAAGAGGAAAGCGTAATATACGCCACCTCGAGTTAGCAA
>NZ_JAGQDC010000002.1:342387-460405 GCF_023282985.1 Serratia silvae | reverse complement strand
TCACTGAATGCCTTTCGGACAGCGTTATCGCAGACAAGACGGAACTGCTGACGCGGGGCTATATGATGACGGCGCAGACGCCAGGCATACCAGCCGCTGCGTGCAACACGGAGCACCCGGCACATGGCTTTGATGCTGAACTCAGCCTGATGTTTTTCGATAAAGACATACTTCATTTCAGGCGCTTCGCGAAGTATGTCGCGGCCTTTTGGAGAATGGCCAACTCTTCATCCTTTTCAGCGAGTTGGCGTTTCAGGCAGGCAATTTCGGTGGACATTTCCTGCTCGTGTCCAGATGAAGAGTGCTGCTGTTGCAGTTTGCTGCGCCAGGTATAAATCTGCGATTCGTACAAGCTGAGTTCGCGGGCAGCGGCGGCCACGCCGATACGTTCAGCCAGTTTGAGGGTTTCTTGGCGAAATCTGGTTAAGAGTTTACTCACTTAGCGCCGTGTCCACTATTGCTGGGTAAGATCACTTTTTAACGTCAAAAGATCCAAATCCACGTCAACAACCTTGGGAGCAACACGCACGACCTCAAGACAAACGTAGCGCGTCCATGTCCACACTTGAGTCATTTTTAATGACGTACAGAGTCTACTTAACTCATTATTTTTTATGATATTACCTGTAGTTTTGAGCATTAAAAAGGCCACCGAAGTGGCCCTTTTAGAGATATAAATAGGTTAATCGTAAGCATTAAGCGTGCGTTGGCACAAGGCAGAGCGCACACAGTCCTGTTTGTCGAAACGAATGATACCGACCATCTCATCCTCTTCGAAGCGTTCCAGCGCGTCGCTAAGGCCGGATTTCACGCCGCGTGGCAAATCGCACTGGGTAATATCGCCGTTCACGATCACCGTGACGTTCTCGCCCAGACGGGTCAAAAACATCTTCATCTGGCTGGCCGTCACGTTCTGGGCCTCGTCCAGGATGACTACCGCATTTTCGAAGGTACGCCCGCGCATATAGGCGAAAGGCGCGATCTCTACCTTGCCAATTTCCGGGCGCAGGCAGTATTGCAAGAACGACGATCCTAAACGGCGTAGTAGAATGTCATACACCGGCCGGAAATAAGGGGCGAACTTCTCAGAGATATCCCCCGGCAAAAAGCCGAGATCTTCATCCGCCTGCAGAACCGGACGAGTGACGATAATCCGATCCACCTCTTTATGTATCAGGGCTTCAGCTGCCTTGGCAGCACTGATGAAGGTTTTACCGCAACCGGCCTCACCAGTGGCAAATATCAACAGCTTGTTTTCTATGGCTGATAAGTAATGACCTTGAGCTTCGGTTCTAGCCTCGATGGTAGAAGTATCCCGGCTGTCACGTGCCATGCCGATAGATTCCACACCACCCATTTGTACCAGCGAAGTCACGCTTTCTTCTTCACGCTGGCGATGACTACGAGCGTCACGACGAATGACGCGTTTGGCTTCACGACGTGCTTTGATCACTGCTTTCTGTCTTCCCATAGTGGCACCTTACAGTTTGTTTCACCTACCGCAGCGGCAGTACAAAACCGAGCGATGTTGTTTCACACACGTATTAGGTTATGGCCCCCTTTAATACTCGTCGTCTTTCAAGCTGCAGCGTTGTTACCTGCACATAGCTATTCGGCCCATCCCTGGACCTCACCCCTTCGGGGCCGCTGTGTACAGCGTTCAAATCTGTTCCCGACAGATTTGTCACCCCAGTCACTTACAAAAGTAAGCTCCTGGGGATGAGATAGCTTGTCGCCTAGCTGCAGCTTGAAATCCATAGAGTATTTGGTTGTTGATAAATAACGTGAACACCTAGCCGCCAACGGGCGCGGCTCTTTTTTACAGAACAACGAGATTGGTACAAAACAGGAGTGTGTGTCAGCCGGATTAATGCGAAAGGAAAGCCAAGAGTCGGTCAGAAATTGAGAGTCGTAGAGAGGGCCCTCGTTACAACGAGAAATCAGGGAAGGTATGTTATTTGTTGTTTGTAGCCCAACCAAGGACTTTACCATTAGCGATCCCCGCAGTGATATTTTTACCCGTCGTCTTTCAAGCTGCAGCATTGTTAACTGCACTTATTCACCCCAGTCACTTACTAAAGTAAGCTCCTGGGGATGAATAAGCTTGTTGCCTAGCCGCAACTTGAAATCCATAGGCTAAACAGCATTGAGCTGTGCACCGTGTGAAAACTACCGCCAGATGATTACAGTATAATGACATTCAAACGCGCTGCGTTGCTAAAATGTAAAAAAATTAATATTTTTTGTTTGAACCCACTGCGACACCACTATATCAAAGCGTAGATTACTTGGTGTTAGATTATTTTATTGTTAAATATCAATTAATTAATATTAATTCCAATGGATGACATTTAGGTTTCCAGATTAAAAATTGAGCACATGAAAAAGCGCAGCCTTTGCGCTGCGCTTCTCTGTTCTACGGAAAACTTTAGCTGTTCAAGCCTGCAGCAAGCCACTGGCCAAATAATCGCCACTCGTCTTGACGCCCGGTAACACAAAGAAATAACCGCCGCCGATAGGCTTGACGTATTCCTCCAGCGCTTCACCGTTTAACCGTTTCTGCACCGCCAGGAAGCCCTGTTCCAAGTCTGCCTGGTAACAGACAAACAGCAGGCCCATCTCCAGTTGCCCCGAATTGGAAACGCCCAGCGAATAACTGTAGCCACGGCGCAGCATCAGGCTGCTCTGGGTTTGCGGTGTGCGCGGGTTGGCCAACCGAATATGGGCATCCAGAGGGATCAGCTTACCTTCCGGGTCTTTGGCATAATCGGGTTCGTCGTGCTCGTGCTTCATCCCCAACGGCGCGCCGCTGTGTTTTTCACGGCCAAAGATGGTTTGTTGCTCCTGCAACGGCGTCCGATCCCAAAATTCGACGTGGAAACGAATGATACGCGCGGCTTGATAGCTACCGCCAACGGCCCAGGCAGGTTCCCCCGCTTTATCACCGACCCACACAACCTGATCCATTAACGGCTTATCGCTGGTTTTTGGGTTGGCGGTGCCGTCTTTGAAGCCCAGCAGGTTAATCGGCGTCTCTTTGCCCCGGCTGCGGGCCGAATGTGCCGAGATAAAACCTTCCCGCTTCCAACGCACGCTGAGCAAGTCTGGCGAATGCTTGATGATATCGCGCAGCGCGTGGATCACCGTTTCATTGGTATTGGCACAGATTTGCAGCAGCAAGTCACCATGACACAGGGCTGCATCAAGTGAATCGTTGGGGAAGCGAGTCATGGTTTGCAGGTGCAGCGGTTTTTTCGGCTGCAAGCCAAAGCGCTCATCAAACAGCGAGGTGCCAACAGAAACGGTGATGGTCAGGTTATCGGGGTAGATCTCCGGCCCCATGATACCCGAATCCATTGGTGGCAGTTTGGGATCGACCTCCGGAGCCTTACCGCCGCTGGTGAGGAACGCAATACGGTTGGTCAACAGACGAAATAGCCGTTCGAGATCCTGCTTATTGGTCGCCAGCATGTCGAAAGCCACCAGCATCATGGCCGCCTGTTGTGGCGTCAAGATACCGGATTGATGCTGACCGTAGAACGGTTGTTTTTGCCAGCGTTCATCCTGCGAGGTAGCCAGCGGCTCTTCTACAGCCCGTGCCAGGGATGGCCCAGCCAACGCCAGAGCACCGCCCATCATGCCCAAACCTTGCAACAACCGTCTGCGCGATGGCGAAGCGGCCTGTTCATCCTGAGGAAACGGCCCGTTGTGCGGGCCGGTCTTGTGGTTCATCATTTTCGCCTTAATCCAGACCCAGTACGCCACGCAGTTGTGACAAGTCTTCTGCCAGCGTGGTGATCGGCCCTTTCATCGCCTTACGATCTGCGTCGGTCAGCTTCTCGTAAGATTCATAACCCTCTGGAGTCTTGTACTTAGCAAGAATGGTGTCGACGGTTTTAAAGTTGGCGTCGATCTTCGCCAGCAGTGGCTGGTTGGCCTTTTCCAATAACGGACGCAGCAGGTTGACGATCTTCTGAGCACCATCGACGTTAGCCTGGAAATCCCACAGGTCGGTACGGCTGTAGCGATCTTCTTCACCGCTGATCTTGCTGGCCGCCACTTCTTCAATCAGGCCAGCAGCGCCACCCACCACTTTACTTGGCGGGAAGGTCAGTTCACCGATGCGCTTTTGCAACTCCAGCGTGTCTTTGTACAGACCATCGGCGTACTCATTCATGCCCTTGGTGGTGTTGTCGGCAAACAGCGCTTTCTCCAGACGGTGGAAGCCGGTGAATTTTGGATCTTCGGCTTTCTTCTCATAGTCGTCTTCACGGGCGTCGATGCTACCGTCCAGATCGGAGAACAGCTCGGCAATCGGTTCGATACGCTCGTAGTGCTGACGGGTTGGCGCATAAAGCTTGCGGGCCTGGGCCACATCACCGGCTTTGATCGCATCGGTGAACAGCTTGGTTTGCTTGACCAGCCCTTCAACTTCCTTGGTGACATAGACTTTATATTCGGCAATCGGGCCAACCAGATCCATCACATTCGGTTTGCCATCAGCTACCGTACCCGCAGCCGTGACGACAAGCTTGCCTTTAGGGTTGCTCAGCAGCCCACAGGTCATGTCGTATTCGCCCGCTTCCAGGTTTGCCGTCATTTTCTGGGTGAAACCCGGCGCGATATTTTCACGCTCTTCCACCACCATCACACCTTTGAGGATTTCCCACTCCAGGTTCTTCTGGCTGGTGTTATGCACCACAAACTGAGTTTTACCGGCTGGCAGGGTCAACTGCATCGGCTCACACTGTTTGTCGTTAACGGTCACCAAAACCCGCGGGATATCCGCCGCCAGCGCGTTGAGACTCAGTGCGAAAGCAGGAACGGCCAGTAATGCAGCATGCAATGCCTTACGGCGAAATAACGGAGTAGACATACGGTATTCCCTAGTAAATTAGTGAGGTGTCTTGCTTTGCGCCGTGATCGCTGAGGACTCCGTACGCTGCGGCAGGAAAAAGAAAATCAGAGCAGGGATCAGATACAGGAAATAGACCGCTACTTCGCTGACCGATGGCGCTTCCTGATAGCCGAATATTCCCTCTAACAGGGTGCCCAGCAGTGAATGCGTGGATAGCTGGTTGCTGAAGTCGAACGCGATATCCTGAAAGTGGTTCCACAATCCGGCCTCGTGGAAGGCACGGATCGCCCCGGCGGCCAGGCCCGCAGCCACGAACAGAATAAACAGGCTGGTCCATTTGAAGAACTTGGCCAGGTGCAATTTGATACCGCCCCAATAGATCAACATGCCCACCACGATGGCGCACGCCAGGCCGAGCATCGCACCGATTGGCGCGGCAATGCCCACATCCTGCTGAAATGCAGCCAGCAGAAAGAACACCGACTCCAGCCCTTCACGGGCAACGGCAAAAAATACCATCGCCACCAGCGCCCAGCCTTGCCTTTTACCCGAGTTGAGCGCGTTATCGATCGCCCCTTCAAGATGCACCTTCACCGAGCGGGAAACCTTGCGCATCCAAAACACCATATAGGTCAGAATGCACACCGCCACCACCGCCACCAGCCCTTCGAACAGCTCTTGCTGTTTTTGTGGAAACTCGCCAGTGGTTTCATTGATGAAGATGCCTAGTGCCAGACACAGAGCAACGGCGACGATCACCCCAATCCATACCACCCCAAGCCATTGACCGCGTTGAGTCCGCTTCAGATAGCTGGCGATCAAACTGACGATCAGCGCAGCCTCCAGCCCCTCACGGAACATGATAAGGAAAGGAACAAACATAGAATATTAACCCCTGAAAAGGCACTTGTAGTCAGCCGCTGCGCTAGGTCGACCGAGGCCGCGGCTATGTAAAGAAAAGCAAACCAAAACGATAGTGATTATCATTCTACTGAAAAGAAAAACAAGAGGCGGAAGTGTGATTTTTATTAATCAAATGTCGCTAGTTGTTACAGCTTGGTGAAACGAGTGATAGGGAAAGCGGATCTCTCCCTGATTGCCAGGGAGAGATTAAGGCGGGATTAGACGGTTTTGAACTCGGCCTCTGCCAGATCAAAACGCTTGGTGATGGTTGCCGAAGGCTGGCGGCCCATCAGGCTAACCACTACGATGGCGATGCAACCCAACACAAAGCCAGGAATGATTTCGTACAGACCCAGCCAAGCGTACTGCTTCCAGACGATCACGGTAATCGCCCCTACCAACATACCGGCCAGCGCACCGTTACGGGTCATACGCGACCACATCACCGAGATCAGTACCACCGGGCCAAATGCGGCACCAAAACCGGCCCAGGCATAGCTTACCAGACCCAGCACGCGGTTCTCCGGGTTAGCCGCCAGGGCTATTGCTACCAGCGCCACCACTAGCACCATCGCACGCCCGACCCACACCAGCTCACGCTGGCTGGCCTCTTTGCGCAGGAAGGCTTTGTACAGGTCTTCGGTGATCGCACTCGAACATACCAGCAGCTGGCAGCTCAAGGTGCTCATCACCGCCGCCAAAATGGCCGACAACAGGATCCCGGCAATCCATGGGTTAAACAGCAGCATGGCCAGTTCGATAAATACCCGCTCGCCGTTTTCCGCCACGTTACCCGCCTGATCCGGGTTATTGGCAAAGTAGGCGATGCCGAAGAAGCCAACCGCAATGGTCCCCGCCAGGCAGAGGATCATCCAGGTCATACTGATACGGCGAGCGCTACGGATGGTGCGGTGGGAGTCCGCCGCCATAAAGCGCGCCAGAATATGCGGCTGTCCGAAGTAGCCCAGGCCCCAGCCCAGCAGCGACAGGATCGCCACCAGATTCAGCCCTTTCATCATATCCAGATTGGCCGGGTTTTTAGCCGCGATCACCATTATCGAAGTATCAATACCGCCTACGGCGAAGATCACAATCACCGGCGTAAGGATCAGTGCAAAAATCATCAGGCTGGCCTGCACGGTATCAGTCCAACTAACCGCCAGGAACCCGCCGATAAAGGTATACAGGATGGTAGCGGCCGCCCCGGCCCACAGCGCGGTGGCGTAGGTCATGCCGAAGGTACTTTCAAACAGACGCGCACCGGCTACAATGCCGGAAGCACAATAGATGGTGAAGAACACCAGGATCACGATGGCAGAAATTACCCGCAGCAGTTTGCTGTTATCCTCAAAACGGCTGGTAAAGTAGTCCGGCAGCGTCAAGGCGTTGTTGTTGGCTTCGGTATGAACCCGCAACCGCCCTGCTACCAGCTTCCAGTTCAGGTAAGCCCCGATGGTCAGCCCGATGGCGATCCAGCTCTCCGAAATACCGGAGAGGAAAATCGCACCCGGCAAGCCCATCAGCAACCAGCCGCTCATATCTGATGCCCCGGCGGAGAGCGCAGTCACCACGCTACCCAGGCTGCGGCCACCTAAAATGTAATCGTCAAAGTTATTGGTCGCCCGATAGGCCAGCAGGCCGATCACCACCATCCCAAGAATGTAGACCACGAAGGTCACCAGCATAGGTGTGTTCATTATCTTAAACTCTCCATTTATTATTCCCTTCTCCCTTTCAAACCGCCTTATGTTAGCAGCCTATTGAAAGTTATCAGGTATTTTTATGTCAGTAATTTCACCCGCCAAGCGCCGGAACGGGGCGCATTGCGATGAAGGCGGGCAAACAGCGTTTATACCCATCATGGTCTGAACGCTGGCTATCCTAGATGACGCAGTCAACAACCAACAAGACATTTAACAGAAAACTCACACGAAACTCACCCCAGGTCACATTTATTCGCTGCCGAGGTTGCACTCGCGACAATCAAAATGAGTTGCGCCTCTTACTTAACCCTGATTTATACAGGGAAATACCTCAACCTCGCACAACAATCCCGCCGTTCAGTCGGTATTCCGCCGCTCCTTAGATGTTAAAAAATCGATTGGAGTCACACTTCATCACGGAGCGCATTTAACAAGGTTGCACAAAGTTGCAACATGCAGGATATTGTCGGCATCAATAACCTCATTTTCGCTACGGAGCGCTCCTAATCTGGCTGGTTGGGAGGAGTTCCAAACACAGGAGCTGGATTGGCATGGGCACTACCACAATGGGCGTTAAGCTCGATGAAGCAACCCGCGATCGCATCAAGAGTGCGGCGCAACGGATTGACCGCACGCCACACTGGTTAATCAAGCAGGCTATTTTCAATTATCTTGAACGTCTGGAGAGCGGTTCCGATCTGCCAGAAATTCCGACGCTGACCGCAACCAACCAGGCAGAAGCGGATGACATCACGCCGCAGGTGCCAGAAGAGTCCCATCAACCTTTCCTTGAGTTTGCCGAACAGATCCTGCCGCAGTCCGTCACTCGTGCGGCCATCACCGCCGCCTACCGCCGCCCGGAAACTGAAGCGGTGCCAATGCTGCTCGAACAGGCGCGTTTACCTGCCGATCTGGCACAGGCCACCCATAAACTGGCCTATGGCATTGCCGAAAAGCTGCGTAACCAGAAAAGTGCCAACGGCCGTGCCGGTATGGTGCAAGGATTGCTGCAGGAGTTCTCGCTCTCTTCTCAGGAAGGGGTGGCTCTGATGTGCCTGGCCGAAGCGCTGCTGCGTATTCCAGATAAGCCAACGCGCGATGCGTTAATCCGCGACAAAATCAGCAACGGCAACTGGCATTCCCACCTTGGCCGCAGCCCTTCGCTGTTCGTCAACGCCGCAACCTGGGGCCTGCTGTTTACCGGCAAGCTGGTGTCTACCCATAATGAAGCCAATCTCTCCAACGCACTGAACCGTATCATCGGTAAGCGCGGTGAGCCGTTGATCCGTAAAGGGGTCGATATGGCGATGCGCCTGATGGGCGAACAGTTTGTGACCGGTGAAACCATCGCCGAAGCGCTGGCCAATGCGCGCAAGCTGGAAGACAAAGGCTTCCGTTACTCGTACGACATGCTGGGTGAAGCCGCACTGACCGAAGCCGATGCGCAGGCCTATCTGGTTTCCTATCAGCAAGCAATCCACGCTATCGGTAAAGCCTCCAATGGCCGTGGCATCTATGAAGGCCCTGGCATCTCGATCAAACTCTCGGCGCTGCATCCACGTTACAGCCGTGCCCAGTATGATCGCGTGATGGAGGAGCTGTATCCACGCTTGCTGTCGCTGACGTTGCAGGCACGCCAATACGATATCGGCATCAATATCGATGCCGAAGAAGCCGATCGCCTGGAGATCTCCCTCGATCTGTTGGAAAAGCTGTGCTTTGAGCCGCAGCTGGCCGGTTGGAACGGCATCGGCTTTGTTATTCAGGCTTACCAGAAGCGCTGCCCGTTTGCTATTGATGCGGTGATCGACATGGCCAACCGCAGCCGCCGTCGCCTGATGATCCGCCTGGTAAAAGGCGCTTACTGGGACAGCGAAATCAAGCGCGCCCAGATGGATGGCCTGGAAGGCTACCCGGTGTATACCCGCAAAGTGTATACCGACGTTTCCTATCTGGCCTGCGCCCGCAAGCTGCTGGCAGTACCTAACCTGATTTATCCGCAGTTTGCCACCCACAACGCCCACACGCTGAGCGCTATCTATCACCTGGCGGGTAATAACTATTATCCCGGCCAGTACGAATTCCAGTGCCTGCACGGCATGGGTGAACCACTGTACGAACAGGTGGTAGGCAAAGTGGCCGACGGCAAGCTGAACCGCCCTTGCCGTATTTATGCGCCGGTCGGTACGCACGAAACGCTGTTGGCCTATCTGGTACGCCGTCTGCTGGAAAACGGGGCCAATACCTCATTCGTTAACCGTATCGCCGATGCCACGCTGCCGCTCGACGAGCTGGTAGCCGACCCTGTCAGCGCAGTCGAGGCCATGGCGGCTAGCGAAGGCCGTATCGGTTTACCGCATCCGCGCATTCCATTGCCGCGTGAGCTATATGGTGAAAAACGCGTTAACTCCAGTGGTCTGGATCTTGCTAACGAACAACGGTTGGCTTCGTTGTCCAGCGCCCTGCTCACCAGCGCAAGCCAGCAATGGCGTGCTGAGCCAATTATCGATGCTCCGTTGGATCAAGGCGTTGAACAACCGGTGATCAACCCAGCCGAACCGGGTGATATCGTCGGCTATGTTCGTGAGGCCACCGAAGGTGAAGTCAGCCGGGCATTAGACGCCGCTGCCGCAGCCGGGCCGATCTGGTTTGCCACCCCACCTTCTGAACGTGCTGCCATTTTAGAACGCGCGGCAGAGCTGATGGAAAGCCAGCTGCAAAGCCTGCTGGGGATCCTGGTGCGCGAGGCAGGTAAAACCTTCAATAACGCCATCTCAGAAGTCCGCGAAGCGGTTGATTTTCTGCATTACTACGCTGGCCAAGTACGTGACGACTTCGCCAACGACAGCCATCGTCCGTTAGGCCCGGTAGTCTGTATCAGCCCGTGGAACTTCCCGCTGGCCATCTTCACCGGCCAGGTTGCCGCCGCCCTTGCCGCCGGTAACAGCGTGCTGGCAAAGCCTGCGGAACAGACGCCTTTGGTCGCCGCCCAGGCGGTACGCATCCTGCTGGAGGCTGGCATTCCTCAGGGCGTCCTGCAACTGTTGCCTGGCCAGGGTGAAACCGTAGGCTCCCTTTTGGTCAATGATGCCCGGGTACGCGGCGTGATGTTCACCGGCTCTACCGACGTTGCGGGCATTCTGCAACGCAATATCGCAGGCCGTCTGGATCCTCAAGGCCGCCCAACCCCGTTGATTGCCGAAACTGGCGGTTTGAATGCGATGATCGTCGACTCTTCCGCCCTGACCGAACAGGTGGTGACCGACGTCGTAGCCTCCGCCTTCGACAGTGCCGGACAGCGTTGCTCTGCTCTGCGCATCCTGTGTGTGCAGGAAGACGTGGCAGAACACACCCTGAAAATGCTGCGCGGGGCGATGGCCGAATGCCGGATGGGTAATCCGGAACGTCTGTCTACCGACATTGGCCCGGTGATCGACGCCGAAGCCAAAACCGGCATTGAACGCCATATCCAGGCCATGCGTGCCAAAGGCCGCAAGGTTTATCAGGCGGCAAAAAGCCTGGGAGATGATGAGAAGGAGTGGGCTCGCGGCACCTTTGTGAAGCCAACGCTGATCGAGCTGGAAAGCTTTGACGAGTTGCAAAAAGAGATCTTTGGCCCGGTGCTGCACGTGGTTCGCTTCCAGCGTGCCAACCTGGGCGCATTGGTCGATCAGATCAATGCCTCAGGCTATGGCCTGACGCTGGGTATCCATACCCGTATCGATGAAACCATCGCCAGAGTGACCGATCACGCCAAGGTCGGTAACCTGTATGTTAACCGCAACATGGTGGGTGCGGTGGTAGGCGTGCAGCCGTTTGGCGGCGAAGGATTGTCAGGCACTGGGCCGAAAGCCGGTGGCCCGCTCTATCTGTATCGCCTGCTGGCCAGCCGCCCGCTGGATGCCGTGCAGCGCACGCTGAATCGCCAGGATAACGAGCGTCCTCTGGAGGCAACCGTGCGCCCTACGCTGCTCGCACCGCATCAGGCCTTGGAACAATGGGCCGTGGCGGAGAACCATCGCGAGTTGGCAGTCCTGGCGCAACAATACGCTGAACTGGGCCAGGGTGGTACCGTTCGCCCGCTGCCAGGCCCAACTGGGGAACGCAACACTTACGCCCTGCTGCCACGTGAACGTGTGCTGTGCCTGGCGGATAACAACGCCGATGCGCTGAACCAGTTGGCCGCCGTGTTGGCGGTTGGCAGCCAGGCGCTGTGGCCGGAAGCGGAATTGCAGCGCACGCTGTATCGCAGCCTGCCAGCCGCCGTTCAGGCACGGATCGGTTTCACCAAGGATTGGGCGCAGGATAAAGTCGAGTTTGATGCGGCCATCTATCACGGCGACGCCGATCAGCTGCGCCCCCTGTGTGAGCAAATCGCGCAACGCAGCGGTGCCATTGTCTCGGTACAAGGTTTCGCCCGCGGTGAAACCAACATCCTGCTGGAACGCCTGTTGATCGAACGTTCGTTAAGCGTCAACACCGCCGCCGCAGGGGGTAACGCCAGCCTGATGACGATCGGTTAACAATCGCCGTATTTTTTCTCGCCATAAGGGCGCAGTACCTGTGATGCTGCGCCTTTATTGCGAGCCTCTTCGCAGACCCTGCATTGATGCGGGGTTTTTTATTGCCTGCATAAAAATCAGCCGATACCGTATTCATCTCCTTGCCAATAAATGTGTATGGTGTGTATTATAAGAAATGAACAGGTGAAAAGTTCAGAACTGATTAAACGACTCGAAAGCCATGGTTGGGTTTTACAACGGATCAAAGGCAGCCACCATCAATTCAAACACCCCAACTCATCGTTGGTGATCACCGTGCCCCATCCCAATAAGGATGTGAAATTGGGAACGCTACGGCAAATCATGAAGGATGCAGGGTTGCTTAATTCCTAAGCCATTTCGCAATGACGAGGTAACACTATGTTTTATCCCGCTTATATACATGCCGATCCGGATGGCAGCGCCAGCGGTTTCTTTCCCGATGTGCCAGGCTGCTACTTTGCCGGAGACAGTCTCGATCAAACCTTCCAGGATGCCAAAAGCGCTCTGGATGCCCACTTTGAATTATTGAGCGAAGAGAATCAGGCCATTCCACGTCCACAAGCGGTGTCCTTCCATCTGGCTCAGGGCAACGACGCCCTCAACGGCGGGCAGTGGTTGCTGGTGGATATTAATATGGACAAGTTCGATGGCCGGGCAGAACGCATCAATATCACATTGCCCCACAGGCTACTCAACCGTATTGATTCGCTGGTGCAGCAGCATCCTGGCTATGGCAGCCGCAGCGCATTTCTCGCCGCCGCAGCGCGTAATGAGTTATTGAAAGCGGGTTAACGAGGTTAAGGGGGCATCGCCCCCTGACAAGATCACTGATTGAGAAACTTATCTAGAAACTGCTTGGTGCGCTGATGCTGCGGGTTGGCGAACAACGCCTTCGCTGGCCCCTGCTCAACAATGCGGCCATGATCCATAAAAATGGCGCGGTCGGCTACGTCACGGGCAAAGCTCATCTCGTGCGTGACGATCACCATGGTGCGTTTCTCTTCTGCCAAGGCGCGAATAGTATTGAGCACTTCGCCAACCAGCTCAGGATCCAGCGCAGAGGTCGGTTCATCAAACAAAATAACCTCAGGCTGCATTGCTAACGCCCTGGCAATGGCTACGCGCTGCTGCTGACCGCCGGACAAACGTCTAGGGTAGGCCTGTTCTTTACCGCTCAGCCCCACTTTTGCCAACAATACACGCGCCCGCTTTTCAGCGCTGGCCTTGGCCTCTCCTTTAACGATCACCGGCCCTTCGATGATGTTTTCCAGCACCGAACGGTGGGGAAACAGGTTGAAGCCCTGAAAAACAAAGCCCACCTGCTGGCGCAAAGCTCGTACCTGATTTTTTTGTTTGCTCAGCGGGCGAGCGCTATCGATCAGGATCTCACCAACGCGGATAGTACCAGAATCCGGCACCTCCAGCAGGTTGATGCTGCGTAGCAAGGTCGTCTTACCGGAACCACTCGGCCCGATAATCGCCACCACTTCACCCGCGTTCACCTCAAGATCAATACCGTGCAACACGGTCTGCCCTTTGAACTTTTTAACCAACTGTCTGACTTCGATAGCGCTCATCGGCTACTCCTGATCCTGACGGTTAACGTGCGCTTCCAGACGGTTTTGCAACGCGGAAAGCAAGGTGGCCATCACCCAGTAGATCAGCGATGCCGCCAGATACATGGCGAACACTTCCAGCGTACGTGAGGTGATCAGCTGCGCCTGACGGAACAGCTCCGGCACCTGAATGGTCGCCGCCAGCGAGGTATCCTTGACCAAACCGATAAAGCTGTTGCCCAGCGGTGGCAACGCGGTGCGGGCCGCCTGCGGCAGGATCACACGGCGCAGGGTCTGCCAGGGCGTCATGCCGATACTGGCCGCCGCTTCCCACTGCCCTTTATCGATCGAGGAAATAGCCGCACGCAGCGTTTCCGACGTATAGGCTGCGGTGTTTAATGAAAGGCCGATTAATGCCGCAGGGAACGGATCCAGTTCGATGCCAAACTGCGGTAAACCGTAATAGATCATAAACAGCTGAGCGATCAGCGGCGTACCGCGAAACAGGGACACGTAGATGCGTGACAGCCAGGAGATCGGCCATAACGGCGAAAGGCGCATCAGCGCCAACAGAAACCCGAGGATCAAACCGAGCGCCATGCCTCCCAGACTGAGCTGGAGGGTCAACAGCGCACCCCGTAATAAAAATGGCGCTGAATCCAGCGCCAGTTGAATACTCTCTTGCATTATTTAGTTACGTCCGCGCCAAACCATTTTTCAGAGATCTTCGCCAACGTACCGTCTTGCTGCATATGGGCAATCGCCTGATCGATAGCGGCAAGCAGTTCCGGATTGTTTTTACGCACTGCTACGCCAGATTCCTGCCGAGAGAAGGCCGGGCCAGCGACGGCCAGCGTATCGCCGGTTTTTTTCACCAGATCCAACGCCGCCAGACGGTCGACCAAAATAGCATCGATGCGGCCTACACGCAGATCCTGATACTTAGTTGGGTCATCGTCGTAGGTTCGCACATCAACACCCTGCACATTTTCACGCAGCCACTGTTCGTAGTTGGTGCCCAGACCCACGCCGACCTTCTTACCCTTCAGATCGTCGGCCTTGGTAATAATGCCTTCATTGCCTTTCTTCACCAGCGCCTGGATACCAGAAACGGTATATGGGGTAGAGAAATCGTACTTTTTCTTACGCTCATCAGAGATGGTGACCTGGTTGATCACCACGTCGATACGCTTGGACTCCAACGAGGCCAACATACCATCCCATTTGGTTGGATTGAGCTTAGCCTTCAACCCCAGATGTTCCGCCAGTGCATTAGCGAAATCCACCTCAAAGCCGGTCAGTTTGCCATCCTCGCCCTGGAAGCTGAACGGCGGATAGGTGCCTTCCAGCCCAACGATCAGCGTGCCACGCTGCTTGACCTGATCGAGCAGGTTATCGGCCGCGTAGGTTTTCACGCTTAACCCGGTGGTCAACGCCACGGCCATCATACCCAGCAGCAGTTGACGACGAAATTTTGAAAAGACCATAGACACCCCATCTGTTGTTTATCTTTTTGATTTCATGACTTTAACAGTCACGAATACTTCATAAAGGAATATAAACTGATAACTATAGTTCTAAATGGAATAACAAATTTGCTCGGCATTAGACCTGTGGGTGATAAGCGAACAGCGCCGGTGCCCCACCGGTGTGCACAAACAGGATCGGACCTTCATCGCGAAAACGTTTCTGGCTGATGCCATCAATCAACCCCGCCATCGCCTTACCAGTATAGACCGGGTCCAGCAGCACACCTTCCTGCTGTGCCAACAACTTCACCGCCGCCATGCCTTCATCATTCGGCATTCCGTACTGCGGGGCAAAATAGTCATCCCACAAGGTGATAGGTGCCAATGCGTCAATATTCAGCGAACAGGCGACCGCTTTTTGCAGTTGTTCAACCTTAGGTAACTGATCGATCACCTTGCGGGAAACGGTCACGCCAATCAGTTCGCTCTCCGGCAGCAGTTGCTGTAGCCCCACCGCCAGACCGGCGTGAGTCCCGGCACTACCGGATGCCACCACAATCGAACTGAAAGTGACATCATGGCTCTGCGCGGCAATTTCCAGCGCACACTGCACATAGCCCAATGAACCGAGCGCGTTGGAGCCGCCAACGGGGACGACATAAGGGCGGAAGCCCTGGGCTTCCAAACGAGTGGCGAGATCTGCCAGCTGCACCTGCGGATCGTGTAGGGCATCGCACATCACCACTTCAACATTGAACAGATCGAGCAGCAGGCGGTTACCGTTACTGAGGTAATTTTCCGCTTTGGTATCGATGGGGTTTTCCAACAGCGCCACGCATTGCAGGCCGAGCTTGGCCGCCACGGCGGCGGTCTGGCGAACGTGGTTGGATTGAATGGCACCGGCGGTAACCAGGGTATCGGCCCCTTGGCGAATCGCGTCGGCGGCTAAAAACTCCAGCTTTCTCAGCTTGTTGCCACCCATCGCCATCGGCGTGACATCGTCACGTTTGATGTAAATTTCGCGGCCAAGGTAGTTTGAAAGGCGGGATAACTTTTCGAGCGGCGTGGCAGAGCCAACCAAATCCAGGCGCGGGAATTGCGCCAGTTGCTGTTGCAGATCCACAACTTCCCCCAGGGAATAAAATAACGGTGTTTGAGTGATAGATTTATCAGATGTGCTCTGAATAATCACTCTTTATTCGTGGGGTGGGGGCAGGTTCCCCCGGCCTACTGACCGGGTCGTGCCTTGCAACGCGTCCAAATGACCTCCAGCGGTGCTCACGTGCAATGGAGGGACACAACCTTATCAGTAGCTTTTTTGCCAGGCCAGGTACTGGTCGTATTTGCGCAGCGCGATACGGTAGTTATCGTTCGCCGCCGGTAGCAGATCGTCGATAATACACTGATGGTTGAATGCGCTGGCAAACTGATCGGCAGGATAGTTATGTGCCACCAGCATTTCATCCAGGCGCCGCAGGCGCACGACATATTCGCGGATGGTGCTGTGGTTCATCTCGGTCTGTTCAAACAGATACTGTTTAAACGCCATGATGTCGAAGTAGCTGGGATGACTATTACAGGAGATTTCACTACAAAACCGGCATAGCGCAGTCAACTCGCTTTGCACGTTTTGCCAGACCAAATCGTCAATCAGCTGATCCATCCCGGCGATGGCCTCCTTATTGATGATCTTGCCACGGAACACCAGCGTCATGCGCTCGAGCACCTTCTCGCACTGGGAACAATGGGTTTGGCTGTGTTTATAATCTTTCAGGTAGCGGCTGAGTGGCCGTTTCTTCAACTGTTTTCCTGGCATCATTTGCAGTCCATTTATTGCGGCAGTAATCAGGTTGGTTAAGGAGGCAGGCTTTGAGGTTCAGGTGTCCTGGGCCAGACGTGCCCGCAGGCGTTTAATCGCCTGGCTGTGCAACTGGCTGACTCGCGACTCACCCACATCGAGCACTGCGCCAATTTCCTTCAGATTCAACTCCTCCTGGTAATACAACGTCAGCACCAGTTTTTCGCGTTCCGGTAGCGCCTCGATGGCGTCGATCACCCGCTGGCGTAGGTTGCCCTCCAGCAGTTGATGCAGCGGATTGGCAGCCTCATGACCTTCCAGCACCGGTTCGGCGCTGTCGCCATGCTCTTCCTGCCATTCGTCGTAGGAAAATAGCTGGCTATTATTGGTGTCCAGCAGGATCTGGCGATACTCATCCAGCGAGATATCCAATCCCTGGGCCACCTCCACTTCGCTGGCCGGGCGGCCAAGCCGCTGTTCCAACTGCTGCATCATGCGCGCCACTTCCCGGGCGTTGCGGCGTACACTGCGCGGCACCCAGTCACGGCTGCGCAACTCGTCGAGCATCGCTCCGCGAATACGCTGCACGGCATAGGTCGTGAAGGCGGTTCCTTGCAGGGCATCGTAACGCTCAACGGCGTTTAACAGCCCTATTCCCCCGGCTTGCAGCAGATCGTCCAGCTCCACGCTGGCGGGCAGCCTAACCTGCAGGCGTAACGCCTCGTGGCGCACTAGCGGGACATAGCGCAACCAGAGAGAATTTTTGTCCATGACGCCTTCGGCGGTATACAGATCGCTCACAATGTCTAACCTGCGGATAACGGAGTCATAGCTATTATCCGTAGCGGGCGAAATACCAATCGTCTGAACAGCCGTACAAAACGGGCTTTATTTGCGCCATGTAAAAACGCTGACGGCAGCAGAAGATAAAAAACCCTGCCGAAGCAGGGTTTGGATGACAGGCTAATCGGAGAGAGTTGATTAACGCAGCAGAGTCAGTACGTTCTGGGTAGACTGGTTAGCCTGGGCCAGAACCGAGGTGCCAGCCTGTTGCAGGATGTTGGCACGGCTCATGTTGGATACTTCGGTCGCGTAGTCGGCATCTTGAATGCGAGACTGGGAAGCAGACAGGTTGTTCACGGTGCTGTTCAGGTTGTTGATAACAGAATCGAAACGGTTCTGTACCGCACCCAGGGAAGAGCGCAGGTTGTCAACTTGTGACAGGGCTTTGTCCAGCGTTGCCAGCGGATCGTCGATCTTGACTTCAACTGGGGTGCCTTCTTTCTCAAATTTAACAGTATCAGGTGCGCCAGCAGCAGCAGGAGTAAAGGTCGCTTTGGCTGTGGAATACGTCTTCTTGCCATCATCACCGGTGGTTTCAACCAGATACATGGTTTTGCCATTTTTGTCGGTACCAGATACCAACTTGTCTTTACCAGTCAGCGTAGAAGAATCAACTTTCGCATCTCCAACTGTACCAGCGTTATCATATTTGATGGTAGAGTCATTAGCGATCTTAGAACCAACACGGTTGCCTTTTTCGGTCACGTTGAAGGTGTCCAGCTTCAGTTCTTCAGAGTTGATCTTCTGCAGGTCAATATCGATAGTTTCACTATCGTTAGCGCCAACCTGAATGGTCAGTTTCTGATCTTTGCTCAACACTTTTACGCCGTTGAAATCGGTCTGTTCAGAGATACGGTCGATTTCACTCAGACGCTGGGTGATTTCGTCCTGGATGGATTTCAAATCGCTGTCTGAGTTGGAGCCGTTCTGTGCCTGTACGGTCAGACGACGGATGTTCTGCAGGTTGTCGTTAACTTCGTTCAGTGCGCCTTCGGTAGTCTGCGCCAGGGAGATACCGTCGTTAGCGTTACGGGAGGCTTGAGTCAGCCCCTTGATGTTAGAGGTGAAACGGTTAGAGATCGCCTGACCCGCAGCATCATCCTTCGCGCTGTTGATACGCAGACCAGAAGACAGACGCTCGATAGCGGTCCCCAGAGAAGACTGAGATTTGTTCAGGTTGTTCTGCGCCATCAACGACAGGCTGTTGGTATTAATTACTTGTGCCATAATTTGCTTTCCTTACGAATCAGTTGCGACGTTCGCATTCACAATTAAAGGGTTCGGACCTTGTTGGCCCACGGCGTCAACCACCGTCACATCAGGTATCGGCGCTGCCCCTGCAACCTTTAATTTTTTTTTCCGTTTTTTTCATTTTTCGCCAATGGCGCGAATAACGCTGTTTTTCCCTCTTCTACTGCGCCATCGTTTTTTCTATTTATCCGTAAACTTTTTGCATACTGAGCCGATAACGCATAGAGCGTATATACCCGATGGATTTCAAATGGCCGCAGAGCATCATTGCCTGATGCTCGCGAGCGACTGGCAAGACAACGGGTAACTAGTTTTTGATTATAGGAGAATGACGAATGGCATCGATTAGTTCATTAGGCATCGGCTCAGGGTTGGACCTCAATGGCTTGCTGGACAAGCTGAGCAAGGCGGAACAACAACGTCTGACGCCTTATACCACCCAGCAAAGCAGTTATAACGCCAAGTTGACCGCCTACGGCACGCTGAAAAGCGCGCTGGAAAAATTCGATAACCTGAGCAAAGAATTGGCCAAGCCGGAGTTCTTTAACAACACCACCGCCAGCGAACACGACCAGTTTAAAGTGACCACCACGGCCAAATCGGTGCCGGGTAACTACAGCGTTGAAGTGCAGCACCTGGCACAGCCGCAAACCCTGACGACGACGACAGAGATCAAGGATCAGGCTGAGAAGCTGGGGACCAGTGGTGCCAGCGACCGCTCGGTTTCCATCACCGCCGGCAATCCGCCCAAAGAAGTGAAAATCCCGCTCAGCGACAATCAAACCTCACTGCTGGAAATGCGCGATGCCATCAACGGCGCCAAGGCTGGGGTGAATGCCACTATTATGCGCGTGGGCGATAACGAGTATCAGTTGGCTATCAGTTCCTCCACCACAGGCGAAAACAATACGGTCAAGGTGCAGGTCAATAATGACGATAAACTGGGGGCGGTCTTAAATTACGATCCCACCAGCACCAACAATGCGATGAAGGAAACGGTCAAAGGCCAGGATGCGCAGGTGACCATCAACGGCACCACCATCAAGCGCAGCACCAACTCGATCGCCGATGCCCTGCAAGGGGTCACGCTGGATTTGAAAACCACTACCAAACCGGGCGAACCACAGAACCTGGTGGTCTCCGCCGATAAAAACGGCTCCGCGGACAAGGTCAAAGCCTGGGTTGATAGTTATAACTCACTGCTGGATACCTTCAACTCCCTGACCAAATTCACCCCGGTCAAGAGTGGGGAGGCACAGAACGCAAATAACGGGGCATTACTGGGCGACAACACGCTGCGCGGCATCCAGTCTTCCATTAAGAGTGCGCTGAGCGCCGCACAGGATAACCCGGAGCTGAAGGGCTTGGGTAACCTCGGCATTACCACCAATACCAAAACCGGCAAGCTGGAACTGGACAGCGAAAAGTTGAAAAAGGCGATTGATGAAAAGCCCGATCAGGTGGCCAATTTCTTCGCCGGTGATGGCAAGGAGAGCGGTATGGCAACGGAAATCCACAATGAGATCCAAAACTACATCAAGGCAGGTGGGGTCATTGAGAACTCTACTAAGAGTATCAACACTAACCTTGACCGTTTGAATACCCAAATCACCCGAGTGACTGAAAGTATTCAAAGCACCATCGATCGTTACAAACAGCAATTTGTTCAGTTGGATACCATGATGTCGAAGCTAAATGGTACCAGTAATTATTTAACCCAACAGTTCGCGTCTAAATAGGCGCGTTAACCAGGTAAAATAGCATGTACAACCGCAGCGGAACCCAGGCTTACGCCCAGGTGAGTGTAGAAAGTGGCGTGATGGGTGCCAGCCCGCACCAGCTAATCGTGATGCTATTCGACGGGGCGCTCAGCGCCCTGCTTCGTGCACGCATCCTGATGAATCAGGGGAATATCGCCGGCAAGGGGCTGGCGATCTCGAAGGCGATTAATATCATTGATAACGGGCTGAAAAATGGCCTCAATCATGAACAGGGTGGGGAGATCGCCGATAATCTCGCGGCCCTATATGACTATATGAAACGCCGTCTGATGCAGGCCAACCTGCACAATGATGTCGCGGCGCTTGACGAGGTCAGCGGGCTGCTGGAAAACATTGCCGACGCCTGGCGTCAAATTGGCCCCAATTATCAACCCGCTCAGGACGGCGTATAATGGAACACTACCAACAACTGCTATCAGCTTATCAACTGATCCAAACCCTGAGTGAGCAAATGATCACCCTGGCGCAGGCTGGCCAGTGGGATGCGCTGATTGAAATGGAGATCACCTACGTCCAGGCGGTAGAAACAACCGCCAAACAGGTGAGTATCTCTGAGCTATCTCCGGCCTTGCAGGAAATTTTACGCAGCAAATTGCAGCAAATCCTCAACAACGAAACCGAACTTAAGCGACTGATGCAGTTACGCATGGACAAATTAACGGTTTTGATCGCGCAATCCACCCGCCAAAGCGTGGTTAACAGCACCTATGGTCAATTCCACGACCGCGCTTTGCTGCTTGGTGAACCACAATCAAGTTAAATCTTATGTTTAATTGCCTGTCTTGAGTGATTAATAGGATAAAACACTATTATTATCCCATTGTACCATAATATAAATGCATGAGATTTGAATAATTCGTATGGCAGGTAATGCATGAAAATGCAAACCGCTGGCATTATTGTCGATTTAATGGATAACATTTATCCCAACACGGACGTTTTCTGTTCAACAGGAAACTGATTCTTGACAAGCAAATTACCGAGTTGTGATCGGCAACAGACGAAAAAATGTTGCTCCATCACCCAGCAAAGCGTAAAGATATTCGTAGATAATAACGATGAAATGAATATTGATGGAACGCTTAATTAATTATTGTCCCGGGATCGGTGCATCAGCACACATCATTCAGCATACTGAACTACGACTTCCGTCGCTCTATTTTGAGCAGACGCATCTGTTTTTGATCCAGCAAGGGCAAACACGTATACGGTGGCAGCAGCGGGAGGTGGTAGCTCGCGTTGGGGAGATGTTGATCGTAGAGGGTGGGCTAACCGCCGATGTGATTAATAGCCTTTCAGACAGCGGAGTGTTCAGCTGCCAACTGCTGATTTGCGATCCCTTGCTGTTTGATACGTTAGCCAATACGCCTATCACACCGCCCGCTATCCCTTTCACCGGTGTCACTACGCTGACGAAGATGCCCAGCCCGTTTTTACACAGTTTTGAAACCGCTGCGCTGGCACTGACGCTACATGATCGTTTTCCCCAGATGATTATCCACCATAAAATGTGCGAAATCCTACTGTGGTTGGCACATTTGGGTATTCGCTTTACTCACAAGGAAGCTAACGATCTGACTCAGCAGGTGCGCCGCTTGCTGGCAACCGATCCGCACCGGATTTGGACTGCCGCCGGAGTGGCTGAAAATCTGATGATGAGTGAGGTGGTACTGCGGCGTAAACTATCGACGGAGAATACCGCCTTGCGCAGCCTGATGATCGACGTACGTATGAGCCGTGCGCTGCTCTTGTTACAGGCGACAGACTGGCCGATTTCTGCCATTGCGCAGTATGTGAGCTATGAAAGTTCTTCTCGTTTTGCCGAGCGCTTTCGTAAACGATTCGGCTTCGCGCCTACCGCTATCCGTGGGCACCAGCGAATAATGCAGCCCACCGCCATGCAGTCCCCTTCCTATCCATGGCTAAATACGGTAGAGGAATAAGTGCTGATGATAACAACGGCAGGTTAAGGATGTTACTAAGGCCACCCAGAGTGGCCCGTACATCAGCTGAGCGTCACTAACACATAGGTTAATACGGCCAATACAATTAACATGACACTGCTGAAAAAACGCCATCTTACTTCACTTTTAGTGCTCATTATCTTTCCTGAATAAATACTTAACCCGAGGGTTTCCTCTGGTGCTGAATGAGACTCAATCGCTTCACCGTCGGCCTCTACATTGCTCAATACCTTTTTGCGTAGTCTACCTACCTGTTCCATCTGCTCATCGTTAAGCACTTTTATAAAACCGAGAGGTCGGCTAGCGGCCACGTATAGAGCAACAGAAAATAACATCATGCAAAAAACAAAAAATCAGGCCAATTTATTAACAATCACTCCTTCATTAACGGCAACATATAACATTCAAAAATCAAACACCAAAAATACATTTAATAGACATGGAAAATAACAATGTAAGATATTTCCATTTAAAAATAGAGATGCGTCTGGTTTACATCCTGTTAATTGACTTTTGAGACAATAACCACAAATATTAGCTTGGTTAACCAATTTCAAGGAGGATATAGTGGAGTATTTGGTGGCGTCGCTGACAATTTTGTGCATTTATTCCTTTAAAAAACACGCCAAGGTTATTGATAGTAAAAAAATCGGTGTTACCCATAAAAAACACCGTCGACGCTCAAAACACCGGCTATCTATGATTTATTGATTGAACAAACGGACCGAAAAACCCATTAGGGAGGCATACGCCAATACAGAACAGATTATCGTTGTACGCTATAGCCGCCCTGCCTTTACCACTACACTGCCATGTTCATCACGTCCTGATAAGCCGCGACCAGTTTATTACGCACCTGTACACCCAGTTGCAAAGACACCGAAGATTTTTGCAGATCGACCATAACGTCGTTCAGACTGATACCTGGCACACCCAATTCAAAATCCTGGGCTTGCTGGCGTGCGGTTTGTTGAGTCTCGCTAATCTTACCAAGAGCCGCCTTTAACTCGCTGGCAAAGCTGGCTCCCTGCACCGGATCGTTTTGTCGCAGCGCTCCAGCCTGAACCGCCGTGGCCTGCAACTGCTGCAACACTCCTTCAATACCCTGAATTGCCATCATGACCTCATCACTTCATTCATACCCTATGGATTTCAAGCGGTGACTTGAAAAACGACGGGGAAAACCGCGTATTCATTCACCTGCATGATCCCGATGCTGCACACCCTACCACAGTGCTTTACGGTTAAAGCGGCTAATTAACTGCAAAAACACCGGTTTATCGGGCCATCAAAATTGGCCTTAAGGGCAAATAATGGCATGCCCAAAAATGGGGGCGCTTTTGTTAGGCCGTAAAGAACTGTGTATCAGGGAGTCTGTTTTGTCATCACACAACAACGCTAGCCATACCTCGAACCCACCTGAGTGGGTACCAGCATGAATGGTGAAAGCCGTGATAACGGCCTGCTGGCCTTATGGAATCGCCTGCGTGCCAACCCTAAAATTCCACTACTGATCGCGGCCTCAGCGGCGATCGCCATCGTGGTTGCGCTGACGCTATGGGCAAAAAGCCCGGATTACCGTGTGCTGTACAGCAATCTCAACGATCGCGACGGCGGTGCTATCGTCACGCAGCTGACGCAGATGAACATCCCCTATCGCTTTACCGAGAACGGCTCGGCGCTAATGATCCCGGCAGAAAAGGTGCATGAAACGCGCCTGCGTCTGGCGCAACAAGGGCTGCCCAAGGGAGGTGCTGTCGGCTTTGAACTGCTGGATCAGGAAAAATTCGGCATCAGCCAGTTCAGCGAGCAGATCAACTATCAGCGGGCGCTGGAAGGCGAACTGTCGCGCACTATCGAATCCCTGGGGCCGGTGCAGAATGCCCGTGTGCATCTGGCACTGCCTAAACCTTCGCTGTTTGTGCGCGAACAAAAAAACCCTTCAGCTTCCGTGACGCTAACGCTGCAACCAGGTCGCACCTTGGACGACGGCCAGATCAATGCCGTGGTATATATGGTGTCCAGCAGCGTGGCCGGTTTACCGCCTGGCAATGTCACGGTGGTCGATCAGGCGGGCCGCTTACTGACCCAATCCGACGGCACCGGGCGCGATCTCAATGCCGCGCAGTTGAAGTACGCCAACGAGGTCGAGAACCGCTATCAACGACGTATTGAAGCCATTCTGGCACCGATTGTCGGCAGCGCGAACGTGCGTGCACAGGTAACGGCACAAATCGATTTCTCCACCCGCGAGCAAACCGACGAACAGTACCAGCCCAACCAACAGCCGGATAAATCCGCGATACGCTCCAGACAGCTCAGCCAGAGTGAACAGAATGGCGGGCAACAGATCGGCGGCGTACCGGGCGCTCTTTCCAACCAGCCTAGTGCAGCACCGACTGCGCCGATTGAAACACCAAAAAATACTGCTGCGGGCAATACTCCTGCCACGGCAAATAATGCCAATAACAACACGCGTACCGGAGCTAGCGGTAACGTAGCGCAAAACAGTCGCCGTGATGAAACCACCAACTACGAGGTGGATCGCACCATTCGTCATACTCAGCACAAAGCTGGGGCAGTGGAACGGCTGTCGGTTGCCGTCGTGCTCAACACCCTGGGTACCGATAAAGATGGCAAACCGCAGCCCATGAGCAAAGAGCAGTTGGCCCAGGTGGAATCTCTGGTCCGTGAAGCGATGGGCTATTCCAGCAGCCGTGGCGATACGCTCAACGTGGTCAACACCCAGTTCAACGATGTAGAGCAGACCGGCGGCGAGTTGCCTTTCTGGCAGTCACAGTCGTTTATCGAGCAGTTGTTCAACGCAGGCCGCTATTTGCTGGTACTGCTGGTGGCCTGGATTTTGTGGCGCAAGCTGGTTCGTCCGCAACTGCAAAACCGTCAGGTAGCGCAACAGGCTGCGGTGGTCGCTGCCAATACACCAGCCAGTCGCCCAACTGAGGTGAACAAGCCAAGTAATGAAGAACAGGCGTTGCATAAGAAATCACAGCAGCGCGTTAATGCTGAAGTCCAGAGCCAGCGGATCCGCGAACTGGCAGATAAAGATCCACGCGTGGTCGCCCTGGTGATCCGCCAATGGATGAGTAACGAACTATGAGCCTGACAGGTACCGAAAAGAGCGCCATCCTGCTGATGACGCTAGGTGAAGATCGCGCCGCCGAAGTCTTCAAGCACCTCTCGTCAAGGGAAGTACAACAATTGAGTGGCACCATGGCCAGCATGCGTCAGGTGTCCCACAAACAGTTGGGGGAGGTCCTCCGTGAGTTTGAAGACGACGCCGAACAGTATGCTGCGCTGAGCGTCAATGCCAGCGACTACCTGCGCACGGTGCTGGTTAAAGCCTTGGGTGAGGAACGTGCCAGCAGCCTGCTGGAGGATATTCTCGAATCACGCGAAGACACCTCCGGCATGGAAACGCTCAACTTTATGGAGCCGCAGAGCGCGGCCGATCTGATCCGCGACGAACACCCGCAGATCATCGCCACTATCCTGGTACACCTCAAGCGCGGCCAGGCGGCGGATATCCTGGCACAGTTCGAGGAGCGCCTACGCAACGACGTGATGCTGCGTATCGCCACCTTCGGCGGCGTACAGCCGGACGCCCTGGCAGAGCTGACCGAAGTGCTGAACAATCTGCTGGACGGCCAAAACCTCAAGCGCAGCAAAATGGGAGGTGTACGCACCGCCGCCGAGATTATCAACCTGATGAAAAGCCAACAGGAAGAGGCGGTTATCGGTGCTATGCGCGAATACGACGGCGAGTTGGCGCAGAAAATCATCGACGAAATGTTCCTGTTCGAAAACCTGGTCGAAGTGGACGATCGCAGCATCCAGCGCCTGTTGCAGGACGTGGAAAGCGAATCCCTGCTGATCGCCCTGAAAGGAGCCGAACAGCCGCTGCGCGAGAAGTTCCTCAAAAACATGTCGCAACGCGCCGCCGATATCCTGCGCGACGATCTGGCCAACCGTGGCCCGGTGCGCATGTCGCAGGTAGAGAACGAACAGAAGGCTATCCTGTTGGTGGTACGTCGTCTGGCAGAAACCGGCGAAATGATCATCGGCGGTGGCGAGGACACCTATGTCTGATCGCCTCAACACCCTGCCCTGGCAGCCCTGGTCGCTTAACGATCTGGCAGATCCCAAACCGGTACTGGAACCGGAAAGCCCACCTGAGGTGATCACTATCCCGCAGGACGACAGCATCAACGAACAGCAACGGCTGGAGATGTTACGTTTGCAGGCCCAGCAGCAAGGTCAGCAACAAGGTTTTGCCGAGGGCCAGCAGAAAGGTTATGACGCCGGTTTCCAGGCCGGGCTGGAGGAAGGCCGCGAGCAAGGTATTCTGGCGGGTCAACAGCAGCAACAACCGATCACGGAACATTGGCAGCAGTTGGTTACCGAGTTCCAGCATACGCTGGACGCGCTCGACAGCGTGATTGCCTCGCGCCTGATGCAACTAGCCCTGACGGCGGCCAAACAGGTGATCGGCCAAGCGCCGGTCTGTGACGGTACCGCCCTACTCAGCCAGATCCAACAGTTGCTCCAGCAAGAACCGATGTTCAGCGGTAAACCTCAGCTGCGCGTACACCCGGATGATTATGAACGGGTGGAACAGCAGCTTGGCGTGACCCTCAGCCTGCACGGCTGGCGGCTGCTGGCCGACGGTCAGCTGCATCCTGGCGGTTGTAAGGTCAGCGCAGAAGAAGGCGATCTGGATGCCAGTCTGGCCACCCGCTGGCATGAACTGTGCCGTCTGGCCGCACCGGGAGAGCTGTGATGACCGTTCGTCTCGGCCGCTGGCTGAACTCGCTGGACAGTCTGGAAAAACGCATTGCCCGTGCGCCGACGGTACGCCGTTATGGCCGCCTGACCCGAGCCACCGGGCTGGTACTGGAAGCCACCGGTTTGCAGTTACCGCTGGGGGCTACCTGCCTGATCGAACGCCATGACAGCGGTATGGTGCAGGAGGTAGAAAGCGAGGTAGTCGGTTTTAACGGCCAGCGGCTATTCCTGATGCCGCTGGAAGAGGTTGACGGCATAGTGCCCGGCGCCAGAGTTTATGCTCGCGTCTCCCCCGAAGGGCAAAGCGCCAGCAAACAGTTACCCCTTGGCCCGGCATTGCTTGGCCGGGTGCTAGACGGCGGTGCCAAACCGCTCGATGGCCTGCCGGCACCGGACACCGGCTACCGTGCGCCGCTGATCACCGCCCCATTCAACCCATTGCAGCGCACTCCGATCGAACAGGTACTCGACGTGGGCGTACGCACCATTAACGGGCTGCTTACCGTGGGCCGCGGCCAGCGCATGGGTCTGTTCGCTGGTTCTGGCGTAGGTAAAAGCGTACTGCTTGGCATGATGGCGCGTTACACCCAGGCCGACGTGATCGTCGTTGGGCTGATTGGCGAACGTGGCCGCGAAGTAAAAGACTTTATCGAAAACATCCTCGGCACCGAGGGGCGCGCCCGTTCGGTGGTGATCGCCGCACCGGCAGACGTTTCCCCACTGCTACGTATGCAGGGCGCTGCCTATGCCACCCGCATCGCCGAAGATTTCCGCGATCGTGGCCAACACGTACTGCTGATTATGGATTCCCTTACCCGCTACGCGATGGCGCAACGTGAAATTGCCCTGGCGATCGGCGAACCCCCGGCCACCAAAGGCTATCCGCCTTCGGTATTCGCCAAACTGCCCGCGTTGGTAGAGCGTGCGGGTAACGGCATCAGCGGCGGCGGTTCCATCACCGCTTTTTATACCGTGTTGACCGAAGGTGATGACCAGCAAGACCCGATTGCCGATTCGGCACGTGCCATCCTTGATGGCCATGTGGTGCTCTCCCGGCGCTTGGCGGAAGCGGGCCACTACCCCGCCATCGATATTGAAGCTTCGATCAGTCGTGCCATGACCTCGCTGATCGATGAGGAGCATTACCGGCGGGTACGTAACTTCAAACAAATGCTGGCCAGTTACCAACGTAACCGCGATCTGATCAGTGTAGGAGCCTATGCCGCAGGCAGCGATCCGCTGCTAGACAAGGCCATGACGCTGTATCCGCAGATGGAAGCCTACCTGCAACAGGGTATCTTCGAACGCAGCGGCTATGACGATGCCTGCCAGCAGTTGCAGCAACTGATTGTTTAACCACGGAGCCTGAGCACCATGAAACCACAGTCACCGCTGATTATCCTGCGCGATCTGGCGCAAGATGCCGTAGAACAAGCCGCACAACAGCTCGGCCAGGCACGTCAGGCACAACAGGCGGCGGAGCAACAGCTTGCCATGCTGCTCAACTATCAGGATGAGTATCGACAAAAGCTCAACAGCACCCTGTCTAGCGGCATGGGTTCAGCCAGTTGGCAAAACTATCAGCAGTTTATCGGCACGCTCGAGCAGGCCATCAGCCAGCACCGCCAGCAATTGCTGCAGTGGAGCGAGAAGGTCGAACGGGCGGTCAAGCAGTGGCAGGACAAACAGCAGCGGCTGAACGCTTTCGAAACGCTTAACACCCGCGCCCTCACCGCCGAGCAGATGCTGGAAAACAAGCGTGACCAAAAACTGATGGATGAGTTCGCACAACGTAGTTCACAAAGGAACCTAAACCCATGAATCTCAACGTTCTCTCTGGCCTGCCGGCAACCGCTGATGGCACGGGGACTGGGCTTGCCGCGCTGTCGTTGGATGATGCCGGACTTGCTGCCAGCTTTGCTCAACTGCTCGGCGAGCGATTCACGCCCGATGGGCAGCCAACCGGTAAACCTAACGCGGCACAGCTACTGGTAGACGACCCGCAAATCTCCGCCCTCAGCCGCCAACAGCTTAACCAATTGCTGGCCTCGTTTAGCGATCGTGGCCGGTTGCTGGCCACTCCGCAGGATCGGGATACGGCAGACGATAGCCAAACCCAGTTAAACAAGAGCGATGACGAACAGCCGTTGCAACCTGTCGACACTTTAGATGCGGCAAGCTTGCAGGCCCTGTTTGCCATGCTGCCTGCCGCCGTAGTGCAGCCGTTACCAGGGAACGGGGGAACAGCTGCCACTGAGCCAAACGGGGACGAAGCGCCGCTGACGGGAGCGTCATCGCTGCTAGCCACCCTGAGCGAAAAACCCGCGTTAGCCACGACCGGTCTGCCTGCGTCGAAATCGCAGCCGAGCGTAGACGATAAATCCGCCTTGGCCACCAAAGCTGACACCGCGGCGGTACTGTCTTCTCAGGCCGATAGCAATCAAGATGACGGCACCATCCCACTGAAACTGGCGGCTGAATCGGCGCAACCTTCTGCAATGCCACAGCACGCGGCCCCTGCACCAGTATCTAGTCCGGTCATCGCCAGCCAACCCGTCAGCGCGACAGTGAGCGCAACGGCAACGCCGCAGTTGAACGCTCAACTCGGCAGCCCGGAATGGCAACAGGCGCTGGGTCAGCAGGTGCTGATGTTCCACCGCAACGGTCAACAGAGCGCCGAACTACGCCTGCATCCACAGGAACTGGGTGCCTTGCAAATCACGCTGAAGCTCGACGACAACCAGGCCCAGTTGCATATCGCCTCGGCGCACGGCCAGGTACGTGCGGCGGTGGAAGCCGCGCTGCCCCATCTGCGCCATGCGCTGGCGGAAAGTGGCATCAACCTTGGCCAGAGCAGCGTTGGCGGTGAGTCACTGCCGCAGCCGCAACAGTCACAGCAGCAGGCCTCTCACCAAGGCGGGCAACCTTCCTACCGGGAACAACACGGCAGCGCCGAAACTGGCGTTGAAGCCCTGAGCGCCCCAGCGGCGCTGCAGGCGATGGCACGCTCGGTCGACGGCGTTGATATTTTCGCCTGACGGCGTGCAAACGCCCAAGCTGGCACGCTTTTCCCCGCCTATTCTGGCTATTGCAGCCCGGAATAAGCGGGATAATAGCTTTACATGTATTGCGTGCGGCTTGATACCCGTCGCCTTTCAAGCTGCAGCGTTGTTACCTGCACTCACTCACCCCAGTCACTTACTTAAACGTAAGCGCCTGGGGATGAGTGAGCTTGTCGCCTAGCTGCAGCTTGAAATTCATAGGGTATAGCATTAGCACAAAACAGGATTTGGCTTAGTAATGTCTCAGAACCCCCTTCCAACAGCAGCAACAAAGAAACGTCCAATACTGGTGATCCTGCTGGTACTGATCGCCTTGGGCGCATGTGGTGCCGCAGGCTATAGCTGGTGGTTGATGCAGCAGCATAAGAACGGTCAACCCGCCGCCGAGGAAAAGAAACAGCCGCCTCCGGCGCCGGTGTTTATGCCGCTGGATACCTTTACCGTCAATCTGGTGACGCCAGATAACAATACCGATCGCGTGCTGTATATCGGCCTGACGCTGCGCCTGCCTGATGAAGAAACGCGCCGCCGGCTGAACGATTTTCTGCCGGAAGTGCGTAGCCGTCTGCTCATGCTGCTTTCACGACAGGAAGCAAACCAACTGGCCAACGAGCAAGGGAAACAGCAACTGGTGGCACAGATTAAAGACGTGCTCAGCCCACCGCTGGTTACGGGACAACCGAAGCAAGTGGTCAGCGATGTGCTGTTCACCGCCTTCATACTGCGGTAATTAACCATGGGCGACAATATTCTTTCACAGGCCGAGATCGACGCACTGCTCAATGGCGACAGCGCGGGGGATGAACCCGCCGCCGTCATCGGTCAAGAAAGCGAGGTCAAACCTTACGATCCCACCACCCAACGCCGTGTGGTGCGTGAGCGTCTGCAAGCGCTGGAGATCATTAACGAACGTTTTGCCCGCCAGTTCCGCATGGGGCTGTTTAACCTGTTGCGCCGCAGCCCGGATATCACCGTCGGGGCGATCAAGATCCAACCATACCATGAGTTTGCCCGTAACCTGCCGGTGCCGACCAACCTGAACCTGGTACACCTGAATCCACTACGCGGCACGGCGCTGTTTGTGTTTGCTCCCAGTCTGGTGTTTATCGCCGTGGATAACCTGTTCGGCGGCGATGGCCGTTTCCCTACCAAGGTCGAAGGCCGGGAGTTTACGCCGACCGAGCAGCGAGTGATCAAACGTATGCTGCGGTTGGCGCTGGACGCCTACGGCGATGCCTGGAGCGCTATCTACAAGATCGATGTGGAATACGTGCGCGCCGAAATGCAGGTCAAGTTCACCAATATCACCACCTCTCCCAACGATATCGTGGTGACCACACCGTTCCAGGTGGAGATCGGGGCGCTGAGCGGTGAGTTCAATATCTGTATTCCGTTCGCCATGATCGAGCCACTACGCGAGCTGCTGACTAATCCACCGCTGGAGAATTCACGCCAGGAAGACAGCCACTGGCGGGAAACGCTGGTGAAACAGGTTCAGCACTCCGAACTGGAACTGATCGCCAACTTTGTCGATATCCCGATGCGCCTGTCGAAAGTGTTGAAACTCCAGCCGGGCGACGTTTTACCGATCGATAAACCGGAACGCCTGATCGCCCATGTTGACGGCGTCCCGGTCTTGACCAGCCAATACGGCACGTTGAACGGGCAATACGCCCTGCGTGTTGAACATTTGATTAACCCTATTTTGAATGCCCTGAGTGAGGAACGGCCCAATGAGTGATCCTAAACAACCGTCTGGCGAAGAGAAGGACTCCGTAGACGATCTGTGGGCTGATGCGTTTAACGAGCAACAGGCGACCGAGAAATCCGCCTCTACCGAGGGCGTATTCAAGTCGCTGGAAGCTCAGGATGCGTTGGGTAGCCTGCAAGATATCGATCTGATCCTGGATATCCCGGTCAAGCTGACCGTGGAATTGGGCCGCACCAAGATGACCATCAAAGAGTTACTGCGCCTGTCGCAAGGTTCGGTGGTGGCATTGGATGGTCTGGCCGGTGAGCCATTGGATATCCTGATCAACGGCTATCTGATTGCCCAGGGCGAAGTGGTGGTGGTCGGCGACAAGTTTGGCGTACGCATCACCGATATTATCACGCCTTCAGAGCGCATGCGCCGCCTGAGCCGCTGATGAATCCCAACGCCAGCGTGCAGACGCAAAGCACTCAACAGCCTAGCAACACGGCGCTACCCACCGGCTCGGTATTGATGCAGGTCAGCAGCGCGCTCGGCGCTATTTTACTCCTGATCCTGCTCGCTGGCTGGCTGTTTCGTCGGCTGGGGTTTGCCCCGCAGGCCCGTGGCAATCAAAAATTGCTCAACCTGCGTGCCAGCTGTCAGGTTGGCCAACGTGAACGCGTGGTGGTGGTTGAAGTAGATAACACCTGGCTGGTGCTGGGCGTTACGGCTCAGCAGATCACCCCGTTGCACACCCTGCCCGTACCACCGGCGCAGGAGGCAACCGACCCTAAATCATCGGCAGATTTCCGCCAGCTGATGCAAAACGTATTAAAACGCCCGGATAAATCGGCATGAATCCATTCTCCCACCGCCGGGTTTTTGGCCCGCTGCTGGCCGCTGGCCTGCTACTGCTCAGCCCTGCCGCTTTGGCACAGTTGCCGGGGCTGATTAGCCAACCTACGGCCAACGGCGGCCAAAGCTGGACGCTGCCAGTGCAGACGCTGGTGCTGCTCACCTCACTCAGCTTCCTGCCCGCGATGCTGCTGATGATGACCAGCTTCACTCGTATCATCATCGTGCTGGGGCTACTGCGTAACGCCCTCGGCACCCCGTCAGCTCCGCCCAATCAGGTGATGCTGGGTCTGGCGCTGTTTTTGACCTTTTTCATCATGTCACCCGTGTTCGACAAGGTGTATCAGGATGCTTACCTGCCGTTCAGCCAGGATAAAATCAGCATGGAGGTGGCGATCGATAAAGGTTCGCAACCGCTGCGCGAATTTATGCTGCGCCAGACGCGGGAAAGCGATCTTGCCCTGTACGCCAGGCTGGCTAACCTGCCCGCGTTGGAAGGCCCGGAAGCCGTTCCGATGCGTATTCTGTTGCCCGCCTATGTGACCAGTGAGCTGAAAACCGCCTTCCAGATTGGTTTTACCGTATTTATTCCGTTCCTGATCATCGACCTGGTGGTGGCCAGCGTGCTGATGGCGCTGGGGATGATGATGGTACCGCCCGCAACCATCTCACTGCCGTTCAAGCTGATGTTGTTTGTGCTGGTAGACGGTTGGCAGTTGCTGTTGGGATCGTTGGCGCAGAGCTTTTATAGCTAGATCGGTGTAGCCCATCACCCATATTGGAGAAAAGAGATGACACCTGAATCGGTAATGGCGCTGGGTACGGAAGCGATGAAAGTGGCGCTGGCGCTGGCCGCCCCGCTGCTGCTGGCCGCACTGTTCAGCGGGCTGATCGTCAGCCTGTTACAGGCCGCCACGCAGATTAACGAAATGACGCTGTCATTCATTCCCAAAATTCTCTCCGTGGTCGCCACCCTGATCGTTGCCGGGCCGTGGATGCTCAACCTGCTGCTGGACTATATGCGCATGCTGTTCAGCAACCTGCCGAACCTGATCGGCTAACCATGCTGACCTTTGACAGCGCCCAGCTCACCGTCTGGCTCAGCCAGTTCTTCTGGCCGCTGCTGCGCGTCCTGGCGCTGATTAGCACTGCCCCGCTGTTCAGCGAAAAACAGATCTCCAAGCGGGTGAAAATTGGTCTGGGAGGTCTGATCGTATTGCTGATCGCCCCCACGCTGCCCACCAGCAATATCCCGCTGTTTTCTGTCACCGGCCTGTGGCTTGCCGTGCAGCAGATCCTGATCGGCGTAGCGATCGGTTTGACCATGCAGTTTGCCTTTGCAGCAGTGCGCCTGGCGGGTGAGGTGATCGGCATGCAGATGGGGCTGTCCTTTGCCACCTTCTTCGATCCCTCCGGCGGCCCCAATACGCCGCTGTTGGCGCGCCTGCTGAACCTGCTGGCGATGCTATTGTTCCTCAGCTTTGATGGTCATCTGTGGCTGATCTCCCTGTTGGCAGACAGTTTCCACACCCTGCCGATCCAGGCACGGCCACTGAACGGCAACGGTTTCCTGGCGCTAACCCAGGCAGGAACGCTGATCTTCATTAACGGTATGATGCTGGCTCTGCCGCTGATCTGCCTGCTGCTGACGCTGAACCTGGCGCTTGGCCTGCTCAACCGCGTTACCCCACAGCTCTCGGTGTTTGTGATCGGTTTCCCGGTGACATTAACCATCGGCATGCTGACCCTTGGCATGATGATGCCGATGCTGGCCCCCTTCTGCGAGCACCTGTTCGGTGAGTTTTTCGATCGGCTGGCGGCGGTGATCGGCGGTATGTCTCCTTAACCTCGAGGTTACTCGCGAAACAAACTAGCAGGGAAAGATATTTTCCGAGATAAAAAGTTGAAAAAGCGAAATTAACCAGATTTAGCGGCGATTATCCTCCCGGACTTGAATAATAAAATACCCCCTTTAGAATAGCCTCATAAAATAAACCCCACATCGTATAAAAACACGAGCCAAAGCCATTAACCTGGTTGGTGGTTTATTAAAAAACGGATAACCAAGAAAATAAAATAACCGAGTTTTCAGGCAACGATATTTTATTTATCTCAACTTAATTACCTCAATACGGCCAGGAGCATGGAATGAAGACGAAAACCAACAGGAAAGCACGCAGAGCCTTGGGCATGGCGCATTGGGCCACCAACCGCATTCAGATTACACCGTCCGCCTGCGGTAAAATCTGGACCGTATCAAAAAAGAAAAAATAACCTGTTTTTAATGCATAGCGTTAAAAATAGTAAGATCACTTATCCAGCCTGAATATCTTGGCGTTTCCCGACGTTAAATCGAGCCGTGTAAAAACGGCACAATGCACTATATCCATGTTATAGTGCATCGTGCCCTACCCTGCAAATATCCGCCCCAGAAAAAACGTTATAGGAGTGCTGTATGTTTCGCCCGCGCCCATCGTGACGAATATATCCCCTGTTAAGGATTGGGTTTAACGGACATTACAGTATCAGCGTCGTAATATACCCATCAACAAATACAAACCGACCATTGATCACTGAACCAGATGGCCAGGATGCAGATAAATCCTCCGTCAACCGTAACGCAAAGCCACCTTCTTTACTGTCAAGAGCACAAACTTCGGCAGCGGAAAAATCAAAAAACCGGCGTACTATCGGCCACAGAGCTTTGTACAAACTCTCTTTAGCACTGAACACGATCATCACTGCCAAGGATAAAGGGACATCCGACAATGCCAGGAAGCGCTGCTCTTTATCCGAAAGTATACTACCGGCGATTTCTTCACCAATGCCGGGAACATAATGCTCGCAGTCAACCCCCACCAAACGAGTATGTGCTTCGCGCGCCGTCACGGCAATTGCCCGCTCCCCCGTATGCGTGATTGAGCCTCGCCATCCATCAGGCCACAGCGGAACCCCCTCTTCCGTTGCCCCAACAGCCAAGCCCCCAGCCCCCGCAACGCATAACGCCTGTCTAGCGGCCAAACGCCCGGCCTGAAAATCCGCTTTCCGCCCGCTAACCGCTCCCCGCAATCTTGCCGGTAGTGGCGTCAGACTTATGCCAGGTGGAAACTGCGGGAGACGTGCAGCTAAATACGTCACTCGGCACCAAGTAACCCCCACAGTCCCCTGTACTCTTCCACTCACACATGCCGTGATAAATCCTCCCACGGATGCCACCCGCTCGGTAGTAAACATTTCTTTCTCCGGTTCACTTTTCCCGTTACTGCCTGCACGGCATTCAATGACAGCCAAACGCCAAAAAAGCACACAAAAATTAACAAAGAAAACCATTTTTAGTAAAAATTTTTACAATTTAGAAATGGCGTAAAACATCATTATTTCTTAACATCAAGAACTAGACAAAAGTATAGGTTTTGTATTGGCGTTTGTATAACCACTTGGTAAATCAAATTAAATCAATAAATTATAACCCATTAAAGCTACTGGAAACGTTAGCTGACAATCAGGCTGCAATTAACAGTACAGAATATGTAAACTATGGGCAGCTTTATGCCGCAGCGCAGAATCTTGCCCAGCAGTTTCCTGTAGCGCCATCAGAGCAAAGCATATGCATTGGCGTTACCGGGCAACTTGGTATAGCGACCATTGTGGCGCTTGTCGCCATTGTCCTATCAGGCAATCACTATGTTTATGTCGATGCGAAACAACCCGTAAGCTGGCTCGAACAACAACTTAAGCGTCTAGATTGTCGCCTGATCCTGAGTGGCTCAGACATTCTGCCGGGCAATATTCCGAAAGATATTCCTCTGCTGCATTTCAACGTCGACACTCGCCCCACTTCGTTGTGCTTTGCAGATACCCCCGCCAGTCATGCCGCTTATGTCAATTTTTCATCGGGCAGCACTGGGGAACCCAAAGCCATCGTCGGCATACTGCTGCCGAACGAAACTTTTGACGTGCTATCGCTATTACGCCACGAGTTTCCTGACGTAGAGTTTGAGTATCACGTACACAATGACCGCGGCCTGGCCCTGGCCAACACGCTGAACGTCATTCAAGCCGGGGTGAACTGGCATTCCACCAGTTGTAACGGTATCGGTGAGCGTGCCGGCATCACGGACACCTTCCAGCTCATCACGCTCCTCGCGACACGCTTTGAGCAGAGCCGCTTCAACATTACCAATATTCTGGCCGTCTCCGAGCTGACGGAGGCCTACAGCCGGATCCCGGTCTCGCCTATGCAACCCGTGGTCGGTAAAAACGCCTTTGTGCATGTCGCCCGCTTGCACCAGCTGGCAATGCAGCAGGATTCCGCGGCCTACAGCATTTTCGATCCAGAGCGCATTAATAACCGGGTCTCCCTGGAGCGCTTTACCCCCCTGCAACAACAGGAACTCTTCCTGACGCCGTTTGAAAAATCCGCTACCGAGCTAAAATACCACCGCCACGGCCCCGGCAAACGCTTCGTTATGCTGGATAAACGCTTGGTGGATGGATCGCTGTACTACTTTATCGCTCGGCAATTTTCCATGGCCGGGGCAGATGATTCGGCCGAAACCGGTCACGTGGATAGCCACATCCATAACTGCGATTCCGTATTTCTGTTTCTCGGCGACGGTCAGGATTACGCCGGGCTGGAGGTCGAAGTCGATCTCGGCGGCGAAATCCGACGATTGCACAGCCCCTCAAGTGTCTTTATTCCCGCGGGCGTCGCTCACTCTTACCGCTTTATCCGCGGATGCGGCACCTACATCAATTTCGTTCACAAAGGTGATTACCACGATAGCCTGCTGGAGATAACGCAATGAAACAATTTAATAAAAATGCCCAGGCTTATGATGTCGTCAGGGGGAAAATCTCTTATCCGGACACACTGTACACGTCGCTTGCCGACCGTGCGCCCGCGACGCAAGCCGCCTTGGATATCGGCTGTGGCAATGGCGTATCAACCATCCGTCTGCGGGGGCGGTTCGATCATGTGGAAGGCTGCGACATCGGCGATGCCCTGATCGACAAAGCGCGCCACAACTATCCCGATATCACATTCAGCGTGTCACCTGCAGAAGCGTTCTCACCGTCGCGTCCTTTCGATCTGATTACCAGCGCAACCTCATTTTACTGGATGGATCGCCGGGCAATCCTGATGAAGATGCAACACTGGCTTAAACCCGGTGGCCTGTTCTGCGCCTACAAATACGATTTTCCCATTACCTACGGCCCGTTACGTGACTATATCGAGCAGGAACTGGTCACCCGCTGGTCACGCTACCGCGATCCCCGGTTGACCCAATATGACGACACGCTTGAGCTGATGCGTGATTGCCCACACCTGCGGGACGCCCGCCGGGAAGTGTTTGCCAACATCATCTTCCTGACGCCGGAAGAAGTGGCGCTGTTCTTTTTATCCACCAGCTATGTAACCCGCTATATCGAGCAGGAAGGGGGAGAAGCTTACGCCCGTCAGTTTATGTCCGCCGTTATGGATATCGACCAAGCGCCTGCAGTCGCTGTCAACTTCGATATTCATGCGTTTACCGCAGTCAACCGTTAGGAGAGGTGGATGGAATACTTACCGACCACGCTGGACAGTACCCTGCGCCGGCTCGCACAGACATTCGCGCAGCGTACCTTGCTGACCGATGCGCGACCCACTATCTACGACGGATTACACCTGGGGAGAGACTAACGCCAGGGTTGATGCGTTGGCCTGGCAATTCGCCGCGTTGCCAGGGAGCGGCATCGGCGTTCTGCTGGACAACAGCTACACCTGCTTATGTCTGATTTACGGCGTGATACGTGCCAGGAAAGCACTGATCCTGATCGATCCCGAATGGGGCATTGCGGCCAGGCGCGCCATCATTAAGGAAATGGCGTTACAGGTGTTGGTCAGCGCCAATTCGATTGATGATGAATTCGCCCCATTGCAGTTCGTGCCTGATTTATCGGCCCGCAGCGATGTTGCCTTTGACGACCAGGCCGCCAGCGCCAGCAAGATGATCATTTTCACTTCCGGGACAACCGGCAAACCCAAAGGCATCGTCCTAAGCCAACAGGCAATGATCAACGCATACAGTATTGGTCAGCGCTGCCTAGGTACCGGAGAACACACCCGTGCTGGCTGTTTTTACCGCGTCAGTGGGCTGGGTATTTTGGGGATAAATTTCCTTTTCCCTCTACTTTACGGTGGCAGCGTGGTCTTACTGCCCCTGCATTGCTGGGCGGACAGTACATACTTTTGGCATCTCGTTAATGAGTTATCCATCACTTTTCTGTATATGGTTCCACCTATCGTCAATTTTATGGTGAAAGAAGGGCTTCCTCCGTCAGAACGCCTGCCGCTTTCCCGCCTGTTGTGCGTGGCTGGTTCTGCCCGGCTAGATGCCGGTTTGCAAGACGCGTTTCAGCACCATTTCGCGCCGCTGGCCTGTCGCTACGCCTGACCGATGAGCAAGGGCAGGAAATTCACACGCCGGGCGAACGTGGCCGGCTATGGGTACGGACTCCGAGCCTGTTTTCCGGCTACGTCAACCAACCAACGCTGACCGCACAAGTGATGCAGGATGGCTGGTTGGATACGCAAGACATCGCCTTTTTCGATGAACGGGGCGGTTTCCATGTATTAGGCCGGGCAGACAATACCATCAATAAAGGCGGTAACCTGTTTCATCTCAACGAATGCGAACAACTGCTCAACACCCGTGATGATGTGGTTGATGCCTGCTGCCTGAAGGTAGCCTGCGAACTTTACGGTGAAGACTATATCGCCGTCATTCAGGGAGAAGCATTACAGGAAGCGACATTGATGCGGTGGTTGAGCCAGCACCTGGGAACGCTTCGGGCGCCACGCTCGGTGGTCTGCCTGCAACAAAAACTCCCCCTAAACGGCGCGGGCAAACACGACCGCGGGGCGCTCACGGCGCTGCTCGCCGGGAGGAGCGCATAACGCATAATGTGTGGCATCTTAGGCGACATCGGGCCCGGATTCGATATGACGCGCTTTCGCCGGGCATTGGAACAATTACACCACCGTGGCCCCTACGGCGAAGGGCTGATGACTCTGCCCGGTGGTGCTCTCGGTATGACTCGGTTGCCAATGTCATCAGCAGCGCCGGTTACTCGACATCTGCCGCCTTGATATGGGCTGCGGTAAGATCCGCCTGGAAAACCCCCTGCAGTTCATCCGTTCTCTGGGCCAGTCTGCCCCGCTGGCGCAATCTGAACCGGTGCAACTCCTGCTCGACACTCCGCCTGCGGGAATCACACGATTGCGCTGCCCGGTCAGTTACGTTATCACCCTGCGTGATGGCTTAACGTCGCCAGATTTGCAGTTGCACTTCGCCCGAAACTTGGCTGTCAGGGTCGTCACATATGACGGCGGGCATCTGTCACCGTTGCAGGATCCACAGTGGATAAACCGGCAACTGCAATGTGAAAGGTTCACAGAACCTTGGGCATGAAACATGGGAAAAAAACCGATTTAAAGTACGCTGTACCCAGCAATCGCCTCTGCTTCAGAAAATCGGTGAGCAGTGTTGCCACTCCTCACCTTTCCTCGACACGCTGAAAACCATTCTGCCGAAGAGACGGCAGATCTCCTATCGGTTCATCTGGAATAGCGACATGCCCTGCATATCACTGAAGGTCTTGTAAGAGGCCTGCAAGGCCGCCTGCTGCATGTAGTAAGACGAGATCGCCTCTACCATATCCGCATCAACCAGCGCAGACAGCTGATTTTGGTTTGCCGTATTGTTTTCAATGCCGATGCTGTCCAGCACGTCCAACTCTTGCAGTTGAGTTCCCAGCACCGCACTGGTGCTCAGCACGTTGTTATAGCTGTTATCCAGGCCACGGGTTGCCTTATCAAGTGCCGCCGTCACCTGCGCACGGGTAGCCTCATCGGCCCCTTGCAGCGGGGTTTTCAACGCATTCAGCGCCGTGTCGATACTCTCGAACACGTTAGCTTCGGAAGGGCTACCGTCCGGTTCCGGTTTGATATTGCTGGTTAACGACATAAATACCGAGCTGCCGGTGTGACCCACGGTCATGGTGCGGTTGGCATCCACTTTCTGCTCAATGGCCGAGTTGCTGCCCTGATAAACCACCTTGCCACCCTGCTCAACAAACGGTGCTTTGTCATTGGCAAAGCCAGCGAAAATAAAACGGCCGTTACCGTCGGTGCTGTTGGCCTGGCTGAGTAGCTGATCTCTCAGCCCCTGCAACTGGGTGGCCAAAGAGTCGCGGTCATTGTCGCTGAGCGTGCCGTCACCAGCGTTGACGATCAGCGCTTTCATATCCTTGATACCGTCGGCGGCGCTACGCAGCACGGTTTCTTCCATCGAGATGTTCTGACGGGCAAAAGTCCGCGCCAACGCGTACTGACTGTTTTCTGACATCGACTGCGAGATCATCACCGCCTGTGACGCCGCTAACGGATCGTCCGAAGGGTAAAGCACGCGCTTGCCGCTGGAAAGCTGCTGCCCGGACTGCATCCACAGAGACTGATTATTGGTGACCCCCGACAGGTTCTGTTGGTAGATCATGCTGGTGCTCATGCGCATGGTTGAGTTCCTCAATAAGGGCATCCACAGCCGGCATACCGGCTGTGGTTAACGGTAAAATCAACGAATATTCAGTATGGCGTCAAACAACGAGCTGGCAGTCTGGATCACCTGCGCATTGGCCATGTAATACTGTTGGAAACGCAGCAGTTCGCCATACTCTTCATCCAGGTTGACCCCGGAGATGGACTGCTGTTGGGTTTGCAATTGGGTCACAATATTAGTCTGTGCGGTGCTGTTGGCCTTGGCGGTAGCCGTCTGGTTACCTACGCTGCTCACCAATCCCGCATAGGCACCGCTCAAGGTTGCTTTGCCGTCCACCACTTTGGCGGTTTGCAGATCGAGCAGTTTCTTGACGTTGTCATTATCGCCCTTACCACCATCCTCTGCCCCTGCGGCAGCAAACTTGGCCGAGTCGCTGATGGCGACCTTCAAGGTACCGGCCACATCGCTAACCGGTTTCACGGTGAAGCTGTCATTCTTTTTCGCGTTGCCCGTCACGCCGACCTGCAGGCCATCAAAGCTCAGCGTCGGTTTGCCATCCGCATCGGTGCCTGCGGTGGCAGGTACTTTGACGTTGTCGGACAGGCGCGTAACCTGCCAGTTGGTACCATCAAACTCCATGCGATAGTCACTGGCCTTGACCTTGCTGGTGTCGGTAAAGGAGACCGAAAGCGAAGCATTGCCGGTGTTATTGGTATTGTTGACCGTTCGCCCACCAGAGAAGCTGAAGAAATCCTCCCCCGGTTCGCCGTTGATATCAAAACCTTCACGATGCTGCTGGTTAAAGCTATCGGCCAGCGCCAGGGCCAGTTGCCCCAACTGATTACGCGCGCCGTCCAACGATTCGCTGCGGAATTTCAACACGCCGCTGACGCTGCCGCTGCCAATCTGGCTTTCCGGTATTTCGTTAGTGCCATTGCCGCGATCGTAGCCGAGCGTCAGGCGGGACGGATCTTTGCTGGAAGGCACAGCAGCCACCTGATAGGAGGTGTTGCCTTGCACCAGCGTCAAGCCGTTGGCGAAGGTCACGGTATAGGCGTCACCGTCCTGCTGGGTGACCTGAACCCCGACGACCTTGTTAAGTTCCGTCACCAGTTGATCGCGCTGATCCAGCAGAGCATTCGGCTCGCTGCCGCCGCTGCTGGCACGCATCTGGGTGATTTCATTATTCAAGCGGGCGATTTGCTCGCTATAGGTATTGATCTGCGTGGCGCTGTCACTCAGTTGCTGGTTGACGCCCGCATCCATATCACGCAGATACTTATCCGCATTGTTGAACTGATTCACCAGGCCGTTAGCCTTGCCTAACACGGTCTGACGAGCGGCATCATCCCCAGCATTGCTGACTACGTTTTGCAGGTTTTTGAAGAAATCTTCCATCCCCGACGCCAAGGTGTTGCTCTTGGACGCCAGCAGGTTATCGATCTGGGAGACTTTCTCAAAGTAGCTGCCCTGGGCTGAAGCATCGCTTTGCGCCCCGCGCAGCTGGTTCATGATGAACTGGTTATACTCGCGATTAACCGTAGTCACGGTGGCACCGTTGCCGATAAACCCGTTCATGGTACCCAGGCCGCCGTTTTGCGCCAGGATCGCGGTTTGGCGGTTATAGCCCGCCACGTTGTAGTTGGAAATATTATTACTGACGGTGCTAAGTGCAACCTGCGCCGCATTCAGGCCACTCATCGCGGTATTTATCAAGCTGTTCATAGAGGTTCCTTATGCTGCGGTGCCAGCGGCCCACAGAGGTCAAATAGTGTGCCGGGTGTTACCATCCAGCCTGTTTTGGGTATCGGCCATCTGACGGAAAACTTGAGGTAAAAAAATGGGCGCAGTATGCAGCGCCCGATGGTTAAAACAGATCCTGCAAATCGTGGGTATAGGCTTTGGTTACCTGCTCCCCGACATTTTTCATCTGCTGGATCATGCTGACCAGCTTTTTGGCATACAGAGGATCGGTCGCATAACCGGCCTTTTGCAGCGCATATGCCGCCTGCTCGGGGCTGCTGGCAGTGGCAACGTTGGCGTAGCGCGGGTTGTTGGTCAACAGTTTGACGTAATCACCGATCGCTTCCATATAAGAGCCATACACGCGGAAGCGGGCCTTGATCTTCTTCGCCATTCCTTCCTCAAACTCGGTGGTGGTGATCTCCGTCACCGGGCCGTCCCAACTGCTGCCGGCCTTGATGCCGAACAAGTTGTAACTGCGTGACCCATCCGCCGCCGGGATCTCACGCTGTCCCCAGCCAGACTCCAGCGCAGCCTGCGCCATGATCAGCTGGTGCGGAATACCGCTTTGCTGGCTGGCAACCCGTGCCGGAATAGACAGCTGCGCCACAAAGTTGCCGTTGCTCAACGGCAAGGGAGGCGCCGAAGGTATTTTTGGCACTGCCCGGCGCACCATCTGCTCCAATGCCTGACGCGGTAAGGTCTGCAACACCTCATTGTCCAGCGCCATGGGTACCGTCCCTGCGGTTTCGCTTGGACGAGTGTTCCCGGCGGAGAGCTGTTTGACCATCATGTCCGCCAGCCCCAGACCTTTCTGTGACATCTGTTGGGCGATCTGCTGATCGTACATCGAGGTATACAGCCGCGTCTGATCGCTGCTCAAGACGCCGTCCTGCGGCAACGCTGCTCGCATACTTTTCAGCATCATCTGCACGAACATTCCTTCCACCTGCTGGGCCACCTGTTTGATGTTACCCTGCGGATCGGCGGCAACATCGCGCTTCAAGCCGTTCAGCGACTGGGTGTCATAGGCAGCACCCGACATAGCCATCAGATCGCTGCTCATCAGATAATTTCCAATTTGGCACGCAGACAACCGGCGCTCTGCATTGCCTGCAAGATAGACATCAGGTCAATTGGCGTCGCCCCCAGCGCATTCAATGCGCGTACTACGTTATTGAGGTTGGCGCTGGCGTTCACTTTTTGCAATGAACCACCCTGCTGCTGCACGGAAATCTGGGTATTCGGCGTCACCACGGTCTGGCCACCGCCGAATGGCGTATCCGGCTGGCTGACGGTGTTTTGCCGATCAACCACCACCGACAGGTTCCCTTGTGCCACCGCACAGGAATCCAGTACCACATCGCGGTTCATTACCACCGAGCCGGTACGAGAGTTGATGATCACCTTGGCATCCATCGCCCCAACGTTAATGCTGATATTCTGAATATCCGCCAGGAAACGCACCTGCGAACTATTGCCGCGTGGCACCAGCACCTGCACGGTACGGGAATCGAGCGGTGAGGCAGTGCCGCCGCCGCGCTGGCGGTTGATGGCGTCGCTGATCTGTTGCGCCAGGGTGAAATCATCGTCGTTCAGTTGCAGGTTGATTACGCCATCCTGGCCGAAGGTGGTGGGCAATTCGCGCTCAATGGAGGCACCGTTGCTGATACGGCCACCGGCCAACTGATTGACCTGCACGCTGCTGCCCCCGGAGGACGCACCAGCCCCGCCGACCAGCACGTTACCCTGTGCCAACGCATAGACCTGATTATCGACGCCTTTAAGCGGCGTCATCAGCAGTGTCCCGCCGCGCAGGCTCTTGGCGTTCCCCATTGAGGACACCACCACGTCGATGCTCTGCCCCGCACGGGAGAACGGCGGCAGCTTGGCGGTTACCATCACCGCCGCCACGTTTTTCAACTGCATGTTGGTGCCTGGCGGTACGGTGATCCCCAGTTGCGACAGCATGTTGCTCAGGCTCTGGGTAGTAAACGGGGTTTGCATGGTCTGATCGCCAGAGCCATCCAACCCCACGACCAGGCCGTAGCCAATCAACGCGTTGTCACGTACGCCCTGTACCGTGACCAGATCGCGGATGCGCTCCGCCGTCGCCGGCAGGCAAACCAGCATCATAGACAGTGTGAGAAGTAACTTTTTCAGCATCGGTCAATCCTTAGAACGGTGAAACATTTAAGAAGAAGCGCTGTAACCACCCCATGGTCTGAGCTTCATTGATATAGCCGTTGCCGACGTATTCAATGCGCGCATCCGCCACCTGGGTGGACGTGACCGAGTTATTGCCACTAATGGTGCGGGGGTTAACCACACCGGAGAAACGGATGAATTCGGTGCCCTGATTGATGGCAATTTGCTTTTCACCCACCACGTGCAGGTTGCCGTTGGCCAATACCTGATTGACCGTGACGGTAATGGTGCCGTTAAAGGTGTTGTTGGCGTTGGCTCCGCCTTTACCGCCGAAGGTACTGTCACCGGAGATATCCATGTCGGCGCGCGCATTACCGAGCAGCCCGTCGAGGTATCGCGGTGAGGTGGCCACGCCGAATTTGCTGGCCCCGTTGCGGCTGGCGTTAGCGGATGAGCTCTTGCTGGCGCTGACGTTTTCTTGCAGTACGATGGTCAGGGTGTCGCCGATATTACGCGGGCGACGATCCTCAAACAGTGGCTGATAGCCGTAGTTCATCGGCTGCGCCGCCTGGAAAATGGAGCCGTTCGGCACCGGAGCGCCTGCCGGAGCGGGCTGAGCCGTGGTAGCCCCGTCAACCAGAGGGGTATGCGGAATATAGGCACAGCCGCCGACTGTCAGCATCAGCAGCCCGGCCAGGACGCGTTTGCCTTGCTGCGGCACGCTGGCCGCTAAAAAGGTGGTTACCACGGGTATCGCCTTTGTTGCTCTGGATAAGGATTACGGGCGCAGCAAGCTGCGCCCGTCGATTACAGTTGCGTCAGCTTTTGCAGCATCTGGTCGGACGTTGATACCGCTTTGCTGTTGATCTCATAGGCGCGCTGGGTCTGGATCATGTTGACCAGCTCTTCCGCCACGTTGACGTTAGAGGTTTCAACATAGCCCTGATACAACAGGCCTGCCCCGTTGAGACCAGGGGTACTTTCGTTAGGCGCACCGGAGCTTTCGGTTTCCTGATACAGGTTTTCACCCATGCTTTCCAGGCCGCTATCGTTGATAAAGGTGGTCAACGTCAATTGCCCTACCTGCTGCGCCGCCGTCTGGCCCTGCTGGGTCACGCTGACGATACCATCACGGCCCACGGTAATGCTCAGGGCGTTGGCCGGAATGGTGATCGCCGGTTGCACCTGAAAACCACTGGCGGTCACCAACTGGCCATTCTGGTCGATCTGGAATGAACCATCGCGGGTATAAGCTTGGGTGCCATCCGGCAACACCACCTGGAAGAAACCCTGCCCCTTAATCGCCACGTCTTTGCTGTTGTTGGTCTGCGACAGGTTACCTTGGCTGTGGATACGCTCGGTCGCCACCGGACGTACGCCAGTACCAATCTGCAAACCGGAAGGCAGCGTGGTCTGCTCGGAAGACTGCGCACCGGGCTGGCGCATGGTCTGGTACAGCAGATCTTCAAACACCGCACGCTGGCGTTTAAACCCGTTGGTACTGACGTTCGCCAGGTTGTTGGCGATCACGTCCATATTGGTCTGCTGCGCATCCAGACCGGTTTTGGCAATCCATAAGGATGGGATCATGATTTATTCCTCTGCACTCAGCTCATTGACAGCAATGAGTTGGCGCGCTGTGCGTTTTCATCCACGCTGTGGATAACCTTCATTTGCATTTCGAACCGGCGGGCGTTGGCGATCATATCCACCATCGTCTCCAGCGGTTTGACGTTGCTGCCCTCCAACACGCCCGGCATGATCCGCACCTCGGGATCGTTCGGTAGTTGGTTGCCACGCTGCTGCTGAGCCTCCGCAGTCAGATGGAAAAGACCATCGTCCCCACGTACCACCTCCCGCGCATCGGCCTTCACCAGCTTCAGACGGCCAATCTGGGAAATGGTATTGGGTGGATCGCCCGGATTCAGCGCCGAGATGGTGCCATCCGCCGCTAACGTCAGTTCCGCCTGCGGCGGAGCCTCGATCGGCCCGCCATCGCCCATCAGCGGCACGCCCTGCACCATCAACTGTCCGGTAGAGGAAATCTGGATACTGCCGTTACGGCTGTAGGCTTCGGTGCCGTCCGGCAGCCGCACCGCCAGAAACCCGTCCTGCTGCAATGCCACATCCAGTGGCCGCCCGGTGTAGTTCAGCGGCCCCTGGCTCATGTCTGCCCCCGGCGTCGACGCTACCACCAGCGTACGTGTCTGCATGCTTGGCCCATCAACCGGCACCGCACGCAGCGCCGAAAGCTGTGCGCGGAACCCCGGCGTGGAGGCGTTGGCCAGGTTGTTGGCCGTGACCGACTGCTGCTCCAGCGTCTGCCTGGCCCCCCCCATCGCGGTATAAATCGCGTGATCCATAAATCAATCCTATTAGCGCAGGCTGACCAGCGTTTGCAGGATTGAATCCTGGGTTTTGATGGTTTGCGCGTTTGACTGGTAGTTACGCTGCGCAACGATCATGTTCACCAGTTCCTGACTCAGATCGACGTTGGAAGACTCCAGTGCTCCGCTGGTCAGCGAACCGAAACCACCGCTGCCCGCCAGGCCCACACGTGGCTGACCTGAAGCACCGGTTTCCTTCCAGACGTTGTCACCCTGCGCTGCCAGCCCTTCCGGGTTTGAGAAGTTGGTCAACACGATCTGCCCCAGCAATTGGGTCTGCTGGTTGTTGTATACCCCAACCACGGTGCCGTCTTTGTTGATCTGGAAACCTTGGTATTCCCCGGTGGCATAGCCATCCTGGGAGATCTTGCTGACAGAGTCGCTAGCAACGTTCTGTTGCAGGCTACCGGCAAAGCTCAGGTTAAAGCTTTGCGCCAGCGCGCCGTCTTTCGCCGACATCGGCACGACCAGGTTGAATGGCGTGGCGCTTGGCTGGCCCTGCGCATTCAGCGTGCCGGTCAACGTACCGCTGTTGTCAAAGTTCAGACTGCCCGCTTTGGCAGATGGAGCCCCGGCCACGCTACCGTCCTGGGTGTAAACGTCCCACTTGTTATCAGCCGTTTTAACAAAGTAGGCGTTGATGTTGTGAGCATTGCCCAGGGTATCGTAGGTGGTAATGGTATTGACGTAGTTAAACGAGTCGGTCTTGTTGGGATCGAACGGCGTTACCTTTGGCGGCTGATGGGTCGATTTCAGGTTGGCCACCATATTGCCGTTGGTGCTGGCTTTGGCGTTCATCATGCCTTCAGGGATGCTCAGCGGTACCGGATCAGCCCCTTGCTGGATGGTTGGCGGCGAGCCAGCCGCCGGATAGCCGGTCAGGCTCAGCCCCTGCATGTTGGTGATGTTGCGATTAGCATCCATGATGAACTGGCCATTACGCGTATAGAAGATGCCGCCATCGGCGTCTTGCATACGGAAGAAACCGTTCTGGCTGATGGCGATATCCATTGCCCGGTTGGTGTTGGTGGTCGTACCACCATTGAAGTTTTGGGTGATCCCCGCCACTTTCACCCCCAACCCAACCTGCGAGCCAGCAAACATATCGGCAAAGGATACGCTGCCGGATTTAAAGCCGTAGGTGGCGGAGTTGGCGATATTGTTACCGATCACATCCAGGTTGGTTGCAGCCGCGTTTAAACCGCTGACCGCTTGAGAAAATGCCATGTCGCTCTCCGAAATAGGTCATTTAAAAAAGTGTCTTCAGGATCGGTGCTGTGATCCATTACCGACGTGGAAAATCACTGCGCTTAGTTTGACGAACCCAGTTTGGGCAGGATCAGGCGCACGTCATCCAGCGTCGAAGTCCCCGCCACACCCAGATCCAGTTTTGCCCCGTCCGTACCGCGCGTAACGCCGTTAACCATGGCGAAACGCAGTGGCTGTGCCACCAACTGCTCACTGCCGTTTTTGGCGTTGATCGCCACGGTGTAAGAGCCGTCGGGTGCATTGGTGCCATCTTCCAGCGAACCGTCCCAGGAGAAGGAGTGCACACCGGCGGTCAGCCCACCCAGGTCGATGGTGCGAACCACTTTGCCGGTGGCATCGCTGATGGTTGCCGTCACCGCATCGGCGGTACGTTCCAGCTCGACGCCAAACGGTGTAGTGCTAACCTTGCCAGCATCGTTCCCCACCAGGATCTCCTTGCCCGGCACCATCACACCGTGGCCAATCAGCGAACTGGCCTGGATTGACTGGTTACCGTTGATCTGGCCGGAGATCGATCCCAGCGTGGTGTTGAGCTTCTCAATCCCGCTGACCGTGTTGATCTGGGCCAGTTGGGTGGTCAGTTCGTTGTTTTGCATCGGGTTGGTGGGGTCCTGGTTTTTCAACTGGGCCACCAACAGCGTAAGGAAACTGTTGCTCAGATCCTGGCTGGTATTGCCATTCGCACCGCTTTTGGCGCTGGTACCGGCAATGCTGTTGTCGAGTGATTCATTAGTGGTGGCAGCAATGGCCATAAGATAGAAGCTCCGGTTACTGACCCAACGTCAGGGTTTTCATCAACATGGATTTAGTGGTATTCAACACTTCGACGTTGGCCTGATAGCTGCGCGAGGCTGAGATGGTGTTGACCATTTCCCCGACCACATCGACGTTGGGCATCCGTACATAGCCTTTGGCATCCGCCAGCGGGTTGCCCGGCTGGAACACCAATCGCTCCGGTGAGGGATCGTCTACCACCTGCGAAACGCGCACGCCGCCGGTCGACTGGCCCGGTGCCGCCGCAACTTCGAACACCACCTGTTTGGCTCGATAAGGCTGGCCGTCCGGGCCAGTGACGCTGTCGGCGTTGGCCATATTGCTGGCGCTGACGTTCAGACGTTGGGATTGCGCGGACAGAGCCGAGCCGGAAATATCAAAAATATTCAATAACGACATGGGGATTATCCTCCTTGCAGCACGGACATCATGCCTTTGATCTGGCCGTTCAACAGCGTCAGATCGGTTTGATATTTCAGGCTGTTATCGGCAAAGTTGGTGCGTTCGCGGTCCATATCCACCGTGTTGCCATCCATAGAAGGCTGATCCGGCACGCGGAACAGGAGATCCAGCGACTGTGGCTGCATATTCTGCGCCGGGATATGGCGCGCCGAGGTCAGATTCAGCGCAATACCGCTGCCACTGACGCGCCCCTGCTCCATGACCTTGTTCAGTTGGCTGGCAAAATCGATATCACGAGCCTGATAGCCCGGCGTATCTGCGTTGGCAATGTTGGCCGCCAGGATTTCCTGCCGCTGGGCGCGCAGGTTCAGCGCCTCCTGGCCAAAACGCAGAGCAGCGTCCAATTTGTCGAGCATGCTCCCTCCGCAAGGTTAGAATTTGGAGCCGATAGCATAAACGCCCTGCTTGTCAGCCTATCGTGGGAATAAGGGTAAAATGCGTCGCTATTTGTCTGCTTAGCCTGTGCGCGTAACGGTTACACTTGTCCCCCTGTGGTTGCTGCGTCTGCGAGGCGAAATATGAAAAGGATCCTGCTGTTGGTCGGCTTGCTGCTCAGCATGAATGCGCACGCCGACGGTCTGGCCAAACAGGTCGAAAGCTTCATCCAGGCGCAATATGCCGGTAATAGCAACGTGACCGAGGTTAAGGTGCTGTTGCGCACCCCCGAAAGCCGCTGGCCCCCCTGTGAATTGCCGCAGCTTTCACTGTCGCAGAATGCTCGCCGTTGGGGCAATATCACTATCTCGGCCCGTTGCGGCCAGGAGCGACGTTTGATTCAGGCGCAGGTACAGGTAGAGGGGCGTTATCTGGTGGCGGCTCGGGGAATTAGTGCGGGCAGCAAACTCACCGCAGATGATATCAAGCTGAAAACCGGCCGATTAGACACCCTGCCAGCCCGTACCCTGACCGATAATGCCAAGGCGATCGGTGCCGTCAGCCTGCGTAATATCAGCCCTGGGCAGCCACTAAACCCGGTCATGTTGCGACGAGCCTGGGTGATTAAGGCCGGGCAGCAGGTACAGGTGATGGCTCAGGGCAACGGATTCAATATCAGCGGTGTCGGTAAGGCGATGAACAACGCCGCCGCCGAAGATAGCGCACGCGTACGCATGGCCTCCGGGCAGATCGTTAGCGGCATTGCCAATGACGATGGCACAATTCGTATAACATTATAAAAAAATAAAGCTTTGCCAAAGCTTGCCGATAAAACAGTTATAGCCGCATTTATTCGGCCACCAGGGCCATAGATTTAAACTCCCCGTTGCCTCGGCGGCGGTGGTATAGATGGAGATTGAATATGAGTATCGATCGTACCCAGCGGTTGCAGCCCGTACCCACGGTGCAGCCGCGAGAAACACAGTCAGACAGCACAGTTCAAGCGCGCAAAAAAGTATCGGCGGAAACTGCGGTCAGCGGCACCCAGGTTAAGCTGAGCGATGCACAGGCGCGCCTGATGCAACCTGGCAGCCAGGATATCAATCTGGAGCGGGTAGAAACCATCAAGCAGGCGATCCGCAATGGCGAATTGAAGATGGATACCGGCAAGATAGCCGACGCTTTGCTACAAGACGTGCAAAGCGAATGGATGTCCAGCGCCGATCGGGGTTAACACCAAGGGTGGGTCATTGATATGGAAAACCTGACACAACTGCTGGATAAGCTGCTGGAAACCTTGCAGGCATTAGGTACGGTGCAGACGGAGGAGCATGCTTTATTGTGCTCGAAAACCTTGGCTGGCGTGGCTCTGCAACGCGTGACCGAGACTAAAAGCCAACTGCTGGCGACGGTCAATTATCTCGACCAACAGCGACTGGAGATGGAACGGCTACAACACTGCCAAGCACCTTATGAGAGCCTGCCGCCGTTGGCGACCCGTTGGCAGCAAGTGCAACAGCTGAGCCTGCAACTGCGCGAGCAAAATAACCATAACGGCATGCTGCTCAATCATCATATTGAGCACAATACGCAGGCGCTGGCGATTTTAAACAAACAGAATAAATCGCTGTATGGCCCCGATGGTCAGTCCCGCGCCGGTAGCCTGTTGGGCCGCAAGATTGGGGTTTGAGCGCACAAGCCCTCACCCTAGCCCTCCCTGTACAGGCCGGGGACAGAATGTGCCACAATTCTGCTCCTGCGTCTGACCCATAAAATAGGTACCGCCTAGAAGTTTCTCATCTAACCCATGTTAGTGGCGGATTTGTGCCAAATCCTCGGCTGAAAGGCCGGTTAATTTCATTACTGTTGCACGATCAAAGCCATCAGCCAGCATGGAACTCGCAATTTTCAGGACGGCTTCCCGGCCTTGCTCGATCCCTATCTCAATCCCTTTCTCGATACCTATCTCAATACCTTTCTCAATACCTTTTTGCTCAAGATATTCTGCAATAGTCATCAATTCCTCCTCGTGCCGTGGCGCGCGACTGGCCAACTCACGGATCAGCCTCTCCGGTTCGGTCGTGCTACCCACCTGCAGCATGTAGTTCATCAACGAAATCAGTTGATCTTTAGTAGTGTATCCGGCCAGCAATAACGTGACCAGTGGTTCCTGCAGCTCAGCCAGATCACGCTGCCGCACATGCTTTTGCAACAGCTCCAGGATGGCCATACGGCGGTGCTGCATGATGTCATCGTCCGGTATGACGGTAACATCAACCAACGGGAAATCACCTGAATAGAGTTGCCTAGCCAAATCAGGCTCACTAAATTCTTCCAACCAACTGAGGGAATACGGATAAGGCGTCACCTGCCCATGATAAAACAGCATGGGGATAACCAAAGGAAGCTGGTCATGACCCGTCTCCAGATGGCGATGCATCGCGGCAATGGCATAGCGCACGAGTCGAAATGCCATATGCTTATCGGGCGAACTTTGATGTTCGATCAAAACGTACACATAACCGTCCCCCCTCACAGTTCGTAACGAATAGAGTACGTCAGAGTAATAGGCACGCAGATCACTCTCGATAAAACTACCGGATTCCAGTTTTAACGTGTTCAGATCGCAATGTTGCAGCAAGGCAGACGGTAAGTGCACCGCCAAAAAGTCACGAGCTGTGTCTGGGTGGGTAAGGAACTGTTTGAATACCGCATCATGCAGTGTAGGGGTGGTTTTTTTCATGTTGGTCATCCTGGACTTAACATAAAAAACCTACCACAGGCATTCTCCCCTTCACATTATGGCCGCATTGCTGCTGGATCCGACTCGCAAAATCTAACGAGCTTTTTTTGAGAACTCACGTAGCCTCGCGATCTGCAATGCGCACCACCAACACGCCAAGCAAAAGCAGATCGATCAACCACGCGATAGCAAAGTTCGGCGATGCCTGAAATTGGATCAGCAATGTCACCAACAGAATGACTCCGATGACTGCCAACGAAGCTGCTCTGGCAGCTACGCTGATGCTGTTCAGCGGTTGCAACAGCGCAGTCGTCGATATCGTTGCGTTGCGTGACTGGCTGTTAAGGCAAATCGCGCCAGGGTGACCGATCGTCCTCACTCATAATTCACAATCACCTGATTAGAGATCGCCCGCAGCGGGGGATTTAGTGCACCACGAGACTGCACGAAGTAAACGAAGCGAAACTCGCTGTCTGCGGGCATACCGTTGAAAGCCTCACTACGCCCACTGCCCGCGCCAAGCGATAGACATTGTGACAAGGTACAAAGCTGCACCTGCAATCCGGCGGGCGCACCTGCCAGCAGTTGATAACGCCAGTTTACGCTGGTCACCCGAGCATTGGCCGCCGGTGGATTTACCGCCCGTAGGCTGGGGGACTCACCACGCACGCCCCCCGTTTCCAACGTTACGCCGGTGGCATCGGCGGCCCAAGAGCCTGACACCGCCTGTGCCCCCAACGGAGCTAACAGCACCAACAGAGGAAGAAACGCTTTCATCAGGCGGCTCCAATGGTTGAGGTCATGCGTATCTGCCGTTCGTCGTTGATTTCCAGATTCGACAGCACCACCAACTGCGGTAAGGTACGGCGCAGGAAGCGCGCCAGCAGCGCACGTAACGCGTGGTTTACCAGCAGCACCGGCGGTGCGCTGAGCATTTCCTGACGTTGCAACGCCTGTTTGGCCTGATCTAACAAGCGGTCCGCCAGACCCGGTTCAAGTCCCCCCCCCCCTTGCAGGGCCTGCAACAACAGGCGTTCAAGCGGCGTATCCAGGCCAATAACCTGGATCTCCCCGTACCCCGGGAACCACTGCTGAGTTATGGCGCGCCCAAGGGCAACGCGCACCACGGAGGTCAATTCGAAAGGATCGCTTTGCGTTGGTGCATGCTCGGCCAGCGTTTCGATAATGGTGCGCATATCGCGGATCGACACTCGCTCGGCCAGCAGATTTTGTAGCACCTTGTGCAAGGTGGTCAGCGAAACCACACCCGGCACAAAATCCTCCGTCAGCTTCGGCATATCCTGCGAGACACGATCCAACAGCTGCTGGGTTTCCTGGCGGCCAAACAGCTCGCTGGCAAACTGACCGAGTAAATGGTTGAGATGAGTGGCAACCACGGTACTGGCTTCCACCACCGTGAATCCCTGAATCTGTGCCTGTTCACGCAACGCGGTATCGATCCATACCGCCTCCAACCCGAAGGCCGGATCGACGGTTTTGTCACCGGCCAGATCGCCCACCGCATTGCCCGGATTAATCGCCAGCCAGCGCCCCGGATGCGCCTCACCGCTGCCGATCTCCACCCCTTTCATCAGAATGCGGTAACTAGCCGCCGACAGTTCGAGGTTGTCGCGAATATGCACCACCGGTGGCAGATAACCCGTATCCTGGGCGAATTTTTTACGGATGCCACGGATACGCCCCAGCAGTTCACCGTTTTGTTGAAAGTCCACCATTGGGATCAGGCGGTAACCCACCTCCATGCCCAACGGATCCTCCAGCTGCACATCTGACCAACTGGCCTCTACCACCTGCGGGTTTTCCTGTGGCAACGGCTGTTCTTTAACTTTCGGCGCTTGCTGTTCGCGCCCGCGCAGCCACCAGGCCAACGCCAGCAGCGCCGCCGTGAACAGCAGGAACACCAGGTTTGGCATCCCAGGAACCATCCCCAACAACCCCAACACCGCAGCACTCAACACCATCACGCGCGGGTTGTTGAACAACTGGCCCACCATCTGCTCGCCAACGTCCTGATCGGTAGCAACGCGGGTGACGATCACACCGGCCGCCGTCGAGATCACCAACGCTGGGATCTGGGCAACCAGACCATCACCGATGGTCAGCAGGGTATAGGTTTCAGCCGCAGTACCCAACTCCATGCCGTGCTGGATCACACCAACCAACAGGCCGCCTACCACGTTGATCACCATGATCATCAAGCCTGCCACCGCGTCACCGCGCACAAACTTGCTGGCACCGTCCATCGAACCGTAGAAATCCGCTTCCTGCGTCACTTCAGAGCGGCGCTTTTTAGCCTCGTCTTCGCCGATCAACCCGGCGTTCAGATCGGCATCGATCGCCATCTGCTTACCCGGCATCCCATCAAGGACAAAGCGGGCGCCCACTTCGGCAATACGCCCGGCCCCTTTGGTAATCACCATAAAGTTGATCAGCACCAGGATGATAAACACCACGATACCGATGGCGAAGTTGCCCCCCACCAGGAAGTGACCGAACGCTTCAACCACCCGCCCCGCCGCCGCCCCGCCGGTATGCCCCTCCATCAGGATGATCCTCGTTGAAGCGACGTTCAGCGATAGGCGTAACAGGGTTGAGAACAGCAGGATGGTCGGGAAGGCGGCGAACTCCAGCGTACGCTGGGTAAACATCGCCACCAGCAACACCATGATCGACAAGGCAATATTGAAGGTAAACAGCAGATCGAGGATAAATGCCGGTAACGGCAGCACCATCATCGACAGGATCATCAGGATCAGTATCGGGCCAGCCAGCACCTGCCACTGCGTATCTTTAAAATTACCCGGCAAACGAAGCAGGGAGGCCAAATTAGCCATCTGAGTTATTCTCTCCAGCAAAATCCAGTGCTTCCGGCACCGGTAAACGTTGAGGTTTTTTCGGGATCAGGCCGCCTTCACGTTGCCAACGGCGCAGCTGGTAGACCCACGCCAGGACCTCGGCCACGGCGGCATACAAGGTCGTAGGAATGTGCTGCCCAATCTCACTGTGACGGTATAGCGCTCGCGCCAGCGGTGGGGCTTCCAAGGTCGGAATACGGTGTTCGTTCGCCAATTCACGGATACGCAAGGCGATCTCTCCTGCCCCTTTGGCAAGGACTTTCGGCGCACTCATGTTCTTGTCGTTGTATTGCAACGCCACAGCGTAATGCGTCGGGTTGGTGACGATCACGTCTGCCTTCGGCACGTCGGACATCATGCGGCGGCGAGAGATGGCACGCTGTTGCTGGCGAATACGCCCTTTAACATGGGGGTCGCCCTCCTGCTGCTTATGCTCGTCGCGAATTTCCTGCTTGGTCATCTTCAATTTCTTGAAGTGGCTCCACAGCTGATAAAACACGTCAAAGGCCACCATCGGCACCAGCCCTAGCACGATCAGCATGCCGCAGAAGATCACGATCTGTAGGGCATTGCGCAGCGCATCCTGCGGCTGCTGGGTGACCAGATGCAACATCGCCGCCCAGTTGTGCCACAGGTAAAGCCCGGCCACCCAGCCCACCAGCGTCGCTTTGAGGATCGCCTTCAGCAACTCCGCCAGCACCTGGGTGGAGAACATCCGTTTTAATCCGGAGATCGGGTTCATGCGCTTGGCATCAAACTTCAGGCTGAAGGCCACGCCGCCCAGCAGCATCGGGGCCGCCAGCGCCACCAGCACCAATCCGGCCAGGATCGGCATCAGCGCCCACACCGCCTGACGCAGCAGCATGGCAAACTGGCGCAGCATCTGCTTATCGTTGCTGACCATGTTGTGATCGAAATGCAGCCCTGCCGCCAGCATCCTCGCCAGCTGTTGTGCGATATGGCCGCCCGCGACCCACAAGATCGACAACCCGGCGACCAACATCAGGATCGATGTCAGCTCGCGCGAGCGCGCAATCTGGCCATCTTCACGCGCCTTTTCCAGCCGGTGGGGTGTGGGGGCCTCAGTTTTTTCCATATCACTGTCTTCGGCCAAGGCGAGGGTTCCCATTGCATGCGAAGAATAGAATTAGCGTCAGCATGCCAAAAAAATGCAGATTTCATTGCGGGAACAAGAGCGCAAAAGACCGGTTATTTCGGGGATGGGCTAGCGAAAAGAGTTAGGGCGCAAGAGTGCGCCCTAACGAAAGATCAAAAACCCAGGCTGTCGAGCAGATCGTCTACCTGGGCCTGATTGGCGATCACGCCAATCCCGTTCTGATCCAGCTGCGGGCCATTGAGCAGGCTGTCGTTCGGTTTTTTCTCTTTGGTTGGCTGATCCGGGATGTTTTCCATCAGCACCATCAACAGCTGCTTTTCTATCTCCTGCACCACATCCATCATACGCTTGATCACCTGGCCGGTGAGATCCTGGAAATCCTGCGCCATCATGATCTCCAGCAACTGGGCGTTGGTGAATGCGGTGTGCTCCGGCACCCGATCCAGATACTGGCGGGTATCCGTCACCAGTGAACGTGCATCTGCCAACTCGATAGGGTTGGCAAACCACTCGTCCCAGCGCCCTTTTAGCGTATTGGCCTGCGACTCCAACTCCGCCTGACGAGGTTGTGCCGCCTCCACGCAGTTGAGTGCCCGTTCCGCCGCCTGAGCCGTCATGGTGACAACATAATCAAGACGGTCACGTGCGTCCGGGATCGCTTCGGCAGCCTGAGCGATAGCCTGATCTAGCCCCAGCTCACGCATGCTGTCACGCAGCATGCGGGTCAGTTGACCGATGCGGGAGATGATCTCGCCCGCTGTCGCTGCATCGCTGGCAGGCATTGGAATATCTCTCATCGCCCTCTCCTTTTTTACATGCCCAGTTTTTCAAAGATCTTGTTGAGCTTCTCTTCCAGCGTCGCCGCCGTGAAGGGCTTCACTACGTAACCGCTGGCACCCGCCTGAGCAGCAGCAATAATGTTCTCTTTCTTGGCTTCTGCCGTCACCATCAGCACTGGCATTGAGGCCAGCGCGCCGTCGGCGCGGATGGTTTGCAGCAGTTCGAGGCCATCCATGTTCGGCATATTCCAGTCCGATACCACGAAATCGAAGCCGCCAGTACGCAGTTTATTCAACGCATCCGCCCCGTCTTCCGCCTCCTCGACGTTGTTAAAACCCAGTTCTTTCAGCAAATTTCTGACGATACGGCGCATGGTGGAAAAATCATCCACCACCAGAAATTTAAGGTTCTTATCTGCCATTCTTACTCCTAAGGTTATTCGTTTTTGCCCCGTAGTTCGGGGCATAACATCAAATACGCAGCGCCTGACCACCCGCGATCTGCGCCAACATGCGTTGGCTCATGCGCTCCAACTCCACTACTTCATTCACTCCGCCGGTAGCAATGGCCTCACGCGGCATGCCAAACACTACACAGCTGGCTTCGTTTTGCGCCAAGGTGTATGCCCCAGCACGATGCATTTCCAGCATTCCTGCCGCACCGTCATTTCCCATACCGGTGAGGATCACCCCCACCGCATTACGCCCGGCAAACTGAGCCACCGAACGGAACAGCACATCGACCGAAGGACGATGCCGGTTCACCGGCGGGCCATCATGCAGCCGAACCTGATAGTTGGCGCCACTGCGCATCAGCTCTAGATGACGATCTCCCGGCGCGATATAGGCATGGCCTGGCAATACGCGCTCGCCGTCTTCCGCCTCTTTCACCGTGATCTGGCACAGCTTGTTGAGCCGCTCAGCAAACGAACGGGTAAACCCTGGCGGCATATGCTGGGTGATCAATAACGCTGGGCTGGTAGCCGGCAACGGCTGCAGGACATGGCGTATTGCCTCGGTACCGCCGGTAGATGCCCCGATAGCGATCAGCTTTTCACTGCTCAACAGCGGCGTATGACTGAGGATCTCCGGAGCCGGTGCCGTTGAGCGCTGTGGCAGACGCGCCTTGGCCGCCGTGCGGATCTTTTCGGCAATCAGCTCGCTATAGGCCAGCATGCCTTCGCGGATCCCCAGTTGCGGCTTGGTGACAAAATCCACCGCGCCCAGTTCCAACGCCCGCAGGGTGATCTCCGATCCCTTTCCGGTCAGCGACGACACCATCACCACCGGCATCGGCCGCAGGCGCATCAGTTTTTCCAGAAAATCCAGCCCGTCCATACGCGGCATTTCTACGTCCAGCGTCAGCACCTGCGGGTTGAATTTTTTGATCAGATCTCGCGCCACCAGCGGATCGGGGGCAGTTGCCACCATCTCCATATCGGAATGGCTATTGACAATCTCGGTCATCAGCTGCCGCATCAGGGCAGAATCGTCTACGCTTAATACTCTGATTTTATTCATTACCTCTCCTTGGTCAGGCCATACACGGTCTGCCCACGCAAGTAGAAATCCCGGCTGAGCTGGCTGAAGTTTTCGGAATGGCCAGCAAACATCAGGCCCCCCGGTTTAAGCAGCGGCACAAAGCGCCGCAAAATGCGCTCTTGTGTTTCCTTGTCAAAATAGATCATGACGTTACGGCAAAATATCGCATCAAATTGCCCCGGTAGCGCCCATTCAGGGGCCAGCAGATTGAGCTGCTGGAAATGTACCTGTGCCGCCAGTTCTGACCGAACCCGCACCAGCCCATGGTGAGGGCCGGTACCTCGCAGGAAATAACGCTGCATCTGCGCCGGTGTCAGGGTGCGCAAATCTTCCTGGCGATATACCCCCGCTTCAGCCTTTTCCAATACCTGAGTATCGATATCGCTGGCCCACACCTGCGTCCCCGTCGCCCGCTGCCCAAGCGCCTCACTCAAGGTAATGGCGATCGAGTAAGGCTCTTCGCCGGTTGAGGCGGCGGTACTCCACACGCAATAACCGTTGGGCCGCGAACGCGCATGTTCCGCCAGGATCGGGAAATGGTGCGCCTCACGGAAAAATGCCGTCAGGTTGGTGGTCAGAGCGTTGACGAATGCCTGCCACTCGGCGCTGTTGGTGTCGCTTTCCAACAGCACCAGATAGCTACCAAAATCGGGTATTCCCAGCAGTCGCAGGCGACGCACCAGACGGTTATAAACCATCTCGCGTTTATGCTCGGCCAACACAATGCCGGCACGCTGGTAGATCAACTGGCTGATACGCCGGAAATGCACATCCGACAGAGGCAGCCGTTGCACCATCTGCGCCAGCAAAGACGCAGGCTCTTTATTGGAGGGTGAGGATGAACCGCTCATAACCCTTCACCCAATTTGTTGTTACTTGCTATACAATTCGACACTAGTTGCTTCCTTAGCCACTGATAAAACTCCGTTGTTAAGACTTTCGGATAAGGTGATGTTGTCGTCCGCCAGGCGGAATACCGCTACCGCATCTGCCAGCGTAATGGCTTGTTCTTCCAATGCCGCCGCCGCAGAGGCCGCTTGTTCCACCAGAGCGGCGTTCTGTTGCGTCACCTGGTCCATCTGGGTCACGGCCTGAGTGACCTGCTCGATACCACGGCTTTGCTCATCGGAAGCCGAGGAGATCTCGCCCATGATGTCGGTAACGCGGGTCACCGAACGCACGATATCCTGCATGGTGGCACCGGAGTCTTCGACCAGCACCGATCCCTGCTTAACACGGCCGACCGACTCATCGATCAGCACTTTGATTTCTTTGGCTGCCTGAGCGCTACGCTGAGCCAGATTGCGCACCTCTGCGGCCACCACGGCAAAACCACGCCCTTGTTCACCCGCCCGCGCCGCTTCAACCGCCGCGTTCAATGCCAGGATGTTGGTCTGGAAGGCAATACCGTCGATCACGCTGGTGATAGCGCCAATTTTCTGCGAGCTGCTGGCGATATCGTGCATGGTAGTCACCACGTCATCGGCCATTTCTCCGCCCTTGGCTGCGGTGGCTGAGGCATCGCGCGCCAGCTTTGAGGCCTGGCGGGCATTGTCGGCGTTCTGTTTCACCGTGGCGGTCAACTGCTCCATACTGGCGGCGGACTCTTCCAGTGAGGCGGCCTGCTGTTCGGTACGGGAAGAGAGATCGTTATTGCCTTCCGAGATTTCCTGTAACCCGATCAGGATCGACTCGGCACCTTCGCGCACCGCTCCAACGGTGCCAATCAACGAGTGCTGCATACGGTGCAGGCTGGCAAAAAGCTGGCTGATCTCGTTGCGGCCATACACCTGGATCGGCGTGGCCAGGTCGCCGTCGGCGATACGGTCAAAGTGGCTGCGCATAATATTCAGCGGCTGAACCAGCATATTGCGCAACCACCACATGGCGCTGGCGGTCACCAGGATCAGCATCAGTACAGCGCCGCACACCAACCAACCGGCCAGCGTGAAGGAGCGCTGGTTGGCCGCATTGGCCTGGGTGATATTTTCGTTGACCAGCTGCAGGTACTGGACGAAGTCGGCTTCGAACAGGTCCTGTATTTTCTGCGTGGGTTGATCCATAAAGCCCTGCAGGTTGCCGCCCTCCAGGAAGACGGTCAGCTCACGCAAGGCACCACGTAGCCGCTCATAGCTGGCTTTGGTGGTTTCTGTCAGTTGCTGCTCCTGGTCGCTGTTACGCGAGACAGCCAGGAACTGATTAAAATAGAGATCGGCTTTTTGCAACGAACTACGGGCGTTGCCCATCAGGTCATCGACTTGTTCTTGCGGCACTTTCAGCGCTGCTCGGGTGCCGGCCCGATTCAAGGTGTTGCGTGCCTGTAGCAGGGAAACCCAGCTCAGGCTGAGGGCATCTCGCTGCTGGCTACCCAGACTAATCAGATTAAGATTGTGGTTATCGGAACGGGAAGCGGTATACGACAAGCCGGTGCTAACCAGTTGCATCAGGCAAAAGGTCAGCAGTAATAAAAACAGACTGGTAGAGATACGGACTCGGTTAAACACGATAAACCTCCAGGTAGCCGTGGGTTAACACGACTTAGGACGGAAAAAAGGGCCACGACCTCGCTGGAAGAACGCAGCCCAATGCCGGTTAGAACGTTTCCCAGTTTTCCTGCGGATCGCTGGCGTTCATTTTTTTATGATTGATTACCGGGGTAACGACTTTACTGTTGGCTGCTGACGTGAACTCGTGTTGGCCTTCCGCTTTCAGTCGGAATACCGCGACGGACTGGGTCAAGCGGCTGGCCTGTTCTTCCAGCGCTGCCGCCGCAGAGGCCGATTCTTCGACCAAAGAGGCGTTCTGCTGGGTGACGCGATCCATTTCGGCAACCGCCTGACCAACCTGATCGATACCCCGGCTCTGCTCGTCGGAGGCCGAAGCGATTTCACCCATGATGTCGGTGACGCGGGTGACGGCATTGACGATATCGCCCATGGTTTCACCGGCGCTTTCCACCAGCTCCGAGCCCATATCAACACGGCTAACCGAGTCTTCAATCAGGCCTTTGATCTCTTTGGCTGCCTGCGCGCTGCGGCTGGCCAGGTTACGTACCTCACCTGCGACCACGGCAAAACCACGGCCCTGTTCACCGGCACGAGCAGCTTCCACCGCCGCATTCAGCGCCAGGATGTTGGTCTGGAAGGCGATGCCGTCGATCACGCTGGTGATATCGGCAATTTTCTGCGAGCTGCCAGCGATGTCGTGCATGGTTTGCACCACGTTGGCGACTACCTTCCCACCTTTCTGCGCGGTTTCTGAAGCGCTCAACGCCAGTTGGCTAGCCTGACGGGCATTTTCGGCGTTCTGTTTCACCGTGGCAGTCAACTGCTCCATGCTGGCGGCGGTTTCTTCCAGCGAAGCGGCCTGTTGTTCGGTACGGGAAGAGAGATCGTTGTTGCCTGCGGCAATCTCGGAAGCACCGCTGTAGATCGCATCGGCCCCCTGACGCACACCGCTGACAGTGTCGATCAGTTCGCCTTGCATATGCCTGAGGCTGGCTGCCAGCACGCCCATTTCGTTGCGGCTGTTGACGTCGATCGGGTGGGTCAGATCGCCAGCGGCAATCAGTTTGATATGTTCAATCATGCGGTTAAGCGGGCGCACCAGAATATGGTGGATGCCGAACCAAACCATGGCGATTACCGCAACCACCAGTACCAGTACCACGCCCAGCGTCCAAACGGCGAATTCGAAAGAACTATCACCATCTTCGACCGCGATCTGGTACAGCTTGTCGTTCTGAGTCAGGTAGCGGTTATAGACCTGCTCAAATTCAGTCTGATAACGTTGGGTTGGCTGTTCAAAGAAGGCGTCCAGCTTGCCGTCACCCAGCAGTGGGATCAGTTCCGATAGCGCAGTATGCAAAGTGGTATAGCGTTGTTTGAGTTCGTCTGCCGCTGCGGCATCCTGGCGAGGATCCAGAGGGATTTTTTCATAGGCAGCGTAGTGCTGTTCCGCCATGCTCAACGTGTTTTTCGCCGAGACCAGCAGTTCATCAACTGTAGCACCGGTGCCCGCCTTATTGAGATCCATCATGTAGCGGATCCCGGCACGGTTGAGGGTATTGCGGGTTTGCAGCAGGTTGACCCAACTTTCATTCAGTTCTGACTGCTGCTGTCGGATAGTTTGCAGTACGGTAAAATTTTCTTTGTTATCTTTCAGCGAAGTGAAAAACAGCCCACCGGAAACCAGCTGCAAGGCACCGAATAACACCAGCACCAGCAATAAGCTGGTGACCACCTTCATACGATTAAACATTTTTACCCTTCTTGGAAGCCCGCACAGACAAACTCTGTGTACGTTAACTGTCTGAGTTATCGGCGTGGTAGAAGAGAACTTTAAGAAAAATCTGTAACTATTTTTTTGTATTGTGCGGAGGGTAAGATTTTGGCTCGGCGAAGGAAAAGTGGCCCCTCGCCCTCTCCCACAGGGAGCTGTCTCTTGATCAGGAGATCTGATCAAGAGACAGCCCTGTGGGAGAGGGTTGGGGTTGGGGTGGGGGCCTGATGCCTCATTACGCGCAACTCTTTACCTCGGCAATCAGGCGCTTTTCGCTACGTTGTCCACCAGTGACATCTCTTCACTACTCAGCAGCTTTTCGATATCCACCAGGATCAGCATACGTTCACCGAGCGACCCCAGGCCGGTGAGATATTCCGTCGCCAACGTAACCGCAAACTCAGGGGCTGGGCGGATCTGCTCCGCCGTTAACGACAGCACATCAGACACGCCATCAACGACGATCCCCACCACGCGTTGGCCAAAGTTCAGTACGATCACCACGGTGTTTTCATCATAAGAGACGTCCTGCTGGGCAAACTTCACGCGCAGATCGATAATCGGCACGATCACCCCACGCAGATTGGTCACGCCCTTGATAAACGCCGGGGTGTTGGCGATGCGCGTTACCTGATCGTAACCGCGGATCTCCTGAACCTTGAGGATATCAATGCCATACTCTTCGTTACCCAAGGTAAAAATCAGGAACTCCTGACCTACCGTTTCGCCCGCCAGTTTGCTGACGGCTGCCAGTCCTGCCATTTCGATCACCTTTAAATCAGTCGGTTAATAATTATGCGGCAGCGTCCGTCAGACGCTTTTCCCGGTTCAGCGTTTGTAGCGCCGAAACATCTACAATCAGCGCCACGCTGCCATCCCCCAGAATGGTGGCAGCCGAAATACCCGGCACCTTGCGATAATTGCTTTCCAGATTTTTCACCACCACCTGGTGCTGACCGATCAGCTGATCGACCAGCAGCGCATAGCGGCGGCCTGCACTTTGCAAAATTACCACGATGCCCTGGGTGGCTTCGGTTTTCGCGCCGTCAACCTCGAACACCCGATACAGCTCAACCAGAGGCAGATATTCGCCGCGTACCTGAAGCACGCGCTCCCCTCCGGCCAGCGGATGCAAATCCTCGGCCTGTGGTTGCAATGATTCCATCACGGCATTCAATGGCAGAATGAAAACTTCCTCATTCACCTTGACCGACATTCCATCAAGAATGGCTAACGTCAGCGGCAGTAAAATGCGGATTGAGGTGCCCTTCCCGGCCTGGAAATGGATCTCGACATGGCCTCCCATCTCCTGAATATTTCGCTTCACCACGTCCATGCCCACTCCACGCCCGGAGACGTCGGTCACCTGCTCGGCGGTGGAGAAACCCGGGGCAAAGATCAGCATGCCGACCTCTTCATCGCTCATGTTGTCACTCACCCCCAGCCCCTGTGAGGCAGCCTTGGCGAGAATTTTCTGGCGATTGAGACCAGCACCGTCATCGGTGACTTCAATGCAGATATTGCCGCCCTGATGTTCGGCGGACAGGATCAGATTACCGACTTCGGCCTTACCGGCGGCCAGGCGCGCAGCAGGTTCTTCAATACCGTGATCCAGGCTGTTACGTACCAGGTGCGTCAACGGATCGATAATGCGTTCAATCAGACTCTTGTCCAGTTCGGTAGAGCTGCCCCGTAGCGTCAATTCCACCTGCTTGTCCAGCTTGCTGGCCAGATCGCGCACCAGGCGCGGGAAACGGCTGAAAACGTACTCCATCGGCATCATGCGGATCGACATCACCGACTCTTGCAGGTCGCGAGCATTACGCTCCAACTGGCCCATGCTGTTGAGCAGATCGCCGTGGTTGACTGGATCCAGGGAGCCGGAACGTTGGGCCAGCATCGACTGAGTGATCACCAATTCCCCCACCAGGTTGATCAACTGATCGACCTTTTCTACCGCCACGCGGATGCTGGTGGACTCGCTAGCCTTGGCTTTGGGTTTCGGTGCTTCAGCCACCGTAGCGGGCACGGTAGGTGTGGCAACAGCAACAGGTTCCGGCGTGCTGATCTTCGCCACGGCCTTCGGCGGCGTGGAAAAGGCAATCTGCTCAGGTTCCAGCACAAAGCACAGCACCGCGCTGATATCATCCTCACTGGCAGAGGTCAGCAAAGTGACCTCCAGACTGGTCTCGGTCTGCTGCGGATTTTCCACCTCGCCCAGATTACCCAACTCTTCCAGCATCAGCGGAATTTCATTCGGCTTCAGACCGCTCAGGCTGATCCGCATCCCGCTCTCAATCGCGGCCGGAACAGCGGCATGAGCCACCGGTGAGGTTACCGTTACCGCCGCCGCAGGAGCATCCTGCTGTTGCGCTTCCAAAGCCAACTGCCGCAACGCCTGACAAATATACTCAAAGCTCTCGCTATCAGGTTGTTGCGACGTTTTATAGGCGTCCAGTTGCTCCTGCATAATGTCTTTGGTTTCCAGAAACAGGTTGATAATTTCGGTGCTCAGGCTCATTTCCTGACGCCGGGCACCGTCCAGCAAATTCTCCAGCAGGTGGGTGGTTTCCTGCAGTACGCTAAAGCCGAAAGTGGCCGCCCCGCCCTTGATCGAGTGAGCCGCGCGGAAAATCGCGTTCAATGGTTCAATATCCGGGGCCAGCGGATCCAGCTCCAACAGATGTTGCTCCATATCGGCCAGCAGCTCGTCTGCCTCATCAAAAAAGGTCTGATAAAAAGCGCTAATATCCATGCTCACGGGGTCACCTCTGCTGTGAGTCGCTGTTAGTCGGTGAAGTGGCGGAAGGTGCCGCCGGAATAGCCGCTGTCGGCCCGGTGTCTGCGGCTTTCACCGCTGCCGAAGGTTGCTCTGGCGTACTTTGTACCGCCGGTGATTCGGCGGTTGGAGCAGGCGGCGACGGTGGTAATTCCGGTGTCACCATGGCCGGTGCCTTCGCCTGCGGAGCCAACTGCTTCAAGCCTTCCGGTTGGTCGATTTCCCTAGCGCTGCTCTCCGCATTCTCGTGTTCTATCCCTTGCTGGGTTGCTTTGTTCAGCACCAGAATAGTGATTCGCCGGTTAACTGCGTCATCACCGCCGTGCTGTTTCAGGTTCATGGTCGAGGCCATCCCAACCACCCGCAACACCTTGCCCTCAGCCAAACCACCGGCGATCAGCTCACGCCGAGAAGCATTGGCACGATCGGCGGACAGCTCCCAGTTGCTGTAATAGCGCTCACCGGTGGCATAAGGCAGATCATCGGTATGGCCCGACAGGCTGATTTTGTTCGTTAACCCATTGAGGATCGGCGCTATCCCACGCAAGATATCGCGCATGTAGCTTTCCACCTGTGCGCTACCGGTCCTGAACATCGGCCGGTTCTGGCTGTCGATAATTTGAATGCGCAATCCTTCATCCATCATGTTGATCAGCAAATGCGGCCGCAGCGCTTTCAGGCGTGGGTCTGACTCAATCAGCTCATCAAGCTTCTCGCGCAGCTTGTTCAGGCGCAGCTCTTCCGCACGCTTTTCCGGTGAGTCCATCTGTTTTTTGACCAACCCTTGCTGCTGGGTTGGATCGTCCCCACCGCCAGGGATTGGGCTACTTTCCGAGCTGCTCTTGTCGCCGCTGGTCAATGCCACCTTCAGTGGGGTACGGAAATATTCGGCTATCTGCGTCAACTCTTGCGGGCTGGCAATCGCCAGCAACCACATCACCAAAAAAAACGCCATCATCGCCGTCATAAAATCGGCATAGGCAATTTTCCAGGAGCCGCCGTGATGACCGGCATGATGGGCTTTGCGTTTTTTGACCAGAATAACCGGGTGATTCTGTTTCATGCGTCCTGCTCTTCCGTCGCCTGCTGTGCCGGGGCTTTCACCTTACGCACATGCTCTTCCAACTCAACGAAGGAAGGGCGTTCCGTGGTGTACAACGTTTTACGGCCAAACTCGACGGCGATCTGCGGGGCATAACCATTCAAACTCGACAACAGGGTGACCTTGATGCACTGCATCATCTTGGTGGTTTCGGCACTCTTCTGGCGCAGCACAGTGGCCAGTGGCGAAATGAATCCATAGGCCAACAGGATGCCGAGGAAGGTGCCCACCATCGCATTGGCGATCAGTGCCCCCAATTCCGCCGCAGGTCGGTCAGCCGAAGCGAGCGCGTGCACTACCCCCATCACGGCGGCCACGATGCCGAAAGCCGGTAACGAATCGCCGACCATCGCCAGGCTCCCCGCAGGCACCTCGCTCTCCTGTTCGAAGGTTTCGATCTCTTCATCCATCAACGCTTCGATCTCAAAGGCATTCATATTGCCGCTCACCATGAGCCGCAAATAGTCGGTAATAAATTCCACCAAGTGGTTATCGGCAAGAATGCGGGGATAATTAGAGAAAATTTCGCTTTCCTGCGGATTATCGATATCAAACTCAAGCGACAACATGCCCTGCTGACGTGATTTGGCCATCAGCCGGTAGAGCAACGCCATCAGATCCATATACAGTTCTTTGTTGTATTTTGAGCGGCGCATCAGCTTGGGAAGAGCGCGCAGCGTGGATTTGATCGCTTTGCCGTTGTTGCCAACGATAAAGGCCCCCACGCCCGCCCCCCCGATGATCAGAAATTCGGCGGGCTGATAGAGCGCGCCGAGGTGGCCCCCGACGATCATATAGCCGCCAAACACGGTTCCCAGAACCACGAGATAACCCAAAATAACTAGCACACGTATTCCTTAAATTCACAATGTGGATGGAAGGTGAGTCAGCGCGGGTGAAATTCGGCAACAGCACGGGCCGCCCAGAGAGCCCAGAGTACCGAGCCCTTGTGTTTCACCAGTCTGCATTGTGGTATAAGCCTGCAAGCAGGCTCAGACTGCGCGTTTAACCTGCTCTTCCAGCAGTTGTGGAATAATATCGGCCAGTTGCGGCGAAAGTTTACGTCTTTTTACTGCGCGGGATGGGGGTTGGCATAAACTGCAGACAAAACTGTTAAGCGGCTGGTGCGCATGGGTGATAAAAGTCCCACCACAGCAGCTACAGGCGGATAGCTGCAACATACCGCTGTCGACAAAACGCACCAGCGTCCAGGCTCGTGTCAACGCCAGCAACGGGGGTTCACCTGGCTGTTGCGGACACTGTTCCAAATACAGTCGATAGGCTTTGACCACGGCTTCAACCCCGTGGCACTGGCCGCATTGAAGCAGGAACTGATAAGCATTGAAAAACATCGACGAGTGGATGTTCTGTTCCCAGGTCATGAACCAGTCGGTCGAGAACGGTAGCATGCCTTTGGGCGGCGGACTGCCGCGTAATTCTTTGTACAGTTTGATCAATCGCCCACGGCTAAGCTGCGTTTCGCTCTCCAACATCTGCAAACGCGCGCCCAACGTGATCAGTTCCATGGCGAGTTGAATGTCCTTGGCTTCCTGAACAATACTTTTCTCACTCATTATCAGGCTCTTTTCTTCGTCACACTACCGCCTTTACCCGATAGTTCTTGCAGTAAATGGCTCGATAGCAAAATGCCGGTGTGGATCTGTTGCAGATCGTCCACGCGGGATTCTTTCGTCAGGCGCTCGATAGTATTGTGGTCGTTGAAACGGAAGTGACAAACCAGTTGATTTGTTTCTGCCAGTTTTACCATTTGTGGCAACGTGAGTTGCGACAGCGCATCCGCCATCGAGTTATCAATACCCAGGCGGAACATTGCTGACGCTTTTTCATCGTTAATCAGACGCTGTGCCAGAAGCAAATATGACAAGTTAATGTCATAAATATGTTTAAGTAGTTCAGACGTACCCATATTCCCATCCCGACAGACTATGTTTAATAACATACGCTGGGTGATAAATTATCGCCCACGACTTGGGTTCATTCCCAAAGTTGGCAAACAAATCCCTGTACGCTAGCCGCGATAACTGCGCGACTATACACAATTCGGGTTGTTACTCAGTATTTGATATACATGCAATCACATGTATGGATATACAGCATCCTGCTTCAAAAATGTGTTTTTCGTAAGACTATTTTTACAAAAATAATAAGATTAATCTTAATAACAGCGCAACTCTACCCCTGATCACTTAGCCCACACAACGTGAGTGACCCGCAATTTTAAAAACAATGTGACACAGATCACAAAAATAAAAAAAATTCCCCTCAAAAAGGCCAAAAATAGGTCACTTTTTAACCATCAAACTGTACAGTAAACATACCGAAGTAAAAAAAGGTCTTAAAAAGCAGCTTTTATAGCTTAAAAATACCCGTTTTTAGATCAATTCGAACAAAAGCTTAACTAAAGCTAAATCACAGAGCAAAAATCTGCCACTGCACCACCAGGGCAGCCAAAAGTACTGATTGTTATTTAAAACCAGTTGCTTATGAATAAAATTACCCGCCAAAACCCCCTACAGCTGAGAAGTCAGAGTTACCTGTAGTCGCTGTTTCAATTTTCTACAAAGCGGATCCCGCTGTTAAATGGCGCAGTATTAGAAGCTAAACAAGTTAACAGGAGTAACAATTTGTTTCGCAGCGAGACGGTCAAGGGCAATTGTTGGCAGGGTCAAGTCAAAAAATAATACTAGCTAGAGTTAATTGGCAAAAAAAGTCACAAACTGAACTTTACTTAGCAATTTAATTATTATTTAGGGTATGCGAGCGCTTATATAGAAAATTCCTAACACCCCAAAACAGCGGCGAGAAAATGCACTAGTTCATCTTTGCTTTATTGTCTAGCCATTTTTCAGCACTGACGGGATTATGTTTAAGCCTTACACGTCTTCAGCAACATTTTTGTATGCTCACCATGATAATACTTCGAGCACCCACTTTTCGCTGTTGCTGCCAAACCATTCCCATTATCATTTTCTTTGCTATAGTCAAAGAAACGCAGAGCTATCCCCTACCTGAGCCAATTAGGTAAGATTCCCCCTAATTGACAGTTTATCTGTCAAGGTATATTGCCGAGATGCTCGGCACATATTATCATTCGGTGGTGCCGCTCCCCTACCAGGGGTATTTTGGCTAAGCGCGTTCCATTTGCTCACTTTTCTTTTATTTTGCCTGGCTGCACCTCTTCATCTTATGGCGATTTCTGCGAATATGTGAGGCTTTTCTTTCCGCTTTAATACTATTAATAGGCTATGCTTTAACTATGACAAGTACCATCGATTACCTGATGACGTTTCGCAAATGTTCCAGCTTGGACAGTCTGGAAAAAGTCTACGACAAGCTGAATTATTCACTGACGGACGACAGTGAAATATGCAACATGTACCGCGCTGCGGATCATCGCCGTGCGGAACTGGTCTCTGGCAAACTGTTCGACCTGGGTAGAGTGCCAAAGTCACTCTGGGCGCAGGTGCTTTAACCTTCCCTTTACTCTTATGCGCGCATCTTTTTATCTTTTATGGCGGAATCTCTTCCCTGCCTCGGGATTTAGCGTTGCGCGTGATACAAACCACATTTATTGCACAGGCATTGCTCTACCCTTTCAGCACAGATACAGGCAACGGGAGTAGGACATGGGATATCGCAACGTTCTGGTTACGGTGGCAGTGGCAGCGGACAGCCAGCGGCTGGTAGAGAAAGCTGTCTCCATTGTGCGCCCCTGTGATGGGAAAATTACGCTGGTCAGCATCATTGCCAATACCGAGATTTTCCCTGCCCCTATGCTGGGTGACCTGCGTGCGTTGATGGAGGAAGAAACGCTGCTGTTTATGGAAGAACTGTGCCTACGGGCAAACTATCCTAACATCGCGACTCGTATAATCCACGGCGAGTTGGGTGACTGCTTGACCTACGCCAACCAGCAGCAACCCTTTGATCTGGTCGTCTGCGGCAACCATAGCGATAGCATGATAAATAAAGTAGCCTGCTCCGCCGCACGCTTTATCAATACCAGCAACATTGACGTGCTGATCGTTCCGCTATAGCACATAGTTATCCCCTAGCCCTATAGCAACCTATTCAAGGTGAAATGTTTTTTTCTCCGTATTAATTAAGTTGCGATAGCGGTTCCATCAGGTGGCAAAAATGCCAGCTCGGCCAACTTACTATCACTTTCACCCCTGCATTGGATTAATCACATCACCCAAATCAATATATTAATTCGGAATTATCGCGTTTTCATCAAAATTGCCGACAGCAACTGTCACTGTTATTTATCATTGACAACAAGGTACCGGCTATTAATTTTCTTCACGATATAAGTAGTTCAACGAACACCCAATAACCGCAAGTGTTACGCAATAATTTTCAACAATCTTCCCGCCATGCTATTACGCTATCGCATAGGTGCGCACATAACGCTATCTCCTATTGCGACAGATTAACTAGACTAGCCAGTACCTGAACACCCTTTGTTCTACACCGTCGCCAAGGAGTCACCGATGTCTCAGCAAGCGCATAGCCGCCGTTTTGTTTTAGCTTCACGCCCACACGGGGAACCGCAGGCAGACAATTTCCGCCTGGAAACCAGCCCTATCCCACAGCCCGCCGCCGGGCAGCTGTTGCTACGCACGGTTTATCTTTCGTTAGATCCCTATATGCGTGGCCGTATGAGCGATGCGCCCTCTTATGCCCCCCCGGTACAGATCGGTGATGTGATGGTCGGCGGCACCGTATCCCGCGTGCAGGCTTCACAACATCCAGACTTTAACGTTGGAGATTGGGTGTTAGGCTACGACGGATGGCAAAGCCATGCGTTGTCGGACGGCAGCGGGCTACGTAATCTGGGCGCCGAATTGGATCACCCCTCCCGGTTCCTTGGCGTCCTCGGTATGCCCGGTTTTACCGCCTATATGGGGCTGCTGGATATCGGCCAGCCACAGGCAGGCGAAACCCTGGTCGTCGCAGCAGCCAGCGGAGCCGTAGGTTCCGTGGTAGGTCAGATTGCCAAGCTGAAAGGATGTCGCGTGGTTGGCGTGGCGGGTGGCGCAGAGAAATGCCGCTATGTGGTGGAAGAACTGGGATTTGATGCCTGTATCGATCACCGCTCGGCCGACTTTGCGGCGCAACTGGCAGCTACCTGCCCGCAGGGTATAGATATTTACTATGAAAACGTCGGCGGCGCGGTATTCGATGCGGTTATTCCTTTGCTCAATACCAAGGCACGTATCCCCGTCTGTGGCGTGATCGCCCAGTACAGCGCGACCGAGTTACCTCCAGGCCCAGATCGCTTGCCGTTGTTACAAGGCCTGATCCTGCGCAAGCGCATCAAGATGCAGGGTTTTATCATCTTTGACGACTACGCGGAAAATTTCCCTGAGTTTTTACAACAGATGGGGAAATGGGTCAGCCAGGGCAAGATCAAATTCCGTGAGGATGTAGTCGATGGGTTGGAAAACGCGCCTCACGCCTTTTTCGGACTGCTGAAAGGGAAAAACTTCGGCAAGCTGATTATCCGCGTCTCCGAGGAATAAACCGCTGTTCAGGGCGCTACGCGCCCTGATATTGCTGGATGTCTAGGCAAAACAGTCAAGCACCAATTTCTGTTCGTACATCTAACAGTTCCGGAAAGAAGGTCAGTTCCAGCGCCTTCTTCAAGAAACTCACGCCACTGGAACCGCCGGTTCCTGATTTAAAACCAATGATCCGCTCGACCGTTTTCATATGACGAAAACGCCATAGATGGAAGCTTTCCTCGATATCCACCAGCTTCTCAGCCATTTCGTAGGCCGCCCAGTAGGTTTGCGGATTATCGTAAATCAGTTTGAACACCGGCAACAGCTCAGGATTGCGCTGGTAAGGCTGGGTCCAGTCTCGTTCAATGCATGCCTGAGGCACCGCAAGACCGTGGCGGGAAAGATAGCGGAGGAATTCGTCATACAGGCTAGGGGCTTCGAGGATCGCTTTCAGCGCGGCATGTTTTGGCGCATCTTCGCTGAAGACGGCAAGCATGGCGGCATTTTTGTTACCCAACAAAAACTCGATCGAACGATATTGATGAGATTGGAAACCCGACGAGTTACCCAGCACGCCACGGAACTCCACATATTCCGACGGAGTCAGCGTTTCCAGCACCGCCCATTGCTCAAACAGCAAACGCTGGATCTGCTTTACCCTGGCCAGGATCTTGAAGCAGTGGCTGAGCTTATCCTGCTGCACCAGAGTCCTGGCCGCCTGCAGTTCATGCAGCATCAGTTTCATCCACAGTTCCGAGGTCTGATGCTGTACAACAAACAGCATTTCATCATGATGCTGTGGGTTGGAAAGGGGCTGCTGACAATCCAGTAGTCGATCCAGGCACAGGTAATCACCGTAGCTCATGCGCTTGGAAAAATCGGTGACGATGGCACTTTCTAGTTCCCGCTGATTCATTTCTCTCTCCGTATCGCTCACGCCTTTGGCAAAGGTGACGCGCGTTGCTGGTTAGCAAGTGAAGAGAAGACAATAGTTCATTACGGCAACATTAATGCAACAATAAACGAGAGCTGCCTCGCAGATCCGGTGCTGACACTGGATTTCAACGGGCACATGCGGCGCTGATCCTGCTGGGCCGTATCTGCGCGATCGATATATAGCGCATGCAGTACCCGCCGCCGGATGCCGATCCTGTTCTGTGTGCCGCCGTGCCAAGTGTGGGCGTTATAGATCATCACACTACCGACCGGGGCCGCAAAAACAATCTCATCGGGATGCGCTAAATCAGGATCGGCCACGTTGTGCACCACGGTATACCCCAACGTATCAAGCTCATGCTTCATCTGTGCCGTTAACTCGATGTTGGCGCCTAAAGCCTCCAGATATATCTCGGATTGACGTTGCATCATGATTTCTCCATTTACTTTTTGATAACATGACGGCAAATTTACTGGAAGCCTGGACCGAAAACAGCGGGCTTTTACTACGAAATACTGGACATAGATGTACGCCAGCCAAAAACGTGACCTGGGTCATAAATGCGCAAAATCGCCTTGAATGCTGGAAGATATCACCTTAATTGTGCGTAGCATGCTGCGCCCGCTTAGGTTTGCCATCATTCTCAAATGCATCGTTAGCACTGGAGATCGCGATGTCTGAAACTCTTGCACGAGTGATCCGGTTGAGCGATTCATCTTAGCTGTTGCTGTAACCAGTTCAGTAACGCTTCTACCTCAGGCGTTAAACCGGCGGTTTGTGGCCATACCAGATAGACATCACTAGCGTTCAAATGCATCGCCTCCGCCAGTGGCACCAAGCGCCCTGCGGCAATCGCATCCTTTGCCAGCACGGCTTTAACTAGAGCAATACCAAACCCCTGCTCGGCTGCGCGCAGCAGTAACCCTGCATCGTTGAACAGCGCCAACTGTTGCCCACCGCCAATTTTCCCAACGGCACTAAACCAGCTATGCCAGGGAGTAACGTCATGCTCAAGCAGCGGAACCTGTGGATCTCCAGCATCAAATGCCTCCTGCCATTGCCTGGCCAGCTCCGGAGTTGCTACCGGCTGTACCACTCCAGAAGCGATACGCTGCGCCTGAATACCTGGCCATTGCCCATCACCAATGCGGATCGCGGCATCGAATCCTTTGCGGCCGAGATCCTGTATCGCCAACGAGGCGTCAATATCCAACCGGATCCCAGGGCAAGCACGGTGGAACTCCGCTAATCTGGGCAACAACCAGTAATGCGCAAAGGAAGGCAGCACGCTGATACGTAACATCTTACTTGCCGCTACCCGTCTGGCCCGGTCAACGCCCTGTTGCAAAGCGAGCAAGGCAGGCTCAGTTGCCGCCAGCAGTTCGCGCCCGGCGGCATTTAGCCGTACCCCACGCCCGGAGCGTTCAAAGAGTGGGTAGCCAATAGCCTGTTCGAGCTGCTGAATTTTTTGGCTGACGGCACCATGAGTCAGACTCACGCGTTGCGCCGTGGCACGCAAATTCTCCAATTGGGCAGCGATCACAAAGGTTGGCAAAATATGCAGGGGAAGACGCTCATTCATTACTGGTTAACCTTGCTATCCAAAAGGGTCATTTTTTATCGATATTAGCACTAATCAGGATCGCCTATAGTGCAAACATATTGACCCCGAACCCAAGGCATGACCATGCACCCACGTTTGCAGCAGGATCTCGACGATTTACCCCGCATACTTGACCACACCAACCAATTGGCGCAGGGCTTCCTTGCCAGTTTGAGCCAGCGCCCGGTATGCCCGCCCTTGGCCGAACAACAGTTGCAAACCGGTGACGATCGGCTGGCTGAAGAGGGTTGCGGGGCGTTAGCGGCGTTAGAAAAGTTTTGGCAGCGCTATGAGGCTGGCCTTTCCGGCAGTGCCGGGCCGCGTTACTTTGGTTTTGTCACCGGCGGCAGCACCCCTGCGGCGCTGGCTGCCGACTGGTTGGTTAGCACTGCCGACCAGAATAGCCAACTGAGCCATGATACCGTGGCGGCCGCGATTGAGCTGGCAACGATTGAACAACTGAAAACGCTGCTACAACTGCCCACCGACTTCAGCGGTAGCTTTGTCAGCGGTGCCACCATGGCCAACTTCACCGGGATTGCCATCGGCCGCCAGTGGTTAGGGCAACAGCGCGGAATTGATGTGGCACAGGTTGGCCTGGCCGCCTTAGGGCCGATTCAAATCCTTTCAGCCAATGCCCATGCCAGCAGCGTGAAAGCACTCAGCATGCTCGGTATTGGGCGTGATGCTTTAAAGTCTATCGCCAGCCGGGCTGATTGCGAAGCTATTGATATTGAGGCGCTGGAGCGCCATCTGGCCGCCACGCCGGATGTCCCGACGATAGTGCTCGCCAGCGCAGGCACGGTAAACACCGGCGTTTTCGACGATCTGCCCGGCCTGCTGGCACTACGTGCACGCTATCCCTTCTGGTTGCATGTTGATGCCGCCTTTGGAGGGATAACAGCCTGTTCCCCCCGCTTGGCCCACCTGCTGGACGGCTGGCACCAGGCGGACTCAATCACCGTAGATGCGCATAAATGGCTGAATGTTCCTTATGACAGCGCCATTCAATTTACCCGCCATCTGGCATTGCAGATGCAGGTGTTTCAGAATCACTCGGCCTATCTGGAGGCCCCCACGTTGCGCCCCGACAACTATTTGCACCTGACGCCTGAGAACTCGCGGCGTTTTCGTGCCCTGCCCCTGTGGATGGCATTGAAAGCTTACGGCAGCAGCGGTATGCGGGAGATCGTCGAGCGTAACGTGACGCTAGCGCGCCATTTAGGTGACGGATTGGCAGCCAGTGAAGGTTTCCACCTGCTGGCCCCGGTGGATCTGAACATCGTGTGTTTTGCGCTGAAGGGCGTTACAGGCGATGCCACCGCCGCACGCAACCGCTTTATCGATCGCTTGGATCGGCACGGCGTAGTGCGCTGCACACCCACCAACTATGCAGGCCAACCCGGTATTCGGGCAGCCCTGGTGAATTGGATGACCGAAGAACAGGATATTACTCTGGCGCTGGCATCGATGCAGGCTTGTCGGGCCGAAGCCTGAAAGTTGCGAGGCGTTGCTTCTGCTGGCCGTCGGCAGCGATATTCAACGGCAATAACCAAGCGGTAAACGCCTCGCGCAATAACGGCCATTCACCATCGATGATGGATAGCCAGTCCGTGTCGCGGTTGCGACCCTTTCTGGTCATCGCCTGACGGAAAACCCAAGTCGTCAAAAGCGCGTTTGGCATCAGAAAGATGGCTTCACTACCCGTCGCTTGCAGCTTCATCAAAGGTGATCAGTTGATCACTCCTAGTTCAACCACCCCATTGGGTTGGTCGATATTCAAGAAAGCACAGGTGCCAACCGTTTTCACCAAGATATAGTTTCACAATGAAATAATTTATGTAAGTTATTTAATTTAAGGCAACATGGTTAGCAAATCTACTTAATGTTATTTGGTTTTTGTAATAAATAGCCTCGTTAAGTGTGCCAAATCAGCCAAGAACCGTTACCATTCCCACCAATACATTGATACAATCAATTGAATAAACAAATTTAATGGTGTTTAGTGATGAAACAGCAGCAACAAAATCAGTCAAAAAATCGCCAATCCTGGCGCTACAGCGAGTTATAAGCTTAATTTAAGAATCGTCCTATCCACACAAAATAGTACCAAGATGAAAATGCTTAACCTGAGCAACAAATTTAAGGCTGACTACCGGACGTCTACTGATATTTCCAGCCTCAAACTCAAAGTAGTCACTAAACATAATACGTCAACTTAAGCTAAACTAATGGTTTTGGTAAGTTTAAAAATATAATTCGAAAAGACGTTGAGTCATGCCGGTTTTATTGATAGAAAGTTGCATTCATAAGATGTGACTTTTTTATAACTTTTAGCCTTTATCTTCAGGCTTTTCTTTTTATAACCGCGTGGAAACGGACTTAAGTAGGGGACTACATGCCAATAATTATTATGGATTCATGCAGTTACACTAGGTTAGGGTTAACCGACTACCTGACGTCGCACGGGATAAAAAAGCGTCAGATTAGCGCTGTCAATCATATCGACGGTCTTCATGAGAAATGCACCAAACTTAAGCCAAACATGGTATTCCTGAATGAAGACTGCTTCATTCATGAGGCGGATGCGACAGAAAGAATAAAACGTGTGATCTCTCTTAATCCCGATACTTTATTCTTTATTTTCATGGCCATCACTAACGTACATTTCGACGATTATTTATACGTCCGCAAGAACGTCATCATCTCGTCAAAATCGATTAAACCGCAAACCATGAGCCAGTTGCTTAACCACTACCTCGAAAGAAAACCGGTTCGCCCGGAAAAAAGCTCGCTGGATCAGACGCCTGTCACACTAAGCCAAACTGAGTCAAACATGCTGCGCATGTGGATGTCCGGCCAAGGCACCATCCAGATTTCCGATCAAATGCAGATCAAGGTGAAAACCGTTTCTTCCCATAAGGGAAACATCAAAAGAAAGATCAAAACCCACAACAAGCAGATCATCTACCATGTTGTCCGCCTAACCGACACGCTTACCAGCGGCATTTTTGTCAACAGCCGTTGATAGCCGTTGCGGCCAAGTAAAGCGACAGCGGAGTAGAGTAGCTTAGAGAACGATAGAAAAATGCCCGTTTTCAGCGGCAATGCGGCCGCTACGGGTATTTTGGCAGGCTTTTAACACCGCATAACTGTGTGGGCCAGATTTCAGCCCATCAGCCAGACCGGCGGCAAGCTGTTAATTGCAGGGAAAGGCTTAATCCTGTTCAGCGCTGCGCAATTCGACAAAGGTGCCATCACGACTATCGATCTCATTGAAGAACCACACGCCCGCCGGGTAATCCTCTAGTGACACCAGATACATCGTACCTTCACTAAACACTTCAACTTCCAGCACTACCCCTTCCCGGCGAGGGCCGCCGTCGGTCTTTACCGTTACCAGATCGTTAACTTTCATGCTCTACCTCGTTATTTATCGCGGATTTCAGTCTATTACAGCTAACGAAAAGAACCCACCATTACGTAATTTGGCTCATAGTACAGCGGTATACTTTGCATGATGCCTCTGAGTCATCATGGGCGATGACCATTAAAGCTTAGCAGAACGTGAGGCTGGCCTTTCAGACCTCCTGGCATACTCCCGTGAACGCTTCTCCGCCCACAGGCTCAAATCGCAGACACAAAAAAACCCGCCTTGGCGGGTTTTTGTTAATCAGCGAGAGGCCGATTAGATAGCGGTAACGTTAGCCGCTGACGGACCTTTAGCACCGTTCTCGATAGAGAACTGTACGTTCTGGCCTTCAGCCAGGGTCTTGAAGCCTTGATCCTGAATTGCAGAGAAGTGTACGAACACGTCTTTGCTGCCGTCTGCAGGAGTGATGAAACCAAAACCTTTAGACTCGTTGAACCACTTCACTTGACCTTTGATCATGTTAGACATGTTGAATTCCTTCAATAAAAAATTTAAGCCACCATGGGCATGAAATAGCCGGTCATCAGTTACTTATGGAGGCACTAGAAAGGAAATTCGTCAGTGAAGAGCTATCAAGGATAACGCTTTAAATTTGAACTACTTTACTCAAAATGTCGTGCATAAATAGGTCTGTACCACAGGCCGAGAATCATTAACTCATGTCGGGCGTATAATAGCAACTCTTTTTAGCTCGTGGGGCTGGAAAGGGAGAGCGAACGCACAGAATTTGCTCCCCACAGGCGAAATTATCGACGTTACCTTGTGGATTTTGCTGATAATGGTGCTAAAACAGCCCCGCCAAATTTAACCCGTGACAAGGTCATGAGAAAACGAGCACTAAGCCGCAGAATGGCCCAACGTCATATTTTCATCACAAAAACGTCACAACCCAGCCATATGATGGTTAGCGATTGTCCGCACCGGGTTAACACCAAGGATTTCGCTAATGAACACCGTAAAAGCCATTAATCACCAGCAGGCAGAAACACTGATCCGCTCAGGATCGGCAAAAAAGATTGAGCTGGCCTATGATATTGACAGCGACGACTTCTTCCAGCTCGCCAGCCAGTGGTGCGATCAAGGCGCCAAGATTTCCAAAGGCAAAAAGCACTTTATCGTCTCACTGAAAGGTTTTCGTATTCCACCCAACGACTGATTCGATGCCACCTCTGCGGCGGCATCCCTGTTTATCTATGCAAAACCGCCCTTTCGCGCACATGCCAACTCTGTTATCCCTATAAGATAATCTATCCGGGTATCCCCCCGAATACGCAGATTGATCAAGGAGAACAGCATGTCAGCCAATGCACCACTACCTGATAGCATGAAAGTTATCGAAATCAGCCAGCCGGGCGAACCAGAGGTTCTGGTGAGTGCGCAACGCCCGCTGCCAGTATTGGCCCAGGGTGAAATACTGGTGAAAGTCGCTGCCGCAGGCGTCAACCGCCCAGATGTTATGCAACGCCGCGGGCAATATGCCCCACCTCCGGGCGCCTCGGACATTCCCGGGTTGGAAATTGCTGGCACGGTGGTAGCCGTTGGCGTTGGGGTACAACGCTATGCCCCCGGTGACGCCGTGTGTGCACTGATCGCCGGTGGAGGCTATGCCGAGTACTGCAAGGTGCATGAAAGCAATGCGCTGCCGGTCCCCCAGGGCTTCAGCATGATAGAAGCCGCCGCCATGCCAGAAACCTTCTTCACCGTTTGGGTCAACGTATTTCAACGTGGCCATCTCCAGGCCGGGGAAACCGTGCTGATCCACGGTGGCACATCAGGGATTGGCACGGTCGCCACCCTGCTGGCCAAAGCCTTCTGTGCTTACGTCATCACTACCGTTGGCTCAGAAGAGAAGCGAGAGGCCAGCCTGGCGTTAGGTGCCGACGTCGCCATCAACTACCGCACCGAAGATTTTGTCGAACTGACCAAAACAGCCACCAATGGCAAAGGGGCCGATGTCATCGTCGATCTGATCGCGGGGGATTACGTGGAGAAGAACTACCGTGCCGCCGCAATGGACGGGCGTATCATACAGATCGGCACGCAAAACGGCGTAGTGAAAGAACTGAACCTGATGCCACTGCTGCTTAAGCGCCTGACTCATACCGGCTCAACGCTGCGGGCGCGCAGTGTGGAAGATAAAGCCCAGATCGCTGCCGAACTGGAACTGAAAGTATGGCCGTTGCTGGAACGCGGGGCGTTAAAACCGCAGATTTTCCAGACTTTCCCGTTGGAACAAGCTGCACAGGCCCATGCCTTGATGGAGTCCAGTGCGCATATCGGTAAAATTATGCTGACGCTGTAATGGCAACCCTCCGGCCAGAAGCCGGAGGGCTAGGCTGTGTCCCTCAATTGACCGTGGTGCCGTCGCAGTCCCAAAAGCCCGTAATCAAGGCGGAGGGTGCAGGGCCTAGTGGGTCTAAGTTCAAGCCCGACAACGCTGAGTACGGGCTTTTGGGGTGCGACCCTTCGGGCTAGGGCCATTTGAACGCGTATCTGCGTTACTCCCCGCTTATTTGGGCCTACCAAACTTCACGGCTCGTGCCTTGCAACGCGTCCAAATGACCTCCAGCGGCACTCACGTGCAATTAAGGGACACAGCCTCATATCACCCGAACAGTTTACCTTTCAGTAAATCCATACCGGCACTCATCAGATCGCCGCCCTGTGGCTCCTGGCCATTGGGTGACAGTTTGTCGGTGATCATCGGCAAATACTGGGCAATCAGGGCAGAAGCCTGCGCCGGATCGATCCCCAATTTGCCAGCCAGTTGTGCAATGGCATCGGTACTTAACACCTGCTCAACGTGTTCACCGCTGATTGGCTGATTTTCACCCGTGCCGATCCAGGAGGCGACCACGTCCGCCAAGTTTCCCTGGCGGAATTTGTTCAGAATGGCCGGCAGGCCACCTTGCTGTTCAACCCACTGCAAGATGGCGCTGTAATCCATACCTTTACCACCGCTCAATGCCCCAACTAACCCATCCAATAATCCCATCGCTATCCCCTTCTCAAACGCTGTACGTTTGTCGCATTTAAAAGAAAAGGGCCGCCGCAGCGACCCCAGTTGATCGAGCCAAGCTTAGCTTCTGATCTTTCTGTAGACAAAAAGCACCACCAGAGCACCGATAACGGCAACCACAAAGCTGCCGAGGTTAAAGCCATCGACCCGGCCCATACCGAAGAAGGTACTGATATAGCCGCCGACCACCGCCCCTACAACCCCCAGTATGATGGTCATGATAAAACCGCCACCGTCTTTACCCGGCATGATCCACTTGGCCAAAATACCGGCGATTAACCCAAAAACGATCCAGGAAATGATACCCATTTTACTCTCCCTAATTGACCCATTGCCAAACTTGCTGGCAATACCGTTATCAAGACGTTCCCCCGTCAGAGACCACCCTCTGACAGTATGTACTGTCTCTGTACCTTACTACTATAGTCAAAAATCAGCGAGTTACCTACTTACCAAACCTGAAAAACATTGCATGAAATTTGTACAATCCTCATGTTGACCGCCGATAATCAACTATACTTAATATGCCCAACAGCTAAACGGCAATATAGAAATCATGATGCGTTACAAAGATATCCCGGCAGAGGAACAGCAAAATGGCCCACCCAATACCGATCCTGCCTCGATTATGCATACCAGGCTGGTGATCGGGGATAACGTCATTATGGCCTCGGATAGTTGCCCGGCCGACCCAACCGGGGCGACGCATCGCGCATATTCACTGTCAATCCGCAGTGAAAACGTCGAGCAAGGTGGCAGCATCACCATGCCTTTCCAACCGGCCTTCTGGGCCAAAGGCTTTGGTATGCTGACCGATAAGTTCGGTGTCAACTGCCGCACGGTGTAGTGCCTAGCTCTCTGGACAGGCGCTGCTCAGCGCTAACGATGCCAGCTATAAGCCACCAGTGAGAACAAGACACACAGCAGCAGCAACACGATCAGAGCCAACCGCCAGAAAGGCGATCTGCGCCGCTGGAACGCGATAATGATCAATCCTGCCAGTGCCCCTAACGTAAACGGGCAATATACTGCCAACGCCAGTAAAATCTGCATCATAGCGTCAGATAGTGCTGCCATGCGCTTCTCCGTTGTCAATTTATACTGAACATATCCTGGAAATATTACGAAACATGCAAGATGGAAATATAAGGGTTAAGATTGTTCACAATCCCCATACCCAACTGATTCCATGACAGGAATGCTATGCTAGCGCCGCAACTCCCGCCCCAAAGAGATCAAATACCCGAGAAAAACAAAAACTCGCCGTTACTCTATCAGGCTGGCGTGTTTGTGATTATCGTCGTGCTCACCCTGGTGGTGTTCAATGCCTGGCAAATCTGGAATGCTCATCAACGTAACCTGCAAATTGCCGGAAATGACTCGGAGAATCTGGCACGATCGCTGGCGCAGCATGCTGAAGATACCTTTGCGCTGGTAAACAATAACCTGATCGATCTCAGCGAACGTATTGAAACCGATGGCTTAGGCGAACCCCAGCGTTTACGCCTGCAAAAAGTCATGCAGATCCAGGCCAGTAACTTTCCGCAATTGTATGGCAGCGTTGTCTTTGATGCCCAGGGCAACTGGATCCTGACCTCCAACGGAAAACCACTCAGCCATGCCAACAATGCCGACCGGGCGTATTTCAAATACCACCTCACCCATAACAAGAATACGGTTTATATTGGTAAAGTGATCCGCAGCCGCTCGACTGGCGATTTGATTATTCCGATCTCACGCCGGCTGAGCCATGCAGACGGCAGCTTTGCCGGCGTGGTAATGGCAACGCTCTATGTCGATTATTTCCGTGAGTTTTACAACACCTTTGCTCTTAACAACAACGCCTCACTCAGCCTGCTGTTGGCCGACGGCACCATTTTGTACCGCCGCCCGTACAATGAAGATGCCATTGGTACAAATATCTGCCACAGTATTTTATTCCAAGAAATTCTGCCGCACTCGCCCTTTGGCAACGTCACTCTGGTGTCACAGTTCGACAATGTGGAAAGGGTTTATGGTTATTCGCAGGTGGAACGTTATCCGTTAGTGATCGCCGCCGGGCTGTCGAAAAAAGACATTCTGGCCGACTGGCGCAACGATGCATCATTGTTTGCCGTTGGCGGCGGCGTCCTGCTGTCCATACTGCTGGCCCTTGGATTCGTACTAATCCGCCAGATTAACCACAGCGTACAAACCGAAGTCGAGCTGACACGTACCCGCGATAAGTTGACGCAGATGAATCATACGCTGGAAGAACTGGCCCTGCTGGACAGCTTGACCGGCCTGGCTAACCGCCGTCAGTTTGATATCGCGCTAAAAAACGAAATGACACGGGCGGCACGCAACGACCGTAGCATAGCCCTGTTGATGCTTGATATTGATTATTTTAAACAGTTTAACGATATCTACGGGCATGTAGCTGGAGATCAGTGTTTGCAACAATTGGGGCGCATGCTGCAAAGCATGGTCAACCGCCCTGGCGATCTGATGGCCCGTTACGGCGGCGAAGAACTGGCGATTATTCTGCCGGATACCGACCTTCAGGGCGCAATAGCCTTTGCCGAACGGGTTCTGGAAGGCATTCGCCAATTGAAGATCGTCCATATAGGCAGCCCACTGGGGATTATCACTGCCAGCATCGGTGCCAGTGCTAAAGTCCCGCATCAGTATAACGATACACCGCTGAGTCTGGTCAACCTGGCGGATAACGCCCTGTATACGGCAAAAAAAGGCGGTAAGAACCGGGTTTGCAGCCTTTAGGTTCAGTCCTGCTCCACCACCACGGTTTCCCCCTGTTGTTGAGAGAGCTGGTAATGCGTTACGACACAATGTTCGCCAATCAAACCCGCCAGTAACGGAGAATGGCTGGTCACCCACAGCTGGCTGTAACGGCTGGCTTCGGCAATCAACTGTGCCAACGCGGGCAACAAATCTGGGTGCAGACTGTTTTCCGGCTCGTTCAATGCCATAAAGGCCGGAGGTCTTGGGCTGAGCATCGCCACCGCCAGGCACAGAAAACGCAGCGTACCGTCGGAGAGTTCGGCGGCTTCAAGCGGCCGCAGGATCCCCTCACGATGCATCACCAATTGGAATCTTCCTTGCGGTGACAGCACCTTAAACATTGAATCAGGAAATGCCTGTTCCAACGTTTCATACAGCAAAGCGCGATTACCTACCTCGTGGATGGTTCTAAATGCCGATGCAAGGTTACTGCCATCATGTGCCAGCACCGACGCACGAATGCCGATCTGGGGTACACGCAATGGCGAACCCGGCCAAACCGCAAACTCATGGTAAAAGCGCCACTGGCGCAGAATTTCTCTGGCCTGTGATAGCTCGGGATAAAGATGCGGATCGGACAACTGACCAAATACCGACTCTTCCGCATACAACGCGGAAGGATAGGCTGCCCGTTCCCCCAACACGTTGGTGAGAAACGCAGTTTGATTGACGCGTTCAAGCAGGCGCATCGAATTCCGCCGCCCATGCCCACTCAACCACAGCGACTCCCGCTTGACCAGCGGATCCAGCGTAAACAGGCTCGGATCCTTCTCGTCATTATCAGGTGGGGGAAAACCGAGCTGGATTTCATAATCAAAATCCTCCAGGGTGGCCGACAGGATCATCCGTTTGGGATCGCTGCGTTTATCACCCAAGCGTGCTCCACCCGCCCACATCGCATTTTGGATACCGCCCTCTTCTGCCAAGGCGAGCGAAAGCCGCCCACAAGCCGCCTCGTGGATTAGCCGCACGGCTTTATACAGATTGGATTTACCACAACCGTTTGGGCCGCTGATCACATTCACGCGGCCAAGGGTGAGTTGCACATTGCGGATGGAACGAAAACCATGGAGGCTAAGCTGTTGAATCGTCATGAGTAGATAATTTCAGCAAATAATGGGGCATCTTAACATGATGCCCCCGACGATCCAGCCCTACTGCGCCGTGTTGAAATCCCCCTCCTGGCGTGCCACCAGCGTCAGAATGCTGTACAGCGCCACCGCCTGCTGATGCTGGTTGAGCACCTGTACATCCCAGACCACCACGCCATGCGGGCGATCCTCAGCGGTTTTTTGCGGCTTGCGGATTTTCTTTTTGCAGGTCAAGCGCACCTGAATGGTGTCGCCAATCTTCACCGGTTCGATAAAACGCAGGTTTTCCATGCCATAGTTGGCAATCACTGGCCCGACACCCGGATCGACAAACAGCCCGGCGGCGGCGGAAACCACAAAGTAACCGTGGGCCACTCGCTCACCAAACAGTGACTCCGCCGCGCCAATCTTGTCCATATGCGCGTAGAAGTGATCGCCACTCAAGCAGGCAAAGTTGACGAGATCGGCTTCGGTAATGGTACGGCGGGCGGTCAGCAAGCTTTCGCCAATCTGCAACTGCTCAAAGTATTTGCGGAACGGATGTACCTGTTCCTCCACCACGTTGGCACCACGCACCCATTCATGGCCAATGGCCGCCAGCATTGATGGGCTGCCCTGGATCGCCGTGCGCTGCATGTAATGTTTTACCGCCCGCAGCCCACCAAGCTCTTCCCCACCGCCAGCTCGCCCAGGCCCGCCATGCACCAACAGAGGCAATGGTGAGCCGTGGCCGGTCGATTCCGCAGCCGCGTGACGATCTAGCACCAACATGCGGCCATGAGCGCAAGCGGTGGCGCGAATAAATTGTGAAGCCAGCCCAACATCAGCCGTCACCAACGACCCGACCAGACTACCTTGCCCCAGCAGCGCCAGCTCAACGGCCTGTTCGGTCGTTTGATAAGGCATCAGCGTTGCCACCGGGCCAAACGCCTCGGTGCCATGTACGGCCTGATGGCGGAACGGATCGGCGCAGTACAGCAGGGTGATCGGATAAAAAGCGCCTGATTGCGCGCTATCGCCCACCACTTCTAACTTATCCAGCGTCGCACCACAAAGTGGCTCACAGCCATTACGCAGCAGGAATTCCACCTTTTGCTGTACGTCATCGCGCTGTTCCTGATTGACCAACGCCCCCATCCGCACCTCTTCCCGTTGCGGATCGCCAATCTTCACGCCAGCCAGGCGTTGCAACAGCGCTTGTTGTACCTCGGCAATGCGCGCCGCTGGAACGATAATGCGCCGGATAGCAGTACATTTTTGCCCCGCCTTGCTGGTCATTTCGCGGCTGACTTCTTTGATAAATAGTGCAAACTCCGGCATATCCGGCGTCACGTCCTCCCCTAACACGCAGCAGTTAAGCGAGTCAGTCTCCATGGTAAAAGCAATGGATTTTTCCAGCAGGCGCGGATGATAACGCAGCTTCTGCCCGGTTTGCGCCGAGCCGGTAAAGGTGACCGCATCCTGATAATCGAGGTGATCGAACATATCGCCTACGCCGCCGCAGATCAGTTGCAACGCCCCTTCCGGCACCAGCCCGCTGTCGATAATCAGTTTCACCATCGCCTGGGTAAGCTGTGCCGAAGCGGTAGCGGGTTTGATGATAGCTGGCATCCCCGCCAGCCAGGTGGGAGCCAGTTTCTCCAACATTCCCCAGCAGGGGAAGTTGAAGGCGTTGATATGCAGTGCGACGCCGGGGCGAGAGGTCAGCACATGGCGTGCGGCAAACTGCGACTGCTTGGAAAGTGGGATCAACTCATCTTCCGGCCACAGCGTATCGTCCGGCAGTTCACGCCCTGCCAATCCCGCATAGGAGAACAGCGTGGCGATACCGCCTTCGATATCAACCCAGCTGTCATTGCGCGTGGCCCCGGTTTGATAGGAGATCTGATACAGCGCTTCTTTATTAGCCAGCAGGTGTTTAGCCACCGCTTTCATCATCTGGGCGCGCTGCTGAAACGTCATCTTTGCCAGCGCCGTGCCACCCAACTTGCGGGCATAGCTCAGGCTGGCGGCCAACGGCAGCCCGTCGGAGCAGACCTGATACAAAGGCTCGCCGGTAACGGCATGCTGGATCTCGCGGGATGGCCCCTGGCCGTACACCCAAGCGCCAGAAAGGTAACTGGTTAACTGCTGCATTTGCTCCTCCGGAATTCACAAATAGACACTATCAATATTAATGATGTATCACATAATTTCCACTCCGCGCCAGGTTAAAATTTAACAAAAGCAAAACAAAATCATCAAACCGCTGAGTTAACACCAACGTTATCGATAAACATTAAAAATAAATAAATATTAAAATCAATTACTTAATCAACTAAGTTGTGATGCTCATCGCAAAACCACAGTATTTACATTTGATCTTATTGTTATCAACTTGTAGCTTTATGGTTAGTTAAAGTGATTCACATTTTTGGTTTCAATGTGAAAAACATGAATCACCAAGAGGCAAGCATGACAACTGACGCACAATTTCAGCAGCACTTTGACGACAAGATCGCCGCCGATATCTCCATCGAAGCCAAAGACTGGATGCCGGATGCCTATCGTCGCAATCTGATCCGGCAAATCGGCCAGCATGCACATTCCGAGGTGGTCGGCATGTTGCCGGAAGCCAATTGGCTGACCCGCGCCCCTTCCCTGCGGCGCAAAGCGGTGTTACTGGCGAAAGTCCAGGATGAAGCCGGGCACGGCCTTTATCTGTACAGCGCGGCGGAAACCCTCGGCTGCACTCGCCAGGATATCTACCAAAAGATGCTCGCCGGTCAGATGAAATACTCCTCCATCTTCAACTATCCAACGCTGAACTGGGCCGACATTGGCGTGATCGGCTGGCTGGTCGATGGTGCCGCCATCGTCAATCAGGTCGCCCTGTGCCGTGCCTCTTACGGCCCCTATGCCAGAGCGATGGTGAAAATCTGCAAAGAAGAGAGCTTCCACCAGCGTCAGGGCTATGAAGCCGTGATGGTGATGGCCCAGGGCAGCGAAGCGCAAAAGGCCATGTTGCAGGACGCCATCAACCGCTTCTGGTGGCCAGCACTGATGATGTTTGGCCCTAGCGATAGCGATTCCCCCCACAGTGCGCAGAGCATGGCCTGGAAGATCAAACGCCACAGCAATGACGAGCTGCGGCAGAAGTTTATCGACAACACCGTACCGCAACTGGACGCCCTGGGGATGACTGCCCCCGATGCCGATTTGGCATGGGACGGGGCCAGCGGACATTACCGCTTTGGCGAGATCGACTGGGCAGAGCTGAACGAAGTGATCCAGGGGCGCGGGCAGTGCAACCACGAACGCCTGCAAGCCAAGCGTAAAGCCTGGGACGAAGGCAGTTGGGTACGGGATGGTGCCATGGCTCATGCCAGCAAACGCGCGGCAAACGCAGCTTAATCGAGGAGAGAAAAATGACTCACGCCGAATGGCCATTGTATGAAGTATTTATCCGCAGCAAGCAGGGTTTGGCCCATCGCCACGTGGGCAGCCTGCATGCCGCAGACGATCAGATGGCGTTGGAAAACGCCCGCGATGCCTACACTCGCCGCAGTGAGGGCTGTTCGATCTGGGTAGTGCAATCGAGCCACCTGATCGCCTCCCAGGCGGAGGATCGGGGTGCGTTCTTCGATCCTTCCGACGACAAAATCTACCGTCATCCCACGTTCTACACCATCCCCGACGGCATCAAGAACATGTAGAGGCAGGCCATGACGATGAGTAACGCAGCAACAATCAGCTATGCCCTGCGCTTGGGCGATACACCGCTCATTCTGGCACAGCGCCTGTGCGCTTGGTGTGGCCACGCTCCGGAGCTGGAGATTGATCTGGCGCTGGCCAATATTGGCCTCGATCTGCTGGGCCAGGCGCGCAATTTTCTGGCCTATGCCGCCGAGCTTTCCGGCCCGCAGCACAGCGAAGACAGCCTGGCCTTTGGCCGCGACGAACGTGAATTCCACAACCTGCTGCTGGCAGAACAGCCCAACGGCGGCTTTAACGACACGCTGGTACGCCAGTTCCTGCTCGATACCTACCACGTGCTGCTGCACCGGGAATTGAGCCGCAGCAAAGACAGCCAACTGGCCGCCATCGCCGCCAAATCGCTGAAGGAAGCGGATTATCACCTGCGCTTCAGCCACGGCTGGATGATCCGCTTGGGCGACGGCAGTGAAATCAGCCACCAGAAGATCCAGCAGTCATTAAACGACCTGTGGCGCTTCACCGCCGAGTTGTTCCACGCCGATGAGATTGAACTGCAACTGGCCGAACTGGGTATTGCCGTCGATCCGCGCCAATTGCAGGCACCGTGGCAGGCGATGGTGAACGATACGCTGCAACTGGCCACACTCGCGCTGCCCACCGAGCAGGCATTTCGCCACGGCGGCAAGCAAGGGCGGCACACTGAACACCTCGGCCCGATGCTGGCAGAGATGCAGTTTCTGCCACGCGCTTACCCGAACTGTAGCTGGTAGAGGCAATGATGAATATCACCCGACTGCAACCGGCCGAGATCCCGCAGATCTGGCACTGCTTACAGCAGATCAGCGATCCCGAACTGCCGGTACTGTCCATTACCGATCTGGGCATGGTACGTGACGTGGAGCGCGACGGTGCAGGCTGGCACATCACCTTTACCCCAACCTATTCCGGCTGCCCGGCGACCGAGTACCTGCTCAACGCCATTGAACAGACGCTGAACGAGGCAGGTTTCAGCCCGGTGAAAATCACCATCAGCCTCAGCCCGGCCTGGACCACCGACTGGATGAATGCGGATGCTCGCCAGCGCCTGCGTGAATACGGCGTGGCACCACCGCAGGGGCAAACCTGTGAGAAGCCTTTGGCCCACGGCCCGGTGCAGTGCCCCCGTTGCGGCAGCGAGCACACGGAAAAGATCAGCGAGTTCGGTTCCACCGCCTGCAAAGCGCTTTACCGCTGCTGCGACTGCCGGGAACCGTTCGACTATTTCAAATGTATTTAGGAGCACTGAAAACCATGACGGTCTTTCATCGCCTGAATGTCGCTGCCATCGAGCGCGAAACGCCGGACGCCGTAGCCATCACGCTGCGCGTCCCGGACGAACTGAAATCCCATTACGGCTATACCCCCGGCCAACACCTGACGCTCAAAGCGCAGGTCAACGGTGAAGAGTTACGCCGCTGCTATTCCATCTGTAGCGCACCGCAGGATGGCGTATTGCAAATCGGCATCAAGGCGATCCATCAGGGGCGCTTCTCTTCGTTTATCAACCAAAGCTTGCAAGTAGGTGACGAGCTGGAAGTGATGCTGCCGCAGGGCCGTTTTGGTTATCAGCCGCAGGCACAAACCCAGGGCAACTATCTGGCGATCGCCGCCGGTTCTGGCATCACACCGATGCTGTCGATCATCAAGGCGACGTTGCAATTGGAACCCAACAGCCAGTTCACGCTGATTTACGGCAACCGCACCAGCCGCTCGGTGATGTTTAAAGAAGCGCTCTCGGATCTGAAAAACCGTTATCCACAGCGCTTCCAGCCGCTGTATCTCTTCAGCCAGGAAAATCTCGACAGCCCGCTACTCAGTGGCCGCATCGACCGCGACCATCTGACCGCCCTAGGTAACACGCTGGTGGATTTCAACGAGTTCGACCACGCCTTTATCTGCGGCCCGGAAGCTATGATGGACGACGCGCACACCGTGCTGGAGCTGGCCGGTATGCCTAGTGAACGTATTCACAGCGAGCGTTTCAACACCAGCGGCATCGTCGCCCGGCCTGCCAATGCAGGTAGCCGCAACGCTACCCAGGTAGAGATCCGGCTCGATGGCCGCAGCCTCAAAATCGACGTCGGCAGCGAAGATGACAGCATTCTGGATGCCGCATTACGTCAGGGGGCCGATTTGCCCTACGCCTGCAAAGGCGGCGTCTGCGCCACCTGCAAATGCAAGCTGAAGGCCGGTGAGGTGGATATGGCGATCAACTACAGCCTGGAGCCGGATCAACTGGCGGCAGGCTATGTCTTGAGCTGCCAGTCCTGGCCACGCGGTGAAGGCGTGGTGCTGGACTTTGACGTTTAGGAGCCGACGATGGAAACCCCTTGGATCCTGCGCGAACAGCAGCAACGCGTGGTCACACTGACGCTGCACCGCCCCGATGCCCGTAATGCGTTAAGCACCGCCTGCCTGGAGCAGTTGGTCTATCAACTGGAACAGGCCGATAGCGACGCCGACGTCGGTGCCGTAGTGATCACCGGTGCTGCCCGATTCTTCGCCGCCGGTGCCGACCTGCGCGAATTGCAGCAGCAGGATGTCGCCGCCACCCAGCTCGACCATCGCCCGTTGCTATGGCAACGCTTGGCCCAGTTCAGCAAACCCTTGCTGGCAGCGGTGAACGGTTACGCGCTCGGTGCTGGCTGTGAGCTGGCTCTGGCCTGCGACATTACCCTCTGCGGCGAAAGCGCCCGCTTCGGCCTGCCGGAGATCACTTTAGGCCTGATACCCGGAGCCGGTGGTACTCAACGCCTGATCCGCTGCGTGGGCAAGTCCCGCGCCTATCAAATGGTGCTAACCGGTGAAGCCATCGACGCCCGCTGCGCACTGCAAGCCGGGCTGGTCAGCGAGGTTTGTGTCGACGCCTTAACGCTGGAACGTACTCAACAACTGGCCCAACGCATTAGCCAACAGGCACCGCTGGCCCTGCGCGCGGCCAAGCAGGCGCTAAAACAGGCGCAGGAAACCGGCCTCAGCCAGGGCTTGCAGATGGAACGCCAGCAGTTTGTCACCCTGGCTGCCACCGAAGATCGCCGGGAAGGCATTGCCGCCTTCTTCGAAAAACGCACACCGAACTATCAAGGGCGCTGATTTATGGAAAACGCATTAATTCTTAGCCACATCGAAGCCGGGGTGTTGACCATTACCCTGAACCGCCCCGACCGGCTCAACAGCTTTAACGATGAAATGCACCACCAGCTCAGCGAGGCACTGACCGTAGCCGAACGCGATGACAGCGTGCGTTGCATGCTGATCACCGGTGCCGGGCGCGGTTTCTGCGCCGGGCAGGATCTGAATGATCGTAACGTCAGTGTGGATCAGGCCCCCCCGGATCTTGGGCTGTCCGTAGAACGCTTTTACAACCCGCTGATCCGCCGCCTGAGTGCCCTACCCAAGCCGATTGTCTGCGCGGTCAACGGCGTTGCTGCCGGAGCGGGTGCTGCGTTGGCAATGGCCTGCGACATCGTGGTGGCCGCCGACAACGCCAGCTTCATCCAATCCTTCTGTAAACTGGGCCTGGTGCCGGATTCCGGCGGCAGTTGGTATCTGCCACGCCTGGCCGGGCATGCACGAGCCATGGGGATGGCGCTGCTGGGGGACAAAATCAGCGCTCAGCAGGCGCTGGAGTGGGGAATGATCTGGCAGGTCGTGGCCGCCGCCGAGCTGGCCGATCACACCCAGAGCATGGCCAAACAGCTTGCTACCCAACCTACCTACGGCCTGGGGCTAATCAAGAAAGCCATGTACAGCTCGGCCAGCAATACGCTCGACCAGCAGCTTGATTTAGAGCGCGATTTACAGCGCCTGGGTGGCCGTAGTGACGACTATCGCGAAGGCGTCAGCGCCTTCTTCGCCAAGCGCCCACCGAACTTCAGCGGGAAGCAGTCATGAACGGGATACAGCCATGAACGAGAAGATGGCGATAACTTCTGCGCCGGTCGCCGTAATTGGTGCCGGAACCATGGGGATTGGTATTGCCCAAGTGGCCGCCGCGGCAGGGCACCGGGTCAAGCTGTTCGATATCGCGCTGCCCGCCGCCTCCCGCGCGCTGGAACAGCTCGGGCAACGTCTACGCAAGCGGGTCGAGGCAGGTAAAGCCGATGCCCACAGCACTGAAACCCTGTTGGGTAATATTCAGTTGACCAGTTCGTTGAGCGATCTGGCCGACAGCAGCCTGGTGATCGAAGCGGTGGCGGAAAAGCTGGCAATCAAGCAGAGCCTGTTTCGCGATCTGGAGGCGATATGCTCACCAGAGGCACTGTTTTCCAGCAATACCTCGTCACTCTCTATTACCGCCATCGCCAGTGCGCTTCAGCATCCGCAACGCATGGCGGGCCTGCACTTCTTCAACCCGGCTCCGCTGATGAAACTGGTGGAGATCGTCGGTGGGCTGGAAACCAGCCCGGAAACGCTGGGCAGCTTGCAAGCCTTGGCTCAACATTGGGGTAAACACAGTGTCGTGTGCCGTTCTACGCCAGGCTTTATCGTCAACCGCGTAGCCCGGCCTTTCTACGCTGAAACCCTGCGCGCGCTGGAAGAACAGATTGCCGATCCGGCCACCCTGGATGCCGTACTGCGTGATGCTGGCGGTTTCGCCATGGGGCCGCTGCAACTGACCGATCTGATCGGCCAGGACGTCAACTATGCCGTCACCGAGTCGGTCTTTCACGCCTTCTATCAGGACAGCCGCTTTACTCCTTCGCTGGTACAGCAGGAGCTGGTGGCTGCCGGGCATTTGGGCCGTAAGAGTGGCCGGGGTTTTTACCGTTATGGCAGCGAACAGGCCACGCCGTCAGCCACGTTTGCTTCGGCGGCAACGGCTGAATTGCCTAAGTCCGTCACGTTGCACGGCGACTGGTCGGCCATCGGCGAGTTTGCACAGTTGCTGACGGGAAATGCGGTAGCGATCAAACATCCTGGCCAGACCAGTCCGTTTGCCCGGGTTGATGAAGTTACATTTATGTTAACGAATGGTAAAACAGCAAGCCAAGTCGCCGAAGAAATCGGATCGCCCGTGGTTCTGTTCGACCTGTCCGTCAACTATCAGCACGCCCCCGTTATCGCCATCAGCAGCGCCGAGCAGAACGCGGTGCCGCACTCGGCCAAGGTCATCCGCCTGCTGCAATCGCTGGGTAAACAGGTGATCCACCTGCCGGATTACCCGGGCCTATTGGTGATGCGCACCGTTGCCATGCTGGCAAATGAAGCCCTGGACGTGGTGAATAAAGGCGTGGCCAACGCCGCCGATACCGACGATGCCATGAGGTTTGGCGTCAACTACCCGCAAGGGCCGCTGGCCTGGGGCAGCAAGCTCGGCTGGCAACAAATCCTCACCACGTTGGAAAACCTGCAACGTTATTACGCGGAACCCCGCTATCGCCCAATGCCGCTGCTGCACCGTTATGCCGCCAATTATTCAGGAGCCGAATGCTGATGAATGCCAATACTCCCCGCGCGCTGGCCCAGCGCTGCGCCGAACAGATGTTTAGCCAGGATACCTGCGCACAGGCGATGGATATGCGCATCGATGCCATGGATGCCGGCATGGCCAAAGTCAGCATGACCGTCGGCCCGCAGATGCTCAACGGCCACCAAACCTGTCACGGTGGCCAGTTGTTCAGTCTGGCAGATACCGCCTTTGCTTATGCCTGTAACAGTCAAGGGCTGGCGGCAGTTGCTTCTGGTTGCACCATCGATTTTATCCGCCCAGCGCAGGCAGGCGATCGCCTCACCGCCTGCGCACAAGTGCGCCATCAGGGTAAAACTACCGGGTTGTACGACGTTGAGATCGTTAACCAACTGGGGAAAACCGTCGCCTGGTTCCGTGGCCGCGCCCATCGGTTGGGCCACAGCATTTTAGGAGAGCAGCCATGAATCAGGCCTTTATTTGCGATGGCGTTCGCACGCCGATTGGCCGTTACGGCGGTGCACTGGCAAACATACGGGCCGACGATTTAGCCGCCCTGCCGCTGCGTGCTCTGCTGGAACGCCACCCCAACGTGGACTGGTCACGAGTAGATGACGTGATCCTCGGCTGCGCCAATCAGGCCGGAGAAGACAATCGCAATCTGGCCCGTATGGCGGCGTTGCTGGCCGGGCTGCCACAAAACGTTTCCGGCACCACCATCAACCGGCTATGCGGTTCGGGGTTGGATGCGTTAGCGATGGCGGCCCGCAGCATCAAGGCCGGCGAAGCCAGCCTGGTACTGGCCGGAGGGGCAGAATCCATGACCCGCGCCCCGCTGGTGATGGGCAAGGCCGACAGCGCCTTCAGCCGTCAGACGCAGCTGTTTGATACCACCATCGGCTGGCGGTTTGTTAACCCGCTGATGCATGAGGCTTTCGGTACCGACTCAATGCCGGAAACCGCCGAAAACGTCGCGGCACAGTTTGGCATCAGCCGTGCCGATCAGGATGCCTTTGCCCTACGCAGCCAGCAGCGCACCGCCCTGGCACAACAGCGGGGGATCCTGGCACAGGAAATTATCCCGGTGAGCCTCAGCGGCAAGAAAGGAGTCATTACTCCGTTCAGCGAAGACGAACACCCGCGTGCAGAAACCACGCTGGAACAACTGCAAAAACTGAAAACGCCATTCCGTCAGCCGGGTTGCATCACTGCTGGCAATGCTTCTGGTGTCAACGATGGTGCGGCGGCGCTGATTGTCGCTTCCGAAGCCATGGCCTTGCAGCAAGGTCTGACACCACGGGCGCGCATTGTCGCTACTGCCACCTGCGGCGTCGAACCACGATTGATGGGGATCGGCCCGCTACCCGCGACTCGCAAAGTCCTGGAAATCGCTGGGTTAAACCTGGCACAGATGGACGTCATTGAACTTAACGAAGCATTCGCCGCACAGGCGTTGGCGGTGTTGCGCCAGCTTGGTCTGCCGGATGATGCCGAACAGGTCAATCCCAACGGGGGTGCCATCGCGCTTGGCCATCCATTGGGCATGAGCGGTGCGCGCCTGGCGCTGGCCGCCCTGTTTGAGCTGGAACGTCGCGCTGGCCGCTACGCACTGTGCACCATGTGCATTGGCGTCGGTCAGGGCATTGCCATGATTATTGAGCGTGTCTAACACCTGCGAGGCTAAAAAGATGACTACAAATCCACGGCCCATCGACGCGATTGAATTTGCTTCACGCGACGAAATCGAAGCATTACAACTGGAACGCCTGCAATGGACCCTGCACCATGCCTACAACAACGTGCCGATGTATCAACGCAAGTTCGATCAGGCCGGCGTTCACCCAAGCGATTTGAAGCAACTGAGCGATCTTGCGTTGTTCCCCTACACCACCAAACAGGATCTGCGTGACAACTACCCGTTCGACACCTTTGCCGTGCCGATGGAACAAGTCGTACGCATTCATGCTTCATCTGGCACCACAGGTCGCCCAACGGTAGTGGGTTACACCCAGCGGGATATCGACAACTGGGCCGATATTGTCGCCCGTTGCCTGCGCTCTGCCGGGGCCACCGCCAAAGACAAAATCCACGTTGCCTACGGTTATGGCCTGTTTACCGGCGGGCTGGGCGCGCACTATGGCGCAGAACGCCTGGGTGCGACGGTGATCCCGGTGTCCGGCGGCCAGACGGAGAAGCAGGTACAGTTGATCCTGGATTTCAAACCCGACGTGATCATGGTGACCCCATCCTACTGCCTGACGCTGATCGACGAGCTGGAACGTAAAATGGGGGGCGATGCGCGCAACTGCTCCCTACGTTTGGGCGTGTTCGGTGCAGAACCCTGGACAGAATCCCTGCGCCATGAGATCGAGTCACGCATGGGGATCAAGGCGCTGGATATCTACGGCCTTTCCGAAGTGATGGGGCCTGGTGTGGCAATGGAGTGCGCCGAAAGCGGCGGCGGCCCGACCATCTGGGAAGACCACTTCCTGCCGGAGGTCATTAACCCGGAGACGGGCGCGATACAGGCCGACGGCGAGCATGGCGAACTGGTTTTCACCACGCTGACCAAAGAGGCTCTACCGGTGATCCGCTATCGTACGCGCGACCTCACCCACCTAATGCCAGGGGATGCCCGCAACATGCGCCGGATGGGCAAGATCACCGGCCGTTCCGACGATATGCTGATCATCCGCGGCGTGAACGTATTCCCTTCACAGGTCGAAGAACAGATTATGCAGTTCGAGCATCTGTCGCCGCATTATCAGCTGCAGGTGAGCCGTGCCGGGCATCTGGATACCTTGGCCGTGCGGGTGGAGCTGAAAGAGTCGGCGTTGACGCTCAACCACCAGCAGCGTTGTGATATCTGCCACCAGCTGCGCCACCATATCAAATCGATTGTCGGGGTCAGCACCGATGTCAGCATTGCCAACTGTGGCGATATTCCACGTTCGGAAGGCAAGGCCCAACGGGTGATCGATCTGCGGCCACGGTGAGGGGCAAGCCTTTGTCATTTATGCTAATGTCGTGTCTCAGCAAAGGCTTACCCAGGGAAAAATATGGAACATAAACTGGACGACTTTATCCGCCATGCGTTAAGCGCCCAACCGATCAGCGGCACCTCGCTGATCATCTCACTCTACGGCGATGCGCTGAGCCATCGCGGCGGTGAGGTTTGGCTGGGCAGCCTAAGCGCACTGTTGGAAGCGCTTGGCTTTGGCGATCGTTTTGTTCGTACCTCGGTATTTCGTTTGCAAAAAGAGGGCTGGCTGGACGTAGAGAAAATCGGCCGCCGCAGCTATTACCGCGTTACGGAACAGGGTATGCGCCAGTTTCGCCATGCCGAATCCAAAATCTACCTCAGCGAGCAGCCGCAATGGGATGGCAAATGGGAGCTGCTGCTGTTGGAAAATGCGGAAAAAACCGAGCGTGCACGGCTGAAAAAAGAGCTGGGTTGGCTGGGCTTTGGCCAGATCGCCAACAACCTGATGGCCGCGCCTACCCATGCGCAAACCGACGTCACTGCCCTGCTCGGTGAGCTCAACGCCAGCGAACAAGTGATCTACTTCCGTGCCGACTATCCCTATAACCGTTCCGAACAGACGCTGCGGCAAATGGTCGCCAACTGCTGGTCGTTGAGCGAGGTGGCCGGTTACTACCATGAGTTTATCGTTTCCTTCCGCCCGTTGATGGCCTTACTGCGCGAAGCCGACGAGCAGGAACTGACGCCCCTGCGATGTTTTCAGATTAAGCTATTATTAATCCACTTTTTCCGCCGCGTGGTGTTGAAAGATCCCCTGCTGCCGGATGCCCTGTTACCCGCTCAATGGGAGGGCCAGATAGCCCGTAACCTGTGCATCAATATCTATCAGCGAGTGGATCGCGCCGCGACGGAATATGTCAGCGCTTTGGCAGAAACCTCCATCGGCACCTTACCTGCACCCAGTGCCGGTTACTATCGCCGCTTTGGCGGATTGCCGCGCGATCCCACTACATTTTGAGGAGTTTGCGCTATGCCCGTGTATCAAATTGACGGTTTGACGCCAGTGGTCGATCCCAGCAGTTATGTTCACCCCACCGCGGTGCTGATTGGCGACGTGATTATCGGCAAAGGCGTCTACATCGGCCCCAATGCCAGCCTGCGCGGCGACTTTGGGCGCATTGTGGTCGAAGACGGTGCCAACGTGCAGGATAACTGCGTGATGCACGGCTTTCCGTTGCAAGACACGGTGGTGGAACAAGATGGGCATATCGGCCACAGCGCCATTCTGCACGGTTGCCGCGTGCGCCGTAACGCGATGATCGGCATGAATGCCGTCATCATGGACGGAGCGATCATTGGTGAGAATACCATCGTCGGCGCGGGTGCCTTCGTCAAGGCCGCTGCGGAGATTGCCGCCAACCAACTGGTGATCGGCAGCCCGGCAAGGGTGATCCGCGAACTGACCGAACAGGAATTAGCCTGGAAACGCACCGGCACGCTCCAGTATCAGGAGTTGGTCTTACGCTGCAAAAACAGCCTGAGAGAAGTAGCCCCCCTCACTGCACCGGAGCCAGGGCGCCAACGCCTGAACTTCGGCGATCACATCATCCCCAAAAGCCAGCTTTAGTGCTTGGCCGGGCCGCAGCCCGGTCAACATTACTCCATACCCTGCACCGATGCTTCAGTTGCAACCGATGTCTGCCCTCGTCGGCTGTAGAAATAGATGGCCACCAACAGCGCGGTGAAGGGAATGCCAAACCACAGCGTCATTCTAAAGAAGTCCGTGAACAGCGTGGTTATCATCAAGCCGGCCATCAGGAGCGCCCCCGCCAAGGTAAAGTAAGGATAACCCCACATGCGGAACTTGAGATGCGTCTGCGTATGCTGGCGGCGGAAGAACAGGTGGGTAACAAAGATCATCAGCCAGGTGAAACAGGCACCGTATACCGAGATCGACATCATCACCGCGAAGGATTGCTCTGGGGCGGCAATGCTCAGCACGATAGAGACAATAATCCCCACGCAGGAGAGCGCCAGCGCGTTGACCGGAATACCCCGTTTGCTAAGCCGCCCCAACGCCGCCGGTGCCTGCCCGGCACGTGACAGTGAAAACATCATACGGGTGGTGATATACAGTTGGCTGTTCATGGCAGACAGTGCAGCAATCAGTACCACAAAGTTAAATATCCCGGCGGCAGCAGGCAGATGGATCACGTTCATCGCCACCAGGAACGGGCTTTCACCGGTGCCAGACTGCCGCCACGGCACGATGGCCAGCATCAGCGCTATCGACATCATATAGAAGATAAACAACCGCAGAATGGTGCCTTTGAACGCGCTTTTCACTGCAACCACTGGGTTTTTCGCTTCCCCAGCGGCAACCGCAATCATCTCAATACTCAGATAGCTGAATATCGATACGATCACCGCAAACCACATCCCTTTCACCCCGAACGGGAAAAAGCCGCCGTTGTCGGTGAAATTACGCATGCCAAAGGTCGGGTTGGCGGAAAACGCCAGTATGCCGATGCCGATCAGGATAAATGCTGAAATGGCCACCACCTTGACGGTAGAGAGTGCATACTCCACCTGGCCAAAAGACTTCACCCCAATCACATTGACGACGATCACTGCCGCCGAGAATAACAGCACCCACGGCCAAATCGGCGTGCCTGGGAACCAGAACTGCATATACATGCCGATGGCCGTCACCTCGGTACCCACCGCCAACACCACGCAAGACCAATAGGAATAGCGCACCAGAAAGCCAAACAGCGGACTGAGGTAGAACTCGGCATAGTCGCCGAACGACCCTGGGGTTGGGTGCTCGGAGGTCATTTCCGCCAGGCATCCCATCAGCAGTAGCGCAATCACCCCGCCGATAAAATAGCTCAGCAGTACGCTTGGCCCAGCCATCTGGATCGCGTAAGCACTCCCCAGAAACAGGCCGGTACCGATGGCCCCACCGATCGCCAGCATCGACATCTGCCCGGCGGTCAGGTGCTTTTTCAGCCCATCCTGCCGCTGGGCAATAGCGTCAAAACGTTTCGCATCTTTCATGGTTGCTCACCTTTTCTATGCGGTACGGGTAACGTCAAGGATGGCAGCGGTCACATAGTCCAGGTTTTGCTGGTTGAGGCCAGGCAAACACATCCTGCCGGGTGCCACCAGATAAATGGAATATTGCTGCCGCAGTTGGCCGAGCTGACGTTCATTCAACCCGGTGTAGCTGAACATACCCTTTTGATCGCGAATGCGGGTGTAGTCCAGCGTGGTACCGCCCTGCTCCAAACCAGCTGCCAGGCCAACGCGCATCTGTTTGATGCGTTGGCGCATGGTGGTCAATTCACTGGCCCACAGTTGGTATAGCTGCGAGTCTGCCAGCAGGGTTTCCACAATCTGGCTACCATGAGTCGGTGGACAGGAATAACTGCGGCGGATCAGCGTCTTCAATGCGCCTTTAACATTTACCGCAGCCTCGGCCGTAGCGCAGCGCACCGATAGCCCCCCTAAACGCTGGCCATACAGCGCCACGTTCTTGGAAAAGGAGTTGCTGACCAGAAAATCGACGTCGGTTTTCAACATCGCTCGCAGCGCGAAGCAGTCTTCGTCCAGCCCGTCGCCAAAACCTTGATAGGCGATGTCAAAGAAAGGCAGCAGCCGACGCCGTTGCACCACCTCGATCACTGCCTGCCATTGCGCAGGGCTAAGATCGGTGCCAGTGGGGTTATGACAGCAAGGATGCAATAGCACCACAGCGCCTTCCGGCATGGCAGAGAGCGTGTCGAGCATGGCTTCAAAACGCAGTTGACCAGACGCATCGTCGAAATACGGGTAGGTATTCACCCTCAACCCTGCCCCTTCGAAGATCGCCCAGTGGTTGGCCCAGGTAGGATCGGAAACCCAGATTTCACGGCGTGCCAGATAATGGTAAATAAAATCGGCACCCAGCTTCAGCGCACCAGAGCCACCCACGCTTTGCACCGTGGCAATACGGTCCGCCGGTTCACCAAACAGCAGCGTCTGGATCTGGCGGGCAAACAGTGCAGAACCTTCAATTGGCGGGTAAGTATGCGGCCGCTGCTGTTCCAGTAAACGCTGTTCGGCAATATGCACGGCCTGCATCAGGGGAATATTACCCTGATGATCGTAATACAGACCGATACCTAAGTTAACCTTTTGCGGATTAGCATCCTGCATATAGGCTTCCATCAGTGACATAATAGGATCGGGCGTTGACGGGGTAATATGTGCGAACATAGATCATCCTTAACTCATTATGTAATGAATCAGCAGGTGAATACCCGTCGCCTTTCAAGCTACAGCGTTGTTATCTGCGTGCGTGAGCCCCGGTCACTTACTTAAGTAAGCTCCCGGGGACACACGCACTTGTCGCCTAGCTGTAACTTGAAATTCATAGGGTATTTAATATTTAAATTTAATTGTTAATTAAGCGATAGCGCTAACGGTGATTTCTATTTTCATCCCTGGCACCACCAATTTATCAACAATCACCGTTGAGCGGTTGGGATACGGATAATTAAAGTACTGTTTGTAGATATTATCGAGCAACTTAACGTCATTCACATCGGTAAGATAAACAATAACCTGTAATACATTATCGCTATGGCTATTGGCGGCCTTCAGCGTGGTGGCTAAATTATCAAACGTCAATGTGATCTGTTTTTCCGGGTCGCCGGTTTCAATCGTACCATCCTGGCGGACCGGGCCATGAGCGGTGAATAACATCCCCCCGCCCTTGGTCGCCCAGGAAAAAGGTTGCCCGATCTCCGGCAGGCCGGTTTCAATGACTGTACGCATCAAGGTTCTCTCCTTCGGTAAGCAGGAAACGGTGCAGAGCGCCATCGGCAGCAAATACCGCATCCAGCACGCTGTAATGATTAGCATCGGGGAGCGCATAACGGCTAACTGGCAACCCCTGTTCCCGCAATGCTGAATAATAATAAAGCGATTGTCCGATCAGCTCCGGCAACTCTGCCGCACCGTAAAACAACACCATGGGCTTCAAAGATAGCGGTATATTACGCGCTGGGCTTAGGGCCTCTATCTGCTGGGTGGTCAGCTTTAGCTGTTGGTTGACGTAGCTGGCCAGCAACGGCTGCAACTCAAAAATACCGCTGATGGGAAATACCGCCTGCACCAGCGAATGGTGTTGCCAATATGCCGCCAGATGCCCACCGGCAGAATGACCAATGAGATAAACCGGCTTTTTGCCACGCGGCTTCAGCCGCCGATCGATGGCATCCAGCGCCACCCCCATTTGCTGGCAAATATCGGCCAGATTAGCCGCCGGTGCCAAAGTATATTCCACCAGCACAACATCAAAACCTAATGACAATGGCGTGCTGGCAATAAAAGCAAAATCCTGTTTATCACAAAATTGCCAATAGCCGCCGTGAATAAATATTATCGTGCCTTTATATTCTTTAGCTGAATAAAACCAGTCAAAAACTTCACGCGGTTGATCCCCATAAGCAATATCCAGTTCATGACGTTGCTGTTGGTAAACTCGCTGACTGCGGGATTGAAATGAGAGCAGGATCTCGTTTTCATCAGCCACCGTCGTTGCGTTATCGTAACTGCCCGCTAGAAGTTTCATATATTAAACTTTGTTTCTTATTTAAGATGTGAGTTAACTATTAGCAACTTGTTAAAATATTGTCAACACGGCTGATGCAACAATGCGTGATTAGCGATATAAATTTAATTTTTCAGGCTATAAGTTTCACCGGTTAAACACTTAGGCGTTATTTTAAGTTTCATCCATGAAACTCTAAAATAAATTAATGGCAAAGGATAAGTGGGCGCAGCATGCGGCGCCCCTACAGGCGAGCTGGTTGTATATGTGCTACTTGGCTGAGTTGCTGATAGGCGTAATCCCAAAAGGTTCGCACCTTCAGCGGCATGTATTGCACGTTATTCGCCACCAGTTGCACCGGCATCGGTTGAGGCTCGTAGGCGGCCAACAGCCGCACCAGCGTGCCATTGGCCAGATCGTCCGCCACCTGATAAGACAGCAGCCGGGCAATCCCCTTGCCAGCCCGCACCGCCAACAGTTGGGTTTCCACCTCGTTTAACAACAAGCGCGGCGTTAAACGCACCCGCTCACCGTTTTCATTAGGGCCAAAGCGCCATTCACCGGATGACGGACGTAGAGTGCCAACAATAGTGTCATGGCCGCTCAACTGCACCGGTTCCTGCGGCTCCCCACGTTGCGCCAGATAGGCAGGGCTAGCCACGGTGATGAGAGTTACCTCTCCGAGCTTACGCGCCACCTTGGATGAATCCTGTAAATGACCTATCCGCACCGCCACGTCCAGCCCTTCATCGATCAACTCCAGATTGCGGTCGTTTAGCTGCATGTCGATCTGGATTTGCGGGTAGCGTTCGAGAAAAGCCATCACCATTGGCGCCACGTGCTTACGCCCAAACTGCACCGGCGAAGTAATACGCAGCAGCCCGCTCAATTGGGCCTCTGCGGTATCCATCACCGCATCTTGATAGTCATGTAACAGAGCACGGGCACGTTCGGCTAAACGCAACCCAGCCTCCGTGGGTGCCAGACGCCGGGTCGTACGTTCCACCAGCCGCGCACCAAACCGCTGCTCCAGCGAAGTGATAGCCCGTGTCACCGCCGGAGCGGAACGACGCAGCTTGCGGGCCGCACCGGCCAAACTCCGCTGCTGGATCACCGCCACAAAAATCGCTAACTCGTCCAAACGATCCATAGACTATTCCGCCAAGTGAAATTATCAATTGCCATCTTCCCGGATACCCATCATTTAACGCAAGAGTATTCTAGGCAGTGACACCCTAAAGGAGACTCACCATGCAAACGTTGAAACTGTACGGCACCCCGGCCTCTGGCCATTGCCACCGCGTCGAACTGCTGCTGCGGATGCTCAATCTGCCTTACGAATATTGTGACGCTCCGGCTACGGTGCGCTGTAGCGAGGCGTTTCTGCAGCTTAATCCCGTTGGGCAGGTCCCGGTATTGCTGGCCGATGAGCAAGTATTGACCGACAGCAACGCCATCATGGTGTACCTGGTGAAACGCTATGCGCCAGATAGCCATTGGCTGCCGGAAGATCCGTTGCTAGCCGCCCAAGTACAAGTCTGGCTTTCCAAAGCGGCCGGAGAGGTACGCTACGGCCCTGCATCCTGTCGGATGGTAGTGCAATTTTCTGCACCAGAGAACTACCAGTCTGCACAAGCCATCAGCGCACGCTTTCTACCACAGTTAGAGCAGCACTTGGCAGAACGTGAATTTTTGGCAACCTCATTACCGACAATTGCCGATCTGGCTTGTTACAGCTACGTGGCTGTCGCCCCGGAAGGTGGGCTTTCCCTCAAGGGCTTCCCGGCGATCCAGCGTTGGATAGATCTCATCGCCGCGCTGCCCGGGTTCTTCCCTATGCCTGCGTTACCCTTGCCAGACCAGGCTGTAGGTCAATAACATGATCCCCTCCATGTTTCATCCCGATGAACAGTTGGCACAGGATCTGGCCGGTTTTGATGCGGTAAGCGGGAATATCTACACCGCCATGCCTGATCAACATCGTGAGTTCTTCGCTCATCTGCCCTATCTGTTTGTTGCCACACTGGATGAACGGCAGTGGCCAGTGGCTACGTTGTTCAGTGGCCCCGCCGGTTTTTTGCGCTCGCCCGATGAGACACACTTGCGGATCAGCGCGCCGCGCCGGGCGGACGATCCTGCTCAAGCAGCGCTCTTTCCCGGCCAGCCCGTCGGCGCACTGGGGTTGGATTTCAGTAACCGCAGGCGCAACCGGGTAAACGGCGTCATTAGCCGCACAGATAAAAACCGCGTGGAGATCGCGGTACAACAGAGTTTTGGCAACTGCCCGCAGTACATTCAACGGCGGGAGCTATTCGCCGAGCCGAACGTTGCCGCTCCCATTGAGCTGTTGAATGCTTTAGATGATCAGGCCCGGCAACTGATCCAACAGGCGGATACCTGTTTTGTGGCCAGCTATGCCCACGGTGATTTAGCACAAGGCGGTGTGGATATCTCGCATCGCGGTGGTAAACCAGGGTTCATCCATCTGGCTGGCGACACCCTGTGGATACCGGACTTTCGCGGCAACCGTTATATGAACACGCTGGGTAACTTGTTGGCTCAGCCACGGGCGGCACTGCTGTTTATCGATTTCACTCTAGGGGATATTTTACATCTGCAAGGGGAAACACAGATTTTATGGCAGGCTGAAAACGCAGCCGTCGAAGGTGCCGAACGCTACTGGCGGTTTGATATCACCAATGCGTGGCGTTTTCGCCAGGCATTGGGCTGGCGCGGCAGAAACGTTGAGTTCTCTCCGGCAACGTTACACACCGGGATTTGGCAAAATCCCACTGAAGGCCAGGTTTAACAACAGGTGCCGTTTTTGCTAGCTAGCGCCATTTTAAAAAATTCGCGCTGGGTTACAGTGAAAGTGGAGAAGCCCTCCCGTGTACAGTTTGACTCAAAGGAGCTTGAGCATGTTTCCAGAATACCGTGAGTTAATATCGCACCTGAAATCAAGCCACCCCCGCTTCCAATCATTGTTTGAAAAGCACAACCAACTCGACCACCAAATCTCCAGGTTAGAAGGGCCAGCAGGCAACGGCTACTCTGACGAAGTGGTTCGCTTGAAAAAAGAGAAGCTACATATCAAGGACGAGATACACAAAATACTCAAGGCAGAGGAAGCCGCAGCCAAGTAGCACCCGCCGATCCCCGCGCTATTGCGGGGATCGACCGTTTTGAGCTCCATTAAACCCATTTGAATAAAATTGCTTATCTAACGCTTCGGATTCCATTCTTCGGGACTTTGGTCACAGACAAACTTGAGCGTAAGTGATTGAATAGTAGCGTAGAGAGAGGTTTTAATCCTCATAGTGGGTAGCCCCGAGACAGTTTGCATGACCGTCGTGTTCGGCCACTCCGGCATCTCTGCGTGAAACGCTTACTACAGTGCCCCTTTTTGCGGCATGTTGACGATATCAGCCCCAGCCGAATGTTCCAGTGACCCTTAGAGCAACGCAATGATTAAATGGCCGTGGAAAGCAAATCAAGCGCAGGCGGAAACGTTTGCCGACTGGCAGGAAGCCCTGTCTATCCCCCTGCTCTCGCCTTTGGATGAGCAAGAGCAACGGCGTTTGGTGGCGGTTGCCAGCCAGATTTTGCAAAATAAACGTATCGTGCCTTTACAAGGGTTGGAACTGACATCCCTGATGCAGGCGCGTATTGCCCTGCTGTTTGCATTGCCGGTGATGGAGCTGGGGGCAGAATGCCTGGACGGTTTTAATGAGATCCTGCTCTACCCAACCCCTTTCGTGGTGGAGGATGAATGGCAGGACGATATTGGTCTGGTGCATTCCGGGCCGGTGGTACAAGCAGGCCAAAGCTGGGAACAGGGGCCTATCGTGCTCAACTGGCTAGACGTGCAAGACTCCTTCGACCTTTCCGGTTTCAACCTGGTGATCCATGAAGCGGTGCACAAACTGGATATGCGTAATGGCGGCACAGCTACCGGTGTCCCCCCAATCCCCCTGCGCGATATTGCCGCCTGGGAATACGATTTACACGCCGCGATGGAAAACCTGCAGGATGAAATCGATATGGTAGGTGAAGAGGCTGCCAGTATGGATGCCTACGCCGCCAGCGATCCGGCAGAGTGCTTCGCCGTGCTTTCCGAGTATTTCTTTAGCGCCCCGGAGCTACTGGCCAACCGCTTCCCCGCGTTGTACGAGCATTTCAGCCGCTTCTACAAACAAAACCCGTTGGCCCGTTTACAGCGTTGGTATGCAGACTGCGAGCCACAACGTGACTGAGTTTGCTCAGATGATGAGCTGTCGCACCACCATAATCAATTTTGCGTTGACACGATCTGAACGGCTGGATATGATGCGCCCCGTTCACACGATTCCTCTGTAGTTCAGTCGGTAGAACGGCGGACTGTTAATCCGTATGTCACTGGTTCGAGTCCAGTCAGAGGAGCCATATTTAGAAAAGCCCGCTTAGGCAACTAAGCGGGCTTTTTGCTTTTTCATTAGCCTCCCAACGCCCCAACTACCTATCAACCCAGTCAGCGTCCTCTCACACAACCCCGCACTTGACTTATTTTGTCTAATTTATATTTTAAGGACATGCACACATTTTTGATTATCGTCCCCGAAGGGGGCATGTTATTCGAGCCTACGGGCATTGCCGATATCCTGATGCAAGCCAACCGTTTGAGGCCGACGGCTCCCGCACATCCACCGTATCAGGTGTCGATTGCCACGCCCCAGGCGCACCGCGTGATCCAGGGGATGTCGGGGTTAAACCTGCTGGCCGATCACCGTCTCGCAGACCTTGAACCCACCCTGCCGCGTGACACCATTATGATCACTGGCAGAGGTACGAGCATTGAGGAAGGCGATATCGTCGTCAATTGGCTGCGTCAGGCAGCGCCGTCTGCACGGCGGGTCGTATCGATTTGCAGCGGTGCGTGGTTATTGGCTCAGGCCGGTCTGCTTGATGGCCGCCGTGCCACCACGCACTGGCGGCTACTTGAAGCGATGCAAGCTCAATTCCCCACTGTCCACGTTGAGAAAGGGCCGATTTATCTTCAGGACGGCAATATCTGGACCTCCGCTGGCGTCAGTTCTGGCTTCGACCTTACGCTGGCTTTAGTGGAAGACGATCACAGCTTCACGTTGGCGCGCGATGTCGCCCAAGACTTGGTGATGTTCCTGCGTCGCCCCGGCGGACAATCACAGTTCAGCCGTTTTCTGCTCAGCCAAGCCAGTTCGCCTGGCCCAATCCGTGACCTGCAAGCGTGGATACTGCAAAACCTCTCCGGCGATTTATCCGTTGAAAGGCTGGCGGAGCATGTTGCCATGAGCCCAAGGAATTTTACCCGCGTTTTCACCCGTGAAACCGGGATCAGCCCTGCCAAGTATGTGGAAGAAGTCCGACTCGACGTTGCACGGCAACATCTGGAACAAAGCTCGGATAAACTCGAACACATCGCCGCTGCCACGGGCTTTGGCAACAGCCTCAACCTGCGTCGCGTGTTCGAAAGAAATTTACAGCTCACACCGTCAGATTATCGGGAGCGTTTTCACGCTCGCACTATGTCCTAAATTGATTGTTATTTGTCATTTACGCCAAATCACCCAGGTACTATTTTGGAACCAGATAACTCACCTAGGAGCACATCATGGTCAAAGTAGGCATTAATGGGTTTGGTCGAATTGGCAGAAACGTACTGCGCGCCGCACTGGGGCGTAGTGACTTTCAGGTCGTGGCAATCAATGACCTGACCGACAGCAAAACCCTGGCTCATCTTCTGAAATACGACTCGCTGCAAGGCAAGTTGGCCGCCAGTGTTGAAGCCTCCGAAGGACAGTTACGGGTGGATGGCAAAATCATCCACGTGTTCTCCGAACGCGATCCTGGCGCAATTGCCTGGAGCAGCGTGGGGGTTGATTTAGTTATCGAAGCCACCGGATTCTTCACCGACAAAGCCAAAGCCGAAGTACACATCACCAAGGGCGGCGCAAAACGCGTGATTTTATCTGCGCCTGGTAAAGATGATGACATCACGGTCGTGATGGGGGTCAACCATGAGAAATACGATCCAGCCTTGCATAAAGTGGTCAGCAACGGCAGCTGTACGACTAACGGTTTGGCACCGGCAGCACAGATCCTGCACCAAAGTTTCGGTATTGAGCATGGCTTGATGAACACCACACATGCCTATACCAACAGCCAGGCTCTGCATGATCAACCGGAAAAAGATCTGCGCGGAGCCCGTGCCGCAGCACTGTCTATCGTGCCTTATTCTAGCGGTGCGGCTAAAGCACTCGGTAAAGTGATCCCGGAATTGGATGGACGCCTGACCGGCTATTCACTGCGCGTGCCAGTACCCGTAGTGTCTATTGTTGATTTGACCGTCACGCTCAAACGTGACGTGACGGTAGAAGAAGTGAACGCGGCATTTCGCAAAGCGGCAACATCCGGACCGTTGAAAGATATCTTGGGCTACAGTGATGAGCCTTTGGTATCGAGCGACTATCAGGGTGATCCACGGTCATCAATTATCGACGGGCTGTCTACGCTGGTCATTGGTGGCAATCTGGTGAAGATCCTCGCATGGTATGACAACGAATGGGCTTTCTCTAACCGTCTGGTTGACCTGGCTGTTTTGATGGACCAACGCGGTTTGTAGTTTCTCTAAGCGGGCGCTGTATGCAGCGCCCCTAGCCCCTAAGCTGTAAGCCCCGTAGCCCCCTCTCCATCCCGCCACGAACCAACCAATGAATTTTAGCGATTATCAGAAAAGCACCAACCATCGGCTAGACTTTAACTTGTCAGGGCAGCAATGGCTGGTGCGATACCTTTAAAGAGAAAAATTGCGTCGTAAACAGAATAATATGGGTCATTACTCATCAAAGGAGCACGCTATGCGGATGTTTCTTGCAGTGGTCTGGACGGGGCTGTTGTTGCTAACCACGCCAACTCGTGCGGCAGAACCGGAACAAAGCTCAGGGAGGGTCTCGGGTTGGTGGAATTCTTTAACCAGCGGTGTCGCGCAAACTTGGGAAGACCCGCAATACCACGATCTGTATCTACCCTTTATCAGTTGGCACGCCCGTTTTATGTACGACGAGACGGATCATTACAATGAGATGCCGTGGGGCGGTGGCTTCGGGGTTTCCCGCTATAACGAAGAAGGCAACTGGAGTGCCCTGTACGCGATGATGTTTAAAGACTCCCACAATGAGTGGCAGCCGATTGTCGGCTATGGCTGGGAAAAGGGCTGGTATCTGGATCAGAATCAAGATTTCCGCCTTGGGCTTGGGGTAACGGCGGGGATCACCGCACGCGAAGATTTCGGCAACTACATTCCATTGCCGATCGTGCTGCCACTGTTCTCCGCTGGCTATAAGCAGGCAACCGTTCAGTTCACCTATATCCCTGGTACCTACAACAACGGCAACGTGCTGTTTGCATGGTTACGCTTTAGCTTTTAGCAGGCGCAGCATTTCTACGCCCGCTTGCTTTAGTTCTGTGTCACGTGAGGGGGAGTTTACAGCACAGTTGCCGAGTAACCGACAAGACTACTGCCAACGCTCGAAACGCTACTTCCCGCTACAGAACTTCGAGGTGGTTTGGGGTGGATTGGCCGTATCATCGATTGCGCAGAAAGGTATCGACCAGACAAAGTCAGACGCCTGAGCGATCCGAACGATATTCTTGTCTCCCGCCAGCATTGGCATTGACGGCGGGTTCTGCGGCACCCAGAACCAATTCGGATTGATCGGTCCTACCTGCGCATTCCCCGAACCAGGCAGATTAATGCTGACCGAGTCAAAACCGGCGAAGGAACTCATCTTGCCGGTATCGTCAAAGGCGGCACGGCCATGACAGGTCATACAGGAGCCTTGAGCGACAAACCCCTTCTCCGTCACCGAGTTGCTGAGTCGAATGGCCAACCCGGTGTCATCGGTAAAGTCAGCCTGAGAACCTTTGAGACAATAGTTGGTAAACGCTGGATCTATCTTCGCCTGCTGAAAGAGTGCGGTCAGTTCGGGAGTTTTGGCACAATCAGGATAGTGTTGCTTCGACTCTACCGCCGAAATCGGCGCTACGGCTGCAGGTTGCGCACCAAAATTGTCCTTACAGCCGAAAACGTCGCAGCGACCAGGGTTGTCCTTATGCTCGAAGGTGGCCCAAGTCCAATTAGGCACCACCTTCGAGATCACATGCATGGCCACCAACGCGTAATGCTTATCCCCGACGGAATTGACGTGATAAAGCTCCTGCGCATCGGCCAGAGTACCGGTAAAACCATTAAACTCATGAAGCTCACTCACCTCAACCCAGTTGGCTTTGACCTCGATAGAGTCCACCGGGAAGCTGAGTTTCTTGTTAGCAGCGTACGCCGCTTTCAGCCCGGACACCTTGTAAAGATTGTTGGCAACGATAAAGTCAAAAGCGGGCCTGTTACGCCGGGTTTCCTCGGCGGGATTTTTGCCAGTCTTGTTCCCCGGAACCACTTCCACGGCTGAACCGCCAGCAGAATGCGCCCTCAACTCCGTCAAGCTCAGCGCCCGAGGCTTAAGCGCCAGCGGGTTTGCCGTCACTGGCCAGGTAGGAGTAGGTTGAAAGGTATCACCGTCGCTCGCCCAGGTTTCAAATAACGCATTGTTATTCTCCTGTGTTTTCGCATCGGCATTAACTTCAAGAAATAGTGTCCAGGCCATTTTATCGGGATCATTCATGGCAAGGTTTTCATCGCTGTGTGCTAGCCCAGCCCTTGCGAAAAACAGTGCAGCAACGGTGAAAATGACTAAACGAGGTATCGTTATCATAGCGTACTCTCCTGACTCAAAATAAATCCGCAGAGGTTGCAAAGCACCGCCCAGATAAACTTCCCCTAGGGAAAACCGGGCAGCATAGTGGTGGCTTCTCATATCGCTGTTGCTCTGGTTCCTCAGTGGATTACTTCTCCATTAGCGAGATAACTCGCCGGAGAGAAACGCAATACGCCTGCAAAGCGTAGGCGACGCCAGATGTTGTTTCAACCCCGCAATGGTGAAAATCAATTAGCAATACTATAGTTTTTCACCCTCCACGTTGAGCCTGAGATTATTTCCCCGCAGTCTAAAAACGGCAGAATCTCGTACTTACTGGCCTTGCAATGTCCTCCCCATTAAGGCATGGGATTTTATCGGTGGTTAAAATAGGCTTATTGTTCAATAGCATTTAACAGTTAATAACCATGGGAGACACTGATTGAAGGGCGTTGGCAAGATCTCTTTATCGCGTTAGTACAATAGCAGATAGATTCATTCGGCCAACGCTTTACGCTATGCTGAAGTATCGCAAGAACCGAGGAAAAACAATGAATACCCCCAAAAATACGTCGCTGACTGCCCTGCAAGCCCTCGACCAACTCGAAGTACTGTATGATGCATCGGTCAACGCCTTACGCACCGCCATCAAAGAATTTATCGCGGATGGCACCCTGCCAGAGGCGCAGGCCCGTGCCTCTGGGCTGTTTTCCTACCCAAAACTGCGCGTGCGCTGGGATGGTGAGCATCCCGATCATCCAAGAACCCGCGCCTATGGCCGTTTTACCCGGCCCGGCAGCTACACCACCACCATCACCCGGCCGCAGCTGTTCCGCCCTTATCTTGCCGAACAGCTAGCAATGCTGACCAGTGAATATGCCGCCGTGATCGAAGTGGTTCCCTCCCAACAGGAGATCCCCTTCCCCTATGTGATCGACGGCTCCGATCTGGCCTTGGACAGAACCATGAGTGCCGGACTTACCAAGCATTTCCCCACCACCGAACTGGCGCAGATTGGTGATGAAAATGCAGACGGCCTGTCTCCTTTTGCCAACCATTTTCCACTCTCCCACTTTGACGCACTGCGAACCGATTTCTCACTGGCCCGCCTGCGGCACTACACCGGCACGCCAGTAGAGCATTTTCAGCACTTTGTGTTGTTTACCAACTACACACGCTATGTCGATGAGTTTGTTCGCTGGGCGTGTAGCCAGATCGCCGACCCCGCCAGCCCCTATATCGCGCTGTCTTGTGCCGGTGGGCACTTTGTGACGGCAGAAACACCAAATCCAGAGCAGACCGTATCCGATCTGGCCTGGAAGAACCACCAGATGCCCGCCTATCACCTGATCGCCAACGATGGCCAGGGGATCACGCTGGTCAATATCGGTGTCGGCCCTTCCAACGCCAAAACCATCTGCGATCACCTGGCAGTGCTGCGGCCGCATGCCTGGCTGATGATTGGCCACTGCGGCGGCCTGCGGGAAAGTCAGTCGATTGGTGATTATGTGTTGGCCCACGCCTATCTGCGTGACGATCATGTCTTAGACTCGGTGCTGCCACCAGATATCCCAATCCCAAGCATCGCGGAAGTTCAGCGCGCGCTATATGACGCTACCAAAACGGTAAGCGGTATGCCGGGAGAGGCGGTAAAACAGCGGTTACGCACCGGTACGGTGGTCACCACCGATGATCGCAACTGGGAGCTGCGCTATTCAGCCTCCGCACTGCGCTTTAACCTCAGCCGCGCCGTCGCCGTCGATATGGAAAGTGCCACCATCGCGGCGCAGGGTTATCGCTTCCGAGTGCCTTATGGCACGTTGCTGTGCGTGTCTGATAAACCGCTGCATGGCGAGATAAAACTGCCGGGCCAGGCCAACCGTTTCTATGAAGGCGCGATTTCGGAACACTTGCAGATCGGGATTTGTGCTATCGACCTGCTGCGGGCTGAAGGTGAACACCTGCATTCACGCAAACTGCGCACCTTTAACGAGCCGCCGTTCCGCTAATCCAAAGGCTGGGCGCCGCATGCGGCGCCCCTACTGCGCCAAAGCCAGCACTCGCGTCGGCTGATGATGGCTGGCGGTAATGGCCAGCAGGATCTCCTTCACTGCTCCTGCGGCCGCAGTAAGTGGTTTTTGGCCGGAAATCACCAACGCCAGCGGCACCGAAAGCGCCGGGGCATTGAGGCGGGTCATCCAGGCCTTGGCCGGGCCGATCATTGCCCTGGCAATCGATTCTGGCAGGATCGTCGCCCCCATTCCGCCAGCGATAGCGGCACAAAGCATGCTATGGGATTCGATCTCACCAATCACATTCGCCGTGAGTTGGCGCAGCGCCAGAGCCTCATCGATCAGGCCACGCACCACGTCCCCCTCACGCGGCAAAAACAGATTAAACCGGCTCACCGCCGATAAATCGATGCTGTTGCCCGGATAAAGGATGCTTCTTGCCGCGACCAGATACAAATCCTCTTTCGCCAACGCCGTGACGCTCAGGTTCGGTTGCATGTTTTGCCCGTACATGACCGCCATATCCAGAGCCTGCGTCGCCACCTGATGGCTCAACGCGTTGCCGATATTTTCATTCAGACTTAGCAAAATACCAGGATGCCGATCGCGTACCGCTTGCAACAGCGGCAGCGCCAACTGCGAGGCCACACTGCCTTGCACCAGGCCGACCGCAACCTGCCCAGCCATCGTTTCCCCACTGCTGATCACCGCTTGCTGAGCCTGCACGCACTGCTGAAGAATGGTTTGCGCATGAGCATAAAGAATATTGCCGGCCTCCGTGGGCATCACTCCGCGTTTGGTACGGATCAGCAATTGCTGCTTCAGCTCCCCTTCCAGGGTGGCAACTTGCTGGCTCAGCGCGGGCTGCGCAATATGCAACACTTCCGCCGCCTGAGTCAGGCTGCCGATATCGACGATCTTTACGAAATACTTCAAGCGTCTGAAATTCATCGTGGCTCCTACCTACGGTTAACTGCCTTAGCCGATAACTTGACTACATCGTCATTAATATCAACTCCTGCAAAAATCGGGCCAGGCAGGACATTCACTTTTTTATAAATCTAAGTGATTAAAAAATAATGAAAGGTAACGATAAGGCAGGACGGGGGGAAGAGGTTAAGCCTGGTTCTGCACCACGCTGGAGCATTGCCGATCCCCTGCGTGGTTCAGATAAAAAAGTAAAAAAACCCGCCGATCGTCTGGCGGGGTTGTTATTGGGTTACTGAGCTTTTTGCTCGGAGGCCGGTATGACATCCAGGATGCGTACGTTATAGACCATAGTCGCACCCGGTGGGATTTCCGGTGCCATACCTTTGTCGCCATAGGCCAGTTCAGGCGGCACCACCAGGGTCATGTTACCGTGGTTCTTCAGCTTACCTAGTGCTTCACGGAACAGCGGTGGATAGGCGCTCAACGGCTGCGAGATCGAGGTGCCAGCCAGATCCATATCCTTGATCACTTTACCGTCGGTCAAGCTCTCCTTAACCACCACGGCGACGGTATCACCCTCACCAATCGCGCTATCACCAACGTAGTCGACGCGGTAATAGAAGCCTTGCTCAGACCGAACGACGCGTGGCTGCTTTTTGAACTTATCGATATAGCTGATGCCTTTCTTTTCGTTCTGCTGCTTGATCTTTTTATGCTTATCGTTCAGCTCCAACTCGCTTTCATACAGGGCCTTGGCAATCTGTTCTTGAGCCAATTTGGTCTGGCCGTTGATCACATCAGCCACACCTGCCAGCGCCAGTTGGCGGTTCACATCGACACCCTGCGCCTTTTTGCTGTTGAGCAATTCCAGAATATCGTTACCCAACGCAGTACCGATCGCATAATCGCGTTTTTCTACCTGCGTTTTAGGTTCCGCGACCACGGACGTGCCAGCCGTTTGCTTTTTCTCGGCTGCAGTCAGCTTTTGCTGCAGCTGGGCGAGATCCTGCGCCTTCTGCTCGCTGTCTTTGGTCTGAGCCGCCAACTGCTCTTGCAGCTTGGCAGCCTCCTGCTGACCCGTCTTCTGCAACTGAGTAATTTGCTGTGCTTTCTGCTCGCTGTCTTTGGTCTGAGCCGCTAACTGCTCTTGCAGCTTGGCTGCCTCCTGCTGACCCGTCTTCTGCAACTGAGCGATTTGCTGCGCTTTCTGCTCGCTGTCTTTGGTCTGAGCCGCTAACTGCTCTTGCAGCTTGGCAGCCTCCTGCTGACCCGTCTTCTGCAACTGAGCAATTTGCTGCGCTTTCTGCTCGCTGTCTTTGGTCTGAGCCGCTAACTGCTCTTGCAGCTTGGCAGCCTCCTGCTGACCCGTCTTCTGCAACTGAGCGATTTGCTGCGCTTTCTGCTCGCTGTCTTTGGTCTGAGCCGCTAACTGCTCCTGCAACTTCGCCAATTCCTGCTGGCTTTGCTGCAGTTGTTTAACCTGCTGAGCTTTCTGATGATCGTTGTCTTTGCCATAAACCGTCAACTGTTCCTGCAGCTGTTTTATCTGCTGCGCTTTCTGTTCACTGTCTTTGGTCTGCACGGTCAGTTGGTCTTGCAGCTTCGCCAACGTCAGCAACTCTTGCTGCAACTTCTTCATTTGTTGAGCTTGTTGCACGAAATCTTTGTTATTAAGCGCCAGCTGTTCCTGCAACTGCTTGGCCTGTAGCGTTTTTTGTTCGCTATCCTTGGCCTGCGCAGCCAGTTGGGTCTGCAACTTGAGCAACTCTTGCTGGCCTTGCTGGAGTTGCTTCACCTGCTGGGCTTTCTGCTCATTATCCTTATTGGACGCCGCCAACTGTTCCTGCAGTTGTTTGACCTGCTGCACTTTCTGCTCGCTGTCCTTGGCCTGAGTAGCCAACTGTGCCTGCAGCTTGGCCAGTTCTTGCTGGTTTTGCTGCAGCTGTTGCGCTTTCTCATCATTGGCTTTGGTTTGTACGGTCAGTTGATCTTGCAGCTTGCTACTGGCCTGTTGCAACTGCTCAGCTTTCTGCTCACTGTCTTTGGTTTGGGCTGCCAGCTGTTCTTGCAGCTTCGCCATCGCCTGTTGGGTCTTTTGCTCGTTCTCTTTACTGCGCGCTGCCAGCTGATCTTGCAGCTGTGTTACTTGCAGAGCCTTCTGCTCACGCTCTTTGGTTTGGGCGGCCAGT
>NZ_JAGQDC010000002.1:0-342290 GCF_023282985.1 Serratia silvae | reverse complement strand
ATCGGCTTTCTGCTCGCTGTCTTTGGTTTGGGCTGCCAGCTGTTCTTGCAGCTTCGCCATCGCCTGCTGGGTCTTTTGCTCGTTCTCTTTGCTGCGCGCTGCCAGCTGATCTTGCAGCTGTGTTACTTGCAGAGCCTTCTGCTCACGCTCTTTGGTTTGGGCGGCCAATTGTTCTTGCAGCTTCGCCAACGCCTGCTGGTTTTGCTGTAACTGTGCTGCCAACTGCACTTTTTCATCGTTAACTTTGGCTTGCGCCGTCAACTGCTCCTGCAACTTGGCACTCGCCTGTTGCAGTTGCTTCACCTGCTCGGCTTTCTGCTCGCTGTCTTTGGTTTGGGTTGCCAGCTGTTCTTGCAGCTTCGCCATCGCCTGCTGGGTCTTTTGCGCCGATTCTTTGTTGCGCGTCGTCAGCTGTTCTTGCAGCTGTTTGACCAGTTGGGCTTTGTATTCACTGTCTTTGGTCTGGGTGGCTAACTGTTCTTCCAGCTTCGCCAACGTCTGCTGATTTTGCTGCAGTTGCTTGGCCTGCTCGGCTTTTTCATCGTTCGTTTTAGCATACGCAGTCAGTTGCTGTTGCAACTTGGCACCTGTCTGTTGCAGCTGCTTCACCTGCTCGGCTTTCTGCTCGCTGTCTTTGGTCTGGGCTGCCAGTTGTTCCTGCAGCTTCGCCATTGCCCGCTGGGACTTCTGTTCATTCTCTTTGCTACGCGCTGACAGCTGATCCTGCAGCTGAGTAATGGCCTGCTGATTTTGCTGTAGCGTTTGTTGCAGTTGCTTGATCTGTTGCGTTTTTTGTTCGTTATCTTTGGTTTGCGCCGCCAGTTGTTGCTGCAATTGCGAACTGGCACGCTGATCCTGCTGTTGCAGCTTCATTTGCTGCATCTGCCGCTCGCTTTCCTTGGCCTGTGCGGCAAGCTGCTGCTGCAGCCGCGCATTTTCCCGCTGGCTTTGCTCGATAGCCTGTTGCAGACGCGCTAACTCTGCGGAAGAACCCGCTGACCGAGATTGTGCATTACGCAACTGCTCAAGAGCCACTTCCTGGCTGGTGACTTTGGCCTTCAGCTGATTGATGGTTGCCTGCAGCGTCTTCATCTCACGAATACGCTCACCGGCCCTCTCATCCGCCGACTTTGCCAGTGCGTTAGGCTTGCTACCGGCAGGTTTACTACTCTTGGGTTTTGCAGGTTCTGCGGTATCTAGTTGTGAAGGCGTCAAAAACAGTAATGCCGGAGCCTCATCCACCTGGCGTGTGATCGCTTCAAGTGAATTCAACGCATGAGCATCGGGACTAACTGCCTCCTCAGCCCTTACTACTCCTAGCGGTAACGCCAACGTCAACAAGGCACCGCAATATATCCTGCGTTTCATTTCACGCTTTCCCCTCTCTGGATCAGGCCTTGCAGGACGTCACGTTCGATCTCGGCACATAACTGATTGGTCTTATATTTGTACAAAGCATCAAGGGTTTCTTTGGTTGTCGAATTAACTTCGCCACGTACCGCGCTATAAACCGAGGCATTGTTCACCAGGCGGTTAAAGTTGGCCTGCTTGGTCGCGTAAGCCTTCGGATTTACCTGCTTGAGTGACGCCAACTCGCTTTGGCAAAGACCAATCTTGCTGGTTTTGGTTTCTGCGGCTGCCGGTTGTGGTGGCGGGGATACGCTGATCTGCTGGGGGGGAGCTTGTACTGTGGTCGCTTGCGAGTCTTCGTGCGAACGAGTCTGTGCGGTTTTCTGGCATCCTGCCAGCAACAAACCACTGCACAGTATTACGCCTAAGCAGAGGTTATTTTGGGTGCTTATCATCAAAAATTCCTTTCAAAAAAATTCCGTTACCGATAGGTCAACTTAGACAAAATCGGTTATATCCTGGATAAATAATATGTGCATTTTTCAGCAATGATATAGAGGAGGCACTTCAGTAGCAAACATTCACTAAAACTATACTATGGCCGCTCATTGCCCCTACATCTTGCAACGTTCGCCATGGTCTATTGACTTAACGAATACTTGACCTAGTTTCATCGGTGACCAACATAGCGCAACAATGCGCCTGTAACCTGCCAGCGATTTAACGAGCCCACGACATTTATGAAGTGCAAAATAATACTGGTATTTTTTATATCCAGCAACTCTACAAGCGAGCCTGAACGCCGAGTTGCGGGGTAAAAACGGCATTTACCACTCGAAAGGATAAGGATACGCCCCCGCATACAAGAGCATTCACCCTGTTTTTTTCGTTAAAAAAACGCAAAGAGATAAAATAAAATTCATTTAAAACAATAACATGAATGAATAATTAGTGATATCCTCCGTTGTCAGCGGGGCTACCATTTTTCCGAATAGAAATGACAATCATCCATGATTAAAAATAGATGTTTATATTATTAAAAACGCATTTTTTGGAGATTCCCTCCATATTCGCCAGGATGATCTTCTATAGCTACTGCGTAGTTTCGGGTATTTATCCAATATCATCTAATTATTGCGTTAAAAATACAGGGCTTAGTGATAATGTTTAAACTGACTCCCTTCCGATTATTAGGAATCGACTGTGTTAATTGCAAGAAATATCCTAATATAACGTACTTTTTCTCGCCCCCTAATTAGGATTGTTCTCAGGCTCACCCTTTGCAATATCAGCACCCCGCCAAAAACTGTATTTACTCGCAAAGCTCCTCAGCCTGCAATGATAGCGGCCTGCTCGTCAGTGATAAAGTTTAACCTGCTGGAAAACAAGCCAACTTGCTCACAACCTCGACAAACAGAACATTTGTGTACTTTGTTGCTTTACAAGGCCCATCTGGGTCGCTATTATTCGCCCCGTTCACACAATTCCTCTGTAGTTCAGTCGGTAGAACGGCGGACTGTTAATCCGTATGTCACTGGTTCGAGTCCAGTCAGAGGAGCCATATTTAGAAAAGCCCGCTTAGGCAACTAAGCGGGCTTTTTGCTGTTCAACGCCTGGTGACTCAATCGTCATAAGGCTCGCCCAATCCCTGTTCACGTAACGCTACCAGTTGAGCAACATTGGCCTGCGGTGGCGTGGCAGATATCGCTGCGGCAAAGTCAATCTGCGTGCGCCAATCTTCTCCTTGCCCCTCGCTCAAGCTCCCTCCTGGCGCGGTAAACCGCCCGCGGTATAGAAAATGGCTCTATCCGCAAGGGTTCGCTGTTCCAACACTGCATGATCGCGAGCCAGCAAGCGTATGTCGATAAATTTACTGTTCTGGCTGGTGCCACCCTGCTGCAACAGGCCATCACGATTGGTGGGATAAAACTGGCTTTTAATCACATCGGGATCGGCACGGCCCACTTCCACTACCGAAGCCGGAGTCTTTTGCGGATCGAGGTTATCCGCCACCCAACTACCTGCATCGCCTGTCAGGATAATTAGCCGTGCGCCCACCTTGCCCCACTGTTGCGAGACCAGTTATAGCACCGCCTTGTTTTGTGGCTGTGGCTGTGGCTAATACCACTGCCAGTCCACTGGTTAACGTCTTGAAAGGAAAATTAAACATGGGTGCCGTGTCTTCTTTATGTCGGTTTGTTATGGGTTAGATAACAAACCAAAACGGCACAGAGTTGAACGAACTAATTTAGCTAACTAATGATGAAAAAAGCAGTAACGCGCCGAGCGGTGGCTGGGCACGCCTGCACGCCGCATCAATCCACCTGATACTGCACAATCAACTGCCCTTTCTTCATCTTGACGGCGGTAATTTGCACCTTGCCTAACTCCGCCAGCGAGCGCACATGGGTGCCGCCGCAGCCATAAGCAGGCAGCTCGCCAAATCCAACCTGACGGACGCCTTGCTGTTCCTGCTGCCTGCGCGGCAAGTCGGCAGCGATCAAGTCCGTCAGCCGTTGTTGCAAGTATTCCTGTTCCAACGCCGTTGTCTGTGCACCCGGAGCAAAGGTAATTCGCCCTTCCCCCGGCCAGTGATGCGCTTTCACCGGCTGCCAGCCTTGGCTTTCCCCCAACCAGCCAATCAGGTGCCCGGCAGAATGCCAGCGGGTATGCAGGTGGCGTTGTTCCGCGTCAATCTCCAGCGTGACCGGGCCACAAGGCAAAGGTTCGGCCAGATAATGGAGCAGTTGATCGCCCTGCGCGGCAACACGCAATACCGCTACGCCGCCGATCGTACCGCTATCGCTTGGCTGCCCGCCGCCCTGTGGGTGAAACAGCGTAGCATCCAACTGCACCGCATAGCTGCCACCCTCTTGCGCCGTGCAGGCCAATACCTGAGCCTGGAGCTGCAAATCATCGTGATAATAATAAAGTCGTTCGGTCATGGGGCCTTCTCCTGGTTAACGCCGTTATTATATTCGTGCCATAATCGGCTGATAATCCGTCTTCAATACAATGGACCTTTGCGCCGTGAGCACAAATCTTTCCACCGCATTGCTGGTTGAAATGGCCGTTTTTGTTCAAGTGGTGGAAAGCGGCAGCTTCTCCGCCGCCGCCCGCCAGTTAGGAAGTTCCCCTTCTGCCACCAGCCGCAGCGTTGCCAGGCTGGAACAGGCGCTGAACGTACGGCTGTTGCACCGCACCACCCGCAAACTGCGCCTAAGTGAGCAAGGCGAGGCCGTGTTTCAGCGCTGCCGCAGCATGCTGGATGCCGCCAACGCCGTGATGACCATCAGCGGCCAGGGCAGCTCCGAGCCGGAAGGCACGATCAGCGTCAGCGTGCCTAAAGCCGTCGGGCACTTTGTCCTGCACCCTCATATGCCAGAGTTCTTGCGGCGCTACCCGCAGGTGGATGTTCATCTGCGGCTGGAAGACCGTTATATGGATTTGATCGACGATCGGGTCGATCTGGCGCTACGTATCACCGACCGCCCGTCACCGGGCCTGATCGGCCGCCCGTTGATGACCATCGAACATTTATTATGCGCCACCCCGCATTATCTGGCCCAACAGGGCACGCCGCGTCACCCACGAGACCTGACGGAGCATAGCTGCATTTATCTGGGGGAGACACCCAGCGACTCGCGCTGGCGTTTTCGCCGCAACGGCAAGACGGTTTCGGTGAATGTCCGGGGGCGCTATGCCGCCAACCACACCGGGGTTCGGTTGGACGCAGTGAAACAGCATATCGGTATCGGCAGCCTGCCCTACTTTACCGCCCACCAGGCGCTGGCCAGCGGTGAGATTGTGCAGGTGTTGCCAGAGTGGGATTTCCTCAGCAGCTATCATGGCGATCTGTGGCTGCTGTATGCCCCAACTCAGCATCTGCCCCCCAAGCTGAGGGTGTTTATCGATTATCTGGTGGCCAGTTTAGGCCAGGAACCCGCGTTAAAGCGCCTTGCGCAGGGTAATATTGATGCGGTGTGACCCCACCAGCGAATGATAGCCCTCTTTTACCGGCATGATACCGTGGAAGCATAACCGTGACGGGCCGCCCCAGACCACTACATCACCGTGAGCCAGCGGGATGCGCTGTGTTCTGTCGCTGCGTTGCAGGCCACCAAACTGAAAAACAGCCGGTAGCCCCAGCGATACCGAAACGATCGGCGCCGTAAAATCATGCTCGTCTTTATCTTGATGCAGCGAAAGCTTGCTGCCCGGATCGTAGCGGTTAATCAGGCAGGAGTCCGGCACGTAATGACCGAACCCAGCCTGCAAGGCCGCTTCATCGGCCAAAGCCAGCAAAATTGCCGGGATTTCTGGCCAACGTTTGCCGGTTCCGGGATCGCGTTGCGAATAGCGGTAGCCATTACTGTCGCTATTCCAACCGTTGCCGCACCAGCTCATGGCCACCGACATGGTGAAACCGCCCGGCGTAGTCATATGCCGCCAGGGCACCTGCGCCACCACGCCGTTAACCGCCGCCAGTAGTTCAGGCCCGTGATCGCGAACAAAACCATGCAGTACCACCGCCCCCGGTGCGATTTCCTCACGCCAGGGCGGCGGTAGCGCATCTTCAAACAGATCGATTGTCATCGCCTTTACCTGGATAAATACACAGGTATAATTCTAACCGCTTGGCCGTTGTTGTCCAGCCCGGCGTAATTCATTGTTGTTAGCACTAAATAACCTTAGAGTAGCCGCTGGATCTTAATCTATACCCTATGGATTTCAAGCTTCAGCAAGCGCAGTCAACAACGCTGTAGTTTGAAAAACGACGGGTAAATAATCAGGAACGCTGGTGATCAAGGGCATCATACTTTCCGTCGTCGCTTCCCTGCTGTTCGGCGTGATGTATTACTACACCTCAATGCTTACCCCACTCAACGGCGAGGAAATCTATGGCTGGCGCACGCTGCTGACGCTGCCGTTTCTGACGCTGTTTATGCTGTTTTCCGGCGACTGGGCGCGGGTGAAAGAGATGCTGCACTGGCTACAGCAGCGCCCGCAACGCGTGCTGTTGCTGCTGCTGACTACTTCAATACTGGGCGTCCAACTGTGGCTATTCCTGTGGGCTCCGCTGCACGGCATGGCGCTGGATGTGTCACTCGGTTATTTCCTGCTGCCGTTGACCATGGTGTTGGCAGGGCGAGTGTTTTTCCGCGATCGCCTGTCTGTGCTGCAAAAGATGGCGGCCCTATGTGCATTGGTTGGCGTGGGTAATGAGCTGATTCAGGTCGGCGGGGTTTCCTGGTCAACGCTGGTGGTCGCGCTCGGTTATCCTGTTTACTTTATTCTGCGCCGCCGCTTGGGCACCGATCATCTGGGTGGGCTGTGGTGCGAGCTGACGCTGATGCTGCCGGTCGCCGCGCTGTTTGCGCTTGGTAGCTCAGAACCACTGGCGGCGCTGACGGCCAAACCGCTGCTGTATTTGCAGATCCCGCTGTTGGGCATAATCAGCGCACTGGCGCTGGTGTGCTATATCCTGGCCAGCCGCCTGCTCCCCTTCAGCCTGTTTGGTCTGCTGAGCTATGTGGAGCCAGTGTTGCTGGTGATCGTCGCACTGCTCTTGGGTGAAACCATTAACGCCAACCAATGGCTGACCTATATCCCGATCTGGCTGGCGGTCATGTTGCTGATGCTGGAAGGTACGCGCCATCTTCTGCGACGCAGTAGGATTTAATACTATGATTTAAAAACAAATAAACGTCGTGACAGCGTCACCTTGCAGCCAAAAACGCCCACCAAAGCGGCGGCCTGAATGACAAAGCGGCGTCAGCGTCTTTTGCAACTCCAGTTCGAAGGTCTGCGCCTGCATATCCAGCTTGGTCACCCGCGCATCCATAAAATCAAAGTAGCAGCGCACCTGGGGGTAAAGCGCCTTAAACAAGCTTTCTTTGGCAGAGAACACCAGCGTCAACAGCAGATTAAAGGGTTGTGGCCGTTGGCGTAACCACAGGCATTCGTTCTCGCCCACAATACCGCTCCACAATTCTTCTGCTCGCGCTGGCGGGATCTGCGTTTCCACATCAATGCCCACGCCACCTGCCCCACTCTCATTTTGAGCGGCACACAGCGCTGTATCGCTATTGTGACTGATCGCCCCGGCAATCCCGGCGGGCCAGAGCGGTTCACGTTTTTCCCCGCGCAGTAAGGTGAAATCCTGATGCCCCAACTCTGCCAGCACCCAACGCGCCAGATAGCGCCCGGCCAAATATTCCGCCTTACGCTTGGCGACGGCGGGTGCGACATGCGCAGGGAAATCGATACCGGCGATAGCAAACAGATCGTCGTGATAATCCGCGACAGAGAAGTGACATTGCGCGATCAGGCCAGTAAAGCCGTCAACCGGCAATAATTCAGCGTTGAGAATAAAAGAAGAGAGCACGTTTCATCCGTGATAAGGGGTCCGTTGAGACAGTATATACCGCGTGGCAGGCCGGGGCGAAGCAGTTCGCCCCGGCAGCACGGTTATTGCAAGACGTCCTTCATGGTTTTTTCAAAATCGCTCCATGCGCAGAAGCCGTCTTTATCCACCGGACAGCCTTGCAACGCAAGGGTGACACGCTGCGGTGGGTTGTTCAACGTCAGTGGTTCGGCATTACGCAACTGTTCGGTCGATTGGTAGACATACTCGATCTTCAACAGGTCGCGATCACCCTTACCATCATGCCAACGTTGGAACACCAACTTGCCGCCAATTGGGGTTTTCTCATACTGCTTCGGCAACTCATACGGCTTGAACTTCATCGCTGACAGTAAGGAGGCAATGTTAGAATCATGCCCCACCAGCACGGTCAGCTTCGCTGAATCCGCCTTGCGCTCGCTAATCAGCGCCGAGTTGATGTAGGTCAGCAGCGGTTTGGCGACGTTCTGGGCGACAACCGAGGAGGTAAACAGCGAATCCTGATAGCCATCTTTCAGCTTGGCAAGTTGCTGCCACTGATGTGGCGTCACGATCTTGCCCCAAGCTACATCTTTCATCGGGAAGCCTTCGTAGTATTGCAGCATAAAGGCATCCACCAGCGAGTTACCCACTTTCAGCGGGCCAGAAACGCCAGGCTCTTTCCCCGGCACCGCGCTCATTTTGCTTGGTTCGGCGGCCAGATTGCACTGCTTGTCGGTCTTGCAGGCGGCAGAGTCTTTGTAGTCAATGATCTGCTCTAGTTGTTTGTAGGAAGCGTCCAGCTTCAATGATGCCAACTCGGCATTCATGGCGCTCAGCGCCTGCTGGTTAAAGGCTTCACTGTTGTCGGTGATAATCGGGTTGAAGGTAGGATCCATCTCCCCCATTTTCTCCTGATGATGCACGCTGACGTCGCAGCCTGGGAACGCGCCGTTGGTAAAGAACTGCGCGGTGGCTACCGTGCGTTGCAAGCTGTTGGCATACACGTAAACGCTGTCACCGGCCGGGCAACCTTCCTGCGGCAAAATGCCAGTCTGCTTGAGCCACGCGTTGAAATAGTGGCCCATATACACTTCCAGCACGCCGCCTTTGGTGGTCAACAATCCGCCTGGCGTATCCCACTGCGGCCAGGCTTTTGGCGTGGATTGGGCCAACACGCTGCCGTTGTTCGCCAGCGGTGCGCGCAGGTTGTGGCGGCTCATCACCAGCACCTGTTCCAGTTGATAACCGTCGTTCTCAGCAAAGGCAGTGCCGCTGAACAGCAAAGGCAGGCAAAGTAATAACGCTTTTTTTCTCATCCGCAGAGGTTCCCTAAATATGATTATTTTGAATAGGTTAACGTTGGATTTGTATAATGACGGCGTTCGACATGAAAGTGTGTGACGGGCGTCACGCGGGAAGGGATTGCAACAGCGGCCATCCGTGGATGGCCGCCGATTAACTCAATACCACAGGCTAAGAATTGGCCAACCGATCAGCAGCAACGCCGCGATATACACCGCGCCAAGGATGCCGCCAAGGCGCCAGTAGTCTTTCGACTTCACGTAACCGCAGCCGTAGATGATCACCCCTGGGCCAGTCGCATACGGGGTCAATACGCCCATAATACCGATAGACAACACCAGCAGGATGGAAAGGTGCTCCATCGGCACGCCCGGCAAACCTTTACCGACTGCCAGGATCATCGGCAGCATGGTCGCGGTGTGGGCCGACAAGCTGGCAAACAGGTAGTGTGCGTAGTAGAACACCAGCACCAGCAAAACGACCGTCATCTTTGGTGAGAAACCGTCCAGATGGGTGCTCATGGTGGTGGCAAACCAGTCGATAAAGCCGGAGCGGCTAAGGCCGCTGGCCATCACCACCAACGTTGCCAGGTTAACCAGAGTATTCCAGGCGCTGGAGTATTTAGTGATATCTTTCCAGCTCACCACGTGTAGGGCCAGCATCAGCGATACCGCTAGCAAACACACCGTCGTCGCATTCAGCAGTTTACCGCCGAACACCCACAGGCACAGGCTCAGTAACACCAGGCCGATCAGGGTATATTCTTTGCGGGTCAGTTTACCCATTTCCACCAGTGCCGTATTGGCCCAGCCAGCCACTTCATTGCTGTGGGTAACACCTGGCTTATACAGGTAGTAGGAAATCAACGGCGCAACAATCAGCAACAGCAGCCCAACCGGCAGGAAGGCCAGGAACCATTGCATCCAGCTGATATTGATCCCGGCAATCTTGTTGACGAACTCGATACCCAACACGTTAGGTGCCGCGCCGGTCACAAACATTGAGGAACTAATGCTCGTCCCCACCACCATCATCCACATCAGGTACCCACCAATGCGGCGTGAGGAAGGATCGTTCGGGAAGGAATCAAACAGCGGCGGCAGGTTTTTCACCACCGGGAACACGGTGCCCCCGGTACGCGCAGTATTAGACGGGGTAAACGGCGCTAGCATGATATCAATGATCACCACCGCATAGCCCAGCGTCAGGGTACGTTTACCCATGAACTTCACCAGGAACAGCGCGATGCGTCGCCCTAACCCGGTGGCTTCATAGCCCAGCGCAAAGATAAAGGCCCCAAACACCAACCAAACGGTGGTACTGGAGAACCCGGCCAGCCCCCATTTGAGCGCCTCTTTACCGGCATTAAAGCTTGGGTTGGCCAACTCCTCGGCGCCAAACAGCACCCAGTTGGAACTGAGCACGCTGACCGTCACGGCAATAAAGCTGATCGCCGTGGCCGGGATCGGCTCCAGGATCATACCGACGATCATCGCCACAAAGATGGCAAAGTAACGCCAGGCTTGCGGTGGCATACCCTCCGGCGTGGGTATTATTAACAGGATGGCAAGCACCACCAACGGGGCGATCGCTTTCCAAATTTTCTCTTTGGTTTCGGACATGGACACTTCTCCTGAAGGCTTCGTTATTTTTTAAGCCCCCGTCTGCGGCAACTGCGCCAACAGCCAGGTGACTATCAATAAATCGGCACTGCCGCCGGGGCTGAGATTGCTAGCGATGCACGCAACATCGAACTGCCGCAAACGGGCAATTCCTTGTGCCGAACCAGCCCCTCCCTGTGCCAATAACTGGCTGGCATAGTGTTGTAACCAGCGCAGCCCTTTGATGCCGCCCCGCGAGGCGACGTTGGTATCGTCGTTATGCGCCATCAGCCACAGCAGGCTGTCCAGCAGCGCGACCTGCTCGCCACAACTACTGGCGATCCTTTGGCGATACAGCGGCAACGAGCCGCCAATCACCTGTTGAAAACCGGATTCGGCCTCACCACGGGCACCGCTCAGGCCAAACTCGGCAAACAGCCGTTGCCCTGCGGTCTGGCCCGCGTTGTTGCGTTGCAGCTCCCGGCTCACCAACCCACGGCACATCTGGGCCACTTCGCCACACAGGCTTTGGGCGTCAATCTGCCGTTGTTGTTGCTGTAAGCGGCCAAAGGCGCAGCACAACAGCCCCAGCGAAAACACGCTGCCTTTATGGGTGTTGATGCCGCCGGTAGCCCGGAACATCTGTTCTTCACAGGCCATGCCCAATGGACGCAGGCGTGCAAGCTGCTGCTCGGCAGGCAAACCTGCATCGGCCATACCCTCGCGGATAAAATAGGGCAGCCACCGGCCAATCGCCCGCGAGCTGCGGTAGAAATGGCCAATATCCATGTCGCGATGCGCGCCGTTGTTATGGCGATCGACCAATCCCGGTTTCGGCGTCAGGTTGACCTCCACCAACAGCGCCCGATAGGCGTCGCGGGCAAAGCGCTGGCTGTGCGAAAGATCTGTAACCGTCGGCTGCCAATCAGGCTGGGAGTGCATCATTGAGCATCCTTTCCATTGCATTGAGCAGTTGTTCGGTGCTGTGGCTCTGCTGGCGGGCGCAAATCTTGGCTGGCTGATTGCACAGCAGACAGCTGCGTTCAGGCAGGCCGAGTTCCTGCCGCGACAGGATCTGCCCTTGCGGGGTCAGCACATCGATATCCCACAGGCGGCCTATCGGCGGCTGGATTTCCAGCTGGATGGCAGCCTCTTTCACCGCACGGGCATCGGCTTGCAGTGCCAGATACCCCTCGCAGCCGGTGGGTAGCGCCAGGGTCTTCTGCTGCAAACAAAGCCAACCTTGCTGGCGATACATCTGCTGCAGAGCCTGCCTGCCCAGGTTGAACACGCGCCGCGTCATGGGGCTGTCTTTCACCGCCCCCGGCACCACCAGGGTGAGCACCACCAGCGTGGCGGTGGGATGGCGCGCCAGCCACGCCTGTTGCCGTGCCTGCCGGCATTCACGGCTGGAAAGCAGTTCAGGCAAACTTACGGCACGGCTGGCGGCCAATTCAGGGAGGATGTAAGCCATGGCGTTACTCCGCGACCTGATGCACAACGTCAATCACCGAACCGTCGCGATAGCGCACCACGGCTACCACGTTGTCGGTAAAGGCGATTGGTTTCGGTTCACCGGTCAGTACCAGCGCACGCTCACGCAGCCATTCGATGGTGACCACCTGCAGCCCGGCATCGCGTAACCGCTGCGCCAACTCTGGGCGAGCTGGGTTAACGGCAATACCGTGGTCGGTCACCAGAATGTCGATGCTGGATCCTGGCGTCACGCAGGTAGTCACCTGCTCAACCAGCGTAGGTATGCGGCCACGCACCAACGGCGCGACAATAATCGCCAACCGCGCCGCCGCTGCGGTATCACAGTGGCCACCAGAGGCGCCACGGATCACCCCGTCGGAGCCGGTCAGTACGTTGACGTTAAAGCCGGTGTCAATTTCCAGCGCACTCAGCACGACCACGTCCAGGCGGTCAACCGACGCGCCCTTGGAGCTGAAATTGGCGTACTGATTGGCGCTGATCTCGATATGGTTTGGGTTGCGAGACAATGACATGGCAGCCGCACGATCAAAGCTCTGCACGTCCAGCAGTTTGCCTATCAGGCCTTTTTCATGCAGATCAACCATGGTGGAAGTGATGCCGCCCAACGCAAAACCGGCGCGAACACCACGGGCACGCATCTTGTCTTCCAGGAAGCGGGTGACGGCCAGCGAAGCGCCGCCGGTGCCGGTCTGGAGGGAGAAACCTTCGGTAAAGTAGCCGGAATCGACGATCACCTCAGCAGCACGGCGGGCAATCAGCAGCTCACGCGGGTTGGAGGTCATGCGCGTAGCATCGGCCCCGATCTTATCCGCATCCCCTACTCGTTCCAGCTGCACGATCAGATCGACCTGATCCTGTGCCAGGCTGGCGGGATGATGCGGGTAAGGCACGATAGCCTCCGTTAATAGCACCACGCTACGGGCCGCTGCGGCATCCACCTTGGCATAGCCGAGCGAACCGCAACAGGCATCACCGGTGTAGCCATTGGCATTGCCGAACTCATCGCAGGTCGGCACTCCGAGGAAGGCTACGTCGATCTGCAACTCACCCGACTCAACCAGATTGACCCGGCCACCGTGGGAGTGCACCTGCACCGGTTCTTTCAGCAAGCCGCGCGAAATGGCATCCGCCAACGGCCCACGCAGGCCGGAGGTGTAAATACGGCTTACCACCCCGTTGCGGATATGGCCGACCAGCGGCGCATGGCAATCGGTCAATGAACTGGAGGCCAGCGTCAGGTTGCGGAATCCCATCTTCGCCAGCACATCCATCACCTGGTTGAGGGCCAGATCGCCGCCACGGAATGCGTGGTGGAAAGAGATGGTCATACCGTCCTGCAGACCGCTGCGGCGGATCGCCACTTCCAGCGAGTCACAGCGTTTGATATCGCGCGGTTTACGCGCCTGCAGGTTGGCCTTGGAGGCTTCCTGATAAAGCCGCATCTCGGCGTGATTGTTCAAGGTCATCAGGCGTTGTTGGCGTTTCATCATGCTTCCTCGCTGTGGTTCGGTTCTTCACGCACGCCGGAAAGCGCTGCGCGTTGCAGTACCAGACGGGCCCGCTCAATCACCGGGCTATCCACCATCTTGCCGTTCAGCGAAACTACGCCGCGCCCCTCTTTTTCTGCCGCTTCTGCCGCATCAACCACTCGCTGGGCATGAGCCACTTCTTTGGCGGTTGGCGCATACAGGTTGTGCAACAGTTCGATCTGACGCGGGTTAATCAGGGATTTACCGTCGAAACCCAGTTGTTTGATCAGCGCCGCTTCCTGGAGGAAACCCGCTTCGTTGTTAGCATCGGAATAGACGGTATCGAACGCCTGGATCCCGGCAGCGCGGGCGGCCTGCAACAGTGAGCAACGGGCAAACAGCAGTTCGATACCTTCCGGCGAGCGTTCAGTACGCAGGTTACGCACATAGTCTTCGGCACCCAGCGCAATCCCGATCAACCTTGGGGAAGCCTGCGCAATCGCCACCGCGTTGGTGATGCCCTGTGCGGACTCGATCGCCGCCAGCAGGCCAGTGCTGCCGACCGGGCGGCCACAGGCACGTTCGATGGCGGCGATTTCACGCTCCATGTCCACCACATCCTGCGCGCTGTCGGTTTTTGGCAGGCGGACGATATCCGCTCCGCCACGCACCACCGCTTGCAGATCCGCCAGGCCATAGGCCGAATCCAAGGCGTTAACGCGCACAATGGTTTCTACTTCCTGATACAGCGGGTGTTGCAGCGCGTGATACACCAGGCGACGTGCCGCGTCTTTCTCACGCAGGATCACCGAGTCTTCCAGATCGAACATCAACGCATCGGCCTGATAGATAAAGGCGTTGCTGACCATGGCGGCATTCGCCCCCGGTACGAATAGCATGCTGCGGCGCATGCGGTGTTTATTCAGCGTTTTCACGGCGTTCCTCCCAAGGCAGCGTGGCGGTTTCGCTGGCACGCATCAGCGCGGTTTCCAGCCGTGCACGCAGCACACAGTCCAGTGCGCCTTTATCGTCGACAATCACCTGCACCGGCGGCACGTCGTACTGCTGCAAAACCTGCAACAAGGTTTGGCGGATGGCATCGCCGAACTGTTTTTCCACGCTGCTGGCAATCAGCAGATCGTGTTCCGGGCCTTCTGCTGGCGCGATACGAACCATGACATCGCTGGATTCCAGCGTGCCGGCCATTGCTTCTCGGATTATTTTCATTGTTCACCTGATTGTGCGGACTCAAATTCTTGCGGTACTGGCTTGGCCCGGCGCTGTGCCTGCAGATCCTGCAGGTAATAAAGCGTGTCTTTCGGCACCAAAGGCGCGGCGGCGTGGAAGTCTCCCGCGGCCAGCAGCTTGCGCACCCAGGAGGCAGAGATCGCCGTGCCCTGGTACTGCAAGCGCTCTATTTCCACCAGATCGATCACAGGGCTAGGCAGCGCCGGAGTTTCCAGCCAGAAACGCATGTCGCGGTTGTATTTCGCCGTTACGGCGCAAAACGGTTCATTACCGACAAATCGATGCGTGATGCCCAACGCGGGTGCCAGATACTGGCGGAAAATTTTCAGATCGATTTCGGTGTAACAGTCATCGGCAACCCCCTGCTCTTTAATGAAGTAACAAGGGAAAGTGGCGCGGGAGATCACGTATTGTGACCCCTCATGCACCGTCAGATTGGTGATCCCCTCGGTGCCTTTCAGTACCAGATTGCGGCGATCTTCATATGGGAAGCGCGAGGTGTTTTCTTTCACCAGGAACAGATGCAGCCAGTCACAGCGGGCGGCAGCTTCCCGCACCAGATATTGGTGGCCACGGGTAAAAGGGTTGGCATTCATCACGATGCTGCCAATGGTGTCGCCCGGTTGGCGTTGGCTAGCCAGTTGTGCTGCGTAACGCTTCAGGCGGCACGGGCTGTTTTCCATTAGCACCACGATGCCCGGCACGCTGGCAATCGGGTAGAAGCCGCACTGGCGAAACAGCGTCTCATTCTGCACTTTGGTATAGATAAACAGCTGGGTGTGATGGCGCTCATAGGCCAGATTCACCAGTTCGGTCGCCAATGATAACGCCAAGCCTTCACCACGCATTTTCGGGCTGATGGCCACGCATTTGATAATATTTTCGGCGATACCTCCGCAGGCAACCAATTGTTCGCCCTGGGTCACGGTGATAAAAACCTCGACCGTGGTATCAATATTCAGATCGTTACTACGTAAAAAAGCATTAATTGCCGCTATATTTTTGTGATCCGATCTTTTTACCCGATTAAATACGGCATCGCCCAACATGTCAGTCTCTCTAAAATAACTTATCAATAACATTTGAAATACAAAATCCCATTAGAGTTAACATCAAGGCATAATAAAAACCTTAAAAACCATCAAGTTGAAATGATCTATAACGCGAACGGGGTATTTAATGGCGCCATGTTAAACACAAATAACGCCCTGATTATTGACCTATTTCACAATCTACCCGCAGTAAATAAGTTGTTTAATGGTTTTTATTTACTTAATTATTTTTATAGTTTTTATTAGCGACATAGTGTTTAATTAAATAACCAACTCGATGACATTTAATTAGCAGCGTAATTAAGCAACGGGGAATTAACATGGAGTGGCTAAATATTCTGATTGTTGAGGATGAAACACCGTTAGCAGAAATGCATGCGGAATTCATCAAGCAGAATGGCGGGTGCCGGCAGATTTGGCTGGCGGGCACCCTGGCGCAGGCACGTACAATGACCGAACGTTTCAAACCCGACCTGATCCTGCTGGATAATTTCCTGCCGGACGGCCAGGGCATAGAACTGCTGCGCGAGCTGACGCTACAAGGCTACGGCGGTGGCATTGTGTTTATCACCGCAGCCAGCGATATGGACACCGTGGCCGAAGCGCTGCGCTATGGCGTGTTCGATTACCTGATCAAACCCCTGGCCTATGACCGCCTGGCGCAAACCCTGCAACGCTTTAGCCAACGGCGCGAAGCGCTGAAAGACAAGGCACGGGTCAACCAACGCCGTATCGATGAGATGTTCAACACTTACGCCCGCGGCGGCGATCAGGCCGCGTTACCCACCGGTATTGATGAGCTGACGCTGATGAAGATCCGCGCCCTGTTCGAAGATCCGCAGGTGCGTCATACGGCAGAAAGCGTGGCACAGCAAATCGGGCTGAGCCGCACCACCGCCCGGCGTTATCTGGAGTTTTTCAGCGCCAACGATCAATTGGTTGCGGAGATTATTTACGGCAAGGTGGGCAGACCCCAGCGGATCTATCGTTCTGCAAATAATGACTAGCGGCAATTGCCCCTGCCGCTGACCATCTTTAATGCCAATCTGTTAACTCCCTTCCATTTTGCAGCGCAACAGTTGCCAGCCAGAGTTTTCCTGCGCATCATGCGGAAAATCTCACACTTTGTTACAAGGCATATGATTAACGTTGCGCTGATAGATGACCACGTGGTGGTTCGTTCCGGATTTGCCCAGTTATTGTCGTTGGAAGAAGATATCCGTATCGTCGGCCAGTTCGACTCGGCGGCGCAGGCATGGCCACATCTGCTGCGCGATCCGATCGACGTGGCGGTGTTGGATATCGCCATGCCGAACGAGAGCGGCCTCAGCCTGCTCCAGCGTTTACGCCAACAGCGCCCGACGTTTCGCGCCATCATTCTCAGCATTTATGACACCAATGCCTTCGTGCAAAGCGCTATTGATGCCGGGGCTGGCGGTTATCTCACCAAACGCTGCGGCCCCCATGAATTGGTGCAGGCCGTGCGCGCCGTCAGCGGCGGCGGGCTTTACCTGTGCGCGGATGCCTTACGCGCACTGCGCCATACTCCGCAGCCACCGAAAGAATTGCAGGTGCTCACCCCGCGCGAGAAAGAGATCTTCGATCTGCTGGTCAACGGCCTGAGTGTCAAAACCATCGCCCAGCAATTGACCCTAAGCCATAAGACCGTGCAAGTACACCGCGCCAATATCCTCGGTAAACTGCACTGTGCCACCACCGTTGAACTGGTGCATTTCGCGCTGCAACATCAACTGCTTGCAGGGAGTTAGCCGGTGCCACCAATGGTGCGCCGCCTGGCGCTTTCGTTGTTTCTGGCACTGTTTTTTGCCCTCAGTTGGCTGGCCCTGTGGACCATCAGCCTGCACCTGAGCCATGACGGTCAACAGGCCGTAATGCTGTTTCCCCAAGGGTTGCGGCTAGCGCTGCTGATCCTGCTACCCCGGCGTTACTGGCCCACGCTGTTGATGGCGGAAGCCGCTACGCTGCTATGGTTGCATGACCAGAAATTACTGAGCGAACGCTCGGTGCTGTTGCTACCGTTGTTAAGCCTGCTACCGGCCTGGGGCACTCAGCGGCTCTGGTATCGTTATCACCTGTATTGGCAACGGCTGTCGCTATTGCTGGCGGCCATCACTGCCAATGCGCTGCTGTGCGGGTTACTGGCGGGGATTTGGCTGCCAATCACCGCCAGCCAGACGCTGCTGACCAGCTTTACTGGCGGCGTGCTGCTGGTGCCTTTTGTCTATCTGATTTATACCTACCTGCGCCAGCAACTGGTGACATCGATGCCCGTTCCGCGCCCTTCGACACCGCAGCTACGCACCTCGCTATTGCTGTGGTGTTCGCTATTTCTCACCATGGGGATCTGCGTACAGTTGGCGATTGCCCCGGAGATGGAGCGGCTACTGCTGATCTTTATCTTTCTGCCCAACGTATTTATGGCGTATCGCTTTGGCTGGCAAGGGGGCGTGCTGGCAGCGCTGTTTGGTAGCGTGATGATCACCCTCACCCGCCAGGCCGGTGGCGCGTTTCAGGATCTGCAAGAATTGGAGCTATTCCTTTCTACCCAGGCGCTGTTGGGGATTGGGCTTGGGATTGCCATCAGCCGTCAGCAGCAATTGGCGCAAAAGCTACAGCGCTATCGCCAACAGTTGGAGCAAGAGTTGGCGGCCAAACGTCATCTGATGGAGCGGTTGGTGGGTACTGAGGAAGAGGTGCGCAAGGCCATAGCTCGCGAATTGCATGACGAGATCGGCCAGAATATTACCGCTATTCAAATCCAGGCAATGCTGGTGAACCGCAGCGCCACCGCTCCGGCCACCCGCCTGGCCGCAGAGCAAATCGATTCATTGTCACAGCGCATCCACCACACCACCCGCACCCTGCTACGGCAACTGCGCCCACCGGTGTTGGAAGAGATGGCACTGGACAAGGCCCTACATCACCTGGCCGACGAGTTTTCCTTTGCCGAACAGGGGATCAGCTTCCAGCTAGATTACCGCCTACCAGCCACGCCAGATGATGAAACCCTGGTATTTACCCTCTACCGCGTGGCACAGGAGCTGCTCAATAACATCAGCAAACACGCCTGCGCCAGCCATGTGCATTTAAGCCTGACGCAAACCCACCAGACGATCACCCTGGAAGTCCGTGACGACGGCCAGGGCATGCCGTTGCAACCCACCAGCGGCTTTGGCCTGCGCGGTATTGAAGAGCGGGTGCGCGCATTGGGGGGGGATTGGCGGCTTCACCGGCGTAATGGCACGCGCATAATTGTTAACCTGCCCACAAAACTGAACAAAAACCCCGTCTGACTAGGACTTAGTCTTAGGTGTCTAAAACCTTGTCTCATCCATTCTGGTTTTCACCACCCTACACTGCTCTCACTGTCTGGAGGAGCCCATGGCAACGGCCACGTTAACCGCAGAGCAAATCAGTGCTCGCTACCGCTACTGGCGACCACGCCTGATGTTTTCGATGATCGTCGGCTACGGCGCATTTTATCTGACGCGCAAAAGCGTCAGCTATGCGATGCCGGTGATGCAGCTCGAACTGGGGTTGGACAAAGGGGATATCGGCCTGCTGGGCACGCTGTTTTACCTGGCCTACGGCAGCTCGAAGTTTGTCTCCGGCATCGTCAGCGATCGCAGCCAGGCCCGCTGGTTTATGGGCGTCGGGCTGTTTATCACCGGTGTGCTGAACATCGTGTTCGCCTTTTGCCATTCGCTAACGGCGTTGCTGGTGGTCTGGACGTTAAACGGTTTCTTTCAGGGCTGGGGCTGGCCGCCCTGCGCCAAGATGCTCACCAGTTGGTATTCGCGCAACGAGCGTGGCTTCTGGTGGGGTACCTGGAATACTTCGATCAGCCTGGGCGGTGCGGCCGTTCCGTTGCTGTCTGGATATATGGCTTCACACTACGGTTGGCAGGCTGCACTGTTGCTGCCAGGAGCTATCGGGATGCTGATCGGGCTGTGGCTATGCCGGCAGCTGTGCGGCAAACCGCAACAGCAAGGATTACCGAGCGTGGGCCAATGGCGGCGCGATCCGCTGGAGCTGTGGCAAGAGCAGCAAAGCCCCACGATGCCAATGCGGCAGATGCTGTATGACACTATTTTACGCAATCCGACTATCTGGCTGCTGGGCGTATCCTACATCCTGGTGTACCTGATACGGATTGCGCTGAACGATTGGGGCAATATCTGGCTGGCGGAGAGCCACGGCGTCAACCTGATGAAGGCCAACGCCACGTTGTCACTGTTTGAACTGGGTGGACTGTTTGGCGCGTTGTTTGCCGGTTGGGGATCGGATCTGCTGTTTCGCGGCCTGCGAGCACCGATGATCCTGCTGTTTTCCATCGGGCTGTTTGTGACGACCACCGCCCTGTGGCTAGCCCCGCTGCACCATTACGGGCTGCTTTCTGCCTGCTTTTTCGGCCTCGGCTTTTTTGTGTTTGGGCCGCAGATGCTGATCGGGCTGGCCGCTACGGAGCACTGCCATAAAGATGCGGCTGGTACCGTGACCGGGTTTCTTGGCCTGTTCGCCTACCTGGGGGCCGCGCTGGCCGGTTGGCCACTGGCGCAGGTGTTACAGCATTACGGCTGGTATGGGTTCTTTGCCCTGCTGGCGCTGGCGGCGACCTGCGTCGGTCTGCTATTGATGCCGTTGCTGATGGCTGGGCAGATAAGGCAACAGTAAGGCTTGGATGAAATTGACGCGGGTGCAACGGGCGCAGCATGCGGCGCCCCTACGATGCCTATCCCACAGAGTGAGAGGACTGTACCTGCCACAAACTAGCTTTTGTACCTGACCACAACACCGGACTGGCTCCCTCTCCTTGGGGGTTGGGTCGTTTCCTTATCACCAGAAAAGAAATTGGTTTGCTTTACCCTACAAAGACAACAACAAAAAAGGATGACTCTATGAAATTGACACCTCTCAACACCCTGCTGGCCACCACGCTGGCGCTGACTGCCCTGGCCGGAACCGTGCAGGCCAAAGGCCGTCTGGTGATCTATTGCAGCGCCACCAACGCCATGTGCGAGGAAGAAGCCAAAGTCTTCGGGGAGAAATACGACGTCAAGACCAGCTTTATCCGCAACGGCTCTGGCAGCACCTTGGCCAAGGTAGACGCGGAGAAGAAAAACCCACAGGCTGACGTCTGGTACGGCGGCACGCTGGATCCTCAATCACAGGCCGGCGAAATGGACCTGTTGGAGCCTTACGCCTCGCCGAACCTGGAGCAAATCATGCCGCAGTTCCGCGATCCGGCCAAACGTAAAGGCAACTACTCCTCTGCGGTGTATATCGGCATTCTCGGTTTTGGCGTCAACACCGATCGTCTTAAAGAGAAAAACCTGCCTGAACCCAAGTGCTGGAAGGATTTGACCAACCCGATCTACAAAGGGGAGATCCAAATTGCCGACCCACAAAGCTCCGGCACGGCCTACACCGCACTGGCCACCTTTGCGCAGCTGTGGGGCGAAGAGGCCGCCTTTGATTACCTGAAACAGCTGAACGGCAATATCTCACAGTACACCAAGTCCGGCATTGCCCCAGCCCGCAACGCCGCGCGCGGTGAAACCACGATCGGCATTGGCTTCCTACACGACTATTCGCTGGAAAAAGAGAAAGGCGCACCTCTGAGGCTGATTTCCCCGTGCGAAGGTTCTGGCTATGAAATCGGCGGCATCAGCATCCTCAAGAACGCCCGTAATATGGAAAACGCCAAGCTGTTCGTGGATTGGGCACTGTCAAAAGAGGCTCAGGAGCTTTCCTGGAAGAAGGGTCAGTCTTACCAGATCCTGACCAACACCACGGCTGAGACTTCCCCTAACTCGCTGAAATTGGATCAGTTGAAGCTGATCGATTACGACATGGATACCTACGGTGCTTCCGACATGCGTAAAAAGCTGATCACCAAGTGGGTTAACGACGTGAAGATGGGCCACTGATCCCATCATCAATCCCAATACCCTATGGATTTCAAGTTGCAGCTAGGCGACAAACTTACTCATCCCCAGGAGCTTACTTTTGGGTAAGTGACTGGGGTGACAAATCTGTCGGGAACAGATTTGAACGCTGTACACAGCGGCCCCGAAGGGGTGAGGCCCACGGATGGGCCGAATAGCTAAGTGCAGGTAACAACGCTGCAGTTTGAAAGACGACGGGTATTATCGGGCGTAGGTTCTACGCCCGCTTCAATTAGTTAAATTCGGGGAATATCATGTCTGAAACCATCACCTTGCGCACGGCGCAGGGGCGGGATCCCATTTTCTACTGGTTGCTGCTGGCGCTGGCAGGTTTCGCCCTACTGCCTTCCTACAGCCTGGACTACGGGCTGCTGGAGGCGACCAGCGAAGAGCTGCTGGCGGCCTACGGATGGTCACATGCAGGCTTGGCCATGCTGTGGTTTGCCGCCCCGCTGCTGCTGGTTGTGCGCCCCCAGATTGCCACTGGCCGCGAGCAACGCAACCGCCACCTGTTTGATGCCGGTTATGCCCTGGCCTGTGGGCTATTGGTGTTTATCAGCGCCGCCGCGACCGGTACCGGGATGGGGTTCGCTACCTTGCCGCTGCTGGTGGCAATGGGCGCAGTGATCACCCTTGCGCTCTCAAGGCTGGAATGGCTGGGTGGCGATCGCTTCGTACTCGGTTCGCTGGTGGCGGTGATCGCCCTGATCGTGCTGTTTATCATTTACCCCAGCATCGCCATCTTTATCCCAATGTTCACCGATGAGGCCGGTGCTTTCGCCCCGTTGGCGTTTATGCAAACGCTTGGGCAGGCGCATATCCTGCAGGTGATCTGGAACTCCTTCCTGCTATCCGTTGCCGTCGGGATTGGCTGTACCTTCTTTGGCATGGTGCTGGCGATTTATACCACACGTATCGCCCGCCGCTCGGCGGTGATTGGCCGTATCTTCTCGATCCTGCCAATCGTCACACCGCCGTTTGTGGTTGGTTTAGGCGTCACCCTGATGATGGGCCGCTCCGGCTACATCACCGAGTTGATGGTGACCTGGTTTGGCCTGACCAATACCAACTGGCTCTACGGCTTTACCGGGATCTGGTTGGCCCAGGTGCTGGCCTTTACACCCATGTCATTTATGATCCTCGATGGGGCGATCAAGACCATCCATCCGTCGCTGGAAGAAGCGTCCTACACGTTGCGCGCTAACCGCTTCCAGACCTTTACCCAAGTGTTTATGCCGCTGCTGAAACCGGCATTGGCCAACTCGTTCCTGATCGTCATTGTTCAGTCGTTGGCGGACTTCAGTAACCCCTTGGTCCTCGGTGGCAACTTCGACGTATTGGCCACGCAGATCTACTTCTACATTACCGGTGCGCAGCTTGATTATCAGGCAGCCAGTACGCTGGGCGTGGTGCTGCTGATGTTCTCGCTGCTGGTGTTCTGCGTGCAGTACATGTGGATCGGCAAGCGTTCCTACGTGACCATTTCCGGCAAATCCAACCACGGCGACGTTCAGCCGCTGCCGGTGACGCTGGTGTGGGGCGTCTCGCTGATGCTGTATGTCTGGATCGCCTTCAACATCCTGCTGTACGGCAGCATTTTCTACGGCAGCTTTACCGTTAACTGGGGCGTGGACTACACGCTGACGCTGGACAACTTCAGCAAACTGTTCGGCCAAGGGTTCAGCGACGGCGCATGGCCTTCACTGATCGATACCTTGCTGTATGCCGGGATTGCCGCACCGATCACCGCCATCTTCGGCCTGCTGATTGCCTACATCGTAGTACGCCAGCAGTTCCAGGGTAAAAAAGTGATCGAATTCAGCACCATGCTGTGTTTCGCGGTGCCGGGAACCGTCGCCGGTGTTTCCTACATTCTGGCGTTTAACAGCGCGCCAGTTTACCTGACCGGGACGGCCGCCATCGTGATCATTTCGATGGTGATGCGCAACGTGCCAGTGGGGATCCGCGCGGGTATCGCCGGTTTGGGGCAGTTGGACAAGTCGCTGGATGAGGCTTCCCTCAGCCTGCGTGCCGGTTCGCTACGCACCATAGTGTATATCCTGCTGCCCTTGCTGCGCCCGGCGATCCTTTCGGCGTTGGTCTACAGCTTTGTCCGCGCCATGACTACCGTGAGCGCCATTGTTTTCCTGGTTACGCCAGATACGCGCGTCGCGACGTCCTACATCCTTAACCGGGTCGAGGACGGCGAGTATGGCGTGGCCATTGCCTACGGCTCGATCCTGATCGTAGTGATGCTGGCGATTATTTTCCTGTTTGATGCCCTGGTTGGCGAAGCGCGGGTCGCGCGTTCCAAAGCCCGGAATGCGGCCTGATACCCGGCGGAGAAGGATGAACAACATGTCTGACATGCAAGATAAAAAGCACTTTGTTGAACTGAAAAACGTCGCCAAGCGGTTTGGCAACAACACCGTGATTGAAAACCTGAGCCTGGCGATCCCCCGAGGGGATATGGTGACGCTGCTTGGGCCTTCCGGCTGCGGCAAAACCACGGTCCTGCGCCTGGTTGCCGGGCTGGAAAAACCCAGTGGCGGGCAGATCTTTATCGACGGCGAGGACGTGACCGATCGCTCCATTCAGCAGCGGGACATCTGCATGGTGTTCCAGTCCTACGCGCTGTTCCCCCATATGTCGCTGGGGGATAACATCGGCTATGGCCTGAAAATGCTGGGAAGGCCCAAGGCAGAGATCCGCGATCGGGTACGTGAAGCCCTGATGCTGGTCGATCTGGAGGGGTTTGAAGAGCGCTATGTCGATCAGATCTCCGGCGGCCAGCAGCAACGCGTCGCCCTGGCGCGTGCGCTGATCCTCAAACCGAAGGTGTTGCTGTTCGATGAACCACTGAGCAACCTGGATGCCAACCTGCGCCGTAGCATGCGTGAAAAGATCCGCGAGTTGCAACAGCAGTTCAACATCACCTCACTCTATGTCACTCACGATCAGAGCGAAGCCTTTGCGGTTTCGGACACCGTGTTGGTGATGAACAAAGGAGAAATCATGCAAATTGGCGCACCGCAGACGCTGTATCGCTACCCGGCCTCGCGCTTTATGGCCGGATTTATGGGGGATGCCAACATCTTCCCGGCCAAGGTGACCAGCAGCGGCGTAGAGATCTTCGGCTACCCGGTGCCGCGCCCACAAGGGTTTGCCCCCGGTTTGCAGCAATGTACCGTGGGCGTGCGTCCGGAAGCGATCACCCTAAGCCAACATGGGGAACCGAGTCAGCGTTGCACCATCAGTAAGGTGGCTTATATGGGGCCGCAGTATGAGGTGCTGGTGAACTGGCACGATCAGTCGCTGCTGCTACAGGTAAACGCTACGCAGTTGCAGCCCGAACCAGGGGATAGCTATTTCCTGCAAATCCATCCGTTCGGCATGTTTGTACTCGCCGACGAGTAAGCCTGAATTTCCCCCCCGCTCGTGGTTACGGGCGGGGTATTTTTCGATGCCCATCCCCTACTCCTATCGCGATATCACCGCATTTACGACACTGATGTGATCGCGCTCCGTTTCTTCTCTTCTATCGCTTTGCAAACGCGCGTCGGCGGGTAATGCTGTCAGCCATGTAAACGCTTAACCTTTTGGCTTGAACCGGCTCAGGAAACGCCCACATGCATGCTAACTCCCGTTTTACCCTGGCGGAAATCCTCGCCCGCCGCGATTGGCAAAACCCTGCCTGCACTCATTACCAACGTCTACCGGCACATCCTCCGTTTGCCAGTTGGCGTGATGCCACTGCGGCCCGGGCAGATGCCGCCAGCCCGAGCAGACAACTGCTCAATGGCGAGTGGCAGTTCAGCTATTTCGCACACCCGCAGGCGGTACCAGAAAGCTGGCTGGAACAGGATCTGCCGGATGCCGACACGTTAGCTGTACCTGCCAACTGGCAGCTAGCGGGTTATGACGCGCCGATCTACACCAACGTCAAATATCCGATCCCGGTTAATCCACCGCTGGTACCCGAAGATAATCCAACCGGCTGCTATTCCCGCAGCTTTAACGTTGATGCCGAGTGGTTGGCCGGTGGGCAAACCCGCATTATTTTCGACGGCGTCAACTCGGCGTTTTACCTGTGGTGCAACGGCCACTGGGTCGGTTATTCGCAAGACAGCCGCCTGCCTGCCGAATTCGACCTCAGCGCGGTGCTGCAACCTGGTGAAAACCGGCTGGCAGTAATAGTGCTACGCTGGTGCGACGGCAGCTATCTGGAAGATCAGGACATGTGGCGGATGAGCGGGATTTTCCGCGACGTCAGCCTGCTGCATAAACCCGCCGTCCACCTGAGCGATATTCATATCAGCACGCCCCTGAGTGATAGCTTCCGCCGTGGGGAATTGGTAGTGGAGGTACAAGCCAATCAGCCCCAGCAACATCGGGTTCAGGTGCAGCTGTGGCACAAAGAGGCCCTGATTGCCGAGCAGACGCAAAGCTTCGGCAGCGAGATTATCGATGAGCGCGGCGCTTATGACGATCGCACCACGCTGCGTTTGCCCGTGGAACAACCCGCGCTGTGGAGTGCGGAAACGCCAGCGCTGTATCGCGCGGTGATCTTGTTGCTTTCGCATACCGGGGAGCTGATAGAAGCCGAAGCTTTTGACGTCGGTTTCCGCCAGATTGCCATCAGCAACGGGTTGCTGAAGCTCAACGGCCAACCCTTGCTGATCCGGGGAGTCAACCGCCACGAACACCATCCAGAGCACGGCCAGGTGATGGATGAAGCCACCATGCGCCAGGATATTTTGCTGATGAAGCAGCATAACTTCAACGCGGTGCGCTATTCCCATTATCCGAACCATCCGCTGTGGTACAAACTGTGCGATCGCTACGGCCTGTACGTGGTCGACGAAGCCAATATTGAAACCCACGGCATGCAGCCGATGAACCGGCTTTCGAACGATCCGCTGTGGCTGCCCGCCATGAGCGAGCGCGTTACGCGCATGGTACAGCGCGATCGCAACCATGCCTGCATCATCATCTGGTCATTGGGCAACGAGTCCGGCCACGGTTGCAACCATGATGCGCTGTACCGCTGGGTGAAAAGCCAGGATCCTACCCGCCCGGTGCAGTATGAAGGCGGCGGAGCCAACTCAGCGGCCACGGATATTGTGTGCCCCATGTATGCCCGCGTCGATCAGGATCAGCCTTTCCCGGCGGTGCCTAAATGGTCGATCAAGAAGTGGATCGGCATGCCGGATGAAAACCGCCCGTTAATCCTATGTGAGTATGCACATGCGATGGGCAACAGCTTTGGCGGCTTTGATCGCTACTGGCAGGCTTTTCGCAAGCACCCGCGTTTGCAGGGGGGATTTATCTGGGATTGGGTCGATCAGGCCCTGACCCGCACAGATGACAGCGGCCAGGCTTACTGGGCCTACGGCGGGGACTTTGGCGATACGCCGAATGACCGTCAGTTCTGCCTCAACGGGCTGGTCTTCCCCGATCGCAGTCCCCACCCGGCGCTGTTCGAAGCCCAACGCGCACAGCAGTTTTTCCAGTTCCAGTTTGATGCCCAGCGACTGGCACTCACTATCACCAGCGAATACCTGTTCCGTACAACGGATAATGAGCAACTTAACTGGCGGCTGGAGCTGGACGGCGTAGAACGAGCCAGCGGCAGCCTGCTGCTCGAGCTGCCGCCACAGGGCAGCACTACGGTCACCCTGCTGGATAAGTTGCCGATAATCCACCGTCCAGGCGAACTGTGGCTAAACGTGGAGGTGGTGCAGCCTCATGCCACAGAGTGGTCAGAAGAACATCATCGTTGCGCCTGGGATCAATGGCGTTTGCCGCGCACATTACACCTGACATCACCAGCCAACGGCGGCTTTGTCCCACAATTAACGCAGAACGAGCAACAGATTGACATCACCCACGGTAACCAACGCTGGCAGTTCGAGCGTGCCTCCGGTTGCCTGAGCCAATGGTGGCAAGATGACGTCGCTACTCTACTGACGCCGCTGCGCGATAACTTCATCCGCGCACCGTTGGACAACGACATTGGTATCAGCGAGGTCGATCGCATCGATCCCAATGCCTGGGTCGAGCGCTGGAAGCTGGCGGGGATGTATCAACTACAGGAGCAGTGCACGCAGATTTATGCCGATGCATTAAGCGACGGTGTGCGAGTAGTGACCGAGCATACCTTCAGCTTTAACCAGCAGGTGCTGCTGCACAGCCGCAAACAGTGGCTGTTCGATTGCCACGGTGGCATACAGGTTGAAGTGGATGTCACCGTGGCCGACGCCCTGCCCCCTCCCGCCCGTATCGGCCTGAGTTGCCAACTGGCCGAGGTACACCCGCAGGCACAATGGTTGGGGCTGGGGCCGCACGAGAATTACCCAGACCGCAAGCTTGCTGCCCAACATGGGCTGTGGACCAGACCGCTGGAGCAGTTGCATACCCCTTATATTTTCCCAGGGGAAAACGGCCTTAGGTGCGACACACTGCGTTTGCAATATGGCGACCTGCAAGCCGAGGGTCATTTCCACTTCTCGCTCAGCCGTTACGGCCTACAGCAGTTGATGAATTGCAGCCACGTGCATTTACTGAAAGAAGAGCCAGGCACCTGGCTACATCTGGATACCCTGCATATGGGCGTTGGCGGTGACGACTCCTGGAGCCCAAGCGTGAACGAGGACTTCCTGCTGACTGCTGGGCATTATCACTATCGACTGAGCTTAAAACGGGTATCCAGGGGATAAATCTGCCAAAAGCTCAACGGGTTGCGCATTCTATAAGCAAACAAACGCAGAATGCGTAATCCCCTTTGACATCCCCCAGGCACCTCGTTATCATTCCGCCCGTTCACACGATTCCTCTGTAGTTCAGTCGGTAGAACGGCGGACTGTTAATCCGTATGTCACTGGTTCGAGTCCAGTCAGAGGAGCCAGATTAAAGAAACCAGATATCCACGGGTATCTGGTTTTTTGTTTTTTATCAATTGGTTGTTCCCTTCTCTGCACGCGTCTACTAAAAACACTCAAAGCTACCCCCAAAAGGTGTTTTCTATCGGTGTTTATCCTGCCGTTTCGCTGGCTGGGATCAGACAAGAACCAGAGAGGAAACCTGTGGCGATTGAGCCATCAATCTGTTGCATTTCCTCCTTTACCTAGAGAAAGCAGAGCCCCTTGGAAAATCGAAAGGTTTCATTCGGTTCGGTTCTAACAAGCGTAAAGAGGCATGCTTTTTCGTAAAACATTATAGACATAAATTCAATATATAATTATGTACAAACACTCATTACCCCTAAATTTATTTGGCCAATTATTATAATTTTAGTGTCGCGCTTAATATATGCCATTTAAAAAGATCGATAAAAGCTACAACTTTTAAAAGTGTAGTGAAATTCATTTACAACAAAGATTTATTAATATAAAATAAAAGAATTATGGTGGAATCAAGGGCGCAAATTAATGATTAACAGCATGGAATTCAAACTAGAAGAACATATAAATGATTGGGTGAAAGAAAAATTTGACAGTTTGAAATTAAAAAATCAGATTGATTTTTTTACAGAGTCAGCAATACCTGATTATTTAAAAGATGCTTTGCGGGGTAGAGCTAAGACTGAAAATAGAACAAACTTTGGCAAACCTGATTTCAGCCTAACTAAATATAAGATCCCCGTCATTATAGAGAATAAACTAGGCTCTAACAAACTCATATCGGAAAATAAGGGCATTATCAAATTTGATAATAAATCAATTTCAGGTTATGCGGTTAATGGAGCACTATATTATGCAACTGGAATTGTTGCATCTGCAAAATATCATGAAGTTATAGCGGTGGCCATTGCGGGTGACTCTATAAGTAATATCAAACTGAACGTTTATTATGTGTACGGCTCTGGAGAACGTTCTTTTAAATACCTCAATGATGTACAGTCACTAGATTTTCTAGAAAATGAAAACTCATTTAATGAGTTCTATGACAGCGCTATTTTAACAGAGCATGAAAAGCATGAAATCCTTATAAACTCTCAAGCAAGCTTGCAAAAATATGCGAAAAACCTAAACAAATTAATGCATAATTTAAATATTACTGCAGCACAACGCGTGTTGTATGTATCTGGCATGCTTTTGTCTATGCAACCTGTCATTGATAAAAATGGTGTTAAAATACAAGATGGCTTAATACCTGATGATTTAAAAGGAATCCAATCTAATTCTAAAAGAGATGGCGTCCAAATAGTTAACCAAATAGCTGAATTCCTCAAAGCTCGTGATATTCCATATGATAAACAAGAACTGATGTTATCAAGTTTTTATGAAATATCTAAAGATTCACAACGAGATGAAAAAATCGTTCTGGAATCAGAAGTCGCAACTTTAATAAACTCTGAAGCCAGCACCAGCAAACAAATATTCACATTTATATATAAAAATATATTTTTATCTATCGATGCAATGGCTGGTCACCTGGATATAATGGGTGAAATGTATTCTGAATTTTTAAAATATGCGTTAGGCGATGGAAAAGAAATTGGAATCGTTCTCACTCCACCTTACATCACCAAGATGATGGCTTCAATTTTAAATGTGGATAAAGACTCAAAAGTCATGGACTTAGCCACTGGCTCTGCTGGATTTTTAATATCTGCAATGGATATTATGATAGAGCACGTTGAATCAATGTACGGTAAAAAAACATCCTTATCTAAACAAAAAATAGCAGAGATAAAGGAACAACAACTTCTTGGCGTTGAATTAAATGCGGAGATGTATACTTTAGCAGCTACCAACATGGTTTTAAGAGGAGATGGGAGTTCTAACATATTAAAAGGTAATACTTTCAATACACCATCCAGTGTATATGATGCTTTCAAAGCGACTATACTATTATTAAACCCACCGTTCAGCTATACAGAGAATGGAATGCCATTTATTGCTTTTGGTCTGGATAGAATGGAAAAAGGTGGCTTGGGTGCAATCATAATACAAGATTCAGCTGGCTCAGGAAAAGCGGTTAACACAAATAAATCAATCTTAAAAAAACATACGTTGTTAGCAAGTATCAAAATGCCAATGGATTTATTCCAACCAATGGCGGGTGTACAGACCAGTATATATATATTTGAAGCGCACAGGCCACACGATTATGATAAGCCGGTAAAATTTATCGATTTCAGGAATGATGGTTACAAGAGAGGAAGTCGTGCATTACATAATATTGATGAGCCAAGCAAACGTTACTCAGATATTATAAAAATCTACAAGGCGGGAAAAAATGCAAAAGTAGAAGCATCCTGGGATTTAGATTCCGTTTACATTGAGGACTTTATAACCAATTCTGGAAAAGATTGGAACTTTGAGAAACACAAGAATTCTAATAAAAAAGTTCACTTAGACGATTTTAAAAAAACAATTTCAGATTATCTTCTCTGGGATATTGACAGGATTTTAAAAGAATCCGAAATTGACCATGATGCCATGCAAAATAAAATAGAGATATTGAACAATCAATATACTGTAGCGTGGTCTGAATATACTATTGATGAACTGTTTGATATCAGACCTACAAAAAACTATGGTTTATCAAATCGTGATTTACTTAAATCAACAGGAAACATACCTGTCGTGTCTAACACTAGCATCAATAATGGGATAACTGCATATGTTGATTTAGAACCAACAGAGCAAGGAAATGTTATCACTTTTTCAGACACGACTTCAGATGATGCTATTTTCTATCAGCCGAAAGACTTTGTTGGATATTCTCATATACAATGTTTGCATAAAAAATTTGATAGGGAAATCGGAGAGAAAGTATATCTTTTTATAGTAACAGCATTTAGACACGCCGTGAAAGGCAAGTATAACTATGGCAGCAAGTTCAACCGAAAAAATGCTGCAAAGGAAAAAATAACCCTACCTACAATTGACGGTAAAATATCATTCGAATATATTGAGGGTTTTATTGAGCTTCTACAAAAAGAGCGTCTTTCAAGACTACAGAATTATTTAGCAAACACCTTGAAATAACAACGCCAAGCAGGTTTTAACATAACCTGCTTTTCGGTAACCGAACGGTGAACTCGCGTTGTATGATTGAAATAATGTAATAAATAGAAAACCAGGGCTGCTTGTCTCGGGATTGCATTTCCCAGTTAATGTCGGGGCAGCAACCGGTTTTCTGATTGCAGCCTGACCATGCTGGTTAGCGCGTTCCCCGCTTATGCAAAGTTTTGTGATTCTGACGTCAGTGCATTGCAGGTGACTAACCGAGAGCCTCACACCTAGCCCTTCAGATCCCCCCTCCAGATCACATCCTCAACATTTAACATGAAAAGTACAATTTTTTACCTGAATGTTACATTCCATTAAAATAACCTTACCGCATACTCATCCCACGCCCACCCCTACCGAGGGAACCAACTGATGAAAACTAGCAACCCGATGCTGGAAAAATTACTGCCCATTCTGCCACTTATCGCTGCCAATGCCGCACAGGCGGAAAGCGAACGAAAAGTACCGGATGAGAATATCCGTTTGTTAAAAAGCATAGGTATGCACCGGGTTTTCCAACCGAAAAAATTCGGTGGTCTGGAAATCTCCCTGCCAGAATTCACCGACTGTGTCGCCGCGCTGGCCGGAGCCTGTGGCGGAACGGCCTGGGCTTTCAGCCTGCTATGTACCCACAGCCATCAGATAGCGATGTTTTCCCCAAAACTACAACAAGAGATCTGGGGAGATAATCCAGACGCCACCGCCAGCAGCAGTATTGCCCCGTTTGGCCGTGTTGAGGAAACCGAAGGCGGTGTCTATCTGAGCGGCGAAATGGGCTGGAGCAGCGGTTGTGACCATGCCGAATGGGCGATTGTCGGCTTTCGCCGCAAAAACACCGACGGTGAGTTGATCTATAGTTTTGGTGTGCTCCCACGTAGCGATTACGAAATTCGTGATGACTGGTTTGCGGTTGGCATGCGCGGCAGCGGTTCCAAAACGCTGGTCATAAAAAACGCCTTCGTGCCAAACCACCGTATTGAAGCCGCTCAGGATATGATGCACGGGCGTTCTGCGGGTTTCGGTCTCTACCCAGACAGTAATATCTTCTACTCGCCCTATCGCCCCTATTTTGCCTGCGGTTTTGCCGCCATCAGCCTTGGCATAGCGGAGCGTATGCTGGTCGCCTTTAAGGAAAAAACCCAAAACCGCGTGCGAGCCTACACGGGTGCCAGCGTGGGTACTGCCACCCCGGCGCTGATGCGTCTGGCGGAGTCCACCCATCAGGTTGCCGCCGCCCGCGCCTTTTTGGAAAAAACCTGGCAAGAACATGCCGAACACGGTCGCCAGCACCAATATCCCACTCACCAGACATTGACGTTCTGGCGCACCAACCAGGCCTATGCGGTCAAAATGTGCATCGAATCGGTCGATCGCTTATTCAGCGCCGCAGGGGCAACCAGTTGGATGGAAAGCAATGAGATCCAGCGCCTGTTCCGCGACTCGCACATGACCGGGGCACACGCCTATACCGATTACGATGTTTGCGCACAGATATTGGGCCGCGAGTTGATGGGGTTAGACCCCGATCCGACGATGGTGTAACGAGCAGGAGTTCCTATTTAATGACACATCACACAGAACCAGCCCTGGATCCTCGCGCATTTCGCCGTGCGCTGGGCAACTTCGCCACCGGCGTGACGGTAGTGACAGCAGCAACAGCAGATGGCACCCGCGTGGGCGTAACGGCCAACAGCTTTAACTCGGTCTCACTGGATCCGCCGTTGGTATTGTGGAGCATTGATAAACGCTCCGGCAGCTACGCGATCTTTGAGCAGGCCAGCCACTTCGCCATTAATGTGCTAGCTGCCGATCAGATGGATATTTCCAATCGCTTCGCCCGTCCCAGCGAGGATAAATTTGCCGGGATTGAGGTGGAGGTCGGCGCTGGTGACGTACCTTTGCTTATCGACTGTGCCGCACGCTTTCAGTGTGAGAAATATCAGCAGGTTGACGGCGGCGACCATTGGATACTGATAGGTAAAGTCGTGGCGTTTGACGACTTGGGCCGCGCACCGCTGGTGTATCACCAGGGCGCTTATTCCATGGTGCTGCCTTACCCGCAGGTGGCAGAACGCGTTGCACAGAACGCAGTGAGCAGCGCCAGGCAAGAGCGCCTGAATAACAACGTCTTCTACTTGCTCACCCAGGCGCTGCGCAGCTATCAAAGCAGTTACCAGCCCAAGCAACTCTCCACCGGGTTGCGGGCCAGCGAGGCCAGAATGCTGCTGGTGCTGGACAGCGATGCCTGCCTTGATAAGGCCTGCCTGCTGGCGGAAATGGCGATGCCAACCAGGGAAATTGAAGAGGCGCAGGAAGCTTTGTACCGTAAAAGCTTGGTGTCCAGCACCGAGAACGGCCATCACTTGACCGAGGCAGGCGAACGTCAGGCCAGCGTGCTGAGAGATATTGCCGCCAAGCAGCAAGAGCAAGTACTGTCCGCCTTCACGGGCGACGAAGTGGGCATTTTGAAGAAGCTGTTGCGCGCTATTATTGCCAATAGTCAGTGAGTTTACCTCGGTAAACCTCATGCGCATTGTCGCCAGCGGCAATGCGCATGAAAACCTCACCACCGCATCCTACCTATTCATGCAGCCGTGAACCAATGCGTGCCACAGACATCCGCTGCCCTACCCAACCTAGCGCCGCACAGACGGCCATCACCAACGTCATGGCAAACGGTGTGTCATCCTGCAACCAGGACACCGCCAGGCTTGCCAATGCCCCCATGCCAAACTGCAATGAGATCGCCAGAGCACTGGCACTCCCAGCCTGTTGGCCACGCTGTTGCAACAATAACGACAGGCTGTTGGTGCCGATAGCATTCACCAGCGACATAAACAGCACCACCAGAATCACCAGGATGGACAGGCTCTGCTGATGGAACACCAGTAGCAACAGGCCAAATAACACCTGGGCGCTGCTTTGTATCATCAATAAGCGTGGCAGGCTGTAAACCTTCAGCATCCGCACGTTGAGCAGCAGCACTACGATCATGCCAATGACATTACAGCCAAATAGCAGCCCGTAATACTGAGCGGGCACCTGGAAGTAGCTGATGTAGACAAAGGGAGAACCGCTGATAAAGGCAAACATGCCCGCGAAGGAAAACGCCAGGGTAGCAATAATACCCATCGCCTCTCTGTCACGGACCAGCAGGCAATAATTGTGGAACGCCTTCAGGATGCTGCCTGACTGCCCTGGCGGGGTCTTTAACGTCTCCGGCAGTACCCAGAACACCAATAACCCGCTGATGCAGCCCACCACCGCCAACAGCATGAAGATGGCTTGCCAGTCGAAGAACGTCAGCAAAGCACCACCTAACAGCGGTGCCAGCAACGGGGCAATCATGGTAACCAGCGTCATCAGCGATAACACTCGGGGCAGCTCATCTGAAGCGTAAACATCCCTGACGATGGCGCGCGCCATCACTACAGCGGCCCCGCTACCAAATGCCTGTAACGCCCGCAGTACCACCAGTTGCTCAACCTGCGTGACCTGCGTGCATAGCAGGCTGGCAATCACGAACAACAGCATGCCGCTCAACAGCAACTTTCGCCTGCCTAGCCGATCACTAAGCGGCCCGTACAGCAACATACCGACGCAAAAACCGGCAAAGAATGCCCCCAATGAGAGCTGCATCTGCCCCTGTGTAGCATGTAGTTGCTCCCCCATCGCGGGTAACGCAGGCAGATACATATCAATCGACAGCGGGCCAAAAGCCACCAGCGATCCCAGTAGCGGGATCAGCCAACGTGGCGGTCGGTTAGTAAAGGCAGGTGGCATAGCGGCTCCTTTATCATCAATAACGCCTCAGCGGTTGCGAGCGTTAGTCTTGGTAATTATTTGTTAATATATTAACAATCATCTTATGAAATGGACACATTTTAAGACATCAATTTTGATGTTCATGGTAAGAATGGATTTTGTTAATATATTAATAGTATTAACGCAACGAGGGTTGTGAATGCTGGGGAAGGTAGATTGTAAGCGGGAACCCAGGGCTCCCGCAGAGGTGACTTTTGCCGGGCTGCCTTACATCGCATTCAGCTTCGCAATCGCATCGCTCGGCAGTTGGAGTTGGGCGACAGCAAGATTCTCTTTCAGATGTGCCAAGGAAGATGTCCCAGGGATGAGCAGAATGTTAGGTGAACGCTGTAACAACCAGGCAAGAGCCACCTGCAAAGGCGAGGCCCCCACCTGCTGCGCAACTTCTGACAACGTCGTAGACTGCAACGGTGTGAATCCCCCCAGCGGGAAGAACGGCACATAGGCAATCCCCTTGCCAGCCAGTTCGTCGATCAGCGCGTCGTCATCCCGGTGTGCCAGGTTGTAATTATTCTGTACGCAGACAACTTCACAAATCTTCTGCCCTTGCGCAACCTGAGCCGAGGTGACATTGCTCAGGCCGATATGGCGTACCAGCCCCTGCTGTTGTAGCTCGGCTAACACGGAGAGCGGCTCTTCAAGCGACCCTTCTGCCGGCCCGTGTGCATCAAACATGCAGCGCAGATTGACCACATCAAGCACATCCACCCCCAGGTTACGCAAGTTGTCATGCACGGCCTGGGTCAGCTCCGCCGGAGAAAACGCAGGCAACCATGCGCCTTGCTCATCGCGGCGAGCGCCGATCTTGGTGACAATGACCAGATCGTCGGCATAAGGATGCAGTGCCTGGCGAATGATTTGATTGGTGTAATGCGGGCCATAAAAATCGCTGGTATCGATATGGTTGACCCCGTTGGCAATCACTTCACGCAGAACCGCGATGGCCGTTTCAGGATCCTTCGGCGGGCCGAAAACACCCGGCCCGGCGAGCTGCATGGCGCCATAGCCGAGCCGCTTGACGGTATGCGTGCCGAGCGTAAAGGTACCTGACAGATGAGTGCTGGACATAATCAAACTCCTAATAAGAGGGCGCAAAGTTCAGACGCTGCTATTACCCACGATAGGCAAACAATATATACCCGTCGCCTGGCAAGCTACAGCGTTCAAACCTATCCGCGACAGATTTAGGGTTGAATCATCGAGCCAGTAGATTAAATAACAAACCCATAGTGGGAACCATCCGGCAGCTCGATATCCAGACGCAGCTTGCCCCCTGCTGCCTCGATATAGCGTTTGAGCGAGGAGAGCTTCAGATCGCGGCCAGGCTTTTCCATGCCCGCCACGGTGGGTTGTTTGATGCCAAGTGCCTGCGCCATTTCAACCTGGGTTTTCTGCACCCGCTCACGTAGTTCGGCCAGGTGAATATTGAGCAGCGTATCCGCCGCAATGCGCTCAGCGCTGGCCACTACTTCAGGTTTTTCTTCCGCCAGGATTTGTTCCAGTGTTCTGCCCATGGCCTACTCCTTGTTCTCTGCTGTATTCAGAAATTGGGTAAACTCCCGATCGGCAATCGGGATCATCACCTCATAAAAACGCTTCTCATTACCGGCCTTACTACCAGCACAAAGTAAAATACCGCGACGATGTGGATCAAAGGCAAAGAACGCTCGTATCGGCATTCCTCGGCTTTGCACGCGTAATTCCTTCATGTTGCTGTAACGCGATCCCTTCACCGTGTCGGCATAAGGTCTGGGCAACTGAGGACCTTTTTCACGCAGTACAATGAGTGACGCCAGCACAGAAGCTTTGTCAGTGTCCTCCAACCGGCTGAACCACTCGTCAAACGTATCCGTTGTTTTAATTTCCCACACATGTGCTCCTTAGCAATATAGGTCAAAAACTATATAGGTGTAAACCTATAATTTGCATTATATCGGAGCTTGGGACGAGAGACATCGGCCACAATGATGAAGCTGGGAGCCGATCCCTGCATTTCGATGAAGGTGAAACATGAGCGTTGATATTTTGCGTATCTGGTAGCAAAACATGGCGGCAAGATGGGAGCTAAAGAGAGGATAGGTCTTAGGGGGCCCTTGATTACCGAGCGCGGCAATCAAGGGAACGTGGATTAGGCCCGATGGTGCTGGAAGCGTTCACTGCGGTAGAAACTCAAGATACACCAGCCGAGGGCGATCAGGGCCAACGGCGCACCGACGAAACCAATGTTTGGCATTCCAAGATGCAGGCTGACCTGATTGCCCAGCAACGCACCACCGCCGATACCAAAGTTATACAAACCGGAGAAGATCGCCATCGAGACATCGGTCGCATCCGGTGCCAGGCTCAGCACCTTCGCCTGCATCGAAAGGCCAATCGCCATGATGGCCATGCCCCAGATCACACACAGCAACGTCAGAGTCGTTTCATTGCCGGAGGCGGGCAACAGCAATAACAGGCTGATGGCCAGCAGACCAATTGCCCCCATAAAGAAACCCGACGGGAAACGTTCGCTATAGCGGCTGAATAGCAGGCTGCCAACAATACCCGCAGCGCCAAACAGCAACAACATCAAAGTGGTAAAGTTGGCGGATAATCCGGCCACGGTCTGGATAAATGGCTCGATGTAGCTGTAGGCAGTAAAGTGCGCCGTCACCACGATGATGGTCAACATATACAGGCTGACCAACTCCGGGCGTTTGAACAGCAGTGGAACGCTAGCCAGTGAACCGGAATGCTCGCTTTTCAGCACCGGCAGCAAGCGCCACAGCATCACCAACGCCAAAGTAGCGCACACGGCGATGCCAATAAAGGTCATCCGCCAGCCGAGCAACTGCCCCACCACTCTGCCTAACGGTAAGCCCAACACCATCGCCAGCGCGGTTCCCCCCGCAAGCATGCTCAGTGCCTGCGCCTTCTTGCCTGCTGGCGCGACACGAATGGCCAATGACGCGGTGATCGACCAGAACACCGAGTGCGCCAACGCCACACCGGCACGCGAGATCACCAAGGTGGTAAAGTTCCAGGCCACCGCGGTGAGCACATGGCTGGCAATAAACAGGATAAATACCCCGATCAGCAGCTTACGCCGCTCAATCTTGCTGGTCAGCAACATACAAACCAGCGACATCGTGGCAACGATCCAGGCATAAATGGTGATGATCAGCCCCACCTGTTCGGTTTGCATCCCAAAGCTTTGGGCAATATCACTCAATAACCCGACCGGGATAAATTCGGTAGTATTAAAAATAAATGCCGAAATGGCCAAGACGACCACGCGCATCCAGGCGGTCGAGCGGGAAGTGCTGATTTCATCCATTGTAAGGTGTTCCGGAACAGGGGCTGGCAGTAGCGCCATTTTAACTAACCTGTAACCAGAATGCGACCTAGATCACGTTTTTGTGGCGCTGTTTTTTTCAACAGTAGGGACGCCCTATGATCGAGCATGTTCGATCCCTACCCATTCAGCAACATTGCCTCTTTGTCATTAATCTGACCGCCCCTCGTCGGGGGCGGTTGCCTTTACGCTCCCCCCAAATATGCCTTTCTCACCTCATGATTGCTCAGCAGTTCCGCACCGCTACCGCTCAGGCGGATTTGCCCATTGACCATCACATAGCCCCGATCGGACAGCTTCAGCGCATGGTTGGCGTTTTGCTCTACCAGGAAAATCGTCATGCCGCCGTTGGCCAGCTCGCGCAGGATGCTGAAGATCTGTTTGACGATGATCGGCGCCAGCCCCAGACTCGGCTCATCCAGCAACAGCAGCTTTGGCCGGCTCATCAGCGCACGGGCTATCGCCAACATTTGCTGCTCACCACCGGACATGGTCATCGCCCGCTGGTGACGCCGCTCTTTCAGGCGTGGAAACAGCTCATACATACGCTGCATATCTTCAGCAGCATAATGGTTGCCGAGAGTGATGGTGCCCATCAGCAGGTTTTCTTCCACGCTCATGTCGGGGAAAATCCGCCGCCCTTCCGGGGCCTGCGCGATACCGCTACTGGCCACAAAATGCGTCGACCGTTGGCTGATATCGGCCCCCTGAAACAGGATCTGTCCACCGCTGATGCGAGGTTGGCCAAAGATTGACATCAGCAAGGTGGATTTCCCTGCCCCGTTGGCCCCGATCAACGCTACAGTTTCCCCTTGCCTGACCTGCAATGACACCTGTTGCAGCGCCTGGATCGGGCCGTAATGGACATCTACCTCACGAAACTCCAGCATCACCTCGCTCATCCCGCCAGCTCCTCTTCGTCTGCGCCCAGATAAGCGGCGATCACGCTGTCATTGTGTTGGATCTCCTGCGGCGTTCCCTCGGCGATCACATTACCGTGATCCAGCACGATCACCCGGTCGGAAATCTCCATCACCATTCCCATATCATGTTCGATCAGCAGCACCGTAATATCATGATGCTGGCGCAGAAAGCGGATGATCCGGCTCAGGGTTGCGGTTTCGACCGGGTTCAGCCCGGCGGCGGGTTCGTCCAGGCAGATCATTTCCGGGGTGGTGCACATCGCGCGGGCGATCTCCAGCCGCCGCTGCTGACCATAAGACATCTCCCCCGCCAGTCGGTTAGCACAGTCCACCAACTCGACCACCTCCAGCCAGTAAAATGCCCGATCCAGCGCTTCATTTTCTGCCCGGCGATAGGCAGGCGTATTGAGCACGCCAGCAATCAGGTTGCGGTTACTCAAACGGTGTTGCGCCACCAGCAGGTTCTCCACCACCGACATCTCACGGAACAGGCGGATATTCTGGAAGGTGCGGGCCAATCCGGCACGGTTCACCAGATGTGTGCCACCAAACATTTTGTAGTACAGGCGGGAACCCAGTTGCGCGGGGTTAATCCAATCCCCTGCACGGAATTTCTGGCCGAGGATACGGATCACATCAATGGGCCGTTTATGGGTATTAAGCAGGATCGCCCCGCCGCTGGCACGGTAAAAACCCGTCAGGCAGTTGAACACCGTGGTTTTCCCCGCGCCGTTCGGGCCGATCAACGCGGTAATCGACCCACGCTCCACCTCGAGATTTACATCGTTCAGCGCTTTGATGCCACCGAAATGCATCATCAAATGTTCAACGCGCAAAATGGCATCGCTCATGGTGCTACCCCCTTGCGTGGCGTAAAGCTGCTACGGCTGATACGCACCAGGCCGCGTGGCCGCCAGATCATCATCAACACCATCAGTACGCCAAACAGTAACACTCGATATTCGGCAAAGCTGCGCAGCAGTTCCGGGGCCACCGTCAGCACAAAGGCAGCCAGCACGACGCCGATAGTCGATCCCATTCCCCCCAGCACCACGATCGCCAGGATCAGCGCCGATTCAAAGAAGGTAAACGACGTTGGATTGACGAACCCTTGATAGGTGGCAAAGAACACCCCAGCAATCCCTGCGGTGGAAGCCCCCATCATAAACGCCGAGAGTTTGACCAGCACATGATTAAGCCCGAGCGAGCGGCAGGCGATTTCATCCTCCCGCAGCGCTTCCCACGCCCTCCCTATCGGCATCCGCGTCAGCCGATGTTTGATGAACAGCACCAACACCACCACCAGGCACAAGACCGCGTAGATAAAGATAAACTTCAGGTTGGGGTTATAGGTAATACCGAGGAACTCGTGGATCGGTACTCCCCCTTCCTTGGCTCGGCGGCCGAACTCCAGGCCGAACAGAGTCGGAGCAGGAACCGAAACGCCGTTTGGCCCACCGGTTAACGACACCCAGTTATTCAGCACCAAGCGAATGATTTCACCAAAGCCCAGCGTCACTATCGCCAGATAGTCACCGTGCATACGCAGCACCGGGAACCCCAGCAATGCCCCGGCCAGCGCCGCCATTAGCGCACCCAGCGGCAACATCGCCCAAAAGCCCAGGCCCAAATACTGATAGCCCAGCGCCAGGCCGTAGGCACCAATGGCATAAAACGCCACGTAACCCAGATCGAGCAGCCCGGCCAGCCCCACCACAATGTTCAATCCTAGCCCTAACAACACATAAATCAGGCCGAGGATCGCCACGGTCAGCAGGTATTTGGTCGCCATAAACGGGAACAGCAATGCCAACACCGCCAATAGTGGCAGGAGCCAACGCAGGCTCGTTCTGGCTCCGACTGGCCGAACATAAACACCGTCATTGCCCCCCTCAAAGCGTGCTGACACCTTGCGCCCGAGCGGCGTTTGCAAAAACAGGCTGAGTAACAAGCGCCCCGCCATAACTACCGCAACAATCACCACCAGGCGGCGTGGCTCAAAGTTGAAACTGTAGCCGTCCAGCACGATGCCGACGATCGGGCCAAACACAATCAGCGCGATCAGACCCGCGAGCACGGCATCCAACAGGCTGCGTTTAATACTCAGCCCTTGATGAACTGTGGATTGAGACATAGTTTTCCCTCACACCTTAGCGACCATTGGCCGCCCCAGCAGGCCCTGAGGGCGGAAAATCAGGATCACCACCAGCAGACCGAATGAAAACACATCCTTGTAATCTGAGTTCACCATGCCGGCGAACTGTGCCTCTGCCACGCCAAGCAACAGGCCTCCGAGCATCGCGCCGGGCAATGAGCCTATGCCCCCCAGCACCGCTGCGGTGAAGGCTTTGACGCCGATAATAAAGCCCACGTAAAAATCGAAGGTGCCGTAGTTCATGGTGACCAACACTCCCGCCAGTCCGGCCATCGCCGCGCCAATCACAAACACCAGCGAGATCACCCGATCGGTATTGATACCGAGTATCGACGCCATCTTGCGATCCTGTTGCGTAGCCCGGCAGATACGCCCCAGCCGCGTGCGTTGGATCACATAGGTAAGCACCGCCATGCCCAATAGTGCAGCGACCAGAATAAATACCTTGGTGTAGGTAATCTGGATCACACCACCATCAAAATTGAGCCGAAAAACGCCGTCCAGCAGCGTGGGGATCCCCTGCTGGCGCGGCCCTTGGCTGATCTGCGCATAGTTCTGCAAGATAAGAGACATACCGATGGCTGAAATCAGCGGAGCCAGACGCGTGGAGTTACGCAGCGGTTTGTAAGCAATACGTTCGATCACCCAGCCATAAACACCAGTGACCACGATGGTGAAAACCAGGGTGCCCAGGATCAACAGCGGGAAAGAGTGCAGACCAAAGAAAGAGAGCAGCGCCAGGCCAATCGCACACAGATAGGCAGAGATCATATACACCTCGCCGTGGGCGAAGTTGATCATGCCAATAATGCCGTACACCATGGTGTAGCCGATGGCGATCAGGCCATACACCGCGCCAAGAGTCAGGCCGTTAATCAGCTGTTGCAGGAAGAATACATCCATAATAAGCAATCTCACCTGATGGGCGGGCCGCAAGTTCAGCACCACACGGCCCAAAGGGGGTTAAGGAACGGATCCGCCACACGCACGGATCCGTTGATCTTTACATCAGAGCTGGTGATATTTGCCTTTGTCATCCCATTGGTAGACCACGTAGTCTGATACCTTCAGGTCACCTTTTTTATCCCAGGCTTTTTTCCCCATCACGGTATCCACATCGTGAGATTTCAGCCATTCGCTGGCTTTGGCACTGTCTTTACCGCCGGTGGCGTTGAAGGCGGCAGCAATGGCCTGGATCGATGCGTAGGAGTACAGCGTGTACCCTTCCGGCTCAAATCCACTCTCGCGGAACTTGGCAATCACCGCTTTCCCCTCAGGGATCTGACGTGGATCGTTACCGAAGGTCATCAGCACGCCAGTGGTGTACTGTGGCCCACCGGCCGCCGTCACCAGTTCTTCGGTAACAATACAGTCGCCGGAGAAGAATTTGGCTTTCACCCCTTGTTCACGCATCTGGCGCACCAGCGGCCCCGCCTCTGGATGGCAACCGCCGAAGTACACCACGTCTGGATTAACCGAGGCGATCTTGGTCACCAGGGCGTTAAAATCTTTCTCACCACGCGACAGCCCTTCGTACATCACTTCCTTCACGCCACGTTTGTTCATTTCTGCCTTGGCGGCATCTGCCAGCCCCTGGCCGTAGGTGTCCTTATCATGGATGACGGCAATCTTTTTCGCCTTCAGGGTATCCAGCATGTAGTTGGCGGCGATGACCCCTTGCTGATCGTCGCGGCCGCACATGCGGAACATGTTATTCATGCCACGTTCGGTGATTTGCGGGTTAGTAGAACCGGGTGTGATGGCAATGATCCCGGCCTCGTCATACACCTCTGAAGCGGGCATGGTGGAAGACGAGCAGAAGTGTCCGACCACCGCAGCGACGTGATCCTGATCGACCAGGCGGTTAGCTACCGAGACTGCCTGCTTAGGTTCACAAGCATCATCGCCCTGCACCAGCTTGATTTTTTCCCCTTTAATCCCCCCGGCCGCATTGATGTCTGCGGCAGCCTGCGAGGCCCCACGCCAGTATTGATCCCCATAGGTGGCATTTGGGCCGGAGAATGGCCCGGCGACGCCAATCACGATATCGGCATGTGCAGAAAAAGCCGTACTAAAACAACCAATAAGCAGAGCAGCAAGCGGGGTTTTTAGCAATCTCAATGACATTTTGCATTCCTCAGCACTGTTTTAGCGAAAGACCGTAAACCCGGCCAGTTGCAAATTGCGGCCAATAACGGCGGCAATTGCAGGACGACGACGGGTGTATGCCCTATGGATTTCAAGTTGGCCGCTCTAGCGCGTCCATGCGCTCGCGGCATTTGTACATCCCTGTACAGCACTGCTACACGACAAGCTTGCTCATCCCCAGGAGCTTACTTTTGTAAGTGACTGGGGTGAGCAAGCGCAGGTAACAACGCTGCAGCTTGAAAGACGACGGGTAAATGACGTGGAGCAGTCACTTTATGTGTAGTCGGGGAAAATAATTTGCGCGAGAGCGCAACCGATTTACCCGCGTTTATCCAAGCAAAAATCTAGCCATTGTGACGGCGCATACAAAAATAGAGTCGATTTGCTGGCGCTCTCAGCCGGAAAAATGAGGAGGCTCACTGGTTTTAGCGGGCAAAGAGCGTTAGAAAAGAACGAGGAGAATTTGCTGGCGCACCTTGCTGGTGCAACTGGAGGGCATTTTGGATGAGCAGAAAACAAAAACGCTCCCTAAGAGAGCGTTTCTGGTACAACACCATGTATTCCCGGAATATCTGAATACGGGGTATGCGCGTTAGGCGCCAGCCACACGCTCGATCAAGGCATTGGTCAGATCGGTGCTGATACGGTTACAGGTTTTGGCAATGCGGAACTGATAGGCGGCATCCATGATTTGATGGATGTCGGTGCTGACGTTGTCACGAATGCGCATATAAAGCTTGGCCTGCGTCACGATATCGTTCAATTCTACGCTGCGGGTCTGATATAACCCCGGATTAACCTGTTGCAGAGCATTCAGCTCTTTCATGCAGGGATACATGATGTCATCGGTACCGACAGAAGCCATCGGCTGAGCTGGCTGCGTAACGGTAGCGCTCGGCGTGACGGGTGCTGGCGCAGGGACACCTGCGGCGGTTGCTGGTTTGGTTTTCGCAGTCTGACACCCTGCCAGCAACACACACAATGTGGCAATGGCGATTGTTTTTTTCATTACTAAAAAACTCCGGGAAACAAAGGAACGGCGTGGTTTACCGCTACAAAAAAGGCTTGGCGTAGCATAGAGTAATAAAGCAAGCATTGACAAGATCTGCGAGGGCCCCATTACTGCTATCCACATAGAATGTCCGCCAGAGTAACATAGAAGAATCTTAAAAAAAATCACTTATCGCCAGCCACACCTGCCTACCATTTTGATTTACATCAACTTTTTTAAAAACAAATCACCAAGCAGCTGAAAAATAAAAAAAACAATCTCGATCACAGTTTGGTAAAAAAATAAGCAGATATTTTTGGTTTTCACTAATAGCCCTGTCCAGATGGCGTTAAGACCCTTCCTGATTAATTTATATTCGGTGAGTAGGATTTTAGTGGGATCGATTTATGGCAGTACTACTTAATATTTTTTCATTACAGGGGAATGGGGAAATGGACAACCAACTCACTTTGTGGGGCTGCATACTGCGCCCATTTCGCTGTATGTTGAACCCGTTAATCTTTGTCATCCCTATGGATCAGCGTTTTTTCACGTTGTTAGCCATAGCAAAGTGCCGAAAAACGAGCCAATATGCTCAATCTGGCAGCAAACGCACTTTTCCCTCACTTTAGTACTTTGACAAACCTAATACGCCTCGCTATTATTCGCCTCGTTCACACGATTCCTCTGTAGTTCAGTCGGTAGAACGGCGGACTGTTAATCCGTATGTCACTGGTTCGAGTCCAGTCAGAGGAGCCATTTTAAAGGAAGCAGACGTTAACCGACGTCTGCTTTCTGCATTTCTATTATATGGTTACCCTCTTCTTCAAGTTCACCCTCGTTCACTAAAAACCACTCGAAGCCATACCCTTTTGCTGGTAAAAATGTTGGTAATGCCGGTTCAATTATGTTTTTACCAACAAATGGGAGTGCCATGGGGAGATACCCCTGCTCTCTACAGGTTACGTGGACTCCGAGACATTGCTTAACCGTCTCAATGCTCAGTTCCCCCCCATTGCAGAAAGTACTACGGAATAACCCTGTTTCCTCTAAAACCACCCGTCACGAAAAGGAACACGACATGAGTGTCATTTTACAGATTGATTTTAGTTTCCCTGCCGACCAGCTTGGCGCAACCCTGTCCAAAAATGCGCTCTCGCTGGCCGAAAGCATCAATCAAGAGCCGGGTTTCATCTCCAAGATATGGACTGAGAATGAGCAGACCGGCGAGGCGGGCGGGATATACTTTTTCGAAAGCCGAGCGTTTGCCGAAAAATATGCCGAACACCATGTCAAAAGGGCTGAAGCGATGGGGGCTAAAAATATCCATCTGAAAATATTCGACATCAACCTTCCCCTGACCAAAGTCAACCATGGGCGCTGTGATTAACTTTGCGCTACATCCGTTCCCCTCCTTCCTTTTGGAAGGAGGGGACACTGATAGAGTCAGCGAATTTGCTGTCTGCCTGAACGCCTTATTTTTCGCCAATACCAAAAGCCGCCCAACACACATACCATCACCAATATCCCTACGGTCATTAGCCAGTTTATGTATCGCATTATAAACGGAGGCTCCCCACCATCACGAAGGGTCTGTACATCCTGCGCAGTCACTTTGTCGTCAATACCGGCAAAACGACTGCGGACATAGTTACTGACTGAGGCAATTTGCGCGTTGTTTAACTGTTCAGCAAACGCGGGCATGCTGATATCGGTATGACTGGTTTTACGTTGGATACCTTCCACGATGACCATCACCAAATTCTGCGGACCGAATGCGGAAACCGCACGGTTGCGAGTTAATGCGGGATAAAAGCTATCGTCGGTTCCCTGACCGTCATGGCCATGGCAACTAGCGCACGCATTTTCATAAAGTTTAGCCCCGTCCGTTGTTGAGCTGTCTGTCAGGGTTCCCTGCCCGGTGAGAACGCTATTGATATCAACCCCACCCCGTGGCGATTGAAGCCCAATGTTGGCTACCGCCGTAGGAATGGCTGGCACCTGCTTAACCCAGGCAGCCATCGCATTTAAATCCTCATTCGTCATCAAGCTGAAGCTGTTTTCAACGGCTTCCGCCATCGCACCTGCCGCCTGTGCCTTACCAGCCAGATGACCAGTTTTCAAATAGGTGACCAGATCCTGCTGGCTCCAATCGCCAATGCCGCTCTTATCAGGGGTAATATTAGGGGCGTACCACCCACCAAGCGGGCTACCGGCAAGGTTAAGACTGCGCTGCTCTGCCATCATGATATTGCGTGGGGTATGGCAGGCGCTGCAATGCGCCAACACCTCAACCAAATACTTACCACGCTCCAATGAACCAGGAAGCGCCACTGCCTTATCCACGGAAGCGCCGCTGAGATACAACAGATTCCAGCCCCACATCATCTGCCGGATATTAAACGGGAAACTCAGATCGGTACGTGCTGAAGGGGGAATTTCTGCGGGTTCAACACCCTGCATAAAGTAGACATAAAGCGCCTGTACATCCGCCGTAGTCATATCACGGTATGAGGTGTATGGCATAGCCGGGTAGAGATTCTTGCCATCAGCGGCGCCCCCCTCACGCACAGCATGCGCAAACTGCTGTTCGCTATAATTACCGATACCGTACTGTTTCGAGGGGGTAATATTACTGGCGATGATACGCCCCATCGGTGACTCAATCGCGTATCCCCCAGCAAAGGGAACGCCATTATCGAGAGCCTGGCGATGGCAGGCACCGCAATCAGCGGCAATCGCAATATATCTCCCACGCTCAACCAACGCCTTATCGGTGGCATATACAGCTAAAGAGTGGCTAAACCCAATAAACAACACGGTTACAGCGAGCAACCTGAAGGGTATTTTCATATTCAAATCTCACGCTCGATGATTTCAGCCGCGCGAATACTCAGAGCTACGCCCGTCAACGTGGGATTGACGACTCCCGAAGCGGGGATCACCCCAGTCGTCGCAAGAAACAGGTTGCTATGATCCCAGCACCGGCACTCGTGGTTTACCACCGAATCTTTTGGGTTATCGCCCATGATGACCGTCCCCATTAAATGGTCACGGTTTTGCCAGCCAGTATTGTCATTAATGATGGTGCCCCCCATCAGAGCGACGAATCTTTTGTAATCCGCCTCCACCACGGGTTTTGCCGCTTTGACATAGTCATCGACTTCGTAATTCACCGTCAGCATCGGAATGCCCAATGCATCTTTGCGTGTGGTACTTGGGCGTACGGTGTTGCTTGCCTGAGGGAGAGTTTCAAACACCGTGGAGATATCGACCCAGCGTGCCGCCTGATGGCGGATCTGTTTGTCCAGTTCGCTACCTATGACACCTTGAGCTATCAGGCGCTGTGCTACGGCCATATTGGGAACATTGTTAGCAATCGCGTGCTTGATTGCCGCTCTTGTTTTACGAAAATCGCCGTCGCGAGAGTTGAATATTCCCCCTTGCTGTACGGCGCCTCGCCCCGGCCAAAGAGGTTCATCGGCCAGAAACTGCAGGCCCATGCCGGTGTGATCCATTAAATTACGACCTACCTGGTCGGAACTGTTGGCTATGCCAGAAATTAACAATAACTTGGGAGTTTCCAGACCGTGGGCAGCAACGATGAAATATTTTGCCGTTAAGCGCGTATCAACGCCTTTGGAACTGCGAACATGGGCGGCAACAATTTTGTCATCAACGCCTTTTTCCAGTTTCCACACGGTTGAATCCGTGAATAAACGTGCCCCGGCATTTTGCGCATGCTGGGCATGTTGATCACCGCTGTACATAGCACCAATCGGGCATACCGGCATACAGTTATTATTACCGCTGCAGGCGGGGCGACCATCATACGGGCGAGTAGCACGCCCATTGGGTTCATGGATAAAATGATAGCCTGCCGGGGCCATGCGACTTTTCAGCCGTTGGAATAGATAAGTTTCGCCTTCAGGCAACATCGGATACGGCTGCGAACGTGGTGGGAAAACACTGCCGCCCTGCCCACTCTGATCGTCGGTATCGCTACCGCAAACCCCCAAAGCTATTTCAGCCTGGCAGTAGAACGGCTCCAACTCGTGGTATTCCAGCGGCCAATCGCGCCCCACGCCATACAACGTTTTTAGCTTCATATCACTAGGTAGATAGCGCCAGCAGGCGGCCGCCCAATGCCACGTTGTCCCCCCCACCAGTTTCAGCATGCCGGGCCGGAAATCAAAGGAACCGGTATTCTCTATATATTGTTCATCATAGGAGTGATGGGCCCAAGGCTCGTTGGGATAGGGGGAGTTATAATTAGATTTTTTCGACGAGTTTCTGAAGTTTTCGACGATTTTCCAGCGCGGAATGTGCTCGCCCGCCTCAAGAATAATAACCGATTTACCACTGCGGGCCAGCAAGGTTGCCGCATTACTACCCAACGCGCCAGAACCAATGACAATCACATCGGCATCATAGTGTTTACTCATGATAGTACTCTCATTTTCAACGGGAATTAATCGCTGTTTAGGGTTATCGGGGGCAGTGCCCAGTAGTTTGTCTTGCCACGGGAATAAGTGGGGATCACTGTCGCATCCAAAGTGGGAGCATAGGCAAAGGCATCGGTGTAACTGACAAAACGCGTGTTATCTGACGCCCGTAGCGATACGGGTGTTCCTGTATAGCCAAGATACCAGGCGGAAATGATTTTTTTGGCGGTGTCGCCTGTGGCGCCAGTCATAATCAAATGGTGATTAAGTTCATCGGCCGAGAGAATATTTTCCGTTCTCAATGCATTGGCTAACAACTGCATTTTCTCTAAAAAGTAAGGATCCTCTTCCTGCAAACAATTCAAGGCACGTAGTGCTATTACCGGACTCATTTTTTTCCCGTTGGTTAATAGCACTGAAAGCTTAATAAAAATGGCAGCGTCGCTGCTTTCACTCGGTATTCTCCCCCAGGACAAGGAAGGTTTGAATACGGCAAAGCCCATCAGGGCAGTGCCTGCTGTTAGAAAACGCCTTCTCGAATACATAAATTACGGCCTAATTAAATAAGTACAGCGAATGTCCTCCAATAACTCTACAATGTAAACAGATTAATTTTCTCCTAAATTTGTGACCAGGTTGAAATTATCTTTTTTTGACATTAAAAAATAACTTAAGCATGTATATTGATGACCAATTGTAAATAACCCCCCTTAAATTAGGAGACCGCTAGTGGCCAGCTATCAACTCTCGGTTTGTGCAGAAATGGTGTTTCTGGATTTACCCTTTATCGAACGTGTAGAACGCATCCATGCGCTGGGCTTTGGTGTTGAGCTCTGGAACTGGGCCAACAAAGATATCGACGCCCTGGTCGCAACGGGGGCCAAATTCACCTCAATGACGGGTTATCTCAGCGGCAACTTAACGGATGATAACGAGATCGCGCAGCTGTTGCAGAGCGCTGAAGCTTCGCTGACGATAGCCGAACGGCTGAACTGCCCCTGCCTGAACCTGCACGGTACCGGCCTGGATCCACAGGGCTTACCGGTGAAACCGGTTGAGAGGGTGACGGGTAACATGTGGCTGAAGGCTGCCAATACGCTGCGTCGTTTAGCACAACTCGGCGAGCGGGCTGGGCGTATCTTCACTCTAGAGAACTTGAACCTTACGGTTGATCATCCCGGTACGCCTTTTGCCCGCGCAGCTGACACACTGGCGCTGGTGGAAACGGTCAGCAGCCCAGCGCTTAAGATGAACCTCGACCTCTACCACGCACAAATTGGTGAGGGTAACCTGATTGAACTGATCCGCCGCTGTGGCACACAGATTGGTGAGATCCAGGTTGCGGATGTGCCTGGCCGTATGCAGCCAGGCACCGGGGAAATCAACTATCGCGCCATTGCCAGAACATTACAGGAGATTAACTACCAAGGTGTGGTGGCACTTGAAGGCTGGGCCTCTGGGGACAGTAGCGAAGCACTGGCGCAGTTTCGCGATCACTTCACGCTCTGATGTTTTGCCGTCGAATAGGAGCCAATTGCCTGGCGGGCAATATACTGCCCCCGGCCCCTCACTTCTGCAGCGTCACCACATATGCCGACAGCGCAGTAATATCCTCATCGCTTAAACGCGCTTTGGCCTTATTGCCTGCCCCCACGATTTCACCTGCCTTGCGAGCCAGCAGACCTTCTGCGATTTCTTGCTGAGTTAAATCTTTCAGCGGACGGGCTTTACCTAACGCATTTTTTTCACCATAGCGGCCATGGCAGGAGGCGCAGCTATTTTTATAGATCACATCAGGGGTCTGGGCCAATGCCGGGCCGCTGCCTAGCAATAGCGTCATTAATAGTGCTACGTGTTGCTTGTTCATCAGTTAATTACTCTACGGTTTAATACCTGACCATTGCCGAAACGGGTTGGCGGCTCCCCTTTCTGCCGGGACTGTTCGAATACCGCCTTCAGTTCAGGTTCTTTCAGCATGCCCACATACTGGCCAATCAGCTTGCCCTGCGGGTCGATCAGGTACGCAGTTGGCGTGCCGATCACCTGATAACGCTCCTGAGTGATCGCCAGTTGGTCGCGCACGTTGGGAAACGATACCTGGCGTTCATCCAACAGCGCCTGGATATTCATCTCATCCTTATCCGTGTTGATACCTACCACCACGATGCTGTCGCCAAACTCTTTACTCAGCTTCTCCAGCGCCGGCATTTCGGCCAGGCAGCCACCACAGCTCGAGGCCCAGAAATTCAGGAATACATGTTTACCTTGCCACTGGCTCAGCGCAACCTGGTTGCCCTGCAAATCATAGGCCGCCAGCGCAGGGGCCGCTGCACCGATCTCGGCCTTCTCTTCTTTACAGCCGTTAAGCAATAACGCGGCTGCGATTAACAGGATACCGCCAATCTTTTTGGCATTAGCTAACATGCTCCACCTCATGATCTTTAAGCTCTTCGCCCTGATACTTGCCGTGCTGTAGGCGCACGATGCGGTCAGCAAACTTGCCCAGTTCCGGATTGTGGGTGACCATCACAATGGTACGCCCCAGCTTGTGCAACTCGGTTAACAAACCCAGCACCCTCTGCTCGTTTTGTTCATCCAGGTTACCGGTTGGCTCATCGGCAAAGATCACCGGAGGTTCATTGACCAACGCTCTGGCAATACAGACGCGTTGCTGTTCACCACCGGAAAGCTGGCTCGGCAGATGATCAAAACGGTGGCCCAAGCCAACCTGATCCAACACCTTGCGAGCGGCCACTTCATCCACCACGCTATGATAGTGCTGGGCCAACATCACGTTCTCTAACGCGGTCAGGAACGGGATCAGGTGGAACTGCTGAAATACCAAACCAATTTTGTCGGAGCGGAAGGCTCTGCGCCCTTCTTCATCCAGCCCGGCGGCGTCTACGCCGTCCAACAAAACCTGCCCGTCACTGACGGTATCCAGGCAGGTCAGGATATTCATCAACGTCGTTTTGCCTGACCCCGAAGCCCCCATGATGGCGACAAATTCGCCACGCTTGATCTTGAGGTTAATATCTTCCAGCGCCACCACTTGGCCGAAGCGTTTATAGAGATGACGGGTTTCAATTACCCAGGGTGAGAGTTGCTTATCGTTCGTCGGTTGCTGTTGAGTCACCGTTACTCTCCTTTTAACACTTTGGCCGGCTCAATATTCACGGCGCGATAGGTTGGCAATGCGGCTGCAATCAGGGCAACCAGCAATGAAAGAATGACCGTCAGTGGAATAACCTGCGCCCGCAGCCCGATGGAGGCAGAGAACACGGTATGCCCCAGAACTTGAGCCAGGATATAGCCAGCAATAATGCCGACTACCACGGCGAACAGTGCGATAATCAGAGTCTCGGCCATAATCTGGCGCACGATATCGCTGCTTTTGGCGCCTAACGCTTTTTGTAAGGCAAACTCCCGCGACCGCTCGCTGACAATCGCCATCAAGGTGGTATTCACGCACAGCGTTGATAGCACCAGAATAACCACCGATACCAGCCCCATCAGCCCTTTGATCTTGTCCAAAACCTGGCCTTCAGAAGCCGAAACCTTGCGGATCGGGCGGATCTCCAAATCGGGATAGCTTTTTTGCAACTGCTCGGCAAACTGCTCCACCTGACCGCGTTCGTTGTTAACGCTGAACAAGGCGTGGCTGATTAGATCCGGCTGATGCAGCCAGCTTTGGGCCAGTGGCAGGTTGATAATCAGCACGTTATCCGTAGCGTCACCGGCTTCGACAATGCCTTTGATCTGCAACTTTTTCTTCTGGTCCCCTTCCACCAGCACCACCGAGTCACCCACCTTGAGTTCAAGGCGGTTTGCCAGCTTGTAGCCGATCATCACATTGCGATCATCAAAACTGACGCCAATCCAGTTACCCGTTACCTGCCAGTAAGGAACGATCTGCTTGAGCGATTCAAACCACACGCCCATCACCACCACTTTTTCCAGTTCGGTACGCGCCATGCCGTATAGATATGGGCTATTGGCCGTCACCAGCCCTGGTGGGGCGTTGTCGACAATCTGCTGATAACTCTTCTCCGCCATGGAATTACCCATCCCTGGCCCAACATAAAAGTTGGCGCCGAAGGTGCGTAGCTCCTGGCTCATTTTGGCGTTGATATCAAAATACACCGCAGACATCGCAGTGACGATCGCCGCCCCTACCGCCAACGCAGCAAACACCACCGCCACCCGCTGCATCCGTAAGCGCAATGCGCGGAACACCAAGCGCCAGAACATGCTCTGAGAGGAATTAACGGCCATACAGCACCTCCACCGGGTAAAGATGAGCAATGCGGCGAGCCGGGAACCAGGTCCCTGCCAGCGCAATCAGTACCGACAGCACCAGCACGCAAGGCACCACAATCCAGGCAAAGCTCAACGGCGCGCCGAACAGCATCAAACCAATCCCCTTAGCCAATCCCCAGCCAGCGATGCTGCCTAACAGGCCGCCAATAATGCCGCTCATTGCCGCCTCCAGATAGAACAGCATCATGATCTGCCACTGTCTGGCCCCCAGCGCTTTCATCAGGCCAATCTCTTTGGTGCGCTCCATAATATTGCTGGTCATCAGCGAGGCAATGCCCATGGCGGAGGCCAACAGCGCAGCCAACGTCACCACCGCCAGCAACAGTTGGATCTTCTCGATCACAATCCCTTCTGAGGCGGCCACCTGCCAGATCGGACGAACGCCGGAACCGGATATCGCCTCCTCCAACTGATGGGCGATGGACGAGACATACGCGGTGCAATACCACAAGTCGTATTCTTCTGCGTCCAGCGACTCCAGATCGGCCCTGGCCTTGCGTGACAGCTCGTTCTCCGGCACCGTCAGCGCGGAGACGCGGATGGCCTGCACTTTGCCCTTCAGCCCCTGCAAGCTCTGAGCCTGCGCCAAGGGCAGCACCAGTTGCTGTTCTTCATCGCCACCGCTAGCCAGAATGCCGCTGATCGTCACCTCCAGCGCCGCTGCTGGACCTTTGACAGTTATGGTGTCGCCAATCTTCCAGCCGCTCTGTTGAGCCAACTGTTGGCCAACCAGCGCCTGATTAACCGCGCCGCTTTCATCAGGCCACTGACCGGTCACCTGCCAATACGGGCTGATAATCTTCTGGCCGGTCTGATAGTTCTCTTCATCCGGTACGTTGACCTTCTGTTCAAAGAAGGTCCCTAACACCGGTATTACCCGTTGCTGTACGCTGACTTCACCGCTCAGCAACGGGGCAAAGCCGATGATGTTATTGCGCCAGAAGATGTCTTTGATATTGGGTAGTTCGGCCTCGTCGAGAAAATCCTGACCGGCCAGCGGGTTGTTTTTCTCACCGAACAGCGAGGGCAAGGTCGCCTGCCCGGCCGGTTCGATCAGGATGTTAGCGCCATAGGATTTCATCTCCCGGGCCATCTTGTCGCCGATATCTATCGACACGGCCAGCAGGGCAGAAACCAGGCCCGCCGCCAGAAAAATGGTGATCACCGCCAGAGATTTTTTGCGGATATTGCGATACCACGACTGTTGCAGCATGCGCCATAACATGGTTATTCCCCTTCCTTGATGAATTTCTCTGGCGTGTCGCGGAAGGCTTCATAGTTGGCCGCGCTGGAGAAGAAATAGGTTTTACCGGCGTAGTTGTAGCGATGTTCCGCTTTGGTGTTGGTCAGCTTGCTGCCGTCAACCGGGTCGGTGACTTCCAGCGTAATGATGGTGCTGAAATAGTTAAGACCGGACTCCAGCGATTTCTTGCTGATGACCAAATCCGTGGCGGTCATATCCCACTCTTCGATCGGCACCGGGTTGCAACCGCCCGGCTTACCGATCGACGGGATAAATATCCGTACGTCACAGGCCACGCATATCACCTGGTTGCCTTCCATCACGTAGCCCTGATCGCCACACAGCAGGCAGGCATCAAACACCACGCCCAGGCGCAGTTTGTCTGGGTAGCGGTTGATCACGAAGAAGCGCACGGCTTTACCGTCGTCAGCCACCCAGACGAAGCGGTGCAGTTTGCCATCCTTGACATGTTCTATCGGGATATGGACCAGCCCATCGGCATTCAGCGTCACCGGCAAGGCTTCAGATAAACGCGGGGGCTGGGAGGCAATTTTGTCCCAGTAGAGTTGGGAACCGGCAGCAATCACCGCCAGCACCAAGGTCATGACCAACACGCGCCGGGAATTTTGATAGTGGGCAACGGCCTTACGGTGTTCGATGGGCCGCGGTTCCGCCCGCGCCCGACGGCGCGGTATGACGACTTTCAACAGGTAAACCAGAGCCGTCAGCAGCAGCAATCCGCCGCAGAAATAGTTAATCAAACCGTTGGCATTGGTGACTTTGGCTACATAGCTCAGCAAGGATTTGGTGAGTTCCAGCACCTGGAGCTTCATTAATGCCAGCATCAGTTCGCCGGAGAGCGGTGCCAGCAGCAACAACGCCAACAATAGCAGCAGCGGCCAGCGCAGAGTGCGAACCTGACGCACGCAGGTCGCCAACAGCGCCCCGGCAAACGCCACGATAATCATGCCAGCAATCACCGCACTGATATTGAGCAGCAGCTCGGTGTTGATGACGTCGGTGGCGGTGATCGCCCCCAGATTAGGGGTTTTCCCCCAGCGCAGCGAAGCCACCAGCACCAGGATAAACTGCCAGACATACCCCGAGCGCGAACCAGAGGTAAACTGGTTGAGCAGGAACAGCAGGATCAGAGCGATTTGCAGGCCGGTAAACCACAGCGCCCATTGCTGTGAATCAGGCAGGTGAGTCGCGGTAAAGCTGCCGCCAAAAAAGCCGATCAGGCTCAGCAGCACCATCGGGCGCACCAGGGGAGTTTTGCGTGCTGTCCAGCTTAGCCCCAGCAGCAGAGCAACGGGCAGGAAAGATTGCAGTACCGAAACAAGAAAATAACTCATGATGGCTGTACACCCCACTCACTGACAAGCTCTGCCTGAGCGGCAATTGGGTATTAACCGTTATCCGTTAATGATGAGCTTGTCCAATCATGGCAACCAACGGAGAACGTCGCGTGGCGTTGGCATTTAAACGCCAACGGCCGGGAAGCATTACTGCCTGCCCGGCCAGTTAATCTCGATAACCCGATGACCGGGTAAATCAGTTCAAACCGACATATTTGAAGTCGAAGCTAACATCGAAAGGTTTCCACCAGCGGCCAACGCCAGTGTCACTATCGGTATGGCGATGCAGGCCAGCTTTGGATGGCGGATCGATATGATAGGTCACCTTATAGTTGCCCACGCCCATCATCTTGATGTTGGCACCGTAGTGTGGGCCGTCGCTGGCGACCATTGGCATAAAGGTGCCTTCCTGCTTCTCACCGGTATCGGTGTTGATCAGGGTGTAGGCGATGGTCAGGTAAGGCATCCATTCGCCCGCGCCAAAACCGTTCTTGTTGCCCTCAACCGAGTGGATATCCGCTTCCAGGTGGATGTCGGCTTTTGCCGCTGGCAGCCCCATCCCACGCGGATCCATATCGATCGGTTGCAGATAGACGGCCGCGATCTCCAGCTCGTTCATTTTTACCGGTTCGCCAGCAGGGTACTCTTTGAAGGCAAACGCCGCTGGTGCGGTGAATATCCCGGCGATCAGTGCGCCACTGATTAATTTTTTGTTCATAGCCATAGTTGTTATCATCCTCGCTAAATAATCGTTCAGATTAAAAAATCATCCCAGAAATACTGCGGGGTGTTACCCCCGACTTGTTGTTACGGTTCCCCGCCTCATCACCCACAGGGCAAATACGGCGGCAATCAGCAGGATCGCCTGTGGTATCAGCGTTTCGACATAAGGGTAAATACCCAGCCAGGAAATTTCTGGCACGCCGCTCAGCAACGTTGGCTCAAACAGTTTGCCTTCGATCAGCTCCAGCACGCCTTTGCCAGCAAACACAAAGGCCATCAGGTACATAAAGCTGCCGGTAAACATAAAGAACGGTTTAAGAGGTAACTTGACGACGCTGTAGCGCATGATCAGGTAGGCGATCAGCAAAATCACACAGCCGATCAGGAACCCGCCCAGAATGGACAGGTGCCCTTCCATTGAGCTGGAATCCCCCATCAGGGCAAAATAGAACAGCACGGTTTCCGCCCCTTCGCGGTAAACCGCCAGGAAGCTGGTCAGCCACAGGCCAACCATCGAGCCGCTGCTCAATGAGTGCGAAAGCTTACCCTCCAGATAGGCTTTCCACTGCTTGGCTTCCACTTTTGACAGCAACCAGTAGCTCATGGAGAACAGCATCACCACCGCAATCAGCATGGTGAACCCTTCCAGCAGTTCACGGCTGGCACCGGAGTTAGAGAACAACCACTGGAAAATCACGGCGGTGACTACGCTAGCCAGTAGCGCGACATACACCGACTGACGGATGAGCGGCAATTTGTCGTGATGATTGTTTTTCACCAGATATGCGACGATAGCCGCGACGATCAGCAAGGCTTCCAGCCCCTCGCGCACGATGATTAACAGGCTGTAAATCAGCAGGCTCCAGTTGGTCTGACCGCCAGTGCCCAACATCTCTACCGCCGCCGTCAAATCGGTTTGCAGTGACTGAGACTGCTCCTTCACGGTATCAAGCGGCTGTCCGGCTTTAATCTGGCTAACCATGCGCGTGAAGTAGCCTTCAATGCGGGTTTTAAAGGCCGGATCGCGCGAGCCGATCTTGTTCTCCATGCCGCTGGCTTCAAACAGGTCGAAGTAAGCGTCCTGGATCGCCATCATGGCGCCTTTGCCATCCCCGGTAGCGTATTGCGCAATGGCCGCATTAACCGCTTTATCAATATCGTTGGTCACTTTCTGCCAGTCCGCATCCGCCGTGGCGTCATTGGCGTCTGGCGTGGCCGCTACGATTTGGTCATCACGGGTGGTTGGTAGCCCAGGCAGCAAGTCTTCAAGATCTTGCAATAAGGCGGTCACACGGTAGCCAACCTCATTCATCTGATCCGGTTCGCCACTCAGTTTGATCAGCTCAGAGAACTGGCGGTTAATGTCCCCGGCCTGCTGGGAGGAGCGATTCTGCCGCAGCGAGGTTTCCATCTCGGAGTTTTTAAAGCCGTCATACTGCGCCTGTTGCACCTTTTTACTGGCTTCGGCATAGCTGTTGCTTTGATACAGGCCGACGGCTTCGGCCAGCAGGTCATCAATGGTTTTAAAGCTCTGCCGCCAGTAGGACGCGATTTGTTCGTTGTCATAGGCGCCGTGCTGCTGTTCTGCCGTGAGTTTGTGCCCACCGCTCAATACCGGCAGCACGCCGTTTAACTCGTTTTTCAGCCAGGCTATTTTGGCATCGACCTCCGCCTGCGGCTTGCCATCGCCGATCATCTTGCGGATTTCGCCAAAGGCGGCCTCCATCTGATAGCTTTTTTGCGCGGAAATGTTGATGCGGATCGGGCCTTCGAGGTTTTCGAACACCTCAAAATAGGCCATCTGTACTTCGCTGCGGGCTTCAGCAATCTGTTGTTGCTGGTAGAACTGCGAGGTTTTATCCAGGCGTGACTGAATGTCATCGCTCAGCTGTTGGTAATCTGCGGCAGCCAGGGCGACAGAGCTGAGAAGAAACCATCCGGCGCAGAATAACAGGATCCGTCCAATAATACGCATGGTCATGATAGGCATTCTTATAATGGGATTAATTCTCATTATGATGGGCGCATCAAGACGATACTCTGATCGAGGTCAAACTATGGCGACGATTTATTGTTCTTGTTGAGGGAAACGTGAGGAAGGACGTAACTAAATGGGCGCAGCATGCTGCACCCATTTAACCGCATATAGCGTTAGCGTTTTGCCGCTGCGAGATACTTGGCCATTTCTGCCTCAGGCACCATGCCACCGCCGGTTGCCCACACCAAATGCGTCGCATTAGCGATCCGTTGGGCATCGATCTGGTGGCTGTTCAGATAATCTTGGGCGGCGCAGACTCGAGCTGGCCCCGCCATGCCCGCCAATGCAGAAGGCTCCAACTGAATGCCCTCAATATCGGCAAGCAAGCCAAGCAGGTCGTACATCTCCTGATCGCTTAGGGTATAGAAACCATCCAGCAGGCGTTCCATAGCGCGACCTACGAATCCAGAAGCACGGCCGACTGCCAAACCATCCGCCGCCGTGACGTTATCAATTCCCAGATCCTGCACCGCGATATGGTCGTGCAATCCGGTGTGGATCCCCAGCAGCATGCAAGGTGAGTGCGTCGGCTCGGCAAAGGTGCAGTGCACATGGTCACCAAACGCCAGCTTCAGGCCAAATGCCACCCCACCAGGTCCGCCGCCTACACCACAGGGCAAATAAACAAACAATGGATGGTCCTGATCAACCTGGATGTTCATCTGTGCAAACTGCTTTTTCAGGCGGCCACCGGCCACCGCATAGCCGAGGAACAGGGTTTGCGAGTTCTCATCATCGATAAAGAAACAGCACGGGTCAGACTCCGCCTGCTTACGCCCTTGGGCCACCGCCACACCGTAATCCTGTTCGTACTCTACGACGTTAACGCCGTGTTCACGCAGTTTGCGCTTTTTCCAGGCACGAGCATCGGCAGACATGTGCACGCTGACGCTGAACCCCAGCTTGGCACTCATGATGCCAATCGACATCCCCAGGTTACCGGTTGACCCCACGGCGATGCTGTACTGGCTGAAGAACTGGCGGAACTTGTCGCTAAACAGGATGCTGTAATCGTCGTCTACCGTCAGCATGCCCGCCTCAATGGCCAGCTTTTCCGCATGAGTCAGCACTTCATAGATGCCGCCACGGGCCTTGATGGAGCCAGAAATCGGCAAATGGCTGTCCTTTTTCAACCACATCTTACCCTGGATGGCCTGCTCATAACGCTGTTCCAGCGCGCTCTGCATCGCCGGGATCGCCACCACTTCAGACTCGATAATACCGTTCGTTTGCTGCGTTTCAGGAAATGCCAGGCACAGATACGGAGCAAAGCGTTGCAAGCGCACTTCGGCCTCGGTGACATCGTTTTGCGTCAGCCCGACGTACGGTAACCCTTCCTCCAGCGTAGTCGTATTGGGGTTGAACCAGGTCACCGCTTCCAAATCCATCAGCCGTTGCACCAAAGGAAATTTCACTACCAGGTTTTCAATGTCTAACGTATTCATAAATAGTCTCTTTTGGTCTAAATGATATAAGAAAGCAGGAATGTGGTTCCCAGCGCAATCAGCGAAGCAATAAAGGTGGCCGAGGTATAATACTTAAACATCTCGCTAAGCGTCGCGCCGCAATATTGTTTAACCAGCCAGAACAGCGAGTCGGTGACGATGGTGCAACCGATGGCACCCGAGCCGATGGCCAACGCGATGATCTCCGGGCTGACGCCAGGGTAATGTGGCAATACGGGGGCAACAATGGCCGTTGCTCCCATCATCGCCACGGTGGCCGACCCCACCGCCGCATGCAGGCAGATAGCCACCAGCCAGGCCAGCAAGATCGGATGCATATCCATATTCGACAGGATCACGGCCAGCGTATCTGCCAGCCCACTGGCTTTTAATATGCCGTTGAATGCACCACCGGCCCCGATAATCAGCAAGATGTTGGCGATGGAAGAGAAGCCGTTTTCCGTTTTGGTCAGCAAGGTGCCCATGCCCATATTGCGGCGAATACCCAGCACGTAGTAGGCCACGAAGGCGGCGATAAACATGGCGGTGATCGGGTTGCCGATAAACTCCAGGAAGGTATACAGCGCGCTGTCTTTGGCCATATAGAGTTCCGCTGCAGTTTTCACCAACATCAGAATGATCGGCAATAGCACGGTAAACAGTGTGGCACCCAACGAAGGCAAGTCCTGCTCGTTACGCACCTGCACGGAGGAAAACTCGGCGGGGACCGGTTTGAACGGCAGGCGCTTGCCGACCAACTTGAGGAACAGCGGCCCACCAATCAGCGAAGCGGCCAGCCCGACAATCAAACCATACACAATCACCGAGCCCACATCGGCACCCAACTTGTTGGTGACAAACAGCGCCGCCGGATGCGGAGGAACCACACAGTGCACGGCCATCAATGCGGTACACAGCGGGATCGCCAACTTCAGCAAGGAGGTATTGGTTTTTTTGGCAATCGAGAACGCCAGCGGGATCAGCAACACCACGCCCACTTCAACAAACAGCGTAATGCCGCAGACCAGCCCCACCAGCACCATGATCACGTCAGCCGACAGCCAGCGGCACTTTTGCAAGGTGATGCCTATGCGTTCTGCCGCCCCGGACACTTCCATCATGTTGCCCAGAATGGTGCCTAAACCAATCACCGCCGCCAGGAAGCCCAAGGTCCCGCCGATGCCGCCTTCAATGGCATTGACCATTTCCAGCGGGTTCATGCCCATCAGGGCTCCCACATAAAAACTGGCCAGCAGCAGCGCCAGGAACGGGTGGATCTTGAATTTTACGATAGTGAGAATAATGATAATGATGCTGCTTAATAACGTAGCGACTACCCAGATCTGCGAGTCCATGTTCAGCGTCCTTCCAGGATAAATTTCACTCCTATTGGAAACTAACGCCCCAGCGCTGACAAACGATCAAAACGCCTCTTCACATGAGCCAAATTCAATCAATCAGGTGATTTAGGTCAACATTTGGCACTATTTCCGTCTTTGGCTCACATTGCTTCATCTTTAAGCCCGGATTTCGATATACTCCTTGATGATTTATAACCGGCGCAGCATGCGGCGCCCCTACTGATTAACAGGTGATGACCGTGTACGACGAAAAGCACCAGCTCGCCCGCAACAGGCACCTGAATGGCTATCAGCTAGCCAAGCTGCATACGTTTGAGATTGCCGCGCGGCAAGGTTCGTTCGTGCTGGCCGCCGAAGAGTTAGCGATCACCCCCAGCGCCGTCAGCCATCGGATCAACAACCTGGAAGCCGAGTTGGGTTTTAAGCTATTCCAGCGCTTTCACCGCCGGATCGAACTGACCCCCGAGGGCGAGCGGCTATTCTGGGTATTGAAATCGTCACTCAGCTATCTCAATCAGGAGATACTGGAGATTAAGAGCCAGGAGCTGTCAGGCACTCTGACTATCTACTCCCGCCCGTCGATTGCCCAATGCTGGCTGGTGCCCAAGCTGGCGGACTTTGATCGCCAATATCCGGCCATCAGTCTGAATATTCTCACCGGCAACGAAATGGTGAACTTCCACGGGGCGGGGATCGATCTGGCGATCTATTTTGATGACAAAACGCCGGAGAAACTCGATTGCCAGCATTTGATGGATGAGTCGATCGTGCCCGTATGCAGCCCGGAGTACGCCGAGCGCCATGAGCTAGTGGGTAACCCCGCCAACCTGCGGCGCTGCACGTTATTGCACGATCGTCAGGCATGGAGTTACGACTCGGACATCGGGGAGTGGAATACCTGGGCCAAACACTTTGATCTGGAATTTGCCGAAGGTCAGCGCGCGATGGGGTTTGATCGTTCGGATCTGGCGGTGATCGCTGCCATGAACCACGTGGGAATTGCCATGGGCCGCAAGAAGTTGGTGGGTAAGCGCCTGGAGAATAACGAACTTATCGCGCCCTTCCCCGGCATGGAAATGCAATGCGCCCAGCGCTACTACATTTCCACGCTCTCAGATCGGCAATGGCCCAAAATCAATGCCTTTATCCTGTGGTTAAAGGCCATGGCCGAGGGGTCTTAATTAGCCGCCTGCTGGCGCGCCCACGCCAGCGTCTGCGCTGCCAGCTTATCGCTGGCCAGGCCAAAGGCCTGTACAACGTTGTCCATCGATTTACCGTTGATCGGCTCACGCACCGCAAAACTACGGCTGGCCATCACTCGGCGATCGGAGGTGCGAACCAGACGAGCGTCAAAGCGGATCACCACTTCGCCCCGCTCGCCGTCATAGACTCCCTGGAACGAGGACAAGTCACCACCCAGCTCAAGATCCGCCTGCAAATTGTCATCGTCGCTGCTCACCGAGCGGAAATGACCACTGGTGCGGAACTCCTGGATCAGACGATTACGCAGCAATAACGGGGCCGGATCGCTCCAGCGTGAGCCGCTAAAAGAGGTGATCTCCGCGCCCTGAGGCTGCACCGCAATACGCGTACCGTTCAAAAACTGGCTGGTATTGGGCTGCACGATACGTACCGAGCGTTCAGATACCTGGCCCCCGGCTACGGCCGCTGGCTGGGCTGGCAGCAAATACACCTGCTGTATCGGGCTTTCCGGCAAAATAGTGCAGGCGGCCAACGGTATCACGGCTATCAGCACCAACAACCGTAGCGTCTGGCGAAGTTTTAGCTTAATCATTTAGGGGTAAACTCCTTGGTACGTTCGCGGCCCCTGAGCAAGGCGGACGGGTTCTCTTCCAGGCGGCTCATGGCACCGCGCAAGGTCAATAAGGTTCTACGCAATTCATCCACCGCCGGGCCAAGATCGTTGAATCCCTGGATGCCGCTATTGAGTGACTGTTGATTCTCATTGAGCAATTTATTGAGCAACGCACTGGTCTTCTCAAGCGATGCCATCGTGTTAGCCGCATTGCTGATCAACTGCTTGCCCTGCCCGTCCAGCAATACGTTGGCATTGCGCACCAACCGATTGGTCTGCGCCAGCGTATCGTTGCTTTGCTTGGTCACCAGCGCCAACTGTTGCAGGATGGTGCGGATATCTTCACGCTGCCCGGCTACGGTAGAGGTAATCTGTTCCAGATTATCCAGCGTATTCACCAGACGCTGCTGATTATCCGGCGTCATTAGCTGATTCAAACGCACCAGCACTTGGTTGACATTGCTCATCACATCTTCGCCATTGGCGAGCAACTGGGTCAGCGGCGATGGCGTAGCGATAATCACCGGGATTGCCCCATCTTCTCCTGTCAGCAGCGGGCTGGCTTCACTGCCGCCGCTGAGTTGGATATTGGACGTACCGGTAATGCCAGCTATTGCCAGGCGGGCCTGGGTGTCCTCACGGATCGGCGCAGAGGCCGTGACCCGAATGCGCGCCCAGACTTTGGTTGGTACGTTGGGATCCAACCGCAGCAGAGTCACTTCCCCCACGCGGATCCCACTGTAATTGACCGTGCTGCCCTGTGACAGGCCGCTGACGGCTTCATTGAACACGATATCGTACTGTTTAAACTGGCGATCGGTGCCAGACTTGGTTAGCCACAGGCTGAACAGCAGCACGGCGGTGAAAATAATGAGAGTAAATAAACCAATCAAGACATGATGCGCACGGGTTTCCATTTGTTATTGCCTCTCTGGGATATTCGTTACGGCCTGCTGTGCCGCCCGCCCACGCGGGCCGTGGAAATACTCTTGGATCCAGGCATCGTCAGTGGCGGCCACCACCTCCAGCGTATCCACCACCAGTACCTTCTTCTGCGAAAGTACCGCTACCCGGTCACAGATCGTATAAAGCGTATCGAGATCGTGGGTGACCAGAAACACCGTTAACCCCAAGGCATCGCGCAACGTGCGTATCAGGCTGTCAAAGGCGGCGGCACCGATGGGATCCAGCCCGGCCGTTGGCTCATCCAGAAACACAATTTCCGGATCCAACGCCAGCGATCGGGCCAACGCAGCCCGCTTGACCATGCCGCCAGAAAGCGAAGCCGGATACTTATTGCCGGCACTGGCAGGCAGACCGGCCAGCGCCAGTTTCACCTGTGCCAACTGCTCGGCATCGCGGCGCGGTAAACCTGCATATTCAATCAGCGGCAACGCCACGTTTTCCGTCACCGTCAGCGAACTGAATAAGGCTCCTCTCTGAAACAGCACACCAAATCGCCTTTCCAGCACGGAACGGCGTGTACCAGAGAGCGCCATCAGATCCTCGCCAAAGACGTGGATCTGGCCAGCAGTTGGGCGACGCAGACCAACGATGCTGCGCAACAGCACGGATTTGCCAGTGCCCGAACCGCCAACCACGCCCAGGATTTCTCCTCGGCGCACGTCCAGATCGAGGTCAACATGCACACATTGGGTGCCAAAACAGTTTCGCAATTTACGGATGCGAATAATGGCTTCCGGGGTCGTCTGGCTCACACACCCATCTCCATAAAGAACAGTGCAGCGACCGCATCCAGCAGGATCACCACAAAGATTGAATGCACGACGCTGGCGGTGGTATGTGCCCCTACCGACTCGGCGCTACCGCTGACTTTAAACCCTTCCAGGCAACCGATAATGGCAATCAGGAACGCAAACACCGGCGCTTTGCTCATCCCTACCAGGAAGTTCTGAAAACCGCCGCTGCTCTGCGTGATGGTTAAAAACATGGTCGGTGAGATATCCAACGTCAGCGCGCAGACGACCATGCCACCAAAGATGCCGCTAATCATGCCGATAAAGGTCAACATCGGCAGTGCCAGTAGCAGCGCCAGCACGCGCGGGAGCACCAGCAATTCGACCGGGTTCAGCCCCATCGCCTGAATAGCGTCTATTTCCTCGTTGGCCTTCATCAGCCCAAGCTCTGCGGTAAAGGCGCTGGCGGTACGGCCCGCCATCAAGATGGCCGTCAGCAGCACCGCGAATTCACGCAGGAACGAAAACACCACCAGTTGCACGGTGAAAATGCTGGCACCGAAGGTAGACAGGACGGTTGAACCCAGGAAAGCGATGACTGCCCCCACCAGGAAGGTCAGCAGCATAATGATCGGCACCGCGTTCAGGCCAATTTGCTGGAGATTGGCCACTAGCGAGGTGATCCGCCAGCGCGTTGGGCGTAGCAGACTGGCAAACAGGGTTTGCAACGTCAGGCCGATAAACCCTAACAGGGCTATCAGGTTGTGCCAGAAATTTTCCATCGACCGGCCGACGTTGGCCAGCAGTTCGATTGCCAGACCGGGCGGCTTTTCTGCCGGTGGTGGCTCAAATCCTTGCAAGGCACGGCCAACGGTTTCCAGCAGCACTCGGCGTTCCACAGGGAGCGTGGGGGCTAACTGTTCAAGATCGGATATCCGTTGGTCACCCAGCAGATTGACCAACAAGGTGGCACCCGCCGTATCCAGGCTACCCAGTTGGCTGAGATCGAACACCACGTCGGCCGGCAAGCGAGCTTGCAGTTGCCCAACGGCAGGTTCCAACAGGCGATAATGTGCCAGCACCCAATCCCCAGATGCCAAGATACGGGGAGGATGTAGCGTCTCGTCCACGTTGAGTAATGTGCTGAGTTGCTGTTCTGCCATTGTGACAGCCTCTACTGGCAAAGAAATCCATACCCGTCGTCCTTCAAGCGACAACTTGAAATTCATCAGGCAAAATCTATTTATAACATTAGCGTAGCGGCTTTAAGCAGATTTGCTGTGGCACGGTAAAATATCGTTATTCTTGGTGGTCGTTCAGGGTTCAGCATCTCTGAAAAGATACAGGGCCGGGAGATCCCCAGCCCTGCATAACGCGAATTACTTCACTTCGCCCATCGCTTTCAGTTTTTTGGACAGGTCGCGGCGTTCTTTCGACAAATCGGCATTTTTGATGATGTAATCATCAACACGATCTTCATAGTCACCGCGCATGTTGGCGATGATGCCCTGAATGTCTTCAATGCTCATACCCGGCTTGATGTACTCGCTCAGGTTGTCGAGCAGCAGCACACGCTTCTGGTTGTCACGAATTTTCTTTTCGTTGTCGACAATTTCACGCTGTAACTTGTTTTTACGGCGGAACATACGCACAAACTCCAGCACGTCCTGGAAACTCGGCTTATTTGCATTATCCATCTTTATACCCTTGCTTTAGTAATACACAGATTCATTTGCTTACGGCCACAATGATACCAAGATACAGGGTTGTGGCCGTCAGACACAACTGTCATTGCCCTATCTTACCCACTTTAGCGCCTTGGCCCTATCCCGATGCGCCTGCTTCATGATCTGAGCCACTATTCACGCCCGTTGGCCGTACAAACCTTGAGCAGATCGCCCAGCTCTTCCAACTGCTGCGCCAGTTCCATGCTCAGCCAGACATAGCCATAAATAGGTGCTTCGCTGAGTCGTGCTGCACTGGCCTCTTGCATTAATGCTTTCAATTCTGCGGAGATTTCGCTCAGTTCCCCGGCAATGGCCTGCGCATGCAGGGCTTCACCATCCCGCATAATATTCGCCAACGATTCGATCGCGCGCTGCGTCAACACCTGTGAACTACGTAGGGTTTTGGCATTGAGCATAATAAAATGGGTTTCACGCGAAGCCCAGTAAGCATCGGCCAGAAGCTCCAGCGTACACACCAGGTTGCGGCTCAGGGTTTGTACCGCTTCAAAGACCGGTTTGGCGATATGAGTCTCTTTGCTGACGGGGGCGATCAGTGCGCGTAGCTTCACCACATCGCCCAACAAGTTTTTGAGCCGAGGTTCCAACCGGGGCCGCTCAATCATGTTGGGTGAAAGGTAAGCGCCGTAGATCTTCCCGACTGTCTCCAAGCAATCCGCCATTTTCATTCGCCACAACACATAAGCTCGCTGCGGGTAGATGCTGGTAAACAATAGCGCCAGCAACGAACCAAAAATCACATCGCCGCTACGCCACAGTGCGACAGTCATATCGCCAGCCCCGGCACCGCACACCACCGCCAACGTAATGCCGATCAGCAATGCCATATAGGGCCGTTTGCCCAGCGTCAGATAGCCGCAGACAAACATCACCACCCCGCACCAGGCCAGCATCACTGGCAGCGAGTACAGCTCCAGGTAAAGCGCAATCAGGCCAGAGGCCGCGCCAAACACCGTACCGGCAATACGTTCCAGCGCCCGTTGCAGCACATTGCCCCAAAAGGAGATCGGCCCCATCACCACTACCAGCGTGATCAACGGCCAAGTGCCTTCCGGTACCGCCAACAGACGGATCAGCAGGAAAGTCAGGATAAAGGCCAACCCGATCCGCACCCCATGAACGATACGGTAATTACGGTAGATCAGTTGTTCAAAAGAAGAAATTTTTCTATCCAGACGCACGCTTGTTCTCACCGTACCCTGCTGTAAAACCCTTATTTTAGTGGAAGAACCTGGCTGACGTACAACACAAGCTGTTGAAAAATGTTTCTTGATTAGGTGAAGTTTAAGTTTGCGCTAAAGATTTTAGCGGCAGAGGATTTACCTTTTTGCTAAAGAGTGAGACTATCAGCGCATGGAAACCAAAGAAATCAGGCGCAACAACCTGCGCGATCTGATGGCACATTTCGCCCGGCAAGGTACCAACCAGAATGAGTTTGCGATCCTGGTGGAGTCTTCTGCGCCAACGCTGAGCCAGATCACCGGTGAAAAATCCTCCCGCAACCTGGGCGACAACCTCGCCAGACGCATTGAGGCCAAACTCGGCTTGCCCAAAGGCTGGTTCGATGTGTTCCATGAGAAGGCGTTGGAACAGCCGTTTGACAACGTGGCGGCCGAATCGGATTTCCAACCGGCACGGCTCAAACCCGTGGTATGGGAAGATACCGAGCAAGACAAGGAAGAGTTTGTGGAGATCCCCTTGCTGGATATCGATTTCTCCGCCGGTGACGGCTGCTACGAAATTGTCGATAGCGAGGAGTTCTCGCTGATCTTCCGCCGTTACTACCTGCACAAGATGGGGGTGCCGGTAAATGCGGCACGTATTATCCGCATCTCTGGCTCCAGCATGGAACCCCGGCTGCAGGATGGCGATGTGGTGGGCATCAATACCGTCGATACCCGCATCCGCGAAGGGAAAACCTATGCGATCCGCCACGGCAATCTGTTACGGGTCAAGATCCTGATTGAACAGCCCGACGGTGGCGTGGTCATCCGCTCTCTGAACCGGGAAGAGTACCAAGATGAACTACTCAGCTATCCGCAGCGCAAAGAGCAACTGGTGGTGCTGGGCCGGGTATTCTGGTCTTCTTCCTCCTGGTAAGAGCCTGGGATCGGGCTTTGCATGCGGCTAATCGTGCGCAGCATGCAGCGCCCCTACGCAATGAACCACCCAACCGCTATTTGAAATCCACCGCCATTTGCTGCGGTATCGACAGCCCACGGGTCGATTGCACACAACGACCGATATAGTCGGTAAAGCGTGGCGGTTTAGGCATGCCCAATTTGAGGATTTTTTCGTTGCTAAAACGCACGTTCAGCATGGCAAAGGAACCATACAGGCGCATCGCTTTCAGCATCAGGCGCTCATTGCACGGCCCGAAGATACCCTTCAGCTGTTTGCGCATTTGCAACAGAGCTTCGTAGCTGACCTGTGCATAGCGATCGCCCACCGGTGGCTCCTCTTAGCGCGGCGGCGATAGCATGATCGATATCCGCAAAACTGACACTGCTCTCCTCCCCCGCCGAAATATGATAAACATCGTTATCCAGCCTCTCGCGGTTGAGCAGCATCACCAGTGCATCGGCGCTGTGAACATTTTGCCCTGAATGAGGTAGCGACAAATTCTCTTTAGCCTCATATTATGCGCTATCGAATAGGGAGAAAGACATGCCACAACCACTGGATGGCCTACCCCAGCAAGAACGTGAAAGGATCCAAACCGATTTGCTGGCACTCAAAATCATTTATAGCGAACGCTACGGCTACGCCACCGAGTGGGAAAGCGCCGAAACGCACGTCCCCACGCATCTACGCGGCTACTTTCAGCAACGGCTGAACTTCTATCGTACTGCGCAGCGCCACTCAATTTAACGTTAAGCATTAACCAATACTTGGCATCGGTGATCGCGCCGTTACAATAGGGCTATTCCCTACGCCAACAAGAGATGCGACTTTGAGCAGCAAGGCACCGGCCACATTCTACATACACGACTACGAAACCTTCGGCAAAAGCCCGTCAATGGACCGCCCGGCGCAGTTTGCCGGGGTGCGTACCGATATGGATTTCAACATTATCGAAGAACCGCAGGTGTTTTACTGTGCGCCAGCCGATGACTACCTACCCGATCCCGAAGCGGTGATGATCACCAGCATCACGCCACAAGAGGCGCTGGCCAAAGGCGTTAACGAGGCCGAGTTTGCTCGCCGTATCCACGAAGCGTTCAGCGTCCCTGGCACCTGCATTCTGGGTTACAACAATATCCGCTTTGACGATGAAGTCAGCCGCAACATCTTTTACCGCAGTTTCTACGACCCTTACGCCTACAGTTGGCAAAACGGCAATTCGCGCTGGGATCTGCTGGACGTGATGCGGGCCTGCTACGCCCTGCGCCCGGAAGGCATCGTCTGGCCAGAAAACGAAGATGGCTTCCCCAGCTTCCGTCTGGAACATCTGACGCGTGCCAACGGCGTTGAACACGAACACGCTCACGATGCGATGTCAGATGTGCATGCCACCATCGCCATGGCCAAGCTGGTCAAACAGGCACAGCCAAGGCTGTTTGATTACCTGTTGCAGCACCGCAACAAACACAAGCTCAATGCGCTGATCGACGTCGCGGAAATGACGCCGTTAATGCACGTTTCCGGCATGTTTGGCGCAGCACGAGGTAACACCAGTTGGGTTTCACCGCTGGCCTGGCACCCAGACAATAAAAATGCGGTGATTATGTGCGATCTGGCAGGGGATATTACCCCGCTGCTGGAGCTGAATGCCGATGAGCTGCGTGAACGCCTCTACACCCGCCGCGATCGGTTGGCTGCCGATCAGGCCCCAGTGCCGATCAAACTGGTGCATATCAATAAATGCCCGGTGCTGGCTCCGGCCAAGACGTTGCTGCCAGAAAACGCAGACAGACTAGGCATTGATCGTCAGGCTTGCCTGGAGAACCTGAAGGTGCTGCGTCAGCACCCGGAGATCCGCGAAAAAGTAGTGGCCCTATTTGCCGAAGCCGCACCTTTCACCCCGATCGATGATGTGGATGCCAAACTGTACGACGGTTTCTTCAGCGATGCCGACAAGGCAGCGATGAAGATCATTCAGCAAACCAAACCGCAGAATCTGCCCGCGCTGGATTTGACCTTCAGCGATGGTCGGATGAAAGAGCTGCTGTTCCGCTTCCGGGCCCGTAACTACCCGAATACGCTGGACGACGCCGAGCAACGCCGCTGGTTGCAGCACCGCCAGGAGGTGCTGAGTGCCGAACGCGTACAGAGTTATATCTTGCAGCTGGAGTCGCTGTACAACCTGCACGAAGGGGATAAAGAGAAGATGGCGTTGCTGAAAGCGCTGTTTGACTACGGTAAACAGTTGGTGGGTTAAACCCTGTGCTTTTCCATTGATTAACGGGCGCAGCATGCGGCGCCCCTACACAGCGAGTCGGATAAGATTTGTTAGTAATAAAAAGGGTTCCAACATGTGGAACCCTTTTTGCTATCGCGAGGCAGACGAGTTGATTAAGCCACGTCTTCGCTTGCCTGTGGCACCGGCAGGCTGAAGCTGCGGGTGACAAACGTCAGATACAGCAGGCCAATCGCCGCCCAGACCAGACCCAGCGTCATCGAACTGACTTCCAGGTTGACCCACAATGCACCGACGGTTAACGCTCCCAACACCGGCAGGATCAGGTAGTTGAAGGTGTCTTTCAGCGTACGATTACGTTTCTCGCGAATGTAGAACTGCGAGATCACCGACAGGTTAACGAAGGTGAACGCGATCAATGCACCAAAGTTGATCAGTGCCGTAGCCGTGACCAGATCGAACGAAACGGCAGACAGCGCAATCGCGCCAACCAACAGCACGTTCAGCGCCGGAGTACGCCATTTTGGATGCACATAACCGAAGAAACGCTCCGGGAATACGCCATCACGGCCCATGACGTACATCAGACGGGAAACACCCGCGTGAGATGCCATACCGGAAGCCAATACGGTTACGCACGAGAACACCAGGATCACCGACTGGAAGAACTTGCCAGCCACATACAGCATGATTTCCGGCTGTGAGGCGTCAGGATCTTTGAAGCGCGAGATATCCGGGAAGTACAGCTGCACGAAGTACGACACCACGATAAAGATCACGCCGCCGATCAAGGCCGTCAGGAAGATGGCTTTCGGGATCACGTTTTCTGCATCTTTGGTTTCTTCGGATAACGAGCTGATGCCGTCAAAGCCGAGGAACGAGAAGCACAGAATGGTCGCACCGGTGATCATCGGCACCACGTGCGCGTTGTCAGACCAGAACGGACGGCTGCTCACCAGCGTACCAGCACCTTCACCGTGGGAGATACCGTTAATCACCAGACCCAGGAACACGATCATGATCGCCACCTGTACCACTACGATAATGGAGTTCAGGTTGGCTACCAGCTTGATGCCACGCAGGTTGAACGCCGTCATCAAGGCAACCAGGGCCGCAACGAAGATCCACGAAGGTACACCCGGGAAAATGGCTTCCAGGTAAATTTTTGCCAACAGGATGTTGATCATCGGCATGAACAGGTAGTCCAGCAGTGATGACCAACCCACCATAAAGCCGACGTGCGGGCTGATGGCTTTCTGGGCATAGGTATAGGCAGAACCGGCGGAAGGGAATTTCTTCACCAGTTTGCCGTAGCTCAGGGCGGTAAACAGGATCGCCAGCAGAGCAAAGGCGTACGCGGTCGCGACGTGACCGTCGGTCAGGCCGGAGACGATGCCAAAGGTGTCAAAGATGGTCATGGGCTGCAAATAGGCCAGACCCATCATGACAACCGGGACTAAAGTCAGTGTTTTACGCAGTTGGGCGCGTTGGCCGGCAGCTGGTGCAGCGGTGATGATATTATCGGACATCGCGTAGCCCCCCCTTACCTTCAGTCTTGCGGATAATAGACACGCCAAGACTCAAGGTTGCGGGGAAACTTCGCAACGTGCGACTAAATTCTAAAAGGGGGATGAGGGAAGCTGGATAACTAGGCACAATCGCCTGTGTTGCTCCATAATCGCTGCGACCGCAACGGAAACCGGCGGGCACCGGTGCCAAGGTGTAAAATTGCCCCATCGTTCTTATCCTCATGAGTCACGACCATAAAGTTTTGGTTGATCGCGACGAACCTATTTATCTATCCGGCTCGATGTCCGGCCTCGCTTGATGTATGAAACGCACGTTGGTAAAACATAATGCAAAAAAAATAACCGACGCGTTAAAACGTCGGCTATCTGCATGTCGCGTATTCTGCCATAAGATCACAGAAAGACAAGATCCTGAAACCTTCTAATACAAATTCTTTTGCTTAATATCCGGAAAAACGCCCTTCCTCGCCATCAGGGTGCCTGACATCAGGCATTTTTCAGCATCCAGTCGATCTCTGTTTCCGTCACCAACCGTTCAAACTGCATCAGTTCCCCCATTTTGCAGGCGAGATAAACCTGTGAAAAGCGTTCACCGAGGTAGTGCGTCAGCTCGTGCTGATGCTCAAATTCGTACAGGGCATCGCTTTGACGGATCGGGAAAGGCAGCCCCTCCTGCTCCAAACCGTTGCCCGTCACTGGCTCAGGTAGCGGCAATTCGGTATCTAGCCCGTACAGCATCCCCGCCAGGATCGTCGCCACCACCAGATAGGGGTTGGCATCGGCACCGGCAACCCGGTACTCCACACGGTGGTTCTGCGCATCGCCACAGGGAATACGCAACGCCACGGTACGGTTGTTATGCCCCCAGGACGCCTGGATCGGCACATACATCCCCGGTTGGAAACGGCGGAACGCATTGACGTTGGGTGCCAGCACCGCCATCGACGCGGGCATCAAGGCGATCATCCCGGCTAATGTCCGCTTCAGCAGCGCCGAGTCTTCGCCATCCGCTTCGGCAAACAGGTTTTTCCCCGCGCTGTCTACCACGCTGAGATGGACGTGCATACCACTCCCCGCGTAATCCTCATAAGGTTTCGCCATAAAGGTGGCATGCATATGGTGATGCTCAGCCACCTGACGCACCAGGCGCTTCAGCGCCAGCGCATGATCGCAGGCTTGCAGCACGTTGTCGGTGTGATTCAGGTTCACCTCGAACTGGCCGGGGGAGGCTTCAGCCACCGCACCATCCGCTGGTAGCCCTTGCATCTGTGCCAGCGTGTCGATGTCGTTGAGCACCCCGGCAAAATGGTTCAGATTATCCAGCGAATAGACCTGGCTCTGTACGTTGCGCTCCTGGGTGCCTGGTGCGCACGGCGGTTGCAGATATCCTGCCGAGTCTCGCTGTCGATCAATGAGATAAAACTCCAGCTCTACCGCTACCACCGGGAACAGTCCGCGCTGGCGCAACGCCTGCCATATTCGGTTCAGTACATTGCGGGGTTCAACGTCAAAGGGAGTACCATCTTCATCCAGCATAGTCAGCAGCACCTGACCAATGTGTTCCGGATCCGCCGCCGACGGCGTCAGCGTACCGGGCACGGGCATGCAGATCCGATCCGGCTCGCCCAGTTCCTGGCCCAACCCGGCCTCTTCGACCACGTTGCCCAAAATATCCATTGCAAACAGCGAGGCGGGGAAATAGCAGCCTTTTTCAACTTTTTTCAACCCGGAGATGGGAATGCGCTTACCGCGGAAGGAACCATTGAGATCGGTGAGAAGGATATCGATATACTGCGTGGCAGGATGGCGTTCCAAATAGTGAGCAACCTCACTTTGGAACGCGCTACTTCGCCTTTCTTCATTATGCTGTGCAAAATCTTCTACTACTGCGCTATTGGTTTGCATACATCACCTGCCGTTGTGCTCTTGGGAATGCCTTCGCATCCGCTTGCCGATTGACTTAACACATGGTTTGATTTCTCTGTAGAGTGCGCCACAGGCTGGCGCTCAAAATAACACCCATAATATGAAACATAGCTTTAACATAAATGGTTTGCAAATGTTACAATGGCGTTTGATTATTCGCCAGAGACTGCTAAATTGATAAAATATTGACCGAAAAGGCGTTGTTTGCGCTTTGTTGGTACAGAATTTCTTCCGCCAGACCAGGGGGAAACATGGGCAATATATTTTACAACGGCCACCCAACTACCGATATCATGTGGTTTCGATATCACTCAGACAGGTACCCGGCTCCGGGTGTGATCCCAACCTGTCGCTCCTACCAGAAGGAACTACCGCTATGAGCGAAGTCAGCTTGGCACCAGGCAAGCGCCTGTCGCAGATCCGTCAGCACTTGGGTTTGTCACAGCGTAGGGTCGCCGAACTGTCCGGATTAACCCACAGCGCCATCAGCACCATTGAGCAGGACAAAGTCAGCCCTGCCATCAGTACGCTGCAGAAACTGCTGAAGGTCTATGGGCTATCGCTGTCTGAATTTTTTGCTGAACCTGAACGGCCAGATGAACCCAAAGTGGTGATCGAGCCGGACGATCTGATCGAGATCGGCAGCCAAGGCGTTTCGATGAAGCTGGTGCATAACGGCAGCCCTACCCGCAGCCTGGCCATGATGCTGGAGACCTATCAACCGGGCACCACCACCGGTGAGAAGATCAAGCATCAGGGCGAAGAGATCGGTACGCTGCTCGAAGGGGAGATCATGCTGACGGTCAACGGCCAGACCTATCTGCTGACGGCTGGCCAGAGCTATGCCATCAACACCGGCATGCCCCACAGCTTCAGCAATACCTCAACGCGCGTTTGCAAGATCGTCAGCGCGCATACCCCAACCACCTTCTGACAAGATCCGCCGGAGGAGTGATGATGGAACATGTTGCCAGCTATTATGCCGCCAGCGCCAACCCCCACGCTCCTTATCCCCAGTTGAACGAGGCTATCCGCTGCGATGTCTGCATCGTCGGTGGCGGTTTTAGCGGCCTCTCCAGCGCCCTGCATCTGACCGAGGCCGGTTACGACGTGGTGGTGCTGGAAGCCGCACGCATCGGTTGGGGAGCTAGCGGGCGCAATGGCGGACAGGTGGTCAACTCTTACAGCCGCGATATCGATGTGATCGAGGCTCGCTACGGCCAGCAGACCGCAGCGATGCTCGGCAGCATGATGTTTGAAGGCGCAGAGATTATTCGCCAGCGTATAGATCGCTACGCCATCGCCTGTGACTATCGCCCCGGCGCGGTTTCCGCCGCCTTAACCAACAAACAATTCGGCGCGTTAAAAGAAAAAATGGCGCATTGGCAGCGTTATGACCACCAGCAACTGGAACTGCTCGACGGGGAAGCCATGCGGCGCACCGTTGCCAGCGAACGCTATGTCGGCGGGTTGCTGGATCGCCACGGTGGCCATCTGCATCCGTTAAATCTGGCGCTGGGCGAGGCCGAAGCGGTACGCCGCCATGGCGGTCGACTATTTGAACAATCAGCAGTCACCCATATCGATTATGGCCAACCTAACAAGCTACACACAGCGCTGGGTTCCGTCAGCGCCAGTTTGGTGATCCTGGCGGGCAATGCCTATTTGGGGCAGAAATTAGAACCACGCCTCAGCCGCTTGAGCATGCCCTGCGGCTCACAAATCATCACCACCGAGCCTTTATCTGCGGATATGGCCCTTTCCCTGTTGCCGGATAATTACTGCGTCGAAGACTGCAACTATCTGCTGGATTACTTCCGCCTGACGGCCGACAACCGCTTGTTATACGGCGGTGGCGTGGTCTATGGCGCACAGGATCCAGCGGATATCGACGCCAGGATCCGGCCTTTGATGCTCAAAACCTTCCCGCAGTTGAAGAAGGTGCGCATTGATTACCGCTGGACCGGCAATTTCCTGCTGACCCTGTCGCGCATGCCGCAATTTGGCAGGTTGGAGAACAACGTCTATTACCTGCAAGGCGACAGCGGTCACGGTGTGACCTTGACTCATCTGGCAGGCAAACTGATTGCCGAAGTGCTGCGTGGCGATGCGGAACGCTTTGATGCTTTTGCCAAACTACCCCATCTGCCGTTCTTCGGTGGCCGCCATTTACAGGTGCCATTTACCGCCCTAGGTGCCGCCTATTACGCCTTGCGCGATCGCTTAGGGTTCTGAATACCGCTTTTGATCTGAGTTATGTCATTTTGCATGTTGCAAAAATGGCAATTCGTGTTACAAAAGAGTTTCTTTAGCCGTCTATACATCCAAATGAATTTCACGTTGCCGCCACCACGCCGCGATTTGAAACACGAGGGGCGCAACGTCTTCAGCCAAACTATGCCGACCAATACCGCTTCACGCCTGGAGATGCGCAATATCTCCATCGCCTTTGCCGGGTTCAACGCACTGCAAAACGTCGATTTCACCCTGCAAGGTGGTTCGACCCATGCGCTGGTGGGGGCCAACGGCGCGGGCAAATCCACGCTGATGGGAATTCTCTCCGGCGCGCATAGCCATTACCAGGGTGAAATTTTTATCGACGGCCAAAAGGTCGATATTCATTCACCACTACAGGCACGCCAGCACGGGATCCAGGTTGTGCAGCAGGAGGTGGATGTGGCGCTGATCCCCACGCTTACCGTCGCGGAAAACATCATGCTGGACTGGCTCAATCAGCCGGGCCATCTGCTGAACTGGCGGAAGTTGCACCGCCAGGCCGCCACGCTGTTGCAGCAGCTTGGGTTGAATATCAACCCACGCCAACGCCTGGAAGCCTGTACGTTGGCGGAGAAACAGCAGGTGCTGCTGGCACGGGCGCTATCCCACCGCTGCCGTTTTCTTGTGCTTGATGAGCCGACGGCTCCGCTGGACAGTACCGAGAGCGAGCGCCTGTTCCACATCGTGCGCCGCCTGCGCGCCGAAGGTATCGGCATCGTGTTTATTTCCCACCGCATCCACGAATTGAAAACCGTCTGCGACCATCTGACGGTACTGCGCGATGGTCGTCATGCCAGTGAAGGCAGCATGCAAGGCCTTAGCGGTGAACAGATCGTCGAGAAAATGCTTGGCCATTCGCTGGACGACATCTTCCCTGCCTCCCGCCCACCACACGGCTCGCGCCCGTTGCTGCGGGTAGAGGGATTGCACGATCGCCATAAACTGCGTGACGTTTCGTTAACCCTGCATCAGGGGGAAATCCTCGGCATTGCCGGGCTGGCGGGCGCAGGTAAGACCGAGCTTTGTAAAGCGTTGTTTGGCGCAACCCCCAGCAAATCGACGCGGGGAGAGTTGCACGGCAAACCCTGGGCACCGCACTCACCGCATCTCTCGGTAGAGCAAGGCCTGGCGCTGGTGCCGGAAGAGCGCCGCAAGGAAGGCATTTTTATCAACGAAGCCATCCCGATGAACCTGAGCGTCAGCGCCGATGACAGCTTCTCCCGCTGGAGCCTGTTCAGCCGCCGCCAGGAACTGCGCTGGGCGCTTGAGATCATGCAACGACTCGGCGTACGGGCCTCCGGCCCACAGCAAAAGCTGGCGCGCCTGTCTGGCGGCAATCAGCAAAAAGTGGCGATCGGCAAATGGTTACGTGGCAACGCCGATGTGCTGATCTTTGACGAACCCACCAAAGGCGTAGATATCAAAGCCAAACAGGATCTGTTCCGGCTGATTGACGGTTTGGCACGTGATGGCAAAGGCATTATCTATGCTTCCGGCGAGTTTTCCGAGCTGGTGGGCCTGTGCGATCGCATCTGCGTGCTGTGGGATGGCCGCGTGGTGGCGGAACTGAACGCCGCCGATATTGATGAAGAAACCCTGTTACTCTATTCCACCGGAGGAACTCCTGCGTGAGTAAAGAATTATCCCTGAAAAGCGTTCTGCCCTGGCGCCACCAGCTGTTTGAGTTTTTGTATAAATGGGGGATGTTGCTCACCGTTGTCGCACTGATCACGCTGTTTGGCCTGGCTTCCGACAATTTCCTCGATGCCAACAACATCATCAACATTCTGCGCTCGATCGCCATCGTGACGGTGATTGCCATTGGCGTGTCGATTTCACTCTCGGTAGGTGGTTTCGATCTCTCCGTTGGCTCAACGGCTTCATTAGCTAATGCGTTGGTGATCTCGTTATTTGCCTGGTACGGCTTCGGCACTACCGGCGCCATCGTGCTGACGCTGCTGCTGTGTACGTTAGTCGGCCTGTTCAATGCCTTTTTGATCGTAGTGCTGAAAATCCCCGATATGCTCGCCACGCTCGCCAGCCTGTTTGTTATCCAGGGCGTAGCCATGACCTACAGCTACGGCGGCTCCATCACCCAGAATATGGTGCTGCCAAACGGCGACATGGCCGAAGGCGTGATCCCAGAGGTGTTCTCCACACTGGGACAAGTGCCGGTGATCGTACTGATTATGCTGGTGGTGACGGTGGTCATGCAGCTTTTCCTGTCGTTGACCAAGCATGGCCGCCGAATGTATGCCATTGGCGGTAACCCGGAGGCCGCCCGGCTTTCCGGCATTCGCACAGTACGTTACAGGGTTACCGCATACGTGCTTTCCTCCCTGCTGGCGGGCCTTGGCGGTATTTTGCTGGCGTCACGTATCGGTTCCTCACAGGTTAACGCCGGGGGCGGTTACCTGATGGATGCGGTGGCGGCGGCCTATATCGGCTTCTCCTTGGCTGGCTCCGGAAAGCCGAACGCTCTGGGTACCCTGGTTGGCGCGATTATCCTGGGCGTGTTGCAAAACGGCCTGGTGATGCTCTCTGTGCCCTACTACGCCATGGATATCATTAAAGGGCTGGTGCTGGCATTGGCACTGGCGATCACCTACATCCAGAAACGCTGATCACCTCGGCGCAGCACTGCGCTGCGCCGGGTGCTATACCCCTCCTCTAGTTTCAACAAATTACTGATCAAATATACAAATGATACGAGTTATCATTTGCATTTACATTTCGATGAATTTCCTTACAATGGCCTGACGCTTTGTTGATGAAACGGAAATTCTCGCGGCAGCGTGAAAACATATTCTTTTAAATCAAATAACTAACAGGAAAACCTGTGACCTCGGGACGGGAATATTTAACCAATGGAAAAGCCAAGCTATAACACTTTAATCGCGTTAATCCTCGCATCACTCGCCAGCGGCAGCGCTCTGGCACAAACTGCAGATACCATGGTGGTCACCGCCTCCGGTTTCCAGCAGAGAATTCAAGACTCGCCGGCCACCATTTCGGTGATCCCACGCCAACAGTTGGAAACCCGCGCCTATCGTGACGTCACCGATGCGTTGAAAGACGTGCCGGGCGTAGTGGTAACCGGCGGTGCCAGCAGCAGCGATATCAGCATTCGTGGGATGTCCTCCAAATACACGCTGATCCTGATCGACGGTAAACGTGTCGATACGCGTGGCACTCGCCCTAACAACGATAACGCCGGTATCGAACAAGGTTGGTTGCCGCCATTGCAGGCAATCGAACGCATTGAAGTGGTGCGCGGGCCAATGTCTTCACTCTATGGCTCCGATGCCATGGGCGGGGTAATCAACATTATCACGCGCAAAACCTCCACCACTAAAGACTGGGTTGGCTCCCTGCAAGGCGATGCCACCATTCAGGAAGACCGGGATTCCGGTGATATCTACCAGACCAACGCCTACGCCTCTGGCCCGCTGATCGATGGTCTACTTGGCCTGCGGGTAAATGGTCTGTTCTCCCATCGTGGGGAAGATCACCTCACCAATGGCTTCAACGAACAGCGGATGCGCAGTGGCACCGCGGTATTCAACCTGACGCCGGATGAGAAGAACGATTTTGATTTCGAAATCGGCCGTTCCCTGCAAGATCGTAACAGCACGCCGGGTAAATCGGTAGCATCAGAAAACTGCCGCAAAGGCGTCTGTAAGCCAAACTCCTCCAGCGACAACCTGTATACCCGTAATAACTACTCCATCACGCATAACGGCTATTACGACTTTGGTAACAGCACCAGCTACATTCAGCGGGAAGAGACCAATAACCCAGGGCGCGACATGAAGATGTACAACACCATCTTCAATACCCAGACCCAGTTTGACCTCGGCTCACACATGCTGAACCTCGGCGGGCAATATCGCTACGAGAAGCTGAGTGACGGTGGCAACCAGCTTGAGGCGGCCGACGGTCTGGACCAGTTGACCCGTTGGAGCTGGGCGCTGTTCGCCGAAGATGAATGGGCACTGACCAACGATTTTAGCCTGACCACCGGGATCCGTATGGATCGCGATCAGAACTACGGCAGCCACTGGACGCCACGCATGTACGGCGTATGGCACCTGACGGAGATGTGGACCGTGAAAGGCGGGGTGTCTGCAGGCTACCGCTCGCCAGACCTGCGTCAATCGTCTGCCAACTGGGGTCAGATCACCGGCGGTGGCGTGACCAATGGCATCATCGTGGGTAACCCGAATCTGAAACCAGAGAAAAGCATCAGTGAAGAGGTCGGCATCCTGTGGGATAACCAGGAGGGGCTGAACGCGGGTATCACCCTGTACAACACCGATTTCAAAGACAAGATCACCGAGGTTCGCCGCTGCAACAGTTCAAGCGATCCAGCCTGCACCATCGGCGACGAGCACTATGATTTCGTCAGCGACCGCGTCAACGTGGATAAAGCCAATATGCGCGGTATCGAAGTCACCACCGGTTGGCAGATCACCGAAGACTGGAAGCTGAGCACCAACTACACCTTTACCGAGTCTGAACAGAAGAGCGGTGAGTTCCAGGGCAAGGCGCTGAACAAGATGCCGAAGCACATGATCAATGGCGTGCTGGATTGGCAAGCTACTGAGGATCTCGGCCTGTGGTCACGTGTTAACTTCCGCAGCGAAACCTCGGAATACCTGAGCCGAACCTCAATGGCGGTCAGCACACCATCCTATACCTTTGTTGATGCCGGGGTGAGTTACCAGGCGCTTAAAAACCTGCAGCTCAGCGGTGGGGTTTACAACATTCTGGATAAAACCGTGGATTACGAACACTTCAACACCACGCTGGATGGCCGTCGTTATACCGTGGGTCTGACTTACAACTTCTGATTGCCAAACATAGTTTGTATCAAGGGGCTGCCATCGTGCGGCCCTTTTTTTAGTTGGCGTTTAGCTGGGGGGATTTTTGAGGGGGGAGATAACGCGGCGGTAACCCGCCGCGTCCAGAGCTAATCGCTTACTTATCAGGGTTCCACTTCGGGAATTCCATTTCGCTGTACTTCACCACTTTGGTGCCGCGCGTCAGCTTATAGCCGAACCAGATAATCAGGAACAGTGGAATACCGATATAGGTTGCCGTCACACCGTACCAGTCAATACGATCTGCCAGGAAGGCCTGATAGTTCTGCCCAAGCGTGATGATCAAGCACAGCACGAAGGCAAACATTGGCCCCAACGGGAAGAAACCGGATTGATAAGGCAGATCGCTCAGGCTGTTCCCTTGCATGATATAGCCGCGACGGAAACGGTAGTGGCTGATGGCGATCCCCAACCAGGCGATAAAGCCGGTCATACCCGAGGTATTGAGCAGCCACAGATAAACGGACTGATTACCAAACATCGAGCTAAGGAAGCACAGCGCCGCTACGACGGTGGTGGCATACAGCGCATTACGCGGCACACCGCCTTTTGACAGTTTGGCGAAAATGCGTGGTGCCTTACCTTCCGAAGCCAGCGTGAACAGCATACGGGTTGAAGCATACATCCCGGAGTTACCCGCAGAGAGTACCGCAGTCAGGATCACCGCGTTCATCACCGCCGCCGCAGAGAGCAGGCCAGCATGTTCGAATACCAGCGTGAACGGGCTGACGCTGATGTCTTTCACGTCATTGCGCAACAGGCTTGGATCGGTATAAGGAATGATCAGGCTGATGATCAGGATCGCGAAGATATAGAACAGCAAAATACGCCAGAACACCTGACGCACCGCGCGCGGAATGTTCTTGCCCGGATCTTCCGACTCACCCGCCGCGATACCGATCAGCTCGGTGCCCTGGAACGAGAAGCCGACGATCATAGCCACGCCGATCATGGCTGAGAAGCCTCCGGCAAACGGCGCATCGCCGATCGTCCAGTTGTGCCAACCGGCATTCTCACCGCCCTTCAAGATGCCGAAAATCATCAGTACACCAAGGCCGATAAAGATAATTACCGTGCTCACCTTAATCAGCGAGAACCAGTACTCCGCTTCACCGAATCCTTTGACCGAGATGTAGTTAAGCAAGAACATCAGGCCAAGGAACAGGGCGCTCCAGATCCAGCCCGGCGTGTCTGGGAACCAGTAGTTCATCACCAACTGTGACGCCACCAGGTCGACCGCAATGGTTACCGCCCAGTTGTACCAGTAGTTCCAACCCAGCGCAAAGCCGAAGCCCTCTTCAACATACTTGGCACCATAGGTGGAAAACGAACCTGAAACAGGCATAAACGCCGCCAGCTCACCTAGGCTGGTCATCAGGAAATACACCATCAGACCAATCAATGCATAGGAGAGTAGTGCGCCACCTGGGCCTGCCTGGGAAACCGTTGCGCCAGAGGCAACAAACAGGCCGGTACCGATGGAACCGCCAATGGCAATCATGGTTAAATGCCGCGCTTTCAGCTCGCGGCGTAATCCGGGTGCTTGCTGCCCCGCTGTTTTTATATCCTGCTGAGCCATTCTTACCCTATCTGCTCGTCAAAAATGAGGGCCGGATTGTAACAAATACCCGCCAGCGAACTAGCAACATTGCCCTGATATAAGATAGCTTCATAATCCACAGCCAATTATTAGCAACGGCCCTAATGATGACGTTATGTGATCTTGAGCGAATGTTGCCCAACGCAATAGCCCAAGAAACGCTGTAGTGCATTGGAAATGTGTTTTTGCCGATGATGGATCAGGTACAGTGTGCGCATCAATGGCGGCAGAGGGATACTCAGTTCCACCAACGCCCCGCTAGCCAGCTGTTCTTCCACTACGCGCCGTGACAGGCAACTGATGCCAATGCCGTGGCGTACCGCGTGTTTGATCGCTTCCGAGTTGCCCAACTCCATCACCAACTGGAAGTTTGGCAGATGCGCCAGCAGCAGATGATCCAGCACTTCCCGCGTGCCAGACCCCCGCTCCCGCAGGATCCAAGGGGCGCTGGCCAGCGTTGCCAGGGTAACCGGTTGCTGTACCAATGGGTTATCTGGAGCGGCAAACACCACCAGTTCATCTTCAAGCCACGGCTGAGTGACCAGCTCAGGCATGTGACACGGCCCTTCAATCAACCCCAGATCGACACGAAAATCGGCGACAGCAACAATCACCTCCTGGCTATTGCCCACGTTCAATTCCAGCGGAGTAGCAGGAAAATCTTTGCGATAGTGGGCGATCATTTCTGGCAGCATATAGTTGCCGATAGTACTACTGGCGGCGATGCGTAACGCGCCGCTATCATGCAGGAACAGCTGTTCTATTTCCCCTGCCTGCTCCAGCAGAGCCAGTGCTTTAGGGTATAGCAAGCGTCCATGTTCGTTGGTCACCAGGCGTTTACCCACGCGGTCGAACAACAAAACCTTCAGTTGTCCTTCCAGATCGGCCAGCGCCGCGCTAACCGCCGATTGTGATAAAGCCAATACCACTGAGGCCTGAGTGGTTGACCCGCTTTTCAGCACCTCGGTAAAAACTTCCAGTTGGCGCAAAGTGATATGCATAACAGCCTCGACATAAAGAGAATGGTTATACCCGTCGTCTTTCAAGCTGCAGCGTTGTTACCTGCGCTTGTCCACCCCAGTCACTTACAAAAGTAAGCTCCTGGGGATGAACAAGCTTGTCGCCTAGCTGCAACTTGAAATCCATAGGGTAAAAGACAAAACCATTTAAATTAAAAACAAAACATCAACCACACGGCGTCGGTAAGATAACCGCCCTGCCTTATAAGATTAACACGTTTACAACATCAGGCTTGGTGGCGTAGCCGATCCGTTCAGGTAATAAACCACTTATTCAGATAGGTTATAAATATATAATCAATTTCTCTTTTAGGTCACCTGCTTTTATCATTGTGCTCAGGAATTTAGCAGAGGACGAAATAATCATGGCGAGTCACACCTATCCCGAACAGCGTTTTCCCCTGTTTGGATTACCACGACTGATACCAGGCTTGCTGCTGACCGGCGCACTGACCGCATTTTCGGTCTGGGCAGGTGATGTCCCCTGGATTGCCGGGTTGGGATTAGGCGCCCTGACGCTGGCGATCCTGTTCGGCATACTGGTCGGCAACACGCTTTATCCCTGGTTGCAGCCTAGCTGCCATACTGGTGTACAGCTGGCCAAACAGCGGCTGCTGCGCCTGGGGATTATTCTTTATGGCTTTCGTTTAACCTTCCAGCAAATTGCCGACGTGGGAGCCAGCGGGATCATTATCGATGCCCTGACCCTGAGCAGCACTTTCTTGCTGGCCTGCTGGTTGGGTAAAAAAGTGTTCGGCCTCGATAGCCAAACCACCATGCTGATCGGTGCCGGTAGCAGCATCTGTGGAGCCGCAGCCGTGATGGCCACCGAGCCGGTGTTGAAGGCAGACTCCAGCAAGGTTGCCGTCGCTGTCTCCACCGTGGTGGTGTTTGGTACGCTGGCGATCTTTGCCTATCCGTGGCTGTATCAATTGAATGAGCACTTCCAGTGGCTGCCGTTGACGCAGGAAACCTTCGGCATTTACGCGGGTTCGACAATCCATGAAGTGGCTCAGGTGGTTGCTGCTGGCCATGCCATCGGCCCGGATGCAGAAAACGCGGCGGTGATCGCCAAGATGATCCGCGTCATGATGCTGGCCCCGTTCCTGCTGTTGCTGTCTGGCTATATCAGCCGCCGGGCCGGTAACGGCAGCAAGAGTGAAAAATCGGCCATCACCATTCCGTGGTTTGCCGTGTTGTTTATCGCCGTTGCCGGGCTGAACTCGTTCAACCTGCTTCCAGCCACGCTGGTACAACATCTGATCACCATCGACACCTGGATGCTGGCCATGGCAATGGCCGCTTTGGGTCTGACCACCCACATTAGCGCGGTACGTCAGGCAGGTGTAAAACCCATTCTGCTGGCAACGCTGCTGTTCGTCTGGCTGATCATCGGCGGCGGTGCAATCAACCTGTTAGTACAGCACCTGCTGTGATCCCCTCTTCAGGCCCGAATTTTCGGGCCAGCTTCTTTTCACCGCCATTCAATCCTTCGCTTATCAGTGCCATAATGACCCGATAACAGAGGAGAGTGAGAATGAAGTTTGTCGGTGCACACGTCAGCGCTTCTGGCGGCGTAGATCAGGCCGTGATCCGCGCACACGAATTAGAGGCGACCGCATTCGCCCTGTTCACTAAAAATCAGCGTCAATGGAAGGCCGCCCCGCTGCCTGCCGACGTCATAGACAAGTTTAAAAGTGCCTGCGCCCAGTTCGGCTACGGCCCAGGGCAGATCCTGCCGCACGACAGCTATCTGATTAACCTTGGCCATCCGGTAACGGAGGCGCTGGAGAAGTCCCGCGAGGCGTTTCTTGATGAGATGCAACGCTGTGAGCAACTGGGGCTGACGCTGCTGAACTTCCACCCGGGCAGCCACCTGATGCAGATCGATGAGGATAAATGCCTGGCAAGGATCGCCGAGTCGATCAATATCGTGCTGGATAAAACCCAGGGCGTCACCGCCGTGATCGAGAATACCGCCGGGCAAGGCAGCAATCTGGGGTTCAAATTTGAACATCTGGCAGCGATTATCGACGGTGTGGAAGACAAGAGCCGCGTCGGTGTCTGTATTGATACCTGCCACGCTTTCGCCGCCGGTTACGATCTGCGTACCGAAGAAAATTGCCAGAAGTCGTTTAAAGAACTGGGCGACGTGGTGGGCTTTAACTACCTGCGCGGTATGCATCTTAACGATGCCAAGAGCGAGTTTGGCAGCCGCGTTGACCGCCACCACAGCCTGGGTGAAGGTAATATCGGTAAGACCGTGTTCAGCTATATCATGCGCGACGAGCGCTTTGATAATATCCCGCTGATCCTGGAGACGGTGAACCCGGATATCTGGGCTGAGGAGATTGCCTGGCTGAAGGCGCAGCAGTAATTTTTCTGCATAAAAAAGCCGGCATTTTTCTGATGCCGGCTTTTTATTATGGTTGCCGTTATGCCACCGTGGCTACCGGCACTTCAGAGCGTTTAAGGACCGCATAGGCCACACCCGCCAGCAGAGTACCCGCCACAATCGCCAGCAGATACAGCAGCACCGGCGAGATAGCACCAGGGATCAACAGCACGAACAGACCACCGTGTGGTGCCATCAGTTTTGCACCGAAGGCCATCGACAGTGCACCAGTCAAAGCACCACCAGCGATACAGCACGGCAGAACGCGCATCGGGTCACGAGCCGCAAACGGGATTGCCCCTTCGGTGATAAAGCACAGACCCAACACCAGCGCGGCCTTGCCCCCTTCCTGCTCGGACTTCTCGAACTTGCGGCGTGCCAGAATGGTCGCCAAGCCCATCGCCAGCGGTGGCACCATACCTGCCGCCATAATCGCCGCCATAGGTGCATAGACCGAAGAACTCAACAGCGCCACGCCAAAGGCATAGGCCGCCTTGTTCACCGGGCCGCCCATATCGGTACACATCATCGCACCGAGGATCGCGCCCAGCAGTACCGCGTTGGCGGTGCCCAATGATTGCAGCCAGTTGGTCAGGCCTGCCATGATTTTCGCAACGGGCGTACCCACTACGTAAATCATAACCAAACCGGTGATCAGGCTGGCGACCAGCGGAATAATCAGGATCGGTTTGAGCGCTTCCATACTCTGTGGCAGGTGCAGCTTGCTACTGATAGCCTTGGCCACGTAACCCGCCAGGAAACCGGCAATAATACCGCCGAGGAAACCGGCACCGGTACTAACCGCCAGCATACCGCCGATCAGGCCCGGCGTCAGGCCAGGACGATCCGCAATGGAGAACGCAATGTAGCCCGCCAGAACCGGCACCATCAGCGCGAAGGCCGAACCGCCACCGATCTGCATCAGCGCCGCAGCCAGCGTACCTTTTACTTCAAACGCCTTGATACCAAACACGAACGACAGCGCGATACACAGACCGCCCGCCACCACCATCGGCAGCATGTAAGACACGCCGGTCAGCAGGTGGCGATAAGGCCCTGCACTCTCTTTCTTCTTGCCTGAGCTCGCGGTGCTGCCACTTTTTTGCGGCTGGAAGATCTCGGCTTCTACCTGTGCCTTATCCAGTTCCTGCGCGGTTTTCTTCAACGCCAAACCGGTCGAGGTGCGGTACATCGGCTTACCAGCAAACTTGTCCAGATCCACTTCAATATCTGCCGCGACAATCACCAGATCGGCCGCCGCCACTTCTTCTGGGGTGATCGCATTCCCGGCACCGACGGAACCACGGGTTTCCACTTTCACCCACCAGCCACGTTTCTTGGCTTCGCTCTCGATGGCCTCGGCCGCCATAAAGGTATGCGCAACGCCAGTCGGGCAAGCGGTAACGGCAACAATGCGTTTCGGACCGGCGGATTTTGCCAGTGCGACCGTCTGGGCCGGAGCCTGATACGGTTTAGCTTGCGCCTGGGCCGTCGCCAGGAAGTCTTCAGGTTCACGCACCGCGTGTTCCACATCACCGATATAAACCTGTTTACCGTTCAGCTCAGCGTCAGCAGGTGCAGCAACACCTGCTACCACCACCAGTTCGGCCTCGTTAGGCGTGTTAACCAGCGTCAGGCCGGTTTTGGCCGCAGCGGCCTCAAGCATGCGTTTCGCCAGGTGGCTACGAGCCTGCCCGAGCGAACTGTCTATCATCAGCAGCGTTTTCATTCTGCCTCCTGCGATTAATTAAAGGGTTTCAGATCAACACGTGCCATCATCGCGGCCAACTGCGGGCGATCGGTGATGCCCACGTTGCTCTGGCTCACCGCCAGGGCAGCCACGGCAGTGGCCAGGCGCAAAGTATGTTCGCTGGATTCACGCATCAGCAGGCCGTAGATCAGGCCGCCGACCATGGAATCACCGGCACCCACGGTGCTGACCACCTCACAAGCTGGCGGCTTGGCGATCCAGGCACCAGAGGCGTTAACCCACAGCGCGCCTTCGGCGCCTAGTGAGATCACCACATGGGCAATGCCCTGTTCACGCAGGGCGTGAGCGGCTTCCACCACATCTTCCAACGTCGGCAACGGTTTGCCTGCCCAGATTTCCAGTTCACGACGGTTTGGTTTGACCAACCACGGTGAGGCTTTCAGCCCGGCTACCAGCGCTTCACGGCTGCTGTCAAAAATGATGCACGGACACTGCGCACGCAGGCGGGTCATCCACTCGGTGAAGGCTTCCGGGGCAACCCCGGCAGGCAAGCTACCGCTGACCGCCACCATGTCGAACTGGCCCAGCCAGCTCAGGGAATCCACCACAAAGCGTTCCCAATCCTGTGGCGTCACTTCAAAACCAGAGAAGTTGAAGTCGGTCACTTCACCGTCTTTTTCCGTCAGCTTAACGTTGATACGTGTACGCCCTGGGACAACCTGGAAACGGTTGGCTATGCCCAAATCACTGAACAGCAGTTGGAAACCATCCTGGTTGTCTTTTCCAAGGAAACCCCCAACGGTTACGTCGATACCTAAATCTTTCAGTACCTTGGCAACGTTGATCCCTTTACCTGCCGCATGAAGACCGGCTGTTCTTACCAGGTTAACCTCACCCCGTTCGATCTCCGGGCAAAAGCCCACCAGATCGTAAGCCGGATTCAGTGTTATGGTTGCTACTCTTCTGCTCATGCTGCACCCTCGCCAAGACCTTCACTGATGGCTTCACCGATGGCTTTCAGCGCCGCTTCAGCATCGTCACCACTGGCGGTAAAACGCAGGTGATGACCTTTTTTCACTCCCAGAGCCACAACCTTCATCAGGCTGCGGCCATTAGCCGGTTTACCGCTGCCGTCGAGATTGGTGACGGTAATTTCACTGGAGAACTGTTTGATTACGTTGACCAGCGCAGTACCTGGGCGGGCATGTAGGCCATGCTCGTTGCGCACCACGTATTCCGCACTCAATACCGCACTTTCTTCGGCAACTTCGCTGCTCAGTAACGCCAGTACGCCCACCGCATCGGCGTTCAGCAAGCGTTCAGCTTTTTGGTTCACTAACAGATCGCTTAAGTAGTTCAGCACCGTCAGCGGTTGTTGATCGGCGACGGCGACGGTCAGCAACAGCGCGACCTTTTCACCTTCTTCATCAAATGCCGATGCCGGGCGGCTGACGGTGGCGGCGCTGGTCAGGTTGCCTTCTGCGCTGTCGCTCAACCAGATCCCCTGCCCCAGATTGAGCGGCTTACGGGTGATCACATCGCTGACAAACTGGGCGTTAACCGCACCGATTTTTTGCAGGCGGCCCGCGTTCAAAGCTTGCAGCGTCATTAATGAATCGGCTGCCACATCAAGAGAAATCAGTGAGGCATCAAACTTGAATTCAGCCGCCAGCTTCTCGCCCATCAGCAGGCTGCGCAGTTCTTCGGCTGAAGTCGTTTTTGCCAACTGTTCGGCGACGCTGTCATCACTGAGCACATGTGTTAGCTGGCGCAGCAGCGCCAGGTGTTCATCGGAACGCGCGGCAATGCCGATCACTACATAGGCCGTCTGGCCTTCGCCCCATTCAATGCCCTGTGGAAACTGGAATACCTGTACACCGGTGTTCAGTACCAGATCGCGGGTATCGGTGGTGCCGTGTGGAATGGCGATGCCGTTGCCCAGATAAGTGGAGGTTTGCAGCTCACGCTGCAGCATGCCGTCGACATAGGCGGCGCTGACGCATCCGGCTGAGGTGAGCGCTGCCGCTACCTGCCGGATGGCTTCCTGTTTGCCGCTAGCCGCAGCTCCCAGGTGAATATCTTGCTGTGACAACTGGAACATGGTTCTCCTCTCCTGCTGAATTGAATCGTTTCAGCCAAGTTAAGAAAAAGGAGCGTCACCCATCGCCTAACCAGGCCATCGATAACGCTGAAACGTTTCAATCAGTGTGTGAGTAGCTATCACCGAAAGCAAGTTTTCTCGATCTCAGCGTGATAGTTTTTTGACCTTACGCACACTTTTCAGGCTAAAACCCCCATGCACAGGGGAAAATGGCATACTGTGCTGAAACAGTGCTGAAGGAAGATAACAATTATGGTTGCCACCAGTATCGGGGTCATTATCGTTAACGCTCAAGGGCATATCCTGCTGGGGAAACGCTGCAGCACCCATGCCCCCTTTTGGTCGATCCCTGGGGGTCATCTGGACGCGGGGGAAACCTTTGAACAGTGTGCTCAACGCGAAATCGCCGAAGAGACCGGGTTGCAGATAGCGCCGCCAACCTTTATTGGTGTCAGCAATAATCTGCAAACCTGGCGCGCAGAGGGAAAACATACGGTGTCGATCTGTATGCTGGTTCAGCATCCAGGAGGAGAAGCCGAACTGAAAGAGCCGGAAAAATGTGCCGAATGGCGGTGGTGTTCCCCGAACGATCTGCCGGAACCTCATTTTGAAGCGAGCAGAACGGCGATCCACCTATGGTTGAACCAGCAGGTATATCTGCCTGTATTGTGAGGTTATTCCCTCCAATCCCCCCCTCTTTTTATCAAAGAAAAGCGCTATGTAATTTAGTATATTACGCTATTTTATTGCTCAACCACTCTATTTTTCACTGTAAATACCCCTAAGGTATTAGGTTTATTTTGCGAAAATATTTATACTTACCAAATGTTTCTGACCTGGTGTCAGAACCTTTTTGGCAAGTTTTTCCTTGGTATTTCATAACTATAAGTGGGTTCAATATGAGCAAAAAACAAGCTGGCTTTGAAAAGCGACGCCGGTGGGGATGGCTTTGGATTTTGGTGATCGGGATTATTCTCGGTGCCGCACTGCTGGCGGGGACTGCAACGGTCTTCCATAAAACCAGCGATACCGCCTTCTGTGTCTCCTGCCACACCATGCAACAACCTCTGGCCGAATATCAAGGTAGCGTCCACTTCCAGAACGCCAAAGGGATCCGCGCCGAATGTGCCGATTGCCACGTCCCTCATGAGCCGCTCGATTACCTGTGGACTAAGATCCGCGCGGTGAAAGATATCTACGGCGAAATGACCGGCAAAATCGACACCCCAGAAAAATACGAAGCCCATAAGCTGGCCATGGCGCAATCGGTCTGGAAAACGTTGAAAGAAAGCGATTCGGCCACCTGCCGCTCTTGCCATAGCTTCGATGCCATGGATATCACCGCCCAACGTCCTGAAGCCCGTATTCAGCACCCGGTAGCCATCAAGCAAGGCGAAACCTGTATCGACTGCCATAAAGGCGTAGCGCATATCCTGCCGGATATGAGCGGTGCCGCACAGGCCGGTGCTGCCGAACTGGCGAAAGCCGCGGCGGAAACCTCACCAACAGCAACCACGCTGTTCACCATCGCCACCGAACCGTTCTTCCTGAAAGCCGACGATACGCATAATGCCGGTAACCTGATGCCTTCAACCGAAGTTCACGTCGTGAAACAGGAAGGTGACAAGGTGCTGGTAGACGTCAGCGGCTGGCAACAGGATGGCGTCAGCGAAGTGTTCTACGCCGCGCAAGGTAAACGTATCCTCAGCGTCCTGCTGGGCGAAGACGCGCGCAAACTGCTGAAAACCGGCAGCACCATGACCGATGCCGAAACCGGCCTGGTCTGGCATCAGGTTTCATTGCAGGTCTGGTTGCCACGTAAGCAACTGATCGACGATGAGCAGAAAATCTGGCGTTACACCGCCGATATGATGTCTGCCAACTGTACCGGCTGCCACGGCCTGACCGCCCTTGATCGCTTCAACGCCAACCAGTGGATCGGCGTGATTAAAGGTATGGCTCCTCGCACCTCGCTGTCGCAAGAACAACTGCGCGTTCTGACGCAGTACGTTCAGAAACATGCCAGCGATATGCAACCTGCCACACCGGCCAAAAGTTAAGGGAGAAGCGAAATGAGCAAGTACCAACAACAACCATTGGCCATGAGCCGCCGTCGTTTCCTGACCGGTGCCAGCGCGCTGGCCGCCGTGCCTCTATTTGCGGGTCTGTGGCCTAAATCAGCATTGGCGGAAGCCATCAGCCAGGCATTGCCACAGTTCGTGGCCTTACGCCAGGCGCAAAAAGGTATCCTGACCGGCGCGCACTGGGGCGCATTTGAAGCCATCGTGCAAGACGGAAAAATGGTCGGCGTGTTGCCGGTCAAAGACGATCCTTACCCGAACGATCTGATCACCATGGCCCCCCACCAGGTCCATGCAGAGAACCGTATCAAGTACCCAATGGTACGTAAAAGCTGGTTGGAAGGCGGCCCTGGCAGCCGCACCGAGCTGCGCGGCAACGATGAATGGGTGCGCGTCAGCTGGGATAAGGCTATCGATCTGGTCGGTAACGAAATCGTCCGTTTGCAGAAAGATCACGGCCCGCAATCAATCTATGCCGGTTCTTACGGCTGGAAAAGCGTGGGCATGCTACACAACAGCCGTACCCTGCTGCAACGCCTGATGAACCTGAGCGGCGGCTTCCTTGGCTATGCCGGTGACTACTCTACCGGTGCCGCACAGGTGATCATGTCACACGTGATGGGCTCCATGGAGGTTTACGAACAGCAAACCGCCTGGCCAAACGTCATCGACAACAGCCAACTGGTGATCCTGTGGGGCTGTAACCCGATGGTTACGTTGAAAAACAGCTGGAACGTACCCGACCACGTCGGCCAGACCGGCTTTGAGGCGCTGAAGAAGAAAGGCACCCGCATCATCAGCATCGATCCGGTGCACAGCGACAGTGCCAAGTATGTCGGCGCACAGTGGATCGCTCCGCGTCCTTACACCGACAGCGCGATGCTGATCGGCATCGCCCATACCCTGTTGACCGAAAAGCTGCATAACCCGGACTTCCTGAAAACCTACACCGTAGGCTTCGACAAGTTCCAGGCCTATCTGCTGGGTGAAACCGACGGTACGCCGAAAACAGCCGAGTGGGCTGCCGATATCAGCGGCGTCGATGCTGAAGTGCTTCGCCAGTTGGCGCGCGATATGGCGAAACAGCGTACCATGATCATGGGCGGCTGGGGGATCCAGCGTCAACATCACGGTGAGCAACAGCACTGGTTACTGGTGACCGTGGCGGCCATGCTTGGCCAGATCGGCCTGCCAGGCGGCGGTTTTGGTTTTAGCTATCACTACTCTTCCGGCGGCAGCCCAACGGCTAAAGGCGGTATTCTCTCCGGTATCTCTGCGGGGAATGCGCCGAAAAATTCACCAACGCCAATCCCGGTGGCTCGTATCGCCGAGTGCCTGACCAACCCAGGCAAGACCATTCACTTCAATGGGACCGATGTCACTTACCCAGACGTGAAGATGGTGTACGTGGCCGGTGGTAATACCTTCCACCAGCATCAGGACACCAACAATCTGGTCAAAGCCTGGCAGCGGCCGGAAACCATCGTGGTTAACGAACCGTATTGGACGGCCACCGCCAAGCATGCGGATATCGTGCTGCCTGCGACCACCAGCTATGAGCGCAACGATCTGGAGATGGGCGGCGACTACTCGCAGCTGTACGTCTTCCCGATGCATCAGTGCGTACCGCCGCAGCATGAGTCACGCAACGACTTCGATATCTTCGCCGCGCTGGCCGCCAAGCTTGGCGTGCTGGATGCCTTTACCGAAGGCAAAGACGAAACCCAGTGGCTGAAAGGCATGTACGACGACATGAAGTTGCAGGCCCGCGCCGCCCGCGTTGCCCTGCCGCCGTTTGACATGTTCTGGGAGTCGAACAACTACATTCGTTTCCCGATCCCGCAGGAAAACAAACAGTGGGTACGTTTCGCCGATTACCGTGAAAACCCGCTGCTTAATCCGTTGGGGACGCCATCCGGCAAGATTGAGATTTATTCCGATGCCATCTCGAAGATGGAGTATCTGGATTGCAAAGGTATTCCTACCTGGATGCCGCCGCATGAATGGTACCGTGGCCCAGAGGCAGCCAAATACCCGCTGTCACTGAATACCGCGCACCCGACCAACCGCCTGCACTCACAGCTCGACAACACGCCGCTGCGTAAGAAGTATGCGGTGGCCGACCGTGAAGCGATCTTGATCCATCCAGAGGATGCCAAATCGCGCAACATTACCAACGGCGACCTGGTGCGGGCGTTTAACGACCGTGGGCAGATCCTGGTTGGCGCTATTGTCAGCGAAGATGTGCGCCCAGGTGCGGTGCGGATCAGCGAAGGTGCCTGGTACGATCCGGCCGATCCGTCAACGCCGGGGTCAATCTGTAAGAACGGCAACGTCAACTGCCTGACTTTCGATATTGGCTCCTCCAACCTGGCACAGGGCAACTGCGGCCAGATGGCGCAATTGGAAATTGAGAAATATCAGGGCGAAGTGCTGAAGAATACCGCGCACGACGTTCCTACTGGCGCTTAACCGCTAGCCACCAGCGCAGGGTGATGGTGACATCGCCCTGCTCTTTTCCTGCCGACAGAGAAAATCTAGTTACCCTTTCCTTGATTGAAACCGGTTTTTGTTTTTTTTAAACGAGCGTATTATGCGCGCGTCCCCTCTCTTTTTGGCTATTCATTCAGCTTATGCGTACTTCAACTGCGGCAACGCGACGCTTGCCCGATTCAACTTCGTTAGCATTTCTGGTCGTGGCTTTTCTCACCGGGATTGCTGGTGCCCTACAGACGCCCACGCTGAGTCTGTTCCTCTCCACCGAAGTGAACGTACGGCCAACGATGGTCGGGCTGTTCTTTACCGGTAGCGCGGTGATCGGCATTTTGGTCAGCCAGTTTCTGGCCAGCCGCTCAGATAAGAGGGGCGATCGCAAATCACTGATCTTTCTCTGCTGTATGTTAGGTGCCTTGGCTTGTGCGCTGTTCGCCTGGAACCGTAACTATTACCTGCTGCTGTTCGTCGGCGTGCTGCTGAGCAGCTTTGGCTCGACCGCCAACCCGCAGATGTTTGCCCTGGCACGGGAACATGCCGAGCACACCGGCCGGGGAACGGTGATGTTCAGTTCTATCCTGCGTGCGCAGGTTTCGCTGGCCTGGGTGATTGGCCCACCTATCGCCTTTGCGCTGGCCTTGGGGTTTGGTTTTAAGGTGATGTATCTGGCCGCCGCTGCTGCCTTTATTCTCTGCGGAGCGTTGGTATGGAAGATGTTGCCCTCCATGCCAAAAGTGCAGAGCATCGGCGGGGTGACGCTGGAAGCCCCCCGCCAGAATCGCCGGGATACGTTATTGCTGTTTATGGCCTGCACGTTAATGTGGACGGCCAACAGCATGTATTTGATCAATATGCCGCTGTATATGGTGCAAGAATTACAGTTACCGGAAAAATTGGCGGGAATATTGATGGGCACCGCTGCCGGGCTGGAAATCCCGACCATGTTACTCGCTGGCATGGTGGCCCAACGCTTTGGCAAGCGTTTCCTGATGCGCTGTGCGGTGATTGCCGGGGTGCTGTTTTATGCCGGGCTACTGTTTATTACCGGCACCTGGCAACTGATCGCTTTGCAGCTGCTGAACGCGCTGTTTATCGGGGTGTTGGCGGGGATTGGTATGCTCTATTTCCAGGATTTGATGCCCGGCCAGGCCGGGGCGGCCACCACGCTGTTTACCAATACCACCCGCGTTGGCTGGATTATTGCCGGTTCGATCGCCGGAGTCGTGGCTGAAATGTGGAGTTATCACGCGGTATTTTACTTCGCGTTGGCGATGGTGCTGGGTGCAGTGCTATGTATGTGGCGGCTGAAGGACACTCAAAGTGCGGTATCCGCCTCCAATTTAGCAAGATAGATCAGCGCCTCATCACGGCGGTCGTGGCACATCTCGCGGCTGGCCTGCAAACTGCCGCAAACTTTGGGCCGCAGCGGTGAATGAAATATTCCGCAGCGCAGTTGCTGGTCCAGATGGATGCAACGGGTATTGGCCGGTTTGCCATTGGGCATACCAGGGATCGGGCTGGAAATCGAAGGTGCGATACAGCAGGCACCACAGTCGGCACGGCAGTCCATCTGCGATCCTATGGGGGCTGATTATGTGGTTGAGACAATAGCAGAACGCCGCATTAAGTTATACTCATTCACAATTCTTACCAATAGTGCTAGAGTTTATTTTTCATGGAGTGGAAAGCTTAGAACTATCAATGGAGTGAGATCATGTCAGATAAAAATTTCAACCCAAGTTGGGAAGGCTACATGGGGGACTTCCTGAAGGGTAATGTCGGGATCAACCAGCTAAAACCCCAGCATGAGTTCCTTGATACTATCGGCTTAGAGAAAGCCTTAAGCGATAATACGCAATATCACGTCGTTCTCACGATCGCTGAGGCAAAAGGTATTATTGATGACATCAACTCTCGCCGCCCTGGAAACCCAGGTCTGGGCCGTGGTGAAGCGTTCGCTCGGGGCTTTGAGCAACACAGTACCAGCCGTGGCGATGCATTCTCCAGAGGCCTTGAACCAAAGAATGTCATATCTTCTGTATTTAAAGTGACAGATCCTGTTTCTACTTATGCAGGAAATATAAATGATGCGCGTGGGTTATATGATGTCATCATTGAATTCAAGAGAATAGGAATAACTGCCACGGTGTTTCCGGGAGCGAATGGAGTGAATCTTATTCACATATCCGGCTATGCGGGGCTTAGAAGAACTATAACTGGAACGCGATATGCTGCTAACCATCCGCAAATGTTAGCAATGGGTATAGGACAGCAAGGCATTAATGCCGGAATAGTCAGGGGTGTAAGATTTTGTATTCTTTTCTCTGTTGGCTATCGAATTATAGAAAGTATATTTAAAGATGATTATACCCTAGCGGACTTTATCGGGAATATAACTATGGATATGGCCAAGACAGCGATTGCTGCGGCAGTATCCTTTGCTACCGGAGTAGTGTTTACTTCATCCTTTATTGCTATCGGTAGTATTATCGTTGTTGCTGGAGTCGTTTTTGGTGCTGGCATAATAACAGTCATGCTTTTAGATTCTATCGATAAAAAATATGGTCTGAGCACCAAATTGATAGCATTATTGAAAGAAAAAAACAGAGTAAAACCAAGAACGCCCGAGGCTAGCTTTCAATTCATTCTCAATGGCTTAGGTAAATAGATATGAATAATAAATATTACAAAATATCCCTGGCAACAATGCTTTTAATATTTTTTTCTTTTGCAACATTATTAGTCTGGCAGTATGTTCTATCGTTAGTATTCATGGAGGATGAAATAACTTTCTCCGCATCTGTTGTTATAGGTTTCCTCACCTGCCCGTTGCTAATATATGCTATGCTTAGTGGTATATATTTTTTTATTTTCAATAAACGCCCAAAATATGATAAAGGAATTACTCGATATCTGGTTTATCTAATGTTCTTATCATTTGCTATCAGCTTACCTATTTCTTTTTATGTTGATTATAAGCTGAAGAATGCCGGTTATTTAACGTGTGACAAAATATCATGGCAGTCACCAACTACTTATGTCACGAACCTATCACTTTGCCAGTGATGTTTTCGATAAGCTAAGGATAGTCGTGTAAAAAACAGATACTGGAAAATATTAGGGGCATCAGCATTACTGGCAATATTCATATGTTTATCGCTATTGATTTACAGTTACGTTATTTCATTGATATTGATGGAGGATGAAATAACATTTTCAGCATCTGTACTTATCTGCTTTTTTGCAACGCCTTTGATACTCTATACTTTTTCTTGCTCTGTTTTTTTCTTTATTTTTGACAGGCAGCCTAAATATAACATAATAATCAGCAAGTATTTAATCATGATAGCTTTTGCATCATTGATTTTTAGTTTCCCTATATCTATATATGTAAACTACAAACTTAAACATGATGGCTATTTCACATGCGATAAAATCTCTTGGATGTCACCGACAACCTACGTGAAAGATTTATCACTTTGCAAATGATGCTTACTATTATATAGAGGAACTTATGGCTGATTTAATTAATGCAAGTATTTAGTAATTTAAGATTATTGGTGATAATAATTCCCCTGCCAGAAAAATAGCCACACTGAATACCGCGCCACCATGAGCTGAGGCAGGTGGGAGTCATACAGGTTAGCCGACCGTTGAGCGCATGGATGCGCGATACGAGCCTCCAAGGACGGATTCACGGCGTGTCGGCGTTCTGTATGACTTCCACCTGCTGCCACATTTACCTACCGCTATTTAGCCAACCAACTTGCAATATCTGAAACCTAGACCCACACAAAAGCGCCATAAAACGCTCCTAACCACTAAGGATTGCACCAATCCCCCCAAATATCCGCTTTACATGCACACATCGCGCACGTACCATTGAGCTAGTACAAAAGAACTCAAGGCCAACGGCCAATCAGGAGCAATAATGTCTGCGGACACCCCCCAGAAGCTTTCCCGCCCTTCCGTCCTCGGTGGCGCGATGATCATTGCCGGCACCGCCGTAGGTGCAGGTATGTTCTCTATCCCTATCGTAACTTCTGGCGTGTGGTTCAGCGGCTCCGTGGCGCTGCTGATTTATACCTGGTTCTGTATGCTGATCTCCGGGCTGATGATCCTGGAAGCCACCATGAATTATCCGGCGGGCGCCAGCTTCCACACCGTGGTCAAAGATCTGCTCGGTAAAGGCTGGAATACCCTTAACGGCCTGTCGATCACCTTCGTACTCTATATTCTGACCTATGCCTATATCTCGGCGGGTGGCTCAATTATCGCCCATACGTTGGAAGGCGTCTTTGGGACCAACCAAACCCTGTCTGGATTGGTGTTTGCCATCATCGTGGCCTTTATCGTCTGGTTATCTACCCGCGCCGTGGATCGCCTGAGCACCATTCTGATTGGCGGTATGGTGATCACCTTTGTGTTGTCCGTCGGTGATATGTTTACCCACGTACAGCCTGCCGTGTTGTTCAACCAAGGTGGCAGCGACGCCAACTACCTGCCCTATGCGCTAGCGGCATTGCCTTACCTGCTGACCTCGTTCGGCTACCACGGCAACGTGCCCGGCCTGGTGAAGTATTATCAAAAAGACAGCGGTGCCGTGGTGCGCAGCCTGGTATACGGTACCTTACTGGCGCTGGCGATCTATATCCTGTGGCAGTATGTGATCCAGGGCAATATCGCCCGTGATGCCTTCAAGCAGGTGATCGCCGAAGGGGGCAACATCGGCAGCCTGCTCAAACAGATGGGTAACGTTTCCAGTAGCTATGCGGTAGGCCAACTGCTTAACGCCTTCTCTTATATGGCGCTGGCCAGTTCGTTCCTGGGCGTGTCGCTGGGGCTGTTTGATTTCCTCGCCGACTTCTTCAAGTTCAAGGATAACCAGGCAGGCCGCACCAAATCGGCACTGGTGACCTTCGTGCCACCAACCCTGGCCGCGTTACTGTTCCCGAACGGTTTCCTGTACGCCATCGGCTTTGCTGGGCTGGCCGCCACCATTTGGGCAGTGATCGTCCCTGCCATGATGGCACGCGCCAGCCGCCGCCGTTTCCCACAGGCGAGCTATCGCGCTCCCGGCGGCCAAGGCATGATCCTGTTCATCATCCTGTTTGGAGCGATTAACGCCGTGGCCCACGTGCTAACGTTATTAGATCTGCTGCCGGTGTTTAAATAAACTCCGAGGGCGGCCACGGTCGCCCTTTTTCCCCACTCTTTTTACGCGCGGCTCTTGCCTGAAAAGCACGGCGCGAGTAACTTGTCGCAACTTCCTAAAATCTATTTTGACAAGGTATTCCCATGGCAAGAGCGAACGAAATCAAGCGCGGTATGGCGATCAATTACAACGGCAAACTGCTGCTGGTAAAAGACATCGATGTCCAAAGCCCAAGCGCCCGTGGTGCCAGCACGCTGTATAAAATGCGCTTCTCCGACGTCCGTACCGGGCTGAAGGTCGAAGAACGTTTTAAAGGTGATGATATTCTGGACACCATCAGCCTGTCCCGCCGCAAGGTAAACTTCTCCTATATTGATGGCGAAGAGTATGTGTTCATGGACGATGAAGACTACACCCCTTATATCTTCAAGAAAGATCAGATCGAAGATGAGCTGCTGTTCATCCCTGAAGCAGGCTTGCCGGGTATGCAGGTACTGACGCTGGATGGCCAGGTGCTGGCGTTGGAACTGCCGCAGACCGTGGATATGGAAATTGTTGAAACCGCTCCAGGCATCAAAGGGGCTTCTGCCAGTGCGCGTAACAAACCGGCCACCATGGCGACCGGCCTGACCATTCTGGTACCTGAGTACCTGAGCAGTGGTGATAAAATCCGCATTCATATTGCAGAACGCCGCTATATGAGCCGCGCAGACTAGTCAACGGTAGGGGCGCAACCTGAGTGCGCCCTGCTTTGCTAGAGTAATTCAGGGAAAAACCGCCGCTTCAACGCCAGCTCCACCCCACGAACCTCCGCCAAACCTTTCAACCGACCGATGGCCGAATAGCCTGGATTGGTTTTCTTCTTCAGATCGTCCAGCATCTGGTGACCATGATCGGGTCGCATTGGGATCGGCCGCAGATCGCCCGCCTTATGGCGGCGCTGTTCTTCGGCCAGTATCGCTTCAACCACCGCCACCATATCCACATCCCCTTGCAAATGCGCCCCTTCGTGGAAGGTTTTAGGATTTTGCTCGCGGCAGGTAGCGCGCAGGTGAGTAAAGTGAATGCGATCGCCAAAGGTTTCAATCATCCGCACCAGATCGTTGTCCGCCCGCACGCCGTAAGAACCGGTACACATGGTGAAGCCGTTATAGATGCTATCTACTGTCTCTTTCAGCCACTGCATATCTTCAATGGTGGAAACAATACGTGGCAAGCCAAGGATTGGACGAGGTGGATCATCGGGATGCACTGCCAGCCTGACACCCACTTCTTCCGCTACCGGCACGATAGCACGCAGGAAGACGGCCATATTCTCACGCAGCTGCGCCTTACTGATATGATCGTACTCCGCCAGCCGGGCACGGAACTGAGCGAGCGTGTATCCCTCTTCCGCCCCAGGTAAGCCGGCAATGATGTTACCGGTCAGCTTGGCAATATCTGCCGTACTCATCGCCTTGAAATAGCTTTGTGCCTGGGCTTGCTCTTCGTCGGTGTAATCTTTTTCTGCCCCGCTACGGCACAAGATATGCAGATCGAAGGCCGCAAAGGCGATCTGATCAAAGCGTAAGGCCTTGGACCCATCTGGCAGTTGGTATTCCAGATCGGTACGCGTCCAATCGAGGATCGGCATAAAGTTGTAGCACACGGTATCAATGCCACATTCCGCCAGATTGCGCAGCGATTGTTGATAGTTGGCGATATGACGTTGGTAGTTGCCGCTGTAGGTTTTTATTTCCTCGTGCACCGGGATACTTTCCACCACCGACCACACCAACCCTTTCTCCGCAAGCAGGGCCTGACGCGCCTTGATCTGCTCAACCGGCCACACTTCGCCATTAGGGATATGGTGTAACGCGGTGACTACGCCGGTAGCACCAGCCTGACGCACATCATCCAGCGAAACCGGATCGTTCGGCCCATACCAACGCCATGTTTGTTCCATTGATTTATCCTTGTAGAAGTCGCTCTGTCATCGTTGATTATGCATCGGTGGTGAGGTGGATCGCAAAATCAAATCAATCCTGTTATACCACATTGCAGTAGATATCATTCATCTTTAACCTTACTGATTAGCGGCGTGCTGTCAAAACAGAAACGTCGATTGATTGATCCAACTCACGATCCTGGGATATTTTGGACTGACCAATTTCATTCACCTCTCTACCGCCCTACACTGGCGGTTGTTAACAGATACGCGAGAGCCGGGCATATACCTGCGGCCAACTGGTCTGATAGCTTTGTACACGCGACCAACCGGCCCTTGCTCTCGTCATGGAGCCATTAATGAAAACTATCGCCAACTCACCGTTACCCGCCAAGACACAACTGCCCCAGTACGATCGCCAGAGCCTGCGCAGCCGAATTGTTCACCTAGGCTTTGGGGCTTTTCATCGGGCACATCAAGCATTGCTGACCGACAGAGTACTCAACCGCAACGGCGGCGATTGGGGGATCTGCGAGATCAGCCTGTTCGGCGGCGATAAGCTATTCCAGACCTTGCGCGATCAGGATCATCTCTACACCGTGTTGGAAAAGGGCGCGGCGGGCGATCAGGCCATCGTGGTGGGGGCCGTTCACGAAAGCGTACATCGCAAATTGGAAGGCATCGACGCCGTGCTAGAAAAGCTGGCCGAACCGCAGGTGGCGATCGTCTCCATGACCATTACGGAAAAAGGCTACTGTATTGAACCCGGTAGCGGCCAATTGGACCTGCAACACGACGCGATAAAAGCCGATTTGGCTAATCCGGCCCAACCCACCACGGTGCCAGGGATCCTGGTAGAAGCACTGCACCGACGCCGCGAACGTAACCTGCCTGCCTTCAGCGTACTGTCCTGCGATAACATCCCAGAGAACGGTCACGTGGTACGCAATGCAGTGACCGGGCTGGCCACAGAACGCGATCCACAGCTGGCCCAGTGGATCGTTCAACATGTCACCTTCCCCAGCACCATGGTCGATCGCATCGTTCCGGCCGCTACGCCAGAAACGCTGGATGAAATTGCCGCCGCTCTGGGTGGGGTGCGTGATGAATGCGCTATCGCCTGTGAACCCTTCATTCAATGGGTGGTGGAAGATAATTTTGTCGCTGGCCGCCCACGGTGGGAGGATGCAGGAGTGCAACTGGTGGATGATGTTCTGCCGTTCGAGCAGATGAAACTGCGGATGCTCAACGGCAGCCACTCCTTCCTGGCCTACCTCGGCTATCTGGCGGGTTATCAATACATTGTTGACTGCATGGCGGATGAGAATTATCGCCGTGCAGCACACCATTTGATGTTGAACGAGCAGGCTCCAACGCTGCGGGTTGCTGGCATCGATCTGGCCGCCTATGCCGAACAGTTGCTCGAACGTTACAGCAACCCGGCACTGCAACACCGTACCTGGCAGATCGCTATGGATGGCACGCAAAAGTTACCTCAGCGCCTGCTGGAGTCTATCCGCTGGCATCGGCAATACGGCGGCAGCCATGCGGGGCTAGCGCTTGGCGTAGCGGGCTGGATGCGTTATGTCGGTGGGATTGATGACGCCGGGCAATCGATTGATATCCGCGACCCGATGCTGGCCACGTTGCAACAGGCCGTCGGCAGTTCACAAGACGGTGAACCCCGCGTGGCTGCGTTGCTGGCGTTGAAAAGCGTGTTTGGCGAGCAGTTGCCAGCAGATAGCACGTTTGTGGCAGAGGTAACAAGGGCCTATCTGTCATTGCGCGATCGAGGGGCACGGCAGACGGTAAAAGATTGGGTAACCACCCAGTTAAATTGATCCGCATCGGCCACCATGCCAATCTATCAGGTATGGTGGCCGCTTGACGTTTGAATGTGGATTAACGGTATTCCACCGTCATTATTCCGAGTTTTTTCTGCTGATCCAACCACTTGATCTCGCTCTTGCCGAGATTCATTGGCAGTTCTTTACTGCCGCTCTCCAAGCTCGCTAACTGATGTTTGCTGGTGTAGTTTTGCCCATCGCGATAGCATTGCGTTTGCGCCATTGAGTCAGCAACTTCCACCCTGCAAGGACCTTCGACAATGGCGCCATAGAAGTGGATCACGCCGCCGGTAGCAGCATTGGCCACGCCAGCCGCCATCCATGAAAACAACATTCCTGCGATCAAAAACAACCGTAAGTTTTTCATGGTCACCTCACTTGTTATTAAGCCAATTCAAACCTGAAAAAAGTTCTTGGATTAACCACAAGGTAGAAATGTTTTCACTATTTATCATTTAGTTATGTAGGAACCCACCTCTCTGGCGACGCATAATTTATTGCCGCAAATCGCAGATTTCAATTCGGAAAAATCTCAATTTAAAACCCGGTAACGGCTGGCGGCGCAGACGGCTCGCCATGTGCAATCCTGGTCAGTCGGTTGGGCAAGGAAAGGTGTCGATCTGGGAATGTCATGCCGAGCCCCACTCGGCATGACTAGAGGACTTAACGATAAATTACCGTCATTATTGCGAGTTTTTTCTGCTGATCTACCCACCGCATTTCTGTGGTGCCGATATTCAGCGGAAGCTCTTTACTGCTGGCATCAAAACTTGCCAGCCTTTGCGTGCCCGTGTAGTTTTTCCCGTTACGATAACATTGGGTATTCGCCGCTGTGTTGCTAACATCTACCGTACAAGGGCCTTCGACAATGGCCCCCACAAAGTGGATAACGCCACCTGTGGAACCCGCGTGACTTGCTGCCATCCATGAAAACAACGCTCCTGCGATCAGAATTAACCGTAAGCTATTCATGGCAATCTCACTCTTGTTAAGCCACCTTAAAGATAGGTTATTTTCATAGGAATAATCGTAAGGATAGGTGATTTTTTTTATGGCTAATCGGTACATTAAGGACATGGAAACAATACGGTACGGTAAAATTGACGTTGCTAGTTCCTGATTATTAATGGGAAAAATCCCAATCAAAGGTCAAAATAAAAGCGCTAAAAATGGCGCAATTTTCATGATTAAATTTACACTCTGCAACACAAACAGATAAAGTTAATTAATCAATAATTATCAATAAATTAAGCGTGCTTTTAATGAGGGCATTCACATGACGAAAACCAATCTGATCACCGGTTTTCTGGGCAGCGGCAAAACCACCACTATTCGGCATCTGCTGGCCAACAAACCGGAAAATGAGCGTTGGGCCGTGCTGGTCAACGAATTTGGCGAGGTTGGTATCGATGGTGCCCTGCTGGCCGACAGCGGTGCCGTGTTGAAAGAAATCCCTGGTGGCTGCATGTGCTGTGTTAACGGACTACCGATGCAGGTAGGGTTGAATATGTTACTGCAACAGGCCAAACCCGATCGGTTGCTGATTGAACCTACTGGATTAGGTCACCCGAAGCAGATCCTGGCGCTGTTAACCCAAGAAACCTATGGCGGATGGATCGATTTGCTGGCAACGATTTGTGTGCTTGATCCCCGCCAACTCGGCGAGCCTCGCTATAGTGAAAACGAAAATTTCCGCGATCAACTGGCCGCAGCCGACGTGATCATCGCCAATAAAATGGATACCTGGCAGCCGCAAGATGCTCACGCACTGACAGCCTGGCAAATGCAGCATGGCCAGCAGCGGCCGGTCTTTTCCATCGAGCAAGGGCGCATGGATATCAAGTTGTTGGATCGGCCGCGCACCAATTGCACAGAATTGCCGGACGCACAGCATCATCATAGTCACGCCAAAACCCAAGGGTTAGCTGCGCTGCGTTTGCCTGAAAACGCCCGCTGGCGCCGGGCCCTTAACCAAGGCCAAGGATTCACCAGCTGCGGCTGGATTTTTGATGGAGAAACCCTATTCGACACCGTCGGTATGATGGAATGGATCAGGTTAGCACCGGTTGACAGGGCCAAAGCGGTGGTACGCATTGCCGAAGGCAGTCTGCTGATCAACCGCCAAGGGCAGGATCTCAGTATCGAGACGCGCCCCACCGCTCCGCTCGACAGCCGTATCGAGTTGATCCACAGCAGCGAAGCCAACTGGAATGCTTTACAATCGGCTTTGTTTAACATTCGTTTAAGTTAATGCTTTTAACGTTGGCATTATTTTTTATAATCTTTACAGGTCAGCCATGACACGCCGCAATTTACCCTTCATCCTCATGCTCAACGTCTTGGGCATCGTGCTATTTCTTTCCTGGTATATACCCAAGGATCACGGGTTCTGGTTCAACATTGACTCAGCAATCTTTTTCTTCTTCAACCAACATCTGGCCAGCGACGCCTGGTTTTTGAGAATGGTGGCGATCACCAACAATCGGGTATTCGACGTCATTTCGCTCATCGCCATGGGGCTGCTGTACCTTTACTTCTACCTCAAGCAGGATGCCTTTGGCCGCCGCCGTCTGATCGTTACCGGCGTCGTGATGTTGTTAACGGGGGTGGTGCTCAACCAGTTTGGTCACCTGCTGCCAGTAAAACACGCCAGCCCCACCCTGACCTTTGACAATATCAACCGGGTCAGCGAACTCACCGGCATCCCAACCAAAGACGCCTCCAGCGACAGCTTCCCCGGCGATCATGGCATGATGCTGATGATTTTCTCCTGCTTTATGCTGCGCTACTTTAACCGCACGGCATTTGCCATCGCGCTGCTGATCACTCTAGTCTTCTGCCTTCCACGCATCATGATCGGTGCACACTGGTTTACCGATATTGCCGTCGGTTCGCTATCTGTGGTGATGGTCGGCACCAGTTGGTGGCTGATGACACCGGCCAGCGATGTTGTGATCCACTGGTTGAACTGCAGATTACCCGGTAAGTATCGTCCAACGCAGCCATAAGTTTAGATTATGATAGCCGGGAGGCCAGCGCCTCTCGGTTATTGAAATGCCTCAATCTGTTTACTCCGCAACCACGCCGTTAACATGGTTACCGCATTAATTAACACCAATCCAACATAAGCGGCAAACCGCGTTTTTTATATGAATATTTACATTATGTTACATCACGATTTCATATAAAGAATGTCGGAAAAAGGCTCGCAATCCTCACTTCATTCCGGTACTCTCTGATGCGTTTGTGCCTGGTTTGGCTTGGCTCGTTAGTAAAAATCCGAAAATTGTGCGTTCCTGCACATTTCCGATGCTAACTGTTTGTCCTTCCTGCCGGTGCCAACTAGTCTCGTTCAGTTTGGTATTTTTCAGATAACGACTTGCGTCGTTAAGGACTTCAAGGGAAAACAATTACAATGGTCAAATCTCAACCTTTTCTGAGATATTTTTTGCGGGTATTACCTGCAATTGCGGCAGCCTTGGTGCTCTCCGCCTGTAGCTCAACGAACACTTCGAAGTTAGATAGATCACAAACTGAGATGCATGCAGTTAATGACAAAAACGGTCTTTTACTGCAAGCCTCTCAGGATGAATTCGAAGCGATGGTACGTAACGTTGACGTCAAGTCAAAGATTATGGATCAGTATGCTGATTGGAAAGGCGTCCGCTACCGTTTAGGCGGTGAAAGCAAGCGCGGCATTGATTGCTCGGCATTTGTGCAACGGACTTTCCGTGAACAGTTTGGTATGGCTCTGCCCCGCTCAACCTATGAGCAAGAAGATATGGGCAAACAAATCCAGCGCGCCAAACTGCGCCCTGGTGATTTAGTGCTGTTCCGCGCCGGGTCGACTGGCCGCCACGTTGGCATCTATCTGGGTAACGACAAATTCGTTCATGCCTCTACCAGCAGTGGCGTGACAATCTCTAACCTTTCGGATAACTATTGGGATAAACGTTATCGTGAAGGCCGCCGGTTACTGGGCAAAAGTTCCAGCTAACGGTGTAGTATCTGAATCTAGTCCTGAAAGCCAAACAAACGAGACCAGAACGCTGCCCCCAGGGGCAGCGTTTTTTTTCACTGTAAAAGTGGCACCGAACAAACCCGCATCGCTATTTTCGATTATCACAGTGCAAGAAACCACGCGACAGTTGAAAAAATAGCCTATTATCGTCAAGTGACATACCATTTTGTAACGCACTGTTTACGCTGTGTCTAAACAGCCAGACGAATAATGACGCAGGCTGGATCGGTGAGATATATTAATCACCCGCAATATAACAAGAATATTTTTACGCTGCGCTCAGGGGGCAAGTAATGGGATTGAAGGGAGCATTTGCACGCCATGCGTCTAACACACGGCGTAGCCTGGCTAAAAGCGGTATTGTCGCAGCAGTTTTCTTCATTGTTTTTATCTCTGTCACCTTATTTCTGATCGATCATCAGCGCACGCAATATCAACATAAGATCGAAACCCGTACGCAAAAATTTGCCGTTAATTATCTCGATAATCTGCAAGAAATGATGCAACAAATCATGCCGCTTACTGGTAAATCCTGCGAAAAGGTCCAGTCCGATCTTACTTACCGTGCCGCTTTTACCGCCGGCGTACGCACTTTTGTTCTGGTAAAAGACGGTTTTGCCTATTGCTCCTCGGCAACCGGTAACATGATGCTGGGGATGAGCTATATTTATTCCGAAATCGACTGGCGCAAGCCACTGGATATGGCATTGCAAGAAGGCACGCCGATGGTGCCGGAAAAACCGGCGGTTGCCGTGTGGCTACGTCAACCGGGGCCAAGCAACACCGGCATACTGGCCACGCTGGATCTCACCCTGACCCCCTACCTGCTACTCAATTCACGCGATAGAGATACTCCCGGATTTGCCATCGTGATCGGGAACCATGCGGTAACCACCTTCGACTCGAATATGATGCCACTGGCAAAATTACCTGAAAGGTACACCAGCCAGGTTGCAGTCCCAGGTTATCCACTGAGTATGATCTTCTATCACCAATCCCTGACGGCTAATGATATGCGTTTTACCGTGCTGGGCAGCCTGGTGCTCTCCCTGATGGTGGGCGTGTTGTATTACTACATGCAGATATTGCGTCAAAGCCCCGAACTCGCCCTGATGAGGGGCATCAAGCGCAATGAGTTCTTTGTTGAATATCAACCAGTATTCCACACAGCAAGCAGCACCATCGCCGGAATGGAAGCATTGATCCGCTGGCAGCATCCCAGCGAGGGGCGTATTCCACCGGATCTGTTTATCCCCTATGCCGAAAGCGAAGGGTTGATCGTGGCGCTGACCCGCCACCTGTTCCGGATGATCGTAGCGGATATCCCGCAGTTGGCGCAAGCTCTGCCACGGGGGGCCAAACTGGGCATCAATCTTGCTCCTTCTCACCTTAATGCGCCTTCGTTCCATGACGATATCATCGAACTGCTGGCTGAAGTGCCGACCAACCATTTCACCGTGGTGTTTGAAATCACCGAACGCGGCATGGTGGAGGAACAAAACGCCTTGGAAGAGTTTGACTGGCTGCACAGTCAGGGCGTTGAAATCGCGGTAGATGACTTTGGCACCGGCCACAGCGCCTTAATCTATCTACAGCGCTTTACCCTGGATTACCTGAAAATCGACCGCGGTTTTGTCAACACCATCGGCCAGGATACGGCGACCGCTCCTGTCCTGGATGCAGTGATTTCACTATCTAAAAAACTGCAAATGCTGACCGTGGCGGAAGGGGTTGAAACCGCCGAACAGGTGAGTTTCCTGCAAGAGCGCGACGTTAATTTTATGCAGGGCTATTATTTCAGTAAGCCACTGGGTATTGAGGACTTCGTCGCCTTTTGCCAGAATAATGCCGCTTTTGATTATCAGGCCGCGGTTAATCCCTGATATTGAAACTTCTTTACTCAGAAAACCGGCCTGAAATGCTATGCTACCGGCTGGATTAATTGACTTATATCCGACATATTTCAAGCCATGGTTTGAAAGGCGGCGGGTATACATAGCAGGAGCTTACCGTAGAGATGTCCGTACGCATTTTTGCTGCCCTGGTGCTTTCGGCACTCAGTTTTAGCATGCAGGCCGAAACCCTTAATGAAAGCTACGCTTTCGCCACGCTCGGTGAACCGAAATATTCCACCGACTTTAGCCATTTTGACTACGTGAACCCTGCGGCCCCCAAGGGCGGCGACGTTCGGCTGGCAGCCATCGGTACCTATGATAACTTCAACCGTTTCGCCTCGCGCGGCGTGCCCGGTGAAAGAACTGGGGAACTCTACGATACGCTATTCACCAATTCGGCCGACGAGCCTTCCAGCTATTATCCGCTGATTGCAGAGTCGGCCCGTTACCCGGCAGATATGCGTTGGATGGAGCTGGATATCGATCCACGCGCTCGTTTTCATGACGGTAGCCCGATCACCGCTGCCGACGTGGCTTTCACCTTCAACAAATTTATGACCGAGGGAGTGCCGCAATTCCGTTCGGCGTATAAAGGCGTCACGGTCAAGGCCATCTCCCGTCTGACAGTACGCATAGAACTCCCCAAACCGGATAAAGATCAGCTACTCGGTCTCTTGAGCTTGCCGGTCATGCCGGAAAGCTTCTGGAAAGACCATAAGCTGAATGAGCCACTGGCTGTTCCCCCTCTGAGCAGTGGGCCTTATAAAATCAGCAGCTACCGATTGGGCCAATACATTACCTACGAACGTGTACGCGACTATTGGGCCGCCAATCTGCCGGTGAATCGTGGTCGCTATAACTTCGATACGCTGCGTTACGACTATTACCTGGACGATAAGGTGGCACTGGAAGCCTTTAAGGCCGGGGCTTACGATTTCCGCGTCGAAGGCTCGCCAAAAAACTGGGCCACTCAATATCAGGGCGGCAACTTTGCGCGCAACTTCATCATCAAACAGGATGAAACCAATCAGGCGGCACAGAATGCCCGCTGGATGGCATTCAATATTCAACGACCGATTTTCGCCGATCGCCGGGTGCGGGAAGCCATTACCCTGGCCTTCGACTTTGACTGGATGAACAAGGCGCTGTATTACGGTGCCTATCAGCGCGCCAACAGCTATTTCCAGAATACCGAATACGCGGCTACCGGCTACCCAGACGCTGCGGAACTGGCCTGGCTGGCCCCGCTGAAAGGCAAAGTACCAACAGAAGTATTTACCTCTATCTATCAGCCTCCAACATCCGACGGCAGCGGCAATGACCGGGCCAACCTGCTGAAAGCCACCGAGTTGCTTAAACAAGCTGGCTGGGAAGTGAAAAACCAGCAGTTGGTCAACAGCAAAACCGGTAAACCCTTTACCTTTGAGCTGATGCTGTGGAGCGGCAGTAATTTTCAGTACGTACTGCCTTTCCAGCACAACCTGAAGCGGTTGGGGATTGATATGCAGATCCGTGAGATTGACGTCAGCCAATTCACCCGCCGCATGCGCGAACGTGACTTTGATATGATGCCGACAGTGTACCCTGCAATGCCTTTTCCCAGCACCTCACTACAAACCCGTTGGGATTCAGATTATATCACCTCGAGTTGGAATACCCCCGGCGTCAGCGATCCAGCTGTAGACGACCTAGTGCGTAAAATAGTTAAGCATCAAGGAGATGAAAAATCGTTGCTGTCCCTTGGCCGTGCGCTGGATCGGGTGTTGACCTGGAACATGTATATGCTGCCGATGTGGTACTCCAATCACGACCGTTACGCCTATTGGGACAAATTCTCTTCGCCAGCGGTACGCCCGGCCTATTCGATCGGGTTCGACAACTGGTGGTTCGACGTCAACAAGGCGGCACGCTTGCCGGCGCAACGGCAATAAGGAGCCTCAGGTGGCCGCTTATCTGATACGCAGATTACTGCTGGTGATCCCCACGCTGTGGGCAATCATCACCATTAACTTTTTCATTGTGCAAATCGCCCCCGGTGGGCCGGTCGATCAGGCCATTGCCTCTATTGAGATGGGGCAAACCAGCGGTTTTGGCGGTGGTGGCGCGGGTGAAGGCCTTGGGCATATGAAGGCTGGCGCGGGCAACGTGGCCGAAGGCCAATACCGTGGCTCACGCGGCCTGGATCCCGAAGTGATCGCCGAGATCACCAAACGCTATGGGTTCGACAAGCCGCTGCACGAACGCTATTTCACCATGCTGTGGAACTACATGCGCCTCGATTTCGGCGACAGCCTGTTCCGCGGTGCCTCAGTGATGCAGCTGATCGGCCAAAGCCTGCCAGTCTCCGCGTCCCTGGGGCTGTGGAGTACGCTGATCATCTATCTGGTGTCGATTCCCCTGGGGATCCGCAAGGCCATCCACAACGGCAACGCCTTTGACACCTGGAGCAGCACGCTGATTATCATCGGCTACGCCATTCCAGCGTTCCTGTTCGCCATTCTGATGATCGTGCTATTCGCCGGTGGTAGCTATCTGGACTGGTTCCCGCTGCGCGGGCTGGTTTCCAGCAATTTCGACACGCTGCCGTGGTACGGTAAAATCACCGATTATCTGTGGCACATTACCCTGCCAGTGCTGGCTACGGTGATCGGTGGCTTTGCCACCCTGACCATGCTGACCAAAAACTCGTTCCTTGATGAGATCCGTAAACAATACGTGGTCACTGCCCGTGCCAAAGGGCTGGACGAGAAGAAGATCCTGTACCGCCACGTGTTCCGTAACGCCATGCTGTTGGTGATCGCCGGTTTCCCGGCCACCTTTATCAGCGTGTTTTTCACCGGTTCGTTGCTGATCGAAGTGATGTTCTCGCTCAACGGCCTTGGGCTACTGGGCTACGATGCCACCCTGCAACGCGACTATCCGGTGATGTTCGGAACGCTCTACATATTTACCCTGATCGGCCTGCTGCTGAATATCATCAGCGATATCACCTATACCCTGGTCGATCCGCGCATTGATTTCGAGGCCCGTCAATGAGCCGCTTAAGCCCCATCAATCAGGCCCGCTGGGCACGTTTTCGCAGCAACCGCCGTGGTTACTGGTCGCTGTGGATTTTTCTGGTGGCCTTTGCGCTCAGCCTGGCCGCCAACCTGATCGCTAACGACCGGCCCTTGCTGGTGCGCTATGAAGGCCGCCTATATGTGCCCTTTATGGTCAACTACAGCGAAACGACCTTCGGTGGGGAACTGAATACCATCACCGATTTTCAGGATCCTTTTGTCATCAAGCAGATTGAGCAACACGGCTGGGCTATCTGGGCCCCAATCCGCTTTAGCTACAACACGATCAACTTTGCCACCGAAGTCCCCTTCCCGTCGCCACCGTCACGCCAGAACCTGCTGGGCACCGACAGTAACGGCAGCGATGTGCTGGCCCGGGTGCTGTACGGTTTCCGTATCTCGATGCTGTTTGGGCTGGCGCTAACGCTGTGTTCCAGCGTGATTGGTATCTGTGCAGGAGCGACGCAGGGCTATTACGGCGGCCGATTCGATCTTTGGGGGCAGCGGCTGATCGAGGTTTGGTCGGGGATGCCGACGCTGTTCCTGATCATCCTGCTGTCCAGCATCATCCAACCCAATTTCTGGTGGCTGTTGGGCATCACCATCCTGTTTGGCTGGATGAGCCTGGTGGGCGTAGTGCGTGCAGAATTCCTGCGTACCCGTAATTACGACTACATTCGTGCCGCCAGAGCGATGGGCGTGCCGGATCGCGTGATTATGTATCGCCATATGCTGCCTAACGCCATGGTCGCCACGCTGACCTTCCTGCCGTTTATTCTGTGTGGTTCGATTACCACCCTCACCTCTCTCGACTTCCTCGGCTTCGGCTTGCCGATCGGTTCGCCTTCGTTGGGTGAGCTACTTTTACAGGGCAAAAACAACCTGCAAGCACCGTGGTTAGGCATTACCGCCTTCCTGGTGCTGGCGGTGCTGCTCTCACTGTTAATCTTTATCGGCGAAGCGGTGCGCGACGCCTTCGACCCAAGCAAGGCGCATTAATATGACCACTCCTCTGCTCGCTATTCAGGATCTCAGCATCGCCTTCCGCCAGGGAGGCAGCTTGAATCAGGTGGTCAACGGCGTCTCGTTGCAGATTGAACAAGGGGAAACGCTGGCGTTGGTGGGTGAATCAGGCTCAGGCAAAAGCGTCACCGCCCTTTCCGTGCTGCGGCTATTGCCTTCCCCGCCAGTGGTGTATCCCGGTGGAGATATTCTGTTTAACGGCAACTCGCTGTTACACGCGCCAGAAGCCGAACTGCGCAAAGTGCGTGGCAACCAGATCTCGATGATTTTCCAGGAGCCGATGGTGTCGCTCAATCCACTGCACACCATCGAAAAGCAACTGGCCGAAGTGCTGATGCTCCACCGGGGCATGCGCCGTGACAGCGCCCGCGCCGAAATCATTCAATGTCTGGATCGGGTGGGAATACGTAACGCCAAAGGTCGTTTGAAGGATTATCCACATCAGCTCTCCGGTGGAGAACGTCAACGCGTGATGATCGCTATGGCGGTGCTGACCAAGCCCAAGCTGTTGATTGCCGACGAACCGACCACCGCGCTAGACGTGACCATCCAGGCGCAGATCCTGATGCTGCTGAAAGAATTAAAGCAGGAGTTGGGAATGGGGTTACTTTTCATCACCCACAACCTGAACATCGTTCGCCGGTTGGCAGATAACGTGGCGGTGATGCGCCAAGGATTGTGCGTAGAGCAAAATAGCCGTGACAGCCTGTTTAGCGCCCCCCAGCATGCCTATACCCGTCAGTTATTGGCTGCTGAAGACGTGGGCGAGCCTCTGCCGCTACCGGCTAGCGATAAGCCCATGCCACTGCTCAAAGTGGAAAACCTGCAGGTCAGCTTCCCGATCAAACGTGGCCTATTACGGCGCGTTGTCGATCAGAACTACGCGCTGAAAAATCTGAGCTTTGAGATACAGCCTGGAGAAAGCGTGGGCTTGGTGGGTGAATCGGGTTCCGGCAAGAGCACGACTGGTCTGGCGCTGCTGCGCTTGCTAAGTGCCAAAGGTGCAATCTGGTTTGATGGCCAACCGCTGCACCAGTTCAATAACCAGCAGATGTTGCCTTACCGCAGCCGAATGCAAATCGTGTTCCAGGATCCCTATTCCGCGCTGAACCCACGCCTGAACGTGCTGCAAATCATCGCTGAAGGGCTGGAGATCCACCAGCAATTGACCGCAGAGCAACGCGAACAGCGGGTGATTGAGGCGTTGGAGGAAGTCGGGTTGGATCCGGCCCTGCGCTACCGTTATCCCACAGAGTTTTCCGGTGGGCAGCGCCAGCGTATTGCCATTGCCCGCGCGCTGATCCTGCAGCCGCAGCTGTTGATCCTGGATGAACCGACGTCCTCGTTGGATAAATCGGTGCAGGCGCAAATCCTGACGCTGCTGAAATCACTTCAGCTCCGTCACCGGCTGGCCTATCTGTTCATCAGCCACGATTTGCAGGTGGTACGATCGTTGTGCCATCAGGTGATCGTACTGCGTCAGGGAGAAGTCGTGGAGCAAGGTGACTGCCAAACGATTTTCAACGCACCTGCTGCTGTCTATACGCAGCAGTTATTGCAGTTGGTTGATTAGCGGCATCATTCAGAAGGGGTACTGCGCGCTGAGCTGCTCGGCAATCGCCGCACCGACGTTTTTTAAGCGGCACATGGCAGCACTTTCATCACATTGATGAACGAACAGGCAAGGCTCGCCTTCCCATTCAACGATGGAACAGTTGACCTGGATCTCTTGCAGAGACAGGTTGAGCTGCTGCATGACCCGCCAGGCTTCACGCCCATCATGGCTGAGTAGCTTCAGGCCGATCAGATCGTTATCTTCGTCTATGCCGCTAAGCGGAATCGGTTCAACCTTGCTGCCGGTAAAACCTGATAGCCAACGATAACTTTGCGGCAAGCGATGCACTACCGAAAGCTGGAAACTATCCACATGAAATCCCTAGTATGAAAAGATGAAACACTTTTTACATCACAGGATGACTTAGTTATAGCCGGGATCATCCGACTTTGCCGCCCACAAATGTTGTTTTTAAGTAAAATTTGCAACAAACAATTAACCGCATCCTGCGCTTGCTGATATCACTCAGTTTTTTCCACCGTAGAAGGTTCTCTCACGGCGTTTTGCGACTCAGCTCGCATTTTTGCGTTATATGTAACCCTTTCCCGCCGCGATCTCAACATTTTTTTCTTGCAATGCAGTTACTTTACAATCGCTATAATTTTACATTGCGCAAACATATCGCTCAAATACCTAAAGCAGCTTAAATCAATAATCTTTTGATTTAAAACAATATTAGGCCAATTAACCGCGAAGAAAACGCCCCATCAGCCTGCGGGTTGCACCTTTGACAACCTGAGAAAATAATACCGCCATATTTAACAAAAAAACTACAGTTCGTTTGGTTGTCATTTAGTTAGTCTGCATATATTTAGCAACAAACTTAAACTTGCAAGAGGGGAAAACGAGGTCTGGTTGCGTTTGTCTCCCTCTCACCATTTGGGAGAGGGTCATAGTGAAGGGTAAATCAGGCAGGGTTATTACGAGGACGGCTGGCATAGAAATAGAACAACACCGCAACGATGCTGCACAACGCCATTGATGAAACCATCGGCCATGCGCTTTTGCCTGGGGCCATGGACAGTATTGCTCCGACCAGTGCGCCAATGCTGAAACGCAACGTCCCGGCCAGCGAAGAGGCGGTTCCCGCCATATGGGGGAAATCGTCCAGGATCACCGCCATCGCGTTAGACGAGATCATGGCGATACAACCGAGATAAACCGCCACCCCGAGCACCAATGCCCAGAAACCCAGTCCGCTGGCAGTGACGGCCAGCAACCATACGCCCATCGTCAATTGCACAAACAGCCCAAGACGGAACATTTTAACCGCCCCCAGGCGGCGCACATTGCGGCTATTGATCAGGGTCGTCAGGAACAGAAACACGATGTTCAGCGCAAAGTAATAGCCAAAATGCTGCGGTGAAACGTTATTCAGCTCGATATAAACAAACGGCCCGGCGCTGAGGAAAGAAAACATCCCGGCAAACGAGAAAGCACTGGCCAGCATATAGCTCAACACGCGCTTGTGGCGGAACAATGAGCCGAAATTCCTGAGCGTGGTGCGCAGATGGAATTTTTGCCGCCGCTCCTTAGGCAAAGTCTCCTTGATAAAGAACGCCACCAGTACCGAACCCAACAGTGCTGCCGCGCCCATGGTCCAGAAGATCGCGTGCCAGCTGAACCATAACAGCAGCACGCCACCGATCATCGGAGCCAGCAATGGCGCAATGGTCATCACCAGGATCACGAACGACATCATGCGTGAGAACTCGTCCTTGGTGAACATGTCACGCATCAGGGCGTTGATCACCACGCTTGCCGCCGCTGCGGCCAACCCATGCAGGAAGCGCAGATTGATCAGTTGCTCCACCGATTGGGCCATTGCACAGGCCCCACCCGCGATAGCAAAAATCAGCGTGCCCCACAGGATCACCGGTTTGCGACCGATGCTGTCGGACATCGGCCCATAGAACAGTTGGCCAACGGCAAAGCCTAGCATGTAGGCGCTGAGCGTCATCTGTACCCGGCCAGACTCCACGCCAAACTCCTGGGCGATTATCGGCATGCTGGGCAAGTACATGTCGATCGCCAACGGCATCAGCATCGACAGCAGGCCCAGAATAAAGATCAAGCCGAGGTGAGAGGTCCGGTTCTGTTGCACGTTCAACGACTCCTTGGTCGGTGGTAAAAATTAATCCAGCAGGTGCGGTGCGCCTACGCTGGCAATCTCTTCTTCGGTCAGCGGGCGGTATTCCCCCGGTGCCAAATCGTCATCCAACACAATGGCGCCAATGCGCTCACGGTGTAATTCGATGACCCGGTTACCCACGGCGGCAAACATGCGTTTCACCTGATGGTAACGCCCTTCGCTGATGGTAAGGCGCACCAGGGTATCTTCGATTTTTTCCAACTTCGCTGGCTTGGTCAGATTTTTTTCGTTATGCAGCTGCACGCCTTGCTCGAACTGCTGAGCGGTATCAGCGGCCAACGGATGTTCCAACGTCACCAGATAGGTTTTCTCACACTCGTGGCGCGGTGAGGTGATACGGTGCGACCACTGGCCGTCATCGGTCATCAGTACCAGGCCGGTGGTATCAATATCCAGCCGCCCTGCCGCATGCAGCTTGTACGCGACGGGTTCATCCAGGAAATAGAGCACGGTTGGATGATCCGGGTCGTCGGTCGAACACACATAACCCTGTGGCTTATTGAGCATGAAGTAACGTGGCCCGTTCAGCTGTGACAACACGTTGTCATCAAACCGCACTTCCTGTTCCGGAGCCAGCTTGAGCGCCCCGCTCTTGACCACTTCACCGTCTACGGTGACACGTTTTGCACGGAGTTCACGCGCTACCAGCGCACGGCTGATACCCAACTGCTGAGATAAAAACTTGTCCAGTCGCATTAAATCTGCTTTGCCTGTCGTTGTTATGATCGCATTGATCTGGTTGCTAAATATGACGCCCCGTTATCGCACCAGGTGCAAAAAACAGGTTCGAAGAGGATGTTCGCGTAGGGAAGCCGCTTAGTATAATGCCATAACAGGGGTAATTTCCATGCTTCTCGCACTGCGTAGCCGCAGAGGGCATAATAATAGAAATTTTTCCGCCGTCTGAGGAGCAAAATGTCACAATTTCAGTGGAGTGTTACAGCCCACTTCAGCGAGCGCTACTAACGCATGGCCTTTACCCTACGCCCGTACCAGTTGGAAGCGGTTGACGCCACCATCAAGCATTTCCGCCAGCATCCTGAACCGGCCCTGATCGTGCTACCAACCGGCGCTGGCAAAAGCCTGGTGATCGCCGAGTTGGCAAAACGCGCCCGTGGCCGGGTGTTAGTGCTGGCCCACGTCAAAGAGCTGGTGGCGCAAAACCACAGCAAATACTGCGCTTATGGCCTGGAGGCTGACATCTTCGCCGCCGGGCTACAGCAAAAAGAGAGCAGCGGCAAGGTGGTGTTCGGCAGCGTGCAATCGGTGGCACGTAATCTGTCGCTGTTCGACGGCGCATTTTCCCTGCTGATCGTCGACGAATGCCACCGCATCAGCGACGATGACGACAGCCAATACCAGCAAATTATTCAACATCTGCAAAAAACCAACCCGCAACTGCGCCTGCTTGGCCTGACGGCCACCCCTTATCGGCTAGGTAAAGGCTGGATTTATCAATATCACTACCACGGCATCACCCGTGGCGACGGCAACAGCCTGTTTCGCGACTGCATTTATGAACTGCCGTTGCGCTATATGATTAAACACGGCTTTCTGGTGCCGCCAGAACGGCTGGATATGCCGATCGTGCAGTACGATTTCAGCCGCCTGGAGGCCAGAAGCAACGGCTTGTTCAGCGAAGTGGATCTTAACCGCGAGCTGAAACAGCAAAACCGCATTACGCCACACATCATCAGCCAGATCGTCGAATACGCCGAAACCCGCAAAGGCGTGATGATTTTTGCCTCCACGGTGGAGCATGCCCGTGAAGTGCATGGGCTGTTGCCAAGCGGGGAAGCGGCGCTGGTCAGTGCCGAAACGCCGCCAGGCGAACGTGACGCGCTAATCGAAGCCTTCAAGCAACAGCAACTGCGCTACCTGGTCAACGTGGCGGTGCTGACGACGGGTTTCGATGCGCCGCATGTCGATCTGATCGCTATTTTGCGCCCCACCGAGTCCGTCAGCCTGTATCAGCAGATCGTCGGGCGCGGTTTACGGCTGGCCCCAGGCAAGACCGACTGCCTGATCCTGGACTATGCCGGCAATCCCCACGATTTGTTCACGCCGGAAGTGGGCGTTAGCAAACCCCACTCCGACAGCCAACCGGTACAGGTATTTTGCCCTGGCTGCGGTTTTGCCAACCTGTTTTGGGGCAAATGCACCGAGAACGGCGACATCATCGAGCACTACGGCCGTCGCTGTCAGGGCTGGCTGGAAGATGATGAGGGACATCGCGAGCAGTGTGACTACCGCTTCCGTTTCAAATGCTGCCCGCACTGCGGCGCAGAGAACGATATTGCGGCACGCCGCTGCCATCAGTGCCAGGAAGTATTGGTCGATCCGGACGATATGCTGAAGGCCGCATTGAAGCTGAAGGATGCGCTAGTCCTGCGCTGTGGCGGAATGGAACTGCAAAGCGGCAAGGACGACAAAGGGGAATGGCTGAAAGCCACCTATTATGACGAAGATGGCACCAGCACCAGCGAACGTTTCCGCCTGCAAACGCCCGCGCAACGCAAAGCCTTCGAGATGCTGTTCCTGCGCCCGCACCAACGGGCACCTGGCGTCCCCTTCGGTTGGCAAAACGCGGCGGACATTCTGGCTCAGCAGGCGCTGTTACGCCATCCCGATTTCGTCGTCGCGCGCAAACGCGGCCAGTTCTGGCAAATACGCGAAAAAGTTTTTGATTATCAGGGCCGCTTTCGCCGTGCCAATGAGCTGTATTAAGCCCGTGCGGCAGGTTTTCATTGCCCAGAGAGCGGCTTTCCGTTAAAATGCCGCCCGCTTTACCTGGGTTCGCCCAGTGTGAAAGCAGGTTATCGAGCCTGTTACTGGGTCGCCTGTAGCAGGGTAAATTTTCTTTTAAGAGAAAAAACAATGTTCACTATCAACGTACAAGTACGTAAAGACCAGGGTAAGGGTGCGAGCCGCCGCCTGCGTGCAGCAAACAAATTCCCAGCTATCATCTATGGTGGCGAAGAAGCTGCGATTGCTATCGAACTAGACCATGATTCTGTAAAGAACATGGAAGTTAAACCAGAATTCTACAGCGAAGCAGTAGTTTTGGTTGTCGACGGTAAAGAAACCAAAGTTAAGGTTCAGGCTGTACAGCGTCACCCGTTCAAGCCAAAACTGGCTCACATCGACTTCGTTCGCGTTTAATCGCCACGTTATCGATTTTCGGGACGCCGAAGTGAAAAACGCCGCAATTGCGGCGTTTTTTATTGGCTGTCATTCAGTGATGCTTACTTGCCGCCCGTGCGACGTTGCAACTGATCGCGCAGATTCGGTGGCGTACCTCTGATCGTCAGGGTATCGGTAGCCGCATCCCAGAAAATGCGCTCCCCCAGCAGCATCGCATCAAAGTTCAGGCTGATACCGCCGCCGCTGCCAGCAAATTTGGTCAGTTGGCGTAAGGTGCCGCGATCCGCCGGAAAACTATCCTCTAGCTCGTAACCCTGTTCACTGGAAAACTGCAGGAAATCCTTCTCGCCCACCGGGGCTATTTCTTTCGACAGCTCCTGCAACTCGATCTCTTCACCTGCCTGCAACTGCTCATTACAGTAGCTGTAAACCTGCTGACGTACCGTTTGGCGTTCATGTTTGCCTAGTTGGGCATCAGCACAGTAATCATCCACCGCCTGTAACAAGCCACGGTTTTGCGCTTTGGTGTCCAGCCCTTCCGCCGCCGCCAGGAAATCCATAAAGAAATCGGAAACCTTGCGCCCTACCCGCCCTTTGAGGAATGTCAGATAGCGAGTCGATTGCGGATTGGTTTCCCATTCGGTCAGATCGATACGCGCCACAATATCCGCATGGTTGATATCCAGATAGTGGGTGGTGCGGATATCCAACTCTTCATTGACGCGTGTACTGTTACAACTGTTCAGCACCGTGATCAACAAGTATTCCACCGCCAGATAACGGTAATGTGCGAACAGCACCACGCCACCGTCGGCAAACGGATATTTGGCCAGTTCGTCACGTAGACGGCCGGTGGCAGCACGGCTAAATGCGAGGAAGTCGTCATCACCCTTACGGCAGTTGCGCAACGCGTCCGCCAGTTCGCTCTGCTCGTTGAACAGACCGTAAGCCTTACTCTTGGCGCTGTAAACGCGATGCAGCTCTGCCATCATCTCTTCCACCGCCGCATTGGTGGTAAGAAGGGAATCGCGCAACACCACTTCCAGCGTCTGCTCATCGCGTTTTACCAACTGGTGCAGTGCAATCTGCTCGATATCCAGACTCATGATTATTCCTCCTGTTCTTTGAGCGCGTATTCAAGCACTGAAGAAGCCGAAAGACAACGGCCATGGCAATACCTTAACGAACTTCACGCTATAAAAGAGCGGAAAATCGCGGCTCTATACGTTAAGATATGGGACTTTGTCGAGCCTTGAGCACAATTTTTATGCCACAATCATCTCGTTATAGTGACGAACACGTTGAACAACTGCTCTCTGAGCTGGTCAACGTTCTGGAAAAACACCATACTCCCACCGATCTCTCTTTGATGGTGCTGGGCAACATGGTAACCAATTTGATCAACACCAGTATTGCTCCCGCACAGCGGAAGACACTGGCCAGATCGTTTGCTGAAGCCCTGCAGGCTTCTATCCATGAAGATAAAGCGCATTAATAATTACTTATGGTGACAAACCGTCAGCGTTATCGTGAAAAAGTCTCCCAGATGATTGGCTGGGGGCACTGGTTCGCCTTATTTAATATTCTGCTCAGTATCGGGTTGGGCAGTCGCTACCTGTTTGTTACCGACTGGCCGTCCTCACTGTTGGGGCGAGTCTATGCGTTGGTCAGCCTGATTGGGCAGTTCAGCTTTATTGTTTTTGCCGTCTACCTGCTGATCATCTTCCCGCTCACCTTTGTAGTGATGTCGCAGCGCCTGCTGCGATTTATTTCTGCGACGTTGGCCACCGCCGGGCTAACGTTGCTGCTGGTTGACGGCGAAGTCTTTACCCACTTCCACCTGCACCTGAATCCGGTGGTGTGGGAGTTGGTCGTCAACCCGGACCAGAGTGAACTGGCGCGCGACTGGCAGTTGGTGTTTATCGCCGTACCGGTGATATTCCTGATCGAAATGCTGTTTGCCACCTGGAGCTGGCAGAAACTGCGCAGCCTGAACCGGCGCAACTTCGGCAAGCCGCTGGCGGTGCTGTTCATCTGTTCGTTCTTTGCTTCGCACCTGATTTATATCTGGGCGGATGCCAATTTCTATCGGCCGATCACCATGCAGCGCGCCAACCTGCCGCTTTCTTACCCAATGACCGCTCGTAAGTTCCTGGAAAAGCACGGCCTGCTCGATCAGCAAGAATATGAGCGCCGCCTGATGCAACAGGGCAATCCAGAAGCGGCGGCCGTTGAATATCCGCTCAACAGCCTGAACTACAGCGATAAAGGCAGCGGCTACAACCTGCTGATGATCGTAGTGAACGGCGTGCGTACCCAGGATCTGGCGCAAGACATGCCCGGCCTGAGCCGCTTTGCCCAGGAAAATATCCGCTTCAGCGACCATTACAGCTCCGGTAACCATGCGGACACCGGCCTGTTTGGCCTGTTCTACGGTATTTCGCCTACCTATCTGGATGGTATTCTGGCCGGACGCAAACCGGCCGCGTTGATTAGCGCGCTGAGCGATCAAGGCTATCAGTTCGGCCTGTTCTCTTCAGACGGTTTCAACGCCAGGCTTTACCGCCAGGCGCTATTGACCGATTTCTCGCTACCGCCTGAACCGTTCGTACAAAGCGATGCCGCCACCACTCATCAGTGGCAGAGCTGGTTGGCCACTCAGAGCGGTAGTAGCCCTTGGTTCTCCTATATCAATTTCAGCGGAGCCAGGTTACCAGAGGGTGACAATAAGCTCGCACCTGAGGCCTTCACCCAACGTTATCGTACCGGCGCTAAAGACCTCGATGCGCAGATTGAGCAGGTGCTGGCTACGCTGAAAGAAAAAGGCCTGCTGGATAAAACCGTGGTGGTGATCACCGCCGAGCACGGCATAGAGTTCAACGATACCGGCAAAGGCAACTGGGGAGCGGGCAGCAGCTTTAACCGCAGCCAGTTGCAGGTTCCGTTGGTCATTCACTGGCCAGGCACGCCGGCACAAACCATCAATAAGCTGACCAATCATAACGATGTGATGCGCACGCTGATGCAACGTCTGCTGCATGTGAAAACACCGGCTAACGACTACTCGCAAGGCGAAGATCTGTTTGCCGCACAGCGTAAAAACAATTGGCTGGCCACCGGTGACGGCAGCCAGTTGGTGATCACCACGCCAACACAGACGCTGACATTGGATGTCAATGGCAACTACCGTGCCTACGATCAAGACGATAACGAGATCAAAGACGAGAAACCCCAGCTAGCCCTGCTGTTGCAGGTGCTGACCGATGTAAAACGCTTTATCGCCAACTAACTGCTTAAATCTAGAGCAATCGGTGAGGTAGCTGCTTGAATTTACATCTGAAAACGGTAGTATAGGGTTCTGCGTCGGCATGTAGCGCAGCCTGGTAGCGCACCGTCATGGGGTGTCGGGGGTCGGAGGTTCGAATCCTCTCATGCCGACCAACTATTTATAGAGAAACCAACCGCTTAGGGTTGGTTTTTTATTAACAAAACCTTCACATGGTAAAATGGTGGTAAAATTGCCGACAAGCCATCGCCTTTCAGCACTTAGGTTTCCCCTCTTGTTAGCCGTTAGATCGCCGTCTTAATTGCCGCTGTACGCTATTATTTCTCCCTGCACGGCTTTTACTCCCTGCTTAACGCCACACATCTTCTGCTCCTTATTCGGTTTCTATGGTCACAAAAAAGCCCCGGACTATGCCGAGGCTGGTTTTCTTGACTATTACTGTGGTAAAACCAGATGCCACCGATAATAGACACGCATGATGTTTATTTAATCGTAGATATAAAACATAGCATGACAAACAATGTTCGTTGGGACATTCGGATGCAGTAACTCCAAAGCCCTTACGCTAAAGTAAACTCTTTCAGTTTTGACAAGCTGTATGTTAAAACAAGCCAACCCAGGATAATTTATATATTCCCCGGTAACAGGATGTGACAGACTTCCACCGAGAGTTGTTTGAAAGGAAGTATCAGAGTGATTCAGAAAACCCGGGGAGCCAGAGGATGATACGATAATTTTTTTGCCAACATTTCGCACCGGGCTAGAAGCATCGGCTACGCAAACCTTGGACTCAAACCACGCTGATTTACCGGCCTTTACAGCCTCACTAACTTCTTTAGGTATGAAACCTTTTAAGGTATACCCATTCGCAACATCCATAGACTTGATAGTTTTGTAATAGTTTTGAAAAATCGCTTTCATAGTGAAATATCTCCTTTGTTGAATTTCACTACTAATTATATGGATATTCGCTTTTATTTCGCTCAATGCTCGTTGTGTGGTGAATAGCTAAACGAGTTACCTGAATTCCGTATTCCGCGGCCACTTAATCAGCCCCTCGATCCTTGAAGCACATATATCAAGCTCACTTGCAAGACCATAACGGCATCACTGAAAGTTTCCCCGGTGAACGGTGTCCGTCAAACTGCTGGAGGGTACACCTGGGCCGGTGCAGGCTTAGGTTTTTCTGTGCAAGATATCGATAGCAGAATCAGGCAAGCGCTGATTGCTACCGTCGCTATGCTCCAACGCCTGGCGTAACGTTCTGTTTTCAACGTCGGCCTTGTCTGCTGTTCAAGCTTTAACTGTTCGGTGGTGCGGCGCTCAGCACCAGCGGTATCTACCAACGCGGTGCTCGTTTCATCCCGATCCTTTAACGCCGCCGATCAGCACATCACCGCGCCACAATGAAACCAGGATCTCGCTGATGTCTGCCTAGCTATGAGGATTGTTTGGCATTCTTATTACCTCCCCTTGTCGGAGGCCTTGCCCGATCATCGGGTGATAAATGCTGCGGTAACACCAAATACTGATCTTCTCTGGGCAGTTGCCATTGGCTTTCGCTAAACCCGTGGCTAGCCATTTGACAGCCAGTTGCAGCGTTGGATTTCTTTGGCTGATACGTTCAGCGCCTGCCGTGCTGACCTGAAATAGTCGATCAGCGGCTTGAAGACGTTTTGCTTCAGCTTTGAGCACTTGGCAGTACGGCCGGTATCTTTTGGCTGGTATGGCCCAGCATAATGCCCCGCAAAGATGATCCGCTCGGTTGCCGGGAAGAAAGCATGTAAGCTCTCTTTGTTCTGGCACCTCCACGGCCCTGAGGGTTTAGCCCACACGATATGGCTCAACACGTCGAACCGATGGCGTACCAGCAGCTCAGTATCTGACGCTTAATTGTCTAATGCTTACAGATATCGCTTTCCCTCAATCCTCTAGCCAGCTCCTGGTTATGACCTTACCTCGGGGGAAAGTTCGGCAAAAACAAACCTCCTGTTTAGAAGATGACTGCTCTTGCCGTTGAGCTAATGGTGCATAATCAGCTCTGTGGGCAGGCCACCAGATAGAGATCGTGGACTGGCATACTCGCATCAAAACCACGCACTCTCTCTGGATCATCAATAGCTGGCTCAGCAAGTTGCTTGGCTACGTCGTCTACACTGACATCTTCAACATAAAAAGTCGCATCTGTCATTTTACTACAGTTAAAATAAGTCCCCATTAATACCATTTTCCCAGGGGTCGTATAGCTCTCTTGTTTATTGACCAGTGCCACAACGCCATCCGCTCGTTTAGCGACGACAACATAGTTGTCCTCTGAGCGATCAAAAACATAGGCATCATTTTCTGGGTAAGTCGACCATATAGTAGACTTTTCAGCAAACAACTCTGCCAAATTAATCGCTGTCTTTAGTGCATTTTTGTTATCAGCATTTTGGGCAACTGCCGAAGTCACCACACCGATGCAACCAACCGACAGCATACCTAAAAAGAGTAATGTTTTTTTCATGATATTAATTCCCTTTTGAAAAAGTTTAAATATGAAAGCTTAAATAATAACCTTATGACATGTAAAAAGAAGTATTGCACAACCGAGCATCTTTGCACTCAATTATGATGGGTGCATTCAAACGGGCGCACAAAGATCAATATGCATAATAAAAACCAACGTTTCATACCTTGACAAATAGTGTGTAATAGTAGTAGTGGCAGCAATAGAGCATACATCCCTCAAAATAGACCACGATAAAATTTTCCCCTCCCCCTCTTGCACTCACCCCGTCCCTTCGGTCAGAATAACTGTATACATAAACAGTAACGTTAGGGTTGGGCTATGTTCGTTGAATTGGTGTTTGATAAGCGTAATGTCGCAGGGATCCCTGGTGCCGATGAAATCATCAAGGCCGAGCTGACAAAACGGGTGCATCGCATCTTCCCGGATGCAGAGGTGAAGGTAAAACCCATGCAGGCCAACGGCCTCAACTCAGACGCCAGCAAAAGTGACCGCGAGAAATTAAACCGTATGCTGGAAGAGATGTTCGAAGAGTCTGACCAATGGCTGGCCACCGATATTTAAAGGGTCGTAAGGCGCGGTCATTTACTGCGCCGCATCATGGATGCCCAAAGACAAAAAACCCCAGCATCTCTACTGGGGTTTCTTATATGGTGCCGGCTACCGGAATCGAACTGGTGACCTACTGATTACAAGTCAGTTGCTCTACCTACTGAGCTAAGCCGGCGAAATCTGTCGGAAGTGCTACTGTTTCCGTGGAGCGCAATATAATACAGCCAGATTGGAACAATCAAGCATAATCAACAGATTATTTATCTTGTTGATTAAAAAACGGCTTATATGCCGAATTTCTCACCAATGGCCCGTTCTTCACAACTTAATGTCTGATTAAGATACTCGCAAAGATCCGCCAGAACCACTTGCCTTTCGGCTAATGGATGCTCCTTTCTCATCAACAACAAGACCAGTGCTGACCACGAAGCTGCCACCTCAACGCCCCGCTCTGGGTGCAAACTAAACTGCAGCACCGGTGGGGCTGTATATCCGCCGCCATGTGCATGAGCCGGCCAGCTTCGTACAGCAGCAGAAAGCATTTGCGTTCGGCTCCACTTTAAACTCTCTATGAAGCCATCAAATGATGGCCTCTTCATTGAGCGCCAGCAATGAGGGAGTGGTCTAGCCACCCACCAACACAGCGGCGTACCATTATCGGATAAAGGGAAACACACCTAAAAAATAAGCGCATTCCTATATTGCCTTGGTTTTTTCCCAACAAAAAACACGCAAAACAAACAACTGCCTATAGGCATTAATGCTGAAAATTTTGGTTTAATCCTCTAAGAGAAGCAGACTTAAAGTTAGATTTTTCCTAAGTAATTTCCCCAATCCATCTTGTGCAATTTAATTGATCTCAGTATCATGCGTTGATAAATTTCACGGCTAAAAACAGTGGGCGTTAATTAAAAAATTAAACCGCTCAGTTTTCTCTAGGTTGTAACCTGCTAACAAAAGGAAATTGTTTTATGAAAAACATCGTTAAATGGTGTGCTGCTCTTGCCGTCATCGCCACTCTGACCGGTTGTGTGCGTACCGCCCCAATACAACAAATCAACAGCACGGTCAGCACTGGTCATACCGAAGCACAAGTCAGAACTGCAATCCTGAAAGCAGGTGTGCAACGTGAATGGGTTATGACACAGGCTGGCCCTGGCGTCATTAATGGCCGCCTCCAGGCTCGCGATCATGTGGCTGAAATCCGCATCACCTATTCCGCAACAAGTTATTCCATCGACTACACCAGTAGCCTCAACCTGCTAGCCTCGGGTGGGAAAATTCATAAAAGCTACAACCGCTGGGTACACAATCTCGATAAAGATATCCAGTTAAATTTGTCGGCTGGTGCCGCGCTGTAATTTCCAACATTGATTAGATTATCGCCGGATACAAGCTGGCGTCGCTATTTTGTATCCGATTAAAGAGGCTGTACAACAAATGTATCAACAGGACACTCTCAGTGCACTTGATGCTATCACAGAGGCGCAACGGATTGCCTTTGCTCCAATGCTGTTTCAAACCGCCCTTTGTCTGCGTAATACGGGTGTATTAGCCTATCTGGATGAACAAGGAAAGCATGGCGCCCTGCTTGAGGACATCACTGCCAATAGCAGCATTAATGAATATGCCGTTAGTGTGCTGTTGGATATGGGGTTAAGTGGCCGTATTGTGACTCATCAAAACGGCTATTACTTCATTGCCAAAGTGGGGCACTTCCTACTCCACGATGCCATGACCCGTGTGAATATGGATTTCACGCAAGATGTTTGTTATCAGGGGCTGTTTTCTTTAGAACATGCGCTTAAGGAAGAGAAGCCCGCTGGTTTAAAAGTGTTTGGTGAATGGCCGACCATCTACCCTGCCTTATCGCAATTGCCCAAGGCTGCACGTGAAAGCTGGTTTGCTTTTGATCACTACTATTCAGATGCCGCATTTAATGCCGCACTACCCCATATATTTAACAATAAACCAACAACGCTTTATGATGTGGGCGGCAATACTGGAAAATGGGCGCTACGTTGTTGCCAGTACGATGATAACGTCAGCATTACCTTACTGGATCTGCCACAGCAAATTAGCCTGGCGCGTGAGAATGTCGAAAAAGCCGGGTTATCTCATCGCATAGATTTCCATGCGGTAGACATGCTAAGCGATGCACCGTTACCCAGTAGCGCAGATATCTGGTGGATGAGTCAGTTTCTTGACTGTTTTTCACCGGAGCAAATTATTACTATTCTGAAAAAAATCAAACGGGTGATGAAGCCTGACGCTCAGCTATGCATTATGGAGCTGTTCTGGGATGCGCAAAAATTTGAAGCGGCTTCGTTCAGCCTCAACGCCTCCTCACTCTATTTTACCTGCATGGCTAACGGTAACAGCCGCTTTTACAGCGCCGGTAAATTTTACAGTTTCCTCGAAACGGCAGGTTTCCGGGTAGAAAAACGCCTCGATAACCTTGGTATTGGACATACCTTGTTAGTATGCCGAAAGCAATAATGATGGGGCAGCGCTCATGCTACCTTGGAGATGACACAGTCCAAACCGAGTAACCGCGGAAGCACGTTGATGAATTTTGCATTGAACATCGTTGATTGGCAGGCCATGGCCCCCGGACTAAGCGACGCATCGCAATGGCGTCAATGGTCGCAGGAGCCCCATGGGATCATACCCTCAGCGCCGCAATCGAAGCTGACCGAACTTCCCATGATGACAGCACGCCGCCTGAGTTCAGGCAGTAGGCTGGCCGTGGAATGCGGTTTAGCCATGCTACGTCGTCAACCGGTGGATGCGGTCCTTTATACCAGTCGTCACGGTGAGTTGGAGCGTAATTACCGAATTTTGCAGGCCATAGCCACCCAGCAAGCGGTTTCCCCAACTGATTTCACCATGTCGGTACATAACTCAGCGGTGGGTCACTTGACCATCACGGCGCAAAATCCTCTGGTATCATCTTCACTTTCTGCTGGCCTAGACACCTTTCAGCAAGCGTTATGTGAGGTCGTGTGTTTACTCCAGGCGGGTTACCAGAGAGTATTAATGGTCGATTTTGATGGCTTGCTGCCCGAGTTTTACCACACCTACCTGCCAGAGCAGATGCCGACCTGGGCCTATGCGGTGGCGCTGGTGTTTGAACGCGGGAATACGTTAAGGTGCGAGAGCAAGCAGGAAGGCACAGGGGAAGAGCCCCTGCTACCGCAAAGTTTACAGTTTTTACAACACTACCTGGCCAAGGACCCAACGTTCGCCATTGCGGGTGAAAGGCTAAAGTGGTACTGGAGCCGTACATGAGCGGCCTATTCGCACATTTAAACTGGGCTTGGCGTCTGATAATGACCGGCTTTTGCTTTGTCCTGTTTGGCGTCGGCGGCCTGCTGCTATCGCTTGTCTGGTTTAATCTGCTGCTGGTACTGCAGCGCGATATTGCCAAGCGCCGCCGGGTAGCCCGGCGCAGTATTGCCGCCAGCTTCCGGCTGTTCTTATCGATAGCAAAAACGTTGGGTGTATTGGATTATCGCATCAAGGGGATTGATATATTACGCCAGGAGCGCGGTTGTTTGGTGGTCGCTAACCATCCGACACTGATTGATTACGTGCTTTTGGCATCCGTGATGCCCGAGACAGACTGCCTGGTAAAAAGCGCTCTGCTGCATAACCCCTTTGTGAGCGGAGTGATCCGGGCTGCGGATTATCTGGTCAATAGCCAGGCGGACACGCTACTTCCAGCCAGTCAGCAACGCCTGTCACAGGGCGACACCATACTTATTTTTCCAGAGGGAACGCGCACTCGCCCTGGTGAAAATATGACACTGCAGCGCGGTGCCGCCAATATTGCCGTACGATGCCGCCGTGACGTGCGTATAGCAGTGATCCACTGTAGCGAGCATCTGCTTGATAAACAGAGCAGATGGTATGACGTTCCACCCAGGAAACCCCTGTTCCAGGTAGAAGTACGTGAACGGGTACAGATAGAACATTTTTTTGATGCAGAATCGCAACAGCCAGCATTAGCCGCAAGGCAGCTAAACCGGCATCTTTTGCATCAGTTATCACCAGGCCTTATACCTTTGTCAGGAATTAATGATGCAAGCGCTCCACCTTGAAATTAAAAATCTCATAATAAATACACTGAATTTGGATGAACTGTCTGCGGACGATATCGACACCAATGCGGCGCTGTTTGGTGAAGGGCTTGGGCTGGACTCCATCGATGCTTTAGAGTTAGGGCTGATGGTGAAAAACCAGTATGGTGTCGTGCTTTCCGCCGAAAATGAAGAGATGCGCCAACATTTCTATTCAGTGGCAACACTGGCATCCTTTATCCAAGCTCAACGTGCCTGAGAAGAGCCCGCTATGACAGAACAACAAACCATTTATCAGGAAGTGTCCGCACTGCTGACCAAACTGTTCGATATCGACCCACAGGACATCAAACCTGAGGCCCGCTTGTATGAAGAGCTTGAGTTAGACAGTATCGATGCCGTTGACATGATCGTGCACCTGCAGAAGAAGACCGGGAAAAAAATCAAGCCGGAAACCTTTAAGCAGGTGCGTACCGTGCAAGATGTCGTTGATGCGGTAGAACAGCTATTGCAAGAAGCATAACCGTTTATGCGCGGCGCTCGATCCCTGAAAGGGATACAACTGGTGGCGGTACTTGCGCTACTGGCTTGGCCATTTCTTGTCTGGTTTGGCCTGACACGCAACAGCCTTCACTGGCTGCTGCCGATCATCGCCTTGTTGCTGGCCTTTCGCCTCTATCAGGTCAAAAGTCAGCGCGGCCCGATGCGCTATGTACTGCAAGCCGTGGCACTCGCGGGTCTCACATTATGCCTAATGAGCTATGTGCTAAAAACGCATCAGCTGCTGCTATTTTACCCAGTGGTAGTCAATCTGGTCATGCTCGGCGTATTTGGTAGTTCACTGTGGAGTTCGATGCCAATGGTGGAGCGCCTTGCCCGTTTGCAGGAGCCGGAGCTCCCTCTGTCAGGCGTGCGTTATACCCGCAAGGTCACCCAGATATGGTGTGTGTTTTTCATTCTGAACGGTTCGATGGCACTTTTCACCGTTCTGCTCGGTGATATTCGGTTATGGACGCTGTGGAACGGCATGATTGCCTATCTGTTGATGGGTGCACTGATGGCTGGCGAATGGCTGGTGCGTCGCAGGCGGATATTGCGAGACGCGGCATGAATCAGACACTCCCTCTGGCTCAGTGGCTGAGTGCTTCGCGTGCCAATGAAACCCCGATTGCCTGGCTTGATGGGCATATCTGGACGCTGGGGCAGCTGCGCCATGACGTAGCTGCACAGGTGAGCATCCTGCAACAACATGAGGGCGATCGCTGGGCGCTGTGTTTTGAAAACAGCTATCTGTTTATCGTCGGGCTATTGGCAACATTGCATGCGGGCAAAACACCCGTAGTTCCCGGGCATAGTCGTGTTTCTCTGCTGGAAGAACAACGGGCGCTGTTTAACGGCGTACTGACCGACCAGGCACTGGCCTGGAGCGGTTCGCTGATCCAGATCCAATCAACCGATCAAAGTAGCGAGAACCAGCCACCGCTACCCACTATCGATCCGGCCAGCCATATCGAACTATTTACCTCCGGCTCGACAGGGCAACCACGCCGCATCATAAAGCCCATTGCCAGCCTCGATCGCGAAGCCTCCTTACTGGCTGAACGTTTTGCCGACAGGCTCACCGGCTGCCATATTGTGGCCTCAGTGCCTCCGTTGCACCTTTACGGCCTCACCTTCCGTATCTTTTTACCCATGGCGCTAGGATTACCGCTGCATGCAGCAATGCTTCATTACACCGAGCAGTTGGCAACTCTGGCGAATCAACACCAATACGCCTTTATCAGCAGCCCGGCTTTTCTAAAACGCCTGGACCACCAGCTCACGCCACCTCCAGTGAATATGGTCATCTCCGCAGGGGGAGTGTTGCCTTGGGAAAGCGTTGCTCAGACCGCCAGTTGGTTAGGCGTCTGGCCAGACGAAATCTACGGTAGTACCGAGACTGGGATCCTCGCCTGGCGTCACCATCAGCAGCCTGATGTAACCTGGCAGCCCTTCCCTGGCGTGCGTATCATGGTTGACGCCGACGAGATCCGCGCTATCTCTCCGCTTATCAGCGATAGGCACGGCCTGCTCCTCGACGATATTTTGCAATTTGACGATAGCGGACGCTTCCAGATAACAGGCCGCCGCGACCGGGTGGTGAAAATTGAAGAGAAACGCATTTCACTTTGCGAGATCGAGCAACGGCTGCTGGAACTCGAAGGCGTACGCGAAGCCGCAGCGCTACCGGTAACACGCGGAGGGCGCCAAGGTATTGGCGCATTGCTGGTGCTTGAAGACCACGCTCGGCAGCAGTGGCAACAAATGGGCGGCAAAGCACTGGAAATATCATGGCGTCGTGCGCTGCGCCCGTGGCTGGAACCTGTCACTATCCCTCGTTACTGGCGTATCGTCGACGAGATGCCCGTCAACAGCATGAACAAGCGCGTCTATGCGCAATTACAGGAATTGTTTCATGAGACCCCATGAGATGGCTCGCCATCAGACGCAGCAGCAGGCCGAGATCGTGTTACGGCTGGACGCGGCTTCATTCTGGTTTAAAGGCCACTTCGCAGTACAGCCTCTGCTACCCGGCGTGACGCAACTAGACTGGGTGATGCACTACGCCACCTCACTACTGGTACCCGATTTTCGCTTTCACAGTATTCAAAGTGTCAAATTCCAACAGCCCTTATTGCCGGATAACATCGTCACGCTGACGCTTGACTGGCAGGAAGAGCGGCAAATCATGGTTTTCCGCTATCAACGCCATGATGGTGAGACTCGTAGCACAGCCAGCAGCGGGAAGATCCGATTATGTCGCTGAATAGCGCCACGTTTAACCCTTGTGTGGTGATCCCCTGCTATAACCACGGAGCCATGATGGCAAGCGTGCTCGCGCGCCTGCAACCCTTTGGCTTGGCCTGTCTGGTGGTGGACGATGGCAGCGATCAGGCCACCCAGCAGGAACTTGAGCGCCTAGCCACCATTCACGCGGATGTCACCTTAGTACGCCTTGCACACAATTCAGGAAAAGGCACGGCGGTTGTTCGCGGATTGGAAGAGGCTCAACGCAGAGGATTTAGCCATGCGATACAGGTCGATGCGGACGGCCAACATGCCATTGAAGATATTCCCAAGCTGATTGCCCTGGCACAGCTTCATCCCCAGGATTTAGTTTCCGGGCAACCGGTTTACGACGACTCCATACCAGCGTCGCGGCGCTATGGCCGCTGGGTAACTCACGTCTGGGTGTGGATTGAGACACTCTCTCTCCAGCTCAAAGACAGCATGTGCGGTTTCCGGGTTTACCCAATAGCTCCCACCCTGCAGTTGGCGCATAAAACGGCGCTAGGCAAACGCATGGACTTCGATACGGAAGTAATGGTTCGCCTCTACTGGCAAGGGAACACCAGTTACTTTGTGCCGACGCGCGTTACCTACCCCCAGGATGGGTTGTCACACTTTGATGCTTTGAAGGATAACGTGCGCATTTCACTGATGCATACCCGCCTTTTCTTCGGCATGTTGCCGCGCATCCCTACCCTGCTTTTTCGTCGCTCCAACCCACACTGGGCACGTCAGAAAGAAATCAAGGGGTTGTGGGGAATGCGCATCATGCTTGCTATCTGGCGCTTACTGGGTAGAAAGGCCATTGCTCCACTGCTCTATCCGGTGGTGGCGGTTTACTGGCTTGGCGCACATCAGGCCCGTCAGGCTTCACAAGCCTGGCTGAAGCGGGTACGCAACGAGTTGACTTCACGTTCGCTCCCCATTCCTGCGCATCTCAACAGCTATCACCATTTTTTACGTTTTGCAGATGCCATGCTGGATAAAATCGCCAGTTGGCGTGGGGAAATGCGGCTAGGGCAGGATGTTGTCTTCGCCCCCAATGCCGAAGCCACGCTGGATATTGGCTCCCCGCAAGGCAAATTGCTGCTGGCCTCCCATTTGGGAGATATCGAAGCTTGCCGGGCGTTGGCACAACTACAGGTGAGTAAAACCATCAATGCGCTGGTGTTCAACGACAACGCCCAGCGTTTCAAACAGATTATGGCGGAGATAGCGCCCCAGGCAGGGCTCAACCTGTTGCCCGTGACCGATATCGGCCCGGATACCGCCATATTGCTCAAAGACAAGCTGGATCGCGGCGAATGGGTGGCGATCGTTGGCGATCGCATCGCGGTCAAACCGCAGCGAGGAGATAGCTGCCGGGTTATCTGGAGCCGCTTTATGGGCCATCCTGCCCCATTCCCTCAAGGGCCGTTTATTCTGGCTTCGATATTGCGTTGCCCTGTGTTGCTGATCTATGCCCTGCGCCAGCAGGGAAAACTGCATTTGCACTGCGAGCCGTTTGCCGACCCTCTGCTGTTACCGCGGGCCGATCGTCAAGCTGCCTTGCAACAGGCGGTTGATCAGTATGCTGAGCGTCTTGAACACTACGCGTTGCAGGCACCGCTCGATTGGTTCAACTTTTTCAATTTTTGGCAACTGCCTGACCAACAGGCCAACACCACAGACAGGAGCAAAGGGTGCTAAACGATCCCTGTTTCACCAGCGAGATAGAACTGACCATTCCCTTTCATGATATTGATATGATGGGAGTCGTGTGGCACGGCAATTATTTCCGTTACTTTGAAATTGCCCGCGAAGCCCTGCTGAACCAATTCAACTACGGCTATCGGCAGATGAAAGAGTCGGGGTATGTTTGGCCAGTGGTGGATACCCGCGTGAAATACCGCGATACGCTGACCTTTGAACAGCGTATTCGCGTCCGCGCCACGCTGGAAGAATACGAAAATCGCCTGCGCATTGCCTACCAGATTTTTGACGCCGACAGCGGCAAACGCACCACAACCGGTTACACCATCCAGGTAGCGGTAGAGGAAAAAAGCCGTGAGATGTGCTTTGTCTGCCCGGACATACTGTTCGAACGCCTGGGGGTGCAGCCATGAAAGCCTGGCCTCTGCTGTTCCTGCTGATCAGTCCATGGGTCAATGCCATCACGTTGGATGAATTACAGCAGCGTTTTACCGAACAACCGGTAGTGCGAGCCCATTTTGCCCAGGCTCGAACCATTAAAGATCTGCCACAGCCACTGCGTTCTCAAGGCGAAATGGTGATCGCCCGCGATCAGGGTTTACTGTGGCAGCAGCAAACCCCCTTTGCCATGACGTTGATGCTCAACGACTCACGGATGGTGCAAATCATCAATAACCAGCAACCGCAGGTTATTACCGCACAAAACAACCCGCAGATGTTTCAGTTCAATCATCTGCTGCGTGCGCTATTCCAGGCCGATCGTCAGGTGCTGGAGAAAAACTTCCGCATTGATTTCCAGGAGCAAGGTGAGAGTCGCTGGACGCTATCCTTAACCCCACAGACCACCCCTCTGGATCGAATTTTTGCCACTATAGTGCTGAGTGGACAAACCTATCTGGAAACCATCCATTTAAACGATAAACAGGGCGATGTGACTGAAATCACTTTCTCTCAACACCGGCTGCTACCCGCAGCTTTGACCGATGAAGAGCGACAACGTTTTGCCGCCTACTAATGCCAAGCGCCTCGCGCTGTTATGGGGAGCCACATGCCTGATATTAGCTGGCGTGCTGCTTGCCCTATTGCCACAGGCCCGGATCAATAGCAGCGTGTTGGCGATGTTGCCCAAGCAGGCATTGGGTGCCATTCCTCCCGCGCTGAACGATGGTTTTATGCAGCGCCTGGACAAGCAGTTGGTCTGGCTGGTCAGCCCCGGTAAACAGGCAGACCCGCAGGTAGCGCAATACTGGCTCACCCAGTTGCAAAAATCCGGGATAGCAGAAACGGTGAAAGGCCCGATGGGCGCCGCAGACCAGCAAGCCTGGGGCGATTTTTTCTGGCAGCATCGTAATGGTCTGATCGACAGCGCAACGCGTGAACGCCTGCAAAACGGTGGCGAAGCCCAGGCACAGTGGATCCTATCCCAGCTCTATTCGGCATTCTCTGGCGTCAGCGGCAAAGAGTTACGCAACGATCCGCTAATGTTGATGCGCGGCTCACAGCTGGCTCTGGCCCAGAGCAGCCAGCGTTTGCGGCTGATGGACGGCTGGTTGGTTACTCAAGATGAACTGGGGAACTACTGGTATTTTCTGCATGGCGAATTGACGGGATCGTCATTTGATATGCAACAAACCCACCGCGTCGTCACTACGCTCGCCGCGCTGGAGGAGCAACTTACATCACGTTATCCCCAGGCCAAGCTCCTCTCGCGTGGGACGCTGTTTTACAGTGATTATGCCAGCCAACAGGCAAAACAGGACATATCTACGCTGGGGGTCGCCACCATCCTGGGCGTAATATTGCTGATCGTGGTAGTTTTCCGTTCGCTGCGCCCGCTGCTGCTGTGCCTGATTTCCGTTGGCATCGGCGCACTGGCCGGAACAGCGGCTACGTTGCTGCTCTTCGGTGAGCTTCACCTGATGACACTGGTGATGAGCATGAGCATCATTGGGATCTCTGCCGACTACACGCTTTACTACCTCACTGAACGCATGGTGCACGGTAACGAAATATCGCCATGGCAAAGTCTGCTCAAAGTGCGCAATGCTCTATTATTGGCGTTGCTGACTACCGTCGCGGCATATCTGATCATGATGCTTGCGCCCTTCCCTGGGATCCGGCAAATGGCGGTGTTTGCCGCTGTGGGCCTGAGCGCCTCATGCCTTACGGTGATCTTTTGGCATCCGTGGTTATGTCGCAATTTACCGGTACGCCCTATTCCTGCCGCGCTCTCCTTACTGCGCTGGCTTGCGGCCTGGCGGCATAGCCGCAAACTGTCGCTGGGGCTACCTGTCGTATTGGCTTTGGTTTCTCTTGCGGGGATAGCGACATTACGCGTCGATGATGATATTGCCCAGTTACAGGCGCTGCCGCAGGATATCCTGGCGCAGGAAAAAACCATTACACAGCTCACCGGGCAAAGCGTCGATCAAAAATGGTTTGTGGTCTACGGCAACACTCCTCAGCAAACCCTGGAGCGGCTTGAAGGCTTCACGCCGGCACTGGAACAGGCCCGTCAGACGGGTGTTATCAGCGCTTTTCGCACGATCCCGTTAAACTCGCTCGCACGCCAGAGACAGGATCTCGCCCTGTTGCAGGGAGCCGCTCCTACAGTCATTCGTGCATTGCAAAATACAGGGTTAACGGACGTCACACCCGATCTGCAAACCACACCTGCAACGTTGGAGGATTGGCTCAACAGTCCAGCCAGCGAAGGTTGGCGCTTAATGTGGTTGACGTTGCCCAATGGCAAAAGCGGCGTGCTGGTACCTGTAGAAGACGTTAACGACAGCACGGCTTTGAGCACACTAGCGGAAAAACAACCGGGCGTAGTGTGGGTAGATCGCAAGAGTACATTCAACGAATTATTCGCCCTCTATCGCACCATACTTACCGGCCTGCTGCTGGTCGCACTGGCGGTGATCGCTTGCAGTGCAGTGTTCCGTCTCGGTTGGCGTAAGGGATTAATCAGCCTGGTGCCTTCGCTGTTGTCGCTGAGCATCGGACTGGCCACCCTATCCTTTAGCGGACATGCGGTGAACCTATTTTCGCTACTGGCGCTGGTACTGGTGCTGGGGATCGGCATTAACTATACGCTGTTCTTTAGCAATCCACGCGGCACACCACTGACATCGTTGTTGGCGATCGCGCTGGCAATGATGACAACGTTGTTAACCCTGGGCATGCTGGTCTTTAGCAGCACTCAAGCTATCAGCAGTTTTGGGATTGTACTGGTCAGTGGGATCTTTACCGCTTTCTTGCTCTCCCCACTCGCCATGCCTGACCGTAAGCAGAGAAAAAAATGACAAATTGCGACTTCTGGCGCGCGGTTCCCCTGTTGGCCGTGCTATTGATTACCGGCTGTAGCCACTCATCGCATAATGAGGATGGCTCCCACCCGCAAGCCTGGCTTGAACCCGGCGTACGCGTCACGCTACCGGCTCCTGGTATCACTGAGAATATCCAGTCCCAGCAATTATTGACCGGCAGCTTTAACGGCAAAACCCAATCGTTGTTGGTCATTCTAAATGCGGATAGCAATGCACTCACCTTGGCCGGGCTGTCTTCGTTAGGTATCCGCTTATTTCTCGTTACCTATGACGATAAAGGCATTCATACCGAGCAGTCGATCGTGGTGCCACAACTGCCGCCAGCCAGTCAGGTATTGGCCGATGTGATGCTCGGCCACTGGCCGATTACCGCCTGGCAAGATCGGTTGCCGCAGGGCTGGACGCTAATCGATAAGGGCGACAAACGAGAATTACGCAACGCGGGCGGCAAACTGATAACGGAGATCACGTACCTGCAACGTAAAGATCGACGTGAACCTATCAGCATTGAGCAACACGCGTTTAAATACCACATCACCATTCAATATCTGGATGACTGATATGATTTACATTTCTGCTATCGGCATGATTAACGCTTTGGGCCAATCGACAGAAGAGATTGCAGCCAATCTAACCCAAGGAACAGCGCCCGGCATGCGCAAGCGTGAGCATTGGTTACAGAACCAACAGGACACGGTATTAGGCGGCGTCGACGGTGAATTACCCGCTATTCCAGACAGTTTTGCCGCACATCGCAGCCGCAATAACCAATTATTATTAGCCACTCTGTCGCAAATTCAGCCCGTGGTAGATGACGCGCTGCTTCGCTTTGGTGCCGACCGCATCGCCGTAGTGCTCGGTACCAGCACCTCTGGGCTGGATGAAGGCGATCGACATGTTAGCCATATCACTAACCATGAAGCGAGCCCGAGCTGGCAATATCCACAGCAGGAGCTGGGCGACCCGTCACGCTTCCTCGCCGCTTGGTTGGGCCTGAATGGCCCTGCGTTTACTCTTTCCACCGCGTGTTCTTCCAGTGCCCGCGCGATCATCAGCGGGCGCCGTCTTATTGAAGCTGGCCTGGCGGATATCGCGATTGTTGGCGGTGCCGATACCTTAAGCCGTATGCCTATCAACGGATTTAATAGCCTAGAGTCTCTTTCCACTACGCTTTGCCAACCGTTTGGCCGCGACCGCTGTGGGATCACCATTGGTGAAGGAGCCGCACTGATGGTACTGACCCGCGAGCCGCACCCCATCGCGCTACTGGGTGTGGGTGAGTCAAGCGATGCATACCATATTTCGGCACCACATCCGCAGGGTGCCGGTGCCTTGCGAGCCATCGAACAGGCATTGCAAGACGCTGGGCTTAACCCCGAAGAGGTGGGTTACATCAACCTGCATGGAACTGCCACCTTGCTCAACGATCAGATCGAATCCAAAGTGGTTCACGATCTGTTCGGTGAAAGCGTGCCCTGCAGCTCCACCAAACATTTAACCGGGCATACCCTGGGGGCTGCGGGCATCACCGAGGCGGCTCTCAGCGCACTTATTCTGCTCTACGACTTGCCACTGCCAGCGCAGGACTTCAGCCGTTCTCCGGCGGATCCGACATTACCGCCTTGTGGTTTACTGCATGCGGCTGAACCGCTGATGCGGCCGGTCATTCTGTCTAACTCTTTCGCCTTTGGCGGTAATAACGCCAGCATCCTGCTGGGGAGGATGGCATGAGCCATTACTTATCACCGGCGGAATATCTGCCACACGACGCCCCAATGCTGCTGTTGGCAGAGGTGATCAGCGTGACGGAAGACAGTGCACATTGCCGGGTTGAGGTCAGGAGCGACAGCGTGCTGGCGCCGTTCCTCAACGTGCAAGGCGAGCTGCCTGGTTGGTACGCACTGGAATTGATGGCGCAAACCATCGGCGTTTGGTCCGGTTGGCATCGTCATCAGCGAGGAGAACAGCGGATCGCCCTCGGTATGGTGCTTGGAGCCAGGGAATTGGTCTGTGCTGCGGGTTACCTACCAGCAGATGCAATGCTAGACATCCAAATCAAGCTGCTGATGCATGATGACCGTTTCGGGAGTTTTGACTGTGTTATTGGCGCGCAAGGTGACACGCTGGCCACAGGCCGCGTCAATACCTTTCAACCCACACCAGAAGAATCAACAATGCTTTTTAATCAGGGATCTACTGCATGAGTCGTTCAATTCTCATCACCGGAGCCAGCAAAGGTATCGGACGCGCTATTGCCAGCCAATTAGCCGCTGACGGTTTCATCGTTGGGATACACTATCACCAGGATGAAGCTGGCGCACAACAAACGCTGGCCGCAATTACCGCTGCCGGAGGACAAGGCCGCCTGCTCTGTTTCGACATTAGCAATCGTCAGCAGTGCCGGGAGGTCCTCGAGCAAGATCTGGCAGAGAATGGGGCATGGTACGGCATCGTCAGCAATGCCGGGATCGCACGCGATGCCGCCTTCCCTGCATTGAGCGATGATGATTGGGATGAGGTGATCCACACCAACCTGGACAGTTTCTACAACGTGATCCAGCCCTGCATCATGCCAATGATTGCCGAACGTCAAGGTGGCCGCATCCTTACACTGTCTTCCGTTTCTGGCATCATGGGGAATCGGGGCCAGGTGAACTACAGTGCGGCCAAGGCAGGGATTATTGGCGCAACCAAAGCGTTGGCGATCGAACTGGCAAAACGCAAGATCACCGTCAACTGCATTGCCCCTGGGCTGATCGATACCGGCATGATAAAAATGGAAGAGGCAGCGTTAAAGGAAGCTATGTCGATGATCCCGATGAAACGGATGGGCCAGGCGCAGGAAGTCGCTGGGCTTGCCAGCTATTTGATGTCAGATATAGCCGGTTACGTGACTCGTCAGGTCATTTCTATCAACGGAGGGATGCAATGATTCGTCGGGTAGTTATTACAGGTATGGGCGGTATTACCGCCTTCGGTGAAAACTGGCAGGCGGTATCCGCTCAATTGCTGGCCTATAAAAACGCCGTACGCCATATGCCTGAATGGCAAATCTATGACGGCCTGCACACCCTGCTGGGCGCCCCAATCGATGACTTCGTGCTGCCAGAACACTATACCCGTAAGCGCATACGCTCAATGGGGCGGGTGTCGCTAATGTCGACCCGCGCAACGGAATTGGCTCTGGAGCAGGCCGGGCTTATTGGCAACCCGGTGCTAACCAACGGCCAGACCGGTATCGCTTATGGCTCATCCACCGGCAGTACTGGCCCGGTGAGCGAATTCGCCACCATGCTGACCGAGAAGCACACCAATAACATCACGGGCACCACCTATGTGCAGATGATGCCTCATACTACCGCGGTCAATACCGGGTTATTCTTCGGCCTGCGCGGGCGTGTGATCCCGACATCCAGCGCCTGTACCTCAGGCAGCCAAGCCATTGGCTATGCCTGGGAGGCAATTCGCCACGGTTATCAGACCCTGATGGTTGCCGGTGGGGCAGAAGAACTGTGTCCTTCCGAGGCCGCCGTGTTCGACACGTTATTTGCCACCAGCCAACGTAATGATGAACCGCGTGCCACCCCTTCCCCATTTGATCAGAACCGCGATGGTTTGGTGATTGGTGAAGGTGCTTGTACGCTGATCCTTGAAGAGCTGGAGCATGCGAAAGCACGCGGCGCAACCATCTACGGGGAAATCGTCAGCTTTGCCACCAATTGTGATGCGGCACATATCACACAGCCGCAACGTGAAACCATGCAGATCTGCATGGAGCAGTCGTTGAGGATGGCCGGTCTGCAAGCGAGTGATATCGGCTATATTTCTGCCCACGGAACCGCCACCGATCGGGGAGATATTGCCGAAAGCCAGGCAACCGCCGCAATCTACGGTGATAGCGTGCCGATCTCGTCGTTGAAAAGTTACTTCGGCCACACCTTGGGGGCTTGTGGAGCACTGGAAGCCTGGTTGAGCCTGCAGATGATGCGTGAAGGCTGGTTCGCACCGACGCTAAATTTGCGTACCCCTGATGAACAATGCGGCGCACTTGATTACATCATGGGAGAAGCTCGTCATATCGACTGCGAGTTTCTGCAAACCAATAACTTTGCCTTTGGCGGTATCAACACCTCGATTGTTATCAAACGCTGGGCATAACCAAACCTAAACTGGGTACGCTGACTAGCGCCTCTAATCAAGATATAGGCGCTATTTTCAGCTTAAAAACTCCAGGGGATAAACATATTGACCGCGCCCGACACGGCGAGCCATGGACCAAAGGCTAACGGTTGATTAAGATCTTGTTTCGCCAACCCTCGCTGTATCAGCGTAAACAGCAGCCCACTGGCCGCAGCCACCAAAATCACCTGTGGCAATGCTTGCCAACCTAACCAGGCGCCTAACGCCGACAGTAATTTAAAATCACCATAGCCGAGAGCCTCTTTACCGGTTGCCAGCTTGAATAGCCAGAACACGCTCCATAGGCAGAGATAACCCGCCACTGCGCCAATCGTCGCCTGTTCCAACGAGGCAAAATGCCCCTGAATATTGAATAAAAGTCCGATCCACAGCAGTGGCAACGTCAGCACATCTGGCAACAGTTGTCTGTGATGGTCAATCACTGCCAGCGTCAGCAAAAAGGAGAGCAATATCCAAGCGCCCAGCAAGGGGAACCCTGGCGGGAATATAAGCGCCGTCAGCACAAACATCATAGCCGTTGCCACCTCAACCAGCGGATAGCGCCTTGGGATACGCTCACCACAGCAACGAGTCTTACCTTTTAACAACAGAAAACTCAGCAGGGGTATATTGTCCCTGACCGCAATAGGATGCTGGCAATGCGGGCAACAGGAATGCGGTAATAGCAGATCAAAGCGCGGTATGGATTCAGGTAAAGGCAGCGCCAGTTGCACGAGCGCCTCACGCTGCCATTGCTTTTCCAGCATCACCGGTAATCGATAAATCACCACGTTCAGAAAGCTACCCACTATGGCCCCAAATATCCCCACGACACACAGCCAGAGGAGGGGAAATGCAACAGTAAAATCCAGTAATAAACTCAAAAAAACCTCCCCACAGTCAGTCAAGTACCTACCCAACCCTTTTAAGACAGCCAAGTGCCGTTTAAAGCAACCGCCCCTGAACCTGCCAGACTATCTGCCCCTGATCGTTGGCCCTGCCTAACTGATTTATCAGTGGCCTCATCGCCTCAGGTAATACCGGCCCTCGTCGCACCTGACCGTTGAACTGATAGCGCCCGTCAAATCCGACGGTGCCACGCCCCGTCAGGCTCAGATGAGAGGAGTCTTGCTTCAACACCAACACCAGAGCCCCGCTTCCATCACAGCTCAATTGGCCTTGCACGTTGGCCAGTTCCAACGCCCCCAACGGGGTCGCCAACTGTGCGTGCTGCCAGTTGGCAACACCGCCGCCAAGACTCCGGCAACCAGCGGAACTGAATTCTCCTTGTTGCAACCGCAGTTGCAGCTCTCCCTGGGCGGTTATTGGCAAAGGCAACGACAACTGTTGCCGCACAACATCTGCAGGAACAGAGAGTTGCCACTCATGCAGTTGAAGATTCTGCCAACCACGCAGGATACCGGCTCCCTGCAAGCCTTGCGGATCCCATAGTTCAATCTTTAAGGCTGGTAGCCAAGAGGATAAAGTGAACTGCCAGTTTAGTTTTGCCAGCACAATGTTACGCCAGCTTAACTGGTGCAAACTGCCCTGCCACAGGGAACCTGAAAAGCCACCGACCTTCATATCTGCGGGTATAAAAGCCTGTAATACCCGTGCTGGCGCGTTTCCTCCCAGCAATAGGAGATAACAAGCCAACAAAAGCACGGCCTTTTTGGCTTTAGCGCCCATCGCTGCGCTCCAGCATCAGTTTGTTTACCGTCACCCATCCTGGTTTATCGGGACGTATCGCCACTTCAAGCGCCACAATGCGAACGCTATAACGCTTTTCCAACTGTGTGAGCCAAAGCATCAGGGCATTAAAATCGCCAGGTTCCAGCGTGACCGCCAGCCGCTCTCCCTGAGGCTGCATACGGGTAATGTTCATATTTTGAGCTGCAGCACTCTGTGCCACCCTGGCCGACAAGCTTAGGGAGGTCTCCTGTATGGGTTGTGTCTCCTGTTGGCGCAAGCGCGGAGCCTGTTGCAACATCCATTCCACCGTGTTTTGTTCACGGGCGATAGTACGCTGCCATTGGCTAGCCTGTTGTTGCCAGGGCAGCCACAGTGCGTAGTAGCACAAGCTCACGATAACCAATACGCCACAGCCCAATACCAATCCTCGTTCCCGAAGGCTGAGCTGTAGCCAGCGGTGCTTGAGTTCATTCATCCTTTATCCCCAGAGTCAGTCGGCCCTCTACCCCTGTTGGATTCTGCTTGATTTCGCCAGGTTGCACCTGATAACGCTGCCCGGCAGCAACCTGAAACTGTTCCAACGCCTGAAAAGAGGCCGCCTGTATATCGACTTTCAGCTCTTTACGGCCAGCGTCATAAGACAGCGCCTGGAACCGGATTGCCGAGTTCTCCGCCATCAGCTGTTGCAATTGGCGCATCTGTGCGACCACACCGGCTTGCTCGATAGGCTGTAATTGCTGCAAGTGCTGCTGCATCTGCACGCGCGGATTAACCACCTTTTTATCTGCCGGGAACAGCTGTTGGTAGATCCGCACACTTTCCTGCCGCCAGTGTTCAGCCTGTTGCCAAAGCCGGTAATGAGACAGCCCGGTGCTCACACACAGCAGCAGTAAATACCCCGTTAATGCCATCATCACGGTTCGCCAAGGGCGTAATCGTGCACGCCAGGGACTCGAGCGGGTGAATTCGCCCTGGCGCAGATCGGCTCCGCTATCGTGCACACCTTCTGCCGCCAGTTGCAGTAAATCCCGCGGTGGTTGAACACGCCATTCCGGAGGGCTAGCGGTTGATGCTGGTGGTGCGGAGTAGCTTTCAATTATCGGCGGTGCCCACACGGCCAAAAACTCCGATAACCAGGAGGATTCAACAATCATGCCGGCATGCTTTTCCCGGCGAAACAACCATTGATCATTGAGACTGACCGCACTCCAACCGTCGGCGGCCAAGGGTAACGCCAGCACGTCTGGCAACATTGCCTGCACCTGCCCCCCGAGACGTTCACAACGGGCAATCCACTGATGCATCAAGCTTTTATCAACTACCGCAACATCACACACATCACCACTTTGCTGCAAAATGGCAAAATGCAGCCGTTCAACATCCGTTGCCAGTTGCTCCTCCAGCATAAACGGCAACACTTGCAGACGCTGACGCCTGGCACGACGAGGCAGCGTCACACGATGGAAAACCAACTCGCTCGCAGGCACCAATACCCAGGCAGGATATCTGGCAAGCAGGCTCACCAATTGCTCATCGTTCTCCCCCCCTTGCTGATGGCCGTCTGCTGAAGCGAAATACCACCACACTGGCTGCGTTTCATCGCTGGGTAAGCGCAATATCAACCTGGCTTGTTCACGGGGCTTTCTGTTAGGCATCAAGGCTCCACCATCATGCTTAATCCATATTGCCGCTGTACCACCTGGAAACTGTTACCGGCTTTGCGCAACAGGCTGCGCTGGCTATAGTGAGTTTCCCCCATCAGCACGGTGAAGCTGGCTAAAAACAGCTCACTCTTTACCGTCAACAGCGGTCTGACCGTTGAGATATTGATGTCCTTCAGGGCAACCTGTGCCAAAAATGCCGTCGTACTGCTCCACCCTTCACGTGGACGCTGTTGTAACAATCGAGTCGCCATGGCTGAATCAAGCTCCTTGAGAAATAGCGCCGCCAGTAATGGCCCTTGAGACTCACTCAGGGTATTAACGTTTACCAACAGCGTCTGGGTTGGCAGCGCACAAACGTAAGGCAAAAGACGCCGATAAAGGCTGGCATCAACCCCAAAGATGGTGCGCAACTCGCTGACATCCTGCATGGGTTGATTGGCGGGCAAGTAAGCCACCACCTGGGCCATATAGACCTCATCTTCGGCCCCATCAATGCCCGGCTCCCTGTCACTGTCTATCCAGTCACGCAGTGCTGCGGTTATCTGCGCAGCACGCAGGGGATCTTCACCCAGGTTGGTTAACAACTGTCTAAAAACCAGGGTAGGATAAGGCAATGTCGACTGCATACCCTCACTGGCTGCCCCTTGATTAATGGCATTGAGATTAAAGCAGGCCTGACCATCAACAATCTGCCCAAACACCTCCCCGCCTTCAACGGGGAAACGGCGCTGTTCTTGCGCCCAGTTTTGCGCCAAATGCGTTTTATTAGGTGAGTCCAGCGCATCTCGTTGCAAAATTTTCACCGCCAGTGCCTCTGCCGAGCGGGCATACCATTTTGCCTGCTGGCGATCCAAATGAGCCGCTGTGCGCAGATAGGTGCGCCCGTTTCGCTCGGCAATGGTCGCTGCAATCGTCACCATCAGCGCCAGGATCAGCAGCACCACCAGCAGGGCAACGCCCTTTTGCCGCGCCCTCATTCTTGCCCCACCGCCGTGATCAAAAACAGACGGGTCAATTCACCCACGCCAGCAACCACTAATGTCACTTCAATCCCCTGCGGCAAAACCGACGCGTTGTCCCAACTTTCCCGCCACATCCCCTCGGCAAAAAAGCGCAGACGAAAGACACTCACCTCATTGAGCAAGACCTTGACCACCGGCGCTTCCCCAACGAGCGGATCCGCATGGGCATAGCTCAACCGCTCTAACTGCTGATGGCGCAGACGATATCCCACTGGTTGTAACTCGGCGCGGGGCAACATTCCCATCGGGTTTTGCCAACCGTTGCGCATGAAAGAGACGCCCCAGTCCTCACTTTGTAATTGATAGCGCGCCGCGGAAAACACGCGTTCATTCCCTCTGTGATGGCGAGGGATAATCTGACCGAAATCCCCTTCCAGCTGAACAAAGGCACGTTGAAGCTCAGCCAACCGCTGTGCCTTACGCTGCGAAATCTCATCATTGCGCATCACCCCCTGCAACACCTGGAAGGCGCTGATGCTCAACGCAGCAAAAATCGCCAATGCCAACAGCATCTCAAGCAACGTGAAGCCCCGCTGGCTACGGCAATTCATTCCCGCACCACGTAGCTGCGTAAAGAAACCACTGGCGCAGCGTCTTCTTTATGACGCCGCACCTCAACATCCAATGCCCGTAATTGACCCAGTTCGGTATCAACTCCCTGCCAGCGTAGAGACCATTCCTCGCCAGCATAGGTCACCGTGGTGCCGATCCAGCGCTTTTCCGGCCAGGTTTTATCAAGGTGTAACCTGACCTGTTGATTATCCGCCAACCAACTTGCCAGTATTTTTTCCTCCATACGGCCAATGCTGCCAGCCTGCTGTGCCGTGGTTTGCAGCACGGCTAACCCCGCCAAGGCGAAAACGATCAGTGCCACCAGCACTTCCAGCAACGTCATCCCTCTTTGGGAGGTCATTGTGCTGCTCCATTTGCTGACGAATCGATCACGCCTGCTGCATCTACCCGCAGCCATACCAATGGTTGGCTACCGGCCTCACTGAACACCAGCTCAAACGGTGTAATCTCCCCGCCAGGTAACAGCAGAATATCGGGTTCCGGTGGCGACTCTGCAGCACGCGGCCACTCCTGCCGATTGGGGAAATGCAGCTTGAGCCGGATATCATCAGGCATTTGGCTCCCTAACGCCGCCTGACGGGGTTGCCAATTCTGCCAGACGTAACCTTGCCAACTATCCGAGCCAGATACTGCCCCGCGTTTTTCAGCGGCCTGACGCCGTAGCATTTGAAATTGCCAGCCGTCTGGTCGAACCCTAATCCCCAGCAACTGGTCATTTTGCACCGCGGCATCCATGGCAAACGCCAACTGAGCCTGAAAACGTTTCAGCTGTAGCTGCGGGTTATTTTGTTGCATGGCCGGAAATGACATGATCACCAAACTGGCTGCACTCCCGATCAGCAGCACAACCAACATCATTTCCAACAACGTAAAGCCGCGTTGGCGCACTACTTCTTACCAATCGTCCAGTTACCGATATCATCCTCGGTGTCCGGTATGCCATCTGGGCCATAAGAGAAAACGTCTAACTGACCGTGTTGGCCCGGGCTAAGCAACTGATAATCTGCCCCCCAGGGATCTTGCGGTAAACGGCGAATATAGCCACCTTGGGGATAACTGCGCGGTTCCGGTTGTGCCGAGGGCTTGGTCACCAGTGCTTGCAACCCTTGTTCGGTGGTGGGATATCGACTGTTATCCAGCTTGTACATATCCAACGCGCTCTCCAGCGCGACAATATCGCTGACGACCTTCTGATGGTCCGCCTTCTCTTTATTTCCCATCAGATTAGGCACCACCAGACTCGCCAGGATGCCCAGGATCACAATCACCACCATAATTTCCAGCAGGGTAAAACCTCGCTGACGCTGTTGCCGCATTTTTCTCTCCGTTATTTGCAGATTGAATTTACATACTCATCAAGGTATTTAATTGCAGGATTGGCTGCAGGATCGCCAAAACGATAAACAGCACCACGCCCGCCATACTCACCACCAACAAGGGTTCAAAAAGCCCCAATGCCAATTGCATTTGGGCAGTAAACTCCCGATCCTGATTGTCTGCCGCACGTTCCAGCATGCTGTCCAGTTCCCCACTACGTTCACCGCTGGCGATCATGTGCCGCATCATCGGGGGAAACAGCGCAGTGATTTCCAGAGCCCGATGCAGGCTCCCCCCCTCGCGCACCGATTCCGTTGCCAATGACAACTGGCGGCGTGCATATTCATTGGTTAATACCTCTCCGCTGATGCGCATCGCTTGCAGCAATGGCACTGCGCTGGCATTGAGAATGCTCAACGTTCTGGCGTAACGGGCAGTATTGAGCCCTCGTGCGATGCGTCCGATCACCGGGAGGCGCAGCAACTGCCGATGAAAAGCAATGCGCCGCGCTTCTTGGCGCAGCAACAGACGCATCAGCATCGGCGCCAATAACATCAACAGCAGCACCCAAGGGCCAAAGGCTCGAACTCCGTCACTCAGCCCCATCAGCAAACGCGTTGAAAACGGAAGTGCCTGCTTCATGTGAATAAACTGTTCCACCACCTTGGGCACGACAGCGGAAAGTAAAATGGCGATCACGCTGATGGCTACCACCGTCAGCACGCAGGGGTAGATCATCGCCTGCAGGATACGAGCTCGCATTTGCTGGCGCTGCTCGGTGTAATCCGCCAACCGGTTCAGAACCAGATCCAGATGACCAGAGGCTTCACCTGCGGCCACCATCGCACAATACAGTCGCTCAAAACTGGTGGGATAACCGCTCATGGCCTCCGCCAAGGAATGCCCCTCCAGTACTTTGGTGCGCACTGCGGCCATCAGGCTGCGCTGACGGGGTTTTTCACTCTGTTTTGCCACGGCATCAAGCGCCTCCTCCAAGGGTAAGGAAGCGGCGACCAAGGTCGCCAGCTGACGAGTCAACAACGCCAGATCGGCACTGCTAATCCCCCGCCCCCAGGAAAAACGACGCCCGCTTTGGGCCTGCTGGCGCTCATCCTGCCCTTCGTCCAGGCTTACAGGGACCAATCCTTGTTCCCGTAAAAGTTGACGGGCGTGGCGGGCTGAATCCGCTTCCTGTACTCCCCGCCGTTTTTTACCGCGCTCGTCTAACGCCTGATAATGGAATAGAGCCATGTCATTCCTCTTCCAGAGACTGGCTTTCGGTCACGCGGATCACCTCTTCCCAGCTGGTCTCACCCGTCAACACTTTTTCCAATCCCCCCTGGCGCAGCGTCTTATATTCGTGACGTAATTGACGAGCAATCGTGAATTCACTCTCTCCCTGGTGGATCGCCGTACGCACTCGGTCATCAATCAGCAGCAGCTCATGAATACCAGTACGCCCACGGTAACCGGTAAAATTACACTGCGAACATCCTTTCGGCTGCCATAATGGGGTGCCGGGTAAAATCCCCATCTGATCGGCCAAGGCCGGATCGGCGGCGTAAGTTTGACGACAATCGGGGCAGAGTGTGCGAACCAGTCGCTGTGCCAACACGGCCAGTAATGAGGTGGAAAGCAAAAAAGGCTCGATGCCCATATCCTGCAGCCGCGATAAGGCCCCCAGCGCGCTGTTGGTGTGCAGCGTGGAGAGTACCAGGTGCCCCGTCAGTGATGCCTGAACCGCAATTTGAGCGGTTTCGCTGTCGCGGATCTCCCCAACCAGCACCACATCAGGATCCTGACGCAGAATGGCTCGCAAACCGCGAGCAAATGTCATATCTACCTTGGGGTTTACCTGCGTCTGGCCGATACCCTCGAGTTCATACTCGATCGGGTCTTCGACCGTCATGATATTGCGTTCGCTGGCATTGAGGCGGCTCAATGCTGCATAGAGGGTGGTGCTCTTACCCGAACCTGTAGGACCGGTGACGAGGATAATGCCATGTGGCCGCTGGATCAGTTCATCGATCTGCCGCTGATTATGCGAAGACATACCAAGCGCGGCGAGATCCAGACTGACGCTGTTTTTATCCAGTAAACGCAGAACAATTCGTTCACCATAATTAGACGGTAAGGTCGAAACCCGCACATCAATGGCTCGACCACCGATTCGCAGTGCCATGCGCCCATCTTGGGGGATCCGCTTTTCGGCAATATCCAGCCGTGCCATGACCTTGATACGTGATATCAATAAAGAGGCCAACCGCCGCTGAGGGCGCAGAATTTCACGCAATACACCATCAACCCGGAAACGGATCTGCAAATGGCGTTCATAGGTTTCAATGTGGATATCCGATGCTTTATCCTTGATGGCTTCAGTCAGCATCGCATTGATCAGGCGGATAATAGGGGCATCATCATCGGCATCCAGCAAATCGTCGCTGTCGGGTAGCTCTTCTGCCAAGGTATAAAAATCCATTTCATTGCCGATATCGGTCATCAAGCGTCGCGCCTCTTTCGAATCGCGCTGGTAGCTGATCACCAGTTGTTTCTCAAACTCTTCACCCGACACCGTACTGATAGTCAGCCCACACCCGGCAACCCTACGCGCTTCAAGCAATGCTGTGGCGGTGGTTTCCGCCAGACGGAGCACACGGCACCCAGCATGATCCCGCAACAGCAAAATGCGTTGCGCACGCGCATAGGCAAATGGCAACTGCGGGCGTAATTCACTCAGGCCCTCGGGGAGGCTGTTCATCGTCCCTCCGTTGAATAGAATGCGCTGATGGCGGCATTAACCTGGCGGAAAGTGGCACCATTTTGATCGGGTGGCAACTTCAATACCTCGTTGTTCAGCGTGGCTACGCTCCCTTGTTTGCCACGCTGCTGGTCTTGTTCCTGATTAAAAGCCTGATACTTTTCTGAGGAGGCACGGCGATACTGGTCACGATCCCGGATGATCGACGGGCGGATGAACAGCATCAGGTTGCGCTTGGAAACCTGTTTGCTGTTGGAGCGGAACAGATAGCCCAGCACCGGGATATCCCCCAGCACCGGAACCTTGTCCGTGCTGTCGCGAACGGTTTTATCCAGCAATCCACCCACCACCACGGTTTCGCCGCTGCCCACCAGCACCGCGTTATTGACCGTGCGGGTATTAAAGGTCGCCCCCAGATTAGCACTGCTGCTGGAAGCGGCATCAGCCACACTGGAAACCTCCTGCTCGATCTCCAGCAGCACGGAGTCCCCTTCGTTGATCTGCGGTTTGACCTTCAGCTTAATGCCGACGGTTTTACGCTCCACCGTGTTGAAGATATTATCGCCCGATGTCGTTTGCGAGCCGGAGAGGACAGGAACTTCCTGGCCGACATTGAACGTCGCCTCCATGTTGTCAAGCGTGACAATGCTCGGCGTCGCCAGAATGTCATTCTTGCTACTGCTGGAAAGCGCGGTCAGCAGCATTGCCCAATTGCCCTGATAAAAACCGGCAGCAATACCGTTAAAACTGCTGAGAGCGCTGGCCAGGGTACTATTCACCGTCCCGTCCTGATTGTATTGATTGGCGCCGGCAATCGCCGTGGTGATAGGCAAACCGGTATTGGTGAACTGCGTCACTCCGGCATTCTTGTTAGCCCACTGGATCCCCAGGTTCAAGCCATCGGCGTCTTGTACCTCTGCGATAATCGCCTCTACCAGTACCTGTGCACGGCGAATATCCAACTGGGCTATCACCTTTTCCAGATCTCGCATGACATCCGGGGCCGCCGTCAGTATCAGTGAATTGGTTTGCTCATGGGCTTTGATGGTGATGTCTTTACGCAGTGCTTCCGCCGGCTTGGCATTCTGTTGCTCACTTTGAATACTGGTACTGACGCCAGTCAACACCTCAACCAGATCGGTGGCTTTGGCATACTTCAGGTAAATCACTTTGGTATTGCCTTGTACGGCCTGCTCACGATCCAGTTGCTTGATCATGGCGATAATCCGCTGGCGGGAGTTGGGTTCTCCGCTGACCAAGACCGAGTTGGTTCGTTCATCCGCAACAAGATTGGCTACCATCAGGCTTGGCATCGCTGATTTGCTGGCATCCTTGGTTAATTCTGTAACCAGTTTGACGACCTCAGCAGCAGACGCATAGGCCAGCGGGACCGTTACCACACTACGGTCCCCCACCTTGTCAACCCGTTCAACAATCGCCATCAAACGTTTGATGACCGCCGCACGCCCGGTCATCAGCAACACGTTGGAAGGCTCATAATGCACAACACTGCCAGCCCCGGCGTTATCGTTCAATTGACGGAGTAACGGGGCAAGATCGCGAGCCGCCACGTTATTGACCGGCACGACGCGTGTCACCACTTCATCGCCCTCTCCCGGCTGGGCATCGCTGGCTACCGGCACCGCAGCGGTTTTCGCATCCTTGGAACGCACCACTTTCAACACGCCGTTACGCATATCCACCACGGCAAAGCCATAAACGTCCAGCACGCTGAGGAAGAACTGGTAATACTGTTCTTCATTGAGCATGTCATAACTGCGTACGGTGATAGTGCCGCGCACGGCAGGATCGATAATCACCGTTTTATTCAGATTCTTGCTGACCGTATTAATAAACTCCTGAATATCCGTACCCTTGAAGCTGGCAGAAAACTCGGCACTCCAGCCCTGCCGAGTACCAAGCAGCATCACCGCCAGTAGCACGATGCGTAAGCTCCTGATTATTTTTGCATTCAACAATTAGTCATCTCCAAGAGCAAAATAGATATCCTGTAACTGACCGCCACGCTCAACGGTAAGATTCAGTTCACTGAGTTCTGAAAGCTGTTTCAATGCCTGTTGAGCCTGCTGAGCATCGCGCAGATCCAGGCCATTAAGCGCTATGGCAAGATCGTTTTCATGCAGCCCGACCTTGCGGAATAACTCCCCTTCTTTGCCCGGATTGAGTCGATAGCCGATGAGTTTGTCATCCTCCATCACCGGTGAGATATTCAGGTAATTGAGAACGCTTTGCGGCTGCTTTTGCAGCTGTGCCTTGAGCTGCAACGCTGAGATTTTTTTTTCACTTTTAGCGGCTTCAGGTTGCTCGCTGAACAACAACAGCGATTCATAATTCCCCTGATAAGAGATAACGATACGATCGGCAAAAATTGACACAATTCGGGCGTCATAACCGGGCACACGTTCCCCCACGACAAGGCTGAACTGTTTGCTATCTTTAGCAATAATGGCGATGGAACGCTCTGAACTGGGGCTGGCGACAATGCCGGTCAGGTTTAGCTTGAGAGAAGAAGACGGTGCGTTACGCAGGGTTTGCTCAGAGACCGAATGCCCAGTGGCGGAAGATGAGGGTACCGAAGTACCAAAGAGGGTGAAGCGGTAACGTTCAGACTCACCTCCACCGTCCGTTTTTACAGGTATGAAGTCTGCTTTGGATAAGCGTACGGGGGACATTTCAGGGGGCAGAAGCCCGTGCCAGGTTAGCAAGGCGAGTTGATTGCAAATCAACAGCGACAGCACGCATAAGGCCCAACGCGGCGTTAACAGCTTGAAAGTAGCCTCTCGGCACACCGATAACATTACAGAAAATCGCATCTTGCCATCCTTTGCCTGCTTCTCTGTTTACGCCAGCTAGAAGTTCACCAATATCAGTCAATCGGTGGGCATATCGTTGAGGGCATTGCTGTATGAGAATATGTTAGGTTGTGACTGAAACCTTACAACTCAGTACCTCTGTCAGCCCTTACGTTTCTGAATACATCCTCTCAGAAACGTTTACTTTATACATACTCCCCTAAATAAGAAATCATTATTTTTACTTATCGAAATAATTTATCCTTATGTTTTTATAGTTATTTATTTCTTAATCTCGCTAGCATAAAAGCGGTTCAACCGGTTTTACCCCCCTCCTCTAAACTTCGCTTCCTCCTTCCACCTACGCCCCTTCTCCTCCTCATACGGGAGGATGCTCCTCCTCATCATGCAATATCTAATACCATCGATTTACACATTGATACCATTTTTTACTTTCTATAATGCAAGCCTGATAGGGAATTTAGAATGCTGAAAAATACCTGTAATGCCCTACTTTTCGGCTCGCTTGTCGTATTGAGCGGCTGTGATAATAATAACTCTTCAGACGTTAGCCCTGACACCAACAACCAAGAGCCGATTGCACGCCTGCCTGACATAGCCATACCTGGCGAAGCCGTCATGGCAGGTGAAAACCAGGCGGTAATTCATCTGGTCGATATTGCTGGTGTCACCAGCGGCTCCGCCGCTGATTACAGTACCAAGAACCTGTTTTTGTGGAATAACGACACCTGTGACGCCCTGGATAACCCCTCTGGGGACTGGAATGACACCAGCACAACACCGACAGGCAGCGACCGTTATGGCCCGTATTGGGTGCTACCACTGACCAAAACCACTGGATGCATCAACTTCATTCTGCGTGATGGCACCAATAAGCTGATTGATACGGATATGCGTTTATCGTTCAGTGATTTTCCGGACAGGACCGTTTCTACCCTTGCAGGTAGCAGCACGCTTTATGATACCCGTGCCGAAGCTTTCCGCGCGGCCTTCGGGGTGGCTCTGGCTGAAGCCCATTGGGTAGATAAACACACCCTGCTGTGGCCTGCCGGGGAAGGGAAACCTATCGTGCGTCTGTACTATAGCCACAGTGGCAAAGTGGCCGCCAACAGAGAAGGGAAATTTACCGATCGCTATATTTCTCTGACACCGACCAGCATCAGCCAGGAACTGGGTTCGCGTTTCCCTCACCTTTCGGGTTATACCGCCTTCAAGTTGCCGGATAATACAAAAGTAGACGAACTGCTTAGCGGCGAAACCATCGCCCTGGCCACCAATGAGGACGGCATTCTTATTTCAGCGACTCAGGTACAAACCGCTGGCGTTCTCGATGATCGCTTCTCAGCCGCAGCGGAAAACCTGGAATATGGTGCTCTGCTGACCGATTCTGGCGTCACTTTCCGCGTCTGGGCACCAACGGCTCAGCAGGCAGAACTGGTGATCTACAGTGCGGATAAAAAAGTCATTGGTAGCCATCCGATGACCAGAGATAACGATTCCGGTGCCTGGTCATATCAAGGCAGCCACGACCTTAAAGACGCTTTTTATCGTTACGCCCTGACCGTTTATCATCCGCAATCGCGCAAAGTGGAACAGTATGAAGTCACCGACCCTTACTCCCATAGCCTCTCCACGAACTCCGAATACAGCCAGGTCGTGGATCTCAATGACAGCGCGTTGAAACCTGAAGGCTGGGACAGCCTGACAATGCCACACCCACAGACCAGCCAGGCTGATATTGCCAAGATGGTCATCCATGAGTCGCATATCCGTGATCTTTCCGTCTGGGATCAGACCGTTCCTGAACAGGTACGGGGTAAATATCTGGCGTTGACTGCCAGTGACAGCAATATGGTGCAGCATCTCAGGCAGCTTGGACAAGCTGGCGTAACCCACATTGAATTGCTACCGGTGTTCGATCTGGCCACCGTTAATGAGTTCAACGACAAAGTGGCGGATCTCACCCATCCATTCAGTCGGCTTTGTGAACTGAACAGCGCCGTTAAGCAAAGCCGTTTTGCCAGCGACTGTGGGAGTTCAACCTCCATCGGTGATGTACTTGACGAACTGAAACAGAATGACAGCCAGGACAACCCGCAGGTGCAGGAACTGAATGGCTATGTGGCCCAGACTGACTCCTACAACTGGGGTTATGACCCGTTCCACTACACGGTGCCTGAAGGTTCTTACTCTACCAATCCCGAAGGCACTGCCCGCATCAAAGAGTTTCGTACCATGGTGCAGACCATCAAGCAGCAACTGGGCATGAACATCATCATGGACGTGGTTTATAACCACACCAATGCGGCTGGCCCAACGGAGCGTACCTCGGTGCTGGATAAAATCGTGCCCTGGTATTATCAACGTTTGAATGAAACTACGGGCAGTGTAGAGTCGGCCACCTGCTGTTCCGACTCGGCCCCCGAACACCGGATGTTTGCCAAACTGATTGAAGATTCTCTGGTGGTCTGGAGCCGAGACTACAAGATTGACGGATTCCGCTTTGACCTGATGGGCTATCATCCGAAAGCACAAATCCTGGCGGCCCGGGAGAAAGTAAAATCGGTGAACCCCAGCGTTTATTTCTTTGGTGAAGGTTGGAATTCTGGTCAGGAAGATCGCTTCGAAATCGCTTCGCAGATCACGTTAAAAGGCACCGGCATTGGCACATTCTCCGATCGGCTGCGTGATGCTGTTCGCGGAGGCGGCCCGTTTGACTCTGGTGATGCCTTGCGTCAAAACCAGGGGGTGGGTAACGGCGCTGGGGTATTGGCTAACGAATTAACCCAGCAAAATGAGGACACCGTGCGCCATCTGGCCGATCTGACACGTTTGGGCATGGCCGGCAACCTGGCTGAATTCCTGTTGATCGATAAAGACGGCTCCGTCAAGAAAGGCAACGAAATTGACTATAACGGGGCGATTGGGGGCTATGCCAACGATCCGACCGAAGTGGTCAACTATGTTTCCAAACACGACAACCAAACCTTATGGGATATGATCAGTTACAAAGCCGCACGTGAAGCCGATCTCACCACTCGCGTACGCATGCAGGCGGTGTCACTGGCCACTACGTTGTTGGGGCAAGGGCTGGCATTCGATCAACAAGGCTCAGAACTCTTGCGTTCCAAGTCATTTACCCGTGACTCATTTGATGCCGGGGACTGGTTTAACCGTGTGGATTACAGCTATCAAGACAACAACTTCAACGTTGGTATGCCACGCATCAGCGATGACGGTGATAACTACTCGCTGATCGCCAGCGTAAAAGATGCTGTTGCCACACCGGGGCAAACAGAGATCGCGCAGATGACCTCGTTCTATCAGGAACTCACCCAATTGCGCCAATCCTCGCCTCTGATTGCCTTGGGTAGTGGCCATGAAGTGATGAAGCGTGTCGATTTCCGTAACACGGGCGCAGAACAGCAACTGGGCTTACTGGTGATGACCATTGATGATGGGGTTCAGGCGGGCAACGATCTTGATCCACAAGCCGATGCGTTAGTCGTTATCATCAACGCAGCGCCGGAAGCCAGAACGCTTAATGACTTTACCGGTGAAAACCTCACCCTGAACGCGATCCAACAAAACCTAGGAGACCGATCACTCGCCTCCGGCATCAATATTACCGCAGAGGGCAGCGTTACAGTCCCAGCCTGGTCGGTGGCCTTGTTGGTCAAACAACAAGTCGCTGCTCAAGGTGCAGGTTTGCCTGTAAACAGTAAATAAAACGGTCCGTTTCGGGTCACCATCAGGTGGCCTGAAACGAGATGTTAAACCAACTGAATCACATCAATCCCGAATATAAGTACAATGCTATTGACCCAGGTTTTCTGTCAGGATATACCCTTCATACTTTGGCGTTGCCCTAGTATTGGCGACACGCCAATAAAACAACCTCTGGCTGTAGAAATCAGCGTTAATTAAAGGTTCAGGGATGTGAACAATAAATCGAGAGTAGAGCCAAAAGTCGGCGTTCAGCCCGCCAAGGGGCTGTTTATTCCCCGCTATCTGCTGCCAGTGTATGCATTGTTGTTAATAGCGATAGGTTGGTTTTCCGGACAGCACTGGCGTAACAACGAAGCTTTCGCTGCCCCCGCGTTGACTCAAGTTGTTCCCTCTGCCGCGGTAAAAACGGAGATGTCCAGGCATACGGTTGCCGACGCTGAGATAGAGACTGCGCACGATGAAAATAAACCGGCGCAACAAGTGGGATCAGATAAAAAAATCCCCCCCTCCTTAGCCAGTGATGAGTTAACCCCTTTAAGATACAGTGCACACGTTTACGCATCAGAAGATGAGAAGCGCAGCATCACACTGAACGGTCAGCGTTATCAGGAAGGAGACAGCCCGGCCCCCAACCTTACGATTGAGCAAATACAACAGGACGTGACTATCTTTAACTTCAATGGCGATGTGTTCACACTTGACGCATTAGCGGATTGGCCGGGCGGCAAGGTGGATAGAGAAAGCGCCGCCGAAGGATCAGAATAACTCTTACCGCTAGCCCGGACACTTGGCACAGGGCGTCAAGTTGGTGTCACTAACTGCTTCTTTCTGCACGCAGTTCGTCGGTAAAAGGTGCCAACAAGCTGTTAAAGCTGCTGCACTTGGTTTTCTCCGGCGTATTGTCTCTCATCAGACCTTGATAAATTTCCTCACTACGCTGCGGCAAAGCCCCGTAGCCAGTGCTATTCCAACCCCGTTGCTTGGCGACTTTGTAGGCAACCTTGTCAATGACCGCATCACTGGGTAAATCACTACGATTACACTTATATTTCAAATACTTGGTACTGGCAACTATCGAAGCCAGCTGTTCTATCTGTTCATTAAGGGCGACTGGATTCTTTTGCAGAGAAGAACGTGGTTGCTGACAACCCGCCGTTACCAGCAAAAACAACACAGGGACAAGACGAAAAACCAGATTTAACTGCATGATAATAATGATCTTATCTTGATTAAGTAGTTGCTATTTTAACAAATCACCCAGCACTGTCACTTGCTAGAGTGAAAAGTTTTCCTTATTGCGATCCCGCTTACAGATTCATTTTCAGGACTTTGCATTTTACTTCGTAGCCACACAAGCAGGGCACGGCACGATAGAATCAACGATATCTATGATTGAGCGGTGATTAATCCACGGCGTAAATGACTGACACTGAAAAATGGCTTCCACCCCTTTTTATTCAAGGTACTACATCGCCATATGAGTTAGCACTTATAGGACAGGCATAACAAAAACCCCAAGCTCTTACGAGCTTGGGGTCTGTATTTGGCGGAAGGACAGAGATTCGAACTCTGGGAGCTGTTACACTCGACGGTTTTCAAGACCGTTGCCTTAAACCACTCGGCCATCCTTCCAATGGGCGCAGATATTAACGGTACCGTTATGAAATGTCTATCGTTTTCGCGTAAAAAAATGCGTCAAAACGCTCGTTCGCTTAAATTTCAGGCCAATTGCGCTTAAAAAAACCAGAGCCCCGCATCAGCGAGGCTCTTTTCAGTCAATAAATAGGCGGTTATTTCGGTTGGGTATCGTACTCAGAACAGCTCTGATAGCCCTTGTTCATCACGTGGCCCGTGTCGTTGTAGCTGACAAAATAGGTCTGCACTTTGCCGTCCCGTGGTGCAACGGCATAGGTATCACAGGTCCCCTGCGCATAAACCAAGGTGGCAGAAGTCGATGGTGGCCCGGCAATTGCGCGCACTTGCTGTTTAGTCATCCCGACTTTTACATCGCTTACCACAGGCTCGTTCACATAGCTCGCGGCCCTGTCGTAAGTGGTACATCCAGTAAGTACGGTAAATACCGCCGCAGTGCATACGGCTAAAATCAATTTATTGGTCATAGTTTATCCTCTTAGCATGCTTATTGTTATCTAAGTGTAGAAGCGAAAAGGCTTTTCTACCAATAATGCTTTGTCTTCTAGTGCTAAACCACCACTCAACGACGACCAATGGGCAACTAATAATTAGCCCAGATGCCCGGCGTAACCAGTTCCAACAGGTGGCCATCTGGATCGCGGAAATAAATGCTCTCCGCGCCCTGTTCCCAACGCATACGCCCTTCTATCTCAACGCCGTGTTCGGCCAACTGCTGCTCCCACAGGGGTAACTGGGCCTTGCTCACGGCCAAACCAAGATGCTGTGGGCCACTGCCGTCATGAGGGGGAATATAACCTCCCGGATAATGAGCGCCGTTCAGCGAATCCCCGGCGACAAACAGCAGCAACACGCTTTGATCGGAGATGTTATAGGCCCGGAAGCGTTCATTCGCTACCATAGCTGGCAGTTGCAACACCTGCTGATAGAAGGCAGCGGCACGTTCGATATCGTTAACATACAGCACCGTCTCAATCACACGCTCAATCTTAAGTTCCATACCAACCTCCTGAATTATCAATTTATAAACAGGGTAGGCGTGTACAGACTCAGCAGAATAGCAATCAGTGCCGCGCGAAGATCAATCTGTGCGGCTGACTAACGGACAAAAAAAACGCGGCCCGAAGGCCGCGTGATCACATTCACAAAATTGCTTAGAACTGGTAAACCAGGCCTACAGCAACCACGTCGTCGGTATTGATACCGGCTTTGTCGGTAAATGTGTTGTCGTCCAGCAGGTTGATTTTGTAGTCAACGTAGGTGGACATGTTTTTGTTGAAGTAGTAGGTCGCACCCACATCAACATATTTCATCAGATCTTGATCGCCGTAACCGCCGCCGATGTCCTTGCCTTTAGACTGCAGGTAAGCCACGGAAGGACGCAGGCCGAAGTCGAACTGGTACTGCGCAACCACTTCGATGTTCTGTGCCTTGTTCGCGTAACCATACACAGAGCTATTGTTGCTGCCGAAGCGGGTCGCGTTGTAAGACTGGGTGTACATCGCTGCCAGGTAGACGTTGTTGGCGTCGTATTTCAGACCACCGCTATAGGCTTCGGCTTTGTCACCACGACCCAGGATGGGAGAGGTGCCGTTAGGACCGCCGTTCTGATCGTTGGTACGGTCAGAGCTGAAATAGGCCGCAGCGGCACTGATGCCATAACCCAGATCGTAGGAAGTAGACATGCCGTAACCGTCACCGTTCTGGTTCAGGACATCACGGCCATTGTTGCTTTCTTCACCGTTGCCGTTTTTACCCTGATACTGCAGGGCAAAGTTCAGGCCATCAACCAGACCGAAGAAGTTGTTGTTACGATAAGTCACAACACCGCTGGTACGTTGGAACAGGAAGTTGTCCGCGCCATAGGTATCGCCACCAAACTCAGGCAACACGTCGGTCCATGCGCCGATGTCATACATCACACCGTAGTTACGGCCGTAATCCAATGAGCCGTAATCGCCGAATTTCAGACCAGCGAAGCCCACACGGGTGAATGAGTCATTTTCGTCTTCAGTTTTGTTCAACTGAACCTGATATTCCCACTCACCATAACCGGTCAGCTGATCGTTGATCTGAGTTTCGCCACGCAGGCCAAAACGCATGTAAGACTTATCGCCGTCGGTTTTATCGTTGTCGGAAAAATAGTGAAGACCATCGATTTTACCGAACAAATCCAGTTTATTGCCGTCTTTGTTGTAGATTTCTGCTGCACCTGCTGTGCCTGCCATCAACAGAGCTGGGACGACCAGAGAGAGTACTCGAAGTTTCATCGTTATTATCCTCTTAATTATGTCGAGCTACGGCCACTGCTCTTCATGAGCATTATTAGCGCGACTGTGCATTACCATTCTGGTAACAAGGGCTATATTAATCCAGAAAGGAAATGATACCAAGTATCCGATAGTGTTTCACACCCATATTTAAAGGTTTCTAAATGTAAATTCCAGCGAACTTTAACAAAACATTACCGACAAAAGCAATAAAGCACCGAAAGATAAAAAAATAAATTAAACCTTATAAAACAAACAGATATACAAATATTTATAAAAATAAAGATAACAGTACAAAAGTATCCATTAATAAGCACATTGTGCCAAAAACCTTCTCCCACCTGGCGTTATAATCACCCCGCTATCATCATTATTTTCATTATTACCTTCATTATCCGTATGATAATTTTTGTAGTTACAACCGGCCTCTGGCCGGTTTTTTTATCCCCAAAACCGGCGCATTAATCGTTCCAATAAAGCATTTTATGCATAAGTTTAATTACAGAGAGATATCATAAACACTCTTAACTACCGCACTAATAGCTAAATTAACAGTGAAAAAACCGCCAGCAAATTAACCAATGAATAATTTACCGCCACTCATCGTTTAAATAACCCGCAACCACATACAAAATAATAATGAATCCCCCATCAATTCCCACGCTAATAAATTTATTACCTTGAGAAACTATTTCCCCTTCATCAGCGAGTGGCCTAAAACAGATTCTCCCCCTGATAGGCCACACCGTTGACGCGAATCCTTTCGACCCTGATCACAGATTGTGATAAAAACAGGGGTTCATTTAAGCCACTACCCAGAGCCGATCCCGATACCGACATGACAGTCACTTGCAACGAACAAAGTAAGCCCGGTGTGCCCGAGCAGAATGCCACCCGTCTGGCCTTTTTTATCGCTGGACTTGCGATGGCCACCTGGGCGCCGCTGGTGCCTTTTGCCAAAACACGTATCAATATAGATGACGGTTCATTAGGCCTGTTGCTCCTATGCATCGGGGTTGGATCGATCATGGCAATGCCGTTGACTGGTCTATTGACCGGCAAATTTGGCTGTCGTCGCGTGATCTTGTTGGCGGGGGTCGCCCTGTGCATCGATTTGCCGCTGCTGGTGCTGATGGATTCCACTCTGGGAATGGCATTAGCGTTACTGCTGTTCGGTGCGGCGATAGGTATGATTGACGTTGCCATGAACATTCAGGCCGTGGTGGTAGAACGCGCCAGCAATCGTGCCATGATGTCTGGCTTTCACGGTTTCTTCAGCGTTGGGGGGATCGCCGGTGCTGGTGGGGTCAGCGCTCTATTATGGCTGGGACTAGGCCCGCTGCAAGCCACTCTGATCGCCGTCGCCGCCATTCTGGCACTGTTGTTGATTGCCAGTAAAAACCTGCTGCGTGAAAGCGGCGGAGACAAAGAAGGCCCGATGTTCGTTCTGCCACGTGGCTGGGTGATGTTCATTGGCCTGCTGTGCTTTATCATGTTCCTGGCGGAAGGCTCAATGCTCGACTGGAGTGCGCTGTTCCTGACCACCCTGCGCGGGATGGATCATAACCAGGCTGGGTTGGGTTACGCTTTATTCTCCATTGCCATGACGATCGGCAGGCTAAATGGCGATCGAGTGGTGAATGCCTTGGGCAGATATCAGGTGCTGTTGCTGGGTAGCCTGTGTGCGGCCATCGGCCTGGCGCTAGCCATTGCCATAGACAGCGCCATAGCCTCTTTGATTGGTTTTATGCTGGTCGGCGTTGGGGCATCCAATGTGGTCCCTATTCTGTTTAGTGCTGCCGGGAACCAACGCGTCATGCCAGCCAACCTGGCCATCGCTTCGGTCACAACGGTGGGCTATGCCGGTATTCTGGCTGGCCCGGCAGTGATCGGGCTAATCGCCCAGATCTCCAGCCTGACGTTTGCCCTGGCCTGTGTCGCTGCATTACTGCTGATCGTCACTGCCAGCGCCAAAGCGGTCACTCGCTAATTTCAGGAATGCGTAGCCATGTTGCAAGATAGACAATTGACCATTAACTCCCGCTACATCACCCGCAGCTTCTGGCTGTTTATCGTCCTGCTGGCCGTGGCCATTGGGTTGTACAGTTACAACTACACCAACGCCTATCTGACGGAGAAAAAACATGCCGTCAGCACCATCGCCAGTGTGCTGCAAAAGCGTATCGACAGCTACCGCTCCCTGACCTACCAAATCTACGACAAATTCGGAAATACTGCGGCTCTTCCTATTGAAAGCCATCTGCAGGAAACCCGTCTGCGCCCGGATGTTTTTTACGTTGAGAAGCCGCGCAGCAAAACCGATGCGGTCATTTTTGGCAACCACGACAACGCCACGCTGGCTACCATTGCCAATATTTCGGACTTCCTGGATAACCGCTGGGGAACCGAGACCGAAAACTATGCGATGTATTTTCTCAACGGGCAAGATAACAGCCTAAGCCTGGTGACGACCCAATCGCTGAAAGAGCTGACCTCGCGGTTGAAAGAAAACTACCTGACCACTTCGGTGGCAGACCGTCGCACCGAAATGCTACAGCAGGCCAATATGCTGGACGAACGCGAGAGTTTTTCCGGCCTGCGCAAACAGCGTTTCCAGAACACCTATTCGTTTTCTATCCGCACCACCTTTAACCAGCCGGGGCATTTGGCCACGGTGATCGCCTTCGATCTGCCGATTAACGATATCATTCCGCTGAATATGGCCCGCGGCAACTTCCTGTTGCAGCCCGATGATGAAGAAATCGACGACAACGTAGTGCCAAGCGAAACGGCAATCAACGCCCAAGCCGCCTTGAAAGGTAGTTGGGTTGAATTCAGTGTTTCCTTGCCCAACTCGCCGTTGCAGTTGATTTACCGCGTTTCAGCTTTCAATCTGGCGATTGACCTGCTGCGCAATAACATCTGGTTACTGGCGGTCAATCTGCTGTTGCTGACGCTATCGATGGTGGGCATTTATTTCCTCCGCCAGCAATATATCCGCCCCAGCGAAAACATAGCCGCCGAGCTAGAGCTCCAACGTTCGCTCAACCAGGAAATTGTCGCCAGCCTGCCTTGCGGGCTGTTGGTTTATGACTTTGCCGATAACAGCGTAATTACCAGCAACAAGATCGCCGAGCACCTGATGCCGCACCTCAGCCTGTCCAAAATTGCCCATATGGCAGAGCAGCATCATGGTGTGATCCAGGCCACGGTCAACAACGAAGTCTATGAGATCCGCATCTTCCGCAGCCAACGAACGGCTGAAACCTATCTGTTCCTGCTCAACGATCAGGATAAAGAAGTGATGGTGAACAAACGGCTGCAACAGGCTCGCCGCGAATACGATAAAAACGTTCAGGCCCGTAAGTTGATGCTGCACAACCTGGGGATCGAGCTTAATCAGCCAGTGCGGCAAATGCATGAGCTGGCCGAGAGCCTCTACCAACTGTCAGATGCCAAGCAGCAGGCATTGCTCAAACAACTCAACCTGGCTTCTGCATCGGTATTGGATCTGATCGACAATATCACCCTGCTCACCAGGCTGGAGACACAGGATTGGCTGCCAGTACGTCAACCGTTCACCCCCTCTGCACTGCTGGATGAACTTCTGCTGGACGTTCTGCCAGCCATCAACCAGAAAGGGCTTGCGCTGTTCAGTCACGTTAATCTGGACGTCAACCAACAATATATTGGCGATGCAGGCGCACTGCGCAAAATCCTTTCATTGCTGCTGCGCTATGCCATCATCACCACCGCCTATGGCAAGATCACCCTGATGGTTGAACAGGAAGCCGATCGCCCTGAACACCTGGTATTTCATATCAATGACACTGGCGCTGGCATTTCCAATGAGGAAATCAGCAACCTGACCTACCCGTTCCTGAGTCAAACGCTGGTCGACCGCTTCGACCACGGTTCTGGGCTGACGTTTTTCCTGTGTAATCAGCTGTGCAAAAAACTCAATGGCCAATTGGATATCCGCAGCAAAATCGATATCGGTACCCGCTATACCATTCGTGTCACTATGGAGCAGGAGAAAACAGAGGAACAGACGACGGAGAAATTACTCGATGGGGTAACAGCGCTGCTGGATATCACCTCCGACGAGATCCGCCGCATCGTGACTCAGCTACTGACGAGCTACGGAGCCAACTGCATCGTAGCCGAGGAGCACAAAAACAGCCGCGATTACGATGTGCTGCTGACCGATAATCCGCAGCAGGCCAACGACTATACGTTGCTGCTAGCCAGCGATGAAGCTGGCTGGCAACAGCTTGATAAAGGCTATATTCGCGTCAACTATAACCTGCACAACGCCATGATCGACGCTATTCTGAGCTTGATAGAACACCAGATGGCGGCGCAAGAGCAGCAAGAAAATCCTGTAGAATCACTGACAGATAGCGTTCAAGTATATGAAAAACAATTGAGATCAAGTGATTACTATGGTTTGTTTATTGATACAGTACCCGACGATATCAAAAAACTGTATACTGAGGCGGGCAGCAGTGATTTTGCAGCGCTGTCTCAAACCGCACACCGCCTGAAGGGCGTGTTTGCTATGTTAAATCTGCTTCCCGGAAAGCTTCTGTGTGAATCGTTAGAACAGCACATCGCGGACGGTGATGCGCTCAAGATCGAGAATAACATCAGTCAGATTGATTTTTTCGTCAGTAGACTGTTGCAGCAAGGTAGCCAACAACATGAATAACCTGAACGTAATTATTGCCGATGACCATCCTATCGTACTGTTTGGCATCCGGAAGTCACTTGAGCAAATTGAGTGGGTGAATGTCGTTGGTGAGTTCGAGGACTCGACAGCACTGATCAACAATCTGTCCAAGCTGGACGCCAACGTACTGATCACCGATCTTTCGATGCCGGGTGACAAATATGGCGACGGTATTACGCTGATAAAATATATCAAACGCCACTATCCGCAATTGTCGATCATCGTTCTGACCATGAACAACAATCCGGCCATTCTCAGCGCAGTGTTGGATCTGGACATCGAAGGCATCGTACTAAAACAGGGTGCGCCTACTGATTTACCAAAAGCGCTGGCCGCATTGCAGAAAGGCAAGAAATTCACGCCAGAGAGCGTCTCGAAGCTGTTGGAGAAAATCAGTGCCAGCGGTTACGGTGACAAGCGCCTCTCCCCGAAAGAAAGTGAAGTGCTGCGTCTGTTCGCCGAAGGTTTCCTGGTGACCGAGATCGCCAAAAAACTGAACCGCAGCATCAAAACTATCAGTAGCCAGAAGAAATCGGCCATGATGAAACTGGGTGTTGATAACGATATCGCACTGCTTAACTATCTCTCTTCCGTCAGTATGACGCAATTGGATAAAGACTAAGGTTAAACGGGCACAGCTCATACGTAGTGAGTCCTGTCAGGGAATACCGGTCATCAAAAGGGCGCTCTTATGCGCCCTTTTGTGTTTATGCAGTTTCCGACTCCCCCCTATGCCACCGTACTCGTTGACTGTAATAGCCCAGCGACTGCTCCAACGTCTCCAACGTGACCGGTTTCGACAGGCAGTTATCCATCCCGGCCTCAAGACAGCGCTGTTTCTCTTCCGCCAGCGCATTAGCCGTAACGCCAATCACCGGGGCAGTGAAATTCGACCGACGCAGGCAACGTGTCAATTCATAGCCGTCCATATTCGGCATATTAACGTCGGTCAACACGATATCCACCACATTACGATCCAGCACGCCAAGCGCGTCGACACCGTCATTGGCGGTAATCACCTGATATCCCAACGATACCAGCTGATCGGACAGCAAGCGCCGGTTAATCGGGTGATCGTCCACCACCAGCAGGCGAATATCCCCGTTGTCGGCACTATTGGCCTTAACCGGTAACGGCAGTTGCACCAACGCCTTATCGCTTTCGGTAACCACGCCAAACAACCGGTTCAACAGCAGGATGACATCCCGTGGCGTGGAGGTACTATGCAGCCAGTAACCCGAGTGCGTTTCCAATGACGGCCCAATGTGCGCAATGGAGAACTCAATCTGTGCCAACAGCGGGGTGTCCACCTGCAAAGGATAATCGCTGAGTAGAACATCCCCTACCGCAGTTTGCTGCCCCTCATAACATAATACCGTGGCACCGTAGCCGCCAAGGATCGCCTGCAGATAGCTTTCCAACCGCTGATTACGAATTTGCAGCCACAGATTTTTGCCCTGCCAGGTATCGCTGGCCTGCGGCGTCGGGAACAATGCCCCAAACAGCGGAATACGAATGGTAAACAGGCTGCCGAGGCCAGGCTCGGACTCCACCGCAATATCACCATCCATCAGGTTGATCAGTTTTTCACAAATCGCCAGCCCAAGCCCAGTGCCCTGGAAATGGCGCTGCACCCCGCTGCCAACCTGGAAGAAGGGATCAAACAGGCGCAGGATTTCTTTTTCTGGAATGCCCACACCGGTATCGCGAACGCTGAACTCCAGATAGCTGTCACGGGTGCAGACCTGCAGGATGATACAGCCGGTATCGGTAAACTTGATGGCGTTATTCAACAGGTTAGATAACACCTGCTGCAAACGCACGGGATCGCCATTGATACGCTCAGGCACACCTTGTTCAATAAAACAGTACAAACCGAGCCGCTTTTTCACCACCAGCGGCAAGTAGTTACCCGCAATATGGGTAATGACTTCCAGACAAGAAAACTCACGTGGTTCTATCTTCAACTGCTCCGACTCAATCTTGGAGAAGTCCAGGATGTCGCTAATGATCTTCAACAACAGCCCCGAGGAGTTATTCATCGCATTGACCAGGCGATCAACCCCTTGCGGCAACGCCTTGGTCTGCAGCAGATCCAGGTTGCCGATGATCCCGTACAGCGGCGTGCGCAACTCATGGCTGACGGTGGCCAGGAACATCGATTTGGACTGGCTGGCCTGCTCAGCCGCCGCCGCCATTTCCTGCAGCGACTCTTCCATTTTGACGCGGGCGCTAACGTCAACCAGCACGCAGATAGCCACGTCCTCATTGCGGTAACGGGAATGAACAAAGCTGATTTGCAAGTTGTTGTTGTTACTGGTCATCACATCAACAAAGTTGACCTGCTGTTCGCAGATAATGCGGGTAATGCGATCACGATCCTCGTTGGTCAACAGGTTGATATAGTTATGCGCCAGTTCATTACTCAGAATATTGGTACCATCACTGATGCGCAGAATGCAGATGCCCACCGGCGCCGAAGCCACGATTTTGCGGTTGAACTGTTCATGTTCCTCCAACCGGAAGGCATTCTCCTCCGCAGGCAGGAACATCTTGCGTTCGAACAGCCACGCCAGGCTGAACAGCACCACGGCCGACAGCAGGTTAAGCAGCACCGCGTTGAGGATCAGCACCTTGAAACGCTCCACCACGCTCTTCACCGGCAATGAGTACACGATGCTGAGCGACGAAGGCGGCAGCGCCTTCTTCATGATCAGATCCTGGTAGCTGTCGACATAACCAAAATAGGTGTGTTCCTGCGGATAAACATTGAGCGAAGAGGCATAGCGCTCGCCATTGGCCAGTTGCAGCACCGATTCGTTGTTCTCATCCAGCAGATTAACCCCCACCGGCAAGTTGCTGGTGGTGACAAAGTCCTCCAGGCGGATCGTCTGTTCAATCCCCAGCAGCGCTTCAAGCTTGTTGCCGACATATACCGGCGTCATCACATACAGGTAACCTATATCAGGCCGCTGCTGGCTGGGGCTGATCCAGTAAAGGTTATTGTCTTTCTCCGCGCTGTTAGCGGCGTTACGGTATTTAAGGATGCGCTCATGCAGCGCCTTGAGCACGTTTTGCCGGTCGGTGATGCTGTTGCTGCTACCGAATTCCGTCATGCACAGGCTGTCACTGCCGATAAAAAACACCCGATTCAGGTCATAGGCCGCGACAAAGTTTTCTTTCCAGTATTGGATCAGACCGTTTAGCGAGGTGATCGAGTCACGGTAGTTGGAGTTCAGCGCACAGTTGGATTCCGAGTACAGCGGCTTCAGTTCCGTTGGAATGCTTTGGCCATTCATCATGCCGGTGAACAGCTCGAGGCTCCCGACCGTGCCGTTGAGCCGATTTTCCGCCATATACTTGATATCACGAATGATATCTGCCGAGTGGCGAATGTAGCCCTGAGCCAGGTCAAAGTTGAGATTATATTCCTGCCTGATATCGGATTCTTTCTCATGCACGATATCCAGGATATAAAACGTGGTCAGCAGTGCACCCAGCGACCACAGCATGAACGCCAGCACCCGAAACAGATAACGGGAAATTTTTAACGTGGTACGGAAAGAGGCTAAGTATTTCAAGCGGGTACCATGCCAGAGTAAAGGGTGACGAGCATAATCATAGCAAAACAACGATCCCGTGCAGTATCGACAAGTGATTGCAGTAATTAAACCATACAAGTGAAAAAGGGCCTAGCATCGCTGCCAAGCCCTTTTTATCCACCCAGATTTACGGCCAAGGCCGTACTACTTAGGCGTTCTCATCATCCAAATCGTCTACGGCGCCGGTATCCTCATCACCCTCATCGAGTGGTGTGGTATCTTCTTCCGCTTCTTCTGTACCTGATTCAAGGCTATCAAGCTCTTCATCTTCAACCGGTTCAGCGACGCGCTGCAGGCCGACGACGTTTTCGTCTTCCGCAGTACGGATCAGGGTGACACCCTGGGTGTTACGGCCAACCACGCTGACTTCCGCGACACGGGTACGCACCAGCGTGCCTGCATCGGTGATCATCATGATTTGATCGGTAGTTTCTACCTGAACAGCCCCAACTACCTGACCATTACGTTCGCTTACCTTGATGGAGATAACCCCTTGGGTCGCGCGCGATTTGGTCGGATATTCCGTTACCGCAGTACGCTTGCCGTAGCCGTTCTGAGTTACGGTCAGGATATCGCCTTCACCACGAGGAATAATCAGCGAGACCACGCGATCGCCATCACCGAGGTTGATACCGCGTACGCCGGTAGCGGTACGGCCCATCGAGCGCACCTGCCCTTCTGGGAAGCGCACCACTTTACCGTTGGCGGAGAACAGCATCACTTCATTGCTGCCGTCGGTCAGGTCAACACCAATCAGCTCGTCACCCTCGTTGAGGTTAACGGCGATGATGCCAGCGCTGCGTGGACGGCTGAACTCGGTCAATGCGGTTTTCTTCACGGTACCGCTGGCGGTAGCCATAAACACGTGGCGCCCTTCTTCGTATTCACGCACCGGTAGAATGGCGGTGATACGTTCGTTGGCTTCCAGCGGCAACAGGTTGACGATTGGCCGGCCACGGGCACCGCGGCTGGCTTCCGGCAGTTGATACACCTTCATCCAGTACAGACGACCACGGCTGGAGAAGCACAGGATCGTGTCGTGGGTGTTGGCCACCAGCAGACGATCGATAAAGTCTTCTTCTTTAATACGGGCGGCTGACTTGCCTTTACCACCACGACGCTGCGCTTCATAGTCGGTCAGAGGCTGATACTTCACGTAGCCCTGATGCGACAATGTCACGACCACATCTTCCTGGTTGATCAGGTCTTCGATGTTGATATCAGACGTGTTGGCGGTAATTTCGGTACGGCGTGCGTCACCAAACTGATCGCGCATCGCTTCCAGTTCTTCACGGATCACTTCCATCAAGCGGTCTGGGCTTTCCAGAATAAAGATCAGCTCGGCGATGATGTTCAGCAGCTCTTTATACTCGTCCAGCAGCTTCTCATGCTCCAGGCCGGTCAGTTTCTGCAAGCGCAGATCCAGGATCGCCTGAGCCTGTTGCTCGGTCAGGTAATATTTACCGTCACGGATGCCGAACTCTGGCTCCAGCCACTCTGGACGTGCGGCATTATCACCGGCACGTTCCAGCATCGCCCCAACGTTGCCCAGATCCCAAGGCTGCGCGATTAACGCAACTTTCGCTTCTGCCGGAGTCGGCGCGCGGCGGATCAGTTCAATAATCGGATCGATGTTGGCCAACGCAATGGCTAACGCTTCCAGGATATGGGCGCGATCGCGGGCTTTACGCAGTTCGAAAATGGTACGGCGGGTCACCACTTCACGGCGGTGGCGCACAAATGCACGCAGAATATCTTTCAGGTTCAGCAACTTTGGCTGGCCCTGATGCAGTGCCACCATGTTGATACCGAACGTTACCTGTAGCTGAGTCAGCGAATACAGGTTATTCAGTACCACTTCACCCACGGCGTCACGTTTGACTTCAATCACGATGCGCATACCGTCTTTATCAGACTCGTCACGCAGCGCGCTGATGCCTTCAACGCGTTTTTCTTTCACCAGCTCGGCAATTTTCTCGATCAGGCGCGCTTTGTTCACCTGATAAGGAATTTCATGCACGATGATGGTTTCGCGGCCGGTTTTAGCATCCGCCTCTACCTCGGCACGGGCGCGGATATACACTTTGCCACGGCCGGTACGGTAGGCTTCTTCGATACCACGACGGCCATTGATAATTGCCGCCGTCGGGAAGTCCGGGCCTGGAATGTGTTCCATCAGCCCTTCAATGCTGATGTTTTCATCCTCGATATAGGCCAGACAGCCATTGATAACTTCAGACAGGTTATGCGGCGGAATGTTGGTCGCCATGCCCACGGCGATACCGGACGCGCCGTTGACCAGCAGGTTCGGGATCTTGGTTGGCATAACGGCCGGGATCTGCTCGGTACCGTCATAGTTTGGCACGAAGTCGACGGTCTCTTTTTCCAGATCCGCCAGCAGTTCGTGGGCGATTTTCGACATGCGCACTTCGGTATAACGCATTGCTGCGGCGGAGTCGCCGTCCACAGAACCGAAGTTACCCTGGCCGTCCACCAACATGTAACGCAACGAAAACGGTTGGGCCATACGGACGATTGTGTCATACACCGCGCTGTCACCATGCGGGTGATACTTACCGATCACGTCCCCAACGACACGGGCCGATTTCTTGTAGGGTTTATTCCAGTCGTTACCCAGTACATTCATCGCGTACAGAACGCGGCGGTGCACCGGCTTCAGTCCATCACGAACATCTGGCAACGCACGGCCGACAATAACGGACATCGCGTAATCCAGATACGAGCTTTTCAGCTCTTCTTCGATATTTACCGGTGTGATTTCTCTGGCAAGGTCGCTCATGGAGCTGCTATCCCTCATACTGAATGATTCATCTGCCTTGGCATATTGCCAAAGGTGTAAAACTATATCACAAAGCGCGCTTTACGGGGAAATTACCGGCACTGTTTCGGCAAAACGTGCTGGCCTATGGGCGAAAAAAGCCCCGATAACAACTGCGCTGCGCCAAGCGTGTCGGAACATGTATAATCTGCATCATAAAAGAACCAGGAGCCAATAACGCCCATGAATGCTGAATCATCCCGTCACGCGCAAAACGTTGATCACCAGGAAATCGCCAAATTTGAAGCCGTCGCCTCGCGCTGGTGGGATCTGGAAGGTGAGTTCAAGCCGCTGCATCGCATCAATCCGCTGCGTCTGAATTATATCATGCAGCGCGCAGGAGGCATTTTTGACAAACAAGTGCTCGACGTTGGCTGTGGCGGCGGCATTTTGGCAGAGAGCATGGCACGTGAAGGTGCGTTGGTGACCGGGCTGGATATGGGGGCTGAACCGCTCCAGGTGGCGCGACTCCATGCGCTGGAAAGCGGTATGCAGGTAACCTACGTGCAAGAAACGGTAGAAAGTCATGCGCAGGCCCACCCACAACAGTATGACATCGTCACCTGTATGGAGATGCTCGAACACGTCCCCGATCCGGCTTCCGTAGTGCGCGCCTGTGCACATTTGGTCAAACCGGGCGGCCACGTGTTCTTCTCCACCATTAACCGCAATACCAAAGCCTGGCTGATGGCGGTCATCGGCGCCGAATACGTGCTCAAGATGGTGCCACAGGGCACCCATGATCATAAGAAGTTTATCCGCCCTTCTGAACTGATCGGCTGGGTCGACGGCACCGAGCTGCGTGAAAAACATATCATCGGCTTGCATTACAACCCGATCACCGACCATTTCAAACTGGGCCGCAACGTTGATGTGAACTACATGGTGCATACCCAGCATCAGGGCTAAACCCGCCGCAGCGCACCGGAAGCGATTTTTCCGTCCCCGGTGCAACTAAGCGTATAAGATAAATACCTATTTATTCGATTTCGATCAAAAAAGCCGATATAAGCCATTTTTAAGAATATAAAAGCAGATCAATATGCGGTTTTTTTCTAACGTTTAATAAAGCGGCAAACGATCAGGATTTTCACAAAAACAGTAAAATCTCATCGCGCTTGTTGACAACCTTGCCACCCCAGATAGGGCGCGCACTAGGAACGATTCGTAACATTTCACCCCCAAGTTATCCACAAGATCGGCAGGTTTTGTTCACTTGCAAACCCGCCATTTTATCACTATCTTGTTACTTCACCGATATAAACCCCCTATATATAGTGTTTACATACTGAGCAGAGCGACTACACTTTCTGCTTAGGGGAATCTCACGGACAGGTAAAAATGAACCAAAGCCTACTTGTAACTAAACGCGATGGCAGTAAAGAGCGCATCAACCTCGACAAAATCCACCGAGTCATCGACTGGGCCGCGGAAGGTTTAAACAACGTCTCGGTCTCTCAAGTAGAGTTACGTTCACACATTCAGTTTTATGACGGCATCAAAACCGCCGATATTCATGAAACCATCATCAAGGCCGCAGCCGATCTGATCTCCCGTGACGCCCCGGACTATCAGTATCTGGCCGCTCGCCTCGCCATCTTCCATCTGCGTAAAAAAGCTTACGGTCAGTTTGAACCACCGAAGCTGCTCGACCACGTCGCACGCATGGTAGATATGGGCAAATACGATAAACATCTGCTGGAAGACTACACCACTGAAGAGTTCGAGCAGATGGACTCCTTTATCGATCACTGGCGTGATATGAACTTCTCCTACGCTGCAGTGAAGCAGCTGGAAGGGAAATATCTGGTGCAGAACCGCGTCAGCGGCGAGATTTACGAGAGCGCCCAGTTCCTGTATATCCTGGTAGCCGCGTGCCTGTTCTCTAACTACCCACGCGCCACCCGTCTGGACTACATCAAACGTTTCTATGACGCGATCTCCACCTTCAAGATTTCACTGCCTACGCCAATCATGTCTGGCGTGCGCACCCCAACCCGCCAATTCAGCTCTTGCGTGCTGATCGAGTGTGGTGACAGCCTGGATTCCATCAACGCCACCTCCAGCGCCATTGTAAAATACGTTTCACAGCGTGCCGGTATCGGCATCAATGCTGGCCGTATTCGTGCATTGGGTAGCCCAATTCGTGGCGGTGAGGCCTTCCACACCGGCTGTATCCCGTTCTACAAGCACTTCCAGACCGCAGTGAAATCCTGCTCTCAGGGCGGTGTACGTGGTGGTGCAGCAACGCTGTTCTACCCAATGTGGCATCTGGAAGTTGAAAGCCTGCTGGTGCTGAAAAACAACCGTGGGGTTGAAGGCAACCGTGTCCGCCACATGGACTATGGCGTGCAACTCAACCGCCTGATGTATCAGCGTCTGATCAAGAATGAAGACATCACCCTGTTCAGCCCGTCTGACGTCCCAGGGCTGTACGACGCGTTCTTCGCCGATCAGGACGAGTTCGAGCGTCTGTACACCCTTTATGAGAAAGACGACAGCATTCGTCAGCAGCGAGTGAGAGCGGTAGAGCTGTTCTCACTGATGATGCAGGAACGTGCTTCTACCGGCCGTATCTACATTCAGAACGTCGACCACTGCAACACCCACAGCCCGTTCGATCCGCAGATCGCCCCAGTGCGCCAGTCAAACCTGTGCCTCGAAATCGCACTGCCGACCAAACCGTTGGATGACGTTAACGACGAAAACGGCGAAATCGCGCTGTGTACGCTGTCAGCATTCAACTTGGGTGCGATTGAGAGCCTGGACGATCTGGAAGAGCTAGCCACGCTGGCCGTGCGTGCGCTCGACGCCCTGCTGGATTATCAGGATTACCCGATCAAAGCCGCTCACCGTGGCGCGATGGGCCGCCGTACCTTGGGTATCGGTGTGATCAACTTCGCCTATTACCTGGCGAAGAACGGCGTACGCTATTCCGATGGCAGCGCCAATAACCTGACCCACAGAACCTTCGAAGCGATCCAGTACTACCTGTTGAAAGCCTCGAACCGTCTGGCTCAGGAGCAAGGAGCTTGCCCGTGGTTCAATGAAACCACCTATGCGCAGGGCATCTTGCCAATCGATACTTACAAGAAAGATTTAGACGCGATCTGTAGCGAACCTCTGCATTACGATTGGGAAAGCCTGCGTGAAGAGATCAAGGCGACCGGTCTGCGCAACTCAACGCTGTCTGCGTTGATGCCGTCGGAAACCTCGTCGCAAATCTCCAATGCCACCAACGGCATTGAGCCACCACGCGGCCATATCAGTATCAAAGCGTCCAAAGACGGCATTCTGCGCCAGGTCGTTCCTGAGTATGAGCGTCTGAAAAATGACTACGAACTGCTGTGGGAATTACCGAATAACGACGGTTACCTGCAACTGGTTGGCCTGATGCAGAAATTTATCGATCAGTCGATCTCGGCGAACACCAACTATGACCCAACCCGTTTCCCGGGTGGCAAAGTGCCAATGAAGCAGTTGTTGAAAGATCTGCTCACCACCTACAAGTTCGGTGTCAAAACGCTGTATTATCAGAACACCCGCGACGGTGCAGATGATATCCAGGAAGACATGCAGCCTGCTCAGGGCGGCGATGACGACTGTGAAGGCGGCGCCTGCAAGATCTAACATATGACACAGCGGGCCGGAACTCTTCCGGCCCCTTTAATTTTCAGCTCGGCACTAATGGATCCAAGCTCATGGCTTACACTACTTTTTCTCAAAACAAAAACAACCAGTTGCTTGAGCCGATGTTCTTCGGCCAGTCGGTCAACGTGGCGCGTTTCGACCAGCAAAAACATGAAATATTCGAAAAGCTGATCGAAAAGCAACTCTCCTTCTTCTGGCGTCCGGAAGAGGTTGATGTCGCGCGCGATCGTATCGACTATCAAGCGCTGCCGGAACACGAGAAACACATCTTCATCAGCAACCTGAAGTATCAGACGCTGCTCGATTCCATCCAGGGCCGCAGCCCTAACGTGGCGTTTCTGCCGCTGATCTCCATTCCGGAACTGGAAACCTGGATCGAAACCTGGTCATTCTCCGAGACCATCCATTCGCGTTCCTACACCCATATCATTCGTAACATCGTTAACGATCCATCGGTGGTGTTTGACGATATCGTCACCAACGAGGAGATCCTCAAGCGCGCAAAAGATATCTCCGGCTACTACGACGATCTGATCGAGATGACCAGTTACTATCATTTGCTGGGCGAAGGCACGCATCAGGTTAATGGTAAAACGGTGACCGTTAACCTGCGCGCCATCAAAAAGCAGCTGTATTTGTGCCTGATGAGCGTCAACGCGCTGGAGGCCATTCGTTTCTACGTTAGCTTCGCCTGTTCGTTTGCTTTCGCCGAGCGTGAGCTGATGGAAGGCAACGCCAAAATCATCAAGCTGATCGCCCGCGACGAAGCCCTGCACCTGACCGGTACGCAACATATCCTGAACCTGATGCGCTCGGGCGCCGATGACCCAGAGATGGCTGAAATCGCCGTGGAATGCCAGCAACAGTGCTATGACCTGTTCGTCCTGGCGGCACAGCAAGAGAAAGAGTGGGCCGAATATCTGTTCCGTGATGGCTCCATGATTGGCCTGAACAAAGACATCCTGTGCCAGTACGTGGAATACATTACCAATATCCGCATGCAGGCCGTCGGCCTGGGATCGCCATTCCCAACCCGTTCCAACCCAATCCCGTGGATCAACGCCTGGCTGGTGTCGGATAACGTGCAGGTGGCTCCGCAGGAAGTGGAAGTCAGCTCTTACCTGGTCGGCCAGATTGACTCTGAAGTCAACGCCGACGACCTGAGTGATTTCGAGCTGTAAGTGGCTGCACCAACCATCACGCTGCGTACCACCGGTACGCAGCTCTCCTGCCCCGAAGGTGAGAGATGCCTGCTCGACGTGCTTGAACTGCATGAGGTGGCGGTGGAATACCAATGCCGCTCCGGTTATTGCGGTGCCTGCCGAGTGAAATTACTGAAGGGTGAGGTCGCTTACCACCAGCAGCCGTTGGCATTTATCAATCACGGCGAGATCCTGCCTTGCTGCTGCATGCCTGCCGTGGATATTGAACTAGAAATCTAGGCTGCGCACAAAATCAGGCTGTGTCCCCCAATGGCATGTGAGCGCCACTGGCGGCCAATTGGGCACGTGGCAAGTCGTGAGTTTACAGGTACTGCAGGCTTAGGGTGGTGCCAGTATTAAAGTTGACGGCGTCTTTCAGCTCATCCACTACTTTAGGATCAATTGCAGCAGAAATCTTGATAACACCCGAGATATTAGTGGCTTCCTGTGGTGTGATACCGCTCCCCCAGCTATGGAGTACAGAGCCATCCTGATACAGCACATGATCGTCTAGCTCAGTGACTGCGTTCCAATGAACTCCGTTATCTTTGGAGAACATGAGCTCTGCGCTTTCTCCATCCAAGGTAGCGCTTGCCAGCATAGTGATAAAATAACCCATGTCTTGATCATCAAGCAGTCCCAGGGAAGCAATCTGTCCGTTATCAGTACGAATCGTTTTTTTAATCTCACTAATGTAGTTCGTAACGCCAAAAGGACTCTGGGCTGTAGGTAAGTTGTCAGCTTGTGCATATAATGCCGCTTTTACAGTAGAGTCGCATTGGATATTAAAGCTAATGAGCTTATAGCCTAAATGATATGCCATGTGGTTTTTAGCCTGTCTTGGCTGAGCGCTATCTGCCAAATTGCCGAAATCAGCTGAACCATCAACAGAGATGGAACAGGCGGCAGGAATGACAGCACCTTTCACCGTAATTTGGGCAGTTTCCGCCGCCATCGCAGAAAGAGAGCCGGCAGAGGCAACAAGAGCAAAGGACAGCACTGTCATTTTAAACACTTTCATTTAAATACCATTTTTAAAATTACCCAATATTAATTACAACTCCCCCTAGGTTCTGTGATAACAAAGCACAGCGAGTAAACATTGTCTGGCAGGCCACTGCCAGACAATATGCGGGGGGTTTACAGATAGTGCAGGCTTAAGGTAGTGCCGGTGTCAAAGCGGATGGCGTCGTTCATCTTGTCCACAATCTCAGGATAAACTGCAGCAGAGATAGTGATAACACCAGAGATATCGCTGGCTTCTTGCGGTGTGGTGTCTTTCCCCCAACCATGGAATACAGAACCATCCTGGTACATCACATGAGTGCGGGGTCCAGAGACTGCTTGCCAACTGCCGCCATTATCTTGAGAAAAGATAAGCTCGGCGTTTTTGCCATCCAAGGCGACACTTGCAAGCGCCACGGTAAAATAGCCGATGTCTTCACCATCAATGAGTGCCAGTGATGCAAGCTGTGCAGGCAATGACTGAAGTGTTTTCTCCGTATCACTAATATAGCTCGTAATACCGATAGTGCTCGGGCCTGTAGGTGGAGTATCTGCCTGTGCGGATAACGCCACTTTGGCGGCAGAGTTACAGTGGATATTAAAATTAATGGGCTTATAGCCTAAATGGTAGGCATTTTGCTCTTTAGGTTTTTCTTTCAGCTCGTTTTTTTTCAAATTGCCGAAGTCAGCTGTACCATCAACAGAGATGGAACAGGCTGAAGGGAATACCGCCCCTTTCACCGTAATTTGGGATGTTTCCGCTGCCATCGCAGACAGGGAACCGGCAGAGGTGGCGATGACAAGAGACAGCGCTGTAATTTTAAATACGTTCATTTCAGTACCATTATTCAGATTAACTAACATTGACCATCCCTAGATTGAATACCTCTTCCATAACCAAAACAGAGGCAATAACTAGTACTGCCGTGCCTCAAACCTCACTTGACCGCCCAGTTCCGTCAGATCACGGATCCGGCCCTCATCCCCCGATGCTGGAAAATCCAGGCGCAGTTGCAACGTCAGCAAATGAGTCTCCTTCCCGGCAACCGCGGGTGCGAGCGTAGTAAGCTGGCTACCAGGAGGCAGTAACACTGACGAGCCAGGTGATAGCTGCTTTTCGCCCTGCGACGCAGAACTCAGCCTCAGCCCGGTGTCTCCGCCATCATATTGTGCTGCCAGCAACGACAGTGTCATCCTGCCCATAGCACCAAAGTGAAAGTGTTGCCCCCCCTCATCCGGCGTACCGTCAATCAGCAAGGTGATTGGCCCCTCCCCCACACACTCAGCGACAACTGTCACCTCTTGCCGAGTAAACAGCGTTGCTGCGTTTGCAGTATGGCGTTGCTTGCCCAACTGTATCTCCGGGTGTGATACGACTACCTGACAGTTCTGTGCCATGCTGTACGGCGTGACAAACCACAGCAGGGTGATAAGGCTCAATCCCCGGATTAATGTGATGGTTTTCCGTTTCACACATCCACCTTTGTTATGCGATTAACTACATTTGGCGGTGATATTTTCATAAGCTCCCCCCTTTAGCGCTTTTTCCGGTACGGAATAGTGCAGGCTGCATTGCTGCTCCTGCCAACGCGCCACCAGCGGGCGTTTGTCATTCAGGTCGGTAAGAAACACGGTGCCGGCATCAACCGCCGTGGTCACATAGCTACCGTCTTGCGCGATAATGGCACTGCCTTTCGGCAGCGGCGAACCATCCATCAGCGTTACCGCCAACAGCCCATTGCGCGTCTGCTGCAAAAGAAAATGGGTATTGGTTACCGCCCCGTGACCCGCCACGATTTGCCGGTAGCCATTGCTAACATCAGTATTTTCTGGCAATTGTTCTGTGTTTAACTCTATTCGGCCCACGGCATAAGCAGGCAAACCCGGCACCACCGCTTTACCTCGCCAGTCGGTCCACACTTTTCCCTGTGGGGTGCTGATTTCAACCCCACCAACAGCGGGCTCCACCGCCACCACGCCGAAGGTGTCATTAATCTTATGCGGTGAGAACACCACGCCTTCCTGATGGACTACGATACCACCCGACAAAGTACCGGAGTAATTACGGGTATGGTCCGTCGCCGCGTAACCATATAGTCCAGCAGTGGTATAGTGCAGGTTGCCGTTAAGGCTACCTGACAGGCTGGTATCGCGTTCCTGTGTCATGCTGTGTTCTGCCGCCAATGACCAATTGCTGTTTTCCGTCAGGCCACCGCTCGTTTGCAGACCCGCTGCCGCTGAATCTGGCGTATGGCGATAATAGCTGCTGACCACCTGGCCACCCAGTGGAAAACTGAGGTTAACGAACAGGCTGTCGCGATCGGTATTGCTGCATCGGTAAGCGGCGTTGCAGTTGTGTAAACTCCGGCTCTGGCGTTGCCAGTTTACCGAGGCGGTCACAAAGCCAAAATTTCGGTTCCAGGTGGCCATCAGGCGCCGAGTATCCCCACTGTTACCCCCCTGACGAGTTTGGCTGGCAGAGAGCGAAATGTTGCCCAGCGTCGCTTGGTGCCAATTCATCCGCAATCCGGCGCTGGTGCGGCTGTAGGGACTATCGCTGGTAGAAACCGAGTCCGTCAGTTCCCGATAGCCTGGAGAATACACAGTGACATCACCACCAAATCCGAGATTCAGTGGGGCTTGCCAGTTCACCGAAGCGGTGCTCTTTGCCCCCTGTCGGCCATGGTTCTTATCCTGACTCAGCGCGGCGGACAAGCCCAAAGAGACTTCCTGACGCGGACTAACAGTGATCCCCACACCGCTGCCCTGATAGCCAGAAGCGATAATTGCCCCGCCCTCCAGCAATACCCGCTGAGAAAGCGCCCAGCCATCAGACAGGCTGGCCACCCAAGGCTGCTCATAGCCCTGGCTAACGCTATCCATACGCAAGCGCCCCAGCGCCAAAGACCAGGTGTCTGGGGCCTTTGGTACCAGACTGCGAAATGATGCCGCAGTGATTGTATAGGCTTCTTCCTGTCCATCTGGGGTTATCACCTTGAGTTGCAGATCACTGGTGCTGTTCAGTATAGGAAGCTCCGTTAGCGTAAAGGGCCCGGCAGGCACTAACGTGGAATAAATCAGGATACCGTTTTGGCGAACTTCTACCCGTGACTGATCCGCGTGAGCAATACCGCTCACTTGCGCACCTTCCCCCTGGTTGCTGAGCGCGGTCTGTGGTATCAGTTGCATCCCATCGATGGATGCTCCAGCCAGTAGATTATTGGAAAAGTTTATTTGCCCGGCCTGCAACAGTTGCTTTCTATCTACTAAAGTTTTCTGTGCGTACACATAAGCGTTGTCTAAGGTAAATCCACCTTCACTGCTCTGGCGCAGGTTATGCGCACCGCGCACCATCCAGTCACCCGCGTTAAAACCGCTTTCCAGATTTAGGTTACTGAAGCTTGAGTGATTACCGTACGACGAAAAATAGGAACGATAAGCGGAATAATTCAGCAGACCAGCCGCACCACCTTGCTGGAAATGCGTTAGGTCATTTTCCTTCTCCACCGCTTCCGGTGGCACCACAATATGCACTTCCTGAGTAGCTGGCAGCAGAGAAACCGTAGCGGTCGGCCAGACTTCGGTAAGCTGTGGGCAGGCATCTGCGCCTGCACTCTCCTGCCGCAGTGAGGAGTCGAATCGAATACCGGCAGACGCGAAGAACGATTCATCAGCACACATTTCACCACTGCGGCCAAAGGCCAACCTCTTCATGCCCCGTTGAGTGCCGTTTACCTCCAGATCCACTTCCGTGATACCTGGCGTAAAACGCCCTCCTTGCGCAAAGTAGGCAGCGGTAGATGGGTCAATACCCAGCGCTTTCAGCCGACTTTCACTGAAGTTGGTCAATTTGGCACCTTCTGCTGGTGCGGAGCAACCCCAGCAGATCAGCATAATGGCCGAGGTCAGTAATGAATGGCGGGCTGTCTTCATAGTGGTGAGAAATTATTTCCCGCTCAGAGGGGCAGTCTGTACACCAACACTAAACCCGTAACGAGTGACGGGGGAAAACTCCACCCGCTGTTGGCCGCTGATACGGACACCGGCAGGTGCGGTAACCATCAGGGTTTCTCCCGGCAGGATATAACTCTTGCTCAGGGACAGCACACTACCTGCGGGTTGCAGTTTGACCTGTGAGGTCAAACGCACCACATGACGGCCGGTATTAGTGACCTTCAGTTTGTTTGCGCTAACGGACCAGTCCAGATCGGTCCACATGTCACGTTTAGCACTCAGCCCCTTTGGCACGATAATCACCGGCAGATCCTGACGCACGCTCACAGACACCTGGCTGTTATCCGTGGTTCGTTCAGTCACACCTTCAAAATAAACGCGTTTGATATGTTCGCTCTGCAATGGAGTATCGGTGTTCAACACAAAGCGTACACGTTGGGACTGGCCTGGCTCCAAACGAGCCACTGGTTGGGTTACAACCAGGCGTGGAGCCGGATCGTCAGGTAACTCAACAATTTTGGTATACAACAGCACCGGAACATTTTCCGTGTTTTTAACATTAATGCTGCCGCCCTTCTGCGCTTCATCAATAATGACCGCTGAAGATTCCGGTAATACACCAGATGCACGTGACTGAGTAGAGAAGATGGCTAACGCGACCAGCAAAAAACCACACAGTACTAAATTTGATTTTAAATTTTTATGTCCAGAAAAAGACTTAAATTCAGGCAATAACTTATTGGATATTATTCGCTTAACGGAAAGAGAATAAGCAGGTAATTGAAAATGCATAACACACACCTCATAGAAAACAGTATTAATAAAAAACAACGGATAAACATTGTCTGGCAGACCACTGCCAGACAAGACACCGAGGGTTTACAGGTACTGTAGGCTTAGGGTGGTGTTAGTGCTAAAGCTGATAGTGTCTTTCATGTTCTCCACAATTGCAGGGGAAATTGCGGCAGAGATATTGATAACACCAGAGATATCGGTAGCGGCCTGAGGCGAAGTCTCTGTCCCCCAGCTATGTAATGCGGAGCCATCTTGATACATCAGATGCCCTTCTGCATTAGAAACCGCAGTCCAATTAACGCCACCATCTTTAGAGGAGATAAACTCAGCACTTTTGCTATCCAAGGTCGCACTTGCAAGCACAACGCTATAATAGCCCACCTCTTTATCTTCAACTAATCCCAGTGATGCAAGCTGACCAATATCGTTACGAATCGTTTTATCAGTATCACTGACATAGCTCACAACACTGGCAGTGAGCGAGGTAGTAACCGGGGTGTCGGCTTGTGCAGATAACGCTACTTTTGCTGATGAGTTACATTGGATATTAAAATTAACGGGCTTATAACCTAGCTGGTAAGCATTATGCTCTTTCTTTTTCCCTTTCAGCTCGCTTTCTGTCAAATTGCCGAAGTCAACTGAGCCGTCAACAGAGATAGAACAAGCGGTAGGAACGATAGATCCTTTCACCGTAATTTGAGCTGTTTCTGCAGCCATTGCTGAGAGGGAAGCAACAGAGGTTGCGAAGACAAGGGACAGCGCTGTCATTTTAAACAATTTCATTTAAGTACCATTTTTGAGATTAACCAACATTGACCATCCCTAGGCCGGACACTTCCTCCATGACTAACCAATAAATAAACATCTAATTCCGAATTTTGTTGTTTAGACGAAACAAAAAACTAAAAGGAAAAATTGAGGGGCAAGATGGTAATTCAACGGCCATGGCTTTTGGAAGACATAAATACAGGTAAATTTCTGTCGTTTGATAGGTAATAACTATAGATAATAAAAAGTTAATAAAAAAACGTAAATAATTAACTTATAATTTTTTAATTAACGTTAACAATCAACAAGATACAATCAAGCCCACCAAAAGAAGCACACACGATAATCCAACAAAAAAGAAACAATTAATCTGGGATATATCACCGCCATCAACAAGTTTCTCTCCGATAATGTCGACTATTCCCTGCTAGCCAGTTGTTAGACAGCTCAATTCTAACTAGCTCATTGATTTTAAAAACCAGCGCAGCATGCGGCGCCCCGACATGGTGATCCGGCGGAGATTTGCTGAATTGGTAGGGAACGCGCATATTCGAGCGTAGGGGCACTGCATGAGGAAACCCCTACGTTTTGAGCCTGTTGGGAAATGCTTCTACTCGATAATCTCCACAATTTCCAGCCAGCCGTTTTTGCCGCAAACCTGGCCACCATTCAGCCAACGGCGCAGCATATCCAGCGCCAGCATCGCGACCGATTCCTGACGTAAGCGCAGGCTATGACGCGTAGCGCGATAACTCACTGTCTGGCCAATTCCGCCCTTTGGCGTATGCAAGGCTACGCTAACCCGCTCCCCTTCCATGGCGCTAACCGCCAACGCTAACTGCGCGCCGGTAAGCTGAGCCAAAGACTGGGCTCGCGCCAGCAGCGTTGTCAGCGTCTCGGTGCAATGCGCAGGTAACAGTTCACCACCGGCCAGCGGGGCCGCTTCGCTCTGCAACTGCAAATTGATTAGCCCGGCGGTAAATTGCTCGCTCAGCGCCAACGTCAAGTTCTGCTGCTGTAAGCATTGCGTTAGCTCTGCCGGTAGCCCAGCCGTACCTTCAAAAATCGTATTGTCACCCGCGACCTGCCGTACTCGCTGCCAGGCTTGTTCCATCGCGGCACGCTGAACCTGTGGACCGGTCAACTTCAGTTCAATAATCGGGCTGGAAGAGCGATAACCCAACACTACGCCTGGCGGCAAAAGCATACCGTCCAATTCGGCGGCCAAGTCGCTTTCCGAAGTACCGAAGGTCGTTAGGCGAAGACACAACGGCGGCTCAGGCAGAGTAAAACCCTGGCGCAGGCGCGGCAGGATTTGCTCTTCTACCATCACTTTAAATTCGGAAGGCACGCCCGGCGTAAAGAACATACGGCACTTGTTCAGCGTTAAGGCAAAACCACAGGCGGTGCCAACGCGGTTATCCAGCATTTCCGCATTAGCCGGGATCCGTGCCTGTTTACGGTTGGAAGCCGCCATCGGACGGCCGCGTTCCGCAAAGTAGGCCTCCATACGGGCGATCCATTCAGGATGTTCGACTAGCTCAGTAGCGCAAGCCTTTGCTGCAGCCAACGCGCTGAGGTCATCGCTGGTTGGCCCCAGACCGCCATTAACGATCAACACGTCGGCAATATGGCTACGTTCCTGCAGGGTTTCGATCAGAGAGGAGAGGTTATCCCCCACCGTTTCGCGCCCGCTCATCGGTAAGCCTTGCTGGAACAGGTAATCTGCCAGCCAGGCGGCGTTAGTATCAATAATTTGCCCGTGCAGCACCTCATCACCGGTACTGAGCATCTCCACCCTTAACATTGATCTCTCCCTTGTGTTCAGAGCTCTCCACTATAGAAGCACGTAAACAACTTTTCACTACGCACCGAACGATATTGTTGTTTAAAGGCATTTTTTATTGCTTCCCCAACCCACCCATAACTGTAAATTTAAACGTACACCACACGTAACGCCGGTTTGACACAAAATTGGCAATCAACTATTCTGCCGCACTAAAAATAGGGCCACGAAAACGCCCCTAAATCATCCAATAGCAGAGAAAAACGTGAAGAATCGCACGCTGGGCAGTGTTTTTATCGTGGCAGGCACCACCATTGGTGCAGGGATGCTGGCTATGCCCCTGGCGGCGGCTGGCGTGGGATTTGGCGTAACGCTGGCACTGCTGGTCGGGCTGTGGTTATTGATGTGCTATACCGCGCTGTTGCTGGTGGAAGTTTATCAGCATGAGCAGGCGGACACCGGTCTGGGGACGCTGGCCAAACGTTATCTGGGCGGTGGTGGCCAGTGGCTTACCAGTTTCAGCATGATGTTCCTGATGTATGCGCTGACCGCAGCCTATATCAGCGGCGCTGGCGAACTGCTGGCTGTCAGCATCAGCCAGTGGACTTCTCAGGACTTCCCGACTTATCTCGGCGTGCTGCTGTTTACCCTGGTTGCTGGGGGCATCGTCTGCATCGGCACCCATTCAGTGGATCTGTTCAACCGTATTCTGTTTACCGCCAAGTCGATTTTCCTGATCGTCATGCTTGGCCTGATGATGCCGCACATCCAGCAGACCAACCTGCTGACGCTCCCGCTGGAGCAAGGGCTGGCGCTCTCGGCCATCCCGGTGATTTTCACTTCGTTTGGTTTCCACGGCAGCGTACCTAGCATCGTCAACTATATGGGCGGTAACATCCGCAAGCTGCGTTGGATCTTTATCATCGGCAGTGCCATCCCGTTAGTCGCTTATATCTTCTGGCAGTTGGCGACGCTGGGCAGCATCAGCTCCACCACCTTTGTCGGCATTCTGGCACAACAGGCCGGGCTGAACGGTTTACTGCAAGCGGTGCGTGACGTGGTTGCATCGCCTCATGTCGAGTTGGCAGTGCATCTGTTTGCCGATTTGGCGCTGGCAACCTCATTCCTGGGGGTTTCGCTCGGGTTGTTCGACTTCCTGGCCGATCTGTTCAAACGCCAGGATAACGTGCGGGGCCGTTTGCAGACCGGAGCCATCACCTTCCTGCCGCCATTGGCATTCGCACTGTTCTATCCGCGCGGTTTTGTGCTGGCACTCGGTTTCGCGGCAATCGCGCTGTCCGTACTCGCCCTGTTGCTGCCTTCGTTGCTGGTTTGGAAAACTCGTCGGCGGCATCAGGCCAGCTATCGAGTCTGGGGCGGGACGCCAGCATTGGCGTTGGTGTTTGTCTGTGGAGTAGCGGTGATCGCCATTCAGATCAGCATCGCCAGTGGCCTGTTACCAGCTATCGGCTAACAGAGATAAATGGGGGCCAAAAGCCCCCATCGCAGGCAGGGATCAGAAGCCCACACCCACACCGATATAAGGACCATCGGCTATCGTATTGTCGCGGTTGCCGTCTTTACCTTCGATGTTGATGTAACGATAACCGACATCCACATTGAACGGACGAACGTTTAAGCGCACGCCGCCATTGGCCTCGTTATAGGCTTTTGCCCCGCTGGTCATCGATTCAGGAGCGAAATAACCCTCACCATACAGGCTGAGGTAGCGGTTGATATCCCATTGTAGACCGCCTCCTAACGCCAATGCCCCGCCATCTTTGCCATCTTCCGGGCTAAGATAAATGGCCTTGCCGCCCACAGTGACACTCAAAGGCCCAACCGGCAGGCCGAAGCTCAAGCCCAGGCTCCCGATGTCACCATCATGATCGCTACGGATCCAGTTACCGCTGATCCCCAAGCCCACCGTCGAGCCCCCTAAGCCTACACCAAGGTTGGTGTAATGTTCCCCTGCCTCACCACTCACGCTGATCGCATTGGCAGAGCCAGCCACAAACAGCAAACCTGCTGCACACGCGACTAAAGTTTTGTTCATTATTGATCCTTTTCATTCTTCATCATCAGGGAGTGATGATGCCTGGCACCCGAAAAAATTGGGTGATGAGTGTAACCGAGTTATCATTAATTCCTGGCTAATTTAAAGCAATAAACTGTTAATTTTTCAATAAATTGTAAATAAATAAAAATCCCCCCCCCCTAAATTGCAACGATAAGCTCTACCTATTTGCCGAGGACTAAGAATAAGTCTACAACTAGTAGTACCTTTGATGGAGGTCAGCAGGACAGGCCTTTTCATTAGTTAATATGATGAAGATCTACAGCACCCGAAACTGAGCTATCAACTTAACTGCAACAGAGTAAGGAGCATATTGATGAGCAAGAAAGGATTAACTACCGCGGCTGGCGCACCCGTTGTTGATAATAATAACGTGATCACCGCCGGTAAGCGCGGCCCGATGCTACTTCAAGACGTTTGGTTCCTGGAAAAACTGGCCCACTTTGACCGAGAGGTGATCCCAGAGCGTCGTATGCACGCCAAGGGGTCCGGAGCTTACGGCACCTTTACCGTCACCCACGATATAACTCCGTACACCCGCGCAAAAATCTTCTCTGAGATTGGTAAGCAAACCGAAATGTTCGTCCGATTCTCTACCGTTGCCGGTGAGCGCGGGGCTGCCGACGCCGAACGTGATATCCGTGGCTTTGCCATGAAGTTCTATACCGAGGAAGGTAACTGGGATCTGGTCGGTAACGATACTCCCGTGTTCTACCTGCGCGATCCACTTAAATTCCCTGACCTGAACCACGTGGTAAAACGCGATCCGCACACCAACCTGCGCAATCCGGTGTACAAATGGGACTTCTTCTCCCATCTGCCTGAATCACTGCACCAGTTGACCATCGACTTCAGCGACCGTGGCCTGCCTAAATCCTACCGTCATATGCACGGTTTCGGCAGCCACACCTTCAGCTTTATCAATGCCAATAACGAGCGTTTCTGGGTCAAGTTCCACTTCCGCTGTGAGCAAGGCATCGAAAACCTGATGGACGATGAAGCAGAAGCCATCATCGCCAAAGATCGTGAAAGTTCGCAACGCGATCTGTTCGACTCCATCAAGAACGGTGACTTCCCGCGCTGGAAACTGCAAATCCAGATCATGCCAGAGCATGAAGCGTCACAAACCCCGTATAACCCGTTTGACCTGACCAAAGTCTGGCCGCACGGCGACTACCCGCTGATCGATGTCGGTTTCTTCGAGCTGAACCGCAACCCGGATAACTACTTCTCCGAAGTGGAACAAGTGGCCATGAACCCGGCCAACGTGGTGCCTGGCGTGAGCTTCTCACCGGATAAAATGTTGCAGGGCCGTCTGTTCTCCTATGGCGATGCACACCGCTACCGCCTGGGCGTCAACCATCACCAAATCCCGGTAAACGGTGCCAAATGCCCGTTCCATAACTATCACCGTGATGGGGCGATGCGTGTGGATGGTAACAGCGGCAACGGCGCAACCTATGAACCAAACAGCTTTGGGGTGTTCCAGGAGCAACCTGATTTCAGCGAACCGCCATTGAGTATCGAAGGTGCCGCCGATCACTGGAATCATCGTGAAGACGACGATTACTACAGCCAACCGCGTGCGCTGTTCAATCTGCTGAGTGCCGAGGAGCACCAACGTATGTTCACCCGCATCGCCGGTGAGCTGTCGCAGGTGCCAGAACAGATCCAACGCCGTCAGGTTGAGCTGTTCACCAAGGTACATCCCGATTACGGTAGCGGCGTTGCCAAGGCTCTGGGGCTGAAATAATCGGTTACACAAATAGCAAGGCCGCCTTCGGGCGGCCCCTTTTTCGCGACGCAACTCATTATGCCTGCAGTTGGCTGCTCGCCCACTTTTGTAGACGACGGCGCGAAATCTTGATACCGCCGTTTTTTAGCTCGTCGGGCAATGCCAATGCGGCAATCGGCCGCTGGAAGTTCGCCAGCCGGTCTTGCGCCCAGAGCATTAACTCTTCCAGCGTCAACTCGCCTTCCAGATCAACCACCGCTACCGGCCGTTGGCCAAACTCCGCATCGTCAACCGGCACGATAAACACCTGCAACACCTGTGGATGCGCGGCAAAAATACGTTCCACATCTTCCGGCTGAACGCCTTCCCCGCCGCTGAAGAACAGGTTATCCAACCGGCCAATAATACGCAGTTCGCCCTGCTCCATCGCACCACGATCGCGGGTATGGAACCATCCTTGCTCGTCGGTAATGGGCACTAGCTCGCCCCGCAGCCAATAACCCAGCGCCAGGCTGGTGGAGCGGATCCAGACTTCCTGATCCACCAGGCGTATTTCACGGCCAGGTAAAGGTGCCCCAACGCCAGGCAGTTCGTCGGCACGCTTGGCGCAAACCGTTGAAGCCAGCTCCGTCAAACCATAGCCGCACCAGCAGTGGATCCCTACCGCCTCAGCCTGTTGGGTGAGTGACACCGGGATCATCGCCCCACCAAGCAGCACTTCTTTTAGCGCATGTTTGGCCATCGGTTCAGACAGCAAACGCCAAAGTTGGGTTGGCACCAGCGAAGCATGGGTGCATCCCGCCAGCGCATCGGCCAAGGGTTGCATTTCGCGCACCACAAGCTGTGCCCCTACCGCCAGCCAGCGCCAGACAATGCCCTGACCAGACACGTGAAACAGCGGCAGCGAGAGCAGCCAGCTGTCCTGCGGCTGAAACTCCATCAGTTGCAACACGCCATCGGCGCTGGCAAGGTGGCCGGCATAGCTATGGGCGGCGGCTTTTGGCAAGCCGCTGGAGCCGGAAGTCAGCGTCAACGTTGCCAGTCTTTGTTCATCCCACGGCAACAGCTGCAAGTAGCACTCATCAACGCCCGGCGGCGACAAGACGATCGCGCCAGGGGGCAACTCAGGCAAACCATCCGGGCTGAAAGCAAAGTCGATATCCAGATCCGGTAGCAAAGCCGCCAGCATCGGCGTAGGCAGCGTCGGATTGAGTGGCAGCAGGCGCGCACCGCACTGCAAGAGCGCGAGATAGGCCAAAAGCAGCGGATAGCTGTTTTTCCCACACAGCAGCACACCGCTACCGGGTAATACCCCCTGGCGCTGAAAGTCGGCAGCCAGCACTTCCACCTGCCGTTGCAGCATCAGCCAACTGACCGGCTGTTGTTCAAAGATCACCGCGGTCGCCTGCGGGCGCTGTTTGGCCCAATGCCGCCACGGCCAATCACTCAACTGCGCCATACACACTCCAAGGTATCAATGCCCAATAGCGGCAAGGTGCTCTCTGGCCAGCAACGAATTAACTGGGCCTGCATCAGGTTCAACGTATCCAAACCCGGTACCGTCTGCGGCGTCAACCAATGCGCGACGCGTGCCAGCTGTGTCAAACCAAGGCTGGATTCAATACTGGAACTGATCACCGCCGCCAGCCCGGCCTGATGTGCCTGCATGACCAGCTCACGGCAGCGAGCCAGGCTCCCCACCAAGGTCGGCTTGATGACAATGGCCGCCACCCCCGGCTCCGCCTGCACGACAAAATCGGCTTCACGCACGCTTTCATCCCAGGCGATGGCAATCCCGGTTGCCTGGGCAAACTCCCGGGATTCGTCACGGGTTTTGCAGGGCTCTTCCAGAAACGCGATGCGATCACGCCACGCTGGATTGACGTATTTGGCAAAACCGTCCGCTTTGGCCCGGCTCCAACTGCGGTTGGCATCCAACCTTAGCTTTAGGTCAGGCAAGGCTTCCAGCAACACGTTGACGACCATGCCATCCCGCACCGCCTCATACAGCCCCACCTTCACCTTGGCCACTTTCTCCCCCGGCAGCGCGGCCAACATGTCGAACAGCTCGTCGGGATCGCCAGTGCACAGCGGTGCCTTGCGGTAGTCGGCCTGCGTTGGCAATTGCCCGGCCATTTCCGCCAGGGCACAGCTGGTACCGAAGGCCACCGAAGGCCACTCGTTTTCCGCTGGCGGTTCACCCGCCACCCATGCCTGCACCCAGGCCAATGTGGCCTGTTGCGCCTGGTCGAGTGTCTCCTGGCTGAACTCCGGCAAGGGGGCTATTTCCCCCCATCCTTGCTGCTCACCTTGTTGCAGGTGGATCAGCAAACCATCTCGGGTTTTCAGCCGCTGGTTGCGCAGCACTACGCCCGCCTCCATCGGCAGGCTATAGCGATAAATCGCAGCAACACGGGTTAATGCCGTCATTACGGGTTACGCTTGAATTTGCTGAAGTCAGGCTGGCGTTTTTCGATAAATGCGTTGCGCCCTTCCTGACCCTCATCGGTCATATAGAACAACATGGTGGCGTTACCCGCCAGCTCTTGCAGCCCGGCCTGACCATCGCAGTCGGCGTTCAGGGCGGCTTTCAGGCAGCGTAGGGCCATTGGGCTGTTCTGCAACATCTCACGGCACCAGCGCACGGTCTCTTTTTCCAGATCGGCCAACGGCACTACGGTGTTGACCAGGCCCATATCCAGCGCCGCAGCGGCGTCGTATTGGCGGCACAGGAACCAGATCTCACGGGCCTTCTTCTGGCCGACGATACGCGCCATGTAGGAAGCACCCCAGCCGCCGTCAAAGGAACCGACTTTCGGCCCCGTCTGGCCAAAGATGGCGTTATCGGCCGCAATGGTCAGATCGCACATCATATGCAGCACGTGACCGCCGCCGATGGAATATCCAGCCACCATCGCCACCACCGGTTTAGGGCAGGTGCGGATCTGGCGCTGGAAATCCAGCACGTTCAGGTGGTGCACGCCGCTGTCATCACGATAGCCGCCGTAGTCACCACGCACTTTCTGATCGCCACCGGAGCAGAAGGCTTTATCCCCGGCACCGGTAAGAATGATGGTGCCGATACCGTCGTCATAGCGCGCGTTCGACATCGCCTCGATCATTTCCTTCACCGTATGCGGGCGGAAGGCGTTACGCACCTGCGGGCGGTTGATGGTGATTTTGGCAATACCGTCGCTGGATTTGTGATACAGAATGTCTTCGAAATCACCCGAGCAGTCCTGCCAATCGATCGCGGCGTACAGTTGTTCTTCATTGGGATACAGCATGTTTGGTTCCTTTTTTAGCAAGAAATGCATCGAGCGCGGCGGCAAAATCTGCCGGATTGGCCAGATGAGCGTTATGACCCGCTTCTGGCACGGTTTGCAATGGCAAACCGGCATCACGCGCCAGCGCCTGAAACTTATGATCGTCGGCACCGCATAACACCATCACTGGCAGTGCCAACTGTTGTAATTGGGGCACCAACCAAGGCTGCCGCCCGAGTGAAGTGGCCTCCAGCATGTCGGCAATGGCCGGGCCATGATTATCGGCACGGGCGGCGATCAGCGCCTCGCGGTGTACCGGGCTGAGGTTGGCAAATACCGGTTGGAGATACCAATCGGCCAATACCGTTTTGATCCGTTCGGTGCGGAAACGCTTCGCCCAGGCGGCATCATGGGCACGCCTTTGGGCACGCAAATCTTCGTTCTCTAACCCTGGATTACCCCCTTCGATCACAATGCCTTGTAGCCCTTGCGCATCGCCGCAACAAGCATGGTACATGGCAATGCGCCCGCCGAGTGAGTAGCCCACCAGCCAGTAACGCTCAATATTATGCTGCTGCAGCGTGGCGGTGATTTGCCTGCTGACGTCAGCAAAATCCAGACAGGATTGACCGGCAGAATCGCCATGACCAGGCAAATCAATCGCCAGCGATGGCCACTGCTCACAACGCGAGGCGATCACCCGCCACTCATTGTTGTTCCCCAGCAGGCCATGCAGCCAGATCAACCATGGGCGTTGGCTTTCGCCCTGTTGTAACACGCGGGAAGCCAGCATCAGTTTGCCCCCATTTTTTGCACCAGATGTTGCAAGGTTTCTGCCCCATCGCTCGGCGGCACCTGCAACTCAATCAGCGTGGCACCGCTATGACGCCAGGCTTTTTCCACCGCCTGCTGCAACTGGCCCCAGTTTTCTGGGCAGGCATAGTCAAGCTGGAACATGGCCGCCGCATGGCTGAACTCCACGTCCTGTGGCATACAGTAAAACCGCTGGCGCTCCGGTTCCGGCGTTGGCAGCAGCGAGAAAATCTGCCCGCCATTGTTATTCACCACGATCAGCACAGTGGGTGCCGAACACTGGCGCAACAATGCCAGAGCGTTCAAATCGTAGAGTGCGGAGAGATCGCCTACCACGGCCAACGTAGGCTTGGCTGTGGCGCGCTGTACCCCAGCCGCAGTGGAGATTAAGCCGTCGATACCGCTGGCACCGCGATTGCTGAACACCGGATAACCGGCAGGCAGCTGGGTTAAGGCATCGATCAGGCGCACAATCAGGCTATTGCCGAGAAACAGCTGGCCGTTCTCCGGCAACAGCTCAGGCAGACGATGAGCCAGTTGTGCTTCACCAAACCGGTTAACCAGGTATTTTGACGTCGCATCAAGGGCATCATCTGCCAGCGCGGACAGATCGCCAGCCCAAGGTGAGCGAGGTTGCGCTGGGTGCAGATCGAGCCACTCTCCAACGGCAGAACGTATGCGGCGGCCACGATGATGTGCAGGATCGAGTCGCCCAGTCAGATCGTCGATCAGCCAGTACGCCTCAGGCTGACAGCGTTCCTGCCACTGTAGCAGGCGTTTGCCCGTCAGGCTGCTGCCAAACTGCACCACCAGTTGCGCGCTTGCCAACAAATCGCGAGCCTGGGGGTTAGCCAACCATAAATCAGCACAGGGCAGCGGTTGTCCCGTTTGCGAAAGGGCATCGCCGATCAACGGCCAACCGAGCATGCCCGCCCATTCGGCCAGTTGCACGCCCTCTTCCGCCTCCATCCGGCCAGCGATAATCACGCCGCGTTTCTGCCGCCAGAAAAACCAGTCCGGCTGCTTAATAACCTGATAGGGATCCATTTCACGCAGCCAAGGATGGGTATCCTGCCACCAGTCCCCTAACTCTGCCGACCACTGCTCATACAGCTGTTCATCTCCGCCATATAACGGCTCCGCAAACGGGCAGTTGATATGTAGGGCACCGTGCCGCAGGCGCGCCATCGCGCTGTCCAGAGTAGACACCAGCCAGCGAGCCGGAATATCCGGGCTTGGGCGCGGTAAATCGATGTTCAAGGTAGGGTGGCTCGAGTAGAGGCCGTTTTGGCGGATCGCCTGATTGGCACCGCAGTTAATCAACTCCGGCGGACGATCGGCGGTGAGAAACACCAACCGCTCCCCGGTTAACCCGGCCTCGATCAGGGCAGGATAGAGATTTGCTGCCGCAGTACCCGAGGTGACGATCACCGCCACCGGCTCACGCGTGGCTTTTGCCAGGCCGAGTGCTAAATGGCCCAGGCCCCGCTCATCGAAATGAGTATGACAGACAAAAGCACGGTTTGCGGCGGCAGCCAGCGTAAGAGGCGTTGAGCGCGAGCCCGGAGCGATACAGACATGCCGCACTCCATGGCGAACCAGCGTTTCCAGCAACAACGCCGCCCACCGGCGATTAAAAACACTTGTCGACATATTTCGCTCACAAGTAGTAAACAGAGGTTACGCACCGAGGCCTACCCAAACGAGGTAGCGAACCGGGGATCATAACTCTGAATTATATAAGTAATTATCTTTACGGCTTTTGCGCCAGCGCAAAAACGCCGTATTTCCCTGTGGCAGGTTTAACGTTCCTGACCCCTATTAAATCAATTCCGACTTTCAAAGCCTAAAAGGCAAAGCAATGACGAACAAAAAACAAACATATAAGACACAATAAGTTTACACACGAAGATCGGCCTGCTCAATGCGCCAGCCCAGAATGTTCTGGCTGCAATAGGGTACGTAAGCCCGCCGCCTTATTTTCGATCTCTTGCCACTCCTGCGCCGGATCGGAACCGGCCACAATCCCCGCCCCGGCATACAACTCTACCTGAGCATCCTCGATCTGGCAGGAACGCAGTGCAACGCAGAACTCAGCCTGTGCCGCAGAAAGATAACCCGCAGAGCCAGCATACCAACCGCGGGAAAAAGGCTCATACTGGCGGATAAACTCACGCGAGGCCTGGCGCGGCAGTCCGGCAACCGCAGCCGTCGGTTGGAGCCGTTGCAGGCAATCGGCATCATTACAATGGTTCAGTTGCCCTTCAATACGCCGCCGCAAATGCTGTACCTTGCGCAACCTCACCACTTCTGGTGGCAACACATCGACCGCTCTGGCACCGCCTTGCAAACGCTGACAGATATCATCAACCACCAGCAGGTTTTCCTGCTGGTTCTTGCTGTCTTGCAGCAACCACTGTGCCAGTGCCTGGGCTTGCCGCTCATCGGGATGGTTGGCAACAGTCCCCGCCAACGCCTCGGTCAACAGATGCTCCCCCTCACGCAGGTACAATCTTTCCGGGCTGGAGCCAAGAAATGCGGAATGTGCATCAAAGCGCAACATAAAGTGGTAGCATTGGTGATTCACTCTGCGGCTGGCGGCCATCATCGCAGGGGCAAACAACGGGCTCTCCAGCGTCAACACCGAGCTGCGCGCCAAAACCACCTTATCCATCTGCTGCCGATGTATCGCCTTCAGCGCATCGCGCAACATGGTTTCCCACCCGGAACGTTCCGGTTGATGCTGCACCGACAGCACTTTCACCTGTAAATTCTCGATCGGTTTTGCTACCAGCAGATTTTCAAGCCAGGCAAGCGCCACTTGGGCGTCATCACTCAATGCCTCTTCAGAAAACAGGTTGAGCGTCAGTTCACATTTGCCTTGGCGATTGAGAATTTCCAGGCGCGGCAAAAACAGCTGGGCGTCACCGTCGAAGGCAGTCAGCCCCCATAAACGGGCCGCAGGATAGGCATTCACGAATGCCTGCGCCATTAAAGGGTGTGAAAACTGCCGTAAAGCGCCACACACCGCCGCCTCCTGCCGCCCTTCGCGATGACGCCAGTAGAATTGAGGGAACAGCACCTGCGCCGCCAGCCACTCCAGCAGCAAATCGCTCAGATGGCCGGGAACCGTCACAGTGAGCTGCCGAAATCCGGCTTCACAGGGAAGATCGTGCCCAAGCTGCTGACGTAGCCGCCGCAGCAATCCCGAAAGTTGTTCCACTGCCACCCCATTAACCAAACGTTATGTGGGGAATTATACGGTAAATCACCCCTCACGGGCGGAAAAATAGCGTCTATTAACCAATACCTTGCGCCGCTAATTATTCATTAAAACTGAATTTTAAGATCAAAAAACAACCACACGCGCACGCGGAACTATACATAGAAGTCATGTTCCTGCCGCAGTGAAATCCTGTCATATCAAATCGATAGTCAAATCAGGATGTTCACAGCCTCCCAATGGTATTAACCCACTGTCCTTTGGGCCAGATGTAAGGAGCTTTTTGCGTGAAAGAAATACTTATTAATTGGTTAAAGAAAAAGCGCCGCTCTCCCAAAGTGGCCCGGTTACCATTACGGCATAACCGGGCTACAGCCGAAACACCTCCCGCCAGCAACATCAAGGCAGAGCTGTTTTCTGTCGACCAAATGGAGCGCTATGAAGAGGTAATCTGACCCTGGGCGAGCTTTGGGCGCTCGCCGCGTAGCGGTAGAAGTGGCTCAGGCGCAGGAAGAGCGCAGCCTGACCGAAGTCAGCCTGACTCCCGATGAGCTTAGCTTAGCCATCAACAACCCTTGGTCGTCGTCCCATGGTAGGACACGACCTGGATACACGCCATCGGAATGTTGATTAAAAAAGAGGCATGACAAGAAACTGACGCCCTTTCAGGCGTCGGTGGAGGCTTGTTCGGCCAGCGCTACAGAGGGGGATTTACGGCGTGCGGCCAGCCACAGGCCACTGTTTTTCATGGCGTAGCCAAACAATAGCCCAACCAGCAGTGAGACCGTGATCAATGGCCAGTTGCCGTCACCGGCGAAGGTGGCGCAGGCACCGATAAAAGTACCGGGAACAAAGCCAAACCATTGTTGTTTGGCCTGAATACACATCAGGAAGGCGACGATGCCAGTCAGCAGATAACCCAGAATGCTCCAGGCAGGTTCCAATGCGCTGCCGTGAATAATGACCATCGCCCAGAACACGCCGCTTAAACAAGTCAGTGTGCTGATTGCCAGGCCCTTGAGGCCACCTTGCGGACAGGCAAAATAGGCCGTACAGCCAAGAAAGCCCGCCCAACTGATTAGCCCAAGGCTGATGGCAACCCAGCCCCATAAGCCGGAGAGAATACCGGTGGTTACCGCAATGGCAAAAATGACGTTCATAATCCTGATCCGCTAAAAATAATCCACACAGTTTACGCGAAATCAGTCAATCAGATGTGATAAAAACCACACCAACAGTGCAAATTGATAGATTATAATCATAAAAATGAGAGATTAGTCACATAACCAGGGTGTTTTTCATTATCCAACGCGAAAAAACCGCTAGCAAGGTTCAGCTCGGGAAACCCACTCGCGTAGCCCATAGCCCCAACACCACGCAGACGATGGCAGTAACCAGGAATAGCAGGTTTACCGCCAGTTGTAGACTGGCATAATCGATGATGCTGCCAAGCAAAATGGGCACCCAGTTGGCAACATAAGCAATCACATAGAACAGTGAGATCAGCCGCGCATGGCTGGCTTTGGGTGAAATCAGGTTAACCAACGTCGCACTGCCGACAAAGATAGCGCCATAAGCATAACCGGCTATCGCCATCCCTGCCGCGGCCAGCCCCAGTGAATGGATATGAATGGCTTCGGCAAATACCACCACCGCCAACGCCTGCGCCAGGCAGCCAAACATCAACGAATGGCGCGCATTAACTTGACGGCTCAGGATCTGGCTGGCCCCGGCAATCAGCAGGTAGACCGCGATCACATAACCGAAACTGCTGCGGTTTTGCATACCCAACAGCGTTTCCGCCACGTTGGGGCCGATCGCCAGGATGCTGGCAGCCAGCGCCCAACAGACAAACAGTGCGCCAGCACACACGAAAAATCGACTCCCGGTTGCACGCAGGCCCGCAGCCAAGGTATTTTCCCCTGCCCCAGTACCCTCAGCCAAACTGACGCTAGCTTTGGCCACCACACGCGCAGGCCAGCTCAGCATAATCCCCAAAGCGGCAATCGCTGCCACCACCATGATGACCACAAACGGCATCGAAGTGGTATGAAAACCGGTCTGCAACGCTATACCGCTAAAGATCGGCCCCAATGCCAACCCAGCGGTAAAGGACAAGGTAGCGATTAGCGCCGCCTGCTTGCCACCGTCAGCGGGGCCAAAACGGACCAACGCAATATTTGCCGCACCGGTCAACGCCCCCGTGCCTACCCCGGCCAGCAAGCGAGCCATCAGCATCAGAGAAAATGAATCGGCCACGGCAAAAAGCAATGCCCCCAGCAACACCACCAGCAGCGCCGGGACGATCATGCTGCGTAAATCTTTCACCTTGCCAGCCAGGTTGCCCACGGCGAACAGGGAAATCAGCACGCCAGCGGCATAAGCCCCGTAGATCAGGGTCAGGCTGACCGAGGTCAGTGCCAGTTGCTGTTGGTACAAGGGATAAAGCGGCGTTGGCGCACTGCTGTTGAGCAGTGCCGACATCAAGGCCAGCGCAAGAAACAGCACAATGACTCCAGGCGAGGAGGCCGTATTGGCTCGCGTAGTTTTATCAACGGCTAAACCGTCAGACATGATTTTCTCCCTAAATACGCAGGCAAATCATCTCACCCGCAAAATATCAGGCGCTCATCATACCGTTCAGAGCTGGCCGCCCAAACCACCAACAATGCAGCACTATGATGCATTGTTGCAGGTGGCCCGCGGCGAAATCACACCGAAGCCGTTGATACCTTTTTAGCGGGTGCACGACGTAAAATGGCCAACGCGCCGGAAAGGATGATCAGCACCATGCCCGCCGCAGCGATAAACGACAGGGTCTGGGCAAAAATCAGGTAGCCGAGCAGCGTGGAGAAGATGATCGTGCTGTAGGAAAGAATACCGACGGTGACCGCATTGCCACCACCATAGGCGCGGGTCATGGTGATCTGCCCCAGGCTGCCGAATACACCGATAGCGCAGACGTACAACAGGCTGGTGGCATCCAACGCGGCGAATCCCACAATCGAACTCATCACCACACCAAACAAGGTACCGACCAGCGAGAAGTAAAACACCACACGCAGTTCAGGCTCCCCGGTACGCACCAGTTTACCGACGTTGAAATAGGCCAGCGCCGTCAGCAATCCAGACAACAGGCCAATCAAGGTGGCGGTATATTCCCCGTTCGGTACATCTGGACGCAACAAGATCAGGATGCCCACAAAGCCCAGCAGCACCGAGAACAGCAGCTTGCCAGTCAGTTGACCTCTGGCCGTGACGAAGGTGATCACCGATTGGAAAATCGGGTTGGTATAGCCCAACGTGGTTGCGGTGGCGATAGGCAGATGGATCAGCGCATAGAAGCCGCAATACATGGCCGCATTACCAATCGCGGCACGCTTCATGTGCAAGCCAAGGTGCCGGGTGCGAAAACCGATGTTTTTGATTTTTATCAACGCCGCTACGATGGCCACGTTGATCAATGAACGGTAAAAAATAATATCGAAGAAACCGACCTTGGCCGAAGCCAGTTTGATGCAGGCTCCCATCAGCGCGAAGAACACGCTGGCAGCGACCATCCATAAAGCAACCATGATTTCCCCAGAATGTGGCCCGACAAGACCACAAAATAATCTCTTGATCGGCGGTTTTAACCGTCAGAAATGAGCTAGTGGCATCGGCCAAGAATACCAGCATTTTCGCGCAATATGCATCGCCTGCTACAAATAAGCTTGCTCTACAACCTCACGTGGATGCATTTACCTGACGGTTACCAGATAATAACAATCTCAGCCGCCGCTGGCGGTCAAAATAGATCGGATGCCACCAAGGACACTGCACAATGAATTGGGATGATGCACGCTTCTTCCTGGCGGTGGCACGCTGCGGTACGTTACGCAAAGCCGCCCATGAACTTCACGTCGATCAAGCCACCGTTGGGCGGCGGATCACCGCTTTCGAACAGGCGTTGGGTTCAAAACTGTTTATCCGCACGCCAAAATCCTTCTCACTCAGCCCACTGGGTGAAGCCATGCTGGCAGAAGTGCTGGCGATGGAAAATTCGGTACAGGCTATCGGTCGTAAAGCCAGCAGTGGCGATCAAAGCCTGGCGGGTGAGGTGCGCATTGCCACCACCGATACCTTGGCCGAGGCCTTTGTGATCCCGGCGCTGAATCGGCTGCGCGAGAAATACCCGCATATCACCATCACGCTACTGACGGCGCTCAATATCTCCGACATCTCTTATCGCGGGGCCGATCTGGCTATCCGTGGCGCTCGCCCTGAATCTGATGAACTGGTCATCAAACGTCTGGCAACCATTGAGATGGGGTTATATGCCACGCAAGGCTACCTGGATCAACACGGAACGCCGGGTAAAGGCGACCATCTACGTGGCCACGATTTGCTGATGTTCCCGCGCGAACTGGTGCCGCGCCACTGGGACAACTTCGGCGGAGAGGCGTTGAATGAGCCAAACGTAGTGCTGCAATGCAACTCACAGCTGTTACTGCGTTCGGCAACGCGCAACGGGTTGGGCATCGGCCTGCTCTCTTGCTTCCTGGCCGATAGCGATCCCGATCTGGTGCGTATCCTCCCGGAGAATCAGGACTGGGTAGATATCTGGCTGGTGTTACATCCGGATCTGCAACACACAGCAAGAATACGCGCGGTAGTGCAAGAACTGGAAGTCTCGTTTAACAACGGCTCGCTCTAACCCACAAATAAACAAGGGCCGCCATTTGGCGACCCTTGTTGTCTAGCTCGAGTTCAATCAGAACATCGGCTGTGCCATCTGCACCAACGTAATCAGCGGTTGCGGGTAGATACCCAGCAACAGCACCAACGCGGCAGAGATCAGCACCACCACACCACCGGCGGTCAATGCCCAGTTGTTTGGCGTATCGCGAACCAGCGTTTCCGGCGCACTGAGGAACAGGCTGACGGTCACACGCAGGTAGTAGTACAAACCTATCGCACTACCCAGCACCACGGCACCGGTCAACCACCACAGGTGAGCACTGACGCCCATCGCAATCACGAAGAACTTACCGATAAAGCCCAGCGTCATCGGGATACCGGCCAGGGACAGCATCATCACCGTCATGACTGCTGACAGGATTGGCTTGTGCCAGAACAGGCCACGATAGGAGAACAGCGAGTCGGCATCCGGGCCACGGTACGGGCTGGACATCAGGCTAACCACACCGAAGGCACCCAGACTGCTGAACAGGTAACCCGCCAGATAAACCCCGGCGGTTTCCAGCGACAGCTGGTGGGTTTGCACCGCAACCAGCGCGACCAGCAGGTAGCCCAGGTGTGCGATCGAGGAGTAACCCAGCAGTCGCTTGATGTTGGTCTGGCTGATCGCCATCAGGTTACCGAACAGGATCGAGCAGACGGCGATGATCGACAACACCATCCGCAGCGCTTCGTTGTCGGTAGCCGGTGCGTACAGGAACAGACGCATCACGACGGCGAAGATCGCAATCTTGCTGGCGGTAGCCAGGAAGGTTGAGACCGGCGCAGGCGCCCCTTGATACACATCCGGCGTCCACAGTTGGAAAGGTACCAGGGAAAGTTTGAAGCCCAGACCGACGATCATCATGCCCATGCCTGCCAGGATCAGCGGCTGATGCATCATGTTCTCCTGCATGCTCTTGCCCAGGCCTGCCAGTGACAGGTCACCGGATTCGGCATACAGCAGCGCCATGCCGAACAGCAGGAAGCTGGAGGCCGCCGCAGACAGCACCATGTACTTGATGGCCGCTTCCAGCGAACGCTTCTGGCGATAGGCATACCCTATCAGACCAAACAGCGGCAGCGAGATCAGCTCAATACCCAGGAACAGTGAAGCCAGGTGGTTGGCGCTAGCCAGCAGAATGCCACCCATGGTAGCAATCAGCACCAGCAGGTAGAACTCTTCGCGGTTATCCGGGTACCCCACCAGCCATGGATAGGCGAAGGTACAGGTTGCCAGACTCGCCAGCACCACCAACCCGGTATAGAACATCGAGTAACCGTCAACCCGCACCAGCGGGGTGACGTCCATTGGGCCTACCTGGCCAACAAAGTAGAGTGAAAGCAGCGCCAGGTTAAGACCGATCACTGTCAGGGTGGCGTTGATAAAGTGGTCGCGTCGCCACGCAATGCACAGCATCACAACCACCACCGTCAATCCGACGATCAACAGCGGTAACAGTGCGATCAGTTGTTGAGGAGTTATTGTCATGGCGAATTACGGCCTTGTTGTTGAAATTGCTGAAACTGACGGACCAAACCAGTGTTGCACGTTGCTCATCGCCGCACTTGAGGTATCGAGGATTGGCTGAGGATAAAAGCCCAGCAACACCAGCAGTACCACCAACAGCAGAATGATAAACAGTTCACGTGCGGTCATGCCCGGCAACGGTTGATCAGATTTCGGGGTGCCGTAGTAGGCACGCTGCATCATGATCAACGAGTAAACCGAAGCAAACACCAGACCGAAGGTAGAAATCACGGTGATCACCGGCACGACCTGGAAGCTGCCGAACAGGATCATGAATTCACCGACGAAGTTACCGGTACCCGGCATCCCCAGGGTTGCCACCGCAAAGAACAGTGACAGCGCAGGCAGGTACTTGATACGTCCCCACAGGCCACCCATCTGACGCATATCGCGAGTGTGCAGACGTTCGTACAGCTGGCCACAGATGATGAACATACCGGCGGCAGACAAACCGTGAGCGATCATCTGGATCACCGCACCCTGGTAAGCCAATTGGCTACCGGTGTAGATGGCGATCAGCACGAAGCCCATATGGGAAACGGAGGTGTAGGCGATCAGACGTTTGATATCGGTCTGCGCGAACGCCATCCAGGCACCGTAGAAGATACCAATCACACCCAGCCACATGGCGATAGGGGCAAACTCAGCGGAAGCGTTCGGGAACAGCGGCAGGCTGAAACGCAGCAGGCCGTAGGCCGCCGTCTTCAGCAAGATCCCCGCCAGGTCGACAGAACCCGCCGTTGGTGCCTGGCTGTGCGCATCCGGCAACCAGCCGTGCAATGGCACCACTGGCATTTTCACCGCAAACGCGATGAAGAAGCCCAGCATCAACAGGTATTCAACGTTATGCGACATCGGGGTTTTCAGCAGATCTTCGTAGTTGAAGGTCCACACGCCGGTCGCATTGTAGTGCACAAATACCAGGCCCAGGATCGCAATCAGCATCACCAGACCACTGGCCTGGGTGTAGATGAAGAACTTGGTAGCTGCAGTGATACGGGTTTTGCCGTCCGATGCTTTATGACCCCACAAGGCGATCAGGAAGTACATCGGCACCAGCATCATTTCCCAGAAGAAGAAGAACAGGAACAGGTCGATGGCCAGGAACACGCCGATCACGCCGCCCAGGATCCACAACAGGTTCAGATGGAAGAAGCCCTGATACTTCTGGATTTCACGCCAGGAACAGAGGATCGCCAGCACGCCCAGGAAACCGGTCAGCACCACCATCAGCAGTGACAGGCCGTCCAGCGCCAGGTGAATGCTGATGCCAAAGCGCGGGATCCACGGCAGCATAAACTCAGACTGCCACTGCGGCATGCCCTGCGGTTTTATCAACGAATAGCCCCCCTGCAACCACAGTTGCAGAGAAAGCGCCAACGTCAGCCCCATTGCGATCAACGCTATCCAGCGCGGCGCCTTAGTACCGAAACGCTCGCACTGCCAGCACAGCAGACCGCCGATAAAGGGGATAAGAATTAGCCAAGGTAATAGCATGGCGTTTTGTGTCCCTTATTTCTACCGTTGTCTTTCACGCCGTGGCGTTGTTGGCTGCGTGCGCTTACCCCTGTCACTTACTTCAGTAAGCTCCTGGGGATTCACGCACTTGCCGCCTAGCCACAACGTGAAATTCATACGGTATAAAACATTGTACATAGCACCAGATTAATAAGCGCTCTGCCCGATAAATGCTTTATAGATTATTGGTTAAACCAAAATCAACAGCGCCAATACGACCACTGCACCCACACCCATAGACGCGATATACCAGCGGATCTGACCGTTCTCACTCACCGTCAGACCACGGTTCCCCCAGCGGGAGAACAGCGCAGGCAGGTTCATCAGCGAGTTCAGTGGATCGCTTTGCAGCAGTCTGGCGATGCCCAGATATGGCTTGACGAACACTTTGTCATACAGCCAGTCGAAGCCCCAGGCATGGAACCACCAGGTCGAGAAGAAACGACCCGGAGCGCTGTTCGCGATGCTGTTTACCAGGCGACGTTGGCCCAGCCACAGCGCAGCTGCCAGCAGGATCCCAACGATAGCGACCACGCCAGAGGCGATCTCCAACGTCAGAACGCTGCCGTGTGCCAGTTCGGTAGTTTCTGGCAGTACACCCTGCAACGGCGGCACAATCATCGCGCCGACGAAGGTGGACAGCACCATCAGAACCAACAGTGGCAGGTGGTGAGTAATCCCTTTGCCAGCATGCGCTTTGATTTTCTCTTCGCCGTGGAACACGATGAAGATCATGCGGAAGGTATACAATGAGGTCATGAATGCGCCAATCAGACCGGCAATCATCAGGTTGAAGTGGCCGTTCGCCATGGCGCCCGCCAGGATTTCATCCTTACTGAAGAAGCCCGCGGTGATGATAGGCAGAGCAGACAGCGCCGCGCCCCCCACCAGGAAGCAGACATACACCAGCGGAATGCTCTTGCGCAGGCCACCCATCTTGAAAATGTTCTGCTCATGATGACAGGCCAGGATCACCGAACCGGAGGACAGGAACAGCAGCGCCTTGAAGAACGCGTGGGTCATCAGGTGGAAGATGGCCGCATCCCATGCCTGTACGCCCAGCGCCAGGAACATGTAGCCAATCTGGCTCATGGTGGAGTAGGCAAGTACGCGTTTGATGTCGGTCTGTACCAGCGCGGCGAAGCCCGCCAGCAGCAGCGTAACGCCACCAATGATACCGACCAGATTCAGCACTTCCGGCGTCATCAGGAACAGGCCATGCATACGGGCAATCAGGTAGACGCCTGCGGTCACCATGGTTGCCGCGTGGATCAATGCAGACACCGGAGTTGGGCCAGCCATCGCATCTGCCAGCCAGGTTTGCAACGGCAACTGAGCCGATTTACCCACTGCGCCACCCAGTAACATCAGGGTTGCCCAGGTCAACGCCGTATCGCCAACCGCCAGTTTCTGCGGTGCCAGCACCATCAGTTCACGGATGTTCAGCGTACCCAGCTCGTGGTACAGAATGAACAGCGCAATGGCCAGGAACACGTCGCCCACGCGGGTAACGATGAAGGCTTTCATTGCCGCCGCGCCGTTGGCCGGATCTTTGTAGTAGAAACCGATCAACAGGTAGCTGCACAGGCCCACGCCTTCCCAACCCAGGTACATCAGCAGCAAGTTGTCTGCCAGTACCAATACCACCATGCTGGCGATAAACAGGTTAGTGTAAGCGAAGAAGCGGGAGTAGCCCTCTTCACCACGCATGTACCAGGAAGCATACATGTGGATCAGGAAGCCGACACCGGTCACCACCGACAGCATGGTCAGCGACAGGCCGTCCAGCACCAGAGTGACGCCAACGTTGAAGTCGCCAACGCTCATCCAATTCCACAGGCTTTGCTCATACAGCTGCACGCCAGCGGCCTTTTGGCCCAGGAAATCAATCGCCACATATACCGTGACCAGTGCCGCCAGGCCAATCGACCCCACGCCAACGGTAGCCGCAGTGTTTTCAGACCAGCGGCCACGGGAAAATGCCAACAGCAGGAACCCGATCAGCGGTAGCAGAATAGTTAAATATAATAGGTTCATCCGCGCATCTCACTGACAGTGTCAATATTCAGGGTATGACGACGACGGTAAAGCTGCAGCAGCAACGCCAGGCCGATACTGGCCTCGGCTGCCGCCAGACTGATTGCCAGGATGTACATCACCTGCCCGTCGGTCTGGCCCCAATAACTGCCCGCCACGATAAACGCCAACGCCGCAGCGTTGATCATCACTTCCAGACTGATCAGCATAAACAGCAGGTTACGACGGATCAGCAACCCGGTCAGCCCCAGGACGAACAGGATCGCCGCCAGGATCAGCCCATGTTGAAGAGGGATCATGCTTGCTCCTCCGATTTTCTTTTCGCCATTTCGCTGCTCGCCGGGCTATTACTCAACACGTCACCCGGTTTGTGCTCACGACCAATGTGGAAGGCAACGACCAGGCCCGCCAACAGCAGCATTGAAGCCAGTTCAACCGCCAGTACGTAAGGACCAAACAGGCTGATCCCGACCGCTTTGGCATCCACCATCTCGCCGCTGATGCCCTGGTCAGACACGCTGCGGATCGCCACGATCAGTACCACCAGCAGGGCCAGTGACAACAAACCAGGGCCAATCCAGACGGCAGGCTTCAGCCAGTCGCGCTCTTGCTGCTGCACCGCGTTGCCGAGGTTGAGCATCATGACCACGAACACGAACAGCACCATAATGGCACCGGCGTAGACGATGATCTCCAGAGCACCCGCAAAGTAGGCCCCCAGTGAGAAAAAGACTGCCGAGATCGCCAGTAAAGAGACGATCAGATACAGCAGCGCATGCACAGGATTGGTATGCGAGATAACGCGAATGGTCGCGACTATCGCAATGAACCCTGCCAGATAAAAGGCAATTTCCATGCTTGCTGGCTCCTTAAGGCAACAGACCTTTGACGTCGATCGGTTTGGCTTCGTTTTCGGCTTCGCCTTTGGCTTTGCCGTCAATCGCCATACCGGCCATCCGGTAGAAGTTATATTCCGGATATTTACCCGGCCCCGAGATCAACAGTTCTTCTTTTTCGTACACCAGATCCTGGCGCTTGAACTCACCCATTTCGAAATCCGGCGTCAGCTGGATCGCGGTGGTTGGGCAAGCCTCTTCACACAGGCCGCAGAAAATGCAGCGTGAGAAGTTGATGCGGAAAAACTCTGGATACCAGCGGCCATCTTTCTGCTCTGCTTTTTGCAGGGAGATACAGCCAACCGGACAGGCAACTGCACACAGGTTACAGGCCACGCAGCGTTCTTCACCGTCCGGATCGCGCGTCAGCACGATGCGGCCACGGTAGCGCGGCGGCAGGTAAACCGGTTCTTCCGGATACATCTGGGTTTCGCGTTTGGCGAAGGCGTGTAGGCCAATCATCCAAAGGCTGCGCACCTGGGTGCCGAAACCAACCACTAACTCTTTCAATGTCATGGTTTATTCACCCCTTATTGAGCGTTGTACAAAATGACCGCGGCGGTTGCCAGCAGGTTCAGCAGCGTCAACGGCAGGCAAATTTTCCAGCCGAATGACATCACCTGGTCATAACGCGGACGCGGCAACGAAGCACGGATCAGAATGAACATCACCATGAAGAAGGCCGTTTTCAGTGCGAACCAGATGAATGGCGGCAGGAATGGGCCCTGCCAACCGCCGAAGAACAACGTCACAATCAGGGCAGACACGGTCACGATACCGATGTATTCCCCCACGAAGAACAGACCGAATTTCATGCCGGAATATTCAATGTGGTAACCGTCGGCCAGTTCCTGCTCGGCTTCCGGCTGGTCAAATGGGTGGCGGTGACATACCGCCACACCGGCAATCGCAAAGGTAATGAAACCAAAGAATTGCGGAATGACGTTCCAGATGTGCGCCTGTGATTCAACAATCGCCTGCATGTTAAACGAGTCGGCTTGCGCCACCACGCCCAACACGGACAGACCGAGAAACACTTCGTAGCTCAGGGTTTGTGCCGAAGCACGCATCGCCCCTAACAGCGAGTATTTGTTGTTACTGGACCAGCCGGCGAACAGCACGGCATACACCGCCAGGCCAGCCATCATCAGGAAGAACAGAATACCGATGTTGAGATCGGCCACCGACCAGGTCGGGCTGACCGGTACGATGGCAAAGGCCAACAGCAGCGAGGTAAACGCGATCACCGGGGCCAGCGTAAAGATCATGCGGTCGGCGAAGGTCGGAACCCAGTCTTCTTTGAAGAACATTTTGATCATGTCGGCGACCAGCTGCAGCGAACCGCCCCAGCCGACACGGTTTGGCCCGTAACGGTTCTGGAACAGGCCCAGCAGACGGCGTTCGCCGAAGCTCATAAACGCCCCGCAGGTGACCACAACCAACAGGATCACCACCGCTTTCAACACGGCGATCAGGATGTCGATCACCTCAGGTGTCAACCAGCTCATAGTGCCGCCTCCCGCAGATTTTCAACCTTCGCACCCACCAGTACCGGCGGGATCCCTGGCAAGCCGAGCGGCAAACCAACCTGGCCTTGGCTCAGGGTTTCACTCAGGCGTACCGGCAAACGCAGCGTTTGGCCCGCACAGCTGAACTCGACCAAAGCACCAGCATTGACACCAAGCTGTGCGGCGTCGGCAACGTTAACCATCACGTAAGCCTGCGGCATACGTTGCTGGATCACATCGGAACGCTGTGACATTTCGTCACTGCCAAACAGGTGGTAATACGGTGCAACACGCCAACCATCGGCTTTAAACGCCGCAGGGATCGCGGTGAAGTAACCGAGGCTGCCCTCCCCTGCTTCGATCAGACGGATACCCGGATCGCCATGGCGCAGTTTGCCGCCCACTTCGGCTTGGAACTTGTTCCATGCCTGCGGTGAGTTCCAACCTGGTGCCCAGGCAAATGGGATCTGCTGACGGTCAGCCAGCGGGCTGTTGTTCCCTTCCATCGAGAAGGCGAACATGGTGTCTTTATCCTGCGGCTGACGCGGTTCATGCACGCTGATATCGGCACGCATCGCGGTGCGGCCACTGTAGCGGTGCGGTGAACGGGCCAGTTTCTGACCACGGATGCGGAAAGTAGCATCTGGCGCAGCTTCGACAATACCTTGCAACTGCGGCAATGCGGCTACGCAGGCGGCAATCACGTCATCGAGCTGAGTCCAGTCAACCTGGCGGCTGGTGTAGGTGGAGTGCAGCGAGTGCATCCAACGCCAGCTTTCCAACATCACGCTGTAGATATTTTTCTTGGCATCATCGTAATAAGCCGGGTCGTAGACCTGGAAGAAGCGCTGTGCGCGGCCTTCCTGGCTGACCAAGGTCCCATCGCTCTCTGCAAAACTGGCTGCAGACAGGATCAGGTTGGCTTTATCCATGATGGCGGTGCGCTGGTGATCGGCAACGATCAGGTTGCTGACCTTGGCCAATGCGGCATCCACTTTGGCCGCCGGGGCGTGACGATAGAGATCGTTCTCCATCACGATGGCGGTATCAGCGGAACCACTTTCCAGTTGCACCAGTGCCTCGTCCAGCGAACCACCACCGATCATCGCCAAGCCCATGCTGTTGGCAGCGGCGGCAACGAAGGTGATGCCAACATCGGCACCGCGACCTTTCAACGCCTTGGCAATGTTGGCCGCAGCTTCGATGATAGCTGTGCTACCCGCATTGCTGCCGGTGATGATCAATGGCTTCTGCGCACCGGCCAGGGCCTGTACGATCACGTCAATTTTCTTGTTCAGATCTTCGGCCAGATCGGTCACTGCCGGTGCAGACTCATCCAGCGCGTGGGCAATGGCGAAGCCTAAACGGGCTTGCTCATCCACCGGCGCACGGTAGTTCCAGGCGGCGATGTCGTCCAGACGGGTGTTATCGACGTTAGTGACGAACAGCGGGTGTTTGGCGTGCTGCCCGATGGTTTGCACCGCCGCAATCTGCCAATCGGCAACGCGGTGTGCCGCAGCCATCGCGCGGGCTTTACCTTTCACTGCCTGGCGTACCGACAGCGCGATACGAGCGCCGGTCTGGGTCAAATCTTCACCCAATACCAACACCGCGTCGTAGCTTTCGATTTCGCGCAGGTTAGGCGTATAAACGCCGCTGTTTTTCAACACGTTGAGCATCAGGTTCAGGCGCTGCTGTTCAGCCTGGTTGATGCCGGTATAGAAGTTCTCAGCACCGACCAGTTCACGCAACGCAAAGTTGCTTTCCAGGCTGGCACGCGGTGAACCGATACCGATGGTTTTGTTGGCCTGACGCAGAATATCTGCCGCGCCCTGCATCGCCTGCTCGGCGTTCAGGGTGATCCAGTCATTGCCACGCAGTTGCTGCGGCTGGCGAGGGCGATCTTTCTGGTTCACATAGCCATAACCAAAGCGGCCGCGGTCACACAGGAAATAGTGGTTTACGCTGCCGTTGTAACGGTTTTCGATACGACGCAGCTCGCCATAACGCTCACCCGGGCTGGTGTTACAGCCGATGCTGCACTGCTGGCAGATGCTTGGGGCAAACTGCATGTCCCACTTACGGTTGTAACGCTCGGAGTGGGTTTTGTCGGTGAATACGCCGGTTGGGCACACTTCTACCAGGTTACCGGAGAACTCGCTTTCCAGCGTGCCGCTTTCCGGACGACCGAAATAGACGTTGTCGTGCGCGCCGTACACACCGAAATCGGTGCCATCCGCGTAGTCTTTGTAGTAACGCACACAACGGTAACAGGCAATACAGCGGTTCATCTCGTGCGAGATAAATGGCCCCAGTTCCTGGTTGTTGTGGGTGCGCTTACTGAAGCGATATTTACGGAAGCTGTGGCCGGTCATTACTGTCATATCTTGCAGGTGACAGTTACCGCCCTCTTCACATACCGGACAGTCGTGCGGGTGGTTGGTCATCAACCACTCGACCACGCTCTCACGGAACTGTTTGGCTTCTGCGTCATCGATGGAAATAAAGGTCCCATCGGATGCCGGTGTCATACAGGACATCACCAAACGGCCACGCGTATCGTCCGCGTTTTGGTATTGCTTTACCGCACATTGGCGGCAAGCGCCGACGCTTCCAAGCGCCGGATGCCAGCAAAAGTAAGGAATATCGAGGCCGAGAGAGAGACACGCCTGCAACAGGTTGTCGGCTCCATCTACGTCGTATTCTTTGCCGTCTACATGAATCGTAGCCATAGTCAGCATGCTTCCAAGTGGCCTGCCCATAAGGCAGGCGTTAATCAAAAATTCTGGCCGTGTTTCGGGGTGCGCTCACCGCACCCAGGCAAAGCGGGATTACCAGCGTTGCTTCAACAAGTTGTTTGGCTGAATGCCGCCAACCGCCTGGAGATTGCCCAAATACTGTGGGGAAATCCCGGCTTCAAACTCTTCACGGAAATATTTAATCGCGCTTTGCAGTGGCTCTACGGCACCTGGCGCATGGGCGCAGAAGGTTTTACCTGGGCCGAGGGAGCGGCACAGCTGCTCGAGGGTTTCGATATCCCCCGGCTGGCCTTCACCTTTTTCCAAAGCACGCAGGATCTTCACGCTCCACGGCAAGCCGTCACGGCATGGTGTACACCAGCCACAGGACTCACGGGCAAAGAACTCTTCCAGGTTACGCACCAGGGGAACCATGCCGATTTCGTGATCCACCGCCATCGCCAGCGCCGTACCTAAACGGCTGCCCGCTTTACCGATGTGCTCGAAGTCCATTGGCAGATCCAGGTGATCGGCGGTCAGGAAATCGGTACCCGCCCCGCCCGGCTGCCAGGCTTTAAATTTCAGGCCATCACGCATGCCACCGGCGTAATCTTCCAGAATTTCACGCGCGGTAGTCCCAAACGGCAGCTCCCAGACGCCTGGGTTTTTCACCCGGCCAGAGAAGCCCATCAGTTTGGTACCCGCATCGTTACTCTTACCGGCGGAGATCCCTTTGTACCAGTCCACACCATGCTCGAGGATGGCAGGCACGTTACACAGGGTCTCTACGTTGTTCACGCAGGTCGGTTTGCCCCATACGCCCACGGAAGCTGGGAATGGTGGCTTGGAGCGCGGGTTGGCACGGCGGCCTTCCAGCGAGTTGATCAGCGCCGTTTCTTCACCACAGATGTAGCGGCCAGCGCCGGTGTGGACGAACAGCTCGAAGTCAAAGCCGCTGCCCATGATATTTTTACCCAGCAGGCCTGCTTCGGTAGCTTCCGCAATCGCACGGCGCAGATGCACTGCGGCCTCGACGTATTCGCCACGCAGGAAGATGTAACCCCGGTAGGCTTTCAACGCGAATGCCGAGATCAACATACCTTCCACCAACAGGTGTGGCAGTTGCTCCATCAGCAGACGGTCTTTATAGGTGCCCGGCTCCATTTCATCGGCGTTACACAGCAGGTAACGGATGTTCATGGATTCGTCTTTCGGCATCAGGCTCCACTTCAAACCGGTGGAGAAACCTGCACCACCACGGCCTTTCAGCCCGGCATCTTTCACCAGGGTGACGATGTCGTCGGCGGCCATGCCTTTCAGCGCTTTTTCCGCGCCCTGGTAACCGTTCTTGCTGCGATATTCATCCAGCCATACCGGCTGTTGGTCATCGCGCAAGCGCCAGGTCAGCGGGTGCATTTCGGCAGTACGTTTGATATCAATCATCATTTATACCGCTCCAACAGTTCGACCGCGTTTTCTGGCGTCAGGTGAGCATGAGTATCTTCATCGATCATCATGTTCGGGCCTTTGTCGCAGTTACCCAGGCAGCAGGTCGGCAGCAAGGTGAAACGACCGTCGAAAGTCGTCTGGCCCGGCTTGATGTTGAGTTTCTTTTCCAGCGCGGCCTGAATGCCCTGGTAGCCGTTGATATGACAAACTACGCTGTCACAGTAACGGATCACGTGACGTCCTACTGGCTGGCGGAAAATCTGGCTGTAGAACGTGGCCACGCCTTCTACGTCGCTGGCTGGGATGCCCAGCACTTCAGCGATGGCATAAATCGCTCCATCCGGAACCCAGCCACGCTGCTTCTGCACGATCTTCAGTGCTTCAATGGAGGCGGCGCGTGGATCCTCGTAATGGTGCTTTTCGTGCTCGATCGCATCACGCTCTTCCGCACTCAGCACAAATGCATCAGCGCCGCTCTGAGGAGCGGCTGCATTGGTGGCCTCAAGCGCATCGTGACTCACGTGAGTGTCTTTAAGATCATGCATAGTTAGCGGTCCACATCTGACATTACAAAATCGATACTACCCAGATAGACGATCAGGTCAGAGACCAGGCTGCCACGGATCACCGCAGGGATTTGCTGCAGGTGAGCATAGCTTGGCGTACGTATCCTGGTGCGATAGCTCATGGTGCTGCCGTCGCTGGTCAGGTAGTAGCTGTTGATCCCTTTCGTGGCTTCAACCATCTGGAATGATTCGTTGGCTGGCATCACCGGGCCCCAGGAAACCTGTAGGAAGTGGGTGATCAGCGTTTCAATATGTTGCAGCGTGCGCTCTTTCGGCGGTGGCGTAGTCAGCGGATGATCGGCCTTGAACGGGCCTTCCGGCATGTTGTTCAGGCACTGCTCAAGAATGCGCAGGCTCTGGCGCAACTCTTCCACTTTCAGCATCACGCGGGTATAGCAGTCGCTGTTGCCGTCGCCGACCGGAACTTCGAAATCGAAGTTTTCATAGCCGGAGTATGGACGCCATTTACGCACGTCAAACTCAACGCCGGTAGCACGCAGACCTGCACCGGTCACACCCCATTCCAACGCTTCTTTCGCATTGTAAGAAGCAACGCCGATAGAACGCCCTTTCAGAATGGTGTTTTGCAGCGCGGCTTTCACATAGGAATCGAGGCGCTTCGGCATCCAGTCCAGGAAGTCGCGCAGCAGGCGATCCCAGCCACGCGGCAGGTCGTGTGCCACACCACCAATACGGAACCAGGCCGGGTGCATACGGAAACCGGTAATCGCTTCCACCAGATCGTACACTTTCTGCCGATCGGTAAAGGCGAAGAACACCGGAGTCATGGCGCCCACGTCCTGAATAAAGGTACTGATGTACAGCAGGTGGCTATTGATACGGAACAGTTCAGACAGCATCACGCGGATGGTGTTGACACGATCCGGCACCACGATCCCGGCCAGCTTTTCCACCGCCAGTACGTAAGGCATTTCGTTTACGCAGCCGCCGAGGTATTCGATGCGGTCGGTATACGGGATAAAACTGTGCCATGACTGGCGTTCGCCCATTTTCTCTGCGCCGCGGTGGTGGTAACCCACGTCCGGCACACAGTCGACGATGTCTTCACCGTCCAGCTGCAGAATAATACGGAATGCACCGTGTGAAGACGGGTGGTTCGGGCCAAGGTTGAGGAACATGAAGTCCTCGTTCTCGGTGCCGCGTTTCATGCCCCACTCTTCCGGCTTGAACTTCAGCGACTCCATCTCCAGATCTTCTTTCTGTTTGGTCAACACAAAGGGATCAAATTCGGTGGCACGCGCCGGGTAGTCTTTACGCAGTGGATGGCCTTCCCAGGTCTGCGGCATCATGATGCGCGTCAGATGCGGGTGGCCGTCGAAGGTAATGCCGAACATTTCCCAGGTTTCGCGCTCATACCAGTTGGCATTCGGGAAAATCTTGGTTGCTGTGGGCACGTGCAGGTCTTTTTCAGACAGCGCCACTTTCAGCATGATGTCACGGTTACGTTCGACAGAAATCAGATGGTAGAAAACAGAGAAGTCCGCAGCAGGCAAGCCTTCACGGTGAGTACGAAGCCGTTCGTCCATGCCATGCAGGTCAAACAGCATGACGTATGGCTTCGGTTGTTTTCTTAAAAACGTCATGACTTCCAGCAACTGCTCAACTTTGACCCATACCACGGGCATTCCGGTACGGGTGGGCTGAACAGTAAAGGCTTCCGGCCCAAAACGGTTGCGCAGTTCGCCAATCACCGGATCATCGAGATGATCACGGGTATGCCATGCAGGCAGAGCTTCGTGCGTCGTTAAATCTGTCATAATTTTTTTCACCACACTAAAGGGTTATTTCGCCGCAAGTTCAACTTTTCGCTGTGTTAACCAATAGCGCACTAAGATGGACGTTAAATGAACGTCTTAAATCTCGTCAGGCGACCGAAGGTTGGTTACCGCAATACGCTCGGCGTGCTTACGTTCTTTTTCTGATGGCATATTGGCGCGGTACACGCCCTGATCGCCAACGACCCACGACAGCGGGCGACGTTCTTTGCCAATGGATTCCTGCAGCAGCAGCAGCGCCTGCATGTAAGCTTCCGGGCGCGGTGGGCAGCCAGGGATATACACGTCAACCGGCAGGAATTTATCCACGCCCTGGACGACCGAGTAAATATCGTACATGCCGCCGGAGTTGGCGCAGGAGCCCATAGAGATCACCCATTTAGGCTCCAGCATTTGGTCGTACAAGCGCTGAATTACCGGGGCCATCTTGGTAAAGCAGGTGCCGGCAACGACCATAAAGTCTGCCTGGCGTGGGGAGGCACGTAATACTTCCGCACCAAAACGCGCCACGTCGTGAACGGCGGTAAACGAGGTCACCATTTCCACATAACAGCACGAAAGGCCGAAGTTATACGGCCAAAGAGAGTTTTTACGCCCCCAGTTCACCATGTCATGCAAAGCATGTTCGAGTTTACCCATGTAAACCGTACGGTGAACCTGCTGCTCAAGGGGATCGCCAACGATCTCCTGTTTTTGCAGGGGATAACGGTCGTTCTCACCGTTCGGGTCTATGCGGGTGAGCGTATAGTCCATCTTAATGCCTCGCTGTTACTGCGGATGACTGTTGCTAGCGTTCTTGATGGTACTTGGCTTGCTCAAACGCTTGGAACGCGTTGGAGTCCAATCCAATGCGCCGATACGCACCAGATAAACCAGACCAGCCAATAACACCAAAATGAAAATGGCGGCTTCGATAAAGCCTACCCAACCGCTCTCACGAATCGAGACCGACCAGGCATACAGGTATAAGGCTTCAACATCGAAAATAACGAAGAACATGGCAACCAGGTAGAACTTGGCAGACAGACGCAAACGCGCCGTACCGACCGAGTCGACCCCTGATTCATAGGGAGTGTTTTTGGAGCGAGCCTGGGCTCTCCCACCCAAGAAGAACGCACCCAGCAGCATAAAGCCGCAGAGCCCGATAGCCATGATAAGAAATACGGCGAACGCCCAGTGATGAGCGATGACTTCAATGGTTGTTGACATACTCTATGCTTACTCATCAAAAGTGGCGTCGATCGCTCTGCTCTTGTAACTGGCAGTTAGTGCACCACATCGATTTAAGGGAAGGATAAATAACCACACAAACAGACTGCTTTTACAGAGAGTTAGGCAGTGTTTTACTGTGGGCTTTTTACTCCTTTCTATAACCTTTTGTCAACTTTGACAAAAGTATCCACACATTAATTTACATACGAAGCATTTAATTAACATATGATGCGCTTGGCTTAGGCTAAATCGTGTCAGTTGATTGCTCAACGGAAACAGATAGATATAAACCAACATGCACATTTCACTTTTACTATACCATTCTCTCAGGAATTCCCTGTTGTTCCACTCACTACCTAGGGGTATTTTTTTGATCCAGAACACGTTTTAGACAGAAATCCTCAAAAAAAGTGTGGCGGTTTAACAATTTTTGTCAATTTCAGGTAAAAAAACGTCAGCGTAAAATAGCAAAATAACCCTATCGACTCCAGGTATTTACTCGTTGTTATTACTGCATAAAAAACGAGCAATCCGGGGAGCTGAGGATTTTACCTGCTAGAAACCATGAAGAAATACCCATTTAGCATCGAATTCCCCCTCAACAGGCCGAAATTCATTATTTCCCTTTTTTGGAGCTAAAAAAAAACCTCCGCCGTAGCAGAGGTTTGTCACTTTCAATGCAACCAGCTTAGGGTAAAACGCTACTCTTCGCTATCCGACAGGCTGGAGCCTTCGTCAATCTCCGAAGATTCGCCGCCACCTAAGTGGTAAATCTCACTGCCGCTTTGCACGGCACTGAAGATCGCCATGGCAAGTTCATTTTCGCACTTCATGTCTTTGCACAGCGCATACTGAGTATCAGGAAGATGCGGTAAACCTTCCGCCGATCCCAGAACGCGCAGGTCTGGGCTCATCATCTCGATTGGCCGCACGGTGATCCCCAAACCTGCCCGGCACGCAGCGCGCACCGCAGAAAGCGTAGAGGCCACGTAAGCAATACGCCAAGGAATACCGGCAGCTTCAAGGTGCTTGATCGCCATCGCGCGAAACGGGCTTGGCTCATCCATCACCACCAGAGGGATCGGATCCCCTGCCTGGTAATGGTAATCCGCCGAGCAGTACCACAACGTTGGAGAGGTACGCAGAACGATGTGCGGATGCCCTTCGGTATCCACGGTAGTGATGGCCAGATCCACCTCGCCGTTCTTCAGCATGTCGATCATGAACGGGCTACGCTTCACCCGCACATCAATCGCCAACTTGGGATAGACCGAGGTCACGCGGTTTAGCAAGAAGGGCAGAATGGTATCGGCGGTATCATCAGAAGCACCGATAGTCAGAACGCCATTGATATTGTTGTACATCAAGGAGGCACAGGCTTCGTCGTTAAAGCGCAGGATTTTCCTGGCGTAGCCGAGAAGCTGGATACCGTGTTCGGTTAACAGCTTATTGCGCCCATGACGGGCGAACAACTCTTTGCCAACCAATTGCTCTAACCGCTGCATTTGTTGACTGACTGCGGACTGAGTACGACAAACGGCAACGGCAGCCGCCGCAAACGTATTCAAATCAGCAACAGCAACAAAGGTTCTTAGCAGATCGAGGTCGAGATTAAGTATCGGACGATTTGCACTTGTCATAGTGTTTTCTTCACTTTTTAAATTCTAATTTACAAACTACCCTGGTGTATTTCTAAGACGCAGCTGAAAAGGACATGCGCCACTTATGACAGTACCCCACTCATTAGAAGAGGGCAAAAAAATTACTTATGTTTCGTTATCTGCATCGCTTTTTATCCATGACCTATCTCAACGGCTTATTGATAGTGGTGAAAATTACGACGAAAAGTGCTAACCCTTATAAGATTTGATAATCCTATGGGATCAGACGCTCTCCTTCACCTCCCGGTTACCTCGATCTCTACTCGCCAGAGACCATGACAGTGTTGTTGTTTTCTGTACGAAATATTAACAACTCTCCGTATATTCAGCGATTCATCGATTAGGGAATTTAATAAATTCAAGCGGTAAGACTTTTGATTATTAAATTGCACCAACGATTACTTAAATAAAATTTAAGTTAATTGCTGAAGTGGACCTAATGTACTTGTACTTCAACTCAGTGTGGTATTGCCAGTACAAACAAGAAACCAGAATAATCCCATATTACTATGCTTAAGCGGCTTTGGTGTTTTTCTGACGTTTGGCGTCCCCCTTTACCGGTTAACTGATAAAAAACCCTTACGTGACACGCACTTTTGTCGGCATATAAACCTTAAAACAACGACACATTCAGATTTAAACACTAAAAAAACCACCAGTACAGACAGTTATTATCTTAAAACCCGATTTTTGCCGTTCGTTTTCACCAAAGCAGTGTATAACCCTTCAAAAGCCCGGCCTCCAGGAGTACATTGGACGGATTGCGGTGTTCCACGGTAGGAACGACCCTATCTTAGCAAAAGGCTCAACTTTCTATGTCCCCCATTGAGAAATCCAACAAACTGGACAACGTCTGTTATGACATTCGTGGCCCGGTACTCAAAGAAGCTAAACGTCTTGAAGAAGAAGGCAATAAAGTCCTCAAACTGAACATTGGCAACCCTGCCCCGTTCGGCTTTGAAGCCCCCGATGAAATTCTGGTCGACGTGATCCGCAATCTGCCAACGGCACAAGGCTACTGCGATTCCAAAGGACTTTACTCGGCACGCAAGGCGATCATGCAACACTATCAGGCGCGGAACATGCGTGACGTGACCGTTGAGGATATCTACATTGGCAATGGCGTTTCTGAGCTGATCGTGCAATCCATGCAAGCGCTGCTGAACATCGGTGATGAAATGTTGGTGCCTGCGCCAGACTATCCGCTGTGGACCGCCGCCGTGTCGCTTTCCAGCGGCAAGGCCGTGCACTACATGTGCGACGAAGAATCTGGCTGGTTCCCCGATCTGGACGATATTCGCAGCAAAATCACCCCACGCACTCGTGGCATAGTGATCATCAACCCTAATAACCCCACCGGTGCGGTCTACAGCAAAGAGCTGCTGGAACAGATCGTCGAGATCGCCCGCCAGCATGACCTGATCATCTTTGCCGACGAAATCTACGACAAGATCCTCTACGATGAGGCTGAGCATCACTCGATCGCTGCGTTGGCCCCGGATCTGCTGACTGTCACCTTTAACGGCTTGTCCAAAACCTACCGCGTTGCCGGTTTCCGTCAGGGTTGGATGGTACTCAACGGGCCGAAGAAGCATGCCAAAGGCTATATTGAAGGGCTGGAGATGCTGGCGTCCATGCGTCTGTGCGCCAACGTGCCCATGCAGCACGCGATCCAGACGGCGCTGGGGGGTTACCAGAGCATCAGCGAATTTATTCAGCCTGGTGGGCGCCTGTATGAACAACGCGACCGCACCTGGGAGCTGCTAAACCAGATCCCTGGCGTTTCCTGCGTGAAACCTCAAGGTGCGCTCTACATGTTCCCACGCATAGACGCCAAGCGCTTTAACATCCGCGACGACCAGAAGCTGGTGCTGGATCTGCTGTTGCAAGAGAAGGTGTTACTGGTGCAGGGCAGCGCGTTCAACTGGCCTTACCCAGACCACGTACGTATCGTTACCCTGCCCCGCGTGGATGAACTGGAAATGGCGGTGGGCAAACTGGGCCGCTTCCTGGAAACCTATCACCAGTAATTTTGCCGGGCGCGGTTCGCTGCGCCCGTTTCTCTGATTGGCACTGACGCAGTATACTGCGCTCCTACAGACCCAAAGAGAAAACACCATGAGCCAGAGCCACTTCTTTGCCCACCTGTCCCGTTTGAAACTGATTAGCCGCTGGCCACTGATGCGCAATGTGCGTACAGAAAACGTTTCCGAACACAGCTTGCAGGTCGCCTTTGTCGCCCATGCGCTGGCAGCAATCAAAAACCGCAAGTTTAACGGCAACCTGAATGCCGAACGCGTGGCGTTGTTGGCAATGTATCACGATGCCAGCGAAGTGCTGACCGGTGATATGCCCACGCCCATCAAATATTACAACCCGCAGATTGCCCACGAATACAAAAAAATCGAGAAGATTGCCCAGCAAAAACTGCTGGAAATGCTGCCGGAAGAGTTACAAAACGATTTCCGTTCGATCCTGGATGAACACCATCACAGCGAGGACGAAAAGCTGATCGTCAAACAGGCCGATGCGCTATGCGCTTACCTGAAGTGTCTGGAGGAGCTTTCGGCAGGGAATAATGAGTTCAAGCTGGCTAAAGCACGCCTGGAGAAGACGCTGCAACTGCGCCACAGCCCAGAAATGGATTATTTCATGCAGGTATTTATCCCAAGCTTCAGCCTGTCGCTGGATGAAATCAGCAGCGACTCACCAATGTAAACGTAACGTAGAGCCAGGTATCTTCGTACCTGGCAGGCTGAGGTAGCGACTTAATCGTAGTCTCAAGAAGAGATAAAGCGCCCTTTCTTAATCCTGATATAAAACGCAAACTGTGTGCTTAAAACGCATACAACCAAGGCACCAGGAGTACGCTGACAATCATCACCAGCACGGTGAACGGCACCCCAATTTTCAGAAAATCGCCAAACTTGTAGTTTCCTGGCCCCAACACCAGCGTATTGACCGGCGATGACACCGGCGTCATAAAGGCGGCGGAGGCGGCAATCGCGATAATCATGGCAAACGGATAAGGCGAAACGCCCATTTCACGGGCCGCGGCGATGGCAATCGGTGCCATCAATACCGCCGTGGCGGTGTTGGAGATAAACAGCCCTATGGTGGCACAAAGGACAAACAGACAGGCCAACATGACGTGCGGCCCGGCGTCACCGGCAACGTCCATCAACCCACGGACGATCAGATCTACCCCGCCCGTTTTCTGCAACGCTTGGGCAAAGGGCATCATACCGACGATCAAAATGATGCTCGGCCAATGGATCGCCTTATAGGCACTTTCCATATCGATACAGCGAAAGCGCCCCATCAACAGGCAAGCGATCAGCGCGGCAATCGGATTCGGGATCTCGTCGGTCAGCATCATCGCCACCATCAGCGCCAGACAGAAGAGCGCATGGGGTGCCTGGGTGATAGCCGGTGCCACTTCGTCCACTTCGGCGGGCAGGTTCAAGACGATAAAGTCATGGGTTTTGGCCTGCAACTGGCGGATCGCTTTCCAGTCGCCGATCACCAATAGAATGTCCCCCAGGCCCAGAGGTTCATCCACCAGCTTGCCTTGCAGAGTTTCACCATTGCGACGGATGCCGACCACGTTGAGATCGTAACGGCTACGGAAAGTGGCATCGCGCACACTTTTCCCTAGCAGGGCCGACTCAGGAATTAACGAAACTTCGGCCATGCCCACGTTGCGCGATTGTTCGGAGAAATATTCCCCCCGCAGCACCATCGGCTCAAGTTGTTGCTCACTACAGAACTGACGCAGATCGATATCGCAATCCGTCATGTCGATCAGCAGTACGTCCCCTTCGCGCAGTTCCGTGCTGCCAAAGGCGCTGATCATCACCCGGCGAAAACGCTTCCATCGCTCGATGCCGATCACGTTGGCGCTGTAACGCGCACGCAAATGCAGTTCATCCAGCGAACGGCCAATCAGTAGCGAACCGCTACGTACCGCCAAACGACGCGCACGCCCGGTGAGCTTATAGTCGCGGATTAAATCGCGGAAAGTCCGGCGCTCCCAAGCCGACTTGGTCTTGGTGCCGCCACTGTCGCCGAGCCAGCGGCGCGCAATCAGCATGTACCCCACGCCCAACAGCAACACCACCAGGCCAATTGGCGTGACGCCAAAGAAACCGAAACCGGCGATACCTTCACGCACCAATTCGCTGTTGACCACCATATTCGGCGGGGTGGCGACCAGCGTCATCATGCCGCTGATCAAACCGGCAAAGCTCAGTGGCATCATCAGCCGCCCCGGGGAGATTTTCATGCGCACCGCGACGCTGAGCACCACGGGGATGAAGATGGCCACCACTCCGGTCGAGCTCATAAAGGCCCCCAGTCCGGCGACGGTAAACATCAGCAGCATCAACATTTTGGTTTCACTGCTGCCCGCGACTCTCACCAACCAGTCGCCAACCTGATAGGCCACCCCGGTGCGCACTAGCCCTTCGCCAATGACGAACAGGGCAGCAATCAAAATCACGTTAGGATCGCTGAAGCCAGCCGTTGCCTCTTGTAGACTCAAGGTTCCACTGAGCACAAACGCGATGATCACCAACAATGCCACCACATCCATGCGTAGCTTATTGGTAGTAAACAGCACAATGGCTATTAACAGTAAACTCAAAACCCAAAGTAATTCGCTGTTCAAAACGGCCTCAATCTGCGGTGATCCCGGCATAAGAAATTAGCATAAAAAAACCCCGCCGATGCGGGGTCTAATCAAATTGGGGTAACAAAGTACAGATTAAGCAATAAGTTCGATGACTGCACCCTGTTCGGATCGGATTATCTTGAGCTGCTCCAATGAGGAGAGGATCAGATCCACCTGGTCCAGTTTCGGTGCGTCTGCCGGTGCATTTACCGCAATCACCTGGCAACCGGCAGCCAAACCGGAAAGGATCCCGGCAGGAGCATCTTCCACCACCACGCAGTCCTGCGGTGCCAGCCCAAGGCCTTTTGCCCCTAACAGATAGGCATCTGGATGCGGTTTACCCTGTTTGACCCGCTCACAGGTGATAAACACCTCAGGAAGCGGCAACCCACCGGCAAGACGGCGTGCATTAGCCACCGGCACGGAACCCGAGGTGACGATCGCCCAAGGTATCCCCAGCGCATTGATCCGCTCGAGCAGGGCCGCTGCACCTGGCAGGGCGTGGACGCCGTCGGTATCCTCGGCTTCCACCTGCTCAAGCAATGTGAACTCATGCTGCAGCTCCGCTTCGGTAGCATTCGGCATAAAATGGCGCAGCGAGGTGATCGCCTGTTTTCCGTGGATAAAGTCCAGCACCTCTTGCGGGCTAATGCCATGGCGTTCTGCCCAATGCGTCCAGGCTCGCTCTACCACCGGTAATGAATCAACTAACGTTCCATCAAGATCGAACAGAAAACCCTTACACTCCACGGGAAACCTCTCTACGTTTAATCAGGCATTGATGATTTGCGCAATCTCGACGGCGCTCAGATGATACTGGCGTGGGCAGGATAGCCAGATACTCAGCATGCGCTGGTATTTTTCCCACATTTTGGTTTGGGCGTTAAAACCGTGGCTGCCAGAATCGAAATGAGTATACCGCCCTTCCGTGTTCACCAGGAAACGCACATAGCTCAGGTAACGCGCTTCGGTTGCCGCATCAAAACCAAGGAATGCCAGGCGACGCGCATCCAGCCCCTGCCGATCCTTGAGGTTCTCCCAGGAAACCTGGAGAGCATGGTGCATTTCCATAATGTTGATGATGGTGCGGCACACCTCTTCGCTCATCTCACCAAAATCTCGATCCAGCTCGCGCATTTGCAAACCAAAACCACGCTCAATGATCGTCTGCAAGCGACGGTAGCGCTCCGCATTGTCCGGATCGAGCATGGTCATCATCTTGTATTGATTCGACAAAATCAGCCGTTGGGCGTGGGTCATTTCCATTTCATAGTCCTCAGTTCTGCAAATTAACCAGAGCATCGCATGACTTCAGCATGGCGTGGAATCACAACTGTACCTTTCTTTGATTTGAACCGGGTTTATACCCGTCGCCTTTCAAGTTGTAGCGTTGTTACCTGCACTCTTACTAAACGTAAGCTCCTGGGGATGAGTAAGCTTGGCGCCTAGCCACAACTTGAAATTCATAGGGTATAACTGTGCTAATCAATTGGTTCCAAGTGATGACAAGATCAATAGGGAGAAAATTAATGAGGTAATGGCAGGCCGGAAAGATCCGGCCGATTGATACTCAGAGATCGTCAAGGAAGGTTTTGTCCAACTGCTTGAAGGCACGTTTCAGCACGTCCGCCAACGCCTGGTAGGTGGGTGTCCCTTCAACGGGAGCAATCGCCTGCCCGGCTTCTGCCAGCTTGTTACGAACCTCATGGAACCATTGCAGCAAGGTTGGTGGTAGCGGTGTTACCGAACGGCGGCCCAGCCACCACAGCCCCTGCATCGGCAGGCTACAGGCAAACAGCGCGGTGGCAATCGCCGGGCCAAGTTGGCCGCCGAGCGCAATCTGCCAGGTTAGGGTAAAAATCGCCAACGGTGGCATAAAGCGAACAGCAAAGCGGGTAGCGCGCGCCACGCGATTCTCTGGGAAAAGCGGTGCCAGCCGTTTGTCTGCTGGCCAGGTTTTCATGTAATGCTGCCCGCGCTGGAATATCTGAAACCAGCTTACGGAACCGGATGGTCTGCTCGTCATTGCGCACCTCAACTTCACGTATAAAAGATAAATTATTCTTGCAAACAAACTAACAAAAAAGTTGAAGCTTTAAATTTATTTTGTGTTTGTGCCGGGCTATCGGTATCCTAAGCCGGCCTTGTGCCGGTAGAAGATGACAGAAGATTTGTCAACTTTTAGCCCTATCTCCCTAATTCTGCCAGCGGCAACGCCGTGAGCGGCCTAAGTGGGGCTAGGAAGCGGTAAAAATCAGGATCGCTTAAACCGCAGAGAAATCATCGGTTTTTTCATCATCACGTCCTTTGTATCACTGACATGATGTTAATCATAAATGTCAACGGCATTATGCGCTACGCTTGTTGTCTGATTGACGTTTTATTCACCACGTGTTTTTGGGTCTTCCTTAATACCAACACGAACTATAAATAGGTACTTCCATGTCGAGTAAGCTAGTACTGGTCCTTAACTGCGGCAGTTCTTCCCTGAAATTCGCCATCATTGATGCAACCAACGGTGAAGAATACCTCTCTGGCCTGGCCGAGTGCTTCCATCTTCCTGAAGCCCGTATCAAATGGAAAATGGATGGCGGTAAACAAGAAGCGGCACTGGGTGCCGGCGCAGCGCACAGCGAAGCGCTGAACTTCATTGTTAATACTATTCTGGCACAAAAACCAGAGCTTTCTGCCCAGTTGACCGCTATCGGCCACCGCATCGTGCACGGCGGCGAGAAGTTCACGGCTTCTGCCGTCATCAACGACGAAGTCCTGCAGGGTATCAAAGATTCGGTACCTTTTGCACCACTGCATAACCCGGCTCACCTGATCGGTATTGCTGAAGCGTTGAAATCCTTCCCTAATCTGGCTGATAAAAACGTTGCCGTGTTTGACACTGCGTTCCATCAGACCATGCCGGAAGAATCCTACCTGTATGCCCTGCCGTACAACCTGTATCGCGACCATGGCGTTCGTCGCTACGGCGCACACGGCACCAGCCACTTCTACGTGACGCAAGAAGCCGCGAAGATGCTGAACAAGCCGGTTGAAGAAGTTAACGTAATCACCTGCCACCTGGGTAACGGCGGTTCCGTAACCGCAGTACGCAATGGCAAGTGTGTTGACACTTCCATGGGTCTGACCCCGCTGGAAGGCCTGGTCATGGGTACCCGTAGTGGTGACATCGATCCGGCCATCATCTTCCACCTGCACGACGCAATGGGCATGAGCGTTGACCAGATCAACAAGATGCTGACCAAAGAGTCTGGCCTGCTGGGCCTGACCGAAGTCACCAGCGACTGCCGTTACGTTGAAGATAACTATGACACCAAGGCCGATGCCAAGCGCGCCATGGACGTCTTCTGCCACCGCCTTGCCAAGTACATCGGTGCTTATAGCGCCCTGATGGAAGGCCGTCTGGATGCCGTGATCTTCACCGGTGGTATCGGTGAGAACGCCGCGATGGTGCGTGAGCTGACCCTGGACAAACTGGGCCTGCTGGGCTTTGAAATCGATCACGAACGCAACCTGGCTGCCCGCTTTGGCAAATCAGGCAACATCACCAAAGACGGCAGCCGCCTGGCACTGGTGATCCCGACCAACGAAGAATTGGTCATCGCGCAAGACGCTTCCCGTCTGACCGCTTAATGCTCATCACACCGTCAGCCCAGGCTGGCGGTGTTGTTTTGAGCCAGTCATCTTTGTCTGCGCCCCCGTTGCAGGCAGAAAACCGTGAAGAGGACTATTCTGTGTCACGTACAATTATGTTGATCCCCACAGGCACCAGCGTCGGTCTGACCAGCGTCAGCCTGGGTGTCATCCGCTCCATGGAGCAAAAAGGCGTTCGCCTGAGCGTATTCAAACCTATTGCCCAACCGCGTACCGGCGGCGACTCCCTCGACCAGACCACCACCATCATCCGCAGCAACTCGACCATTCCGGCGGCCGAACCTCTGCGTATGAGCTATGTTGAGAGCCTGTTGAGCTCCAACCAGCAGGACGTGCTGATGGAAGAGATCGTGGCCCGTTACCACGAAAACACCAAAGACGCAGAAGTGGTGCTGATCGAAGGCCTGGTTCCTACCCGTAAGCATCAGTTCGCCAACTCGCTGAACTACGAGATCGCCAAAACGCTGAACGCAGAGATCGTCTTTGTGCTGGCACTGGGCAACGATTCTCCAGCCCAGTTGACCGAGCGCATCGAACTGGCTCGCTCCAGCTTCGGCGGCAGCAAGAACAAAAACATTACCGGCGTGATCATCAACAAGCTGAACGCTCCGGTAGACGATCAGGGCCGTACTCGCCCAGACCTGTCCGAAATCTTTGACGATTCCACCAAGGCCAGCGTAGCCAACGTCGATCCTGCACAGCTGTTCGCCAACAGCCCGCTGCCGGTGTTGGGTTGTGTACCATGGAGCTTCGATCTGATCGCTACCCGTGCCATCGATATGGCCCGCCACCTGAAGGCGCGAGTGATCAACGAAGGCGACATCATGACCCGCCGGGTGAAATCTGTGACCTTCTGTGCGCGCAGCATTCCGCACATGCTGGAACACTTCCGCCCAGGTTCCCTGCTGGTCACTTCTGCCGACCGTCCAGACGTGCTGGTTTCAGCTTGCCTGGCCGCGATGAACGGCGTGGAAATTGGTGCCATCCTGCTGACCGGCGGCTACGAGATCGATGCCTCCATCAACAAACTGTGTGAGCGTGCCTTTGAAACTGGCCTGCCGGTGTTCATGGTTGACACTAACACCTGGCAGACCTCGCTGAGCCTGCAAAGCTTCAACCTTGAAGTGCCTTCAGACGATCACCAGCGTATTGAGAAAGTACAGAACTACGTGGCCAGCCACATCAACGCCGATTGGATCGAGTCTCTGACCGCCACTTCTGAGCGTTCACGTCGTCTGTCCCCACCGGCGTTCCGTTATGAGCTGACCGAACTGGCGCGCAAAGCAGGTAAACGCATCGTGCTGCCAGAAGGCGACGAGCCACGTACCGTGAAAGCGGCGGCCATCTGTGCCGAACGTGGTATCGCGGAATGTGTGCTGCTGGGTAACCCGGAAGAGATCAAACGCGTTGCCGCCGCGCAGGGCGTTGAGCTGGGTAAAGGCATCGAGATCGTCGATCCGGTTGCCGTGCGTGAACTCTATGTGCCGCGTCTGGTTGAGCTGCGCAAGAGCAAGGGCATGACCGAAGTGGTTGCGCGTGAGCAGTTGGAAGACAACGTGGTTCTCGGCACCCTGATGCTGGAGAAAGGCGAAGTTGACGGCCTGGTTTCCGGTGCCGTTCACACCACCGCCAATACCATCCGCCCACCGTTGCAGTTGATCAAAACCGCACCGGGCAGCTCCCTGGTTTCTTCCGTGTTCTTCATGCTGCTGCCTGACCAGGTTCTGGTCTACGGTGACTGCGCGATCAACCCGGATCCAACCGCTGAACAGCTGTCTGAAATCGCCATTCAGTCTGCCGATTCCGCAGCCGCATTCGGTATCGAACCGCGCGTAGCGATGATCTCTTACTCTACCGGTAATTCCGGTGCGGGTAGTGACGTTGAGAAAGTACGTGAAGCGACCCGTCTGGCACAGGAAAAACGCCCGGATCTGATCATCGATGGCCCACTGCAATATGACGCAGCGATCATGGCCGACGTGGCCAAATCCAAAGCGCCTAATTCGCCAGTAGCCGGTCAGGCGACCGTGTTCATCTTCCCGGACCTGAACACCGGTAACACCACTTATAAAGCGGTGCAGCGTTCTGCTGACCTGGTATCTATCGGGCCAATGCTGCAAGGCATGCGCAAGCCGGTAAACGACCTGTCCCGTGGTGCTCTGGTTGACGATATCGTCTATACCGTAGCCCTGACGGCGATCCAGTCGGCTCAGGCTGATGCACAGGCAGCTAAAGCCTGATGAGACAAAGGTGCCACTACGGCACCTTTAGCCTCTGGTAATACCCATAACGGCTCGGTGATCATCACCGGGCCGTTTTATTTTTGGCGTCACCAGCTAGCTTTTCTTGCCGTGTAACGGCTCCACTACCTGGATCCCCCGCTCCAACCGCTGCTTGTTCCCTTGATAATCCTGCAGCAAGATGGCAATAAACAGCGTATCCAGCAGGTTAAGTTGAATGATCCTCGCGACCGCATTCTGCCCCAGTAGCGGACCACTCATGGCCGGGCTGAAAATCGACAAATCCGCACACTGCGACAGCGGCGAGGCATTATCGTTGGTGATGCAAATTACCTTGGCCTGGCGCGCATTGGCAATTTCTACCGCTTTCAACAGTTCGCGCGTCTCCCCTGACTGAGAAATCACGATCACCACATCCTGTTCGTCCAACTGGCTGGCCACCATCAACATCAGGTGGAAGTCGCTATAGCTGTGGCTGATGATACCGATACGCAACAGCTTGTGTTCAAAATCCAGGCATACCGACGCCGAGCCACCCACACCTAAAATCACCACCCGCCGAGCACGATAAATCAGGCTGGCAGCCTGCCCAATCACCTGGGTGTCAGCTACCGACTGCGCTTCCTTCAGCACCTGGATACTGTTACTGAACACCTTATCCAGCACGGTATCCAGATTGTCATCAGCGGTAATCTCTTCCTCTTTCTCGTAGGGCAGAAAATTGAAATAGCTCACCAACGCGCTGCGCAGTTCGCGAAAACCGGAGTAACCAATTTTCTTGGCAACCTTGACAATCAAAGGTTCCGAGACATCGAGACACCCCGCCACTTCACGCAGCCCGGTATCTTTCGTGATGTTTCCTTTGGTGATCAGCCACTCAACGATACTGCGCTCAGTCGGATTCAGCGAAGAGAGTGACATCTTGATTTTGGCCCCGATGGCCAGTGCATTTTCGGTATCCGGTAATGCTTCCCGCTGATTCGCCATTTATCCCCGCCGCCGTATTTGTCGATATTTGCCAGTAGTTTATCACAGCCTCTCAAGGGACATGAATCCCTATCTGTGCATTCACAGCAATAAATTCACAACAATTAATCATATTGTGAAATTTTCGTTACCCTACAAAGATATCAGCATCGGTCACCGCTTGCATAACCCGATGTTGCAACCCTCAGCAACCACCCGCAGATACTGAAAACCACTTAATATTCACAAAAAAATCAGTTTTTGTGAAGTTGATCTCTTTAGGCTATTGCATTAGCGATAACTTCACATCAATAATTAAATTCGTGAAGTTAATAATATGCCGGTTCAGGATGAAGCTACTTTGCTCCGGGCAAAAAACCACTAAGCGATACCAGATCTGATTTGAGGGAACACTATGAAATCGTCATTCTTCGGTATTCTTCAGCGTATAGGGCACTCTTTTATGCTGCCTATAGCCCTGCTCCCCGTCGCCGGGTTGCTGCTGGGCATTGGCGCGTCATTTACCAACGCCACCACCATCGAATCCTACGGCCTGCAATCCCTGTTGGGTGACGGCACGGTACTTCACGCATTACTGACCGTAATGAAAAGTGCCGGTAGCGTCGTCTTTTCCAACCTGCCGATGCTGTTTGCCATCGGCGTAGCAATGGGTATGGCCACCAAAGAGAAGCAGGTCGCCGCCATCTCCGGTGCCGTCGGCTTCTTTGCCATGCACGCCACCATCAACGCAATGCTACAACTGAACGGATTATTGGCCCCTGGAACCTTGCCAGACGGATCGCTGGGCATGAGCGTGGGGATTAATTCACTGCAAATGGGCGTATTCGGCGGGGTGCTGGTTGGCCTGGGCGTTGCCGCACTGCACAATCGTTTCTACCGGGTCGAGTTGCCAGCAACGTTTTCATTCTTCGGCGGCACCCGGTTTGTCCCTATCGTTACCGCGTTGACCTATGTGGGTGTGGGTATTCTGATGTTCTATATCTGGCCAACCATTCAGGACGGGATCATGCATCTCGGTGGGTTGGTCAACCGTGCTGGTTATGCGGGTACCTTTATTTACGGCTTTATAGAACGTGCGCTGATACCGTTCGGCCTGCACCACGTGTTCTATATGCCGTTCTGGCAAACCGGACTGGGTGGCACCGAAATTATCGACGGTATCTCGGTTTCCGGTGCGCAAAACATCTTCTTTGCCGAACTGGCCAGTCCGAACACCAAGGAGTTCTCGGTAGAGGCCACCCGCTTTATGGCCGGTAAGTTCCCGTTCTATCTGTTTGGTATCCCAGGGGCCGCCTTGGCTATCTACCACTGTGCCAAACCCGAACACCGAAAACTGGTGCTGGGCCTGCTGCTGTCCGCCACGCTGACCGCCGTATTAACCGGGATCACCGAACCTATCGAGTTCTCATTCCTGTTCGCTGCCCCATTGCTGTATGTACTGCACTGCGTGCTGGCAGGCCTGTCGTTCATGCTGTGCCACATCTTCAACGTCGGCGTGGGGCAAACCTTCTCCGGCAGCCTGATTGACTTCGTGCTGTTCGGGGTGCTGCAAGGCAACACCAAAAGTCATTGGATCAATGCCATCCTGATCGGCATCCCTCTGTTCCCGATTTACTACTTCAGCTTCCGCTTCCTGATCCTGCGCTTCAATTTCAAAACGCCAGGACGTGAGGACGAAGGTCAGGAAACCAAACTCTATACCCGTAAAGACGTGGAAGCCGCCAAAGGCAGTGCTGCGCAAGCAGGCGGTCAGAAAACCGATCAGGTGTCCGAGCTGATTGTGGCGGGCCTGGGTGGCAAAGCCAACATCACTAATATCGACTGCTGCGCCACGCGACTACGCATCACCGTCGCCGATGAAAATCTGGTTGACGATAACCTGCTGAAAAGCTCAGGAGCACGGGGCGTGATCCGCAGAGGCCAAGGGATACAGGTGATTTATGGCCCGCATGTCACGCTGATTAAGTCGAATCTGGAAGACTGCCTGCAAGGCGTTTAACGACTCAAATTACCCATTATCAATGCATTACTGTGAATTTATCGCTGCCAGACCGGCAGCGATAACAGAGGACAAAAGATGAAAATTGCCATTGGCTGTGACCATGTAGGGATCATTTTAAAACCGACCATTATCGAGCACTTGGAGGCGAAAGGGATCACCGTGATCGATAAAGGTGCCCATGGGGAACAACGCACCGACTACCCGCTGTATGCCAAAGCCGTTGCCGATGCGGTGGTTTCGCAAGAGGCCGATCTTGGCATCCTAATCTGTGGTTCGGGTATCGGCATCTCGATTGCCGCCAACAAGGTCAACGGCATCCGCGCAGTGGTATGCAGCGAGCCTTACTCAGCCAAACTGTCCCGCCAGCACAATAACACCAATATTCTGGCCTTCGGCTCACGGGTCATCGGTGCCGAATTGGCGAAAATGATCGTCGACGAGTGGCTTAACGCCCAGTTCGAAGGGGATCGCCACCAGAAACGCGTGGAAATGATTGCCGCGCTGGAGACCCAACCATGAACAACACATTCTGCCCTTCATTGATGTGCGTAGATTTCTCCCGTCTGGCCGAAGAGCTTGCTGAACTGGAAGCGGCTGGAGCAGCCATGTTCCATATCGATATCATGGACGGTCATTTTGTCCCCAATCTGGCGCTGGGGCCGGAAGATATCAAAGCCGTCGCCAAGTTGGCGAAGATCCCTTATGACGCCCATCTGATGATGAGCAACCCGGACGCGTATATCGACAAGTTTGCCGATCTGGGCTGCAATATTATCTATGTACACGCCGAAGCCCCAACGCATCTGCACCGCACCCTGAGCAATATCCGCCAGCGCGGCGTCAAAGCTGGCGTGGCGATCAATCCTGGTACCCCCTTGAGCTACCTGAGCGAAGTGCTTGATGTGGTTGATGTGGTTCTGGTGATGTCAGTCAATCCTGGCTTTGCCGGCCAGCCATTTATCCACAATGCCATCGATAAAACCCGGCGGTTGCGCCAAATGCTGGGAGAGCATCACAGCGCAGCAAAGATCGCCATTGATGGCGCTATCTCGCCTGACATCGTCAAAGCATTGGCCGCAGATGTGGATATGTTCATCCTGGGCACCGCCGGGTTGTTCCGCAAAGAGATGGACTATCAGCAAGCAATGCAGATATTGCAGGAGCAGGCTCGGTTGGGGGAACAAAACACCGAGCAATACACCGCCTGATGCCCTCACCCTCACCCACAGGGCTGTCTCTTAATCAGATCTCCTGATCAAGAGACAGCTGTGGGTGAGGGGTCAACAACTCATCCGCCGCCGCCACAATATGCGCCGCCGTCAGGCCATACTCCTGCTGCAAGAACTCCTGCGTGCCCACTTGCCCATAGCGGCCTTTCACCCCCACCCGCCGCATCGGTACCGGGCACTCTTCCACCAGCACCTCCGCTACCGCCGAGCCAAGCCCGTTATGAATGCTGTGGTTCTCGCAGGTGACGATCCTGCCGGTTTTCGCCGCAAAGGTTTTGATGATTTCACGATCGATAGGCTTGAGCGTGAACATATCAATCACCGCCGCGCTGATGCCACGCTGTTGCAGTTCCTGCGCCGCCTGCAACGCTTCGGCGACCATAATGCCGTTGGCGATCAGCGTAATATCGCTGCCGTCACGCAGCAGATTAGCCTTGCCGATGGTGAAACGATAGCCTGCGGGATAAATGCGTGTCGCTTGCTTACGGATGGTTCGCACCCAGTAGAAGCCTTGTAACTTCACCAGTTGCTGCAAAATATCCTGGAACATGGTGGCATCGGTCACTTCCAGCACCACCGAATGCGCCAGGCCGCGCACGATCCCCATGTCTTCAAACGACATATGCGTGCCCCCGTTATGACAGGCGCTGACCCCGGCATCGGAAGCGATCACCTTGACGTTGTTGCGCTGATAATCCAACGACATAAACAGCTGATCAAAACAGCGGCGGCTGGCAAAAGCGGTGAAGGTGTGGACAAAAGGTACCCGCCCGGTCAACGACAAACCAGCGGCCACGCCAATCACATTGGCCTCCATGATGCCGCAGTTGATGACCCGCTCCGGGTGATCCTTATGTACGCCATCCATCGCCATCGAACTCATCAGATCGGCTTCCAGTGCGATCACCGGCGTATCTGCTTCGGCCTGTTGGCGGATCACGCTGGCGTACACCTTGCGCATTTCTACGGCGTCTTTTTCCAACGGCATTTCCAGGTTAAACATAGGCGGCCTCCAGTTCGGCAATGGCCTTTTCGATTTCGCTACGAACATCTGGCGTTAAGCGCAGATGATGTGAGTTTTTCAGGTTCTCCAGATAAGCCACGCCCTGCCCCTTGAGGCTATCGAGGATCACCACCAATGGCCGTTGCTCTCCACTGCGCTCCGGCAATACGGCATCACGGATCGCCGCAATGTCATCCCCACGAACGGTTTGCACCTCAAAACCAAAGGCGCGGAATTTACCGGCCAGATCGAAGGGTTTGATCACCTCATCCAGCGTGCCGTCCAGCTGCTGTTTGTTGTAATCAATAAACAGCGTCAAATTATGCAAGTTGTGGTGAGCGATAAACTGGAAGGCTTCCCAGCATTGCCCTTCGTTCAGTTCCCCATCCCCCAGGATGCAGAATACCCGGTTGCTGCGCTTTGCCAGTTGGTGTGAAAGCGCCATACCGGCAGCGATAGAGACCCCCTGCCCGAGCGATCCGGTGGTGGCATCCACTCCACGGGTTAGCAAACGGTCTGGGTGGCTCGGCAACCGGGTGCCATTCTGGTTGAGCGTTTGCAGCTGTTCCAACGGGAAATAGCCCTTAAGCGCCAGCACGCTATAAAGCGCCGGGCCTGCATGGCCCTTCGACAGCACGAAATAATCGCGCTCAGGCCAATCCGGGTCACCCGGATCGATACGCATCACTTCGCCGTATAACACCGACAGTGTTTCAACCACCGACATACAGCCGCCGTAATGGCCAAACCCCAGCCCAGTGAGTGCCTTCAGCGTTTCCAGACGGATCGCCCCGGCCAATTGCGTCAAATCAGTCACGGTGTTGCTCATGAACTTTCCTCCTTATTTCTGGCTGGGGCATCTTTGCGTTTCCCCAGGAAGTTATGCGCGACCAGCAGGCCAAAGATGGCGACAATCGCGATCATGATCATTTCTTTGGTCAGGAAGCGCGCCATATTGCCCAACACGATCCCCACCACGCCGAAGTCCGTATCGGAGAAGGTGGTGTTGGCAAAACCCAGCGCGCCCAGTACCGGTAACAACAGCACCGGCAGGAAGGTAATCAACAGACCGTTGGCAAATGCCCCCAGCATGGCACCGCGCCGCCCGCCGGTCGCATTGCCGAACACCCCGGCAGTGGCCCCGGTGAAGAAATGCGGCACCACGCCCGGCAGGATCAGCACCATCTTCATTTGGCCGAGCAAGAACAGACCGGCCAAGCCACCCAGGAAACTGAACAGGAAACCAATCAACACCGCATTCGGGGCATAGGGATAGACCACCGGGCAGTCCAGCGCCGGGCGGGCATTAGGAACCAGTTTTTCCGAGAAGCCGGTAAAGGCCGGGACGATCTCGGCCAGGATCAGACGCACCCCTTGCAGAATGATGAACACCCCGGCGGCAAAAGTGATCGCCTGAATAATCGAGTACACCAGGTAGTTCTGCCCGCCACTCAATTGGCTTTCGACGTAATCCTGGCCCGCGCAGATAGCCAGGATCAGGTAGATCACGATCATGGTCATCGAGATGGAAATCGAGCTGTCACGCAGGAAGCTGAGGTTTTTAGGTAAATTCATCTCCTCGGTGGAACGCGAATTTTTCCCCACCTTGGAACCGATCCAACCGGAAAGGACATAGCCCAAGGTGCCGAAATGGCCAAAGGCAATGTCGTCGTTGCCGGTAATGCGGCGCATATAGCGCTGGGCAATCGCCGGGAAGAACGCCATCACCAATCCCAGAGTCAGCGCTCCGGTGAACACCAGCTGTACGCCCTCAAAACCAGCCACGGTGAGGATGATGCCGATCATACAGGCCATGTAGAAGGTGTGGTGCCCGGTCAGGAAGATGTATTTCAAGCGGGTAAAGCGGGCCACGATGATGTTGGCCACCATGCCAAACGCCATGATCAGCGCGGTGGAAGCCCCGTATTTCTCGAGTGAGATAGAGACAATGGCTTCGTTATTGGGAATAATTCCCTGAATATTGAACGCATGCTCAAACATGCCGCCCAATGGATTCAGCGAGCCGACTAATACCGTCGCCCCACCGCCCAGCACAATAAAACCCAGAATGGTTTTAACCGTACCTTTGACCACGTCAGAAAAAGATTTCTTTTGTGCCAATAGACCAATCAAGGCAATCACCCCGACCAATACCGCCGGGACCTTTAATATATCAACCACAAACCTGAGCGTTTCCTGGATAAACATATCCACCTCGCCAATGGGTTAGATTAAATAATGGAGTGGGCTGTGAAGTAAGCATGCAGCTTGGCTTCAAGCTCATCAATATCAATGATATTGCTGATCACCACCAGTTGGTCGGCTGGCACACTGGCGCTAGCGGCAATATCTTTCGCCATCACGAAGATGTCTGCCGCACCCGGCGTTGCCGAGGAAAGATCAGAGTGTTCAACCTCCGCCTTAATATTCATTTTTTTCAGCACTTTCTTGATGTTCATTTCCACCATAAAACTACTGCCCAATCCTGAGCCACAAATAGCCATGATTTTCATTATTCTTACCTGCCAAATTTTATGTGTAGGATAGCGTCACCCGATATCTATCGGATGCTGAGTATTATCAAAAGTTGCGGGTATAACCGGTTAGAGATTAATAATTGGCGATAACATCCTCAATTTGCCGTTTGGTTTGCGCCAGGAACAGTTTCTCCATGGCTTCGCTATCAGAAAATAACTCGGCCAGCTGCGAGATCATTTCAATGTGGCTACTGCTATCTGGAGCGGAAAGCATCACCACGATGAAAACCGGGTCGTTATCTTCTGACTGAAAATGCACGCCCTGATTTACCTTCAATAGCGAAAGACCGAGCGCTTTGGCGCCCTCCTCCGGCCTGGCATGGGGCATCGCGATACCGGGTGCCAACACAAAATAGGGCCCTAGCGCCTGATATTGGCGAAATATGGCCGTCAGGTAATCGGCGGTGATCACACCGCGCTGCAGCAGCGGCTGGGCACTCAGCGTGACCGCCTCCTGCCAGTCGGTAACCTGATCGCACAGTTGAATGTGGTCGGCGTTCAACCAGTCGTTGAGCACATCTCCTCCTTATGGGTTTTCGCCCTTAAGCCGCCAGAATTTCCGAACCGTAACGGGACGAAATCTGTTGGCTATGGATCGTTTGATGGCGCGTGGCCGTCATGAAATAGCCCGGCGACGGTAAAACTTTAATCAACGTGCCGTGGTTAAACTGTGACTGAGCACACAAAGATAGCGCTACCAAAAATCAATCATTCAGATCTGTGATAGCGCTATCAAAACTATCGAGGATGAAACATGGTGGCTCAGTTTTTTTATCGATCACCAAAGGAACGGGGTAGAATGAACGCAGAAGCGGGAACATCGAACCCCAGTAATGGGTTTCAACCCATGAGCTCATTTATGCGTTATGCGCGCATTTCAGTCAGGATCAGCAATGTCGATCGGTAGAAAACGACGCAGTACCGGCCGGGTAACCCTAGCCGACGTAGCCCAATTGGCGGGCGTGGGCACCATGACCGTCTCACGGGCGCTACGCACGCCGGAACAGGTTTCAGATAAGCTGAGAGAAAAAATTGAGGCGGCGGTCAGTGAGTTGGGTTATCTGCCTAATCTGGCGGCCAGTTCGTTAGCCTCGGCGTCTTCCTATACCATCGCCATGGTGGTGCCGAGTTTTTCCGAGTCCGGCTGTGCAGATATGTTTGCCGGGCTACAGCGGGTATTGCAACCGGCGGGTTACCAGATCATGCTGGCCGAGTCCCAACATCATATTGAGCGTGAAGAAACGTTGCTGGAAACCCTGCTCTCTTACAACCTGGCGGCCGCCGTGCTGTTAAGCATTGAGCATTCCGAAAATACCCGTCAGGCGTTAACCGCAGCCAATATTCCGGTGGTTGAGATCGGAGCAATCCGCACCGATCCCATCGACATCAACATCGGCATCGATTACGTCGCCGCCATGTATCAGCTCACTCAAACCGTGATTGCCAGCGGGTATCAGAATGTTGGCCTTCTGTGTGCCAATCAGGAGCAGTGGATTTTCCAACAGCATCTGCAAGGCTGGCACAAAGCGCTACTACAAAACCACATGTCCCCACATCGGGTGATTAATGCCGCGCAACCCGCCAGTTTCAGCCTCGGTGCCCAGCAATTGCCGGAGTTTTTACTGGCTTGGCCGGAGTTGGATGCCTTGGTCTGTGCATCTGATGAACTGGCCTGTGGCGCACTGTATGAGTGCCAGCGGCGGCGGATCAAGGTGCCGGAACAGTTGGCGATCGTGGGGTTTGGCAATAGCGAAGTCAGCCAGGTCTGCCAGCCACCGCTGACGACCATGACCGTACCGCATAAAGAGATTGGTATCCAGGCAGGTAAGGCATTGTTGGCACGCTTGAACGATCAACCCTGGCTGCCCGAAGGGTCGATTCCGTCTACACTATGCCGTCGCAGCAGTTGTTAGCTTGGATGATACCGGGAACGCGCTGATAAGACGGCATCCCCGGTATCTTGGCAACCCTTACCAGCTATAGTTTATCCCGACACGGTAGCGCGTCTGACGGTTATCGCTTTTGCTATCTTGCTTCACGTTGCCAACTTCAACATAAGGCTTCCAGTTTTTATCCCACTTGTAAGCCAGCTTGACGTTATGTTCGTAATCGGTTTTGCCATCGTCAAAAATAACCTTGTTGCTGCTCTTATACACGTAGTTATATTCGGCTGACCAGTCTTTATAGAAGTTATAACCTAACCAAAAATCGCCACGGTTGGTTTTCTCATCACCCTCCGAACCTTTTGAAGTGGTGCGCTTATATTCGTAGCGATATCTACCCGCCACATAAAGGTCTTTGGTCAGGTTATACTGCGCACGCAGGTAAGGACGATAGCCGTTATTATTACTGTTGGACTCTAGCGAGAACCCTGGTTGCAAGGTGATCGCATCAAATTTATGCTGATAGCTGACGACGGCTTCTGTCCCATTACTGACCTGCTCGTGGAAAGGTTTATCAGGTGTCGAATCTGAAGAGTCCTGACGCCATTTTGCTTCCAGAGAGAACCCCAGACCGTTATCGAAGCGATGCGATACCAACATACGATTTTTATGGTCGCCTTTGGCTGTGTCCTGCCATTCATGGCGCAAATCAAGCGACATGGCCATTGCACTAAAGTTTGCTACAGAGGCTAACACCAGAGTCAATAATTTAAATTTCATTATTACTACCCTTATCATTTAATTATAGAAAAGACATCCCCGCTCTAATTAAGGGGGTTATAGTGTTTTTTGAAATACTTATTACTCAAAAACGGAAATAGCGAACATATAACTTAAAACAAACTTTATCTTTTTTGATGAATAAAGATTACCCAACATAAATAGCCGTTTGTAATACCGCGCCACCTTAAGCCTCTGACAGATGGGTGCTATGCAGGTTAGCCGACCGTTGAGCGCATGGATGCGCGATACGAGCCCCCAGGGACGGGTTCACGGCGTGTCGGCGTTCTGCATAGCTCCCAGTTGTATCACTATGACCAACAGCTATTTAAATATGATAGAAATTGACCTTATCTCATGGCGCGTTTCAGAATACGGTCGCCCTGGCGCTGGAAATCTGCCGCCACTTCCTGCACCGTTTTCTTACCATAATCGATATTCTGAATGGCATCCTGGAACAGCACCACGATCTGCGGGTCGTCAAAATATGGCGAAGCGCTGATGGCATGTGGTAGTGACAACGCCAGCTTCAACCCGGAAACCGCCGGATCGCTATCCTGGATCGCTCCACTTTCGCGCAACTGAGTGACAGCAGCTTGACTTAACGGTACGCCACGCTCCAGCTTCAGCGCCTCAACACCTTCCTTGCTGTTTAACAGGAAGTTAATCAACATTGCCGCTTCTTTTGGATGCTTGCTGCTTTTACCAATCGAGAACATTTGCGACGGTTTGAAGAACAATCCGGCATCCTTGGCCCCTGGTAGCATCGGGTATGGCCCCAGTTCAAGCTGGGCCGGTGCCTTCAGGTTGTCGGAATATTTGTTGATGGTGGAGTTCCACATATAGGTTCCGCCCCACTCCCCCGCAATCCAGGGTTTCATCTCATACATATTGCTTTTGCCGAACGAGGCATAGTATTTCGATGACGGCATGACGTGGCTATCCACCATGTCTTTATACATCTGGAAGAAATCGACCCACTGCGCTTCGGTGTAAGCAAACTTTTTCTTAGACTCGTCGATAATATCGACGTTATGTTTCTGGATCATATATGAGCGTAACAACGCAAAGGTATCCTGGTGCTCCAACACCACCGGATAATATTTCTCGCCCAGTTTTTCGTTGAAGGTTTTACCGGTGGCGAGCAATTCATCCCAGTTATTGGGATATTGCACGCCCGCGTCTTTCCAGGTGACATCGTTATAATAGAAAACGCGTGCGGTCACTGAGATCGGGATACCGTTCAGCTTGCCGTCAATCGTGGTGGTTTGCAGCTCTTTGGGATCAAACTGAGTCAGTTCCAGATACTCACTCACCTTGTTCAGGTCATAGAACCCGGTGCCGGTTTTTGAAAATATCGGCAGCCAATTCCAGTTGGTTTGCATCACATCCGGCTCGGTGCCCCCGGCGATTTGGGTGGTCAGGCGTGAAAGGTGACCGTCCCAGCCGGTATATTCTGATTTCACCTTGATATTCGGGTTCTGCTTCTCGAACGCTTCAATCGCTTTCAACGTAACCTGATGACGGCCATTGCCTCCCCACCAGGACATACGTAGGTCAACCTGTTCAGCGGCAAGAGCCTGATGGGCAAATATCGCCATGGACGAGGCTACCAGAGTACGTAAGACTATTTTTTTCATTATTGACCACTCCTGTTAAAGAGAAATATTCTTTTCCGTTTTCGCATCAAAAATGTGGCATTTATCCATATCGAATTTGAAGTAAATCGGACGATGCAGCCCATTTTTCAGGATCGGTTTGACGTCATCGGAAGGAATACGGCAGGTCAGTTCAAAATCATTCACCTTCAGGTAAACAAAGAACTCATGGCCCATATTCTCGACGCGAACCAGCTCCCCTTCAGAGTGGTTGCCCTCAAACGGTGACTCTGAAATCGACACAAACTCCGGCCGCACGCCAAAGAACACGTCCTGCCCGACAAAGCTGGCGACCTTATCCTGCTGATACTGGCTGAGGGTCAGGGTGTAATTACCGACGGTGAGGCCGATTTTGCCGTCCTGCCCTACCAGCTTGCTCGGCTTGATGTTCATTTCTGGCGCCCCGATAAAGCCGGCGACAAACATGTTTTTCGGGAAGTGGTACAGATTGTCTGGCGTATCCACCTGCATGATATGCCCCAGCTTCATCACGCAGATACGGTCGCCCATGGTCATGGCTTCGGTCTGATCGTGGGTGACGTAGACGGTGGTCGCTGGCTTGCCGCTCTTTTTCAGCTGCTTGTGCAAATCGGAAATACGGATACGCATTGACGCACGCAGCTTGGCATCCAGGTTAGACAATGGCTCATCGAACAGGAACACGTCTGGTTTTTTCACTATCGCGCGGCCAACGGCCACACGCTGCGCCTGCCCACCGGAGAGTTGGCGTGGCAAGCGATCCAACAGCTCTTCCAGCTCCAGGATCTTGGCGGCTTCGTTAACCTGCTCTTCAATCTGCTCTTTAGGCAGCTTGCTCAGCTTCAAACCAAAGGCCAAATTATCTTTCACCGTCATATGCGGATACAGCGCATAGTTCTGAAACACCATGGCAATACCACGGGATTTAGGGGCCAGGTTATTCACCACGCGGTCGCCAATGCGCACTTCGCCGCCGCTAATAGTTTCCAGCCCTGCCAGCATCCGCAGCGTGGTCGATTTGGCACAGCCGGAAGGGCCGACAATCACCATGAACTCGCCATCGGCAATGGTCAGATTGATGCCATGCACCGCCTTATAACCGTTGCTGTACACTTTCTGCAGATTGTTAAAAATGACTTCAGCCATGATAGATCCTCAATTAACCTTTAATTCCGCTGCTGGTAACGCCCTGCACAAAGTAGCGTTGGGCCAGGAAGAACACGATGATGGACGGCAGAATAGAGATGCTTGCCATAGCCAGGATTTCGTTCCACGGCGCACCTTCTGTCACGTCGATAGACATTTTCAACGCCAGCGCAATCGGGTACTTATCAACGCTGTAGACGTAGATCAACGGGCCAATAAAGTCATTCATCGACCACATAAACTGGAACAGGGCGACGGAGATAATCGCCGGTTTCAGGATTGGCACCACCACATACCACAGCACCTGGAACGAGTTACAACCATCAATCTGGGCCGCCTCTTCCATATCCCGTGGCACACCGCGCAGAAACTGGATCAACATAAAGACGAAGAACCCTTGGGTCGCAAATGCCAGCGGTAAATAGAGCGGCAGATAGCTATCCAGCATGCCCATTTCACGGAACATGATGTATTGCGGGATCAGTAACACCGTGCTTGGCAGCAACATGGTGGTGATCAGCGTGGCAAACCAGAATTTCTTCCACGGAATTTCAAAGCGGGCAAAACCGTAGGCCACAATGGTCGAAGAGATAATGGTTAATAACACCTTGGGGATCACAAACTTAAAGGTGTTAAGCATGTAGTGACCAAAGTTATATTCCGTACCGGTTTTCCAACCGTTAACGAAACCGTCCGAGGTCGCATTTTCTGGCCACAGGCCCAGGGTGGTGAAGATCTCCTGGTTGGGTTTAAACGATGCCGAGAACATCCACACCAGCGGATAGAGCATCAATAATCCCACCAGCAGCAGCACGACGTAACGAATAGCGGCGCTGATCTTTTCCCGGCGCAGTGTGCGCTGAACTTCACGCTCAGCCATTTCCTGCGCGTTGGACATGAGTAATTGGTTCTGTTGCATGTCAGCCATTTTTGCCACCCTTGTCTGCCGAGTAGAAGACCCAATACTTCGATGATTTAAAGGCGATTGAGGCGAACAGGGCCACAACCAGGAACAGGATCCACGCCAATGCGGCACCGTAACCCATATCAAAATATTTAAAGGCGGTATCGTAGATATACAGTGAGAACAGATAGGTGTAATGGGTTGGCCCGCCCCCGGTAATCACATACGGAGCCGTAAACTCCTGGAAAGCCTGCGTGGTCTGCATAATAAAGTTGAAGAAAATCACCGGCGTGATCAGCGGTACCGTGACCTTCATAAACATTTGCCACTTGGAAGCACCATCAATCATGGCCGCTTCATATTGTGACTGTGGCACGTTTTGCAGCGCCGCCAGGAAGATCACCATCGCGGAGCCGAACTGCCATACGCGCAGCAACGTGACCGACATTAATGCCAGTGAAGGTTCGCCCAGCCAGTTGACCGGATCCATACCAAAAACACCGATAAAGCTATTTAGCAGCCCGTCGATGGCAAACAGAGCACGCCACAACACGGCGATAGCCACGCTGCTGCCCAGGATAGAAGGAACGTAATACGCCGTACGGAAAAAGCCGATGCCGCGCAGTTTAAAATTAAGGACAAAAGCGATACCTAACGCAAACGCCAATTTTAACGGGATGGTCAGAAACACATATGCAAAGGTGACGCCCATCGATTTCCAAAAAAGATGGTCTTCCATCAGCATATAACGATAGTTTTCCACCCCGTTAAACACCGGGGGATTCATCAAGTCATATTCCGTAAAGCTCAGCAAGAATGATGACACAAAGGGGAACGCCGTAAATATGATCAACCCTATTATATAAGGTGATATATAGGCTAACCCCAGCATTCTGTTTTCATTCATGGTTGTTACCCATAGCCATTTAAATAGAAAAAGAAATGAAATTGGTTAAGTAAAATTTAAGTAAGATTAAACAATAGAAATGACAAGCCCGGCAGTCTGCCCAGGTTCAGCATCCTCCCCGTAGTGATAAATCGATAAATTTTTTCAGGCGATCGCTGACCAATCTCAGCCAGTGATCAGCGGCCAATGCTCGCATTGTTACTATGCTGTCGGGTTGCTTGCTACAGTAGGATAATTCCATTTTTCGGTCTCCCAGAGGCTCCCGGCATCTACTAACCAACAAACTGAAACACTATTTCAAATTATTATATCTGAAATTTTTCCAACGTCATTCAGTGGATGGCAAAAGTGTGAGCAAAGTAGAAACGTTGTTTTGATTTTTTTATTTTAAAAAAATTATTATAAAAACCACGCACCACGCAAAACATAATTACATGATAAACAAGGATATTTATTCTTGATGGATTTGTGACGCCAAGGATAGCAATGTTGATAAGGTCGGTTAGTCAATTGTAGGTAGATAGAATCAGCGGATTTGAGTCGAGAGGGGAAGTCTGAATGTCGTCATTGATGGTTACATTTGTGATTTCAGGTGGTTGGCAAGCGGGAGAGTCCAACTGCGGGAGAAAAACAGACGGCCTTGCTGCTCTATGGGCAGCAAGGCCGTGCGTTAAATCAGGCGTCTTCCTCACCAGAGCTGGCTCTGCTTTCACGCGGCAGCGGCTTACCATAGTCTTGGCCATTATTACGCGTCAGCCACAGTGATAATGCCTTCAGCGAATCGGGGGTGAACTCGTCGCAGCGAGCGGTGATCTCCTCTGGCGTCAACCAGCTCACTTCAGCCACTTCTTCTTCCTGCAGGGCAAACGGGCCATTGGCGACGCAGCTAAACAACGCCCCCCAAATACGGCATTGTTGCTCTTCAAAGTAGAACAGGCCATGTTCGGCAAACGGGATCCCGGCGATACCCAGTTCCTCTTCCGCCTCACGGCGGGCGGAGTCCAGCACGTTTTCCCCGCTTTGTACCACTCCCCCTGCGGTGGCATCCATCCAACCCGGGTAAAAATCTTTGGTGTCAGTGCGCCGCTGCACCAAAATTTTCCCCATTCCATCATGCACCACAATATAGGTCGCACGATGACGCAGCCCTTGGGCACGCATCTGTTGACGACTGGACTGAGCAATCACTTCGTTTTGCTCGTTGACGATATCAACCCACTCGGTATCTGCAGCCTGATCCTGTTCCGCCATCCTGTAAAACCTTCTATTTTGGGCGCGATACATGCCGCGCACGGGTTATGCTTCAATTATTCTTGGTATATGTCCCTGCTCTACCAAGCCACAGCCATAGCTGCCACTTTCGAGCTACCGGGTCTATAAAATTAGTGCGTTAACGCCACCTCTGCAACAACCTTGCCGTTGTGCAACTCGAGCACGCTCAAGACGTCATCTGCCAATATGCCATAGCTGGCCGGAAAACCTCCTTTAGGGATGCTGACCGAACCTGGATTAAAGCAGTAGATCTCCCCCTGTCTTTGTGCCTGGGGTAAATGCGTATGGCCATACACCAGTACGTCTCCGCCCGTTAAAGGTGGCAGTGTGTTGGGATGATAAAGGTGCCCGTGGGTTAAAAACAATCGTCTTTTGGGCAATAGCACATGTTGGTAAGAGGCCATCATCGGGAAGGAGAGCAGCATCTGATCGACTTCACTGTCGCAATTACCGCGAACAGCAACGATCTTGTCACTAACATGATTCAATCGTTCGGCTACCTGCGCGGGTTGATAGCTATCCGGCAAGGCATTGCGCGGACCGTGATTGAGCAAATCGCCCAACAGTATCAGCCAATCGGCCTGGCTTTGGGTAAACAATTCGAGGACTTTGTCGGTAGCGGAGAGCGAACCATGCAGGTCCGAGGCGAACATCAGCTTCATAATCTTTCCTTCGATGCGGAATATGAAACCATTTTAACGTAGCTGGGTTAGACAACAAGCGGTGGGTAAAACAGGTGGCCGATATTCGGCCACCTGAAGAACATCAGGCGCGGGCCAGCAGTTCTTTGACAAATGCCACGATCTCCGGCTTTTTGCCGTTGGAGAACAGACATTCCTGGAAGCGAGGGCCGCTAACGGCAGTCTTCACCAGCTCCGGATCGATCGCCCGCAGCGTATCAAGGTAATTGTCTTTGATCACCGCCTGCTTAACCTGATTGAGGATACCGGCGTTACGAACCTGAGGTTCCTTACGCTCTACCGGATAACCTTCACCTTTACGCCCGGTAAAGGCCTTCTCAAAGATATAGCGCACGTTCAACTCGGCACCCCAGCCAAAACCTTTGGCAAACGGCAGGGACAGCGCATTACCGTTGTTGATCTGAGCGAACAGGAAAGCATCCGCAGGATCGATACAGTAGCCGCACACTACGCCAGGATGGATGTTCAGTGACATCAAGGCGCCCTGCCCGGTACCGCAGCCGGTGACCACAAAGTCGACCGCCTCGGCGTTCAACAGAATGCTGGCCATAATCCCTAAATGGATATAGGTCAGATGGTGATCCTGCTCATCGCTCATACCCACGTTGAACACCGCATCATGATTGCCAGCCGCAACCGCCTGCAATTGTTCGAGAACCAGCGCATTTTTACCCGCCTGGCTGTTTTCCATCATCAGTGCAATATTCATCTTTTGCTCTCCGCAAATAAAATCAATCGGTTATTCTTTGTCTAGTTAGCGAGCCAACCAGCCGCCATCTACCGCTACGGTGTAGCCATTGATGTAATCCGAAGCCGGTGAAGCCAGGAATACCACCGGCCCCATCAGATCTTCTGGCAGGCCCCAACGGCCAGCCGGGATACGCTCGAGGATTTCCTCGCTACGAGCCTGATCGTCGCGCAGTTGGCGAGTATTGTTCGTCGCCATATAGCCAGGAGCCAACGCGTTCACGTTGATACCGTGGCTGGCCCATTCGTTGGCCAACAGACGGGTGACACCCATCACGGCGCTCTTGGACGCGGTGTAAGAAGGCACACGGATGCCCCCTTGATAAGACAGCATGGAGGCGATATTGATGATCTTGCCGCCGGTGCCTTGGGCAATAAACTGGCGGGCCACCGCCTGAGACATGAAGAACACCGTCTTGATGTTCAGGTTCATCACGTCATCCCAATCTTTTTCGCTAAATTGCAGCGCATCCTGACGGCGAATGATGCCAGCGTTATTGACCAGAATATCAATATGACCGAATTCGGCCACTGCGCGCTCCAGCAGCTCAGGCAGCACTTCCAGCTTGCTCAGGTCGGCTTTCAGACTCAGGAAACGACGCCCCAGTGCGGTGACTTTGGCGATGGTTTCTTCCGGCTCAACCACATTAACGCCAACAATATCACAACCCGCTTGAGCCAGCCCGATGGCCATCCCCTGTCCCAGTCCGGTATCACAACCGGTCACAATCGCCACTTTACCCTGTAATGAAAAATTATCGAGAATCATGCTCTTGTCCTTAGTACTCAGGGCATCAGCGGCCCTTGTCAAAAGTGGGGATAGCATTGCAATCCCGCCAGTGTCGCAGCTTGCTGCCATACAGAGGGAACGATATTGCCCGCCCCTGTCATCATGATGGCGCAAGTCTAACGCTTATCCCTGACGCGATCAATAAAATTGAAACAATGTTTTATTTTAAATGAAAGTAATTTTTGTTTGTGTGGTATATGCCGTTTTCACGGAGGCAAAAACGACGCCGCAGGTTCATCACATGCGGCGCTCCTACGGAGGGTCATTTCACTGCTGACAACATAAAGGCATTGTTGTCGGCGATGTTCCCCACCACCGCATCTGCATATTCTCCTGGCTTGCTGCGCAGCGAGACGTTGCCGCTGAATACGCCCTGATTTTCCTGCGTGGTATAGGGACCCGGGCGGAAAATGTAGTTAACCCTCTGATTATCAATCGCCATATTGTTAGTCACTTGCAGTGCACCAGGGTTGAAGTTGTCGGTAAACCCATCCATGCCGTTTTCAATGGCGAGGCTATTGATCACCTGGTGGGCCACGGGTAGCCCTTCGCCCCCCAGTTTGAAACCATTATTGACATTGCGCAGCGCGACGCTGTTCTCGATGATCACCTTGCCGTTCGGGCCATCCTCAATCTTGTTAAACAGATCAAAGCCGTCATCCACGTTGTCATGCGAGAAGCAGGCGACGAGCCGATTCCCCTCACGCTGGCCAGAGCAATTAGTAACGACAGAGGTACGATCTTCATTTCCCTTTCCTTGTTTTTAATCGGTAGGGATCCCCCCGCCGTGTTGGCGAGAAGATCCTATTACTGGGTTTTGGGGAGATCTGGCCCGTTAGGCCGGTTTATACACAGGGGTAGAGACTTCGGGAGTGATGTTCATCTTCTGGCAGATCTTACTGTTGCCCCAGCATTGTTCGTAGGGCAGCCCTACCAGCTTCTCAATCACCAGACGAACTTCGGGTTTGATATCGCCGATCTTGCCGCCAGCCTTGATGCGGGCCACTTCGTACAGCACCACCTGATGGGTCTGGCGGTTAAGCGTCATTTGGCTGCTGAAGACAATCGCCATCAGCGCCAACAAGATCACGCCAGCAAAAAACACCCAGGAGATCGCGGTAATGGCAGTTTCCGGCTGAGTGTGAGACTTGGACTGGAAGCCGTAGTCACTGAGGATCGCCCCCATGGTGAAGACGATTATCGAACGCATAATCTTGCCGGAGAAGGTCATCGCACCAGCATAAATTCCTTCACGACGGCGGCCGGTAAAGACTTCGTCCACGTCCGCCAGGAAGGTATACACCGTCCAGGGAATGTAATACACCCCGCCAGTGCCCAGACCAAAGATCACGGTGATGCCGATGATGGCAGCAGTGGCAATATGCGCAGGCAAGTTAAAGAAGTGCAGCAGAGAGTAACAGCAGACCGCAAACATCACGATGCCGAGCGCCCAGGAATAAGGTTTACTGAAGCCTTTTTTCACGCACAGGCCGATAAAGATGGCGGTCGATATCAACTGTAAGATGGCATTCAGGCTGTTCAATCCGGCCAGAATGGCGGGATCGTATTGCAGCACGAAGATCACGAAATAGGTGAATACCGAGGCAAACAGCCATTCCGCACCGAAGCCGAACAGATACATGCCCAGATGCTTGCGAAATACCCGCAGGTAGAAGGTCGATTGCATATCCCGCGCCAATGAAGCCAACGTTTTAAGTAGCGACTTCTTATGCTTGACCACCTCTATCGCTTCATCCTTTCGCTCCCAAGAGAACAGATACAGCACGGTGATGGCAATAAACAGGATCACGCCGTAGGTAATGCCGGTATACAGAAAAGGCTGGGCCGATTCTTTACCGTAGAGCAGAATAAATTGCCCTGGGATAAACGCCGCCAGGAAGTTGGCCATCTTGCCAAAAATCGCTTTATAGCCGGTCAGCTTGGAGCGCATGGCGAAATCATCGGTCATTTCGGTCGCCAGCGTCTCGTAAGGCACCATCACCGAGGTATAAATCAGTTCGAAAATGACGTAGGTGGCGAGGTAGTACCAAAAACCAAAGCCCTCGACCCACAGCAGCGGGTAAAAGACCATCAGTGGCGCGCCAATCAGCAAGAAGAAACGGCGCCGACCAAAGCGCTTACCGAGCCAGGTATTGCCAAAGTTATCGGTCAGATAGCCCATCACCGGGTTGCTGATAGCATCGATGACGCTCGCAACCGAGAAGATGAATGACGCCTCCAGCAGCGTCAGCCCACAGAACGTGGTGTAAAAATAGAGCAGCCAGGCACCGCTGATCGCCAGCGCGCCGCTGCCCAGCAGGTTCCCCCCGCCATAAGCCAGCTGATGCCCTAGCCTGACCGTTCTTCCCTTACCCAGAGCGTTAATACCATTAGTTGTCATCGTTTCTTCTCGCAAACAAAATAATGAACTGCAATTTCATTTTTACAGGAATAACGTTTTATACTTTTAGGCGAGTTATAATGTTGTGATGAAAGTCACATAAAAAATAAGGGGATCTCATTTAATCACCTTTAAAACGCGGGCAGCCTCTGGCCGCAGTCCCTGCATCAAGGATTGCCCATGCGTTATTTTTCTATAATGGCGAGCATGCAACGGCGTCACGCTGGTTGGCTATGAGCAAAACCGCGATCCGCCACCAATCGGGCAAAGCGCAACGATTTATGCGATGCAGCTCTCATAAATCACCCGTTCGGGTTGGCCTTATTCGTCACTTTGATATCATTTTTCTAAATTTATGAAACAATGTTTTATTTAATTAAAGGATCGCCTGCACAGCGGCGGTTTATCGATAAGGTTAAGGGAGGCTATCGTGGCTAAAGGTTCAATCCACCAGTTCAATTTCCATCGTACAACCGATGCCGGTACCGGCGCACAACTCATCCGCCTGACACCGCCTGAAGTGCTGTGCCACCGCAACTACTTCTACCAGAAATGTTTCACCAACGACGGCAGTAAACTGTTGTTTGCTGGTGAATTTGACGGTAACCGCAACTACTACCTGCTGGATCTGCAACTGCAACAAGCGGTGCAGTTGACCGAAGGCCCGGGCGACAACACCTTCGGCGGTTTTTTATCTCCGGACGATCGTTTCCTGTATTACGTGAAGAATGAGCGTGAGTTGCGCCGGGTAGAGCTGAGCAACTGCAATGAACAAACCCTGTATCGCGTACCTGAAGAGTGGGTTGGCTACGGTACCTGGGTTGCCAACAGTGAATGCACCAGCCTGGTGGGCATCGAAATCGATCGCCAAGATTGGCAACCTCTGACCGACTGGAAAATTTTCCACAGCTTCTTCACCAAAAACCCGCATTGCCGCCTGCTGCGTGTCGATTTGGCCAGCGGTGAATCACGCGTGATCTATGAAGACCGTATCTGGTTGGGCCACCCAATCTATCGCCCATACCATAGCGACTGCGTCGCCTTCTGCCATGAAGGGCCACACGATCTGGTAGATGCCCGCATGTGGCTGATCAACGAAGACGGCAGCAATATGCGTAAGGTAAAAACTCATGCCCCAGGCGAGAGCTGTACGCACGAATTCTGGGTGCCGGACGGTTCAGCTCTAATGTACGTCTCTTATTTGAAAGGCCAGCAAGAGCGCAACATCTGCCGTTACGATCCACAAACCGGGCAGGATGAGATCGTGATGACCATGCCAGCCTGTTCGCACCTGATGAGCAACTACGACGGCAGCCTGTTAGTGGGTGACGGTTCGGCTACGCCGGTCGATATCAAGGATTCTCAAGGCTACACCATTGAGAACGACCCGTGGCTTTACGTGTTCGACGCGAAACAAAAACGTCAGGCACGCCTGGCAGCGCATAACAGCTCATGGCGCGTGTTGAATGGCGATCGTCAGGTAACGCATCCGCACCCATCCTTTACCCCGGACAACCGGCAAGTGCTCTTCACCTCGGATTTTGAGGGTGAACCTGCGCTGTATCTGGCCCGCTTGCCGGAAGATCTCTTTGCTTGATGGCATTTTGCCCAGATGGCGAGCCTGCAGACATTCCCCAACAGGCTCACGATGACGGGTATATTTTATTGAGGAACAGCCATGTTTATCTACAAACAGGATTGTGCGCTAGAAGATTTAGGGAATGGCGTTACACGCCGCATTCTCGCCCACGGTGGCACCATGATGGCGGTAGAGGTCAACTTTAGCCAAGGTGCTATCGGCTCGTTGCACAGCCACCCGCACGAGCAACTGACCTACGTACTCTCCGGCCGTTTTAGCTTCACCATCGATGGCGTCACCAAGGAAGTGGGTGCTGGAGATACCCTGTACAAAAAGCCCGACGTGGTACACGGTTGCGTGTGCCTGGAGGCCGGAACCTTACTGGATACCTTCACTCCACAACGTGAAGATTTTCTGAAGTAATCTCATGTGCCCCGGCCATCGTGCCGGGAGCATTTATTTGGCATCCGATAAGCTGTAGCAATTCCCCCTCTCTTGCAGAAAATTAACCAGCCCCGCTTGTCACACCATCAATATACCTGCCGCCAAACTGACCGCAGACGAGAAACACGAACAATCCATATTTTTAATAAAAAACAACAGATATATATAAAATATGGATAAATCCGAATTTTATTTGGGTTTTGCCAAGAAGTTAAAAGCCTGATCTTATCTTTTGATTTTATTGAAGTAATTGTTAATCTATCGATAAAATCAATTGTTTTTATTAAATCGATCTATTTTATTGATCATAAAAATCAACTCTGTTATCCTATGTGATATAAATAATCAATATAAATCAATGGAATGAGTAAATTTAATGGCTTGCTGCGAGTATGTCGCCTGTTGCCCACATTGTGATATTTCCATCGAGTTGACAGGGAAGATTCCCCCCTACATGGAGGGTGCAGGCTGCTGCGGATGTGCGGTAAAAAGCTCCTCTTGATTTTCAAGAAGTCGGCAAAAAACCGTATACGCAATCAACAAGATTGCAGTTCATCCGCCAAAGCGCGTACCAGATAGGATTATTACTGATTAGGATGATCAACAATGGCTGATATTCATATCTACACGGTGAGTAATGACCGCTATTTATCCACGGGTCTGCACGCGCTGCTCAGACAGAGAGGAACGTTTGCCCACGATAAAATAGCGTTGTATGAAATACCCTTCGAGAAAGAAACATTTGAGGCTCATACGCTACCAGAGCTGAAAAATAGCGCCTGTGATTTGCTTATTTTGGATTGCAGCTGTGGCTTTATTAATTATTACGGTGCCTGTTCCGTGCTCTATACCGCCCTGGAGCAAGGTACGCTGAATACCAGGATCATCCTGATGTACGAAAACAGCCTGTGCCTGACCAACCCGGATATGTACAACCATTTTATCACTTTGGATAAAAATGCCTGCCTAGAGGATATCTTGCTAGCGATGTTCCCTCGTAAAACGATGCAGGATGAATTTGATAGCGAGGTAGAGGAAACCACGATCCGGCAGTATCTGACCGGCCGAGAGCTGATCATCATTAACGAAATCTACAGTGGTGCGCAGCCTGATGAGATAGCCAAAAAGCTCAAGCTCAGGCTAAAAACCATCAACTGTTATAAAAACCGGGCGATGAAAAAGATCTGCAGTAAAAGGCCACAGGATTTACATCTCTAGATACCCACACACCCTTGTTGCTCCCACCCTATTCGACGAGGACTAGTTCGAGAGTACACGTTATCATATGTTCGCACTTGCTGATCTCTATTGTGATGGCATCGACGTGCGCAGTACCTTCTCCAGAGAAAGACCTGATGCCCTATCCGTGGTGTCCCCGCATGACCAAAGCCTGGATCCAACATCACGCTATCGTATAAGCTGTATCCGTATCCTCTGCATCCGCCATAGGGCCATGCTCGATAAAGCCCAAGCGGATGCTCGCATAGCCTCAAGCGAACCAACCGATCTATGCTCATCTTATCTTGATGTTTTATAAGGAGTATTATCACATGATTGATCTGTATTACGCACCGACTCCCAATGGGCACAAAATTACCCTGCTTTTGGAGGAGGTTGGTTTACCTTATCGTATCCATCGCGTAAATATCAGTGCTGGCGATCAATTCACACCAGCGTTTCTGGCCATCTCCCCCAACAACAAAATCCCGGCCATCGTCGATCAACAACCCGTTGACGGTGGGGCACCCATCAGCCTGTTTGAATCAGGTGAGATCCTGCTCTATCTGGCAGAGAAAACCGGCAAACTGCTCAGCAAAGGGGTTCGCGAACGGGCAGCAACGCTGCAATGGTTATTTTGGCAGGTCGCCGGATTTGGGCCGATGCTCGGGCAAAATCATCACTTCAATCACTATGCTCCGCAGCCCGTCCCCTACGCGATAGAACGCTATCAGCAGGAAACCAAACGCCTGTATGGCGTGCTGGAAACCGAATTGCAACGGCACCCTTATCTGGGCGGCGACAACTACAGCATTGCCGATATTGCGACTTATCCCTGGGTAGTGTCTCATCCGCGCCAGCGCATCGATCTGGCAGATTATCCGGCGGTGCGCAACTGGTTTGAACGCATCCGCAACCGCCCGGCTACGGAACGCGCCTACAAATTGGCAGAACAAGCCTAACGCTGCCCTCCTCCCCTCTCTTGCATCGTGTACACATCGGAGAGGGGAAACCGGTGTGATCTCCCCCGCGTTGCTCTCTTTAAGCGTCTGGCTACATTATCTTTTCTTCACTTTCCGTGTATTCTGAGTACAAACAATCAGACCTCCGGAGAATCTCTGATGTCATGCCAGCAACCCGATGCCATTATCCGTATTAAAAACCTGCGGTTACGCACCTTCATCGGTATCAAGGAAGAAGAAATCAACAACCGTCAGGACATTCTGATCAACGTGGCGATCCACTACCCGGCGGACAAGGCGCGCAACAGCGAAGACATTAGCGACGCACTCAACTATCGCACCATCACCAAGGCGATCATTCGCCATATCGAAGACAACCGCTTCGCGCTGCTGGAAAAATTAACTCAGGATGTGCTCGACATAGTGAAACAACATCCATGGGTAACCTATGCTGAAGTAGAGATAGATAAATTGCTTGCCCTACGTTATGCCGACTCGGTTTCCATGACCATGAGTTACCGACGGGAAACCGCTTAGCACTCACCCTACCAGGGAGGCCGACCATGAAGATCCTGATTACCGGCGCAACTGGGTTGATCGGCAGTAGCCTGACCAGGCAACTGCTGCACCTTTCGCATGAGCTCACCCTGTTGACGCGCAACGTCGCCAAGGCACGGGATAAGTTCGGTGATCGGCTCAGCTACTGGGCTTCGCTTGATGAACAACGCTCTCTGGACGGTTTTGATGCCGTGATCAACCTGGCAGGTGAGCCAATTGCCGACAAACGCTGGAGCAAGGCGCAGAAAGAACTGCTGTGCCGCAGCCGTTGGGATTTGACCGAACGACTAGCCACGCTGATTGCCGCCAGCCATACGCCACCTTCGGTACTGATTTCCGGCTCGGCGGTCGGTTATTACGGCGATCAGGGCCAAGCGGTGGTAACGGAAGACGAGGCCCCGCACGATGAATTTACCCACCAGCTGTGCCAACGCTGGGAGGCTCTGGCCCTTCGGGCACAAAGTAGCTACACGCGCGTTTGCCTGCTGCGTACCGGCGTTGTTTTGTCGCCCAAAGGGGGAGCGTTGGCGAAGATGCTGCCACCATTCCGTATGGGCATAGGGGGGCCTATTGGCAATGGCCGCCAGTATCTTCCCTGGATCCATATTGACGATATGGTCAATGCCATCATCTACCTGTTGGATAATCCTCCATTGCGTGGACCCTTCAATATGGTGGCACCTTATCCAGTCCATAATGAACAGTTCACCGCCACTCTGTCCAAGGTGCTGGATCGCCCGGCGTTTCTTCGTGCACCGGCCTTTGCCATGCGGTTACTGATGGGGGAAGCCGCTGTGTTGATACTGGGTGGACAACGGGCGGTGCCGAGAAGGTTGGAAGAGGCGGGGTTTGTTTTCCGTTTCTTTGAGCTGGAACAGGCGTTGGATGATGTGATCAATCAGCAGGCTTGACCCCCAACCCTTCCCATAGGGTTGGGGGAAAATAGTTACTTCAGAGCACCAGAAAGGAACTGCTGCAAACGCGGGCTCTTAGGTTTACCAAACAACTCCGCAGGTGGCCCCTGCTCTTCAATCAACCCCTGATGCAGGAAAATGACGTGGCTGGAGACATGGCGCGCAAACTCCATTTCGTGCGTCACTACCACCATGGTTTTCCCCTCTTCCGCCAATTTCTGCATAATGCGTAGCACTTCACCCACCAGTTCAGGATCCAGCGCCGACGTCGGCTCATCAAACAGCAGCACCTCCGGCTCCATTGCCAACGCCCGGGCAATGGAAACACGCTGCTGTTGCCCGCCGGAGAGGTGCACCGGGTATTTGATTTGCGCCCGCGCATCAATGCCGACCTTATCCAGATAGCGCACTGCACGTTCGCGCGCCTCGGCCTTGCTCAGCCCCAATACCTGGATCGGGGCCTCCATCACGTTCTCCAGCACCGTCATGTGGCTCCATAGGTTGAAATGCTGGAACACCATGGTCAGGCGGGTACGCAGCAGCTGCAGCTGTTTCTTGTCAAAGACTCTTAACTGGCCATCCTTGTCGCGCACCATACGAATATCTTCATTGTTCAGGCTGATGGAGCCTTCGCTAGGCTTTTCCAGGAAGTTGATGCAACGCAGAAAGGTACTTTTACCGGAGCCGGAAGAACCGATAATGCTAATCACATCGCCCGCATTGGCCGCCAGGGAGACCCCCTTCAGCACTTCATGGTCACCATAACGCTTGTGCAGTTCGGTGACGGCTAATTTTTGTTCAGGCATGGTAGATCCCCGTCATTCATCGATGAGTTACGTGTGCCATCCAGCGTTTTTCTGCCCTGCGGAACAGGCTGATCAACGTATAGGAGATAATCAGATACAGCACGGCCGCAATGCCAAAGGCATAAAACGGCTGGTAGGTCGCCGCGTTGATATCGCGGGCAACCTTCAACAGATCCGGCACCGTGGCGGTAAAGGCCAACGCGGTCGAATGCAGCATCAAAATGACCTCATTGCTGTACATCGGTAATGCAGAGCGCAGCGCCGAAGGCAAAATAATGCAGCGATACAGTTTAAAGCTGGAAAACCCATAGGCCCTGGCCGCTTCAATTTCCCCATGCGGCACCGAACGAATGGCCCCGGCGAAAATCTCCGTGGTATAGGCACAGGTATTCAGCGTTAGCGCCAAAATGGTGCAGTTTAATCCGCTGCGGAAAAACGCGTTGAGGAGTTCGGTACCCCGCACGATTTCCAGGCTGTACATACCGGAATAAAACACCAACAGTTGTACGTACAGCGGCGTACCGCGGAAAACATAGGTATACAGCCACACCGGGTAGCGTACCCAACGGGTGGAAGAAACCCGAGCTACCGCCATCGGGATGGCCAGCAGTCCGCCCATGACCACCGAGGAGATCAGCAGCCACAGCGTCACCGCCACACCGGTATAGCGATAGCCATCGGTCCACAGCAGTTGCTGCCAATACTGATGCAGGATATCGATCATAGTTCGGCCCTTTTGACGCCCAGTGAATAACGCCGCTCAAGCCACAGCAATACGCCGTTGGAAATCGTGGTGAACAACAGATACACCAAGCCTGCGACAATGGCATAGAAGAAAGGTTGATAGGTGCCCTTTCCTGCCAGCTGTGTGGCCTTTACCAGATCGTTGAGTCCAAGAATGGAGACCAAGGCCGTCGCCTTGAGGATCACCTGCCAGTTGTTGCCGATGCCGGGTAACGCAAAGCGCATCATGGCCGGAAACAGAATGCGGCGGAAAATCTGCGCGTTGGAAAAACCGAAGGCGGTAGCCGCCTCGATCTGACCACGAGGCACCGCCAGGTAGGCTCCCCGGAAGGTTTCGGTAAAATAGGCTCCGTAAATAAAGCCCAGGGTAATGATGCCCGCCCCCAGCGGATCGATATTAATCTGTGAGAAGCCAATAAACTCCGTCACGCTGTTGAGGGCAATTTGCAGGCCGTAGAAGATCAACAGCATCAACACCAGGTCCGGCACGCCACGGATCAAGGTGGTATAGGCACCAAAGATCGTGGAAATAACAGGGTTTTGCGAAAGTTTACCGCCAGCGCCGATCAAACCAATCACCACCGCCAGCAATACGGAGCTGAGGGCCAGCTCCAGCGTCACCAGAGCCCCCTCAAATATCAGTTGGGAGTAACCTTGTAGCATTTACGTCACCCTGTCGTCATTGAGCACGTCATGACACTCCAACCAGAACAGGCCCGGAAAACCGGGCCTGTTGTCATAGAGTGTACCCGACAGGAATTAGCCGCCGTAAACGTCAAAGTCGAAGTATTTTTTCGCGAACTTATCGTAGGTGCCGTCTTTACGCATTTCGGCAAAGGCTTTGTCCAGCGCCGCTTTCAGCTCGGTTTCATCCTTGCGCAGGCCCATACCGGTGCCGACACCAAAGAATTTATCGTCCTTCACCGACTCACCGGCAAACGCGTACTCTTTGCCTGGAGGCTGTTTCAGGAACCCTTCGCTCGCAGCGACTTCATCTTGAAACGCTGCGTCAATACGCCCGGAAGCCAGATCGGCATACACCAGATCCTGATTCTGGTAAGGCACCACGGTCACACCTTTTGGCTGCCAATTGGCATTAGCAAAGGCTTCCTGGGTGGTACCCTGCAATACGCCGATGCTTTTGCCCTTCAGCGCATCGACGGTTGGCAGGATCTTGGAGCCTTTTGGTGCGATCAGGCGTGAGTTGGCCGCAAACAGCTTGTCGGTAAAGGCTATTTCCTGCTGACGTTTTTCGGTAATGGACAGAGAAGAGATGATAGCGTCGATTTTCTTCGCTTTCAGGGAGGGGATCAGCGCGTCAAAATCGCTTTCCACAAAGGTACATTGGGTATTTATGCGTTTGCACAGTTCGGTGGCCAGATCGATATCGAAGCCAACCAGTTGACCCTGCGCATTTTTCGACTCAAACGGCGCATAGGTGGGGTCGGTACCGATTTTCAGCGTGGAAGGTAATGCGGCGAATGCACTGCTAACCGCGCTCAAAGCCAAAACTAAAGGGAGAACTTTAACAAGCTTTTTCATAATTACCCTCAAATGGATATTTTTGCCGATGCCACTACGGGCATTACTTTCATCACACACAGGATTTGCAGTAATCATGCCACTTTGTCATTAGCGAGCGCGGGGAACGGCCACGCTCTGTTCAAACCTCTTCCCAGAGACAATGAACGACAAAATGAACGGCAAACTCGGGCTTCGCCACGGAAAACCAGCAAGATACTGAAACAGAGTGCATGGGGAAGCAGGATCATTATGATGCATCAATCGCACTAAATCAGTGCGATGTTGCACAAATGTATAAATTTGAGGGTGAATTAGTTAATTAACGCCTTGCCAACGCGTGAAGAGATCTTGCGGCAGTTCGATGTCAAACTGGTCGATAACCCGATTAACGGTCTGATCGATAATATCATCAACGGTTTGCGGACGATGGTAGAAGGCCGGTACCGGCGGCATAATCACCGCCCCCATCTCCGCTGCCTGGGTCATCAGCCGCAGATGGCCCAGATGCAACGGCGTTTCACGCACGCAGAGCACCAGTGGCCGGCGCTCTTTGAGCACCACATCAGCAGCGCGAGTCAGCAGTCCATCGCTGTAACTGTTGACGATGCCAGATAACGTTTTGATTGAGCATGGCAAAATCACCATCCCCATGGTTTTGAACGATCCGGAGGAAATACTGGCGGCAATATCACGCGCATCGTGCACCACATCGGCCAAGGCCTGCACGTCACGCAGGCTCAGAGAGGTTTCCAACGCCAGCGTCTGGCGTGCCGCGTTGCTCATTACCAAGTGGGTTTCCACCTCTTCTACACCACGCAGCACCTGCAATAAGCGCACGCCGTAGATAGCGCCACTGGCGCCGGAAATACCGATAATGAGTCTTTTCATCAAGCTGGCCTTTGTCGGGAAATATGCCGTAAGGATAGCCGAAGAGGGACTGGTTTGGCAGCAACCTTCGTAGATTCAAGGTGGGAATAAGACAATGCACCGTAACCAACGCTACGGTGCACCGTTTTGGTGAGCTACGCGGGCGCGTTAGCCCTCGTTATGCATTTCCAGATTTTCTGCTTCCGTCTGGCCGCGCAACGCTTTGGCATCGTCATTACGCAGCGTTTCCAGATATTCCAGATAGCTCTGGTCAACGTCTTTGGTCACGTAGATGCCGTTAAACACCGAGCATTCAAACTGGGTGATGTCCGGGTTCTCTTCGCGTACTGCGGCGATCAGGTCGTCCAGATCCTGGAAAATCAGGCCATCGGCACCAATAATCTGGCGGATTTCGTCCACTTCACGCCCATGGGCAATCAGCTCCGTCGCGCTCGGCATATCGATACCGTACACGTTAGGGAAGCGGATCTCCGGGGCGGCAGAAGCCAGATAAACCCGTTTGGCCCCGGCGTCACGCGCCATCTCTACGATCTGCTCTGAAGTGGTACCGCGGACGATGGAGTCATCAACCAGCAGCACATTCTTATCGCGGAATTCGGCACGATTGGCGTTCAGTTTGCGGCGTACCGACTTACGACGAGCCTGTTGGCCTGGCATGATGAAGGTGCGGCCAACATAGCGATTCTTGACGAAGCCCTGGCGATACGGCTTATCCAGAATACGGGCAATCTCCAGCGCGATATCGCAAGAGGTTTCCGGGATCGGGATCACCACGTCGATATCCAGATCTTCCCATTCGCGCGCAATCTTCTCACCCAATTTCTGCCCCATACGCACGCGGGCGCTGTAGACGGAGATCTTGTCCATAAAGGAGTCAGGACGGGCAAAATAGACATACTCGAACAGGCAAGGATTGGTTTTTGGGTTCTCCGCGCACTGGCGAGTGAACAACTGACCTTTTTCGGTGATATACACCGCTTCGCCCGGCGCCACATCGCGCAGGAAGTCGAAGCCCAAGGTATCCAATGCCACGCTCTCAGAGGCCACCATGTACTCACAGCGGCCATCTTCCAGCTCACGTTTGCCGATCACCAGCGGGCGAATACCATTAGGATCGCGGAACGCCACCAGACCGTGGCCGATAATCATGGCCACGCAGGCGTAAGCGCCTCGCAACTGTTGATGCATCGCGGCAACGGCGGTAAAAATGTTGTCGGACTCCAGTGGATAATGCGGGAAACGGTCTAGCTCGGTAGCCAGCACGTTCAGCAGGATCTCGGAATCGGAAGTAGTGTTGACATGACGGCGGCCACGCTCAAACAGCTGTTGGCGCAGTTCGTGGGCGTTGGTCAGGTTGCCGTTGTGTGCCAGCGTAATGCCGAACGGCGAGTTGACATAGAAAGGTTGAGCTTCTGAAGCGCTGGAGCTGCCAGCCGTTGGGTAACGCACATGGCCGATGCCCATGTTGCCCTGCAGGCGCAGCATATGGCGGGCTTCAAATACATCTTTCACCAGACCATTTGCCTTGCGCAGGCGGAACCCATTATGGGCATCAATAGTGACGATGCCAGCGGCATCCTGTCCACGATGCTGGAGCACCATCAATGCATCATAAATCGACTGGTTTACCGGCATAAAACCGGCGATACCGACAATACCGCACATGTTGTCTTTTCCTCTAAGCCGCTACCGCCCCGGTAATTGGGTTGGTAAGAAACTCGACGTGCTTTGCAGATAGTCAAAGAACCATCTGATGATGTAACTGAACTGGGGGACCAACTGTGACTGTTTCCAGTCCGCACTTTGCGACAGGCTGGTAAAGGTATCCAGGAAGAACAGTATCGCTGCCACGATCAACACGCCGCGCAGTGCGCCGAAACACACGCCCAGCACCCGATCGGTACCCGATAATCCGGTTTTCTCTACCAGTGACCCAATCACATAGTTAACGATAGCGCCTACAATCAGCGTTGCGATAAACAAAATGGCAATCGCAATGCCGTTACGTACCAGCTCATCTTCAAAACGGGTGAAGTAGGCTGCAAGGTATGGGTAGAAATGGCTGGCGACAAAGAACGCACATCCCCATGTCACAAGTGACAATGCTTCGCGAACAAAACCTCGGATCAGGCTCACCAGAGCCGAAAATCCAATCAACGCTATAATGACGTAATCAATCCAGACCATGAACTATTCCAATGATGAATCGCCCCTGCATCCAATCGCGGCGAATTCTAACAGAAAAAGAAAACGTTTGCGTAGCGGATTTCCCACCACGTAACAAATAAAAAAACGGCGATGTTACCCTATGGATTTCAAGCTGCGGCTAGGCGACAAGCTATCTCATCCTCAGGAGCTTACGTTTAGTAAGTGACTGGGGTGAGATAGCGCAGCTAACAACGCTGCAGCTTGAAAGATGACGGGTATTAAAATTGCTAATCGCCGCGCCTACTTAGGTCATCAGGCCTGTGAAAGGCACATTTTTAGTGGTGATTTGGCAATCCTCCTCCTGAGCACTGTGGCCCCTCACCCTAACCCTCTCCCACAGGGAGAGTGGATCGTCCGAGTCGCTGTGAGCTGCTGTGACACTACTCCAGTTCCCTCTTGATATTTTACAAGGGTATAGGAAAAACTACTGGCTTATACCCTATGGATTTCGAGTTGTAGCTAGGCGCCCAGCTATCTCATCCCCAGGAGCTTACTTTAGTAAGTGACTGGGGTGAGATAGTGCAGGTAACAACGCTGCAGCTTGAAAGACGACGGGTATATCAACGCGCGCTATACGCCTTCACCTGCCCGCTTAACCCACTGATCCCATTCAGCTCCGCCAGCGAAGCCTGTAGCTTCTGCTTCGAGGCATCCGGGCCAACGTAGATGCGGGTGATTTCACCCTGCACCGGCGTGGATGGCACGGTATAAGCCCGGTGCCCAGACAGGCGCAGCGAAGCGACGATCTCATTAACCTTGGCAGCATTCTTCAACGCCCCCAACTGCACCACATAAGCCTGGCCAACCGGTGCCTTTTCTTCAACCGCAGGTTTGGTTTCAGGCTTCGGCTCTGGTTTCACTTCCGGCTTTGGCTCTACCTTTGGCGGTGGTGGCACCGGCTTAGGTTTCACTTCCACCGGTTTAGGTTCCACAGGCTTAGGTTTAGTTGGCTGAACCGGTTTGGTTTCGATGGGTGGCGGAACAACAACCGCAGGCTGCTGCCGCGGTTGAGTGGTTTGATTAACCGTCTGTTGAGCGGAAGCCTCGGCGGCGGCCTGCTGCTGTTCAACCAATGCGCCAGCCCCTTCAGGCGGCACTGAGGGTAGCGCCTGATTGGCCGGTGGGATCACGTCGATTTCATGAGCATCCCCCGGTTTTGGCACCAACGGGATCGCCGCAAACTCATCCTCATAATGCTTCTTTTTACCGTCAAGCAGCCCCGGCAGGACAATCACCCCCAGGGCAACCAAAATCACGGTTCCAACCAGTCGATTCTGAAATTTACTTGCCACTCACACTCCCCGCCTCTCGTCTAACGCCGCCATCACGTGGGCAACAGTGTGGAAAGACCCACAGACGATCACAATATCCTGAATATCCGCGTCCTGCATAGCCTGACGCCAGGCAGTTTCGACATCGGCAAACGTGCGTGGTTCCGTTAAATGTTCTGCCAGCAGCTCAGCGCTGGCCCCGCGTGGGCCTTCCAGCGGTGCACAATACCACTCGTCCACCTGTTTATTCAGGCAGGCCAGCGTACCGGCAATGTCTTTGTCCGACAGCATTCCCACCACCGCGCGAACCACACCGCCATTGCGGGAGAGTTTCGCCAACCGCCCAGCCAGATAGGCCGCAGCATGAGGGTTGTGGGCAACGTCCAGGATCAGCTGCGGGTTCTGCTGCACGGTCTGAAAACGCCCTGGTAAAGCGGCCTGCTGTAGACCGGCAAAAATCGCCTTCTCGTCAATTTCCAGCGCCGAATAGTGCAGCGCAGCCAATGCCGTCGCCGCATTCGCCAAAGGGACGTTAGGCATAGGGAGATCGGTCAGGCGTGTGCCGCCCCCTTCCCATTGCCAGCGTTCGCCCTGTTCACTGAACGACCAGGCTTCATCACGGCGATACAACTGAGCGTTGAGATCTTCCGCTACCTGCCGAATGCTGTTTGGCATATCCGGTTCACCAACTACCGCGGGCTTGCCGCCACGGAAAATACCCGCTTTCTCGCGGCCAATACTTTCACGATCGTGGCCTAGCCAATCGGTGTGATCCAACGCAATGCTGGTCACCACGGCGACGCTTGGCTCGACGATATTGGTCGCGTCTAGACGCCCACCCAGGCCCACTTCCAGGATCACTACGTCGAGCCTGGCCTGTTTAAACAGCTGTAACGCCGAAAGGGTGCCAAATTCGAAATAGGTCAGCGAGGTTTCCCCGCGGCCAGCTTCAATCGCGGCAAAGGAGCGGCTGTGTTCAGTCTCACTCAGCTCTTCACCCTGTATGCGCACCCGTTCGGTGTAACGCACCAGATGCGGTGAACTGTAAACCCCGACCCGCAGCCCGGCAGCCAGCAGAATGGCCTCTAACGTGCGGCAGGTGGTGCCTTTGCCGTTAGTACCGGCAACGGTAAATACCGTAGGAGCAGGAGTGAGAAGGTCGAGGTGCGCCGCAACATGTTGCACACGCTCCAGGCCGAGTTCGATCGCCTGGCTATGCAGACGTTCCAGATAGTAAAGCCACGAGCTCAATGGCGACGTGGCTTGGGGAATTTGGTGGTTTTGCATGAGTCCCATCACTGACTTTGGGTTCATAAATCCGTAAGACGCACCACCCTGACGACGTCAAAAGCGATGCTCTTCGTTTCCCGCCGCAACTTAGCCACAAAATGGCAGCGAAACCCGGCACGGGCTTGCACCTATGCCGGGTATTTGTCTGATCCTCAGGCGTCGGCCTGATTTTCCTGAGTGATAACCGGCGCACGCTCATCCAACTGCGGCTGCGGCTGGTTGGTCAACTTGGAAAGAATGCTGGCCAAGGTCTGACGCATCACCGGACGGCGCACGATCATGTCGATAGCGCCCTTTTCAATCAGGAACTCGCTGCGCTGGAAGCCCGGCGGCAGTTTTTCACGTACGGTTTGTTCGATAACCCGTGGCCCGGCAAAGCCGATCAGCGCTTTTGGCTCGGCAATGTTGATATCGCCCAGCATCGCCAGGCTGGCGGACACGCCACCCATGGTCGGATCGGTCAGTACCGAAATATACGGCAGGCCACGCTCTTGCAGCTTGGCCAACGCGGCGCTGGTTTTCGCCATTTGCATCAGCGACATCAGCGCTTCCTGCATACGCGCACCGCCACTGGCAGAGAAACACACCAGCGGGCAGTTATCTTCCAACGCCTGCTCAACCGCACGGACAAAGCGCGCGCCAACGACGGAGGACATTGAACCACCGATAAAGGCGAATTCGAAGGAGGCCGCGACGATCGGCATACCATACAGCGTGCCCTTCATCACCACCAGCGCGTCTTTCTCGCCGGTCGCTTTCTGTGCGGCAACCAGACGATCTTTGTACTTTTTGGAATCCTTGAACTTCAGAACGTCTTTCGGCTCCAGCTCGCTGCCCAGCTCCACTTCACTGCCTTCATCCAGCAAGGTATGCAGACGCATACGGGCTGACATGCGCATGTGGTGGTCGCACTTAGGGCACACCTCAAGGTTACGCTCCAGTTCGGCACGGTAAAGAACCTGACCACAGCTATCGCATTTGGTCCAGACCCCTTCAGGAATGCTCACCTTGCGGGTTTGCGTAACATTGCTTTTGTTGAGAATTCGTTCAATCCAGCTCATCGATGACCTTTCTGTTTGAACCTGGCAGACAACTGTCCGCTGTTCATGCTTTAACAATCCCCCCGAAAACAGACCCAATGCAAAAATGCCGAGCCAAGCGCAGCGGGTGCGCTATCAGGGCATTGGCCTCAGTGTCGTTCACAGGAACAGACCATAAATGTCGCTCATTAAACCATATCGGCCCGATTGTGTGGACAAAAAACTGGTCGAACCGACGGGTTAAGCGGTGTTTTTACTGTTTTTGTTGGCGGGCAACCGCGCGTTTATGGCGCCAGATTTCAATAATGCCCGGCAGAATTGAAACCAGGATGATGCCAACAATCAACAACTTCAAGTTTTCCTGCACGATCGGCAAGTCGCCAAACAGGTAGCCAGCATAAGTGAACAGCAGCACCCAAAGTAGCGCACCAATCACGTTATAGGCAGCAAAGTGGCGATAGGACATATGCCCCATACCGGCCACGAACGGCGCAAAGGTGCGCACGATCGGCACAAATCGCGCCAGAATAATGGTTTTTCCGCCGTGTTTCTCGTAGAACTGGTGGGTTTTATCCAGATAGCTACGCCGGAAAATTTTCGAGTTCGGGTTGCTGAACAGCTTTTCGCCGAACAGCCGACCAATAGTGTAGTTGACAGCATCGCCAATCACCGCCGCAATCACCATCAACGCTACCATGGTATGCACGTTGAGATCGTTGGAAGGTAATGCGGCCAGCGCACCGGCGACAAACAGCAGAGAATCCCCCGGCAGGAACGGCGTAACCACCAGCCCGGTTTCACAAAACAGGATCAGGAACAGAATACCGTAAACCCACATACCGTATTGCGCGACCAGTTCTGCCAGGTGCACATCAATATGCAAAATAAAATCAATCAAAAACTTGATGATGTCCATAAACACTCTCAATTGACCAGGTGTCTCTCTCACCCGGCGTTGGCACCCATAAATAACGTATTAATCTGCCAGCCTGCCAGTTAATCGTCGGCTAAGAACAGCGGCCCCATCGGCGGCCGGGGTAAGGCAAACGACTCTGGATAATCAACCGCGACCAGATACAGGCCTTCGGCACGGGCGGTTGCTGCCGCCAGGCTGCGATCCTTGAGCGCCAACAACTCGCCCATCCAGTTCTCATCCTGATTGCCACAGCCAATCTCCATCAAGCTGCCAACGATGTTGCGCACCATATGATGGACAAAGGCGTTGGCCTTTATATCTACCACGATATATTCGCCATAGCGCGAAACCTTAACGTGTTTTACGTTTCGCCACGGCGTACGTGACTGGCATTGCACCGCCCGGAATGAGGTAAAGTCGTTTTCCCCCAGCAAGGCCTGCGCGGCACGATGCATACGATCGGCGTCCAGCGGATGATAAAAGTGCGTCACCCCCTGCTGCAATACCGCCGGGCGATAGCGATGATTATAAATAATGTAGCGATAACGCCGCGCGGTGGCGCTGAAGCGAGCATGAAAATCGCTGCTGACCTCTTTGACCCAGCGTACCGCGATATCCGGCGGCAAATGACTATTCACCCCCATCGTCCAGGCAGCGTCTTTGCGCTGGGCAGCGGTTTCGAAATGCACCACTTGCCCGGTAGCGTGCACCCCGGCATCAGTTCGCCCGGCGCAGAATACGCCAATCGGCGCATCCGCCACCTTGCTTAGCGCTTTTTCCAGGCAGGCCTGGACGCTGGTGACCTCTTGCTGACGTTGCCAGCCGTAATAACGGCTGCCGTCATACTCAATCCCCAGCGCAATTTTCAGCATTGGCTGGGTTGGCAACTCCACCTCGGACATCAGTACATCTGCTCCTGCAACAGCCGTTCAGCGGTTTCGATCGCCATCAACGCGCCGCCAAAGCGCACGTTATCGGCCACCGACCAGAACTGCAGCATCTCAGGGATACCGTAATCATTGCGCAGACAGCCAATGCTCAGCATATCGCTGCCGGAAGCTTCGGTAACCTGAGTCGGGTAATCGTCTTCTTCGCTCAGTTGGATGTCTTCAGCCTGCTCCAGCTCGTGCCGAGCTTCTTCTGCGGCGATTGGGCGCAGCGCTTCCAGATGCACCACTTGCGCGTGGCCGTAGAACACCGGCGACTGAACGCAGCTTACCGAAATCGGCAGCCCTTCGTCCTGTAGCACCTTACGCACCTGATCGACAATCAGACGCTCTTCACGCACGCTACCCTGCTCATCGGTCATCAATGGCAACAGGTTAAACGCCAACTGCTTGGCAAACACGCCCGGCTCCGCAGGTATACCGTTCAGCAAACGCGCGCTCTGGCCAGCCAGATCGTCCACGGCGACCTTACCACGTGCCGATACCGACATCATTGTGGTGACGTGCAAGCGGGAAAGCCCGGCCTGTTCGGTCAGCGGCTTAATCGCCGTCAACAACTGGCTCACCATGCTGTCGGCCACCGCCACAATATTGCGGTTGCGGTAATCTGCCAGCACCTGTGGGTTAACGCCTGGCACCACCAACGGCACGTCCGGCTCCAGTGCAAAATGGCCGCTGGTGTCGATTACCAGGCAGCCCATGTTGCCCGCATCATCGGCGTAACGGGCCGCAGCTTCGCTGCCGGCAACAAAGAACGCCAGTTGCGCCTGCGACCAGTCGAATTCTTCTACGTTTTCCACCAGCAGGGATTTGCCGTTGAAACGCACCGTCGCACCAGCACTGCGCTCGCTGGCTAAGGGAAAGAGCTCACCCACCGGGAACTGGCGTTCCTGTAGCAATTCCAGCAACGCTTCACCTACTGCGCCAGTGGCACCGAGCACAGCGATATTCCAGCCGTCAGACATTGGGTTTCTCCAGAGTATTTGATTCAAATGCAATCGGGCGATGCAGTCACCGCCCGATAAACTTTACTGCTTAAGGCAACCTTACGCGTTGTCCTTTACAGAACGCCGAAGCCCAGTTTGAACAGCAGCTCCGCACTGGCGCTGTCATCGCACTGCACCCGCAGTGAAGACCATTCCCGGCGTTCCTGATAATGCTTGCGCAAGCGATCAAACTCACCCGGCAACCCGGCAACTTGCCGCAGCGGCGCATCATCGCGGCGCACATCATACACCAAGTGCATCAATCGTTTTAACTTGCCTTCATCCAGCGGCCCATTGACGCGGATTTCGCTGAACTCTGGCACCGGCAACAGAGAGGCCAGTTCGATAGCTTGCGGCTGCCCCAGATGCTGGGCAAAGGCTTCAAACACCTGCGTGGTGCCGCGCGCCTTACCTTCCAGCGTGTAACCGGCGATGTGGGCCGTACCAATATCCACCCGATCCAGCAATGGCACGCTCAGATCCGGCTCCGGCTCCCACACGTCCAGTACCGTACTCAATCGCTTACCCCGCTCCAACACGTTAAGCAATGCGGCGTTATGTACCACGGCGCCACGGCAGGCGTTGATCAAAATGCAATCGTCAGGCAAAGCATCCAGCAGATCCGCGTTGGCCAGATGCAACGATTTATACGGGCCAGTCTTGTTCAACGGGGTATGGAACGTCAGCACGTCGGCCTCTGCCACCAGCTTTTCCAACGGCCAGAATTCGCCGCTGTCCCCACGATCGGCTCGCGGTGGATCGCACAACAGAGTACGCACGCCCATGGCTTTCAGGCGAGCATCCAGCCGGGAGCCAACATTGCCGACACCCACTATCCCAACGGTTTTATCACGCAAAGAGAAGCCATCGCGCTCCGCCAACAGCATTAATGACGAAAGCACATACTCCACCACCGCAATGGCATTACAACCAGGCGCGGCCGAGAAACCAATCCCCGCCTGCTGCAACCACGCCTCGTCCACATGGTCAGTACCCGCCGTAGCGGTGCCCACAAAACCGATCTTGGTGCCAGCCAACAGTTCCTGATTCACTTTGGTCACCGAACGCACCATCAAGGCATCGGCTCCGGCCAGTGCATCGGTTGGGATCGGGCGACCAGGCACGGCCTGTACTTCCCCCAAGCGGCTAAATAGATCCACCGCATAGGGCATATTTTCATCAACCAGTATCTTCACGTCATTCTCCGAAAGTAGATACTCAAGCTACAAAATAGTGTGCCACCGAATGGTAGCTAAACCCAAGCTTGTTATGCCCGGTGAAATAACGATGTTTTTCTTCTAAGCTTTATTGCGTTCTTTCCGATAATTATCACGCAAGGAGGCGAACCTTCACGTTAGCGACCGGCTAACGGGCAGAAACAAATCGAAAATCAGGGGCGTTAACCATGAAAAAAGCGACACTTGTTCTGGCGATCGTTGCAACACTCACAGCCGTTGGTACCGCTCAAGCGGAAGATGCCACTGCGCAAACAGTGGCTACCTGGTCTGCAACGGCGGTGAAAGATACCACCAGCAAATTGACGGTTACGCCAGCGGGCAACTTGTATTTCCAATATGCGGCAGGCAATAAGGGCTTTAGCAGTCAGCAAGGCCAGTTTGACGTGACTGTTGAAGGTGGAGAAACCGCAACCGATTTTAAACTGACGTCCACACTGGTCAGCAACACCCTGACTCAGGTTGGCACCTCGGGTTCTACCCTGCAGGTGGGAGTTAACTACCACGGTGCTCCGGTATCCAAATCCGCTGAAACCGTCATGATTGATACCTCCTCCCATAAGTTGGGCTACGGCCTGAAATCATTAGCCAACGCTGGCAAACAGCCTGGCCGCACCAGTGCGCAAGACCAGTTCGATTTCAGCATCATCAGCGCGACGGCTGATGGCACTAAAGCAGTAACCGACTACAGCACCCTGCCAGAAGGTACCTGGACGGGTGATGTGAACGTTCGGTTCGATGTAGTCTGGACCAGTTGACGCAAGAGACCGGTCATGCCCGGCGGAAACGTTCTGGCGTGGTGCCTGCGATCTGCTGGAACATCACAATAAACGCGGAAGCCGAGCTGTAGCCCACATCTAAAGCCACATCCTGCACGGTTTTCCCCTGCTCCAGCAGGGAGAGCGCATGTAAAAAACGCAGGCGTTGCCGCCACTCGCTAAACGACATGCCCAATTCCTGCTGGCAGCGGCGCGAAAGCGTGCGTTCGGTGGTATATACCCTACTGGCCCACACCGCCAATGAGGTATTGTCAGCAGGGCAACGTTCCAACGCCTGTAACACTGGCCCCAAAAACTTGTCTTGCGAGGTCGGCAGATAGGTCTGTTGAACCGGGGAAATCCGCAGTTGATCTATCAGCACCCGGCACAGGCGCAGATCCTCTTCGCTAGCGGGTTCCAGCATTTTGCGCACCAGACAATCTTCAACAATAGCGCTGAACACCGGCGATACGTTGATCAAACAGGCCTCTTCTGGCAACCCGGCGCACAAGGATTTGGCGATATTGATGGTGCGGAACAGCACCGGTTTGCGGTTATGGCTGGAATGCTCCATCCCCGGCGGCAGCCAGACGGCAAACTCCGGTGGGGCCAAAAAGCGCTGCCCGGCAATATTCAGCGCGATCACCCCGGTTTTGACGCAGATCAGCTGCCCCCAGTCGTGGCTGTGCGGCAGATATTCGGTATCCGCATTGGTTTCTTCGCAGCGGAAAAACAGCGTGCGCGGTGCCGCGACGTCTGCGGTGGGATAATTACGGGTTTCGGCCATGGTGAAGTTGTCTTGATTTCGCGAAATGCTGTCTGATTTTGACTATATATAATAAACCGGACACAGGTAGACTAGCCAGCATGTTATTCGTTGTTGAGAATTATTATCATGAACGTGCTCTTTCCCCTGCTGGCAGTGCTGATCTGGTCGATTAACGCCGTAGTCAGTAAAGTATCGGCAACCGCCATCGATCCGGCGGCCATCTCCTTCTATCGCTGGGCATTGGCGCTGATCGTGCTCACTCCTTTCGCACTGCCGGGAGCGATCCGCAATTGGCCTGCCATCCGCGCCAACTGGTGGAAACTGATGATCCTCGGTCTGCTGGGGATGGTGTTGTATCAAAGCCTGGCCTATTACGCCGCGCACAGCGTCAGCGCGCTGTTTATGGGCATTCTCAATTCCCTGATCCCACTGTTAACGGTGTTAATCGGCATCTTTGTCCTGCGTGTCGCCCCCACCGTGGGTATCGCGCTGGGCAGTATCCTGTCGCTGGGTGGGTTGGTGTGGCTGGTTAGCGCGGGGCAACCGGGGCTGCTGCTGCAACACGGCATCGGCAAAGGTGAACTGATGATGTTCGCCGCTTCGGCCTCCTACGCCCTGTACGGCGTGTTGACCAAACGTTGGGCGATCCCATTACCCAACTGGCAGTCGCTGTATGTGCAGATTGTGTTTGGCGTGGTGCTGCTGTTGCCGAACTTCCTGATGGCACAAGACGTGCAGCTTACCAGCCAGAACATCCCACTGGTGCTGTTTGCCGGTATCCCTGCGTCGATTGCTGCGCCGTTCCTGTGGATCCAGGGGGTGATGCGCCTGGGCGCCAACAAGGCGTCGATCTTTATGAACCTGGCTCCGGTGTTCACCGCGATAATTGCGGTCCTGTTCCTGCATGAACAGTTGCATAGCTACCATCTGATTGGCGGCGGTGTCGCCCTGCTGGGGGTGATTTTGTCACAGCGCCTGCGCACGCCGTTAGGGCGTAGAAAAAGCACCGTAACACCATAAGACTGAGGGTGAGGGGGAGATACGTCCCCTTTCACCCCAACAGCTTAAAGCGTATCCGTACCAACAGACCGCCTAGCGCGTCAGAACTCAGCAGTTCCGGGCGGGTGCCGTGATAAGCGGTAATATCTTTAACCAATGCCAGTCCCAACCCAGCCCCAGGCTGATCGCCAACGTTATCCAACCGACGAAACGGTTGCAGCGCAGCGACCGTCTGATCCTGTGCAATGCCTGGGCCGCTGTCTTCTATCTCTAACAGCCCCTGCCCATCCACCATCAATAAACGGGCGGTCACGATCCCCTTAATTGGCGTGTATTTCAGCGCATTATCCAACAGGTTGGCGCAAAGCTCCGCCAGCAGCAACGCCTCACCGGCCACCCAACAAATTTCCACACCTTCGTAGCCAAGATCGATCCGCTTACTGCGGGCCTGCGGCAGGCGCGAAAAACAGGCGTCGCGTAACACCTGGGCCAGATTAACCGGCTGCAACTTACGCTCGACCTGATGCTCGTGCGCCTTCAGCCGCGACAGGTACAGCAGGCGGTCGGTCAACGCAACGGTACTGTCCAGGGTGGCGCTCATCCCTTCCAGGCTCTCACGCCACTGATCGGGCCGTTCGCTGGCCAATGCCACACCAACCTGGGTTTTCAAAACCGTGAGCGGCGTACGTAGCTGATGGGAGGCATCGGCACTAAAACGTTCCTGACGCGCCACCATCAACCGCAGCCGTTCAATATAGCGGTTGAATGCCAGTAGCAGCGGTTGCATTTCCGACCAGGGCAACACCATCGGCAAAGGCGTCAGTTCCCCCGGATCGCGCCGCAGCATCATGCTGGACAGCTTGCGCAGCGGTTGCAGCAGCTTTTTCAGCAGGATGTAAGCCAGAATGAGCGTCAATACCACCACTGTCCCCTGGCTGAGCAGCGCCGCCAGCAGCATCTGCCGCGCCAGATAGCGCCGCGACGCTAACGTCTCCGCCACCAGAATGGTCGCCATCCCCATCACTCCGCCCTCATTCACCGGCTGGAACAGCGCCGCCACGCGGATTGGCTGCCCCCGATAGTGCGCATCGTAAAAATGCACCAGGGCCGGATAGAGGTTGGAGCGGGGAATATAAGGTGGCATCTTGGGCAAATCGTTATAGCCCGAAATATTCTGTCCCCCGGGGGAAATCACTTGATAGTACAGCCGGTCGTTCATATTGCGCTCGAAGCTGTCCAGCACCACATAAGGCACATCCACCTCCAGGCGCTGATTACGTACCACCAGCCGCTCCGCCACCGTGCGGGCCGACGCCAATAAGGTGCGATCGTAGGCCATCGTCGCCGCACTCATCGCGCTGAAATAGTGGGTGTAGATTGAGATCCCACCCAATATCAGCAGCGGTAAACCAAAGAACAGCAGCAACTGATAGAACAACGAACGCGGTGCTTTAAACCACCTCATCGCACAGCTCCAGGCTGTAGCCCAGACCCCGCAACGTCACGATCGCCACGTTGCTCCCCTGGAGTTTCTTACGCACGCGATGGACGTAAAGTTCGATGCTTTCGGGGTTAGCCTCGTCAGAAAGCGTAAACACCTGCTCAAACAATTGCTGCTTGGCGACCGGGCGGCCACGGCGATGCATCAAAGTGGTCAACACCGCCAGCTCACGGGGAGTTAACGACAGAGGTTTTTCTGCCAACAAGAAGTAGCCCTCATCGTGATAGGTCAATAAACCGTATTGCAATGCCTGTTGCGTCACGCCAATGCTGCGGCGCAGCAACGCCCGGATGCGTGCCTCCAGTTCATCCAGTTCAAAGGGCTTGGTGAGGTAATCGTCAGCCCCAAGATTCAACCCTTTAACCCGATCGGCCACCTCGGTACGAGCCGTCAAAAGCAACACTGGCAGAGCCTGCCCACGCTTACGCAGCCGTGCCAACAGCTCCAGCCCGTTGAGCCGGGGCAGTGCGACATCCAACACCACCAGCGCATATTTTTCGTGCAATAACAGATGGTCTGCCGCCACGCCGTCTATCGCCACATCCACCGCAAACCCAAGGCCGGTAAGGGCTTTCTGCAACCAATGAGCCAGCTCGGGGTGATCTTCCACTAACAAGAGACGCATATCACATCCTGTAAACTTTCCCGGTCGCTGAAAGGTAAATGAAAGGTTTATGTTTTAACAATTTGGCAACCCCGTGTCAGCGGGGATTCTCACAAACTGAAACAAAACCGATGGGGAAACGTCATGAAAACAATAATTACCCGTACGCTTACCGCCACTGTTCTGATGTTCGCCGCCAACCAGGCGTTCGCCGTGGAGGCGCCAAAACGCACCGAATGTATCGCTCCGGCCAAACCCGGCGGAGGCTTCGATCTCACCTGCAAACTTATTCAGGTCTCCTTGCAAGAAACCAAGGCTATTGATAAGCCGATGCGCGTCACCTATATGCCCGGCGGCGTGGGAGCCGTTGCCTATAACGCCATCGTTGCTCAGCGGCCAGCCGAATTTGGCACCGTGGTGGCGTTCTCTGGCGGTTCCCTGCTGAACCTGTCGCAAGGCAAGTTTGGCCGCTACAACGTGGATGATGTGAAATGGCTGGCGGCAGTGGGTACCGATTACGGCATGATCGCCGTACGCGCCGATTCGCCTTACAAGACGCTGAAAGACCTGATGACAGCCTTCCAAAAAGACCCAAACAGCGTGGTGTTTGGTGCCGGAGCCTCCATTGGCAGCCAGGACTGGATGAAAACCGCCCTGCTGGCCCGTGAAGTTGGCGTTGATCCCCACAAGATGCGCTATGTGGCGTTTGAAGGGGGCGGCGAACCGGTGACCGCGCTGTTGGGTAATCACATTCAGGCGGTATCCGGCGATCTGAGCGAGATGGTGCCTTACCTGAAGGGAGATAAGCTGCGTGTGCTGGCAGTGTATGCCGAAGAGCGCCTGCCAGGCGAGCTGGCAAACGTCCCTACCGCCAAAGAGCAAGGATTCAATCTGGTGTGGCCGATCATCCGTGGTTTCTACCTTGGCCCAAAGGTCAGCGAAGCCGAGTATCAGTGGTGGATCGACACCTTCAAAACCATGATGGCAACCGAGGAGTTCAAGCAACAGCGCGATCTGCGCGGCCTGTTTGAATTCAACCTGACCGGCAAGGAGTTGGATGCCTATGTGAAAAACCAGGTAACCCAGTATCGTGAACAGGCCAAAGCGTTCGGGCTGGCCAAATAACCGGGGGAATTGGCATGAGCGATCGTATTTTTGCGGCTCTGTGGTTGCTACTGTGCGGCGGCGGCCTGTTTCTCGGTTGGGGCATCCAGAGCGAATACAGCTACGAACCTTTGGGGCCACGCCCCTTCCCTTTGACCATCCTGAGCCTGATGGCCCTGTGTGCCGCATTGCTGCTGTTGCGTCGGCCACAGTTCGTCGAGTGGCCGCATAGCAAAGTGCTGCAACGTCTGCTGGCACTGGTGGTCACGCTGGTGCTGTACGCCTGGGGATTCGAGTGGCTCGGCTTCCCGCTGGCCACGGCCCTGCTGACGTTCAGCATCGGTCTGTTGTTCCAGGCCAGCATCAAGGCCGCATTGATTTCTGGCACCGTGATGGGCGTTGTGCTGTTTTACGCCTTTGATTATTTACTGGATGTCACACTGCCACTCGGCGTTTGGCTGAGCTAACGGGAGCGATAATGGAAACCTGGATGTATTTATCACAAGGGTTCGAAGTGGCGCTGCTGCCCCAGAACCTGATGATTGCCCTGATCGGCTGCTTTGTGGGCACCATCGTCGGGCTGCTGCCGGGCCTTGGCCCGATCAACGGCGTGGCGATCCTCTTACCGCTGGCTTTCGCCTTGAAGCTACCCGCCGAGTCGGCCCTGATCCTGCTGGCTACGGTGTATATCGGCTGTGAATACGGCGGGCGGATCTCGTCGATCCTGCTCAACGTCCCAGGGGATGCCGCCGCAATCATGACCGCGCTGGATGGCTACCCTATGGCCCAGCAGGGCCGCGCAGGGGTTGCCCTGTCGATCTCCGCGGTCAGCTCTTTCACCGGCTCGCTGGTCGCCATTATCGGCATTATTCTGTTCGCCCCAATGCTGGCCCGCTGGTCACTGGCGTTTGGCCCGGCAGAATACTTTGCCCTGATGGTCTTTGCCATTGCCTGCCTTGGCAGCATGATGAGCCAGAACCCGTTGAAATCCCTGCTGGCGGCCCTGATCGGTCTGGGGCTGGCCACGGTAGGGGTGGACGCCAATACCGGCGTGTATCGCTTCACCTTCGACAGCGTACACCTCTCCGACGGCATTCAGTTTATTGTAGTGGTGATCGGGCTGTTCTCGGTCAGCGAGATCTTGCTGATGCTGGAAAGCACCAGCACGGGCCAGAAGCTGATCCGCAAAACCGGCCGTATGCTGTTTAACCGTAAAGAGGCTGCCGAGTGCGTTGGCCCTACCCTGCGCTCCTCCTTTGTCGGTTTCTTCGTCGGTATTCTGCCCGGTGCCGGGGCGACCATTGCCAGTGCGCTCACCTATATGACGGAAAAGCGCATCAGCGGCAACAGCGAGTCGTTTGGTAAAGGGGATATTCGTGGCGTCGCCGCGCCGGAGGCCGCCAATAACGCTTCCGCCTGCGGCTCATTTATTCCGATGCTGACTCTGGGTGTTCCGGGTTCAGGCACTACGGCGGTGATGATGGGCGCATTGACGCTATATAACATCACCCCTGGCCCGGCAATGTTCACCGAACAGCCGGATATCGTTTGGGGACTGATCGCCGCGCTGCTGATCGCCAACGTAATGCTGTTGATCATGAACATCCCCTTGATTGGCCTGTTCACCCGTATGCTGACCGTGCCGCTATGGTTCCTGGTACCGGCGATCGCTACCGTATCCGCCGTTGGGGTCTATGCGGTGCACAGCACCACCTTCGATTTACTGTTAATGGTGGGGTTAGGGGTGTTTGGCTATATCCTGCGCAAAATGCACTTCCCGATGTCGCCGCTGATCCTGGGGTTTGTACTGGGGGAAATGCTGGAGCAGAACCTGCGCCGGGCATTGTCTATCAGCAATGGGAACTTTGGCATTCTGTGGAGCAGCGCCATTGCCCAATGCCTGCTGGTGCTGGCCGTCGTGGTGTTGGTGTTACCCCCGCTGCTGCGCAAATTCCGCAAACACCGCCGTATCACCGGGGAAGCGGCGGAAGTCGAGTAATGGGAAGCCCTCTGAAAGGAGGGCTTGAGACTGCTGACAAAACCGTTCTGTAGGGGCGTTGCATGCAGCGCCCGTTGTTCGTTACCCTATTTAAAAACATAGGGTAACGAACATATTAAGCAACAGAGGATACATCCTTATCCAGGCCAGCAGCTGCCTTGCGAATTCTGTCTTTGGCGATTGCGATGCTCTGTTGTTCAATGAAAGCTAATGTATTTTCGCGGTCATAAGGCATGTGAATATTAAAATGCGTATCGTCCCGACAATCATCATCATCGCTATTATGCACTGTCACGCCGACATAAAGCATACGTTTATCTTCCATATCATATATGCTTAAACTACTTAACCTATACTCCATTATATTCCTCTCCTTTCTGTCGCGACCAACACCCTACTCTGGTGTTGATATGATTTCGTTTAGCCCAATACCTGGTGGCGGCAATTTTTGCCATCTTGAGCCTCGGTCTGGTATTTATATCACACGTCAGCCTCATCAGGAAAAAGCGGGCGGGGTTAACCCGCCCGGCTTATTATTGACGCATTCCCTTAAGCGCCTGCTCCAAGGCCGTTATATCATCGCTGGCCAACAAGGGCTGGATGCTGGCGAACGCCTCGGCGGGCAAATCGTAAATCTGCAACGCGAGTAAACGCGCGATTGTCTCTGGGGAGAACCGCTGTTTAATCATCCGGGCCGGATTACCGCCAACGATAGCGTAGGGCTCTACATCCGCAGTCACCACGCTACCGGCGGCCACTATCGCCCCTTCGCCAATCGTCACGCCAGGCATCAGCATGGCCCGCATCCCGATCCAGCAGCCGTCGCCAAGGCGGGTATCCCCTTTAGGCAAATAAGACGCCTGGATGGTTTCCATAAAGGGATACAGGCTCAGCCAATCAATACGATGGGTATGATTCCCGCCCATCAGGATCACCGCTTCGGCACCAATACAGACATAATCGCCAATGTGCAACCTGTCTAGCTGCCCCAGGGGCTCCCACTGTTGGCTGACCGCATCGCCATGCAAATAGCGCACCACGGAACGTTCAAAGCTGTCATCCCAGCAATGGCTGTAATAACTGTGGGTTCCCTTGATCAGGATATTGGGGTTGGTTACCGTCTGGTGGAGTAATTCTACTTGTGACCAGTGTTTATCAGACATGGCGTCTCCTTCTTATACCCTATGGATTTCAAGTTGTAGCGAGGCGACAAGCTTACTCATCCCCAGGAGCTTACTTTTTCGTAAGTGACTGGGGTGTGTAAGTGCAGGTAACAACGCTACAGCTTGAAAGACGACGGGTATATCAATTGCAAGAGCCACGGAACGTATTGTCAGTGGCAGTGTCTTTCGTTCATAAAACACTGCCCAATCAAGCGATAAGCGCTCGTTTTAACCTTGGATTAATCATCATTTGCTGTGTGCACCCTGTTGTTTCGCGGCCAATGGTAACAAACTGGCGCAGAAAACCAAGCCTACTTGGCTTTTCTCAGCATCAACACCCCGCCCATTACCAATGCGCTACCCAGCAACTGCAACTGATTCATGTTTTCCCCTAGCAGGAAATAGGCAATGATTGCGGTAAACACCAACTCCAGCGACAAGATCAGGTTAGCTACCGCCAGCGGCAGGGTTTTCAAGCTGATATTGTACAGGCCAAAGCCCAGCAGCGTTGGCCCGGCGGCCAGCGAGAGCAGCAACAACCAACCGCTCCACTGAATGCCTTGGACTCCCTGGGACAGAAACCACAGGTCGCCCGCCATACCGTGAAATGCCGCCAAAGGAAAAAACGTCAGCAATGTGTTGAACAACCACTGGTACACGGCGGAAAAGCCAAACACGTACAGGATGGTATTCCACACCGGGTAGCGCCGCTCACTGGCGATACGCCCTCCGAGGGTATACAAGGTATAACCAATGCCGGACAGCATGCCGACCATCAGCCCCAACAGATCAAAACGGCTGTTGCCCATGCTATCGCCGTTGCTGACCAGAAAGCAGCCGCCCAGGCTGACCACGATCACCAGCAATTCGCGCAGGCTGAGGCGTTCGTTGTACATCATCCAGCCCAGGAACACGGTAAAACCGACCGAGCAGTAGGTCAGAATAGTGGCCACCGAAGCGCCATTGAGCGCCACTGACAACGTCCACAAGCTGTTAAACAGCGCTAATAGCAAACCGTAGCCAGCGTAAAATGGCACCTGTTCAAGGCGAAGATGCGCCCATTGCGGTTTGAACAGCAGCAATAACGGTAACAACACCAGGGCCACCAAGGCCGCGCGCCAGAAAGCCAGCACCAACGTCGGTAGATGGTAATACTCGGTCAACGCGCGGATGATGATGGCGGTGAAGGCCAGCAGCATGGCGCTGATAATGGCGATCACATAACCCTGGTTGGCTCCCCGCAGGAACCCACCACTGACCACACCCGGTTCTGCTACAACACCCGACGGTAACGACATAACACCCTCAAAATTCTACCACTTAATCATCTGGCGAAGATTTTAACGCGGCAAGATTTTGCCACCATAGCCACTTTGCTAAGATGTTATGCAGGCCACTTTTGTCGGTGCCAAGCCTTGTTACTCTAGGATATAGTGAAAATAGACTTTTGTGACCGAGCCAATTTCATGCATATTCCACTGGATCGTCAGCAGGACATTCCACTGTATCTACAGATCGAAGAAGCGCTGCGTCGCGCCATTCTTGGCGGCACCTTTGCCGATGGCGATAAATTGCCGTCAACGCGCAGCCTGGCCACCGAGCTTTCGGTCAGCCGCCTGACGGTGGAAAGTGCCTATGCCGAACTGACGGCCAAAGGATTGTTACAACAGCGGCGTGGCAGCGGTGCCTATGTCCGCCACCTGCAGGCGGCCCCGATGCAGCAGCGGCCAGCATCCAGCGAGCTATTCCCTGCGGATCGCTTCACCACCACGACGTCGCGGCTGGACGGTTATCCGGATATTCCTTTGCCGGAGCACGTCATCAACTTTGCCGCTGGCGTCGGCAGCCCCAAGGTGTTTCCAATGGAGGCGTTCCGCAAGATCCTGCTGTCGATCCTCAGCCGTCATGCGGAAGAAGCCTTCAGCTATGGCGATTATTGCGGTTACTACCCGCTGCGCGACACGCTGGGCCGGATCCTGACCGCGCAAGGTATCCCCACCCGGGCCGAACAGGTGCTGATCACCAACGGATCGCAACATGCCATCAGCCTGATTTTCCAGACGCTATTACGCCCAGGGGATACGGTTATTGTCGAAGAACCCACCTATGCCGAAGCTCTGGGGTTGCTGCGCCTACACCAGATCAATATTGTTCCCGTGCCCAGCGATCGTCACGGTATGTGCGTTGAGCAACTGCCGGAGCTGATCGCCCGGCATCAGCCCAAAATGATCTACACCATCCCCAATTTCAATAACCCCACCGGGCGCTGTATGAGCGAAGCCCGCCGCAGCCGCTTGCTGGCATTGGCACACCAGGCAGGGATAGTGATCCTGGAGGACGATTTTGTCGGCGATCTGCGTTACAACGGTAAAAGCCTGCCGTCACTGCGCGCCATGGCTCCCGCTGGCACGGTGATCTATGTCAGTACCTTCTCCAAAATGCTGCTACCCAGTATGCGCATTGGTTATCTGGTGGCGGACAGCGAACAATATCTGCAATTCTCACGGCTCAAGCACGTTGATAGCTTTACCAGCTCTAACCTGATCCAGCGCGCACTGGACGCCTTTGTCACCGTTGGCAGCTATGACAAACAGCTACGCCGGGCGGGAAGGATGTACCGCCAGCACCGTGATGCGATGGCGGCAGCATTAAGCGAGCGCCTGCCACCGGGCTGTCGGTTTGAAATCCCTGCGGGAGGGCTGTTTATCTGGCTGGAATTGCCACCTGCCGTGAGCACCACAACGTTGATGCCAAAAGCCTGGCAACAGGGTGTCACCTTTGCCCGTGGCGAATGCTTTTATGTTGAGGAACAGCACGGCGCACACGGCTTGCGATTGAACTTTGCCGCCAATACGCCGGAGCTGATTACCGAAGGGATCGCCCGGCTTTGCCGGGCGATTGTTGAGGTTATGGGGAATTAAACACTGGCCCACCAGAGCCGCAGTTTCATGCCCCAATAGCTGGTCCAGCCGGTGGTGCTCTGCACCACCTTGCCCTGAGAGATCACCACGATGGTCGGCGTCACGCCAATCTGCCACTGCGCCGATAGCTTGCCCTGCTCATCGTTAACCACTGGCAATTGCAGCTTCTTGGCCGCCAACCACTGCTCAACCTGCTGATCATTGCCCGAACGCAGCGCCACGGTCATCACGTTACCGCCGTTTGCCACCAGCTTGGCCACGTAAGGCGTGGTAAAGCGGCAAACCCCGCACCAACTGGCCCAGAAATAGACCAACAAAGGTTTATCCTGGCTGAGCTGCGCCAACGACACCGGCTCTCCGTCCAGGGTCTCCAGCATCTGTTGGTCAAAGGTCAGGGGAGCCTGCGGCGCTCGCCACCAGTCCATGGCGAACGTCACGCCCAGCACGAGCAACAGCAGGATCAGTAGTTCGCGCGTCCAGCGCCGCAACCTAGCCATTCTTTACCTTCGCCAATTGCTGCTTCACTAGCGCTTCCAGATCTTCATAAGACACCGCGCCCGGCAGCATCTGATCGCCAATCAGGGTGGCTGGTGTACCCTGTACGCCAAACTGTTCCGCTAACTGCATATTGGTGCGTAGCGTGGTCATACTCTGTTCAGTCGGTGCAACCTGCTTAACCCCTGTTTTATCTTGCGCTGCGGCGATGCTGGCGTTGTCATGAAAGCCTTTTTTCGCCATCAGGCGTTGATGCAGCGGCCAGAACTGTTCTGGATGCTGCTCCCAAGCCGTCAACGCCACCCGCGATGAAGCAATCGAGCTTTCCCCTTTGAACGGCAACAGCTTCACCACCAGCGCCACATCGGGATATTTGTTGACGATCTTCTCCAACATAGGATCAAACTGCTTACAGTACGGGCAGTTGTAATCGGTGAAGGCCACCAGCGTCAGCTTGGCATTCTTGGCCCCCAACCGTGGGCTGGCAGGATCGTCAAACAGGATTTTGCTATTTTTCTCAATCGCCTGGCCGATTTGCTGGCCGTTGGTTTGCTGCTGCCAGGCGTTAACCGCTTCCGCCAGAATATCTGGGTTAGAGACCAGCGTTTCACGGATCAGCTCTTTGATCCGCACTTCCTGCTCGGCAGTGAAAGGAGCCGCAGCCCAGACCGGGGTGACAATCAGCAGCAGTAACATCAGTAACTTGTTCATTATTGGTTTCCTTTGGCAGTAGACAGGGCTTGCAGAACGGCTTCGCGGGTGAGCAACGGTGACAACACCTCGCCGTCTGGCGAGCCGGGGCCATAGATTTGGTTAAAGGGCACGGCAACGCTGCCGCGCTGTTGCAGGAAGGTCGAGATGGTTTCCGACGGGCGGCTCCAGTCACCGCGCAGCGCCACTACATCCTCGGCGCTGAGTGCTTTTTGCACCTCGTCGCGCAGCAATACGTTGTATTTATTCGCCTTGCAGGTTACACACCAGTCGGCGGTCACGTCGACAAACACCCGTTTGTTGTCGGCCAATGCCTGCACAATCGCCTGCTCAGAAAGCGGTTGCCAGGCGATGTTGTCGTGTAATGGCTGTCGCCACTGATTGGCGGTCAACGATCCCACCAGCAATGCCAAACCACCGGCCACCAGCACGCTGGCCGCCGCGATCCCCGCAGACCGGGCACCCAACTGTCGCCAAACTGCCAGCAATAAACCGAGCAGCAAAATGGCACCGACAATCAGAGTCGGCCTCACGCCGATATGGTTGGTCATCAGGCTAAGCAGCCAGAGCGAAGACACCAGCATCAGCAGGCCCAGCGCCAACCTCATCCCGTTCATCCAGCGGCCAGGACGCGGCAAGCGTAACGCCAGCGCAGGCCAGGCGGCAATCAGCAACCAAGGCAGGCTCATGCCAATCCCCAGCGCGACAAACATGCCCCAAAGCACCGGCAACGGAGCCGCCAACGCAAAGGCTACCGCCGTTCCCAGGAAAGGTGCCGAGCAAGGCGTTGCCAGCAGCGTGGCAAACGCCCCCTGCCAGAAATGGCCGCTCAAGCCACGCCCGTTATGGGTGGCCAGTTTGGTATTTAACGAGGAAGAGAGTTGCAGGTGGAACAGGCCGAACAGATTGGCACTGAACAGCAGCGTCACCAGCACCATAAAGCCGATAAACCACGGGTTTTGGAATTGGATACCCCAGCCCAGCGCATGATTGCTCAGGCGCAACAGCGTCATCAGCAGGGCCAGCGCCATAAAGGACACCACGATCCCCAAGGAGGAGGCCAGAAATTGCCAACGCACGCTACGCCGATCGCGCTGTTCCACCTGCAAGATGGAGCCTAGCTTCATCCCCAGCACCGGCAGCACACAAGGCATCAGGTTAAGAATGAAACCACCCGCTAACGCCATTAACACCGCTTGCCACAAGGGGAAAGCCGCGGTGGAAGGTAAAGCAAGCGGCCCGCCAATGGTCAGCGTAGCCTCCTGAGCGATCCCCCCATCGCTGATGACCAGCCGCAACTGTTTACCGCGCAAATCTGGCGCGGCATCCCCCCAGCCATCACTGACGGGAACTCGCGCTTGCAAGCTCTCACCATCGCTGCTGACCGTTGGCTTGCCCAGATCGGCCCCCGCCAAGGTATCAAAGAACAGCTCAGGCTGTTGCCAACCCGCAGTACGTTGCGCGCTAATCTGCAACTCACCGTTGTGATAACCGGCACGCAGGCTGTCCACCAGCCCGCTGGCAATCGGCACCTGCCCCATCGCCTGAGCAAAGTCGTGATTGAACGTTGGGTCCGCCGGGGTGGTGAGATCCAGTTTGAACGGATAATCGGTCAAGATGCAGACATTGCTACAGGTCGATAAGGTAAGCGTTCCCGCCAGTTGCTGCGGTGCAACCCCTTTTAACACGATGGGCAGAGTTACCCGCTGGTGATAACCCTGCGTAGAGATCCCCGCCACGTCAAAGCGCTGCGGCGTTGGCCAGAACCAGGTTGCCGGTGGCGGGTTGCCCTGCCAAGTGATAGCTGGCGCAATGCCCCCTTCCCCTGGTGAGCGCCAGTAGGTTTTCCACCCTTTTTCCAGCTCAACAGCGAGCAGTACACGGGTTTCGCCCGCTTTGCTGGTGTCGGCTCGCAGCCTGACTTGCGCATGATCGTTCAGCGGGCTTTGCAGCCAGCCGCTATCCGCCGCCTGTGTCGCAGGTAGCCAAAGCAGTAACAGGCAAGCCAACGCCAGCCTGATGATATTCAACATAGTTGTTCTCCATAAATAAAGTAGTCACTCGGTTTGACGAGGGATTAACTCATTCACGGAACACGCATAATCGCAGATGCACCCTAAGGGTGGGGGGGGAAATAACGTGTACAGGAGGGTACGGCAGACGCGGAGCGATAATCGGTGCCAGCAGGATCAGCAACATCCCCAGGCCAAACAGCACGTTTTCAAACATCACCGGGGGAGAGGCCAACAACGATTTGGCACTCAGCTCACAGGGAGTCGTGGTGGTGGCCTCTTCATCACCGCTGGCCGAGGATTGGCTAACGCTGACAGTGGGCAGGCCAAGTGCCAGTTGCAGGGTATGCAAACCCGCCATGCGCTGGGTAAGGCACGTCAGTACCACCAGGCAAGCCAGGGTTAAAAACCATTTTGCAATCCGCTGCCGATTTATCATCACGCCCTCAATGCCGTATCTGCGCCTATCTTAGCGGCGCAAACAGGATAAGCAACGATTGGCCTGTAAAGAAATGTCTGGCGAGCGGTATTGATAGCACGAAATTACAGGTATCATAGGCAATTAAGCCTGTGCTTTTCGCCGGGTATGCCGACTTTATACACTGCGAAGGACTGGTGATATGCAACCATTAAGTGGACCTGGCGCTCCTGGCGCAGCCGATCACCCTCCGACCACCGGCAAAGCCCCACCTGCCGACGATCAACCACTCTCCCCGGCCCAACGCACCCAGTTGGAAAAACTGATCGTCAAAATCATGGCCCTCAGCCCGGCCAAATCCGCTGAGATCTGGGCCACGCTGCGTCATGAATTAGGGGCGGATAACCACAGCGAACTGTTGGCGCGTCATTTCCAACCGGCGGAGCAGCTACTGCAAAACCGCCTTGGCGTGGCACAACAGAGCCATGCCAGCCGCCAACTGCTGCAACAACTCACCGAACTGTTGCCTCAAGGCAATAACCGCCAGGCGGTCAGCGACTTTATCCGCCAGCAGTTTGGCCATACGGTGTTAAGCCAGTTGAGCCACCCGCAGCTCCAGCAAGTGTTGAACCTGCTGCAAACCGGCGAACTGACAATCCCTCATCCGCAACAAACGGCCACCAGCGATCGTTCGCTGCTGCCTGCGGAACATCAGCACTTGCAGCTGCAAGTCACCAAGCTCAGCGCGGCTACCGGCGAGACAACGGCCAAACTCTGGCAGACGCTGTTCGAATTGGTCGGGGTAAAAATCAACGATCCGTTGCCCGCACGCCACTTCCAACTGCTCAGTCAGTTTATGCAGGTAAAATTGGCGCTCAGCCCGCAAACGGCCCCAACGCTGCAAAACCTGCTGGCGGTATTGAAACAGCCAGCAGACCAGCAGGAGCAGCAACAGCTCAATGACTATTGCCAGAGCCGCTTTAACGGCAACCTCACTACGCCGTTGACCCATGCGCAGTTGAACGACGTGATCCAGCAGCTGTTTACCCGCCGGCTGGACAAGGCTGGACACGTTCCGTCATTACACAGTGACGTCCAACAGCCATTGCTTAACCCGCTAATCGCCACCCTGCCGCAGCCTTTACAGTCGGTCTTCAGTAGGCCTTTGGCACTGATTGTCGGCGTTATCGTATTAGCATTGGTACTGTGGGCGCTGTTTTAACAGCCGCACTCCGGCGCTTTATCTCGCCCCTGCATCGTTCCCTGCTCAGCGCCGATGGCCACCGGATGGCCATCGCGTAGCCAGAAATCCAGCCCGCCAATCAGCTCTTTGACTCGAAAACCGAGCTTGGCCAACTTGTATGCCCCCTGGGTGGAACCGTTACAGCCGATACCGTCGCAGTAGGTGACATAGACCTTGTCACGATCGAGAGATGAGGTACTGCTTTCATCCATTAAGCGATGGGGAAAGCTCAGCGCTCCAGGAATATGCCCGGCGGAGTAGAGCGCGCTGGCACGGGTATCGATCACCACAATCTCGCTGACGCCATTGCGCAAATCTTCCGCCACGTCCGCCGAGTCGGCGTAAAAGCTGAGCTTAGCCGCCAGATAATCCAGGCTTTGTGCCGCCGTTGCCGGAGGAAAGGCCAATACCAATGAAGAAACGCTCATAATAGAACTCCAATGCATTAGGATTGATGACAAAGTGCTTGAGCCGAATTAACGCAGTAACAGCCAACCCACTAGCGTAGCCCATGCCAGGAAGGGTATCGAATAGTAATGGAACCGCAGCCAGATCTGGCGTTCTCCCGCCATCCGCAGGGCAATGAGGTTCGCCAATGAGCCGATAGCCAGGCCAAATCCCCCGGCATTTACCGCATAGGCCACCAAGGCGCTGGAAGGCACATAGTTCAGCAACAAAATGGTCGCCGGAACGTTGCTGATGACTTGGGATAAAGCGATCCCCAATACATAGACGCTGCCGTTCGCTAGCGACGCAATCTGATCAAACAGCGGCTGCACCGCTGGCAGTTGAGTCAGTAAGCCAATATTGATAAACATGGCGAGAAATACGAAGATCAGGCTCCAGTCGATCTGCAGCAGCACCTGCCGAGCCAGCAGTAGAAAACCGCCAAATACCAGTAACATGCCATAAAACGGTGCGTCCAATTCCAGGCAGATCAGAAAGGCCACATACAGCGCGACACTGGCCAGCAACAGGCGTATTTGATAAGGATAAGGTTGGGTGTTCGGCGCCTTAACAATTTTCCGCGCTGGGAAACTGAACCAGGTGACCACCAGCAAGCTCAGCATCATGATAATGCCGAAAGGTGCCATGCGCCCGATAAACTCCATAAAGGTCAGCGAAGACTTGCTCCACAGCAAAATATTCTGCGGATTGCCAATCGGCGTCAGCAACGATCCGGCATTAACCGCCAGTGCCTGGAAGATGATCAGGCGGCTTATCGGCAGTGAAGAGAGCTTTTTCAGCGTGATGGTCAAAGGGATAACGATAAACAGCGCCACATCGTTGGTGAGAAATGACGACAGCACCGCAGCGGCACACACCAGAAACAGCGCAAGCGTTCGTTCACTTTGCAAAGTGTTCACGATCTGGCGGCCAATAAAATCGAAGTAGCCGCTGACCTCGACGCCTTTAGTCAGCAGCATCAGCCCCAGCAGGGTCATAATGGTACGCCAATCGATCAAACCGGAGAGCGCCCTCAACGGCTGTGGCCCAAAGGCGTACAGCAACATCCCTATCAGCAGCAACACATGCAGAAAACGGTCATGCAAAAATGGCCTCAACAAACTGGTCACCGCATTTGAATTCATGAATTTACTCTTATTTTTCAAGCGAAGGCTGGAAAACGACGTTAGCCGAAGCTCTTGAATTACGCCAGTAAAAAAGCACGTTGCCCTTTCCATTTGCCCTATTTTGTTTTATACCCGTCGTCTTTCCCTGCTTTTAGGATTTTCTATGGCCAATTCCATTGCCAAAGGGCTGCTGCTAAGCGCAGCGCTGATGCTGCTAGCCGCCTGTAACGATGCCAACACTCGCCCCCAGATCGACATCGAAGGCAAAACCATGGGGACGTTCTATAGCGTAAAGGTCAGCGGTACTCTCACCGAGAGCAAACAACAATTGCAGCAGGAGATCGATGCGCTGCTGGAGCAGGCCAACGACGATATTTCCACCTACCGCCCCGATTCGGTGTTATCCCGCTTCAACCAGAACACCACTGCCGAGCCGCAGCCCATCCCCCGTGGAATGGCCGATATCATCCTCACCGCTCAGCGCATTGGCCGTGATACCGGGGGTGCGATGGATATCACCGTCGGCCCGTTGGTTAACCTGTGGGGTTTCGGCCCGGATAAGCGGGCCGTCAAAGTCCCCAGCCAGCAGCAGATCGACGCGGCTCGCCAGCATATTGGTTTGCAGCATCTGAAACTGCTGAGCGACAGCCGGGGTGAATGGCTGCAAAAAGATCTGCCGGAGATGTATGTCGATCTTTCCACGCTGGGCGAGGGCTACGGCGTGGATCAGTTGGTCCGGTTGATGGCGCGCAAAGGCATCACCAACTATCTGGTATCGGTAGGTGGTGCCGTTTCATCACGCGGCGTGAATGGCCAGAACAAGCCTTGGCGGGTGGCAATCCAAAAACCCACCGACCGGGAAAATGCAGTGCAGGCGCTGGTGGATTTGCAAGGCTATGGCATCAGCACTGCGGGGAGTTACCGTAACTATTTCGAGCAGGATGGCCAGCGCTACTCCCATGTGATCGATCCCGTCACCGGGCGGCCTATCACCCATAAGCTGGTTTCCGTCACGGTGATTGCCCCTACGGCGTTGGAAGCCGACGGTTGGGATACCGGCTTGATGGTGTTAGGCACGGAAAAAGCGCTCAAGCTCGCAGAAGAGAAAGGACTAGCAGTGTATCTGATCAGCAAAACCGATGACGGTTTCAGCGCGGTGATGACGCCGCAGTTTAAGGCGTTTTTAGTGCAGTAGGCCTGTGTAATCCCCCCAACTCACCCAAAGGGAGAGATGGGGGTTTCTGCTCGTTACCGTTGAATTTACTCCACTTTCTCACCGGGCTTTTCATCTTTACGGTGCAGCAGCGAATACACCGCCGGGATCACCAGCATCGATAACAATGGTGCACTCACCATGCCGCCAATCATCGGTGCAGCAATCCGCTGCATCACCTCTGAGCCAGCACCGCCGCCCCACATAATCGGCAGTAAACCGGCCATAATGGTCGCCACCGTCATTACTTTCGGCCTGACGCGCAACACCGCCCCTTCGCTAATCGCTGCCATCAGTTGCTGATGACTCAACGGCTGGCCCGGTTGACGATGTTTCGCCAGCGCCTGATTAAGGTACAGCACCATAATCACGCCAAACTCCGCCGCTACCCCGGCCAGGGCAATAAAGCCCACCGCCCCGGCTACCGACAGGTTGTAATCGAGCAGATACAGCAACCAGACCCCGCCTATCAGCGCAAACGGCAGCGTCGCCATGATCAGCAGCGCATCACTCACGCTGTTGAAGGTGACAAACAGCAGCACGAAAATGATCGCCAGCGTCACTGGCAGCACAATCTTCAACTGGGCGCTGGCGCGTTCCAGATACTCAAACTGCCCAGACCAACTGAGGGAAACCCCGGCAGGTAGCTTCACCTGCTGTGCCACCACCTGTTGCATCTCCTCCACTGCCGATTTCAAATCGCGCCCGCGCAGATCAACATAGATCCAATCGGAAAGCCGGGCGTTCTCGCTTTTCAGCATCGGTGGCCCTTCGGTGATGCGAATATCCGCCAGTTCTGCCAACGGTACCTGCCCACCGGTCGCCGTCACCACCGGCAATTCACGCAGCTTTTGCAGCGAATCACGGATCTCCCTTGGATAACGGACGTTGATCGGATAACGTGCGCGCCCTTCAATGGTTTCAGCGACGTTTTCCCCACCCACCAGCGTAGCGACCACCGATTGCAGCTCTTTCACCGAAACGCCGTAACGCGCCGCACGCTGGCGATCGATATCAATATCCACATAGCGCCCTCCAGCCAGGCGCTCCGCCAGCGCGGAAGTCACACCTGGAACCTGCTTCACTACCTGCTCAATCTGGCTGGCCGCCTGCTCAATATCGGCAATATTGCTGCCGTTGACCTTGATACCCACCGGGCTTTTGATGCCGGTCGCCAACATATCCAGACGGTTACGGATCGGCGGCACCCAGACGTTGGCAATGCCGGGTACCTTGACTACGCTGTCCAGTTCGGCCACCAGCTTGTCCATCGTCATGCCGGGTCGCCACTGGTCGCGGGGCTTAAAGCGAATGGTGGTTTCCAACATGGTTAGCGGAGCCGGATCGGTTGCCGTTTCCGCTCGCCCGGCCTTGCCAAATACCGTATCCACTTCCGGCACGGTTTTGATCAACCTGTCGGTCAGCTGCAACAGACGTGCCGCCTCGCGGGCCGAGATCCCCGGCAGCGTCGAAGGCATATACAGCAGATCCCCTTCGTCCAGCGGAGGCATAAACTCGCTGCCCAGGCGGCTGAGTGGGAATAAGGTCAGCACCAGTAGCAGAGCGGAAATCCCCAGGGTGGTTTTAGGCAGTGCCAGCACCGCTGCCAGCAACGGCTGATACATACGGATCAAGGCGCGATTGATCGGATTAGCATGTTCGTCCGGAATGCGGCCCCGAATAAAATAGCCCATCAGCACCGGCACCAGCGTGATGCCCAACCCGGCGGATACCGCCATCGCATAGGTTTTGGTGAACGCCAATGGTGCAAACATCCGTCCTTCCTGCGCCTGTAGCGAAAACACCGGGATAAACGACAGAGTGATGATCAACAGACTACAGAACAGCGCCGGGCCAACCTCCACCGCCGCCTGCTCAGAGATCTGCCAATAATCTTTTGACGTGGGCTGCTGGCCGGGATGGCGTTGCCGCCACTGTTCCAGCACCTTGTGCATGTTTTCGATCATCACAATCGCCGCATCCACCATCGCGCCGATGGCAATGGCTATCCCCCCCAACGACATGATGTTGGCGTTAACGCCCTGGTAATGCATCACCACAAAGGCGCCCAGTATCCCCAGCGGCAGAGTCACCATCGCCACCAGCGCCGAGCGGAAGTGGGACAGGAACAAGGCGCACACCACCGCGACCACCAGGAACTCTTCCAACAGCTTGAATGACAGCGTATCGATCGCGTGCTCGATCAGTTGCGATCGGTCGTAAACTGGCACGATCTCTACACCCGGCGGCAGGGTATGCTGGAGCTGTTGCAGCTTAACCTTCAGCGCATTAATGGTTTCCAGCGCATTCTTACCGTAGCGCATCACCACAATGCCGCCCGCCACCTCACCTTCGCCATCTAGCTCCGCCACACCACGGCGGATTTCCGGCCCTTCACGCAGTTCTGCCACCTGTGACAACAGGATTGGCACCCCTTCACGCACGGTGATCACCACGTTATTAAAGTCGGCGAGTTTTTTCAGGTAGCCGGAGGTGCGCACCATATACTCCGCCTCCCCCATCTCCAGTAGCGAGCCGCCGCCTTCCTGGTTGGCATCCTGAATGGCGCTCACCACCTGCTGATGGGTAATATTCAGCGCCCGCATACTTTGCGGGTTTAATACCACCTGATATTGGCGCACCATGCCGCCAACGCTGGCCACTTCGGCGACGTTAGGCACGGTTTTCAGCTCGAACTTGAGCGTCCAGTCCTGCAATGCGCGCAGATCCGCCAGGCTGTGTTTGCCAGTGCGATCGACCAGTGCATATTCATAAACCCAGCCAACGCCGGTAGCATCCGGCCCTAGCGCCACTTTGACCTGCGGCGGTAGAGAGGACTGCACCTGACTGAGCGATTCCAACACCCGCGAACGCGCCCAGTAAGGATCGGTACCGTCTTCAAACAGAATGTAGACGTAGGCATCGCCGAACATGGAGAAACCCCGCACCGTGCTGGCTCCGGGCACCGTCAGCATGGTGGTGGTCAGCGGATAGGTCACCTGATCTTCGATCACCTGCGGCGCTTTGCCCGGATAGGTCGCCCGGACGATCACCTGCACGTCAGAGAGATCGGGCAATGCATCCAGCGGTGCCTTCTGCAACGCCCAGATCCCCCACCCGGCCAGCAATACCGAAGCCAGTAACACCAACAGACGGTTACGTATCGACCAGCGGATCACAGAGGCGATCATTGGTGGCCTCCTTGCGGCATGATCTGGCTGATGTGCGAACCGTTTTCATCCACGCTAAAGTGGAACATCACCTTGCTGCCGATGCCAATCCCGGCGGGTAAGCCGCCCGCTGGCAGGGTGAAATCCATGGTCATCGCGGGCCATTGCAGCTCCGCGACCGGGTCGTGCGACAGCGTGACGGTATCATTATCCACCGCCTCTACCACGCCCTGCGTCTGATACTGTTTTACCCCCTCTTGTGCGGCCATCTGTGGCAAGGCGCTGCGCATGCTGGCTTCGGAATCAATCAGGAACTGGCCTGAAGTCACCACCTGTTGCCCAGCTTGCAGACCCTGTTTGATTTCTACCCAGCCGTCCTGTGCCAGACCAGCGACCACGTCAACCGGAGCAAAGTGGCCGTTCCCTTCCGCCACCAGCACCCGGTTGCGATCACCACTGCCGATCAGGGCCTCCTGCGGGATAGCCAGCACTGGCTTGGCCCCGGCGTTTTGCGCCAGTTGCACCTGCAAATACATGCCCGGCTTCAGGCGCTGCTGCGGGTTTTTCAGCACGATACGCGCTTTAAAGGTGCGGGTAAGCGGATCGACGTTAGGCAGTAGCTCGCTGACCTCACCAGTAAAGCGTTCACCCGGCCAACTGGCGGAGCTGGCTGCCACCGCATCGCCAACCTGTAACAGCCCGGCCTGCGCCTGCGGGTAATCAATCACCATCCACACCGGATCGAGACTGGCCAGCTCGAACAGGCCCTGCGTCGCAGTAACCTGCATCCCTTCCCGCGCATCCAGCTTGTTGATAAACCCACTCTCCGGTGCGGTAATGGTAATGCGGGCCTGGGGTTGGCCACTGCGTTCAACCAGGTGAATGATGTCTTCAGGCATGAACTGCAATGCCAGACGCTGGCGGGCAGCAGAGGTCAGTGCGCTATCGCCCAGCTTGCGGATCGCCAAGTATTCCTGCTGTGCGGCGCTCCAGTCCGGGATCCACAGCTGTGCCAGCGCTTGCCCTTTCTTTACCTGCTGCTGGCTGGCACGCACGTAGAGTTTGTCTATCAGACCGTTGGCCCGTGCGGCAATCACCTGCACGCCGCGCTCATCGGTGGCAACGCTGCCATAGGCATCAAGCTGCAAATTCAATTCACGCAGTTGTGCAGCCGCTGTACGGACGCCCAGATTCTGCTGCTGGCGGGCGCTGATAGTGACACCACCGTCATCCTGTTGCTCATCGGCATAGCGTGGCACCAGTTCCATATCCATAAACGGCGATTTGCCCGGCTTATCAAAACGCTGGCCTGGCACCATCGGATCGTACCAATACAGCACCTGCCGTTCAGCGCCGCCGTTAGCGGGTTGCGTCGCGGTTCTTTCCCCGGCAAACCAGTAACCGCCCATAGCACCGCCCAATAAGGCGGCTAACAGCGTCAGGCTAAAACGCATTTTCATTACTTTGCCTCCTGCACGGTGAGATAACGAATGGCGGCCCACAGCTGCGCCAATTCACGCGCGGCCTTACCGGCGCTCAGACGACTGTCGAGCAAGGCCCGACGAGCTTCCAACACCGAGGAGAGATCGCTTTTGCCACTGCGGTATTGCGCCAGTTGTAGTGCTACACGCTGTTGTTGCAACGGGATCGCCTGCTGCTGTTGACGCTGCCATTGCGCCTGCGCGGCCTGATACTGCGCCAGCAGGGTGTCTAACTGGGCTTGATGATCGCGGATCAATAACGTCAGTTGATCGTTGGCCTCCATCGAGCGGGAAACGTCGGCGGCATAGTCCTTATCCTGCCGCTGGGAGCGGAACAGGGGCAGATCGACGGTAAACATCACACCCGCCATATCCTCATAGCCATCGGCCCGTTTGCCATACGACACCTCTATACCCACGTCCGGAATGGCGGCTACCTCTGACTGCGCCGAACGCGCCTTGGCCACATCGGCCTCACGGCTGGCCTGTACTACCTCCGGGTGCTGTTTGATAGCCTGTCGCAACAGGTTGCTCTCGGCGGGCAGGCGTTCGAAGCGTGGCAACGGGCCACCGATCCCCTCAACCTGCTGCCCGGTCAACTGGGTCAAGCGTGCCTGGGCGATGGTGACGTCACGCTGAGCCTCACTAAGCCGATCCTGCATTGTCAACAGCGTCAAACGAGCATCAATGACGTTAGCAGCGGGCGAACTACCACTAGCCACTCCGGCGTGTTGAGCGGCAATTTGCTTTTCACTTTCTTTGAGCAAGGCCGTGGCATCCTTCAGCGTCTGCTGGCTCAACGCCAGTTCCAACCAGGCTTGTGCCGTCTGTTGCTGCAAGCGGGCGCGGATCGTCGCGCTGCTGGCTTCGGTTTTATTGGCCTCGGCCCGTAGGGTGTCCGCCTTGCGCTGGCGCTTGGTGCTGCTGACGTAATCCTGCATGATGCCAACCCGCTCCATGGTCATCCCGTCACGGGTCAAACGCCGGGCGTTACCGCCCTGTACCGGCACGTTTTCAATGCCGAATGTAAGCTTGGGATCGGGCAACTCCATCGCCGAATCCGCCCTATTTTGCAGCGCATTCACCTGATGCTGATTGGCCGAAAGTTCGGCTGAATAGCGCTCTGCCGCCGCCAGCGATTGCTCCAACGTCAGGCCGGTTGCCTGCGCACTCGCCGTCCAACAGGCGAGCAGCAGCCAGCCCACCCGCAATGGGTGAGAAAGTCGTCTGGACATGGTGCCCCCGTTAGTCTTGGCTGGCGCTGATGGCGGTCAGCTGATAGCCGCCGTCAACCTGACGGAAGCTGAACTCCACCGCAGTCCCGGCAGCCAAGGCAGGCAATGGCGGTTGGGGCTGAAGGAAATTCATGGTCATCGGCGGCCAGTTCAAAGCAGGGATGGCTGGGTGGGCGAGCGACACTTTCTGCTCACCCCAGGCCTTAATGGTGCCTTTAGAGTGATAAACGGCGGCGTCTTGGCTGGTATGTTGGTGATGTTGCATCTCCGCGGCGGAGACGAATGAAGAGAACAACAAAGAAATGAAAACAGCAGTGATCAAATTACGCATAACGATAGCTCCATAAAATAGACAAAAAACAACTCAGGTCGCCGTCCTGGACGGCAAAGCGGTTGGTTTGGCTATTCACGGAAGCGGCAGAAGACGATCTCTGCCGGCGGGCCTGCTATTGGAGGGGTTTGCCAATCGAGGCGTGAGAACTGTGCCTGGGGCTGAGGGTCGGCAACCAACAGCTCACTGTTAGCAGGTAATACCGCCGCCAGGGCCAGGTTGCCGTGATCTTGCTGCGCCGAATCTGGTACGCAGTGCTTTTCACACAGCGGCCCTTCGGCCTGCATCATGTTATCGGCTAGCGGATCGGCAGCCAGCATATGCATCATATGCTGCGCGGCAGGTGCCACAGCAGTGAGTTGCAGGTTGCAGTGATGGTTGGCGATCGCCAGTTGGCTATTTAGCAGTAGCCAGCAGACGGCCAATAGCCACACACCAGCCCGCTTCTTGGCGAAGCGCAAGCGATGCATAGATATTGAGATGGACGCCAAAGCCGACATGCAAAAATTCCACAGTAAGAAACTGCACCGAGTATATCGGCAGAAAACCGTCACAGGAACGGAATTTACACCCGCTGACAAAGCGGACTCGGAACGATCCTGTTAACGGGAAATTCTTTGATTTCAGTCAACTATACTCGTGCATGAGGCAAAGAATTTGGAGTAATCGTCTTGCTGATATGATGGAATTACGGGCGCAGCATGCAGCGCCCCTACACGGCAAGGCGGTTGCGATTTGTTCGTAGCTTATCTGGGCAATGAGCTTTTTGCTCGCTGCTTACTTAATCGCCTTCAGGGCTTCGAGACAATCCTCCCCAAAATCGGGATCATCTCGACAGGCCATAGGCATAGGGAAGGCTTTAATCACTATGGTTTCACCATTTCGTTGGCAATCGGCACGCATAGGGTCTACGTCCTCTTTGGCATACAGTGCCATTTGCGTGGTAATTTCAGCCCTAGGAACAATGTTCTCATAGGAAATAGAAGGTGAATCCAACATAGTATCAGCATCGATAAAAATATTATCTAATTCTCGCCCCTCTAACTGCCAACTGATCAGCTCTTTACCCTCCTGCCAAAAAACCACCCCATCCCGGTGTTTATCGGAAAACTGGTAGCCAATCACACAAAAGTGATTGTCTATATTATTATTTTTCCTCATCATCATGCGGTATCTCATAGGCAAGAGATAGTGGTCTTTATAAGGGCTGGTTTGAGTGATTTTAAAACGCTTAATCACCTTAAGATCATAAATATAGCTGCCTGTTCTCTCACTAGAAAAAGAGGATAATGCGAATAACCACCCTATCAGGAACAATACCGCTTTCATCTTTTCTTCCTTACTTACGCCCGTTCGGATCGCTAATAAAAGCGGGAGTTAATGAGAAAAATGTCTGACCTTGCAAACTGAGTTCTGTTTGAAAATTAGAACCAGGGGAGCCTTGTCCAGCCGTACGCCAACTATAAAGAGGTGGTATATGCTGGATGCCAGGATTGTTCCCTGTGGCAACATCAAGCGCACCTTGATATAGCTGCCGAAAACTTCGAAGTTTTTCACCCATCCCGGTCCGGTTACAGGCAATCATAAATTTGCTGATTCGATCAGCGCTTCTAGCATCAATATTAGGATAGTCACCAAATCCATCGATCTGCCCCCTAGCACCAATCACGCCAAACAGGTTTAGGTTGCCACGGGCGATATTGAAGTACTGCGGGTGTGAAAACGCCATACGGTTATAGATCACCTGGCGCATATACTGCATGGCCCTCACCGCATCCTCCAAATTGAAGGTCGGTTTCTCAGGGGTTATCGTTTCCGACAGGAACACGCGCAGCAGCGCCAACTCATCGGCGGAGATATTGGGCGGAAAATCTAGCTTGCGGTAGGCGGTGATCTTTAGCGGATGGATACACCCCATGGGCGAAGCCACCGCGGCATCGCAAAAAAAATCCTCATCCAACTGTGAGACATAGGCCCGCAGCTCATCCTGGCCGCCAAACACCACGCTAACCTCAATATCCTGCTCAATATTATTGTTATCGGCCCTGATGACCCGCACGCTGACATTACCTCTTATGGCTCTGACGGTGAGGTGCTGCCTGTTAGGACCTAGCCCGTGCACTTTAATCGCCAGAGGTTGCCCCTGCACCACATACAGCTCATCATTCCAGCTTAGGGGCCGAATGTGGCTGCGTGTTCTAAAATAAGCCGCCATGTTAACCTCCTTGTTAGGCATTGCTATTAACACACCATAGCAAGAATTAGCGCTAATTCAATACCGTTTTCGACACCTCCACGTCATTAGCTTGCGATGCTTATCCAGAATATTGGTAACACTACGGTCTACCCGCGATAAAAAAGGAGACATGCGCCGAACCTTAGAGATTTTATTCTCGTCTGTCGTTGCTACCATCCATTATTTGTTTTATTTTCCCAATGGACTAATGGAAAATAACATCAATCTCATGAATGGATTACCTATGAAGAATTCACCTAAAAAGAAGACGATAGATAACAGTCAAAAACAGGAACTGCTCTCGCAGCTTAAATCTCCCCTGCTAGACAGCCCAATGGGGGATGAAGAAAAGTTGGGTGTGGTCATGATCATTGTGTTATCACTACTCGAATGTACCGGTTCCAGTAAAGTGGCCATGCGAACATCAAACGGAAAAACCCTCACCATTGAACTCGCTAACGACACACATTGAATATCGACAGTTCAACAAACTAAATCATTTCTTATTTTAAATTAAGCCCTACCTGACAAAAATCCCGTCCACCTTATAAGGAAATAACATGGCAAACCTAATCAACTTAGCGTTAATAGGCAAGACGCAAGGGTTAATTTCTGCGGGCTGTTCAACCATGGATTCCATTGGCAACCGATTTCAACAGGGCCATGAAGATCAAATCCAGGTTCTAGCGCTGGATTATCTGATGACCAGAGAGCAAAATGTTATCCACCACCCTTTAGCATTCACCAAGCCGATTGATAAATCCTCGCCATTATTATGCGTAGCGATCTCCACCAACGAACCGCTGACGGCAATATTCTCCATCTACCGTACCAATCCAGCGGGAGTGCTTGAGGATTTTTATGGCATCAAACTCACCGATGCCACCCTGGTTGATGTCTCCTGCACGTTCCCTAACTCTCTGGAAAACAATAGCCTAATCCCTAGCGAAAGAGTGTTATTGCGCTACAAATCAATTAGCTGGGAACACAAGATCGCCGGCACATCCGGCTATAGCATTTGGGACGATCGCGTTTATTGAACTTGAGAAGCGTTAGGCGAAAAATCGGGCACCTGTTACGGTGCCCATCGAGATCCTGTTGCGGTTTTCGTATCAATTTAACCCCAAGGTCCACTGGGCTATTTTGAAGTAGATGATCAAGCCGGTGCCGTCTATCAGCGTGGTGATAAACGGGGCGGAGACTACGGCAGGATCCACACCGAAGCGTTTCAGCGCCATTGGGATCACAGAAGAGACAATCGCAGCCCACAGCGTAATACAAAGTAGGGTCAGGCTCACGATGAGCGTAATCTCATAGCCAATACCCATCATCCAACCACGGAACGCACCAGCACAGGCCAGGGTTAACGCTATCATGATCGAGGTAGTCATTTCCTTGCGCAGTACGCGCCCCACATCACGCATACGGATCTCCCCCAAGGCCATGGCCCGCACAATGGTGGAGGTGATTTGCGTGCCGCTGTTACCTCCTGTACCCACCAATAATGGGATAAAGAAGGCCAAGGCAATCGCTGCTTCCAATGACTCCTCAAAATGCTGAATAACGGTGCTGGTATACGCCTCGGCGACGAACAGCAACAGCAGCCACACGCTGCGTTTTTTCCACAATTCAAAAGAGGACATTTCAAGGTAAGGCTTATCCAGCGGCAGGCTTGCCCCTTGCAAATGGGCATCCTCGGTGTTTTCATCTTCGATAATCTGCGCTATTTCGCGCTCGGTTAAACACCCTACCAAACGGCCATTATCGACCACCGCCACAATATCTAAATGATTCTTGGCCACCAGTTCGGCGATATGTTCACGCTCGTCCGTGGGTTTTACACGGAAGAAGGTGGTTTCCATCATATCCTTGATCAGTTCGCCATTATATTCTTCCTGCAATAAACGTTTAACAGAAAGTACACCTACCAGTTTGGCTCCGTCTTCAATAAAAATTTGTGCGGGTATATCGTCGTTAGAAAGTTGATTAACGAATATTTTCCTGGCTTCGCCAACGTATAGATCTTGATGCAGAACAAAGAAGTTTTTGTTCATATAACGCGCGATGGCGTCATCTTCAAAGTTGGCGTTTTGATAAAGGTCTTGCAATACAACATGTGACATTCTAGATACTCCCAATGGAAAGATGGAGTCTCATAGAGGCGACAAGACAGGACAGCGCAAGCCGATCCCCACGTCTTGGGTTTAGCACTATACAACGTATCCCCAGGGGGGAAGTTACCTTAGCAGTGCCTTGATTCGGCTAATGCTTGTTTTACCCTTGGTGGCCTCTCTCGATGCCAGTAGAGCGGTAACTTGTGTTCGTATAGGAGCCTCGCCATAACGAGATCGTAAAGCTAAATAAAGCGTGGGCATTATGACTGGTTTGGTTATCCGTATAGGAAGAATGGTAATTTTGTTGAGGTATTATTTATTTTTCGGGCCAAAAACTAACCGGATTAATTTATTCGCCTGTCAGGCCAGGGCTAAATTAAACGAAAATCCACCTGCCGTTTAAGTTATCTTCTGTTGATTATCGGCCTGCAAAACCTGATTTCACACTGACATGTAGCATCACTTTAAACACGCAAAAAAATCGGGCACCTATTAAAGGTGCCCGATTGATAACGATTAAGCCCTGCGCTTACTTCTGCAGTTTACGCATTACCAGCGTGGCGTTGGTGCCGCCGAAACCGAAGCTGTTGGACATGACCGTAGTCAGATCACGCTTGGTTGGCTCGGTCACGATGTTCATCCCTGCCGCTTTCTCATCGAGGTTATCGATGTTGATGCTTGGCGCGATGAAACCGTGCTCGACCATCAGCAGGCTATAAATCGCCTCCTGCACGCCCGCCGCACCCAGTGAGTGGCCGGTCATGGCTTTGGTTGAAGAGATGGCTGGGGTGTTATCGCCAAAGACTTCACGGATCGCGCCCAGCTCTTTCACGTCGCCGACCGGTGTGGAGGTGCCGTGTACGTTCATGTAGTCGATTGGTGTGTCTACGCCCTGCATTGCCATCTTCATGCAACGCACCGCGCCTTCACCCGATGGAGCCACCATGTCGGCGCCGTCTGAAGTCGCGCCGTAACCGATGATTTCCGCATAGATATGTGCGCCGCGAGCCAGAGCGTGCTCCAACTCCTCAACCACTACCATGCCGCCGCCGCCTGCGATAACGAAACCGTCACGCGCTGCGTCATAGGTACGGGAAGCTTTTTCTGGCGTGTCGTTGTAGCTGGTGGACAGCGCGCCCATGGCGTCGAATTCACAGGCCATTTCCCAGCACAGCTCTTCGCCACCGCCAGCAAAAACGACGTCTTGTTTGCCCAGTTGGATCAGCTCAACGGCGTGGCCGATACAGTGTGCTGAAGTTGCGCAGGCAGAGCTGATGGAGTAGTTCACGCCGCGGATTTTGAATGGAGTGGCCAGGCAAGCAGAAACGCCTGATGCCATCGCCTTGGTCACCATGTATGGGCCAACGCCACGCAGGCCTTTGGCGCGCATACCGTCAGAACCCGCAACCTGGTTACGTGGAGAACCACCACCGGAACCGACCACCAGACCGGTGCGATCATTGGAAACCTGATCGGCTGCCAGGCCAGAATCTTGAATCGCTTGTTCCATGGAGAGATAGGCGTAAACCGACGCGTCGCTCATAAAGCGCATCACTTTACGGTCAATCAGGCCAGTAGTGTCGAGTTTAACATCACCCCATACGTGACTACGCATGCCGGAATCTTTCAGCTCCTGAGAGAAGGTGATCCCAGAGCGGCCTTCCTGCAGACTTGCCAGGACCTCCTGCTGGTTGTTACCAATGCTGGAGACGATTCCCAGGCCAGTAATCACTGCACGTTTCATTCGGTACCTCTTCCACAATTTTACATTCGGGATTTTGCATCGCACTTTAGCGTACAGATGTACGCCGAACAAGTCCGATCAGAATAATTTTGCATTATCTTTACTCAGTTTGCACCCAGGGGCAGCCCCCGTTAAAATCGCTCTACCCCTTGAATGACGAGCAACCTACCGTGAGCAACTCCCCCATCCAAACCGCAGCGTTAAGCTGGAATGAACAAGGTACACCTGTTTCGAAACAGTTTGATGACGTCTATTTTTCCAACCAGGATGGGCTGGAGGAAACCCGCTACGTCTTTCTGGGGGGCAACCGGTTGCCACACCGCTTCAGCGATCACCCACGCTCACTGTTTATTGTGGCAGAAACCGGCTTCGGTACCGGGCTGAATTTTCTCACCCTGTGGCAGGCCTTTGCCCGTTTTCGGCAGGAGACACCGGCGGCGAGTTTGCAGCGCCTGCATTTTATCAGTTTCGAGAAATACCCGTTGCAGCTGGCCGATCTGGCGGCAGCCCATGCCCAATGGCCAGAACTGGCTCCCTTTGCCGATGAACTTCGCGCCCAGTGGCCTTTGCCGCTGCCAGGATGCCACCGCCTGCTGCTTGCCGAAGGGCAGATCACGCTCGATTTATGGTTCGGTGACGTCAATACCCTGTTGCCACACTTTGACGCCAGCATGAACGATCAAATTGACGCCTGGTTCCTGGATGGCTTTGCGCCGTCCAAAAACCCTGATATGTGGAGCGAGCCGCTGTTTGCCACCATGGCGCGTTTTGCCCGCCCAGGCGGCAGTTTTGCCACCTTCACTGCCGCAGGATTTGTCCGCCGTGGATTGCAGCAGGCGGGGTTTGAGGTCAGCAAATGCAAAGGCTTTGGCCAGAAACGCGAGATGCTCACCGGCCAACTCCCCGCCGACACCCCGGCAAGCCTCAATCCAAGCCCGTGGTTCCTGCGTCCGGCAGCAGCAAGCACCGACGATATCGCCATCATTGGCGGCGGCGTAGCCAGTGCGCTCACGGCGTTGGCCTTATTGCGCCGTGGAGCCAAGGTCACCCTGTATTGCGCCGATGCACAGCCCGCAGAGGGCGCATCCGGCAATCGCCAGGGGGCACTGTACCCATTGCTGAATGGCCGGGGTGATGCACTGGAAACCTTTTTCAGCGCCGCCTTCCCCTTTGCCCGCCGCCAGTATGACGCCCTGCTGCAACAACAGGTTGAGTTCGACCACCAGTGGTGTGGCGTCAGCCAATTGGCCTATGACGAAAAAAGCGCAGGGAAGATCGCCAAGCTCCTGGCCGTTGCCTGGCCGCACACTCTGGCCCAATCGGCCGATCGCGCTACGCTTAGCGCCCTGTGTGGGATCGACACGGGGTTTGGTGGTATTCACTACTCGCTCGGGGGATGGCTATGCCCTGCTGACCTGACGCGTGCCGCGATTGCCCTGGCCGAACGGCAGGGATTAGTTTGCCACTATTTGCATAGGCTTTCCGATCTGAACCGCAATAATGAAGGTTGGCAACTGCATTTTGCTGAGGGGGAAGCTCACCAATATGCCACGGTGATCCTGGCTAACGGGCACCAACTCTCCGCTCTGGCCCCTAGCGCAGCACTACCGGCGTATGCGGTGCGCGGCCAGGTTTCACATATTCCCACGACGCCTACGTTAAGTGAACTAAAGCAGGTGCTGTGTTACGACGGTTATCTGACGCCGGTGAACCCCAACAATCAGCAGCACTGCATTGGTGCCAGCTACCAGCGCGGCGAATCAGGCACGGAATATAGTCAGGTAGAGCAAGAAGAGAACCGCGATCGCCTGCTGCGCTGTCTGCCAGAACAGAGCTGGACGCAAGAGGTGGATATCAGTGGCCAGCAGGCACGCTGTGGCGTACGCAGCGCTACGCGAGACCATATGCCGATGGTTGGTGCCGTGCCGGACTATCAAGCCACTCTGGCACTGTATGGCGATTTGCAGCAGCAACGCCAACGCGGCGAAGCAATTGCCGATGCGCCAATGTATCCGGGGTTGTTTATGATAGGAGCCTTAGGCTCACGCGGCCTGTGTTCGGCGCCGTTGGCCGCAGAAATTTTAGCGGCGCAGCTGTTTGGCGAACCCTTACCGGGGGATAGCGAGATGTTGGCAGCGTTGAACCCAAACCGCATGTGGGTCAGGAAGCTGCTGAAAGGACGTGAAGTATAGTTCATTTGAGGGGCCAGCGTGATGCTGCCCCCTTTAGAGTAATTACTCAGTCGGCAACGCTGTCTGATACAGGTTTTCCCACATGCCCAGCACCAGCACCTGATCCGGCGGGGAGAGTTCCCCGGCCTTGATGGCCTTGTCCAGGCTGCTCTGTACCCGCACCTTGAGCTGCTCGGCGCTGTGTTCGGCATGTTCTTCCGATTCCGCCACCGCCAGAGTCAGATGACCGCGCAGGTAGCCACCGGCAAACAGTTCATCATCGCTGGCGTGTTCTACCATGTCATCAATCAGCGCCAGAATACGCGCTTCAAATTCTGCGATCATCAAATTTCCTCATTAACAAACAGACTCTGGCCTCAGAGATCTTCCGGGTAGGGAAAATACTCGGCCGCCAGCGGAGGCGTATTGTAAAACGATTGCAGCGCCTGAATAAAGCGCGCAGGTCGTGTGGGTATTCCTCGTTCCAACAACTCCAGCACCCGAGTGCGGACTTTACGCTGGAAACCAATGCGATCTGGCTCGCAATCCCCGCTGAGATTGTCGCAACTGACGTTGAACGGGAAACCCGCCGCCACGCAGAACATCCACTCCAACGCCTGCGGATTGATCTCAACCGCTTCAAATTCACTTTGCGTCTGGGCATCGCGCCCATCCGGGCAATACCAGTAACCGAAGTCCACCAGCTTGCGGCGTTCGGCACCGGCGATGCACCAGTGGGAAATTTCATGCATGCCGCTGGCATAGTAGCCGTGCGCAAAGACGATGCGGTTGTAAGGCAGCTCATCATCGGCAGGCAGGTAAATAGGCTCATCGTCGCCTTTAACCAGGCGGGTATTGAATTCATCGCTAAAGCACTGATTAAAGATCTCAATCAGTTGCGGATACTGGTGTATGTTTGGCATAAAAAACTCAAATATACTCTTCGTCTTTCAAGCCACAGCGTTGTTGTCTGCACTTGCACACCCCAGTCACTTACTAAAGTAAGCTCCTGAGGATGAACAAGCTGGCCGCCTAGCTGTGACATGAAATTCATTGAGTATAACCATAAGTTAAAGAAGGTTATTATCTCACTGTAAAGTCTGATTGGCACACTAAAAATGCAATGCCAGCCACTGTTGGATTTCCGCCCCGTGGTTGTCGTACAGCAATTTGCAGCTCATGATCAAAGAAACTATCACGATCATCGGCCGGATCAGCTTCTGGCCCTTGGTCAACACCATGTGCGCTCCAAGACGGGCACCGAACACCTGCCCTATCAGCATCACCAAGCCAATGCTCCAGATCACTTGGCCACCGATAATAAATAGCACCAGGCTGCCCAGATTGGAGGTGAAGTTCAGCACCTTGGCATGAGCAGTCGCCTTGGCCAGGTTAAAACCGCACAGCGTCACATAGGCCAGGGCATAGAACGAGCCAGCACCAGGCCCGAAGAAACCATCGTAAAATCCAACGCAACCCCCTGCCACCAAGCCAAAGGGTAACGCCCCCAGCCGACGCTGGCGATCGCTTTCCCCCAGCCGTGGCGTCAGCAAGAAATAGACGCCGATGCCGATCACCAACAGCGGCAGCATTTGGCGCAGTATATCGGCACGCATATGCTGCACCAGTATTGTCCCGATCACCGAGCCCACCAGCGTCAGGAAGATGGTCAGCTTCTGGGTATTAAGATCAACGGCCCGACGGCGGACAAAGTACAGGCTGGCGGAAAACGATCCCCCAACCGACTGCAATTTATTGGTCGCCAGAGCCTGCGTGGGAGGAACGCCCACGGCCAGCAGAGCCGGTACGGTCAACAAACCACCACCGCCGGCGATAGAATCGATAAACCCGGCGAACATTGCTACCAAAAACAGTATCCCGAGCAATTCGGGACCTAATACCAGCCCATCCATAAGTCGTCTGCCTGCAAGAGTGGATCCATACCTGATACCAATTGCTTAAACCCCCTCTTCCTCCTGAAAGGAAAATAACGGGTTTGCTTAGATTGTTGGCATTCGCGGATATATCATTTTTGTTTGCCGCACACACTACGCCTTAAAACTCAAAAAATAAACGCCCCATTCGAGGCGTTTTTACTAGGCTATCAGCGGTTGGCGAAGTGGCTATCCAACAGCGCCTGACAGGTTGGCGGCAGCGGAGGCGGCTCCTTCTTGACCGGATTGGCATTCGGCTGATGCGGTTTGAACCAGCTGGCCAACTCGGCGCCACAGCCGTCGCCCACTGGAGGCGCATCCTGATCCAAACACTCCAGGCTACCCTCCGGGCAACGCAAGCGGACGTGCATATGCGCACGATGCCCAAACCAAGGGCGAACCTTATGCAACCAATCGCGATCAGCACCGGCATCCTGGCACAGACGCTGTTTGATTGCCGGGTTAACGAAGATCCGCGTCACTTCGCTGTCCTGCGCCGCCATCTTGATCAAGGATTCGATCTGCGGCTGCCACTGGCGATCCACCACCTGTTTACCGTCGCCAGACACCAGATCGATTGGCTGCGGTTTCAGCAGTTGCTGTGCGCTCCAACGTTGACGCGGCAACTGCAACCAGATGTCCACGTCCAAGCCGGATTGGTGGCTGGCATGGCCACTGCTAAAGCGCCCACCGGCCGGCATCGCCATATCGCCGATCAACACCGTGCCCAACGCTTTCTGGTTGGCCTGGCTGCTCAGGCGTTGAATAAACGCCAACAGGTCTGGGTGGCCAAAGTAGCGCCGCTGGTCGGTACGCATCACCTGATAGTTCGGTGAATTAAGCGGCAATGGGTGCGCCCCGATAATACAACCGTTGGCGAAACCCCCAACGGCCTGCGCAGTGCCGCTAACCGGGTGGTCGATCTTTTGCCACGGCGTTAGCGCCAAGGCAGAACCCGAAGCGATCAACGCAACCAAGCCCAGTATCCATTTTTTCATCGCAATCCCTTACCAGCGTGGCACGTCGGAAATCACATCACCGTTTTGCGCACGCTGGCGCAGCAGATGATCCATCAGCACGATCGCCATCATCGCTTCGGCGATCGGTACCGCACGGATCCCGACGCACGGATCGTGGCGACCACGGGTGACCATCTCCACCGCGTCACCCTGACGGTTGATCGTACGGCCCGGCACCATGATGCTGGAGGTTGGCTTCAGCGCAAGATGTGCAATCACTGGCTGGCCGCTGCTGATACCACCAAGAATGCCGCCCGCGTGGTTGCTCTGGAAGCCTTCAGGGGTAATTTCATCGCGGTTTTCACTGCCACGCTTGGTGACCACGGCAAAACCATCGCCGATTTCCACACCTTTAACCGCGTTGATGCTCATCAGTGCATGCGCCAGATCGGCATCCAGACGATCAAACACCGGCTCGCCCAGCCCGACCGGAACGTTTTCCGCCACTACGGTCACTTTGGCGCCGATGGAGTCGCCCTCTTTTTTCAGTGCGCGCATCAGTTCGTCCAGGGCCTCCAGCTTGTCCGGATCTGGGCAGAAGAACGGGTTCTGCTCGACCTGATCCCAATCTTTCAGCTCGCAACTCACGTCGCCGATCTGCGCCAGATAGCCGCGTACCTGTACGCCAAACTTCTGCGCCAGATATTTTTTAGCGATAGCACCGGCAGCAACGCGCATAGCGGTTTCACGCGCCGAAGAACGGCCACCACCGCGATAATCACGCACACCGTATTTCTGTTCGTAGGTATAATCGGCATGACCAGGGCGGAACACATCTTTGATCGCACCATAGTCTTGCGAGCGCTGATCGGTGTTTTCGATCATCAGGCCGATGCTGGTGCCCGTCGTGACGCCCTCAAACACCCCGGAGAGGATACGCACCTGATCCGGCTCGCGGCGCTGGGTGGTATAGCGCGAAGTGCCGGGGCGGCGGCGATCGAGATCGTGCTGCAAATCAGCTTCTGTCAGCGGAATGCCGGGCGGCACACCGTCTACGATACATCCCAGCGCCACACCGTGAGATTCACCAAATGTGGTGACGCGGAAAAACTGCCCAATACTGTTCCCTGCCATCACGGCTCCTTACCGTTGGTTGTCATCCCGCTCGGCGTGCAAACGGGGCATACAGGCCCGCTATGCGGGCCCAGGTTGTTGGTTAGCTGCGGTAGAGGCTGAAATGATCTTTACAGTCAATCAGCTGCTGTTTCGTCAGCATGAATACGCCGTCCCCACCGTTATCAAACTCCAACCAGGTGAACGGAATATCCGGATATTGTTCCATCAGATGTACCATGCTGTTGCCCACTTCACAAATCAGCACGCCGTCATCGCTCAGGAAGTCAGGCGCACAGGCCAGAATGCGGCGCACCAGCTTCAGGCCGTCGCTGCCTGCGGCCAGCCCAAGTTCCGGCTCAAAGCGGAACTCTTGCGGCAGGTCGGACATATCTTCCGCATCGACATAAGGCGGGTTGGTGACGATCAGATCGTATTGGATCGCCGGCACGTCACGGAACAGATCGGAGCGGATCGGGATCACCTGATGTTCCACGCCGTGTGCCTGAATATTGCGCTCGGTCACGGCCAGCACGTCGGTGGAGATATCTACCGCGTCCACTTCCGCTTCCGGGAAGGCATAGCCGCAGGCGATAGCGATACAACCACTGCCGGTACACATATCCAGGATATGACGTGGCGGATGTGGGATCAGCGCACTGAAGCGATTGTTGATCAGCTCACCAATCGGTGAACGTGGTACCAGCACGCGCTCATCGACATAGAACTCCATGTCGCAGAACCAGGCTTTGTTGGTCAGGTAGGCAACCGGGATGCGCTCGTTGACACGGCGGATCACGCGCTCAACGATGCGGTGACGCTCGCTGGAGGTCAAACGTGCAGTGCGCATGTCTTCAGGAATATCCAACGGCAGGAACAGGCTGGGCAAGACCAATTGCACGGCTTCGTCCCACGGATTATCGGTTCCGTGGCCATAGTAGATATTGGCGGCGTTAAAACGGCTTACGGCCCAGCGCAGCATATCCTGAATGGTGTGCAGCTCATTCACTGCTTCTTCGACGAAAATTTTGTCCAATTTGCCCTCCGGCAGGCGCGATAATTCATGATTTAGCCCCGTAGTTTGCCATGAAGCCTGCCACAAATCAGCAGCAATAGCAGCGTAGAAGCATTCTGGTTGGCATTCAGTGCCAGTTTTGCGTCGACAGAAACCTTCGAGCAGGTAAACTAGCGCCATAAATGATAGGCGGTGAGAGAATAATGAAGAATAAGCCCCCTCTGAGCAAAGATGAATTGTTGCTCTTTAGAGAGTCGGTAGCCGGAGCAAAGAAGCTACAGCAGGACACCATCGTCCACCCAAAACCTAAAATGAAAACCAAGCAGATCGCGCCGCAGCGCCTGTTGCAAGAACAGGTGGATGCCAGCTTTTACTTTTCTGACGAATTCCAGCCACAGTTAGAGGATGAAGGCCCAACGCGCTATGTGCGTCCTGGCTACAGCCATTATGAGTTGAAGAAACTGCGTCGCGGGGATTACGTGCCGGATCTGTTCCTGGATTTGCATGGCTTGACGCAGATGCAGGCCAAGCAGGAGCTGGGGGCGATGATCGCCGCCTGCAAGCGTGAACACGTGCATTGTGCCTGCGTGATGCATGGCCACGGCAAACACATCCTCAAACAGCAAACGCCGCTGTGGTTAGCGCAACATCCGGACGTGCTGGCGTTCCACCAGGCCCCTAAAGAATGGGGTGGTAACGCAGCGGTACTGGTATTGATAGAATTAACAGAATAGCGACATAAAATGGCACTTATCTGTGCCAAATCAGCCGAAGTGACGGCTCCCAAAGGGGCCCCATGACTAAGTCGAGAAACGGAACACTGTCAGCATGCCTGCAACTTGAGTTATACGCAAAAAGACTCAAAGTTCACTAATAGGCCACTAATAATTTAAGCTGTGTGTTTTTCTGCCGGGCATTTCAATCCATAGAGTTCATCAAATTACCACTCTTAACGCCTACTTAGAAAAATCTTGGCAAAATAGCCCTGACTAAAAATTAAGCCCCGATTCTATTACCACACCCACTTGCATGTATCAAGACCTTTTACGCTGGAATTTCCAATAAATACATTTGTTTTAAGTATACTTAAAACCAAAATCATTGATGTGATTTAAAATTCACGAGAAAGATCCTGTATTAACGCCAAGAAGTAGACAGGAGAAATATTGTAAGTAGAATGCGGGCAGTTCGAGTTAATACTGGCAATACCCACTTAGAAGGCCATAGCCATACAGCGCATAAACCAACTGCATAAACATTCCTGTAGCTCGCTGAGCATCGGGTTTTTTCTACAATAGGGAAAACATGCTTTGCTATACTCAGGTCTAGAGTGAAATTATAAATCACAGTTAATAACCACTACGAATAGAAATACAATTCCTTGAGTTTATTAAATAATAGCAAATACCTCCTGCACAACTTGGGGGCGTTTCCTCATGGTTGACAGAAAAGAAGTTAGCTGTAAATCCGTTACCGCTAGATTGGTTATCAATATTGATAACCTTTGCATCTAAAATATTATAGGAAATAATATTATGACCGTAAAAAATAAACAGAAGCAGTTTTTTGCTAAACTTTCACCAATTTGTTTCTTTAGCCTGCTGGCCTTACAAGGCGTAAGCGTTGCCCAAGCCGCTATCGTTTCCGCCCCAGGTGGCCCATCAATCAACTCCGGTTCCATCAAAGGTAGTACGGTTGTAGATATTAAAGCCCCAGGTAACGGCGGCGTCTCTCACAACATCTATAACCAGTTTGATGTAGATCGCGGAGGGGTGGTGCTAAATAACAGCGCACAAAATTCAACAACTCAGTTAGCAGGTGCCATCAACGGCAACAAGAATTTGGCCAATGGTGCCGCTAACGTTATCCTCAATGAAGTCAACTCCTCCAAAGCCAGCCAGCTGAACGGGATGATTGAGGTGGCCGGCCAGAACGCACAGGTTATTATTGCCAACCCATCGGGCATTACCTGTAACGGTTGTGGTTTTATTAATGCCAATCGTGCCACCTTGACCACCGGTAAAACCACGGTAGTTAATGGCGAGGTGCTCGATTACGTTGTCAACAAAGGTAAAATCACCATTACTGGCGATGGTTTGCAGAGTTCCAGCGCTAACTATACTGATTTAATCGCCCAAGCCGTTGCCATTAACGCCGACGTGCAGGCCCAGGATCTTCGGGTCTCTTATGGCCAAAACCGCGTTGACGCTGCACATACCACAGCAACGCCACTCACCTCCAACAGCCAGTATGGCGTAGGTCTTGACGTCTCCAGCCTGGGCGGCATGTATGCCAATAAAATTACGCTGGTCGGCTCCGGTGTAGGTTTGGGCGTGAATAACGCAGGTACCATCGCCGCCTCCGTAGGCGATGTGGTTATGAACATGAATGGCTCTCTGACCAACAAAGGGACGATTTCTGCCAAAAATGATATCCGTCTGGTATCAACCTCTAAAGTTCGCTCGGATTCCATAAAGAACTCAGGCGGTAATCTTGAGGCTGGCAATGATATTAACATTAACAGTGGTTACGTGCACAACGTTAAAGGCACCATGACGGCCGGCGGTAATATCAACCTCATTAGTAGCGTAGGTCTTGGTCAGTTAACTGGGGTACAGGTAGGGATCGACAATACGAACGGTGCAATCAGCGCTAGAAAAGGCACCACGATTAATGCCAGCGGCGCTTCAATCAAGAATACCAGCGGCGTGATCAGTGCCGTAGACGATATCACCATGGATGCCAAGTATGGTGTGAATAACAATCTGGGTAGGATTGCCTCCAGTTTTGGTGGCGTGACCATTAATACCGCTACTAACACCATCCGTAACGATCGCGGGATCATTGAGGCCAACTGCTGCGTGACTCTGGATGCGTCAATAGTAAATAATAACTACGGCACCATCAAAACCAAAGATGACGTCGTTATTAATGCATCGTATGAGTTGGATAACACCCAAGGTACCATTATGGCCGAGGGTAACATCAACCTTAAGAGTAACACTATTAAAAATAACTCAGGTAAAATCATGGCTCAGAATGCATTGGATATCGATGCTTCTCATCTAGTGAATTATACCTATAACAACCCAACCAACGAATACGGCGTATTCAGCGGTGGTGACATGAATCTAAACCTGCGTTCTACACTCAATAATAATTATGGTCAAATTGTTTCCAATGGTAACATCAATATTACTCCTACCTATAGCATAACCAATAAATTCGGGAGTATTAAAAGTGCTAAAAACGTCACGATAACTGCGACCGCTATAGGTAATCAGGACGGTAAAATCATTGCGGGTGAACATGCGGTGATTAATGCATCACATTTAGATAATGGTTTATTCTCTGGTACCTCAGGAAATATTGAGGCGGGTGATACTTTAGCGATCAACATAAAGCGTGGGGTCTTTAGCAATGGCCAGGGTATCGATGGCAGTATGACTAATTACGGTACCTTTGCGGGTAAAAACAAGATCACTATCAATACTGAAGGGAAATTCAACAATTACGGTAAACTGATTTCAGACAATGACGTGGAAATCCAAAGCAAACGCTAATCGGCGCCAACACTGGCACGATGAGCAGCCTTATCACAGGAGTAGCATCGGGTGATAGGCGATAAATAAGCTGATGGCCTCTCAAAAAGGCCATCAGCTGTTTTTCATTTTTTACCTATATCCACACCGCACCTGATTTAAGAAAAATAATATTAATAAGGAAGTTAACATGCGTTTTCGCTTTCCCAATGCCTGGCTATTGCTTATTTTCACCCCGCTGGTTCAGGCAGCTGAAAATGGCCAATTTATTGAGCAGCAAATGAGTCACCAGCAAGAGCAGGAAAAAGCACGCTACAACCAATTGGAAACCGTAGGTAAAGACGTTCGCTCCTCTGGCAACGGTGGCCTTAGCACCAGCATTGACTTTCCAGAAGAACACCCCTGCTTCACCATACAACGGGTTGAACTGAATAAGGACGACAAGATCCCTCATTGGATACCATTGCGCAAACTGACAGAACAGGCACAAGGGCGTTGCCTGGGGATCCAAGGGGTGAAAACGCTCGCGACCGCCCTACAAAATAACCTGATTGGACATGGCTACATCACTACCAGGGTTATGATCCCGCAGCAAAATCTGACGGAGGGGATTCTCACCTTGAATATACTGCCCGGCACCATTGGCAACGTCAGGCTAACCGAGGACAGTGATAAGTTCGTCAACTTGCACACCACCTTTCCTGGAAGCCAAGGGGACCTGCTGGATCTGCGTGCTATTGAGCAAGGGTTAGAAAACATGCAACGCATTCCTGATGTCGTTGCCAATATTTCACTCCACCCCGGCCAAAATACGGGTGAATCCGACTTGGAAATAACCCGTAAGCAACCTTCATTCTGGCGTTTGGGTGGATGGTTGGATGATTCAGGCAGTAAACAAACCGGGCGTTATCAAAGCGGCCTGGCTTTATATATTGATAACCCGACCTCGATGAACGATCTGTTCTATGTTTCTGCTGGTCGTGATTTGCAGTTCCAATCGACCCATCATTCTAATAACGGTTCTTTATACTACTCGGTGCCCTACGGCTTCTGGTCATTGGATTTATATGCCAGCCGCAGCGAATATTTACAAAATATCAATGGTATCTATACTGATTTTTCCTACCGCGGCAAGTATCGCAACCTTAGCTTAAAAGTAAATCGCCTCTTGTATCGCAACGCGAACCAAAAAAACACGCTCAGCTTTCAAGTACTAAAGCGTAACTCGCATTTTTATCTGAACGATACGGAACTACAGTTACAAAAGCGTAATATGACCAATTGGAGCATTGAATTCAATCACCGCCACTATGTCGGCCAGTCTATTATCGATGCCATGTTGAGTTATCAGCGTGATGCTTCCTGGTTTGGAGCAGAAAGACCGGTGGACAGCGCTGCGTCAAGCCGCATCGTCAACCTGGATGTCAGTACCTATACGCCTTTTACTGTGAAAGATCTCTCTCTAAGTTATCAATCCCGCTTTCGCCAGCAATATAGTCCGGACCGCCTGACCACCCAGGATCAATTCAGTATCGGTAACCGCTGGACCGTACGTGGTTTTGACGGGGAAGTGAATATGATGGCCAATAAAGGCTACTACCTGCGCAATGACCTGAACCTGAACCTGCCAAAACTGGGGCAGCAACTATATATAGGTATGGATTATGGCCGGGTAAAAGGTGACGGTAGCAACGATTTTGCCGATGGTCACTTGCTCGGTAGCGTTGCGGGTATTCGAGGGAGGGTAAAAGCGGTCGGTTATGACGCCTTCGTTGGGGTGCCTCTGTCCAAACCCGATAATTTTACCACCAGCCCGGTCAACCTCGGCTTTACGTTACAATGGCAGTTTTGATGACGTTCATGACAAAGGGCGATGTTTATCATCGCCCTTTGATGTGAGAACGAGTTCAGACCTTGGCCAATACCTGTGACGGGCTGACCTGCCATTCAAACTTGCCGATACTGCCATCCTCGGACAATTCGACATTAGCGATGGCGGAGGTAGCAAACATTGGCGGGCATTCCCCAGGGCATAGCTCAGCCACCAGATAACCCACCAGCGGTAGATGGGATACCACCAGTACCGCAGCTACGCCCTCTTTCGCCAGCGCCTGCAAATAGCAGCTCACCAGCCCAACATCGCCCCCTGGGGTCAACTCCGGCAGCACTTCCTCACCTTCCGGCAGCGTTAACGTTTCGCGTACCGTTTCCAGCGTCTGCTCTGCACGCAAATAAGGGCTGACCAGAACTCGTTCAATATCCACAGACTTGGTGTTCAACCAGGCCGCCATCTGACGTGACTCATCACGGCCACAAACAGTAAGGGGTCTTACCGAATCGCTGGCTGCATCGAGTGCCGCCTCTCCGTGACGCATAATCAAAACTTGCATATTGCACCGCTGTTGTTGACAAAATAACGCTATACAGAAACGCCGAGCGTGCTGTATCGCCGAGTTACGCTCAAGAGCGCAGGCCAGCTTCAAACGATAACGCGCCGTTTCTCTATGGCGGTCGGGCATTTTGCCTGAAAGTTCGCGTAAAGAAAACGCTGTTTTTTACAACATTTGCGCCCTTACACAAATTCATCGCTGACATAACAACCAATTCAACGGGTTAAATTTTAACCTTGTTGCTATGAAATTTTTGGTAGCGCTGAGTGAGCCACCCACCAAAACGCTACGTTACCCCTCCCCAATCTCCCTGTACAGCCTCCGGGATTGCCCTAATTGCAAGGAGTGATGGCGATCACAATGCGGCTCTGATCAAACTGTAGCGCAATCCGGGCCGCTATGCTGGTTAACTGCCTTGCGGATAGAAGCGTTCCCCCTGCTCAGCCATGCGCTGCAGGCGTTCACAAGGAGCAAAATATTCACCGTATTGCTGTTGCAGATAGCGCAGGGTTTTTACCACTTTCTCTGCGCCCAGCTCATCCATATAGCGGAACGGGCCACCAAGGAACGGCGGGAAACCAATGCCAAACACCGCGCCGATATCACCGTCACGTGCGCTGCGGATCACGCCTTCATCCAGGCAACGCGCCGCCTCGTTGAGCATCATCATCACGCAACGTTGGGCGATTACCGCAGGTTGAATATGCGTCTTGGCGGTAATACCCAGCAGTGAATAGATGCTACTGTCTGCGCTCTTGCGTTTCTGGCGTGACCTGCTGCCCTCGGCTGGGTACAGATAAAAACCACGGCCATTCTTGCGCCCTTTGCGACCGTCTTTCAGCACTGCGTCGAACGCCGCTGGAGCGGCAAAGCGTGGCCCCAGTTCCGCCGTCAGGATCGGGATAATCTTGGTGCCGACGTCGATACCCACTTCATCCAACAGCATGATGGGGCCTACCGGGAAACCAAAATCGACCAAAGCCTTATCCACCGATTCGATAGGCTCACCTTCCAGCAAGCAGCGCGCCGCCTCATTAATATAAGGGGCAAGAATACGATTGACGTAAAAACCGGCGCGATCGGCGACCACGATCGCCGTTTTCCCCTGCTTGTGGGCCAGGGCAACGGTAGTGGCAATGGTTTGTTCGCTGGTAGTGGCATGCGGGATCACTTCGACCAACGGCATTTTATCCACCGGGCTGAAGTAATGCAGACCAATGACCTGCTGCGGCCTGGCCGCCTGCGCCGCGATTTGGCTGATCGGCAATGATGAGGTATTGGAGGCAAATACGGTATGCGGCGCGGCATGTTGTTCAATATCGGCCACCATCTGCTGCTTGAGCGCGATATCTTCAAATACCGCCTCCACCACGATGTCGACCCGTTCAAAACCGCTGTAATCGGTGCTGCCGGAAATCAACATCATCTGTTTCTGGCGCTCTGCCGGACGCATGCGCTTGCTACGTACCCGCTTGCCCAGCAGATCCCAGGTGTATTTCAACGCGTGGTTGATCCCCTGCTCATTCACGTCTTTAATGCGCACCGGTAGTCCGCCACGTGTCGCCGTGACGCAGGCGATACCGCCGCCCATCAAACCACCGCCAAGTACGCCCACACGGTGTAACTCATGAGGCTGAGCATCCCCGCCGCGCTCTTTTTTCAGCGCCGTGGAGGCAAAGAACAGGCTACGTAATGCGGCAGACTGAGGCGACATAGCCAACTCACCGAAGGCGCGAGCCTCCGCTTCATAGCCGCTGACACTGCCCTGATCCAGACCGGTGCGCACCACTTGGATAATACGCTCCGCTGCCGGGTAGTTACCGTGGGTTTTCTCCAGGGTCTTCTTACGCACGATGCTGAACAGCAGGCTTCTGCCCAACGGACCGTTGAGCAGGCGTTCCTGCCACGGTAACGCACGGCGCGATTTCCAGCCTTGCTTTACACGCTCAATAGCGGTTTGCAGCAGAATAGATTGCGGCACGGCCTCGTCCACCAGGCCCATACGCAGCGCCTGACGCGCGCGAACGTGTCTGCCCATCAGCATCATATCCAACGCTTTGCTGGCACCAATCAGGCGGGGTAAGCGCTGAGTGCCACCAGAGCCAGGCAACAAGCCTAACTGTACTTCCGGCAGGCCGAGCGCCGTTTTGTCATCCAGCGAGCAGACGCGGCTATGGCAGGCCAAGGCCAACTCCAACCCGCCCCCAAGGCAAGCACCATGAATGGCGGCAATCACCGGCACCGGGAACGCGGCAATCTGTGCCAGCGTGCTCTGCCCCTTCTTCGCCAGCGTTTGTGCCTCCTGGGCCGTATGGCACGCGGCAATCATGGTGATATCTGCACCAGCAATAAAGGAGTCTGGCTTGCCGGACAAGATCACCAAGCCTTCCAGGGTGGCAAGCTGCTGCGCTTTAATTAGTACGTCGTTGATCTGATCAACAAACTCCGCCTTCAGCGTATTCACCTTTTCACCCGGCACATCGATGGTGATCACGCCAATATTGTCCGGACGTAAGGTCAGATGAAATGCCGAAGGCTTGGCACGCTGTTCGTGCAATGCGTTCTCGAAACTCATTTGTCCACCTCCACGATCATCGCAGCTCCCAAGCCCCCGGCCGCGCAGGCGGTGGCCAGCCCCAGACCGCCACCGCGCCGTTTAAGCTCGTGCAGCGTCTGGGTGATCATGCGCGCGCCGGTCGCGGCGAACGGGTGGCCATAAGCGATAGAACCACCCAACACGTTGAATTTTTCCATATCGACCTCGCCGATCGCCTGCTCACGCCCCAGTTTCTGTTGGGCAAACTCGGTACTGGCGAACATTTTCAGGTTGGCCAGCGTTTGCGCCGCAAAGGCTTCATGCATATCGATCAGGGTCAGGTCAGCCAGGGTAATACCGGCACGATCCAGCGCCAACGGGGTGGCATAGGAAGGGCCGAGCAGCATATCTTCCCAGACATCGATGGCGGCAAAGGCAAAGCTGCGCAGGTAGCCTAGAGGCTCCAGGCCGAGCTCTTTCGCACGGGACTCGCTCATCATCAGCACCGCCGCCGCACCATCGGTCAGCGGGGTACTGTTGGCGGCCGTGACGGTACCGTGACGACGATCGAATGCCGGTTTTAAGCGGGCATAAGACTCCAGGCTGGAATCTTTGCGGACGTTGTTATCTTCGGCCAGCGGGGATTTATACGGTGGCGCATAGGCGGTCATCACTTCATCGCGCAACAGCCCCTGCTCCCAAGCTTTGGCGGCCAGTTGATGCGAGCGGTGTGCCAAAGCATCCTGTTGCTCGCGAGTAATACCGTGGGTTTTCGCCATTTGTTCGGCGGTATCCCCCATGCGCAGGCCGGTAGAGTATTCAGCCACGGCAGGCGGCACTGGCATCAGATCGCGGAACTTAAGCTTGCTGAACAGCTTCAGGCGCTGCGACAGTGTGCGGGCCTTGTTGACGTCCACCAACGTGCGAGCCAGCGCCTTGCTAACGCCAATCGGCAGCACGGAAGAAGAGTCTGCCCCACCAGCAATGCCGATACTGATGCTGCCAGCCATGATACTTTCCGCCACATTGGCAATCGCCTGGAAGCTGGTGGCACAGGCACGTGAAACGCTATAGGCATCGGTGTGTACACTCATGCCGGTGCCAAGCACAATTTCCCGCGCAATGTTGGGCGCTTCAGGCATTTGCACCACCTGGCCAAAGACCAGTTGCTCGATCAAGACGGGATCGATGCCGCTACGCGCCAGCAGCTCGCTCACCGCAGTCTTGCCAAGATCGACCGCAGGTATACCGTGATAAGCGGTAGCCTGCTTGGCGAAAGGGGTACGCAGCCCTTGAACAATGGCGATACGGTCGCCAAGACGGGTAACCAGCGGCAATGCCTTACTCATAAACGCTCCTGAAGAGAGGCCGTCAACACAACGGACAAAAAGAGGTCTGACCTGATGAGGTCATTGTTAACCAAATGTTTACATTTGGCAAACCGGCAGAAGTGAAAACTGAGAGCGGGAGCAACTTTCTGGTAGGGGGTAAAGCGGTGCGGATACCAGCAGGGGCGCATATTACGCCCCTACGGGATCGGGTCGGGATTAACGCAGGCCGAGCTGGAAGATCATGGTTTCTGCCTGGCAAGAGAAGGTGAAATCCACATCCAGTTGCACGCCGCCGTCAACCGGTTTAATGCTACTGCTGATGTCACAAGGATCGGACTCCACGCCACGCGCCTTTTCAGTCAGTGCCGCCAGGGTTTGCTCTGCATCTTGCTGATTGGCAAACACTCGGCTGTAGGAAGCGGTGCAATCGGTGTTATCCATCACGGTTCCGACATCGACACAGCAGCAGGCAGCAGTTTCCTGAGCGTTACACTTATTGATTGCATCTGACATAATTGAAATCTCCTCACGGGCCGCGGTTACGCTCACCCAAATAGCCATTTATGACCTGGCGCAAATAAACAAAAATTCTGTGTTTATTTTACTCCTCAGGCTTGCCAATCACTAGCCTTACTTTTTGTAAGTATTTTAAGTGACGGAAATCACATAACTAAATCGCCATTCGGTAAAAAAACATAAGAATTTTGTTATATGTGGGTCATTTTTTGTTATGTGGATCTCTTTTTTGATATCAATCTTGAAATACTTCAAAAACAAACTTGCAACATCTTAACAGGTCAGACCTATAATTCAGCCACTGGTCTGATTTGTCAGATTGATAACGGACCCTACAATCGCGCGCTCCATGTTACCTTGTGTAACATTGTTTAAATAATAAACACATAAAATGAGGTTTTGGTCATGAGCCAGAAAAACCTATTCACTAAATCAGCTCTCGCAGCTGCAGTGGCAATTATTTCTTCAAACGTGTATGCCGCAGGATTCCAGCTGAACGAGTTTTCGGCGGCTGGTTTAGGGCGAGCCTATTCTGGCGAAGGCGCAATGGCGGATACCGCTGCCTCGGCAAGTCGTAACCCAGCAACCATGATGATGTTTGACCGCCCTTCTCTCACTGCGGGCGCCGTTTTTATTGACCCAGACGTTAACATTACCGGCACCTCACCTTCAGGCCGCAGCCTGGATGCGAAGAACATTGCCCCGACCGCCTGGGTACCCAACCTGCACTACATTCAACCGCTGAATGACCAATGGGCAGTCGGCGCTTCCGTGACCAGCAACTATGGCCTGGCCACCGAATACAACGAAGGCTACACCGCTGGCTCCGTCGGCGGTACTACCGACCTGACTACCGCCAATATCAACCTGAGCGCCGCTTACCGTCTGAACCAACACTTCAGCTTCGGTCTGGGCTTTGATGCGGTGTATGCCAAAGCCAAAATCGATCGCTACGCCGGTGATTTGCCACTGCTGATCGCAGGTTCAGGACAACTGCCTCCGGCGCTGGCTGGCCAGGTAGCTCAAATCCCTGCTGATACCCAGATTTCTCATCTGGAAGGCAATAAATGGGGCTATGGCTGGAACGCGGGCGTGCTGTATGAAGTGGATGAAAACAACCGCTACGGCTTTACCTACCGTTCTGAAGTGAAAATCGATTTTGACGGTGACTACAGAAGCAGCCTGCCTTCTGCCTTTAATCCTCTGCTCGGCAAACTTGGCCTGCCAATGGGAACCGACGGCAACAACGTCCCAGGTTCTCTGACCCTGAATCTGCCAGAAATGTGGGAAGTTTCCGGGTATAACAAAGTGGCACCACAGTGGGCGATCCACTACAGCATGGCCTACACCAGCTGGAGCCAGTTCCAGGAGCTGAAAGCGACCGACAGCAACGGCAACACGCTGTTCCAGAAGCATGAAGGCTTCCGTGACGCTTACCGTATCGCGCTGGGTACTACCTACTTCTACGACGATAACTGGACCTTCCGTGGCGGTATCGCCTTCGACGATAGCCCGGTCCCAGCACAAAACCGCTCTATCTCGATCCCGGATCAGGATCGCGCCTGGATCAGCGCCGGTACCACTTACGCGTTCAATAAAGACGCTTCTGTCGACGTGGGTGTGTCCTACATGCACGGCCAGAAAGTCACCATCAAGGAAGGCCCATATACCTTCGAATCGAAGGGTTCAGCCTGGCTGTACGGTGCTGGCTTCAACTACCGTTTCTAATCTGTTTTCTTAGACAGAGACGTAAAAACGGCGGGATTATCCCGCCGTTTTTTATTCTGTTAACTCTGTCCTGCCGTAACTCAGGAAAGGCTTACCGTCGTGATGCTGTGCTCAGTTGACGGTGCATACGACTCCGGTTTTTGTTCCGCAATTTCTTCCTGTACGACTACAGCGTCAGGCTCCGCCAACGGAGCAACTGGCTGCGCCTGCGGTAAAGCAGCGGTCAACGCCTGCAATGAACCACCGCTGATACCGATTTCCTGTAGCAGGGAATCGATAACCGGGGCGTGGGTGCGATAAGCGAGCGCGGCAGACATCGCCTGCTCGGCCAGATTACCGCCGCCGACCGAAGCCGCCGTCGCACCTGCGGCACCGCCAGAACGGTTCAACCCATCAACCTGGAGGATCTTGATGCCGTCGATGGCCTTCATCGGCTCAACGGATTTCTCAATGATTGCCGGCAGTGCCTGCAGCAACGCCAGTTTGAACTTCAGGCTGGTCTGATCGCTGGAAAGCATATTGACCGCTTCGTTCAACGCGCGCTGGGTTTCCGCTTCCGCCAAGCCTTTCTTACGTGCGGCTTCGGCCAGTTCAATAATAGCTGCGGCCTGCAGTTCGGCGGCTTCTTTCTCCGCGCGGGCTTTCAGCGTCAACTGCATCGCCTCGGTTTCCGCCCCTTGACGGGCTTCGATCAGTGCAACCTGCTTGGCACGATCGGCTTCAGCGGTCTGGCGCGTGGTTTCCACGTTTTGCTCCGCTTTCACCGCTTCGGTCAACGCGTCATTAGCGCGCGCCTGAGCCTGGGACTGCTGCTCAGACTTGGCTGCAATGGCGATGGCCTTGTCCTGCTCGGCGATTTCCGTCACTTTTGTTTGCTCGATGGCGGCCATTTCCGTGACTTTACTCTGCTCGATCTCTTTGACGCGGATTTCACGGTCTGCCTCTACCTTACGGGTCCGTACCGCTTGCTCGCGCTCGATTTCCGCCTCCTGGATCTGACGCTCGGCAGAGATGCGGCTCTGTTCGGCCTCGCGGCGGCGTTCCGCTTCAAAGGTGGCGATCCGCGAGCTTTGCTCGGCGCTGCGGGTTTTAACCTGCTGCTCCTGCTCAAGCGACATGAAGGCTTCCTGCTGCTCGATCTCCAGCTTGCGTGACATGGCATCGCGGTTTTTCTCGCGTACCGCGACTTCCACGTCTTGCTCGACTTCGTTACGCTCGCGACGACGACGTTCGGTTTCCTGCGTCAGCTTGGTCAGACCTTCGGCATCGAAGGCGTTGTTAGGATCGAAATACTCTTTCGAGGTCTGGTTAAAGTTGGTCAGCGACACGCTTTCCAGCTCCAGGCCGTTTTTCGCCAGGTCTTCAGATACCGTACTCTGCACACCTTGCACGAAGTTTTCGCGCGTATCTTGCAGATCTTGCATGGTCATCTGCGCAGCAGTGGAACGTAAGGCGTCGACAAACTTGTCTTCCACCAGTTGGCGCAAATCTTCCGGGGACAGCGTGCGCTGGCCCAACGTCTGTGCAGCGGTGGAGATCCCTTCAATAGTCGGTTGCACGCGGACGAAAAATGCCACCACCACGTCCACGCGCATTCTGTCCTTGGTGATCAGGCTGTCGTGCATGGCACGGCTGACCTCCAGCTTCAGGGTCTTCATGTTGATTTCAACAATCTCATGAAACACCGGCAGGGAAATGGCACCACCGCTCAGCACGACCTTGAGCCCACCCAGACCGGTACGTACCAACGACTGTTCCGCCGAGGCGCGGCGATACAGGCGTGAAAAAATCAGCCCGATGATCAGCAGGACAACAAAGATACCACCCGCCATCGAACCCCAAAACGTAAGACCATCACTAATTATCACTAGAGCTACCTCTCCATAAGCATTATCAAAATAATTCCGTTAAAAACCACATTCACAGCAGATCCGGCCAAGGGTTGGCGCTGCCGCTGAAGCGAGAGCCAGAAATACGCGCCGTAACCAGCACCTTGGCTCCGCGTACAAAGGCGACGTCCACCTCATCCGGCTCGATCAAAATGTAATGGGTGCGCCCGTGCTCATCAGTCAACCTGGCTTCTGCCGGGGAGCCAGCCGTGGCCGTTGCGCCGGTCATTATTGCCATCCGCCCAACAAAGCTGTCCGTGGAAACCGCGCTGCTTTCATCGCGTGGCAAGTAGCGAGCAATGCCGCGACCACACCAGCGCACGCTAAACACGGCGACGATAAAGGCAACTATCACCGCCAACCACACCGGTAGCTCACCGCCTGCCAGCCATTGCAGTATCAGACCACTCAGGGAAAAGCCGCCGAGAAACAGCACGATGATGACCAGCAGCGGCAAACGCCCGATATGCAGCCAGCTCAGGCCATGAGCGAAGACGTTCTCACCCAGAGTAATATCCGGATGGGAATCTATAGCTGCGTCGAAATGGCTGGAAAGGGAAGCACCGAGAAACACCGCTAGCGTTTCCAGCACGCCAATAAACAGCAGCAGGAAAAGAGCGATCAAGAAAGGGGCATTGCCTGAAGAAAGTAGGTCCATATTGGCGTTCTCCGTGCACATCACAGCGAAAATATCGCGGCAGCAGAAAACCGGGAGGAAAGAGGGTACAAAACGCGGTAAAAGGTGATGCTGCAATCCGCTATAAACGATCCTTGTTCCACACCAGCCGGCTCCCAAGCCACGGGCTCTGCCTTTCATGTAACCAGCGGCAGTCGCCTAGCGTAGATTTTAGCATTTACTGCACCGCCATCCCAGAAAATCCTCAATAAAAATGATTATCATTTGCATAAATAAAAAAGGATCCCTGGATTTCCGGGGATCCTTTTTCAAACGCTATTCACCACAGGATACGTTGAAAAAACTAATCCTTAGTTGGCGGAGTCGATCTCGTCCAGATCGCCCTGGATCGCCTTGGCATTCGGGTTTTCCTGCGGCTTGAGCACCCCATCATTCGCCAGGAAGTCATGGCGTTGGAAGTAGGCGTCACGCATCATCGCATAAGGATCGGAAGAGTTGCGCAGCAACCCATCGGAATCCAGCAATTGAGCACGGGTTTCAACCCCTTCCACTACCCATTTACCTGCCGACATCCAGAAAGTGAGATAACTCAGCACCGGATAAACGCTATCCGCCCAGTCACCACCGTCTTCACGAATGGTAAAGCTGCCGTAGACCGGTAAGTGGACATACGGGCCGTAACCTACGCCGTAGTTCCCCAAGGTACCACCGAAGCGGCGTGGTTCTTCACGCGCCAGTTTCGGGTTGGCCATTCCGGCCACGTCGATCAACCCGCCCATCCCCAACAGGGTGTTGAGGAAGAAACGGTTGAAGTGCTTCATGCCCTGATAAGGGTTACCACGCAGAAATTCGTTCACCATGCTGGCTGGCTCTTCCAAGTTGGAAGTAAAGTTACTCAAGCCATTACGCGCAGGCGTCGGGACGTAATCACGCCATGCCACCGCGACCGGGCGCAGCACGTAGGGATCCATCACGTTATAGTTGAAGTTAAACATCGCCCGGTTAAACCCTTCAAGAGGATCGGAACGTCCTTGCGGATCGTCACCAGGCGAGCTGGCACACCCTACCAATAACACCGTTGCGAAAGCCAGCCCAGTCAGGCGAAAATTCATATATTTCTCCATGAAAACCCTTGGATTCGTTTTATCAGGGAACCTGTTTATCTATCTGAACGCTGACCTGCTCCTTGCCGCTATAGGCTTGCAGCGTACTATCGCCAAACCAGTCGCCCGCCTGCGGCGTTGCCAGACCATCCTGTGAAAGCCTGACGTGCACCTTCACCTGCTGCTGAGCCGAAAGCAGACGCTCAGGCATCATGGCGTTGCTGTCATCCAACGTGAATGATAGCGGGAAACGACTAAGCGGCAATTGCTTAACCGCTACCGGCACCGGGTTGGTTCCATCGGTAACCGAAACGATCAGCGTTCCTTGTTGTGGTAATGCTTTTGCCGCCTCTGGCGACAGCGTGACAGTGACGGAGAGTTTAACAGTTTCTGCGCCCACCTGAACTTTTGCTTGTTCAATGCTGCGTTTTATCACTGCAACACGCTGGTCGTCGGCTGGCAACAGTTTCAACATCACCTGCCAGGCACCGATCGCCTGTTGGTAATCGCCCTGTTCAAAGGAGTTGAACGCCAGCAGGCTCAATACGCGCACGTTGGTGTGATCTTCTGCCACCATAGTACGTAACATCGTGGTCGCCTGCTTGTTATCTTCCGGATCGCCAGAGCGCGTCAGCACTTCCGCATAGCCCAGGCGTACTTCCATATTGGTTGGATCCAGGCTGTACGCATGAGCAAAAGCCTGCGTCGCCGTGGTGGCATTATTCAACGCCATCCCGACACGGCCAAGCATCATCCAGTCGTTCAGATTTCTATCATCTTGCTGCAATGAGGTGCGTAAACCCAGGCCAAGACGGGCGATCTCTTCCATGCTCAGCGGCTGGGCACGTTCATTGGCCACCCGCGCGCGCAGTTCCGGCATTTGGGATTCTACCTGATGCCAGGCCATAACCTGAGCCAAACCGCCGGTTTTCAGATAAAACCCAACCGATACCACCACCAGTACCATCACGCCTGGCACCAAAGCCCAACGATTGATGGGCCGCGCAGGCTGCTCATCCGGTTGCCCAGGGATATCGTTCAGCAGGTTCTGTTGCAGCTCTTTAACCAACTCAGGGCGTTCCGCAACCACCCCTTGATCTTCATCTTGCGCCAGCTCGTCAAGGCGATCCTGGTAGAACGCCTTGTTGAGCGTATCACGGCTGGCCGCCGTACTTTGTTTCCCTTCGCGCATCGCTGGCACAACCAGCAACGCGCTCGCACCGACCAACAACACTATAATTATCAGCCAAAAAGCCATTAGGGTTTCTTCCTGTCAGTCTCTTTCAGCAACGCCGCAAGACGCTGCTGCTCCTGCTCGGAGAATTCCTGGTTGACTGCGCCCGCCCGACGTTGACGGGTACGCAGTATTACTACTGCCCCACCAATCAGCACGAACAGCAGCGGCCCGACCCACAAGATCAAGGTAGCTGGGGTCACCGGGGGTTCATAGGTCACAAAATTGCCGTAGCGCGCCACCATATAATCGATGACCTGTTGCTTGTCTTGCCCCTGCATCATCAGCTCATACACCTTGGTGCGCATATCCGCCGCGATGATGGCGTTGGAATCGGCGATGCTGTTGTTCTGGCATTTAGGGCAGCGCAGCTGTTCGGTCAACTCGCGGTATTGCTGTTCCTGCTCTACCGAATTGAATTTGTAAGTATCGATGGCTGCAGCAGCACTCCAGCTTAGCAATGCCGCCACCAGTATGGTTATCAGCCTCATGCGTCGCCCCCATATTTACGGTACAGCGGTAACACTTCCTGCTGCCAGACACGCTCATTCATGTCCCCGGCGTGGCGGTAGCGGATAATACCTTCACCGTCGATCAGGAAGGTCTCCGGTGCGCCATACACGCCGAGATCCAACCCCAGCATGCCGTCGCCGTCGTACAGACTCAGCGCATAAGGGTTACCCAACTGATTGAGCCACACCACTGCCTTCTGGCGATCGTCTTTATAGTTTAGCCCCACTACGCGGATACCTTTGGCCGCCAGAATATTGAGATACTCGTGCTCCGCCCGACAAGTGGGGCACCAGGTCGCCCACACGTTCAGCAATATCGGTTTGCCCGTGCGCAGCACTGCCTGATCGAAGGTTTTACCTGGATGTTCCAGGGATTCCAACTTGAAGGTCGGCACCGGTTTACCAATCAGCGCAGACTCCAGCATGGTAGGATCTTCACCGCCAGCGTTACGCGTCAGCTGTACCAACAAAGCCACCACCAACAACAGGAACAGGATTAACGGAATAAATAACAGTTTACGGTTCATGCCTGCTCCCCTTGTTTGGCTTCACGTTTGAGTTTTTTGCTCATGCGATAGCGCGGATCGAGAATACACAACACGCCGCCAATCGCCATAAACACCCCACCGAACCAGATCCAACGGACAAAAGGTTTGTAGTAAAGCCGCACTGCCCAGGAGCCATCGTCCAACTCTTCACCCAACGCGGCGTACAGATCGCGCGTTAGGCCACCGTCGATGGCGGCTTCCGTCATCATGCTGCGCGCCACGCTGTAATAGCGTTTTTCCGCATGCAAGGTGGCTTCTGCCTTGCCGTTACGGGTGACATCGATAATCCCGACGCCGCCGGTATAGTTTGAGCCACGGATATCGTGAACGTCGCGGAAGATGAAGCGATAGTCGTGAATTTCCACGCTATCACCGGCCTTCATGCGCACATCACGCTCAACGCTGTAGTTTTGGCTAAAAGCGATACCGATCACCGTGACAGCCACGCCCAGATGGCCTAACACCATGCCCCAATGGCTACGGGAAAGGTGCTTGAGCCCCTGCCAGAAACCGTGGCGATGGGTGGCTCGCTCATGCAGCTCCATCAGGGTCAGCAGGATCACCCAGATGGCCATAATCAGCCCGACTACCGTCATTCCGACGATACTGTCTTGCAGCAGCCAAGGCAGCAGGATCGACAGTACCAGCGTGATCACCAACGCCACGCCTAGGCGACGCCAGAGCTTGGTAGGTTCGTCACGACGCCAACGCACCAACGGACCGATGCCCAGCAGCAGCGCCAGCGGTGCCATCAGCCAGGTGAACATGGTATTGAAGAAAGGCTCACCGATGGAAATGCTGCCCAGTCCCAACTGTTTATGCACCAGCGGCAACAGGGTACCCAACAACACCACCAGCGTGGCGGCGATCAGCAAGACGTTGTTGCCCAACAGGAAGGTTTCCCGCGAGAAGGTTTCATGCTGTACCCGGCTACGCACCTGCCCCCCCTTCACGGCATACAGCAACAGCGAGCCGCCAATCACGATCACCAGATAGGCGAGGATAAACATCCCGCGCGCCGGATCGGAGGCAAAGGAGTGAACGGAAACCAGCACGCCGGAACGCACCAGGAAGGTGCCCAACAGGCACAAGGAGAAGGCGGTGATAGCCAGCAGCACCGTCCAGGCTTTGAAAGTCCCGCGTTTTTCGGTGACCGCCAGCGAGTGCATCAAGGCCGTACCGGCCAGCCAAGGCATAAAGGAGGCGTTTTCGACCGGATCCCAGAACCACCAGCCGCCCCAGCCCAGCTCATAGTAAGCCCACGCTGACCCCAGCACGATGCCCATGGTCAGGAAGACCCAGGCCGCCGTGGTCCAGGGACGCGACCAACGAGCCCAGGCCGTATCGAGCCGCCCGGCCATCAGTGAAGCAATGGCGAAGGCAAAGGCCACAGAGAAGCCCACATAACCCATATACAGCAACGGCGGATGGAAGATCAGCCCGATATCCTGCAACAGCGGGTTAAGGTCGCCACCGTCTATAGGGAAACTCGGCAAGGTACGGGTAAACGGGTTGGAGGTCATAATGATGAACAGCAAGAACCCGGCGGTGATCATCCCCATCACCGACAACACGCGTGCCACGGCATCCTGCGGCATTGCGCGGCTACACATGGCAACCGCCAGTGACCAGCAGCTCAGCAGCAGCACCCACAGCAGCAGGGAACCTTCGTGCGCTCCCCACGTCGCCGCAATGCGGTAATACACCGGTAGCTTGGTATTGGAGTTGGCTGCTACATAGGAAACGGTAAAGTCATTGGTAATAAACGCGTACACCAGGCAGGCAAATGCCAGGGCGATGGCGAAAAACATGCCATAGGTTAACGGGCGGGCTACCGCCATCATGCGTCTATCCTGACGCGCCGCTCCCCATTGCGGATAAAGGCTCAGCAGCAACGAAATCGCCAACGCCAGGCACAGCAGAAAACTCCCAAGTTCCGGCATCATGACTTGTTGCCCCCGTCCGGCGAACTGCTATAGGTAGAGGCCGGGCTTTTATGATTCTCTTTCATGGCATCCGCGACTTCTGGTGGCGTATATTTTTCATCGTGTTTGGCCAGCACTTCACGCGCATTGACCACGTTACCTTCCCCCAACACGCCTTGTGCCACTACGCCCTGCCCCTCACGGAACAGATCCGGCAAAATCCCGTTGTAGGTCACTTCGATGGCCCCCTTGGCGTCATAGACCTTGAAGCTCACCTGCAGGCTTTGCTGATCGCGTTTGACCGAGCCAGGCATGACCATGCCACCGATACGCAAGCGCTGCCCCACCTCGGGCTTTTCATGCTTTTCACCCTTGCCTTGCAGGATCTCGCTTGGGGTATAGAACAGGTCGATATTGGAGCGCAAGGCATACAGCATCAGCGTGGCGGTGAGCGCGACGCCAATCAGTACGACAATGACCAGATAGAGGCGGCTTTTACGACGTGGGTTCACTGTGATTTCTCCCGCGAGTTAACAGACTGCGGTGTGGCCGCGGATTGCTTTGGCTGCTGTGATTGCCGAATACGCCGTTCACGTGACGCTTGGCGGCTGACCTCGGCCAGTAGCTGCTTGCGCTGCCACAGGGTGTGGACCAGCAGCCCCAGCAGGGAAAGCAGGGTTGCGGCCACGGCCAACCAAACGTAAAACGCGTAACCGCCCATGGCGAAGAACGCCTGCCAGGAACTGAATGCAGCATTCATGACTGACGCTCCTTGTTAACCAATTCGGCGACCCAAGGGCGCTGACGTTCCTGGAAAAGGATCAGATTTCGCAGGCGCATCAAGGTCAGCGTAATAAAGAACAGCAGGTAACCGAAGATCGCCCAACGCAGCGGATAACGCATACTTGGCGCAATGCTCTGCTGCATATTGGTTGAGCCCTGATGGAGGGTATTCCACCATTCGACTGAGAAGTGAATGATCGGAATGTTGATCACCCCCACCAGTACCAGAATACCGGCGGCTCGCCCGGCCAGGCGGCGATCATCGAAAGCGTTATACAACGCAATGATGCCCATATAAAGGAACAGCAATACCAGCTCCGAGGTTAGGCGTGCGTCCCACACCCACCAGGTGCCCCACATCGGTTTGCCCCAGGCAGAGCCGGTAACCAGTGCAATAAAAGTGAACACCGCGCCGACCGGAGCCATGGCCGCGACCACGGTATCGGACATTTTCATCTGCCAGACCAGGCCGATAAACGCCGCTATCGCCATCGAGCCATAAATGCCCATCGACCAGATGGCCGCCGGAACATGAATGTACATGATACGGAAGCTGTCACCCTGTTGATAATCTTTAGGTGCGAAACCAAAGCCCCACACCCAGCCGACCAGCAGACAGAGGGCGCCCGCTATCCCCAACCAGGGGACAAAGCGGCCACAGACATGGTACAGCCGTTCCGGCCTGGCAAATTGATGTAACCATTTCCACATTGTCGTCATTGCTCACGGTAATAAATCATTCGGTTGCCGCTCTCTTCTGGCAGAGCGGCGATAGTCTTGCGTGCGGAAAAGGCTCTTATATACCCGTCGTCTTTCAAGCTGCAGCTCGAAATCCATAGGGTATAGGCATTCATCCGCGATTAAATTTCCAGCTAGTGTACGCTTACACGCAACGCAGCTGCAGTGGCAAAAGGCGCCAGGGTTATACTGCCCGCCAACATCGCGCCCAGGATGGCCAGGTAACCGTCGATCGGCATCCCCATCGAGGCGGCATCTATCGCTGCGGTAGCAAATATCAGTACCGGAATATACAGCGGCAACACCAGCAAACTCAGCAACACGCCGCCTTTACGCAGCCCCACCGTCAATGCCACCCCGATAGCACCAATCAGACTCAGCGTTGGGGTGCCCAGCAGCAGGGTAAGCGCCATCGACATCCAGGTATTCACATCCAACGACAGCAACAGCGCCACCAGCGGCGACAGGATCAACAACGGCAATCCGGTCACGATCCAGTGAGCACACACTTTGCCTAACACCGTCATTGGCAGCTGCGTTGGCAATAAGAGTAGCTGTTCCAATGAACCATCCAGGTAGTCATCACGGAACAATCGCTCCAGCGAAAGCAACGAGGCTAACAGCGCCGCTACCCAGATAATCCCCGGCGCAATCCGCGCCAGCAATTGCGGTTCTGGCCCAACACCCAACGGAAACAGCGTGATCACGATCAGGAAGAACCACAGCGGGTTAACAATCTCGGAGCCTTTACGAAAGGCAATTTTCAGTTCCCGCCGCAGTATGATGAAGAACATCAGGCAATCTCCGCGCTGGTCTGTGTCAGGCGAATTTTCCTTACCGCCTGCTGTGTATCGGTTAAATCTTGATGCGTAGTCAGTAACACCATACCGCCACGTTGCGCATGTTGCCCAAACAGCGCGGTCAGCTCCACCACGCCTTGCTTGTCTATGGCCGTCAAAGGCTCATCCAGGATCCACAGCGGGCTTTTGCTGAGCCAGAGCCGTGCCAGCGCCACCCGCCGCTGTTGCCCGGCAGAAAGCTGCGCCACCGGCAAATCCTCGTAACCTACCAAGCCGACCTGCTCCAACGCCTGCCAGATGGCCTGACGATCGGATGAGTGGTTAACAGCCTGGTAAAACTGCAAATTCTCAAACGGGGTCAGCATGGATTTAATCCCCGGCTGGTGCCCCAGAAACAGCAGGTCCAGATGATATTGCTCACGGCAATGGCGTGTATTTTCGCCCTGCCACAGCACTTCACCTGCGTCTGGCTGCGCCAGCCCGGCCAAAATGCGCAGCAAGCTGGTTTTGCCTGCCCCATTAGGGCCTTCCACCTGAATAATGTCCCCCGGGCTCACCAAAAAACTCAACCTGTCAAACAGAGTACGTTCGTCTCGTACACAACTAAGATTTTTGGCTTCCAGCATGGAGGACTCATATTTTTCTTTGGGATACCGAATCATAGCATAAGCCACAGTGCGCTCGAAGCCCGCAGCCTAGCGTGAATGTACTCCATTAGGGGTAATATTGCGCATCAGATCAAAATTGCGTAGAAAAAATCAGCAACGTTAAAATTTCGTTACTTTTTTCTCATTTTGTTGGCGCACTTTCCTTCGCCTCATCAGCAACTACGCTTAGTTATCAGCCGAAAGGAGAATGACCATTGAGCGCAAAACCCGAACGTCCAACCAACAGCAATGAAAACAGCGTTAAGGTCGAAAGCGAAGAGCACGATCAGGGCAAATCCACCATTGAGGTCAATGAGGAAAAACTCCCCTCACGCGCCGCTGCCGTGCATGAGCAAATCCGCATGGAGGGGGAGAAAGAACTGGAGCGTGACTGGCTGGCGTTAATGCTGTCGGCCTTGGCGGCCGGCTTGTCGATGGGAGCTTCCCTGGCAGCGAAAGGGATTTTTCACGCACGACTACCGGACGACCCAAGCCGGTTTTTTATCGAGAACATCGGTTATACCTTCGGCTTTATCATCGTCATCATGGCTCGCCAGCAGCTGTTTACGGAAAACACCGTCACTGCGGTACTGCCCATTATGCATAAGCCGACGCCGAAGAACTTCGCTATTCTGTTCCGCCTATGGGGGATAGTGCTGTTGGGGAATCTACTCGGCACCGGCCTGGCCGCACTGGCGTTTATCCATATGCCCATTTTTGATGAGAATACCCGCGCCGCCTTTACCAGCCTGTCTGAGGAAATCATGCATAACTCTCCTGGGGAGATGTTTGCCAACGGCATTCTGGCAGGTTGGATCATCGCCACGATGGTGTGGATGTTCCCTTCAGCCGGGGCAGCCAAGATCTGGGTGATCGTGTTGATGACCTACCTGGTGGCGATTTGCGATCTGACCCATATCGTGGTCGGTTCCGTCGAGATCCTGTATCTGGTGTTTAGCGGAGCACTCCCTTGGCAGGAGTTCTTCTACCCGTTCGCCATCCCGACGTTGGCGGGCAATATCATCGGCGGCAGCTTTATCTTCGCCCTGATCAGCCATGCGCAGATCCGTAATGATATGAGTGATAAGACCAAAGCCGAACGGCTGAAGGCACAACGGGAGAATCACTCCAGGAAAGAACACACGGATAAATTAGACCGCGAATAAAACTTCTCCAACCAGTTCGCGGCACAGTAAGAGGTGAATAATCGGGAAAATGGGGCAGAACGAAAGAAAACCGATTATATTTCAGGCAATCAGACCAATAGCCCCTTAAACCCGAGCGTAAAAATGGGTATACTGCGCCCGCCGTGTCCCCTTAGTTAAATGGATATAACGAGCCCCTCCTAAGGGCTAGTTGCAGGTTCGATTCCTGCAGGGGACACCACATTGATGCGAACTGGCATCACCCCACACGAACAAAACCCAGCCACAGTAAAACCGCCGAAGAAATCGACACGAACCCACACGAACCGACAAGCATTGGCTACAACGAACTTTTACGGGCATATTGTGGGCACAATCAAAAAACACCCCGGAATTATGCCCACATGCTAACGGTCAAGCAGATAGACGCAGCGAAGCCAAAAGACAAAGCCTACCGCCTGGCTGATGCTGGCGGCCTATTCCTCTTTGTACCGGTCACCGGCAAGAAGGTGTGGCACATGCGCTATCGGTTTGACGGGAAAGAGAAAACGCTAGTTATTGGCCCGTACCCAGAGGTAAGCCTTACTGAAGCTCGCTCAAAGCAATCAGAAGCCAAAATGAAGCTGCTGGTTGAGGTCGATCCTGGCGAGCAGAAGCAGGCACTAAAGAAGCAAGAGAAGAAGGCGGCGGCAGATACTCGAGGAATATACAACCATGCTATCTATCTTGATACGCGGCGAGAAATGATGCAGTGGTGGGCTGATTGGATAGATGGTAACGTGGATTAACTGGAGCGACCTATGCGTAAAGTGAGAGTTTTGGAACGGGCCATTTACTGCATGACCGAAAACGATGCTTACCCGGATCCACATTACGACGACAGCGACTCATTCTGCGTGTGGCACGACGAAGAAGGCCAGTATTGGCTAGATGTCTATTTGGCGCAGAGCTTCCCCTGAGCCATTCGCTGACTTTGAAGCGGTGAAGGCTTACGACTATGTGATACCTATGAAGAGGTGAAGCTTGGTGTGGATTGGGAAGGGAAGAAAGTATGCCGAGATTACTCACGGCACACTTCATGCAGCTAGGTCGTAAAACTTGCACGTTAGTATATGTACCAGTAAGTTCCGTCGAAAACCGCTTCCTTATTCCACGGCCCGCCAGAAATCTTCGCAGATGAAGCACCGTTGACGTTGCTGTCTGGCGATTTGAAAACGACAACTGAGTCAGATGGAGAAACCTTCATAAGCTTCATCGTGTACCCTGCGAACACACTTTCTTTTTTCGGTAGTGTTAATGTTATCTCCCCATCTGGACTGATTAGATATCTACCCACGCGGTCAGAAAGTTGCATGCTTGTCTTAGCTACGGCAGTCTTGTAGCCGATTTTTTCGATAAGTCCCTTTGGGCCTATGACTGACACTACCCTTTTCCCGTCCTTCCACAGTACAGAACTATTTTTATTCTTCCCTTCAAATAGCAACCCATCATCAGCGCTAGAAGACTCAAGGAAGCTTGTTTTTGGACTACTCGCATTAGTATTCGCGCTAGCAAAACTAATATTATTTCCTTGAGACAGGAAGCCGAAAATCCATTGCTGCTTGAACCCACTGACAGCTGATCTGCTGAGGTAAGCTGCCGTTCCTCCATATCGTGAGATTGGCAAAACAACAGTATCTATTCCATTAATGACTTTAGGATTTGGTTCAATATTATTTACGATGGCATTTTCTTGAATTACACCCATCTTTGCCCTTCCATTTTCCGGAAGAAACATATTAAAGTTTGTAGCCCATATTTTAGTTATCGGATTTATTGTAATTCCCGCGTCATTTGTTGGGGTCCCCATTCTTTTAGTTTTAGTGCTAACCCAGCCTGCCGTGATAATTTTACCTTCCGAAACAGACACAACGTAGGATGACCATTTAGGATTGTGCATTGTATCTATAATCATCCCTGGCTTTATGTTTACCGCATCAACTTCCTTTGATGTAAATGATGTTGGTGTGAAACTCCCTGACTTAATAACCTCCCATTCTTTTAACTTTGGAGCCGTGTTGTCAGCATAAAGACCTACAGAATCGCGATTTTGGTAGTAAGCAAGGGATTTAACATACGGTATGCCAATAATTGGGAAGTCGAAAGGATAGCGTGAGTTCGCCATGAACGCGGCAACAACAGCACTGCTTCGCATGCCATATGTGTCTTTGGAAGCATAGTAACCAGATGCGTAACTATCGGGAAGTTTGTGGGGAACAGGGTTAAGTCTCCCCAGTGCATTTAGCTCCACCTCTGCCGCTGTTGCTGGCATTACGATATGCGCCAAAGCACACAAGAACACAATTTTCATCATCTTAAGGTGCATAATGTCAAATTCAACTTTTCATAGATAAGTAACTTTATTCTCTCAGTGTCATGGTTTGAGATCAACCGGCATGCTTGGTGGCCATATTCCTTAAAGTCATATTAGATATTATACCTAGCATTTTCATGTGGTTACAAATACCACCACACCGCAGCCGCACTTGCTGCAATCCCTCCTCGTTGCTATGATTGCGTCAAACTTATAACGTTCGTGAAACTTAAAATGAATTTCAGACTAGATATTAATGGGTTGCGATTTTTGGCGGTAACCATGGTTGTCTTGTTCCACTTCAAGATCGGGCCATCGTACGGTGGATTTGCTGGTGTTGATGTGTTCTTCGTTATTTCCGGCTTTCTCATGCAAGAGATTTGCAGCAAAGAGATGAAAAAGCACGGCTGGGTAATGGGATTTTACAAGAAGAGATTTAACCGCATCTACCCTGCGCTTCTTGTAATGTCCGTTTTAGCGTTTGCCGTTGTCCTGGCAACAGAAACACCCGATGGCGTTAAGTCTGCATTTAAGCAGGCAGCTTCCGCACTCACATTCACATCAAACATCTACTACTGGATCACAAGTGGCGGCTACTTCTCTGGTTCGTCTGACTTGAACTGGTTGCTCCATACGTGGTCCCTCTCTCTTGAGTGGCAGTATTACTTAATATTCCCAGCAATCATCACCATCGGCAATATGCTTGGTAGGTATAGGAATGCGTTTTATCTTTCCACCATTATCCTTTCACTATGCTTGTGCATATTTATAAGCAGAAACCACCAGGACGCCTCTTTCTACTTATTGCCTACAAGAATGTGGGAGTTGATGCTTGGTGCGTATGTGTCAGCACACAAGTTCAAAAACAACTACAAAAGAACAACAGAGATAGCCTCAATTTTAATCATCGTTGCATTTTGCGTCCTGGTCAAAGAAGGGAATACGTGGCCGGGATCATTGACGCTTATCCCAACCCTTTGCGCTGCTGCTGTAATAAATGCATGTGTGAGCAATGAATCGACAGTGTTCAGGTTCTCACCAATCCAGTTGATAGGAAAGGCATCTTACTCAATATATCTATTCCATTGGCCTGTTGTTGCCTATATGGCTAACAACTCTATTGAGTTCAATCCGTTAAGCTCAACAGTTGGTATCGCGCTGTCGGTGGCTCTGGGGTTCGTTTCATACAGATACTTTGAGAACATTAGGAATTTAAAGGGGATCAAGGCGGTTTCTGCCGCAACGGCATTCTCTCTTCTGGCATTTGCCGTGTCATCTATTGGCTTAAGTAAATATTGGATATCAGATCGAACCATTAAGCTGGAAGAGTACAAATACTACTCAGATAACGCAATACGGATTAAGCAATTTGGCAATGACAACGGTATATGCTTCTTAACAACAAAGTACAATGACGTGTCTTTCTTTGACAAAGAAAAGTGCTTAACGCCATCATCAGAAAAGAAAAATATCCTCCTGATTGGAGATAGCCATGCGGCTGAGTTTTCTCAGGCTATGAGAGAGGAATTCACTGACTATAATGTTATGCAGGCCACTGCCAGCGGATGCATTCCGATAGCATCAATAGATCCATCAAGCTATTGCCAGAAGCTTATAAACTATATCTATGATGATTTTCTTAAGAACAACAAAGTTGACGGCATTTTCATATCGGCAAACTGGGTGGCATTTAACGAATACAATTTATTAGAAAAACTGAATGCATCTCTTGCAAACAAAAAAGACGCCAAAGTATATGTTATTGGCCAAACAAAAACATTCGAAATCGATTTCTATAAGATAGCACAAAAAGTTGATAGACTGCGCATAGACAAGCTTGTGACAAAAGACTCAGAAGAAATTAATAATGTCATGATTGATGATTTTAAAAGCACCGAGCTTCATTATCTCGATGTGTTCAATTTAAACTGCATTGAGTCTAAGTGTAATTATTTTATTGGAAATGATATTCCGTATATGTTTGACAGGAACCACTTAACTAAGGAGTGGGCAGAAGTATATGTTAAAGAAATAAAGAAAATGACGCGAATTTGATATTTTAGAGAGCCATGCAGCAATATGCAGTTTACTGCATGGCTTTTATTTATTTGATGAAGTAATTAGTTCGCGATGCAAGATAAAGCATCATCGCACCATTAGTAACAAAAAGAAGCGGATTCACAGCCCCCATTCCTAACCATGATAAAATCATAATGCACTTTATCATTATCTTTTTAATTGGCTTGTTTTTATATGAATCGTCATATGCAAAGCATGTATATATAAATGATCCAAACAATGCTATAACCCCAAGCAAGCCGATCTTCATGAACATTGACAATAGTTGAGATTCATATGTATATCTTGCATCCCCCACCGCTCTTGTAAAATCAGGAATGAAGTAACCAATTCCCTTGCCTAGCATAGGAGCGCTGTCAAACTTATTAATCAGTTTGTTATTTTGCATTATCCTATAGCTGTCAGATGAGTAGTTGGTTTCTGCATTAATCCTTGATGAGACAGCTTCGTCTATATATCTTGATGCTGAAAAATAAACAATAAGTAACGATACAAATGCCATTGCAAAGAAAGTAAATATTTTTTTCATCGACGAGTTAAGAAGGACCGCAGTAAATATCATCACTAAACTTAGGGCCCAAAAGGCGCGCGACATTGTAAAGAAAACAGATATTAATATAAGTGATATGACCAACAGTCTCTCTTTTCTATTCCCGTCGCCTTGCAGTAGTTTTGAAAATGAAAAGAAAAGAACTAAAGGTATAATGCAGTCGTAGGGGAACTGGACCCTGGCAATAAAGTTTACCGATGTTGTATAAGACTGCAAAGTCCAACCCATGAACTCTGAAAGCCCCTTCACCATCAAATATAGAGACATTCCCGTTAAGGCGCAATACAAAATCATCCCTACTTTTATAAGCCCAATAAAAGCAACAACTTTCTCTACACTTGCAACCATTCTGTGTGTGTCAAATTCGTTTCTTGTAGCTGCAATCATTATTGAAAGCAAGAAAATTGCAATAAAAACATCTCTAGCCTCAAAAAAGACAAAATCCAAGCTATTACCGGATGCGATTGAATACAGGGATAGCATTGTCAATATAATTAGCATTGGCAATGATACAATTAAAGCCCGTGCCAATGTTTTAGATAGATTCACCTTTGTATCTTTACTTTTGAAAAGCAAAATTGCAGCAAATGGAATTATGAAAATAAACTTTGCACCAACACTCAAAAGGATGTTAAAAACATAAGCGTTCCACTTTCTTAGCCTCATTGTATTATTGGGTGTGCCGCTATCAACATTAATCACTGTCATCGCCCTGGTTAGTATCTGAAAATGTTAAAATATCCATAAAATTATGCACTCACAACCGCCGTAATGCAATAGCCATTATCTCAATAATCGCTAACCGGCTGGAACCTACGGGTTGATCATCAAGGTGTTGCGGCGCGTACTCAAGCAAGCATCAGCATTTCCAGTGCGTAGCAATGACTTCTCGGGCGGAGAAGGAATGCCAAAATAAAAAAATCAGATAAAATTAATGTTACTTCTATTTATGGTGATGGAATCATGTATTACATAGTATCATAAGGAAGGTCCGCTCATACGAACTGCAAGCTACAGAGATAATTATGCAAATAGGATTAATGGGAGTCATTGCACTCCCTGTTATTATGAATAGCCGCTATCCATAGCGGCAGTAATTTAACTTACGACATACCACGCACCGGAAACGCACTCAATGAAATATTTTCTGAGCCCCGCTACGGCTAGTGTAGCTGTTGTTCCACCTCCATTAATAACCGCGTCTCCTGTATATGAACTAATTGTAATATTCCCAGATGGGATGCTCCCTGTTGTAATGGTCTAATCATCCCGGACACTTTGTTAGAAATATAATAAGCAGCACTAACGAGGTGAGAATGCGCAGAAAAACGTTTACCCATGAGTTCAAACAGGAATGTGTCAATCTGGTCCTTCAGCACAACTACCCGGTGACACAAGCTGCTGAAACAATGAACATTGGTCTTTCAACATTGCAACGCTGGCTACACCAGTATCGCGGAGAAGTTCGTGGCGAGACTCCGGCAGCCAGTGCCATTACATCTGAACAACGGCGAATACAGGAGCTTGAAAAGCAGGTACGTCAGCTTCAGAGCGACAATGACCTGTTAAAAAAAGCTTCGGCCTTCTTCGCCATGGAAATGAACAACGACAAAAAGTCGCGGTGAAGCTGAAGAAGGCCGGTGCAAACATCCAGCAGGTATGCCGCTGCCTGTCGCTTACGCGCAGTGTATTTTACGCCCGGAGCAAGCGGCCAGCGCTAAAAGCCGAGGTTCTTATGCTTCATGCGGCGGCTAAGCATGTTCATGCTGAAATGGATGCGACGTACGGCAGTCGACGCATGTGTATTGAGTTGCGTGAGCAGGGTTTTAACGTTGGCCGATACCGCATTCGTCAGATAATGAAAACCCTGTTGCTGGTTGCAAAGCGTCCTGGACGTCGCCGCTATCCACGAGGTGGAAAACCAGCAGTAGTGGCGGATAACCTACTGAATCGGCAATTTAATCCAGAGACATTGAATACCTGGTGGTCAGGAGATATCACCTATCTTCGCACGGCTCAGGGCTGGTTGTATCTGGCTATTGTCATGGACTTATGTTCAAGAAAAATAGTGAGCTGGGCCTTCTCAGACAAGCCGGACAGCACCCTGACTATCCGGGCATTACGGCTGGCGATGAATAAACGACGGCCAACAGGCCCAGTCGTGTTCCATAGCGTTCAGGGGGCACAGTACAGTATAGTTCCAATCCTGCCAGCAGGAGCTTGATGTGACGGGCAGCATGAGCCGCAAGGGCAATTGTCTGGATAATGCGGTTACAGAGAGGTTTTTCCGCAGCCTGAAAGGAGAAAGGGTTAACTATTGTCGCTATGAAACCCGAAGTCAGGGTATTGCAGACGTTATCGATTATATCGACAGTTTTTATAATCTGAAGCGGCGGTATTACCGGCTGGGAAATATCTCGCCGGATGAATACGAACGACGACTACAACAATGTGCCTAAATCGGTGTCCGGTTTTACTTGACCATATATGGACGCCCCGGGTGTCACAAGTACTGGTTCGATACGGTTTGCGACCATATATCCGGCGTCATTAGTA